>NZ_CP134062.1:4800000-6000000 GCF_031583025.1 Mycobacterium sp. Z3061 | reverse complement strand
CCGCTTTCGCCACCCAGGATGTCAGCGTCGAAGCGCAGGCCAACCGAAAGCGATTGCGCGACGCGATGAACTACGGAGGGCTGAACGTCTATTCGGGCGAGTGGTGGCATTTCGACGGTCCCGGCGCCGGTGTGCAACGCCCGATCTTGAATGCGCCACTCGACTAGGCGTCTCATATTTTGAGACATATGTCTCGATATATGAATCCGCACGCTAAGCTGAGCCGCTATGAGCGAGCATCACCAAGCCGTCTACACCCATGGGCATCACGAGTCGGTGCTGCGGAGCCATCGGCGGCGGACCGCGCAGGATTCTGCGGGCTACCTGCTGCCGCATCTGCGACCGGGGCTGTCACTGCTCGATATCGGTTGCGGCCCAGGAACGATCACCGTGGACCTGGCCACCCGGGTGGCGCCCGGTGGATCGGTGACGGCCGTTGAACTCACCGACGATGCGCTGGACCTGGCGCGTGAGGAGGCGCGGCGACGCGACGTATCGAACGTCTCATTCGTCACCTCCGACGTGCACGCGCTCGACTTTCCCGACGACACCTTCGACGTCGTCCACGCGCACCAAGTGCTGCAGCACGTGGCCGATCCGGTGCAGGCGCTGCGCGAGATGCGACGGGTCTGCGTGCCGGGCGGTGTGGTGGCGGTTCGCGATGCCGACTACGCCGGGTTCGTCTGGTTTCCGCGCATTCCGCTGCTGGACCGCTGGCTCGAGTTGTACGAGACGGCGGCGCGTGCGAACGGCGGCGAACCGGACGCGGGCCGACGTCTGTTGTCCTGGGCGCAGCAGGCGGGTTTCGGCGACATCACTCCGACCGCCGGCATGTGGTGCTTCGCGACGCCGGAGACCCGGGAGTGGTGGGGCGGAATGTGGGCCGATCGAATACTGCAATCGGATCTGGCGCGCCAGCTGGTGAAAACGGGCATGGCGGATACCGATGAGCTAGAGGCGATTTCGGCGGCCTGGCGAGCGTGGGCCGAGACACCCGACGGTTGGCTGGGGATCCCCAATGGTGAGATCCTCTGCCGCGTCTAGGTTTTGACGTTCTTACCGGGACAGCTTGCTGCGGGCGAAGTCAGCGGCCTGGTTGGCCATCCCGTTGTCCCGGTAGGAGCTGTGCGCGGCGCGGTCGCGCCCGCCGGGCGCGCACACCGGATCCCCGTCGGCGCACAATTGCAGTGTCTTGGCGGCGTACAGAGGGCCGATGTTGATGGGTGGCGCGCTGCGGTCGACCAGGTGCAGGAACCCGTCCGAGGGGGGAGCGAAGAGCACCACGGCCGCGACCTTGGAGGCCACGCCGGGCGGCATGGGCCCGATCCCGTCGGGCAGGGCAACGCCGTCCGGAACGGAATCGGTGGTGGTGTAGGCCGCGACGGCCGCTCCCTGGGAGTAGCCACCCAGGACGATCTTGGTGTTAGGGCAGTTGGTCGCGGTGGCCTCGACCTTGCTGCTGGCATCGGCGACACCGTCGACCGCTCGGCCGAAGTCGAGTGACGCCGGGTAGTTGACCGGGTCGACGCCCACCGTCTTACCGGCCAGGCGCGCGTTGAGGGCGTCGACGAACGCCTGACCCGTGGCGCCGACGCCGGGCGCCTCGAATGTTCCGCGCGCGAAGACTACGTCGACGTCGGGACAACCGGGATCGGCGGACGCCTGCGGCGCGGCCCCCAGTGATCCGACCAGGGCCACCACGGACATGACGACCGCGGCCAGCCACGGCGCCACCCGGGGTGACGATGGGACGGGCAATCTGCTGCAGCTCAAGGTCGGCTCTTTTCGTCGGGCGAGGGGGGTACCGCCGATTACGAACCTGTGGCGGGGGCAGTTTGTTCCGGCGAGGTCCGGGCCCGTCTTCTTCAGGCGCGTGCTGAGCCTAAATCACGCTGCGGCCCGCCGCAGTTCGCGCGACGGGCCCGCCACCGGCGTTCGCCGGGTCAGTGCGGTGGCGTTTGTGCACGTGGCCGATGGTGTCGGGCAGCCTCGGATTGGTCCCTCCGGACCCGGCCGGTGTGCTCATGTTCACACGATCGCCAGCAGACCGCGCCGGACCCCGAAAACCCGTCCCTGACCCCTCGCGCCGGTGCATCAGCGCGGGCGCCAGGGGTATTTTGCCAGCTCAGACTATGGTATTGGCATTCTCTTTTTTTGCAAGTACGTTATGCACTGATGGATAACGCAGCCCAGACCCCATCGGGCATCCCGCTCGCGCCGGTGTATGGCCCGGCAGATCGGCGCACCGAGCCTCCGCCGCCGGGGGAGTATCCCTTCACCCGGGGCAACTTCGCGTCCGGATACCGCGGCAAGTTGTGGACGTTCCGGCAGTATTCGGGGTTCGGCACGGCCGAGGAGTCCAACCGCCGGTACCGCTACCTGCTGGACCAGGGGGGCACCGGGTTGTCGGTCGCGCTCGACCTGCCGACCCAGTGCGGCTACGACTCCGACGATCCCGACTTCGGTGAGGAAGTCGGCCGGGTCGGCGTCGCGGTCGACACGCTGGCAGACTTCGAGATCCTGTTCGACGGCATCCCGCTGGACAAACTCAGCACCAGCATGACCATCAACGGCACGGCGGCCATCCTGTTGGCTTTCTATGTCGCCGCGGCGGAGCGGAAAGGGATACCCCGCGCCAAGCTCACTGGGACCATTCAGAACGACATCCTCAAGGAGTACGCCTCGCGCGGGACCTGGATCTGGCCGCCCGAGCCGTCGCTGCGACTGATCGCCGACACCATCGAATTCTGTGCGGCGGAGGTGCCGAGATTCAACGCAATCTCGGTGGCGGGGGCGCACTTTCGAGACGCCGGCGCCACCGCGGTACAGGAGATGGCCTTCACTCTGGCCGACGGGGTCACCTACTGCGACACCGTGGTGGAACGCGGACGTATGAGCATCGACGAGTTCGCGCCGCAGATCTCTTTCTTCTTCTACACGCACGGCGACTTCTTCGAGGAGGTCGCCAAATACCGTGCGGGACGGCGGCGTTGGGCCACGATCGTGCGGGAGCGCTACGGCTCCAGCAAGGACAAGGCGTCGATGTTCCGGTTCGGCTGTGTCTGCGGCGGAGCGTCGCTGTACGGGCCGCAGGCCCAGAATAACCTGGTTCGGGTCGCCTACGAGGCGATGGCGGCGGTTCTCGGCGGGGTCCAGTCGATGTTCACCGCCGCCTGGGACGAGCCGTTCGCGCTGCCGTCGGAGGAATCCACCACTCTGGCGCTGCGCACCCAGCAGATCCTCGCCTATGAAACCGGCGTCGCCCAGGTCGCCGACCCGCTGGGTGGCTCCTATTTCGTCGAGGCCCTGACCGATGCCACCGAGGCCCGCATCGTCGAGATCATGGCCGACCTCGAGCAGCACGGAGGCATGGTCAGCGCGATCGAAGACGGTTACCTGCAAGGCCTGATCGCCGACGAGGCCTACAAGATCCACCAGGACATCGAGTCGGGCGCCCGGCCCGTCGTCGGGGTCAACCGATTCGTGTCGCAAGAGCCGGAGCCCGACGTCGTCAGTTACGAACTCGATGCCGAGGGCCGCGATCTCCAGCTCAAACGGCTCTCCAAGGTGAAGTCCGAAAGAGACAGCGCCGCGGTCGAATCCGCCCTGGCCGCACTGTCTCGCAGCGCCGAGGGAACCGACAACCTGATGCACAAGCTGATCGACTGCGCCAACGCTTACTGCACGGTGGGCGAAATGGTCTCCGCGCTCAAGGCGGTCTGGGGCGAATTCCAGCAGCCGGTGGTGTTCTAGATGGCCGCCCGCATCCTGGTCGCCAAGCCCGGTCTGGACGGTCATGACCGGGGGGCCAAGATCGTCGCCCGCGCCCTGCGCGACGCGGGTTTCGAGGTCATCTATACCGGCATCCGGCAGCGCATCGAAGACATCGCGTCCATTGCCGTGCAGGAAGACGTCGCGGTGGTGGGATTGAGCATTCTGTCGGGTGCCCACCTGGCCCTCACCGCACGCACCGTCGAGGCTCTGCGCGCGGCTGATGCCGCGGACATCGCGGTGGTGGTCGGCGGCACGATCCCGCACGCCGACGTGCCCAAGCTGCTGTCCGCCGGGGCGGCCGCGGTCTTTCCCACCGGAACCGCACTGGACGTTCTGGTGCGCGACATCCGCGCGCTCACCGGTACTGCCGAACCCGCGCAGGAGGAACCGTGCGTGTCGGAGTGATGATCGGCGCCGAGCGCGGCGACATGGCCCGCAAGGTGGCCAAGCTTGTCGCTGATATCGAATGGGCCGAAGCGGCGGGACTGGATACCGCCTGGATGCCGCAGGTGCCCGACGATTTCGACTGCCTCACCATGGCGTCGCTGATGGCATCGCACAGTTCACGCATCGAGCTGGGTACGGCGGTGGTGCCGTTGCAGGCCCAACATCCGATTGCTCTTGCCCGCCAGGCGCTCTCGACGCATGCGGTGGCGGCCGGCCGGCTGGCGCTGGGCGTCGGACCGTCGCACCACTGGATCATCCGCGACATGCTCGGCCTGCCCTATGAGAAGCCTGCCGCCTACACCCGCGACTACCTGCAGGTGCTCAACGTCGCCATCGCCGGGCCGGGACCGGTTGACGTCGAAAACGATTCGTTCGCCGTGCACAATCCGACAGTTCTCTCCGCCGACCCCGCGATGCCGGTGCTGGTGGCCGCGCTGGGGCCGGTAATGCTGCAGATCGCCGGTGAACTGGCCGACGGCACCGTGTTGTGGATGGCCGACGAACGTGCGATCGGCGATCACATCGCACCGAAGATCACCAAGGCTGCCGCCGATGCCGGCCGCCCGGCACCGCGGATCGTCGCGGGAATCCCGGTATGTCTATGTGCGCCTTCAGAAGTCGACGCGGCAAAGGAAAGGGCCAACCGCATCCTGGGTGAGGCCGAGGTGTCCCCAAACTATCAGCGACTCCTCGAGCGCGGCGATGCCCGCGACGTCGGCGATCTGTGTGCGGCCGGAGACCCGGAACAGATTCTGGCCCGGATGCGTCGTTTCGCCGATGCCGGGGTGACGGATCTTTCGGTGCGGCTGCTGCCGATCGGTGACAACCGCGACGAACTCATCGCGTCGAAACGCCGGACGCGGGAGATGATCGCCGGGCTGGCCGCGGAGCTCCGGTGAGCGGGGGAACGGGCCCACTGGACGGCATCCGCATCCTGGAAGTCGGCACCATGCTGGCCGGGCCGTATGCCACCATGCTGCTCGCGGATCTCGGCGCCGAAGTCACCAAGATCGAGCCGGTCGGCGGCGAGATCTCCCGCGGGGTCTCCGAGAGCTACTTCGCCAGCTTGAATCGCAACAAATCAAGCATCTGCCTGGATCTGAATTCGCCGGAGGGGCAACGGCGCCTCGGCGAGCTCGTCGCCAATTCGCATGCCCTGCTGGTGAATCTGAAGCCGTCGGCCATCCGCCGGCTGGGCCTCACCTACGAGGCTCTGCGGCGGCACAACGACACGATCGTGTGTGTCGCCATCACCGGTTTCGGGCTCGACGGCGGCGACGACCCGGCGTTCGACTACGTGGTGCAGGCCGGCGTCGGCATCGCCGCGCTGACCGGTGACCCTGAGGGTCCGCCGACTCTGCCGGGCTATTCGTCGGCAGATAACTCCACCGGAATGTGTGCGGCGCTGGGTCTTTTGGCCAAGATCGTCTCCGGCAGCGGGGGGCAGGTGGACGTGTCGCTGCGCGACGTGATGTTCTCGCAGCTGAACTACCACGCGGCGGCCTACCTCAACGACGGCATCGAGCCGCAGCGCCGTCCCTTCGGTGCCCACTCCTATTACGCTCCCGCCCAACTCTTTCCGACCTCAGACGGCTACCTGGCGCTGTTCGTCACGCATGACGGATTCTGGAAATCTTTTGCCGCCGAGGCCGGTATCGACGGATTCGAGACGATGACGCAACGGGTCGCGCGGCGCGATGAGGTGTTGGCTGCGGTCACGTCCGCTCTTGCGACCGACACCGCAGCAGGCTGGGAACGACGATTGCGCCCCCTGGGGGTGCCGGCTGCGGCCGTGCGGACCTTGCCCGAGGCGCTCGAGGCGACACCGGAAGTGGTTGTGCAGGCCGGCGACTTCCGATTGGTCGGCAGCCCGGTCCGGGTTTCGGACTACGAACCTCGATACCGGCCGCCTCCCAGCATGAATATCGGCTGACTCGACCTCACTCGTCCTTCAGTGGCACCACGACTTCGATGTGGGTACCTCGCTGCGTAGCAATCGTTTCCATGGTGCCGCCGGTCGCCTCCACCCGCGTGCGGTGGGAGGCCAGGCCGATGTGGCCCTGCGCCAGCCGCTCGGCGGCCCGCTCCGGCGACAGACCGACGCCGTTGTCGATCACGGCGAGCCGGCAGGTGTGGTCGGCGACGTTCAGTCTCACGGTGACCTCGGTGGCCTTAGAGTGACGCACGACGTTGGAGAGCAACTCGCGTGCCACGCCGAACAGCAAGGGATCCCGCCCATTTGATGCCGGGTAGTCGATGTCGGCGGTCACCGCGATGCCTTTGCGCTCGGCCATGACCGAAGTCAGCTGTTTGATGGCGGCGGCCAACCCGGAGTGTTCAAGGACCGCGGGATGCAGCTCGAAGGTGGCTTCCCGCAACTGATCCGATGCGGTCTTGAGGCTCGCCAGGGCATCGCTCAATCGTTCGTCAGGATGCTTGCCGAGGTGTTCGGCAATGTCCTGGCGAGCTGCCAGCAGGTACTGCAGCGGCCCGTCGTGGAGGAATTCCGACATCTTGCGCTGTTGCTCGTCGGACGCGGTCATGGTCTGAGCGAGCAGACGCTCGCGCGAGGTGCTCAGCGTCGCAATCTCGTTCACATGTCTGACTTGCAGGTACACCACGCAGATCGCGGTGCAGCAGAGAAACAGAAACATGAGCACGACCAGTGTCGGGCGGGTCCAACCGACCTTGTGTAGCAATACGTTGTCGGTGTACACCGAAATGCTGAATGCGACCGCGGCGACGGCGAGTACCGCGGCGGCACGCGTCAGCGACACATCGAGCACGACCATCATCGGCAGCAGCGCCAGGATCATCAGCGGTAGGTACGCACCCGGCGGCGAGAGCAATTTGTACCCGAACACCGCGCCGATGTCGACGATCGAGTACACCGCTTGCAGCCGCTGCGGTGTCCCGGGTGGTCCCAGCACGAAGAACGCAACAATCGCCGCGCACACTGCCAGAACGCCGTACCCGATTGTCAGCGCGAGTTGCTCGCGCCAGTGCGGTGTCACCCCCACTTCGACGGCGACGAACATCAGGGTCACCAGTCCCGCGCGCAGCACAGACTGGATCTTCAGTGCGCTCAGTTGGCGGGTTCGGCGGACCCGGTCCAGATCCTGGTCACTCATTCCGGCCGTGCCCCGGCCCAAACACGATGTGCCCGGTCGCAGCCGGGTTTCTTGCGGCCCCAAGAAGTCATCGTGGCTCCTCCACCCCGAAAGCAAGACCTCACATCATCATTCAGGATGTGTCAAGGCTTGCTCGATGCCGCGCAACGTCAGGCCGGCGACGCGAACCCGGCGCTCATTTCCGGGCGGAACAGCGGTGGCACGCGGCTACAGCACGCATATCAGCCGGCCCAGCATCGGGCGGTCCGGCTGAAACCGGCGGGGCCCGCCGGTATTTCCCGCGGCGGTGCGCGGTGCCATCGGCAGGGGCGCTCCGGCGGGCACACCGGCCGTCGCGCCGGCTTCGGCGGCCACCGCGGCACCTGCTCCGTCGGCCAGGTTCACCGCAGAGCCGGCTGGCGGGGTCGCCACGGCCCAACTCGGCGGCGCGGACATGGCTCCGATCCTCGTTGCCCCGCCGAGCTCAGCCGACACCGACATGTGCTCCAGTCCGGCCGGAGCCGAAGCCAGTTTGCTCGCCGTCGACGTCACCGCGGCAGCCGATTTGGCCGCGGCCGCTCCGGGAACCAAGTTCTTCGCCGCGCTGAACAACGAGTTCACCGTTGTCAGTGCGGGATTGGCGAAGGTCAGTCCGGACCGGACTTCGTTGAGCACCATCGTCTCGGCGTGTATGACTGCGCCCGGCGTGGCCAGTGAGGCCAATTCCCTGATCGCCGAGAGGATCAGGAACGAAACTTCAGACCGAGTCTGCGTCCCGGCTAAAGCGGCTGCCGAGTGGGCGGCAGCGGCGGCGCGGCCACCCAGGCCGCCCGGATCAACGAATCGAGGGGGCGGGGCGAACGGGGTCAGCGTGGCCGCCGCCGACGACGCCGCGGCATAGCCGTGCATGGCCGTGGCGTCCTGCGCCCACATTTCGCAGTACTCGATCTCGGCGGCCGAGATTGCCGCGGCATTCTGACCCAGGACGTTCGTGGCCACCAACACCGCCAGCAGCGCACGGTTGGCCGCGATCACCGCCGGCGGCACGGTCATCGCGTAAGCCGTCTCGTATGCCGAGACCGCGGCCCGCGCCTGGGCCGCCGTCTGATGGACCTGCGCGGCGGTGGCGTTGAGCCAGGCGGCGTAGGTGGTGGCGGTCGCAGCCATCGACTGCGCCGCCGCTCCCTGCCACGGTCCGGCGAGCAACCCTGACACCACCCGGCCGTGCGAGTCCGCCACCAGTGATATTTCGTCGGCGAGGCATTCCCAGGCGGCCGCGGCGGTCACCATTGACCCCGCGCCCGGCCCGGTGTACATCCGTGCGGAATTGATTTCTGGCGGGAGCGCCCCGAAGTCCATCGCTCTACCAGATCTCAAGCACTGACGGTGGTCTCGGCGTCGGCAGCCCGGCTGTCCGACCATCCGGGCGGGCCGAAGACGTACCCCACGCGGGCCCGCCACGTCCGGGCCTTGGCAACATCGCGCACCATCGCCGCGGTCTCGTAGTAGTTGAACTTCAGCGGGTTCTGGGTGTCCACCTCGTGGGTCAGACCGAAGCGGACCTGCTCGACTTCTTCGGCGTAGGTACCGAACATCCGGTCCCAGATGATGAACATGCCGCCGTAGTTCTTGTCGAGATAGGCCTGGTTGGAGCCGTGGTGCACGCGGTGGTGCGACGGTGAGTTGAAGATGAACTCGAAAGGCCGCCAGAGCTTTCCGATACGTTCGGTGTGGAACGGGATCTGGAAGAGAAGGCCGACGGTGTTGAGCAGGAAGATCATCCACACCGGGAATCCGAGCAGCGCCGCCGGCAGCCAGGCCAGGCTGCGGATGGTGTATGCCACCGGGTGAAACCAGGGGAGTCTGAGGTTGGTCGAGATGTTGTAGTAGGTGCTGGAATGGTGCACGCTGTGTGCCGACCAGAGCAGCCGGATGCGGTGGTCGCCGCGGTGGGCCCAGTAGTAGCAGAAGTCGGTGACCACCAGGCAGGCCACCCACACCCACCAGTGGTGCGGCGAAAGGTGCACCGGAGTCAGCGCGCTGGCCACGATGATCGTCGAGAACGGCAGGAAGTAGTGGCCGAACATCCTGACGGCGGTGTTGAACAGGTAGGTCATCCAGTTGCCGACGGTGTCGCGGGTCGAAAAGGTCTCCGTGGCCTTTTCGGTGTCGGCCCGGTCGTCGATCCATTCCACGATCGACAACAGGATGAAGGCGGGTATCGTCCAAAGAAGCAGTGTGAGAGTGAGATCCATGCACAGATCGTCGGTCGCGCCGGCGCTTCGCAGTATCGGACGATGCTGCGACGCGGTGGGCGATTGTCGATCCTCGGTTCAGATGACGGACGCCCTCCTACGATCAGAGGAGGCCGGCCGGCGGCGGCCAGCTCCCTGCAGGGCCGCGGCGACGGCGACGACCTCGAGCGCCAGCAGCATCATCACCGGCCAGGAGGCGTTCGTCTGCTGCGCCGCCGCATACATTCCCGCGCCGAGCACCAGCCTGAGCAGTGCGGCGATCGCCGCGGTGAACCCGATGAGAATGGCGCGGTCACGTTCTTTCGCGATGGTGCCGAGCCATTCCGTGGATGCGGCCAGCAGAGCCTGGTTACTTGCGGCGGTAAGCGCGAAGACAAGTCCGTGAACCCAAGTCTGCGGCCATAATTCGAGCAGGTGCGCTGCTACGCAGGCCACCCCGGCGGTGACCGCCATCCCCGTGCTGCCGATGAGCATTCCCCGTATCCCCGCAGCGCGGTGAACAACGCGCCACAGCACGGCGCCGATCAACAGTCCCACTGCGCTGCTGGCGATCACGGCGGACAGATTGCTCTGACCGCCGTCGGTCGGCGCGTGGAGTGCGTAGAACGTCGGGCTGAGGGAGATGGGAATGAAGATCGCCTGCGCGATTGCGTACTTCCGAAACGCCGGCTGCGACCTGACGATCACAGACGTTCGGCGCATCGCGTCACCGAATCGCGGCACGACGGCGCCGGAACGGACAGGGAACGCGCCGATCAGGACGCCGGCTGCGGAGGCTGCGAACATGCTCGCCGCGCCGATGGACAGCACGGTCAGTTCGCGATCACCGGGTCCGGACAACGCAGGCACCACCAAAAGCGTTGCAAAGACGATGATCACGGCGCTCACTGCGCACTCGGTCAGGATCAGGGCGCCCTGCCGATGCACCGGCAACATGGCCGCCACCAGCTCGCGATATGTGCCGTCGCAGATTCCCCGCACCACACCCATACCCGTCGCGACAACAAGGAACACCGCATCGACGAACACCCGGTGCTCTGCCGAAAAGGCGGCGCAGGCGATCAGCGCACCCATCGATGCGCATCCGCCCACCAAGACGAGATGCCTGAGGTGGCTGGCTCGTCCGAGAACCAGCGGGGACGCGGCGAACCCGGCGACCATTGCGACGCTGAACAGTGGGAAGACCAGGCCGGCGGCCCAGGCGCTCCCGAACTTTGCGCACAGGATCGGCAGCACCGCCGACACACTGCAGAGCTGTATCGAACTTCCGTACACGCAACCGTAGGTCAGCAACAGCCGGCACCGATTGCCCGGCGAACCACGTTCTGCCGCATAGCTATCGGTCCGCGACTCGAATGGATCGTTGGAGGGGATTGTCTGAAACACGCTCCGACGCTAGGAGCGGGAGTCACGGCCCGCCATCCGTCGATCGAGCCCTTCGCCGACGATGTTCGCACCATGCGATCGGAGGATGCGGCCTCGAACACGTGGTCGCGGACTTGGTTGCGCGAGCCGTGATGCCATAATCGCGTTGAGCCGGCTATGTGTTTGCGGGTTCGGGAAAGGCGGAAGTGCATCATGGCCGGATCCACGCCCCAGGTGACGGTGGTGGTTGGTGACGATCATCCGGTGTACCGCGAGGGAATCGTCCGCGCTCTGAAGGAAACCGGGACCATCAGCGTCGTCGCCGAGGCGAGTGACGGTCTGGCCGTGTTGGCCGCGATCCGGGAACACCGCCCCGATGTCGCGCTCGTGGACTACAAGATGCCGGGGCTGGACGGACTCGAAGTGATACAAGCCGTCGAACGCGACGGCCTGCCGACCCGCCTCGTCATCCTGTCGGCATTCGATGACACTGCCCTGCTCTACAAAGCGCTCGCGTCGGGAGCCAGCGGGTACCTGACCAAGGAAGCCGAGCGCGGCGAGATCGCCGATGCGGTGTGCCGGTGTGCGCGCGGCGAAAGATACGTCGCAGCCCAGTTGGTCGGGGGTTTGGCCGGAGAGGTACACCAGCGCGCCCGCGGCGATGCGTCGCTACTCTCCCCGAGGGAACTGGAGGTGGTGCGGATGATTGCCGAGGGACTCTCCGTACCCCAGATGGCGAAGACGATGCACCTGGCGCCCACCACCGTTCGTACCCACGTCCAGAACCTCTACGAAAAGCTCGGTGTCTCGGATCGCGGCGCGGCTGTGGCCGAGGCGATGCGCAGACGACTGCTGGAGTGAGCCGGTCAGCCTTCGTGCTCGGTGATCACCTCGAGTAACCGCGGGATGGGCGGCGGATCCAGTTGCAGCGCACTGGACATCGTCAGCTTGGCTCCGCTCATGCCCTGCAGGACAGCCTGCAGATCGTCGCCTTCGATCTCGTACAGCGCGATATAGGGTCCTTCGCCGTTGACCGGTCGCAGCCGGCGGGCGGAGGCGATCCCCTCGATGGCCACCAGTTCCGGCAGATGGATCTCGTCGTACCAGGTGTTGTACTCCTGCTCGCGGTCCGGCGAACTCGGATAGGTCTCGACGTAGATAATGCCTTTCGCCATGATCGCTGGCCTTTCCTGGCTACTCGTAGTGAACGGTGATCGGTGTGCTGTCCGGAATGCCTTGGCACGTCAAAACGTAACCGTCGGCGACCTCGTCGTCGTCCAGCGCATCGTTGACGCGCATGGTCGCGCTGCCCTCGGTGAGCCGCGCCATGCAGGTACCGCAGTTCCCGGCCTCGCAGTTGAACGGCGGGTCCAACCCGGCCCGCCGCGCAGTCTCCAGCAACGTCTCACCGGGCACCAGTGGCACCGAGACTTTCCTGCGGTCGAGGTGAATCGTCACCACGGCGGCCTCCGTCATACGCACCTTCCACGCACTTGTATTCTTCACTATAGAGAATAGTATTCTCACTTGACGATAGGACCTTCTCAAGACCGCCGGAGGGATCGAGACGTGACCGAGCCGGCCGCGCTCGTGTTCGAGGATCGGCACTTAAGCCTGCCTGAGCTCGGTGCGATGACCGAGAGTCTGGCCGTGACCCTGCGGAGGAGGGGAGTCCAGGCAGGGCAGCGGGTCGCGCTCATGGCGTCCAACCGGCCGGAGTTCATCGCCGCAGTGCACGCTGTCTGGCGACTCGGCGCAGCGGCCGTTCTGATCAGCCCGGCCTGGAAACGCGACGAGGTCGAACACGCACTGGCGCTGACGGATCCGGCCGACGCGGTCGGGGACCATCCGGTGCTGGACGGCTTGTCACCCATGCTGCACCTGGACGAACCGCTCACCCCGGCCGAAGCCGGGAGCACGGCGGTGCGGCCGAACGGCGACGCGGTGCTGGTCTTCAGCTCCGGTACCACCGGGCTGCCGAAGGCCGTCCGGCACACCCACGCGTCGCTGGACGCGGCGGTGCGGCACTGGCGTGCCGCCCTGGGATTGACCGAGCGGGACCGCCTGCAGGTCACCACCCCGCCGTCACACATCCTTGGTCTGCTCAACATCCTCACTGCGCTGCGTACCGGGGCTCTGGTCAGGCTGCACCCGCGCTTCGACATCGACCGGATGCTGCGGCACATCGAAACCGACCGCATCACAGTCGAAATGGCCGTCGCCCCAATTGCGTTGGCGTTGGCGTCACACCCGGACCTGGAGTCCTACGACCTGTCGTCGCTGCGCTACATCATGTGGGGCGCCACGCCCGTCACCGGCAGCATCGCCGAGACGGTGACCCGGCGCACCGGCATCGGCTGGGTGCCGGCCTACGGCACCACCGAACTACCAGTCATCACCTGCAACCCGCTGAGCGGGGCCCGCCTGGACTCGGTCGGCCGTGCGGTGCCCGGTGTCGAGTTGCGGGTGGTGTCGCTAAACACCGGCGAACCGGCCGGTGCTGGTGAGGCCGGCGAGATCCAGGCACGGTCCGATTCGCTGATGGCGGGCTATCTGCCCGCTACGGCCACCGCTGAGGTGTCTGACGACGGCTGGTACCGCACCGGGGACGTCGGGTGGCTGGACGCCGAAGGCTGGTTGCGGATCACCGACCGCCTCAAGGAGATGATCAAGGTGCGGGGCTTCCAGGTTGCGCCCGCGGAGATCGAAACCGTGCTGCACGGCCATCCGGCGGTGAAGGACTGCGCGGTCTTCGGCGTTCCGGACGGCGCCAACGGCGAGGCCGTCGTCGCCGCCGTCACCACCCACATCCCGGTCGGCGCCGGGGAACTCATTGCCCGGGTGGATGCGAAACTCGCTTCATACAAGCACCTGAGCCGGGTGGTGTTCGTGACCGAGATCCCTCGCCTGCCCTCCGGCAAGGTGCTGCGCAGAGTGCTCAAGGAGAGCTATGGATGTACGTCTGACCGCTGAACAACAGCAACTGCGCGACGCCGCGGCCAAGATGGCTGATGATCTCGGTCCGGCCGCTGTGCAAGAACTCACCGACCAGAGCCGGATCATGCGTCTGGACAAGCAGATCGACCAGACCGGCTGGCGGTCGCTGCGATCGGACGGGGCTTCGGGGATCGAAGTCGCTCTGGTAGCAGAGGAATTCGGCCGACGACTCGTCGACGCTCCCTTTCTGGGACCGGTACTTGCCGACGACCTGGCTAGGTATCTGGAATCCGGCATCGGCGCCGCGACGGTCGGGGTCAACGGGCTGGCCTTCGACTCCCGTGGGTATCAGCGCGCCGTGCTGCTCTCGGGTACCACGGTGCTGACGGCCGATATCGGCGGCGCGGACGGCGACGCGGGCGGCGGTGCGGACCTCACCCGCGCCTGCACTGAAATCGTTTCGACGCCATCACCTTTAGGCGAGGTGTCCACCCCAGCAGCCGATCGATGGCTTGCCCTGGCACTGGTCGGCACGGCGGCGGACCTGGTCGGCACGGCGCGCGGCGCTCACGCGCTGGCGTGCGACTACGCGAAAATCCGCGAGCAGTACGGCAAATCGATCGGCTCCTACCAGGCCATCGCCCATCTGCTGGCCGAGAGCCTGGCGCTGATCGAAGGCTCGGTGAGCGTGCTGCGCCACGCCGCCTGGGCAGTGGACGAACTCGAGCCGGCCGACGCGATCCAGGCCGCGCGGGTGGCCAAGGTCTACTGCGCCCGCGCCACCCGAACAGTGTGCGAAACGTCGATCCAGGTGCATGGCGGAATCGGCAACACGTGGGAATGCCTGGCGCATGTGTATCTGCGCCGCGCGTTGACATCGACCGAGCTGTGGCCGGTCACCCTGAAGGAGGTCGGCCGTGGACTTTCGTGACTCACCGCAGGAGGCCGAGTTCCGGCAGCGGCTGCGCACCTGGCTTTCCCTGCACGCCAAGGAGTTCGGCGGATCGGGTGACGAGTACTGGGCGAAGCAGGCGGACTGGCACCGAGCCCTTTACGAAGAGGGGTTCTTCGGACTGTCCTGGCCGCGCGATTACGGCGGGCTGGAACTGCCACCGGTCTATGACGTGATCGTCGACGAGGAGATCGCGCGTGCCGGCGCCCCGCCGCGCCCCAGCGTCGGGTATCTGGTGATGGGCATCGGCCACCACGGCAGCGACGCTCTGCGACAGCGCTTCCTGCCCGGCATCATCAACGGTTCCGAGCGTTGGTGCCAGGGATTCAGCGAGCCGGGTGCGGGTTCAGACCTGGCATCGCTGACCACCGCCGCGACCCGCGACGGCGACGACTACGTGATCCACGGGCACAAGATCTGGACGAGCTACTCCGACGTCGCGGACTGGTGCCTGCTGCTGGCCCGCACCGACCCGGGTGCCAAACGGCACCGCGGTCTGTCTGCGTTCGTCTTGTCGATGAAACAGCCTGGCGTGCAACAGCGTCCGCTGCAGATGATCAACGGCGTCACCAACGAGTTCGGTCAGGTGTTCTTCGACGGGGCCACCGTCCCGGCGGACCGCATGGTCGGCGCGCCCGGTGACGGATGGGCCGTGGCCATGACGGTCGTCGGGCACGAACGCGAACCGTCCACGCTGGGTTACGCGGCCCGCTACAACAAGCTGGTCGCCGAACTGGTGGCGCGCAGTGACGGAGAGGTCGGTGATGAGGTGGCGTGGGCGGCGGTGCAGGCCCAGATGTTGACGCACCACGTGCGGCGCCGGCTGTCCGAGCAACTCGACGGAGTGTCCCACGGTCCTGAAGGCTCTCTGGACAAGCTGTTGATGACGTGGGTGGAACAGTCTGTCGGGCACGCCGCACTGGCCGTCGGCGGCACCCGTGACTCGAGCCTCTTCAGCGCCTATCTGTACAGCCGTGCGCAGAGCGTGATGGGCGGGACATCACAGATTCAGAAGAACATCATCGCCTCGCGAATCCTGGGATTGGGAGTCTGACATGTACGACATGCCAAGCGAAATCGACGTCCGTGCCGAGGGGGCACTGCGGATCATCACGCTGAACCGCCCGGATGACCTCAACGCCGTCAACGACAGCCTGCACGTCGGGCTGGCTCGGTTGTGGCAACGGTTGACCGACGACGCCTCGGCGCGCGCCGCGGTGATCACCGGCAGCGGGAAGGCCTTCTCGGCCGGCGGGGATTTCGCGTATCTGGCCGAACTCGCCGAAGATGCCGCCTTGCGCGCCAAAACGATTCGCGATGGACGCGAAATCGTACTGGGGATGGCGCGGTGCCGGATCCCGGTGGTGGCGGCCGTCAACGGCCCAGCCGTCGGGTTGGGCTGCAGTCTGGTGGCGCTGAGCGACATCGTCTTCATCGCCCCGGACGCGTTCCTGGCAGACCCGCACGTGCAGGTGGGTCTGGTGGCCGCTGACGGCGGACCACTAACCTGGCCGTTGCACATCAGCCTGTTATTGGCCAAGGAATATGCGTTGACCGGAACCAGGATTCGCGCCCAACGCGCAGTCGAACTCGGTCTGGCCAACCACGTGGCCGACGACCCGTTCGCTGCGGCGGTGGAGTGCGCCAAGAAGATCATGGAACTGCCGCAACAGGCGGTGGAGAGCACCAAGCGCGTGCTTAACATCCACCTGGAACGCGCCGTACTGGCCAGCCTGGACTACGCCCTGTCGGCCGAACATCAGTCGTTCGTCACCGAGGACTTCCGGGCGATCGTCAGCAAGCTCAACGCCGGCAAGAATTGATCAACACCCAGCGTGGGGACCGCCTGCCGAGCAGGCGCCCCACGCCGGGTGCTGAGTTTTTACTTGGAGGTCTTGGCCTTCTGGCGCGCTTCGGCGGCGCTGGCGGCTCCGCGAGCTGCCTCAGCCTGCGCTTCTTTCTTCGCAACGTTGCGCTGCGCCTCGGCCTTGTCCTGCTGGGCGCGGCCTTCGTTGCGGAGATCGTCGTTGCTGATGATGATCCCGATGATTTCCTTGGCTTTACCGATGACGTCCTCGATGACGCCCTTGATGCCTGCCACAGGTCCACTGTCGGCCATGGTTGTGCTCCTTTCGTTCGGAAGCGGTCCTGTATCGCGTACCCCGTCGGACCCTCCGCACAGTCCTAATGTGGCGACTGTCACTCGGTGGTCCGTCTGACGAGCGCCGAGCGCCAACGGGCCCAAGCGCCCTGACCCCGGCCGTCAGCCCAGCGAGACGAGTTCTTCTACCGAATCGCGGGGCAGCGGGTCCGTAGTGACCGCCGTGATCATCGATTCTGTCAATTCGATTGAGCCGCCATGGTTATCCAGGAAGGCGGTGTCTGCCGCGTCGCGTCCGGTGGCGATGCGCAGCATCGTCTGGCGCGGCGCCAGGCAGGTCGCGTCCACCACCTGCCACTGGCCGTCGATAAGCGCTTCGGCCACGGCGTGGAAGTCCATCGGGTCACAGCCGGGTGCGTATACCGCGACCAGGCGGGCGGGTAAATTCACCGCGCGCAGCAATGCGACGACCAGATGTGCGTAATCGCGGCACACTCCGGCGCCGGCGAGCAGGGTGTCGGTCGCGCCGTCGATCGGATCACTGGATCCCGGAACGTATTTGAGCCTTGTTCCCACCCAGGAGGACACCTTCTCCAGCAGCGTCACGGAGTTCGTGTACTGGCCGAATTCGGTTGCCGCGAAGCCGAAGAACTTGTCGGCCTCGGCGTAGCGGCTGGGCCGCAGATAGGTCGACACGTCCAGATCCCGCACCGCGATTGGATCGGCCCGGCCCGTGACCGTCGCCTCGTAGGTGACCTGCAGATCACCCGTCCCGACATCGGCGGTGTGGATGCGGTTTCCGTGTTCGCCGGGAATTTCGCGCACCGAGACCGGTTTGCCGTCCAGCTGCACTGTCAACGACTCGTTGATCTGCAAACCGGGCAGCGACGCGACCGCGATCTGGAACTCAAGAGCCGTGGGATCGGTGACGGTGACCCGCAGGCTGGCCCCGACCTCACGCTTCAACAACGCGTCCCCCTTCTTACGGTCACGCCGCAGCTTCATCGTTTGTAGCCAACCACAGCTCGCCTATACCCGCATTCGCTGGCGATCAAGCTCGGTCGTGCTGTGCGAGGAAGTCACGCATCACCTCGTCGAAGCGGTCCGGCTCCTCGATGAACGGGAGGTGGGCGGTGTTCTCGAAGAACTCGAAGCGCGACCCTGCGATTCGCTCGTGCATTTCCCGCATGTGCTCCGGTGAGCATTCGTCGAAGCGGCCGGCGAGCAACAAGGTAGGCAAATTTATTTCCGTGAGCCGGTCGATCACATCCCAGTCCCGGATGGTGCCGACGATATTGAAGTCGCTCGGCCCGAACATGGTGTGGAAGATCTCGGCGCCCATGTTCTGGAAGGCCAGGTAGAGATCTCGAGGCCAGGGCTGGGAGCGGCACAGATACGTTTGGTTCCAGGTGGTGATCGCCGCCTGGTATTCCGCGGAATCGGTGGTGCCAGCGGCTTCGTGGCGGTCGATCGCATCCTGAGTGGCGGGGTCCAATTGAGACTTCAGCCGGATCACATTCTCCGCAAACACCGGGATGGACGCGGCGCTGTTGGAGATGGTGAGACTGACGGCGCCCGAGGGCATATCGAGCACGTACTGCTGCGCCAGCATGGCGCCCCACGAATTGCCGAAAATGTGAAAAGCGCTGAGTCCCAATGACTGAACCACGGCGTCCATTTCCGCCACCGAGCGTTGCATGGTCCACAGACCCGGGTCGGACGGGTGTTCGGAATTGCCGCAGCCGAGTTGATCCCAGAAGATCACTTCGCGCTCGTCGGCCAGGCGTTCCAGTGAGCTTAGGTAGTAGTGCGGCAGGCCGGGGCCGCCGTGCACCACCAGCAGGGGCAGGCCGTCACCGGAGCCCACCCGCTTGAACCACACTCTGCCGCCAGGCACCTCGATTGTGTTCACGGTGCCATTATGGTGGCGCGAGCAGACGCAAGATCGCACGATTTCCTTCGGAAACGTGCGATCTTGCGTCTGCTCGCGGGGGGTCGTGAGAGAGATGCGAGAATGGGGTTCTCGCTAACAAACACGCCCCGCCGAACGGACGCAATCCTGGACGTCTCCGATCTGATCATCAAGGCGCGCAACGGTTCTCCGCGCGCGGTCGGCCGGCTGCTCAGCCTCGTCGAGGGTGAACGCCGGGACGAGGTGCTGACTGCCATCGGCCCGGCCGCGCCGGTGCGCGTGATCGGCATCACCGGCCCCCCGGGCGCCGGCAAGTCGACGACCATCGGCGCCCTGGTCGGCGCCTACCGGGAGCACGGCCAGCGGGTCGCCGTACTGGCCGTGGATCCGTCGTCGCCCTTCAGTGGCGGCGCCCTGCTGGGCGACCGCATCCGAATGACCGCACACATCAACGACTCCGACGTGCTCATCCGCTCGGTGGCCAGCCGGGGCCATCTCGGCGGCCTCGCCGCCGCCGTCCCCGCCGCCATCTTGCTGCTCGGCGCGATCGGCTACGACGTCGTCCTGCTGGAGACCGTCGGAGTAGGCCAGTCCGAGATCGAGATCGCCGCCGTCGCCGACCCCACCGTCGTCATCCTCAATCCCGGAGCGGGCGACGCGGTGCAGGCCGCCAAGGCGGGACTGCTGGAAGTCGCGGACATCGTGGCCGTCAACAAGGCCGACCGCGAGGGCGCCGAGCAGACCGTCCGCGATCTGCGGGCCGAGACCAGCGTGCCGATCGTCAGCTTGATCGCCGCCCGCGGCGACGGACTCGAGGGCCTGGTGGCCGCCATCGAAGCCCATCACCGCTCCGACAATCCCGCCCGGCGGCTGGCCCGCGCCCGGGCGCAGATCCTCTCGCTGGCGCAGACCTTGCTGCGGACGCGGCCGGATCTGGATGTGCTTGCCGAGGCGGTGGTCGACGGGCGCGACGATCCCTACACCGCCGCCAACCGCCTGTTGTCTCCACATGAGGGTGACGCTCGACGCCCCCGGATGCAGTAGTCGGGGCGATCACGTTCCTGACGCGGCGCCGCTGTCGATCAAGCGCCCAACGGCGGTGTTCTCGGTGATAGCGCGGACGTAACTGCGCCGCAACTGTTCCGTGGCCGACGTCCAGCTCCATCGCTCGGCCTCCTGCCGTGCAGCCCAGCTCATCGCCTGGCGCAAAGCGCCATTCGTCAGTAGCCGCTTGCTTTGCGCGAGTAGGTCATCAGGACGGTCGGGGTCGTACAGGAAACCTGTGACGCCATCCTCGACGACGTCAGGAACGCCGCCTCGGTTGGCGGCGATCACGGGGCAGCCTGCAGCCATCGCCTCTAGCAGCACCAGGCCCAGAGTCTCGGTGCAAGAGGTCAGCATGAAGGCGTCGGCGCTGGCATAGGCCGCTGCCAGCTGTTCACCGCTCAGATAACCCAGAAATGTGGTTGCGGTGCCGGCGAAATACTTCTCCAACTGTCTGCGGTGCGGACCGTCACCAACGAGGGCCAACCGAGCTTCGGGCAACGCATCCAGCACCAGACGCATCTGTTCGATCTCCTTCTCCACAGCCAGGCGGCCGACGTAGAGCAGAAGGGCACCGTTGTCACTATGGTTTCCCAGCAATCTATTTCGCGAGTCCGACGATGCTCGGTGAGGATGGAAGAGTTCGGTATCCACCGCTCGTGGCCACTGTGTGATGCGCTGGACGCCCCTGTTGCTGAGGTCTGCTCCAAGTGGTGTGGAGGTGCAAAGAGTCAGCCTCGCCTGGTTGTGCGCAGTCTTGACGAGTTGCCAACTGGCCCGCTTCACCGGCCCCGGCCACCCATAGAAGTCGGCATATTTCAGCAGATCGACGTGGTAGCTGGCGACGAGCGGAATTCTTTTACGCCTGGCGAACCAGATGCCCCCTATACCTAAGAACCCGAAGGCGTTGACAACGTGGATCACATCCGGCTGAAAACGATCCAGCGCAGCGGAAACAGTGCGGGTGGGCAGCGCCAATTTCACTTCGGGGTACGACGGCAATCGGACTGATGGCAAACCAACAATCTCAGCTTCGTGGTAGGTGGACGGTGCATCTCCGGGACAGAAGACCTGCACTTCGTCCCCGCCGGCGGTGAGCTGCTGCACCGTCATGGTGAGCCTCGTGACGATACCGTCGACTTTCGGCAGGAAATTGTCCGTGAATATTGAAATGCGCATCAGGTACCTCGCGTCCGGGGAATGGGGGAGCGGCTTGCGCCGCCACGTCGAAATCCGTGCAGAGACGGGTGCTATTTCATAATTCAGCTGTGAGAGCGCCCAACGGGACCATTGATGCGCTGCTGATCTCTTCCTCGCCGGCACGTGCCTTGTCCAGCCATGCGCTCGTACATGGCACCCGAGCAGGATCGCACCGGTAAGCGAAACGCTTTGCGACGTCTACGAGTTCGGTCATTAACCCTTCGCTCAGGGTGGTAGGCCGCAGTCCAAGGTCGATCAAGTGCTCATTCTTCACCTGCAAGTCGTTCTCTGCCGCTTCATTGCGTGGATTCGGCAGATACGCGATCTCAGCGCCGGTGAGGGCCGCCACCTTCTTCGCCAGATCCCTGATTCTGTGGACTTCCGTCATCTGGTTGAAGATGCTGACTCTTTCCTGCCTGCCCGGCGGATTCTCCAGCGCGAGTTGTACGCAGCGAACGGAGTCGGTTATGTGGATAAAGGCACGGGTCTGCCCGCCCGTACCATGCACCGTCAGCGGATATCCGATCGCAGATTGCATCAAGAAGCGGTTGAGCACTGTTCCGTAGTCGCCGTCGTAGTCGAAACGATTGATCAGTTTCGGATGACGCTTGGTTTGTACGGTGTTCGTGCCCCAGACAATTCCTTGGTGCAGGTCTGTGATCCGAACTCGATCGTTCTTGTTGTAGAAATAGAACAGCAGCTGATCCAGGGACTTTGTCATGTGGTAGACGCTGCCCGGGTCGGCGGGATACAGGATTTGTCTCCGGGATGAACCCGTAACGCCATCGGGTATCTCGACGTCCAGATATCCCTCAGGGATCGAGCCGTTCTGTAAAACGCCGTAACCGTACACACCCATGGTGCCGAAGTGCACCACGTGAATATCCAGCCCCGTTTCGACGATGGCGCAGAGCAGGTTGTGCGTGCCGTTGATGTTGTTATGGACCGTGTAGCGCTTGGTGGACGCGTTTTTCATCGAGTACGGCGCCGCCCGTTGTTCGGCGCAGTGCACCACCGAATCGGGTCGTTCCGTGGCGAGTAGATCGCGGAGCCGCTCGTATTCCGATGCGATGTCGAGTTGCACAAACCCGATCGGATTGCCTCCGGTCTGTTCCCATGCCTGCTGGCGCTCGAAGATATTCGCGATCGGCGAAAGAGACTTGACGCCCAGATCGATGTCTGTTTTGCGGCGGACCAGGCTGTCCACGATGATCACCTCGTGACCCGCGTCAGCCAAATTCAGGGCGCAGGGCCATCCGCAGAAGCCGTCGCCACCTATGACGAATACTTTAATGATTTGACTCCTTTTCTAGTGGTTGATAGGCCCAACGCCGGGGAATTCGGTTGCTGGTGAGTGCAGCGGCAGAAATACTGCGGCCGTGGAATCGATCAATGCGGCCATTGCCTGCAGAGGCTCGCGGGGGGATCGGTCGATCAACCGGCATCGCACGCTCCTCGATTGGCCGCTGCTGGCGATGCGGATTTGAGATCAAACAGCGGTAGCGCGTGCTGCAGGAAATCGCCATGTCGGGTACGGAACCGCCCTTCGGCGCGCACCGTTGCCGGCGTGGTCGATTTCGGTCGCCGCAGCGGTAGCCGGGGCTCATCGCTGCAGGCAAACAACGGAAGCGCATGGATGCCCAGATAAGAGTCGGGCAGGACTCTGCCGAGCGTTACTCTGCCGGACTCGCATCGCTCTGTCGGTGGTGTCAGGCCCGCCGCCATAGCGGGCACATTCGCGGAGTCGAATTGACTGCGGAAATACTTATAAAATGAGCGAGTGAGGCTACCTTCCGGGATCAGCGCCAGCAGCATGCCGCCGCATTTTTCCGGATGAATACGCGGCCACCAACTGGCACGGCCGATAAGAGCGACTAATGCCGGCACGGTAGCCGTACGCACCAGGAAAGTGTCGAGAAGTATCCCGATACCGATAGTGAAACCGGCCTGAACCATCGTGGTAATGCTGGCTGTCACCAAGCTGAGCATCGACGCCGCAAATATCATCCCAGCGGATGTGATCACGCCGCCGGTGGCGCCGACGGTTCGTATCACTCCGACACGCACGCCATGCCCTGATTCCTCGCGAATCCGGGATATCAGCAGCATGTTGTAGTCGGCGCCGACCGCGACCAGACAGACGAAAGACAAGCCCGGCAGACTCCAATGTAAGGCCTGTCCTAAGAGCAGTTGGAAAACTATGACACTGAGGCCCAGGGCCGACAGATAGGAAACGATAACAGAAGCAATGAGGTACAGCGGAGCCACGACTGCTCTCAAGAGCGCGACGAGGATGAGGAACACGATAATGACAGTCGCAATGAAGATAAACTTCATATCGGTCTGGTAGTAGTCATGCGTGTCTTTGAGGCCGGCGGTGATGCCGGTCAGCGCTACCGACGCATCCACCAATTCGGTATTCGGCTGCGTTGACTTTGCGGCATCGATGATTTTGCCGATTTGGTCCATCGCCTGCGCAGTAAAGGGATCGAGCGCGCTTTGGACAAAATAACGGGCGGAGT
Source organism: Mycobacterium sp. Z3061 (assembly GCF_031583025.1). Lineage (NCBI taxonomy): Bacteria > Bacillati > Actinomycetota > Actinomycetes > Mycobacteriales > Mycobacteriaceae > Mycobacterium > Mycobacterium pumcae. The sequence goes on along the minus strand of NZ_CP134062.1, from coordinate 5,976,381 downwards.
GGCCATCATCGGAAAGAAAGAATTTCGCACCGTTGCGGTATTCGTCGGTGCCCATGAACTGCGCCGGGATGTAGAAGCCGGTCATCGACCGACGGTGCGCGTCGTGCTTGATGTCCAGCAGGAAGGAGGACGCATCGCTCAGTCCAGTCCCCAGCTGCTTGGTACGGTCGACCAATTGCTGCACTCCGTCAGCGACTGCTGTGCCGCCGTCGGCCAGAGCGTTCGCTCCCTGCGTCATCTGCGTCATGCGGGAACGCAGGCCGCCGCCTGTCTTCAGGAAGTTGACGGCCTGGCTCAGTTGCTGCCCGAGCTTGTTTATCGTCAGGGTGACGGTCTCGGCATCCCGTATATCTCGGAAACTCGCAGCCAGCGCGGCGATTGACTCAAGAGTGCCATCGTTATCGGCAGCGACGAGTGACGCCAATTCGTTGCGTGAGCGGACGCAGCCAGGGTCGGTGCCGCACCCGGGGCTGGATGAAAGGGCGGCCACTATCGGGCCTGCCCACCGCGCAATCTGTTGGGCGCCCGACACGGTCGCGCTCAGGTTGCCGCTGAGCGCGGTCATGCTGCCGAGTATTTTCGCCGCGCTGCCGAGCTGTTGGCTGGTGTGGTTGGCGGTCAGCACTCCTTGCAGTTCTTCCAACTCGGTCAGGAGCTTGTCGGCACCGGACATCGCGTCCGCGACTCGTTCGCGTACCCGTGTGAGCGCGCCGGCCATCTGCCGGCTACTTCCGGCCAGCGTGTCGAGATCCCCGATGCGATTTGAGATGGTCGTTGAGGCTTGATTGAGCCTGCCGCCGACTTCGCCGGTTTGAAAGGAGGCCGTCATCTGCTCGACCGGCTCGCCGTAAGGCCGGGTCAGGCCCCGAACCATGGCGATGTCGGGCAGTTCGCTGATCCTGTTGGCCATTGCTTCCAGGTCGGCCAACGCAGCCGGGGTGCGCAGGTCGCGGGGCGATTGCACGAGCAGGACGGCCGGCGTCATGGTATTCAACGGAAAATGTCGGTTGATCTGCTGGTAGCCGGCCACGCTGCCGACATCTTGCGGCAAGAACCGCAGGTCGTCGAAGCTCAAGCGGGCAAGGCTGGTAGTTCCGGCGAGCGCGATCAGCGCCACGAGGCTACCGACCAGAAATCTGGCGGGCCGGCGTGCGATCATGGTCCCCGACCGGCGCCAGAAGCGCTTTGTCAGATCCCGGCGAGGGTTTATCCAGCCCCGCCGCCCCGTAAGTACCAGGATTGCAGGCAACAGGGTCACGGCCGCCAGCAGTGACACGGCGATTGAGATCGCGGTCGCTGGGCCCACCGCTGAGAACACCTTCAAGCGGGTGAACACCATTGCCAAGAATGTGACGGCGACGGTGGCCGCCGACGCGATGATGACTCTGCCGATTGAGAGCAGTGCCCGCCTGACGGCTTCGTCAGTGGCGACGCCCTGCCGGACATAGTCGTGATAGCGGCTGATGAGGAAAACGGCATAGTCGGTGCCCGCGCCGATCATCACCGCGCTGATGAAACCGATGACTTGCATGTTCAGTGCCAAACCATGCTCGGCGAGACCTGACAAAGTGCCTTGGGCGAACAGCACGGATACCCCGATGGTGACAATCGGAAGCAGCATTGTGACAACATTTCGGTACACCACAAAAAGTATTGCGAGGACGCTGATTATGGTGCCGATTTCGATGACGCGGGAATCTTTTTCGCCCAGCTGTTGAAAGTCGGATATCGTGGCAACGGGACCGCTGAGGCTGAAAGTCAGGCTGGTTCCCGTGACGGACTTCTTCACGACTTCCGCAACATTTCGGTAAGCCTGTTGTGTGGCAGCGGACGGGCCATCGCCGGGAAGGTTTATCGGCAAATTCCATGCCTTTTTATCTTTGCTTTCGAAAACCTCACGAAGCGCAGGCGTGTCGAGGAAGTCCTGAACTACGATTCTGTCCTGCGAGTCGTGCCGCAAGTTATCGATCAACTTGCGGTAGACGGTTTCGTCGCCAGGGCCCAAACCATGATCATCGGTTAGTACCACGAACAGCAGAGATCCGCCTTCAATTTCGTGAAAAGTCTGGCCTATCTGTTTATTTATATTGATCGACGGAGCCGTATCGGGCAGCGGTGCCTGCTGCCTTTTGATGGCCTGAGAATGCAGAGACGGCAGTGTCATCATCATCGCAGCGGTGACGGTTATCCAAAGCCCGACGACCGGTAACGGCCAGCGAATAATAATATTGCTGAGGCGGTCAAAAACCCCACCGGGCCTGGCTTCATCGCGTGCAGCGAAGCGTCCCGGCATCGGCCAATACTACGATCCGGACCTCTGCTCGTGAAGGGTTTACGCAAGGCCAATATTGATCAAAAAATGGTGTTCCTGAGCAAATTCAGTCACGCCTTGTGGCTATTTGCGGAAAGTGCGACATGGTCATCTCCGATGCAACAATTTTGTTTGGTGAATTGGCGGCGTCGGTGCACTGCCGACACTGATCCGGGTGATACATCCGAGCGGCTTCCGCCACGCCGACTCACACATCGCAGTCGGATGGCGCGCGGAAGTGCCGGACTCGCATACTCGCCGTGCGCGCAGCGGGAGCCGCGGCGCGGTATGTCACTCGACGCCCTTCGATCGGTTGTGCGCGAACCGGACTCCGTTGATCAGACGCCACCCAAGACCAACGCAACGGCTTCGTCAAGGGTTAGAGATCTGCCTTCGTTGACGGCGCTTCGGTAATCGGTGGGCGAAAGTCGTTCGCGGACTTGGCGTTCGCACGATTCGTGGAATGGGCCGACATTCGCCGACACCAGGCCGGCCCCGGCGGCGCGGCTGATGGTGGCCGCTGCGGCCATCAGCACCGCGGCACGCCGGGCGTCCTGTCTGGCCGCGGCGATCCAGGCCGTCGTCTCCAGCAAGGTGGCGCAGTGGTTCGTGTCGTTGATCGACCGCGACAGTGGAAGGCATTCGCGCACTGCCTGCTCGGCACGGTCAAGGTCGCCCAGGGACATGCGGCCGAGCGCGAGCGCTGCCAGCAGGTAGCCCCGTAGGACGACGTCGTGGCCGCGGGCTTCCGATAACGCAAGGCCATGCTCAGAGTGTGCGACGGCGGAAGGGGCATCGCCTGCGGCGGCAGCCGCCCAGCTCATCACCAGCAAAGCAAAAATCTTCACCCGGAATTCCTCGGCGGCGGCGAACGACATCTGGGCGAGGCTCTGCGCCCGCTCAAGTTGGCCGCACAGCAGAGCCAGGGCCGCATCGTTGGCGTTGCAACTTGCGATGGTGTCACGGTCGCCAAAAATGTCGAGCAGTTGGCGGGCTTCCGCCTGCCGCGCGGTCATCGTGGGGATGTCGGCCTGTAGAAACGCCAACTCTGCGATGGCGATCACTGCGCGCAGGCGTTGTGTGGAAGCTTCGGCAGAGACCGCGCAGAGAGCCTGTTCGATCCGCCGTCGCCCTTGTTGCAGCTTGCCCATGCCCGCCCACGCGGTACGCAGGTTGATGGCTATCTCCAGGCCGGCCGATGGTGCCACTTCCAGCGCGAACTGCACCGCTTGGCGCAGGTCGGGTGTTTCCCAGCCAAGGCGGTGAAGCCAGTCGAGTTGGTGTTCGCTGTGCCATTCGAGGCCGACCTGTCCGGCGAGTCTGCGGAACCAGTCCAAGTGCCGTTGCCGCAGCTCGATTCGGTCCTGTGGGGTGAGTTGGTGGTGGCCGTATTCGCGCAGCGTCGCCAGCTGGCGGAAGCGGACCGCGTCGTCGGCCGGGGTGCGAATCAGGATGGATCTGTCCTCGAGGTTGCATAACGTCTCGAGCAGTTTCTCTTCGGGCACATCCGGGGCGCAGATGTGTTGAACGGCTTGGGGTTCGAAACTGCCGGCGAACACCGACAACCTCGCCCACAGTTTGCGTTCGGTGTCCGTGCAGCGCTCGTAGCTCCAGGTGATGCACCAGTCCAGCGTCTGTTGGCGGCTGGGTGCTCCGCGCTTACTGTGCGAGAGAAGCTTGAATCGGTTGGAGATTCGGGCGGCGATCTGCTCGATGGACATGGTGCGTAGCAGCGGGGCAGCCAGTTCGATGGCCAACGGCAAGCCGTCGAGCCGGTTGCAGATTCGCGCTACCGCCGCCGCGTTGCGGTCGGTGAGCGAAAAACTGCGGTGGGTGGCGCGGGCGTGTTTGAGGAATAAGGCCACGGCGTCGCACCTGGCAAGCTCGTCATGGCTGGGCAGATGATCGGTGTCGGGAACAGGAAGAGGCGGGACCGGCAGGACCAATTCGCCGTCGATGTCCAACAGTTCGCGGCTGGTCGCCAGGATCTGTAGCCGCGGGCATCCTTCTAGCAGAGTTTCGACAAACCTGGCCGCCGCATCGAGGACGTGTTCGCAGTTATCGAGCACCAGCAGAGCGTGACGATCGGCGAGGGCTTCGACCATGACGTCGGTGAGCGGGCGGGTGCCCAGATCCTGAATGCTCAGCGCCGCAGCGGCCACCGCGGCGAGGAGCTCGCCGTCGACGAGGTCACCAAGCTCGATCAGCCATACCCCGCCGCGGAAGTCGGGGGCACGTTGACGTGCGGCCCGCAACGCGAGCGCCGATTTGCCGATACCGCCGATTCCGGTCAGCGTGACCAGCCGCGAGGTCGCGATCAGCTCTGCCAGTTCGGCGAGTTCGGCGTCGCGTCCGACAAAGCCTGCAAGCGGCGCGGGAAGATTGCCTCGGGTTGCAGTCCTCACTCCGTGTGAAAGCAGTTCGGTGATCATGCTGGTGAAGTCGCGGCTGGCGGCGCGTCCAAGCTGGATCGACCACCCGGCACCGGAGACCAGACTGCAGAAGGCCTCGGTGAGCCAGCCGGCGGTCATCTCGGGGCGAAACACACCGGCTTGTTGGCCGCGCAGAAAGAATTCTTCGATCTCGGCTTTGATCTCGTTCCAGCCGGCCCTGGACTGCCGACTGTCATCCGCCTCGTTCCGGGTGTGCAGCAACGCCACATATCCGACTACCGGTTCGCAGGCGGCGACCAATTGTCGCAGCCCGTCGGCAGGTGAACCCTCCCGCCATCCCGACTTTTCCAGCGCATCACGGAGGTCGGCGATCGCCAACTGTTCCAGTGCCTCGAGCAAAGCCTCCCGGCCGTTGAAGTGACGGTGTAACGTCGCGCGGCTCACCCCTATTGCGGCCGCGATCTCATCTTGAGTGGCGGTGGGCCGCCGACTGACGAAATCCGCAGCCGCGCGCAGCAGCAGGTCACGATTCATCGAGCCGACCTTGGCTCGCGTCGTCGCGCTCCGCAGCGACGGCCACCCTTCGGTTAAGCGCGGTCATGGGTCACACGCTGCCATTAATTGCCTGCGGTGTACGTCGAACGGTTGCCCAAGCACGGACAACCGTCGACAACACTTAGTCCCGCCGGGCGATCCGGGAGAGGTTCGGGAACCGGCCGCGCCGATACGCGGTGTCCGTCCGCTCCAGCGCGACCCACTACTCGGCATGGTCTCGTCTTGGATCGCAGCATGATTTCGGCAGCCCTTGAGTTGGGCGCGGGTGCCACCTGCCGTGCTCAATCAAATGCCCTCTTCGAGGACGATCGCAGCGGCCTCGTCGAGGGACAGAAGTCTACCTTCGTTGGACGCGGTGCGGTAATCGGCATTCGAAAGTTGTTCGCGGACTTGGCGTTCGCACGATTCGTGGAAAGGCCCGACGCGCGCCGACACGGCGCTGCCGGCACCGGCGGCGCGGCTGATGGCGCCCGCGGCGGCCATCAGCACCGCGGCACGCCGGGGGTCCTGTCTGGCCGCAGCTATCCAGGATGCCGTTTCCAGGAAGGTGGCGCAGGTGACGGTGTCGTTGATCATCTGAGACAGTTGCAAGCCCTCACGGACGTCGTGCTCGGCCCGGTCGAGTTGGCCCAGCGCCAAGCGGCTGAGCGAGAGGGCTGCCAGAAGGTAGGTCCGCAGGACGATGTCGTGGCCGCGGGCTTCGGACAGCGCAAGACCGTGCTCGGCGTGTGTGACCGCAATACGCGCTTTATTGGCGGCGGCAGATGCCCCGATCATCACCAGCAATGCGTAGATCTGTACGGAGGGATCATCGGAGATATTCAAGGACTGCTGAGCGAATTGTTCCGCCTGGTCCAGTTGCCCCGTGAGTAATCCGAGGGCCGCCTCGTTGGCGTTGAAGTGTGCAAGGGCATTGTGGTCGGTCACCGTGTCAAGCAGTTGACGCGCCTCGGCTTGCCTGGCGGTCAGGGTAGGTATGTCCACGGCCAAGACCGCCAGCTCCGCAACGGCATTGACCGCATGGAGTCGTTGCGCCGAGGGCTTGGCTGGAAGGGCTTCCAGAGCTTGCTCAATCGCTCGGCGCCCTTGCTGCAGCATGCCGACAGCAGTCCAGAGGCCGCGCAGGTTGGTGGCCATCGTTAGAGCAGCCGACGGCGCCGCAACCTTCGCGAACCGCATCGCTTCGCGAAGGTTAGGCATTTCGCGTCGGAGTCGGCGAAGCCAGTCGAGTTGGTGTTCGCCGTACCATTCGAGGCCGGCTTGGCCGGCAAGTCGGAGGTACCAGTCCAGATGCCGGTGGCGCAGGTCTTCTTGGTGCTGTGAGCTGAGTTGATGGTGGCCGTATTCGCGCAGCGTCGCCAACTGGCGGAAACACACCACGTCGTCGGCCGGAGTGCGGATCAGAATGGATTTGTCCTCAAGGGCGCACAGCGTCTCCAGCAGCTGTTCTTCGGGCATGTCCGGGGCGCAGATGTGTTGGACGGCTTTGGGTTCGAAGCTACCGGCGAACACCGACAATCCCTCCCACAGTTTTCGCTCTACCTCGGTGCAGCGTTCATAACTCCAGGTAATGCACCAGTTCAGGGTCTGCTGGCGGGTGGGTGCTCCGCGCTTGCTGTGGGAGAGCAGCTTGAATCGGTTGGAGATCCGGGCGGCGATTTGCTCGACGGCCATGGTGCGCAGCAGCGGTGCGGCCAGTTCGATGGCCAATGGTAAGCCGTCGAGCTGGCTGCAGATACGCGCCACCGCCGGTGCATTGCGCTCGGTGAGCGAAAAACTGCGCTGGGTGGCGCGGGCGTGTTTGAGGAATAGCGCCACGGCGTCGCACCTGCCCAGCTCCTCGTAACTGGGCAGGTGATCGGCGTCGGGAACAGGAAGAGGTGGGACCGGCAGTACCGATTCGGAGTCGATGTCGAGAAATTCTCGGCTGGTCGCCAGAATGCGCAGGCTCGGACAGCCTTCCAGCAGAGTCTCGACAAACCTGGCTGCCGCATCGAGGACGTGCTCGCAGTTATCGAGCACCAGCAACGCTTCGCGGTCGGCGAGCGCATCGACCATCACCTCCAGCAGCGGACGGGAGCTCAGATCGCGAATACCCAAGGCCGCTGCCGCCACTGAGACCAGGAGCTCACCGTCGCTGAGTTCACCCAGCTCGATCAGCCACACCCCACCTTCAAAGTCGGCGACGCGCTGCCGGGCGGCCTGCAAGGCCAGGGTGGATTTGCCGATGCCACCGATGCCGGTCAGCGTGACCAGGCGTGAGGTCGCGACCAGCTCTGTCAATTCGGCGAGCTCCGCCCCACGCCCGACAAATCCCACCAGCGGCGCGGGAAGATTGCCCCGGGCCGCAGCCCGCACACCGCGCAACATCAACTCGGTGACCATCCCGGTGAAGTCGCGGCGGGCAGCGCGTCCAAGCTGGATCGACCACCCCGCACCGCAAACCAGACTGCAGAAGGCCTCGGTGAGCCAGACCGCGGTCACCTCGGGACGGAACACACCGGCTTGTTGGCCGCGCAGAAAGAATTCCTCAATCTCGGTGGTGATCTGATGCCAGCCGGCCTTGGACCTCCGACCTTCATCCGCCTCGTTTCGGGCGTAAAGCATGGCGACATAACTTGCCACCGGTTCGCAGGCGGCGACCAATTTTCGCAGCCCGTCAACAGGCGAACTGTCTTGCCAACGCGACGTTTCCAGCGCTGCATTGAGTTCGGCGATTGCCAGCTGGTCCAGCGCCTCGAGCAAGGCCTCCCGCCCGGTGAAGTGACGATGCAACGTCGCGCGGCTGACCCCCACAGCGGCCGCAATCTCATCCTGCGTGGCGGTGGGCCGCCGACTGACGAAAGCCGCCGCCGCACGCAGCAACTGCTCGCGCTTCATCCGGACATCCTTGCCCGTCGTCGCGCGTCACGCGGACAACAACTCCCGTCGATTGGGGTCTTGATCTGGTATGTCAGAACATTCGCCGGCCACACCCTGCCAAACACCTCCGCACGGGTGTCCGTGAAGTCAGCACCGGCAGGCCCCGTCCAGTAGGAGCTCCGTGATCATGACGTTGAAGTCTCGGGGTGCAGCTCTTCCGGTCCGGATGGACCAGCCGGCTCCGGCGATCAGGTTGTAGAACGCCTCCGTCAGCCACGTTGACGTCAGGTCGGGGCGGAATTCACCGTCGCGTTGACCACGGAGGAACAGTCCCCTGATCTCGGCGTCGATTTCATCCCAGCCCTGACGTATCTCCTCGCTGTCGACCTCTTGGCTATGGGTATAGAGCAGTGTTAGGTAGCCCGATATCGGTTCGCACGCCGCTACCAGCCGCTGCAGTGCCTGCGTTGCCGTTCCGTGCTGCGACCGTGCTTTCTTGAGCGCCTCGCGCACCTGGGTCAACGCGAGTTCTTGAAGCGCTTCGACCAGCGCGGCACGGCCGGAGAAGTATCGATGGAGGGTAGCCCGGCTGATCCCGATGGCTGCGGCGATCTCGTCCTGCGTCGCTTCGGGGCGCCTGCCCAAGAACGCCGCAGCGGCCCGGAGCAGTCGCTCGTGGTCCGGTGGCGCTAGACGCTGGTCCTTCACGAGAGGCATGAAAGTGCAGCGTCAGTGTGACTAGGTGACCGTTGTGGCTGGATTGCGCGGTTTTCGATGAGGCCAGTCCTTCGGATGGGCAAAATGAGCGTCAACACGATAACTCGCTGCCTTGCTTCTTAATTAGTTCTTATGGACATCGTTCGGCTTTGTGCTTGCCGACCTTACGCTGCACGGGCGTACTGCGGGAGCCAGGAAGCGAAATCTTCTCGGCCATTCCCGGAGTAGTGCGTAGCGTCGTGATCGCGGTAGACACAGCCTCCTCGCTTCGTAGTGGCGGGGAGTCGTCAGGGCGGTGAGTGAGCTGAACCGAAGGTTCAAGAATTGATCGACCGCGCGTCTGACTTCGAGGCGAAGCCGATCTCACGCCCCATGCTGGGCGCCTCGAGTGTCGATCCATGCGCGGCTATCCCCCGACGTGGTACTGAATGTCGGCGCGTCACTGGGTAGGTCGGAGTGGACGACCCAGGCGCACCATGAGCGCACACGCCGCGCAGCAGGAGTTCGGTGATCATCTCGGTGAAATCGCGCGGGGCGGCTCGCCCGGACCGGATGGACCAGCCCGCTCCGGCCACCAGGTTGTAGAACGCTTCGGTCAACCAGGTCGCGGTCAGGTCGGGCCGAAATTCACCGTCTCGCTGGCCTCGCAGGAACAACTCCCTTATTTCGCCGTCAATCTCGGCCCAGCCCTGCTTCAATTCGTCGATGTCGAACTCCTGGCTGTGGGTATAGAGAAGGGTGAGGTATCCGGACACCGGTTCGCACGCAGCCACCAACCGCTGCAGTGCGTGTGCGGCCGGCCCTTCCCGCCAGCGGGCGTTGTTGAGCGCCGTGCGTACCTGGGACAGGGCCAATTGCTCAAGTGCTTCGATCAGTGCGGCACGCCCTGCGAAGTAGCGATGCAGGGTTGCTCGACTGATGCCGATAGCAGAGGCGATTTCATCTTGAGTCGCGTTGGGGCGTCGGCCCAGAAACGCCGCGGCGGCGCGCAAGAGGCGGTCTTGATCCATGGCCATGTGCTTCTTTCTCGAGAGCGCCGTGGGCGCGTGCCAATCAGTTGGGTGAAGAGATCAGTGCAGAGATATCGCCGACGATCGTTTGCCCCGCGACCACGAATACGAGTGTTTGAAGCAGACCTACCCCCGCAATTAGCGCGACGTCGGCCGCGAGCGGATATCCGATCGCGTTGACGAGTCCCATCGGGTCACCGTTGACCGCTTGCCGAATCCCGTCCAGATAGAGGTTGATGTTGTAGGACAAGCCGCTGGTGACGACCGCGTTGGCGAGGTCGGCAGTAGGCAGTAATGTCGCGTAACTTGTTGCGGCCACCTTTGCGGCGGTGTTTGCCAGGTTGGTGTTGGCCGCTTGCGCGGCATCGATGAGGTCGTTGAGTGACACGACCGTGCCAGGACCGGTCCCCGAAAAGCCCGGCGAAGCAGACGCTCTCGTCGTAGGGTCGCCGAGATACGTCGGCTGGTGCAGATCCAGATGGGCCAGGTGGTAGCCGAAGTCGGTGATCCCCTGCTGAGTGCCGGCGGTGAGTGCGTCGGCGACGGCGAACGGACTGACTTCCGGGAAGAGGCCGAATGGGGTGGCAACGTTTGGCGGTGAGGTTGAATATCCGAAGTTGGGGTCTCCGTAGCCGAGGTTGACGATCACTTTCAGATTCGGTTGCACGAGGTCGGCCAGCGGGTTTCCCAGAACGGGTATCGCACGCAGCGGCTCTAACAGCGGCAGGTTTGCGGTGGGAATGATGTAGTACTCGGTCATCGTGGGACCCACGGTGTTCGTCAGCCGAATCGCCGAATCAAGCTGCGCCGGCGTGAGTGAGAAATAGTCGTTGTGCACGTAGTAGGTCCCGGCAAGTGCGTTCAGGGTGGATAAAACGTTGATCGGATATCGCGGGAAGTCGGCGACGCCGTCGTATTCGATCGAGTAGATCTTCGTCGGATAGAGGTTGTCCGGCGTGGGACCGCTGGCTGTGACTCCGAGACTGGGAAACGAAATTCCTGGAAACCGTGTCGCGACACCACCATTGGGGTTGTTGGGGTTGCCGACCAAGGTGAATGAAAGCTGGTCGGGTGTCGGCGGGTTGATAGACGCTGCGAGGTTGGCCATGGTCAGACCTGAGATGGTGGCGCTCTGGGAATAGCCGAAGACGGCGACGCTGTTGCCGGCCGCAAGCTGGCCTCGGATGGCGTGGTCCAGGATGATTACGCCCTGGGTTACCGACATGTCGAAAGTCAGGTTCTTGACCGCGATCACCGGGTAGAGCCCTTCAGGGGTGAAGAGTGGCTGCGCGAGCACCCCGGGAAAGCCTCGACTGATGTAGAGGTCGTTGGCGAGCTGCACATATTTGGGCGGAGGTATGGGAGTACCACTGCCGCCCATGACCAGGCCAATTGTCTGTGCGACAGCGCTATTCGCGGTTGCGGAGTTTTCGATGCTGCTGGCTACGGCGCGAAGTGGGGTTCCCGGGTCCGGCACCGAGGGGCTCCACGCCGCACGCGCAGATCCAAACGTGCTCTGCAGTTTCTCCTGCCAGGGTCCCAACTCGGCCACCACCGCCGATGCTCCGGCGTGGTAGCACGCCATCGCTGACACGTCTTGGGCCCACATCTGCTCATAAAAGGACTCGACCTCGGCGATGGCGGGGGTGTTCTGCCCGAAGAGGTTGGTTGAGATCAGTGCGACAACCCGCGCGCGGTTCACCGCCACCGCTGCCGGATGCACGGACGCGGCCAGTGCTGCTTCGAACTCTGCTGCGGCCGCCCGCGCCAGACCGGCCACACCCTGAGCTTGCGCGGCAGAAGCACTCAGCCATTCGAAATAGGGAGTCGCCGCGGCCGTCATCGCGACGGATGCGGGACCGTGCCAGCACCCACCGGCCAAGTTCGAGGTTAAAGATCCGAATGAGGCAGCGGTGGTGTGCAGTTCGTCGCCCAGAACCTCCCAGGCTGCCGCAGCGGCCAGCGTCGGCGCCGGCCCCGCACCGGTGAAAACCCGCGTGGAATTGACCTCAGGCGGCAACATCGAATAATGCGGCGATGTCAACGAAATGCCCTTCTTTTATAGTGGAAGATCACCACAAGGGTGAACCTCACCAAAGCTCGTCAAATGGCCGTTGACGGGCTGCGGATGGGAATCGGCTGGGGCTACGTGGTTATCGAGCGCTCAGCCACCGTTCGATCCGTACCACATGTCAAATAAGGCTGCTCCAATGATGAGGGCCAGAACTCTACCCAACGCCTGAACCTTGGATATCCTGGGCCAAATTTTGAATGTCATTGTGGGTGCCTTTCTCTCACTCGGCGCGTTCAGGCGATGCACGTCGGAATGTTAACCATCGCTTGGTACCTGATACAGATTTTTTAGGAGTCAGACGCAAGTCGAGACTCTCCTGTCATGTGTGTGACGCGGGTGTCTCACCACCTACATCCTCGCCCGACCTGGCAGTTTGAGAGGATGCCGTCACGTCCGGGACATGGATGTCTCGCTGGGGACAATGGCTTTTCGTTTTGCCGGACTGTCTACGAACTGGGTTCGTCTCCGGCTACCATCGCGGCCTGGCAATAAAGCGATCTCCGCACTCACCCTCGCGCGCAAGTAAGGGGTTGGGCGCGGGAAAATCGGCATGACCGATAACCAAAATTGGAAGCAGTGAAGTGGCATCGTAGCCATTATTCACAGAACTGCCGCCAGCGATTTGAAAACCGCGTTGCGCCGGTCACTGTGGTTACTGTGGGGACGTTGAAAGAGGTTCAGGCTGTGAATTTTTCTGTGTTGCCGCCGGAAATCAACTCGGCCTTGATACTCGCTGGTGCGGGTGCGCAGCCGATGTCCGCGGCCGCCGCGGCCTGGGCGGACTTGGCGGAAGAATTGAGTTCGGCAGCGGATTCCTTCAGCTCAATAACGGTCGGGCTGGTCGACGCCGCATGGCAGGGGCCGTCAGCGATGGCGATGGCAAGCGCGGCGGCACCGTTTGCGGCGTGGCTATCGGGGACGGCGGCTCAAGCCCAGCATGCCTCTGTGCATGCGGCGGCGATGGTGGCCGAGTTCGAAGCGGTCCGGTCATCGATCGTCCAGCCGCCGCTGGTGGCGGCGAACCGTTCCGGGTTCGTGTCGCTGGTGTTGTCGAACCTCTTCGGCCAGAACGCTCCCGCGATCGCGGCGACGGAAGCTGCGTATGAGGAGATGTGGGCGCTGGATGTGTCCGCCATGAGCGCCTATCATGCGGGAGCGTCGGCAATCGCTGCGGCGCTGAGCCCGTTTGCAGCGCCGGTTGAGCAACTGGCCGGCATGTCTGCCCAGGTGGCATCCGCGCTCGGGGCCGCCACGCCCGCGGCGGCCGAAACGCTTGCTGTGAACCTGGGTGTCGCCAACGTCGGCAGCGGTAACGTCGGCAACGCCAACAACGGATTGGGCAATGTCGGGGGCGGCAACTTCGGGAGCGCTAATTTCGGCTGGGCCAACCTGGGCGCGAACAACTTTGGCGCCGGAAACGCCGGCTCCGGCAACCTGGGCTTCAGCAATCTCGGTAGCCTGAACACCGGCTTCGCCAACATCGGCCTCGGCAACATCGGTTTCGCGAACACCGGCAATGGCAACATCGGAATTGGGCTCACCGGCAACAACCAAGTCGGCATCGGCGGGTTGAACTCCGGCCTTGGCAACCTCGGACTATTTAATTCCGGCAACGGCAACATCGGTTTCTTCAACTCCGGCAACGGCAACTTCGGGATCGGAAACTCAGGAGACTCCGGGACCGGATTGTTCAACTCCGGACAGGGCAACACCGGCTTCTTCAATTCGGGGTCGTTCAACACCGGCATGTTCAACGTGGGTAACGCCAACACGGGCAACCTGAACACCGGCAGCTACAACATGGGCAACTTCAACCCCGGCTTCTCCAACAGTGGCGCCTTCAACGTGGGCGCGGCCAATACCGGTTGGTTCAACGGGGGCGATGTCAACACTGGCGCCTTCAACATCGGCAATCTGAATAATGGCCTGTTCAATACCGGAGACATGAATAATGGGGTGTTCTATCGGGGAGTAGGCCAGGGCAGTCTCTCCTTCGCGATCACGACGCCGGATATCACACTGCCGCCGTTGATGATTCCCTCCACGACTTTCGCCGGATTTGATTTGCCGACCTTGGCGCTTCCCGCGGTGACCTTCCCGTCGTTGTCGATTCCGGCGGGGACGGCGTTGGGTGCGTTTGATTTGCCGACGTTGTCGGTGCCGTCGTTGACGATTCCGTCGTTGTCGATTCCGGCGGGGACGGCGTTGGGTGCGTTTGATTTGCCGACGTTGTCGGTGCCGTCGTTGACGATTCCGTCGTTGTCGATTCCGGCGGGGACGGCGTTGGGTGCGTTTGATTTGCCGACGTTGTCGGTGCCGTCGTTGACGATTCCGTCGTTGTCGATTCCGGCGGGGACGGCGTTGGGTGCGTTTGATTTGCCGACGTTGTCGGTGCCGTCGTTGACGATTCCGTCGTTGTCGATTCCGGCGGGGACGGCGTTGGGTGCGTTTGATTTGCCGACGTTGTCGGTGCCGTCGTTGACGGTGCCGTCGTTGTCGATTCCGGCGGGGACGGCGTTGGGTGCGTTTGATTTGCCGACGTTGTCGGTGCCGTCGTTGACGGTGCCGTCGTTGTCGATTCCGGCGGGGACGGCGTTGGGTGCGTTTGATTTGCCGACGTTGTCGGTGCCGTCGTTGACGATTCCGTCGTTGTCGATTCCGGCGGGGACGGCGTTGGGTGCGTTTGATCTGCCGTCGTTGACGGTGCCGTCGTTGTCGATTCCGGCGGGGACGGCGTTGGGTGCGTTCGATCTGCCCACGTTGTCGGTGCCGTCGTTGACGATTCCGTCGTTGTCGATTCCGGCGGGGACGGCGTTGGGTGCGTTCGATCTTCCGACGTTGACGGTGCCGTCGTTGACGATTCCGTCGTTGTCGATTCCGGCCGGGACGGCGTTGGGTGCGTTTGATCTGCCGTCGCTGACGATTCCGTCGTTGTCGATTCCGGCGGGGACGGCGTTGGGTGCGTTCGATCTTCCGACGTTGACGGTGCCGTCGTTGACGATTCCGTCGTTGTCGATTCCGGCGGGGACGGCGCTGGGTGCGTTTGATCTGCCGACGCTGACAGTGCCCTCGTTGACAATCCCGGCGGGAACCGCGTTGGGCGCCTTCAATTTGCCGACGTTGTCGGTGCCGTCGTTGACGATTCCGTCCCTGACGATTCCGGCGGGGACGGCGCTGGGTGCGTTTGATCTGCCGACGTTGTCGGTGCCGTCGTTGACGATTCCGTCGTTGTCGATTCCGGCGGGGACGGCGTTGGGTGCGTTTGACCTGCCGTCGCTGACCATTCCGTCGTTGAGCATCCCGGCGGGGACGGCGTTGGGCGCCTTCAATCTGCCGACGTTGACGGTGCCGTCGTTGACGATTCCGTCGTTGTCGATTCCGGCGGGGACGGCGCTGGGTGCGTTTGATCTGCCGACGCTGACAGTGCCCTCGTTGACAATCCCGGCGGGAACCGCGTTGGGCGCCTTCAATTTGCCGACGTTGTCGGTGCCGTCGTTGACGATTCCGTCCCTGACGATTCCGGCCGGGACGGCGCTGGGTGCGTTCGATCTGCCGGCGTTGACGGTGCCCCCGTTGAGCATCCCGGCGGGGACGGCGTTGGGCGCGTTCAATTTGCCGACGTTGTCGGTGCCTCCGGTGACGATTCCGTCGGTGTCGATTCCGGCGGGGACGGCGTTGGGCGCGTTCAATTTGCCGACGTTGTCGGTGCCTCCGGTGACGATTCCGTCGGTGTCGATTCCGGCGGGGACGGCGTTGGGTGCGTTCAATTTGCCGACGTTGTCGGTGCCTTCGGTGACGATTCCGTCGGTGTCGATTCCGGCGGGGACGGCGTTGGGTGCGTTTGATTTGCCGGCGTTGTCGGTGCCGTCGTTGAGCATCCCGGCAGGTACGGCGTTGGGCGCGTTCAACTTGCCGACGTTGTCGGTGCCTTCGGTGACGATTCCGTCGGTGTCGATTCCGGCGGGGACGGCGTTGGGTGCGTTCAATTTGCCGACGTTGTCGGTGCCTTCGGTGACGATTCCGTCGGTGTCGATTCCGGCGGGGACGGCGTTGGGTGCGTTCAATTTGCCGACGTTGTCGGTGCCTCCGGTGACCATCCCGTCATTGACCATTCCCGCAGGAACGGCGCTGGGTGCGTTCAATCTGCCGGCACTGACGGTCCCATCTCTGACGATTCCGCCGATCACCATTCCACCGATCGATGTCCAAACATTCCTACTGCCCTCGGTGGGTATTCCGCCCATAACGATTCCACCGGTGCATATCGCTGCGGGCACTACCATAAGCGCATTCAGCCTGCCTGCTCTGAGCGTGCCTCAGACCACGATCACCCCAATATCGGTAGGAGGCCCCAGTGGAGGCTTCTGGACCCCCGAAGTTGTTATTCCCTTTGATTTCGCGACGCCTTCAATTACGATTCCTTTTGTCGCGTTTTTGCCGAACAACATCGCGTTTTTGCAGACCAGTACAGCCTATTATCCGCAGATCGGCGGAGGCGTTATCAACGCTACTTTGCCCTTCGGAAATCCGGGTGCGCCAAATTCGGGCGGTCCTGGCGCGTATCTGCAAGTTGGGCCCATCGCGAGCCAAGGCTTGACCCTTCGAATCAAGACCTTCTACGTTCCCCCGTTCAGTACCAGTGTCGCCCTCGGCGGCTTCACGATTCCTCCGATCACCGTCGGGTCGTTCACCCTGCCTGAGATCAACACCGTGCCTCTGACGATTCCAGGGTTCAGCGTCGACAACATTGCGGTCGGCGGCTTCAGCACGCCGCAGCTCACCACCCAGGCGATCACCACTCCGGCGTTCACGATCAACCCGATTGGTGTGGGGGCGTTGTCGTTGCCGGATATTACGACTCCGGCGTTTACGACTCCGGCGTTGACGGTCAATCCGATTGGTGTGGGGGCGTTGTCGTTGCCGGATATTACGACTCCGGCGTTTACGACTCCGGCGTTGACGGTCAATCCGATTGGTGTGGGGGCGTTGTCGTTGCCGGATATTACGACTCCGGCGTTTACGACTCCGGCGTTGACGGTCAATCCGATTGGTGTGGGGGCGTTGTCGTTGCCGGACATCACCACCCCGGCGTTGTCGATTGCTCCGATCCACGTGGCCGGATTCAGCCTGCCGGCGATCACCACGCCGGCCATCACGACGCCGCCGTTGACGATCAATCCGATTGGCGTGGGAGCGTTGTCGTTGCCGGATATCACGACTCCGGCGATTACGACGCCGCCGTTGACGATCAATCCGATTGGTGTGGGAGCGTTGTCGTTGCCGGATATCACGACTCCGGCGATTACGACTCCGGCGTTGACGATCAATCCGATTGGTGTGGGGGCGTTGTCGTTGCCGGACATCACCACCCCGGCGTTGTCGATTGCTCCGATCCACGTGGCCGGATTCAGCCTGCCGGCGATCACCACGCCGGCGATCACGACGCCGCCGTTGACGATCAGCCCGATTGGGGTGGGCGGGTTCGCGTTGCCGGACATCGTGACGCCGCCATTGACGATCAATCCGATTGGGGTGAGCGGGTTTGCGTTGCCGGCGATCACCACTCCGGCGATCACGACGCCGCCGTTGACGATCAGCCCGATCGGGGTGGGCGGGTTCGCGTTGCCGGACATCGTGACGCCGCCGTTGACGATCAGCCCGATTGGGGTCAGTGGGTTCGCGTTGCCGGCGATCACCACTCCGGCGATCACGACGCCGCCGTTGACGATCAGCCCCATCGGGGTCAGTGGGTTCGCGTTGCCGGCGATCACCACTCCGGCGATCACGACGCCGCCGTTGACGATCAGCCCGATTGGGGTGGGCGGCTTCACGCTGCCGGATATCACCACGCCGGCATTGACGATCAATCCGATTGGGGTGAGCGGGTTTGCGTTGCCGGCGATCACCACTCCGGCGATCACGACGCCGCCGTTGACGATCAGCGCGATTGGGGTGGGCGGGTTCGCGTTGCCGGACATCGTCACTCCGGCGTTGACGATCAGCCCGATTGGGGTGAGCGGGTTTGCGTTGCCGGCGATCACCACTCCGGCGATCACGACGCCGCCGTTGACGATCAGCCCGATCGGGGTCAGTGGGTTCGCGTTGCCGGCGATCACCACTCCGGCGATCACGACGCCGCCGTTGACGATCAGCCCGATCGGGGTGGGCGGCTTCACGCTGCCGGATATCACGACGCCGGCGTTGACGATCAGCCCGATTGGTGTGGGTGGGTTTACGTTGCCGGATATCACGACGCCGGCGATCACGACGCCGGCGTTGACGATCAGCCCGATTGGTGTGGGTGGGTTTACGTTGCCGGATATCACGACGCCGGCGATCACGACGCCGGCGTTGACGATCAGCCCGATTGGTGTGGGTGGGTTTACGTTGCCGGATATCACGACGCCGGCGATCACGACGCCGGCGTTGACGATCAGCCCGATTGGTGTGGGTGGGTTTACGTTGCCGGATATCACGACGCCGGCGATCACGACGCCGGCGTTGACGATCAGCCCGATTGGTGTGGGTGGGTTTACGTTGCCGGATATCACGACGCCGGCGATCACGACGCCGGCGTTGACGATCAGCCCGATTGGTGTGGGTGGGTTTACGTTGCCGGATATCACGACGCCGGCGATCACGACGCCGGCGTTGACGATCAGCCCGATTGGTGTGGGTGGGTTTACGTTGCCCGATATCACGACCCCGGTGATCACAACGCCGCCATTCACAGTGGGTCCGTTCGGGCTGGGTGCGACCACCCTGCCGGCACTGACCACCCAGGCGTTCACCACCCAGCCGTTCACCATTCCGTCGATAGGCCTGGGGTCATTCACCACCCCGGCGCTGACTATCCCCAGCATCCATCTGCCCAGCACGACTATCGCGACCATCAATATCCCCGGCGGGCCCGGTTACCTCAACACCAGCGCCAACCCCTCGTCGGGCTTTTTCAACAGCGGCGCGGGCGGAAACTCGGGGTACGGCAACAACGGTGTCGGCCTGTCGGGCTGGTTCAACACCAACGCTGCAGGCGTGTTCGGCGGTTCGGGTTACCAGAACTACGGCAACCTCATCTCGGGCTTCTCGAACCTCGGCAGTGGCGTATCGGGCATTGCCAACACCGGGCAACTCGTAGTGACGACCCTGCTGTCGGGCCTTGCCAACATCGGTAATTCCCTGACCGGCATCTTCCACATTGCTGCCTGAACCAGGAACTCACTGCAAAGGCAGTGAGATTCAGTGAAATAGGAGAGGAAGAGATATGAACCCGAAGGTGCGAGTACCCGTGCTCCGTGCGGTGCTGGCGGCGCTGGCGGTTGTGGCCGCCACCCTGCTCGCCGGTTGCACTATGAGCCTCGAACCCAACACTCAGAAGCCCGGACCCTTGGATTCGGTGGTTGTGGTCTCACCCTCGGACGCCTAGCAGCTCGGGTCGCCTGGCCTACGCCATCGCGCGTCCCCGGTAGCACTGACCGGGGGACGTCGCATCCGACGATCGGTGGACGACGCGATTCAACCCAGGCATTGACCGCTCGGCCGACAGACAGCAACGCCATGCGACGGCAACCTGATTGGCATGTCCTTCCTGACCTGCCAGCCAGAATTGCTGAATTCGGCCGCGGCCAACCTTGAGTCGATCGGCGCCGTAATGAACACGAGCAACGCCGCCGCTGCTGCTCCGATCGCCGGTGTCGTGCCGGCCGCGGCCGACGAGGTGTCGGCTCTGACCGCAGCGCAGTTCGCTGCTCACGGCGCCATGTATCAGGCGATCAGCGCCCAGGCGGCGGCGTTCCACGAGCTTTTCGTGAGCACCCTCGCCGCCAGCGGCGATTGCTACGCGGCGACCGAAGCCGCCAATGCGGCAGCGGTGCGCTGAGGCTGGTCGTGGACAGGCTCGCATGGACCGCGATGCGCGCATCGTCGGTACGGCCCGGCGGGCCTGACCGGCGTGGTGTTTCACCGTCGTGGGCCGACACGGCGCCCACTGCGTATCCCCCGATCAGCCGACCAACATCCGCCCCTGTTGCGTCCGATCGGTGGAGTTTTCGAACCACGATCATCCCTAACGTTCGGAGGGTGACTACAGCGGTCTCAGGCGCAGCCAACCTCCAGACCCTCGACGAGCTCGTCGCATACCGCCGGTGTGCCGGAGGCAGCCTACGTCCGGCCGAAAAGTCCGGGGCCACAAGGGCACTGCGCAGCACCCGGTTGCTGCGTCACCCGACTACGGCGTCCGGCCAGGCTGAGCACAGCGGATATCCCGCGGTCATCTGGTTGCTGCTGGGCGGCAACTTCGTCGTGCGCGGCGCGGGTTTCGCATACCCGTTCCTGGCCTACCACGTCGCCGGACGTCATCATGCCGCCGACGCGGTGGGCGCGGTCCTGGCCGCTTTCGGGGTGGGATGGGCGGTCGGCCAGTTGTTGTGCGGGTGGCTGGCGGACCGGATCGGCGCGCGCCTGACGTTGGTGGCCACCATGTTGGTGGCGGCCGTAGTGCTGGTGCTGATGGCCCAGGCGTGCAGCGTGCCCGCGCTGCTTTTCGGGGCGGTGATCACCGGCATCGTGTACGACGCGCCGCGCCCGGTGCTGGGGGCCGCCATCGCCGACCTGGTTCCGGACCCGCAACGTCGCGCCCGACTCGACGCCTTCCGCTTCGGCTGGGTGGTGAGCATCGGGCGCGCCATCACCGGCGGGATCGGCGGAATGCTCGTCGGCGTGGTAGGTGTGCCGGTGCTGTTCTGGATCAATGCCGCTGGTTGCCTGACATTCGCCGTCGTCGCCGGTTGCTGCATCCCCGGCCGCCCGGACCGGTCGGTGACGACGGCGCCCAAGGCCCGAAACATCGTTTACCGCAATGCATTAGCGGACCATCGTCTGATGCTGCTGTTCGCCTCTAGCCTGGCCACCCTGATCGCGGTCCGCGGTCTGTACGCTGCCATCCCCATGCTGATGGCCGACCGCGGTCTGGGTGCCGGTCAATTCGGCTGGGCGCAACTGACGAACGCGCTGGCGGGGCTCGCACTGACCCCGGTGATCACCCCGTGGGTCGGCAGGAAGGTGGCGGCTCGGTTCCACCCGCGGCTCGACATCCTGGCGCTCGCCGGAATATGGACAACGGCGAGCATGGGATGGGCGGCACTGGCTCACACCACCCTGGACTTCAGTCTGGCCACCGCCATGTCGACGCCCGGTGAGGTCGCCTGGTTCGTCATCGCGGCCGGCGTCGTGCACCGGATCGCACCCGTGGCCACCGGCGGTCGCTACCACGGGATCTGGTCGATGTCGGTTGCGGTGGCTTCGGTGATCGCCCCGATCCTCGCCTCCTACAGCCTGATTCACGGCGGGCACCAACTCGTGGCCATCGTCACGGTGTCGGCCGGAGCGCTCGGTGCCGCCCTGTGCCTGCCGCTGGCCCGGACCCTGAGTAAATCGGTCCACCCGCCCGCCCGCCACGCCGCGTAAGGGGAGCATTCTCCTTGAGCAGCAACCAGAGTCGGAGCGCGGATGCTAGGCCGGCGCGTTGGGTTTCCGGTGTGAACGCGCGCTGAGTAAGGTGTTTCGGTGGCATCGGCCAGCGATGTGGAACTCGACCGGGTGCGCAGGAACCACCAACTGCGCTCCTACCGGGTCGTCGCCGTCCTACGGATCGGTGTGCTGGCCTTTGTGATCGGCGCCATGGTCGTAGCCGCACCGCGCTACGAATGGGGTAGCCAGATCGCCCTGATCGTCCTGTACGCCTTTGCCACGGTGTCTGCCCTGATACTGGCGTTCACGCGGTTCGACCGGCCCCGCTTCGGCGTCGGCCGGATGGAGCCCTTCGCGTTCACGGCCATCGACGTCATCGTGTTGACCGCCCTGCAATTGGTATCCAGCGACGGGGTTTACCCGCTACTGATCATGATCCTGCTGCCGGTGCTGGTAG
The DNA here is from genome assembly GCF_031583025.1 of Mycobacterium sp. Z3061. NCBI lineage: Bacteria > Bacillati > Actinomycetota > Actinomycetes > Mycobacteriales > Mycobacteriaceae > Mycobacterium > Mycobacterium pumcae. The sequence continues at coordinate 5,954,534 of NZ_CP134062.1, read as the reverse complement.
GGGTCGACATGTCGACCCGGCGGGCGGCGGTGATCCTGGCTTTCACCGTGGTCGGGTTCGCACTCGCCGGGGTCCAGGACCATCTGCAGAAGCGGGCGATCGGCTGGCCCGACACCGTCTTCCTGTTCGGGCTGTACGCCTTCATGTGCGTGGCCGCGTTGGTGGCGGTTCGCATCGAGGAGCGCCATGCGCGCTCGATTGCCGCCCTGAGTGCGCTGCGCGAAGAGCTGTTGGGGCAGACCATGACCGCTTCTGAGGTGTTGCAGCGTCGCATCTCGGAGTCCATCCACGACGGCCCGTTGCAGGATGTGCTGGTGGCGCGTCAGGAGCTCATCGAGTTGCAACTCGACGACCCCGATGACGACCGGGTCACCCGTGCGCTCACCGGGTTGCAGAGCGCGTCGGAACGCTTGCGGCAGGCCACATTCGAGCTGCACCCAGCCGTACTCGAGCAGGTCGGGCTGGCGGCGGCGGTCGAGCAACTGGCCGGGTTCACCGCCAAGCGCTCGGGGATCGAGGTGACCACCGACATCGACTACCCGATGCGCAACGAGGTCGACCCGATCGTCTTCGGTGTGGCACGGGAACTGTTGTCCAACGTGGTGCGCCACTCCCAGGCCACCAACGCCTGGGTCACGCTTGGCGTCACCGACGACATGTGCGTGCTGACCGTGGCCGACGACGGGGTGGGCGTCAACAGTGACACCATGGCGCGCCGACTGGGAGAGGGACACATCGGCCTGGCCTCGCACCGGGCCCGCGTCGAAGCCGCCGGCGGCGCCTTCGTGTTCCTCGAAGCGGCCAGCGGTACCCGCGTCTGCGTACAGGTGCCGCTGAAGAAGTGAACCGCGCTGCGTGCAGCGGCGTTCAGTCGAGCAGTTTCTGGCGCATCGCTTCGGCGACCGCGGCCGCACGGTCACTGACGCCGAGCTTCTCATAGAGGCGCTGCACATGCGTCTTGACCGTCGAGGGCGCCACATACAGTTCGGCCGCAATGGCCGGGATGCTCTGGCCGCGGGCGATGCGAAGCAGCACCTCGCGCTCTCGCGCACTGAGCACCGGAGCGCTGGGGGCGGCGCGCTGACGGATCTCACCGGCGAGCCCGCCGACGAGCGAAGGAGCCACCACATCGCGGCCCTTGGCGCAGTCGAGTACGGCCTTGACGATTTCGGTGCGGGTCGAATCCTTGAGCAGAAAACCGGCCGCCCCCTGCTGCAGGGCCTGGTACACGATCGCCGCCTCGTCGTGCGCCGAGATCAACAACACCCGGGTCGGCAGGTCGAAGTTGCGCACCGCCGCCGCCACCTGCGCGCCGTCCATCCCCGGCATGCGGTAGTCGAGCAGGGCGACATCGGGCTTGTGCGTCTTGATCAACTCGAGCGCGGACGAGCCGTCGTCGGCCTCGCCGACCACATTCACCGAGCCGCTCAGGGAGAGCGCGCGCACCACGCCCTCGCGGAACAGCGGGTGATCGTCACCGACCACCACACGGACCTTCTCAGGGGTCGCAGCGCCGACCATGGCGAAAGTGTAGCGGCTGCCCGCAAATATCCGACCACTTTTGCCTCCCTCGCGGCGTGGCAGCTTTCCGGGGTCCGGTGAGTACGGTGTTCCTGTGGCGACCAGTGACGTCGAACTGGACCGGGTGCGCAGGGTGCACCGGTTGCGCTCCTACCGGATCGCCTCCGTGCTGCGAGTCGGGGTCGTGGCGCTGATGATCGCTGCCATGCTCATCGGTACGCGGCGCTCTGAGTGGGCGCAGCAAAGTGTCCTGATCGCCCTTTACGCCGGGATCGCGGTGTGCTCGCTGGTGTTGGCCTTTGCGCCGTCACGCGCCTGGATCGGCATGGGACCGCTGGTCGGGATGCGCCGACTGGAACCCTTCGCGTTCACCGCCATCGACGTGATCGCATTAACGGGCTACCAGATGCTGTCCACCGACGGGATCTATCCGCTGCTGATCATGACCCTGCTGCCGGTGCTGGTGGGCCTGGACGTGTCGACCCGGCGGGCGGCGGTGGTGCTCGCCTTCACCCTGGTCGGTTTTGCGCTGGCAGTGGTCGAGGACCCGGTGATGGTCAGGGCGATCGGCTGGCCCGAGGCCGTCTTTCGGTTCGCCCTGTATGCGTTCCTGTGCGGTACCGCGCTGGTCGTGGTGCGCATCGAGGAGCGCCACGCGCACTCGGTCGCCGGTCTCAGCGCGTTGCGTGAAGAGTTGTTGGCGCAGACCATGACAGCCTCCGAAGTGCTGCAGCGCCGCATCTCGGAGTCCATTCACGACGGGCCGCTGCAAGATGTGCTGGCCGCGCGCCAGGAGCTCATCGAACTGGAGCTCGACCACCCTGACGACGAGCGGGTGAGCCGGGCTTTGGCGGGACTGCAGAGCGCGTCGGAGCGGTTGCGGCACGCCACATTCGAGCTACATCCGGCCGTGCTGGAAGAGGTCGGGCTGGGGGCAGCGGTGGAACAGTTGGCCGCGTTCACCGCCAAGCGCTCAGGGATCAAGGTGACCACCGACATCGACTACCCGATACGCAACGCGATCGACCCGATAGTGTTCGGAGTGGTGCGCGAACTGTTGTCCAACGTGGTGCATCACTCCCAGGCCGAGAACGCCTCGGTGACCCTCGGTATCACCGACGAGATGTGCGTGCTGACCGTCGGCGACGACGGGGTGGGGGTCAACGGCGACACGATGGCGCGGCGGTTGGGGGAGGGGCACATCGGCCTGGCTTCGCACCGCGCCCGCGTGGACGCCGCGGGCGGCACCTTCGTCTTCCTCGACGCACCCACCGGGACGCACGTATGCGTCGAGGTGCCTCTCAAGGCTTGACGGACTCGCCGGTAGCGGCCGCGTACCCGGCCCGGTACCCGAAAACCATTGCCGGACCCAGGGTTCCACCGGCACCGCCGTAGGCCCGTCCGGTCACCCCGCCCATCGCGTTGCCAGCGGCGAACAGACCGGGAATCGGTTGGCCGCCGACATGCAACACGCGGCCGTCGGGGTCGGTCCGCGGACCGCCCTTGGTTCCCATCGACCCCACGCACACGGGTACCGCGTAGAAGGGGGCGGTATCGATGGGCCCCAACGTCTTTCCGGCCAGGGTGGTGGCGCGGTCGTCACCCCAGTAGCCGTCGTACGCACTGGAGCCCCGCCCGAAGTCCGGGTCTGCGCCAGCGGCCACGTTGCGGTTCCACTGCTCGATCGTGCGTGTCAGCCCAGCGGCGTCGATGCCGGTCTTGGCACTCAGCTCAGCGAGATCGGCCGACTCGCAGAACCATTCCGGCACCGGCTCTCCCGGCGCGATGCCCAGAAATCCGTAGCTGCGCAGGTGAATCGAGTCGAAAACCATCCACGCGCGATCGTTGACGTAGCCGCCGCGCGGATCGAGGTAATGGAAGGCACCAGCCATCGAGTTGTACTCACCGGCCTCATTGACGAACCGCCGGCCGGCCCGGTTGACGATGATGCTGCGCGGGCGGGTGCGTTCCAGTCGCACACTGCGGCTGCGTTGTCGACCCTGGATGGTGTCGCCGGGGATGCGCACGATGGGTACCCACCAGGCCTCGCCCATGTTTGACAGGTCGGCGCCCAAAGCCATTGCCATGCGCAGACCGTCGCCGGTGTTGTTCGGCGGTGAAACGGCACCGTGCATGGGTCCGCGTAGAAAAGCCTTGATCAGCAATGGATCCCACTCGAATCCACCGGTGCTCAGGATGACGCCGCGGCGCGCGCGCACATCCATGCTCAGTTCGGGACCGGCGATCCGTACGCCGGTGACGGCTCCGTCGTCCACGATGAGTTCGGTAGCCCGGGAGTTGGCGCACGGTGCCACCCCCACGTCCAGCAAGCCCTTGAGCAGACCGGCGATCAGCGCGGTGCCGGCCACGCACAGGTTGCCGGAACTTTCCACGTCGGCGTGCAAGCGGGCCCTGGTTTCGGCGTCGAACCCGACGTTGGACCAGTCGGCGGGGAACGCGGTGATACGGGTGGCCCATTCGCCGATCCGGCTCAGATCGAACGGCGCCGCACTCAGTGAACGGCCTCCGGACGGTTGGCCGCCGGGCAGTTCGGGCTGGTAGTCGGGAAAGCCGTCGGCGATCTCGAAGCGCAGACCGCTGTACTTCTCCACGAAGTCGAGCATCGACGGCCCGGTCCGCACGAACGTCTCCACCAGGGCGTCGTCCATCGAGCCGAAAGACTGTGCGCGCAAATACCGCAACGCGTCCTCAGCTGTCAATTCCCCTGCCGGAGAACGATTGTGGGCGGGAATCCAGGCGATTCCACCGGACACCGCGGTCGTCCCGCCGATGGTCCCGGACTTCTCGAACACGCCGACCGTGGCACCCGCGATCGCGGCGGTCAGCGCGGCCGTCAGGCCGGCGCCGCCGCTGCCGAGCACGACGACATCGTATTCGTGGTCCCAGAACCGGTTTTCACCCCGCGGCATGCCTTGAAGTCCCTTCAGCTCAGCAACGCGGACAACTGCTCTGCGGCCCGGATGACCGCGTCCTTGCCGCGCATCACCACGTCTTCGCGGTGGGAGATCAGATTGATACAGGTCGGCGGCGCCGGCGCTGGACGATGGACCGGTACCGCCAGTCCATATGTGTTCGGCTCGATCTCGCCGTGGGTGGTGACCCACCCGCGCTGACGCGCCGCGCTGACCAGGTCCCGCTCGCCCGGGCGTGGCGGCATGTTCGCCAGCAGGGCGATCCCCGCCGCGCCACGATCCAGCGGGTAGCGGCTGCCTTCGTGAAAGGCGAGCTGATAGGCGACCTGGGTCGGCACGATCACCGCGATAGCTACCTGGTCGTCTCCCTCGGCGATCAGCAGCGACACCGTGGTGCCGAGTTCGTCGGCCAGTGAGCGCAGCGTTGGTAGGCAGAGCTGCCGGACATTGTGGTCGAACGACGCGCCGAGTGTCGCCAGCCCGGCGGCCGGCCGAAAGCGGCCGTCCTCTCCTTTGGAGACCAGCCGGAACTCCGCCAGGGTAGCCAGCAATCGATATGCGATGGTGCGGTGCACTCCGACCTGATCGGCGACTTCCTGCATGGTCAGCCCTCCGGAGGAGGACGCCACCAACTGCAGGGCCGTGAGGCCTCTGGCCAGCGTCTGGGAACCCGTCACGGTCTTGACAGACCTTTTCGCGAGAGCGAAGCTCTATATATAACGCACATTAGTGTGCGATATTAGCACACGCAAGATGCCGAAAACGAGAACCACATTTTCACCGGAAGGAACCGTGACCGAGTTCGAAAGCGTGTGGAGCGACCTGCAGGGGGTGGCGTTCTCCCAGGGTTATCTGACGGCCGGCGGCGTCCGGACCCGCTATCTGCAGGCGGGCGACCCAAGTCAGCCGGCGCTGATCCTGCTGCACGGTTCGGGTGGCCACGCGGAGGCCTACGTACGCAACCTGGCCGCGCACGCCGAGCATTTCTGGACCTGGTCGATCGACATGCTCGGGCACGGGTACACCGACAAGCCGGGGCACCCGCTGGAAATCCGCCACTATGTCGAACACCTGATGGCGGTCGTCGGCACGATCGGGGCCGAGCGCATCCACCTGAGCGGAGAGTCGCTGGGCGGCTGGGTGGCCGCCCGCGCCGCGATCGACCATCGCGACGTCATCGACCGGTTGGTGCTCAACACCGCTGGCGGCTCGCAGGCGGACCCGGTGGTGATGAAGCGAATCGTCACGCTGTCCATGGCCGCCGCTGAGGACCCGACGTGGGAGACGGTCCAGGCCCGCATCAAGTGGTTGATGGCGGACAAGTCGAAGGATTACGACGACCTGGTCGCCACCCGGCAACGCATCTACCGGCAGCCGGGTTTCGTGGCGGCGATGCGCGACATCATGGCGCTGCAGGATCCGCAGATTCGGGCGCGAAACCTGTTAGGGCCAGCGGAATACGGGGTCATCACCGCGCCCACGCTGGTCCTGTGGACCAGTGATGACCCCACCGCTGACGTGCCTGAAGGGCGCCGCATGGCGTCGATGATCCCGGGCGCCCGCTTCGAGGTCATGCCCGGTTGCGGTCACTGGCCACAGTACGAGGACGCCAAGACGTTCAACCGCCTGCATCTCGACTTCCTGCTGGGCCGCTGATGACCGGGCGCGGGACTGACGTCGACGTACTCGTCGTGGGTGCCGGTCCGGTCGGTCTGACCCTGGCCAATATCCTTGGCCTGCAGGGTGTCCGGACCCTGGTGGCCGAGGAACGCGCGACCCTGATCGACTACCCACGCGGGGTGGGCCTCGATGACGAGGGTCTGCGCACCTTCCAGTCCATCGGTCTGGTGGAACAGGTTCTGCCGCACACCGTCCCGAACCAGATCCTGCGGTTCTACGACGCCAAGCGGCGAGTGCTCGCCGAAATGGCCCCGCCGGACGCGCAATTCGGCTGGCCCAAGCGTAACGGGTTCGTCCAGCCGTTGGTGGACGCCGAATTGTTGCGCGGCCTGGGCCGGTTCGCCCACGTCCAGGTTCGGTGGAACAGCCCGATGGTCCGGTGTACGCAGGACGATGACGGGGTGCGTGCCGAGCTGGGCGGTGCGGACCCGGTGCCGGTGCGCGCACGGTACGTCGTCGGCTGCGACGGCGGGCGCAGCGTCACCCGCGGCGTGATGGGCGTGTCTTTCGACGGCACCACATCGCCGACCAGATGGCTGGTCGTCGACATCGCCCACGACCCGCTGGGCCACCCGAACAGCGAAGTGGGGGCCGACCCGGACCGCCCGTACGCCTCTATCTCGATCGCCCACGGAATCCGGCGGTTCGAGTTCATGATTCACGCCGACGAGACCGACGAACAGGCCGAGGACCCGGCGTTCCTGCACCGGATGCTGGCGCGCATGGTGCCTTATCCCGATCGGGTCGAGGTCATCCGACGCCGGGTATACACCCACCACTCGAGGATCGCCGGCAACTTCCGCAGTGGCCGGATGCTGCTCGCCGGGGATGCGGCGCACCTGATGCCGGTGTGGCAGGGGCAGGGCTATAACAGCGGCATCCGCGATGCCGCCAATCTCGGCTGGAAGTTGTCCGCGGTGGTCCGGGGCCGGGCAGCCGAGCCGTTGTTGGACACCTACGACGTCGAGCGGCGCAAGCACGCGCGGGCGATGATCGACCTGTCCACCATGGTGGGCCGGGTCATCTCGCCGACCAATCGCCGCGTCGCCAGGGCGCGTGACGCGGTAATCCGGTCAGCGTCAATTGTGCCGTCGCTCAAGCGGTATGTGCTGGAGATGAGGTTCAAGCCGATGCCTCGTTACGAGCACGGCGCGGTGGCGCATCCGGCCGGTGTGGCCCCGCGGCCCGGTTCGCCGACCGGCACTCTGTTCATTCAGCCTCGCGTCGACACCCGGACGCAGCGCGACGTCCTGCTCGACGATGTGCTGGGCAACTGGTTCGCCGTGCTGTGCTGGAACAACAACCCACGCAAGATCCTCGGCGAGGCCGCGTTCGCAGACTGGAAAGGCCTGGGAGCGCTCTTCATTGCGCTGCGACCGTTGACGCAGCTGGGGTGGACCGGGCAGGACGAGGCCGACGTGGTGGTCGTCGGTGACCGCGGTGGGCACCTCAAAGCCTGGTTCGATCACCACGAAGAGTCGGTGGTGTTCCTGCGGCCCGATCGGTGTATCGCCGGTGCGTGCATTGCGCAGCGCTCCGCCGAGTTGAGCGCCGCCCTGATCGATGCGCTCTCGCTGACTCCGCGAGGGGGTGAATCGGACAGTGCCACTGGCTCTTTGCTGTATGTCCCACAGCCCGCTGCTGAATCTACCGGGGCCGCCGCGGAATCTGCTTGACGACGTCGAGGCCGGGATCTCGCGGGCCCGGGACTTCGTCTCCGCCTTCGATCCCGAGCTGGTGGTCATCTTTTCCCCGGACCACTACAACGGGTTTTTCTACAAGGCGATGCCACCGTTCTGTATCGGCCTGCAGGCCAACGGAGTCGGTGATTACGGCACCTATGCCGGCCCGTTGCCCGTCGCGGAGGACACCGCCGGGCAATGCGTGCAGGCCGTCCTGGATGCCGGCGTCGACGTGGCGGTATCGGCGAGCATGGACGTCGACCACGGCACGGTCCAGCCGCTGGAGAAGCTCTTCGGTTGTGCCACCGCACTTCCCGTGATCCCGGTCTTCATCAACGCCGTGGCGGAGCCGCTGGGCCCGCTGCGCCGGTGCCGGTCCCTGGGTACCGCGGTAGGCAGTTTCGTTGCCGCCCTGGACAAGAGGGTGCTGGTGCTCGGATCGGGCGGGCTGTCGCACAGCCCTCCGGTGCCCACCCTCGCGACCGCAGCCGCGTCCCAGTTGCGGCGGATCGTGCACGGTGAGCCCCTGAGTGCCGAACAGCGTCAGGCCCGGCAGGCCCGGGTGATCGAGCTGGCCAGGAGTTTCGCCGGTGGTGCCGGCGATCTGCAACCCCTCAACCCCGCTTGGGACCAGCGCTTCCTCGACATCGTCGACAGCGGATATCTTGCCGATCTCGATGGCTGGTCGAACACGTTCGTGACGCGTGAGGGCGGCAGTTCGGCGCATGAAATCCGCACCTGGATCGCGGCTTTCGCGGCACTGGCGACGGCCGGAAGCTACCGGACCACGGTGCGCTACTACCGGGAGGCCGCCGACTTGATCGCCGGATTCGCCATTCGGACGGCGGAGCCGACCGAATGACGTCGTTCGATGACTTCGATCACGTGGTGGACGTGCTGATCGTCGGTTCCGGTGGCGGTGGTATGACGGCGGCGCTGACCGCGGCGGCACACGGACTGGACGCGCTGGTGATCGAGAAGTCGCCACAGTTCGGGGGTTCCACCGCCCTGTCCGGCGGCGGTATCTGGGTGCCCGGTGCCCCCGCGCAGCGCCGGGCGGGCTATTCACCGTCGCCGGAGGAAGTTGTCCGCTACCTGCGGCAGATCACCGAGGGCCTGGTCAGTGACGCGCGGATCCGCCAATACGTCGAATCGGCGCCGCGGATGCTGGAGTTCCTGGAAGGACTCAGCCCATGGCTCGAATTCGTCTGGAAGCCAGGCTATGCCGACTACTATCCGGAGCTGCCGGGTGGATCCGAACTCGGCAGCACCATCAACGTGCCGCCGATCGACCTACGGGAACTCGGCGACGACGAGCCCCACCTGCTGCAGCCGCTGGCGTTGGCGCCCAGAGGGATATGGCTGGGGCCCAAGGAGTTGCGTTCCTTCTACCTGATCCGGCAGTCCTGGGCCGGCAAAGCCGTTCTGGTCAAGTTGATTTCGCGGATGGTGCGGGCGCGGGTGTTCGGCGAGCGGATCGCCGCCATCGGACAGTCGTTGGCCGCGAGGCTGCGACTGGCGATGAAGGAGTGCGGCATCCCACTGTGGCTGGACACGCCGTTGCGGAACCTGCTGACCGACTCCGACGGATCGGTGATCGGTGCCCGGGTGCACCGCGCCGGCAAGCCGGTGCGGATCGGGGCGCGCGGCGGTGTCATCCTCGCCTCCGGCGGTTTCGATCATGACATGGCCTGGCGCAAAGAGCATCAACCGGTGGTGGACCAGGACTGGAGCTTCGGCAACCCGGCCGCAATGGGGGACGGCATCCGCGCCGGGCAGCAGGTCGGCGCCGCCGCGGATCTGCTGGACGAGGCGTGGTGGTTTCCCGCCATCCAATGGCCGGACGGGCGAATGCAATTCATGCTCAACGAGCGGATGATGCCCTCGCAGTTCATCGTCAACGGGGACGGCAGGCGGTTCATCAACGAAGCGGCGCCATACATGGATTTCGGTCACGCCATGATCGATGGCCATAAGACCGGGGTCACGCATATCCCGTGCTGGCTCATCACCGATCACCGGTCCTTCAACCGCTACGTCGTCGGCGGTCATCTGCCGATACCGAAGATCCCCGGCGCGCCCGTGCCCACCGGACGCAAGGTCCCGAAGGCATGGCTGGAATCAGGCGTCGTCAAAGCGGCCAGCGGCTGGGAGGAATTGGCGACCAAGATCGATGTTCCGGCAACACAACTGCGGGCCACCGCGACCCGCTTCAACGAACTGGCGCGCGCCGGGCACGACGACGACTTCAACCGTGGCGACAGCGTCTACGACAACTACTACGGCGACCCGACGCTGCCCAACCCCAACCTGTATCCGCTGGGTGACCCTCCCTATTACGCCTTCCGCATCGTGCCGGGCGACCTCGGTACGTCCGGTGGCCTGCGCACCGACGAATTCGCCCGGGTGCTGCGATCCGATGACACCGTCGTGCCCGGTCTCTACGCGGTGGGTAACACCGCGGCACCGGTCATGGGACGCAGCTACGCCGGCGCCGGGGCGACCATCGGTCCCGCCATGACCTTCGGCTTCGTCGCCGCTGAACACGCAGCCGCACAGACCCTTAACTCTCACAGGAGGTAACGATGAAGATTTCCCTGTTCTACGAGTTCGCCTTGCCCAGGCCCTGGGTCCCCGACGACGAGCGGCAAATGCTGCAGGACTGCCTGGACGAGGTCGAAGCCGCCGACAGGGCCGGCTTCTCCACCGTCTGGCTCACCGAACATCACTTTCTCGAGGAGTACTGCCACTCCACGGCGCCGGAGATGTTCCTGGCTGCGGCCAGCCAGCGCACCGAGAACATCCGGCTGGGCTTCGGCATCATGCACCTGCCGCCGGTCGTCAACCACCCCGCCCGGGTTGCCGAACGCATCGCCACCCTGGACCTGATATCCAACGGCCGAGTCGAATTCGGCACGGGTGAGTCCTCCTCGGTCGGTGAACTCGGCGGCTTCAACATCGACCCCGCCGACAAGCGCGCGCAGTGGGAGGAGGCTTTGGAGGTCTCCATTCGCTGCATGGTCGAAGAGCCCTTCACCGGCTTCAAAGGCGAACACATCGAAATGCCGGCCCGCAACGTCATCCCCAAGCCGCTGCAGAGGCCCCACCCGCCGGTCTGGGTCGCCTGCACACGACCAGCCAGCGTGCAGATGGCGGCCCAGAAATGCATCGGCGCACTGAGTTTCGCCTACACCGGACCCGGACCCCTGGCCGAGCGGGTGAACGGCTACTACAAGGAATTGGAAGAGAACGGCGTCCCGGTGACCCCGCAGATCAACCCCAACATCCTGGCCATCGGCGGTGACCTGTCGATGATGGTCGCCAGAACCGATGACCTGGCGCTGCAGCGCCTCGGCAAGGGCGGCGGATTCTTCTCCTTCGGCATCATGCACTACTACATGACCGGGGTGCACACGCCCGGACGCACCGGGGTGTGGGAACGCTATCTCGAGGAGGTGGAGAAGGACCCGACGCTGGCCTACGGTCCGGGGCGCGGTGCGATTGGATCACCGGCCACCGTGCGAGAGTTCCTGCGTGGCTACGAGGAGAGCGGCGTCGACGAGATCATCCTGCTGCTCAACCCGCGCAGTCACGAGGGCACGATGGAATCCATCGAGCTGATGGGTAAAGAGGTACTGCCCGAGTTCATCGAGCGTGACGAGAAGGCGGTGGCCGAGAAGGCCGCGAGACTGGCGCCGGTGATCGAGAAGGTGGAGGCGCGCCGGCCCGAGTCGACGATTCCGCCGTTCGACGAAAACTACTCGTTCGGCGGGTTGCCGACCGGGCGCGGCGGTAAGTTCACCGCCAGTGAGATCCCCGAGGCCATGGCCGAGATCAACGAGGGCCGGGTGCAGGCGGCGCAGCGGTTGAAGGAGCAGCAGGCCAAGTGACACCGAAGACCTGCTGACCGGTGGCGCGTATCGAGGAGTTGTGGCGCTACGACGGTCGCCGCGCCGTGGTGACCGGTTGTGCGTCGGGCATCGGCGCCCAGGTCGCGCAGCAGCTCAGCGAGCTCGGCGCGCAGGTGATCGGACTGGACCGCTCACCAGCTCTGGGAGTCAACGACTTTCGTCAGGTTGATCTGTCCGACCGGGCATCGATCGACCGGGCTGCTGGGTCGATCGAAGGGCCGGTCGACGCGCTGTTCAACCTCGCCGGCGTCTCCTCGGGGATCGGCGACCCGCTACTGGTGGTCACCATCAACTTTCTGGGATTGCGGCATCTCACCGAGGCCTTGATACCGCGGATGCCTGCAGGTTCGTCGATAGTGAGCGTGTCGTCACTGGCGGCGGCGTCATACCGGGAGCATGGGCAGCAGGTTGCCCCGCTGCTGCGCACCGCGACGATGCACGAGGGGGTGCGTTGGTGCGAAAGCCATCTCGACACGCTGGGCAACGGCTACCAACTGTCCAAGGAAGCGATCATCCTCTACACCATGTCCAGCGTCGTCGAACTCGGTAAGCGGGGCATCCGGATCAACTGCACCGGACCCGGGGTCACCGAAACCCCGATCCTCGACCAGCTGCTCACCGCGTACGGACCGTCCTATCTCGACGGCATCGCCAAGCCGCTGGGGCGGGTCTGCGACGCGGCCGAGCAGGCCGCGGTGCTGGTGTTCCTCAACAGCAGGGCGGCCAGCTACATTTCGGGTCAGGTCGTGTGGGTGGACGGCGGGAACGTGGGCGCCACCATCGCCGCTGAACTGGAGGAGGGACGGGCCTGATGGCTGACATGACCGACTTCCGACGGGCCGCAAAGGATCTCAGCAACTGGGGCAGATGGGGTCCGGACGACGAGTTGGGCACCCTGAACTTCATCACCCCGGAGACGGTCCGCCGGGCGGCCGGACTGGTCCGGCACGGCAAAGTCTTCCCGCTCGGCGTGGACTTCGGGTCGTCCGGTCCCCAGGGCGCTTTCGGGTTCCGGCACAATCCCATTCACGTGATGACGGTCGACGGGGGTGACGCGCATTCGCTGGCGCGATACGGGCCCGGGTGGGACAAGAATCCCACCGCCGCGCAGCTGAGCGGTTACCTGGCAGACAACCCGTTCCGGTTCAACGACGACATGGTCATCATGCCCCTGCAGGCCGCCACTCAGTGGGATGCGCTGTCCCACGTGTATTACGAGGACCAGCTCTACAACGGCTTCCCGGCGGATTCAGTGACCAGTCTCGGCGCTTTTCACTGCGGCATCGACAAGGTCGACGTCAAGGGCATCACCTCGCGCGGGGTGCTGTTGGACCTGGTGCGCCACCGCGGCGCCGAAGTGTTTCTCGAACACGGAAACCCGATCATGCCGGCGGAACTGGACGACGTGGCCCGGGCGCAGGGCGTGCAGATCGAGAGCGGGGACATCGTCCTCATCCGAACCGGTTGGTGGGCAAGGTTTCTGATGACCGGCGATAAGGTCGAACCGTACTCCGGACTGGACTGGCGCTGCGCCCACTGGCTGCATGACAACGAGGTGGCCGCGGTAGCCGCCGACAACCTGCAGGTCGAGGATCCGGTGTCCGGAGTCGAGGGATTGTTCTTACCGTTCCATCTCTTGTGCCTGCGCGATATGGGGCTGATGCTCGGCGAGTACTGGGATCTGACCGCGCTGGCCGAAGACTGCGCGGCCGACGGTGTGTACGAATTCCAGCTCGTCGCGCCGCCACTGAGATTCACCGGCGCCGTCGGCTCTCCGGTGAACCCGATCGCGATCAAGTGATGGAGGTGCATCGCAGGACGGTCGAGATCGACGGTCTGGCAACGAGTTATCTGGAGGCTGGCGACGGCGATCCCCTGGTGCTGCTGCACGGTGGCGAGTTCGGCGCCAGCGCCGAGTTGGGTTGGGAACGCAATATCGGCGCACTGGCCGTGCGTCACCGGGTGCTGGCGCCGGACCAACTCGGTTTCGGGCAGTCGGCCAAAGTGATCGATTTCGTCAACAGCCGCGCGATGCGGATCCGGCACGTGGCACGGTTCTGCCAGGTGCTCGGCATCGACGCGGCACATTTCGCCGGAAACTCCATGGGCGCCATCAACCTGCTCGCCGACGCCACCTCAGTGGCGCCGATGTTACCGGTGCGCAGCATGGCAATTATCTGCGGCGGCGGCGAGATTCAGCAGAATCACCACTTCGAGGCGCTGCAGCAGTACGACGCCTCGCTGCCCGCGATGCGCAACATCGTCGAAGCGCTGTTCTATGACCCCGCCTACCCGGCCGATGAGGACTACGTGTGGCGTCGCTTCGAATCGAGCACCGCGCCGGGCGCGTGGGAGGCGGTGGCGGCGGCGCGCTTCCGGCGCCCGAACGCACCGCCACCCGCGGTACCGGCTGCTGCCCGGGCCTATGAGCGCATCCAGGTGCCGACGCTGGTAGTCGAGGGGCGCGGCGACAAGCTGCTGCCGCCGGGTTGGGCTGCCGAGATCGCCGGTCAGATCGACGGCGGGCGGTCGGTGGTCATCGACGACGCGGGGCACTGCCCGCAGATCGAGCAGGCGGCGGTGGTCAACGAGTTGCTGCTGGGGTTCTTCGCCGACGGGGCGCAGCGGCTCTGAAATGCCGTCTGCAATCAGCGGGTAGCGAATGGTGCTGCCATGGACGATAATTCGTCGATTGCCTTGGTGAAACCTTCGGCGATCTGCCAGATGTCGGGGACGTGGTCGCTGCATGCCTGCATGCCGACGGTCATCTCGTCGCCGTAGCTCCATCCGGTGAAGTTCAGGCCGTAGGGGTAGACGATGGGACCGACGGAGATCAACTTCTCGACGGGTGCCCCGGCGAAGTACAGGCGCGTCTTCGGCCCTGGGACGTTGGAGGCGATCAGGCTGTATGTCGGGCGTTTCGTGGTGGCGGCCCCGACGATCGGCAGTGCCCGGCCGTAGAACCAGAACAGTGGCCAGTACTCCATCCAGTCACCGAACAGCCACAGGTCGCGCTCGTCGTGCACCGCGCGGGCGGCCTTGGTATTGGCCGAAATGCACCGCAGGCGCTCGACGGGGTCGGCCACGTCGGTGGCCAGCGAGGCGTACCAGGTGGTCACTTGGTTACCCCAGTCGACCGCGGCCCCCGGTGGTCGGATCGCGACCGGCACGACGGCGGTCAAAGGTTGGCCGGCCAACGCGCCGCGGCGAGCGAGATACGACCGGATCGCGCCACTGCACGCTGCCAGGTAGACGTCGTTGACGGTGACTCCGAATGCGCTCTTGATGGTCTTGATCGTATTGAGATCGCAAGTAATATAGGCAAACTCGCGTCCGGGAGTGAATGGCGCGTTGAACGGGGCCGGCGGTGCGGAGAACGCGGCGGCGAATCCGGGGCGACCGGCCCGGCGACGGCCGCGCACCGTCTCGATCGTGCGTGCCGAACGCCTCAGCACCGCTGGAAACCGTGCCGCGGCCTGAGCCTGCTGCCGCAGCACCGTCCGGTACCAGGCGCCGACGTTGGGCCGAGGTTCGTCGACCGGCGCGCCCGCAGCCGTCGGCAACGGCTCGGCCGGATCGGAACTGAACATGCTTTCCAGCAAACGTAGCGATGCCATGCCGTCGGCCATGGCGTGGTGAAGCTTGAGCACCAACGCTATTCGCCCCTCGGCCAGGCCGTCGAGGTAGTAGAGCTGCCACATCGGGCGCCCGCGGTCCAGGGCGCCCATGTTGATCTGGTTGATCTGAGCCGACAGTTCCCTGTCGCCGCCAGGCGCCGGTACACAGCACCGCTTGAGGTGGTAGTCGACATCGATACGCGGCCGCTCGACCCACCAGGGCCGCCCCCACCTCGGTGCGATCAGCTGCCACCTCAGCGGGGCGATCCGCTCGACCAGCGCAGGAACGACCGATCGGATCGACTCGAAGCCCACCGGCTGATGCGCCATCGCCGGGTTGAGCACCACAGCCTTGATGGTGTGCTGCGGCTGGGTGCGGCGTTCCTGCTTGAGAAACAGGTTGTCGACCCCGGTCAGACGGCGCATCCGGTCACCTCCCACTGGCTGCCCACAGACAACCTCCTCGACGGGGATTCGGCAACGCGGTCTCCCGAAGAGCGGGAGGTCACCGCCCGCGGAACCGTCGGGGTCCCTAAGGTGGGTATGTGGACGCCGCCACCGATGCCACGAGAACTGAAGTCGCCCAGCGTATGTCCGCGGCATTCGCCGGTATGGCCGACGGCAGCGTCGATGCCGTCGAGGTGCGCGAGAGCCTGCGGGCCAGCCGCAGGCCGCGCAGCCACGTAGCGGTGGCCCGGACGGAGAACCGCACCATCCCCGGTCCGGGCGGCCGCATTCCGGTGCGCGTTTACCACCCGTCGCAACCGGACCCGCCCGGAACCCCGCTCATGGTGTACCTGCACGGCGGAGGATTCGTACTGTGCGACCTCGACTCGCACGACGCATGCTGCCGCAGACTCGCCAACGGAGCCGGCGCGATCGTGGTGTCGGTCGATTATCGACTGGCCCCTGAAAATCCTTTTCCCGCAGCGCTGGACGACGCGTGGGCGGCGACCCGGTGGGTGTCGGCCCACGGCACGTCGCTGGGCGGCGATCCGGGACGTCTGGTCGTCGCCGGCGACAGCGCTGGCGGCAACCTGGCCACTGTCGTGTGCATGCTGGCCCGCGACTCCGGCGGCCCCCCGATCGCGTTGCAATTGCTGATCTATCCGGTGCTGGACCAGCGCCGCAAGCCCTCCGCTGCGCAACGGGGCGCGGCGCCGGGTGTGCTGACGCTGGAGCACATGCGCTGGTTCACCGAGCAGTATCTGGGATCCGGCGGAGACCCGGCCGACGCGCGGGTCTCACCGATCCTCGGCGAGCTTGCGGGGCTGCCGGCTGCGCACATCGTCACCGGCGAGCTCGATCCGCACTGTGACGACAACGAGGATTACGCGCGTCGGTTGCGCGCCGCGGGCGTGAATGCCACTGTGCAGGTCTATGCCGGCATGTTTCATGGCTTCTTGAACCTGCCCGACGACATTCCCACCGCAGAGCAAGCCTATGCCGACGCGTGCCTGACGCTTCGCGAAACACTGAACCGCCCGAAGGAATCTTGATGAAGCTCAACCATACTCGCGCACTGATCACCGGTGCCAGCCGCGGTCTCGGCCGCAGCATCGCAGAGGTACTCGCCCGGCGTGGTGTCGATGTGGCACTCGTGGCGCGCGACGGTGCGGCCCTGACGTTGCTGGCCGAGGAGTTGGGCGGCCAGGCCTACCCGGTCGATCTCTCCGATCCGGCGGCCGTCGGCGCCTTGCCTGATCGGGTCGAGGCCGACGGCCCGGTGGACGTGCTGATCAACAATGCGGGTCTGGACTGCGTTCGGCTGCTTCCTGACACCTCCGCGCAGGAAATGCGGAACCTGTTGCAGGTCAACCTGTTAGCCCCGATGGAGCTCTGCCGACAGCTGATGCCGCGGATGGTGGGACGCGGCCGCGGTCACATCGTCAACGTCTCGTCAATGGGCGCGGTGAGCGTCAGTCCCGGGGTAACCGTCTATGCCACATCCAAGGCCGGTCTGAGTCACTTCACGGCCGGCATCCGGCAGGAGTTGAAGGGGACGCCGGTCGGCACCACGCTGGTCCAGATCGGGGCGGTGAAAACCGATATGCTGGACGGGATCCGGAGATTCGGGCCCGCGCGGCGGGCCATCGAGCGGTCCCAGCGGTTGCACATGCTGCCCCGCGAGGACTTGGAACCCGGGTTCGTTGCCATCGCGATCGCCGACGCGATCGAGAACGGACGACGATATGTCACACTGCCGCGCCGCATCGCGGCGTCGGCGTTGCTCACCGAGTTGCCGCGCAGAATGAGTGCGGCCATGCTCGCCGGGATCGACATGAGCGCCGACTGATGGAACCGTTGGTGGACCTGAGCGGGCGGGTCGCAATCATCACTGGCGCCGCACGCGGCCAGGGTGCCGCCGAGGCCGCGCTGTTTGCGGCATTGGGAGCGAGGGTCGTCCTGACCGACATCCTTGACCGCGAAGGCGAACAGCTCGCCGAATCGATCGGTGCCGCCGCGCGATTCGTCCGGCACGACGTCGGCAGTGCCGAGAACTGGTCCGCCGCAGTGGACGTCGCAACGAAGGAGTTCGGTGGGGTGCACGTCCTGGTGAACAATGCGGCCGCCTGCGTCAGCCGGCCCATCGTGGATCAACCCGTCGACGAACTCGAGCGGCTGCTGCGTACCAACCTGGTCGGCCCATTCCTCGGGATCCAGGCGGTCGTCGAGCCGATGAAGGCGGCCGGCGGTGGCTCGATCATCAACATTTCGTCGCAGGCCGCGCTGCAGGGGCTGGCGGGTTATGGCGGCTACGGCTCCTCGAAGTGGGGCCTTCGGGGTCTGACCAAAGTGGCCGCGATTGAGTTGGGCGAGTACGGGATTCGGGTCAATACCGTGTACCCCGGAATGATTGACACGCCGATGATCGGGCATCTGAACGTGCAGCGCGGCCCGGGCGGGCATCCGGGCGCGCCGCTCGGCCGCGTCGGGGTGCCCGACGAAGTCGCACGGGTAGTGGCCTTTCTGGCCTCCGACGCGTCGTCCTACGTCACCGGCGCCGATTTTGCCGTCGACGGCGGTGCCAGCACGGGAAAGATTCCGACACCTACATGAACACGGAGGAGAGCCGCGAAATGAACCCCACCCAACTGGCCGACAAAGTCGTCCTGATCACCGGTGGCGCAAGGGGACTCGGTGCGGCATTCGGTAAATGGATCATCGCGCGGGGCGGACGCGTGGTGATCGCCGATGTGCTCGAGGACGCCGGCAGGTCACTGGCCGACGAACATGGTGCCACAGCACGTTTCGTCCATCTTGATGTGACCGATCCGGCGCAGTGGACCCAGGCGGTGCAGTACGCCACCGCTGAATTCGGCCGACTGGACGGGCTGGTCAACAACGCCGGCGTCTCGACCGGGCAGTTCATCGAGCGCGAGCCGGTCGACCACTTCCGTGCGGTGTTGGAGGTGAATCTGGTGGGGGTGTTCAACGGTCTCCAGGCCGTCATCCCTGCGATGCGGGCCGCGGGAGGCGGATCCATCGTCAATATCTCCTCGGCCGCAGGTCTTTTCGGGCTTGCTTTCACGGCCGGCTACGGCGCGTCGAAGTGGGGTGTCCGGGGCCTGACCAAAATCGCGGCGGTCGAACTGGCCGGGGACCGCATCCGGGTCAACTCCGTGCACCCTGGGATGACCTACACGCCGATGACAGAACCGGTCGGCGTCGAAGTGGGTGAGGGAAATTACCCCAACACCCCGATGGGCCGGATCGGCGTGCCGGATGAGATCGCCGGTGCCGTCGGTTATCTGCTTTCCGATGACGCCGCATACACGACCGGCGCGGAGATCGCGGTTGACGGTGGCTGGACGGCCGGGCCCACCATGAAATACGCGATGGGACAGTGACTCAGAAGACGTAATCGATGCGCGTCTGCATGCCGGCCTCCTGGTGATAGGTGTTGTGGCAGTGCATCACCCACGTTCCCGGATTGTCGGCGACCAGGACGGCACTTAGCTTCTGATTGGGCAGCACGATGACGGTGTCCTTGCGGGCGCCGAGCGTGCCGTCGGGTTTGATCACCTGAAAAGTGTGGCCGTGCAGGTGCATCGGGTGCCACATCATGGTGGTGTTGTCGAAGTTGAGGGAGGTGTGCTGGCCCTCCCGAACCTGCAGTGGTTTCGTCCTGCTGTACGGCTCGCCGTTGATCGTCCAGTCGTATTTGGCCATCGTGCCGCCGAGCACGACGGGCAGGTCCAAGCGCGGATCGGGACGACCCAGATTGGCGGCCGTCACCGCGGTGAACATCTCGACGGTGCCCACCCGGCGGGTGAGCTCGCCAGGCCGGAACTGCGGGTCGGGTGGGCTGCCCTTGCCGGTCACCAGCAACGCGCGGGCCACTGCGTTCTTGCCTTCGGCCGACGCGACCAGTGGGAACACGCCATCGGCGGCGGTCACTACTACGTCATAGCGCTCAGCCATGCCCACCAGCAACGCGTCCACCTGTGTCGGGATCACCGGGAAGCCGTCGGTGTGGGTGACTGTCATCGAATGCCCGGCCAGCGCGACGCGGAAAGCGGTATCCGAGGCGGTGTTGATGATGCGAATCCTGATTCGCTGGCGAGGCTGGGCATTGAAGGTGGTGGCAGCCTCGGGAATCCGTCCATTGATCAGGTAGTAGGGGTAGGCGATGTCGCCGGCGTCACCGCCGAGCAGGTCGCTCTTACCGACCTCGCCCATGCCTGGCATCCCCGGCATACCGGTGGTTGATGTGGGGGTGTTGGATGACGACGGGCTGGAGCTCGGGGTGGTGCCGGTCGTCGTGGTGGTCGCGGTGGTAGGCGTGGTGGTCGTTGGTGTGGGTTGCGGCGCGGGCGGCTTGTTGATCAGGGCGTCGTAGAGCTGCTGCGGTGACTTGCCGACGCCGTCCGTCCAATCATCAAGGACGACAATCCATTCGGTGTCGTAGCGGCCCAACTCGGTCGGGTCGTCGATGATGAACGGCAGGTACAGCCCTTTGTCGCCGTCCAGCCCGGTATGCGGGTGCGCCCAGTAGGTGCCGGAGTTCGGTACCGAGAACCGGTACGTGAAATCCTGTCCCGCAGGGATATTGGGGGTCGCGGGCTCGGCGCCGTCCATGTCGTTGCGCAGCGCGATCCCGTGCCAGTGGACCGATGTGGGGTGGTCGAGCTTATTGGAGACGGAGACGACGACCTCGTCGCCCACCGTCGCTCGCAGCAGCGGTCCCGGAATGGTGTCGCCGTAGGCCAGGGTGTCGACGATCCGGCCACCGATGTCGATCTTGGCCGATTGTGGTGTCAAACTGGCGGTGACCGTGCGGCCGCTGTGCGGGCGGGCGGCTTCGGCCGCGTTGATCGCGGCGGTCATGGGCGAACTGGCCGTCTTCGGCCGACCGCACCCGGTGAGGGCCAGCCCACCGGCGATTCCCGCAGCGAGGAAGCCCCGCCTGTTCAGGCGCGTCGTGTCAAAGGGGTTACCGCTGGTCGGCTTGGCCGGCATTGACTGCTCCTCCTTTGCGTCGTGTCGATCGTCGAGAAGGCGCCTTCTACCCTGCTCAGGTCCGCGGTATTACGCAAGCCGTTCGCCGGCCGATCTCCAGGCACGGTACCCCATGGGGGTATGTAGTCACCTCACTGCCTCGTAGATCAGCCGGGTGTACTTCTGGGTCCGGTCGGATCCGGCCGAGGTCACCTGCCCCATCTTGTTCATCACGTAGGAGAACGTCATCCGACGATCGGTGTCCATCACCACCATCGAGCCACCCCAGCCGCCCCAATAGCAGATCCTGCCGTCCGGGATATCCGGCACCGCTTCGTGTTTGGGCATCGCGAAGCCGATGCCCCAGCGTGCGGGCATGCCGAGCACCAGGTCGATGCCGTCGGCCTGTTCGGTGAAGATGAGATCGATGGTGTCCGGGTTGAGGAGCCGCACACCATCAGCCATGCCGCCCAACGAGATTGCCGACAGTGCGCGCACCAGCGAGCGGGCGTTGCCATGACCGTTGGCCGCGCCGATATCCGCGCGGCGCCAGGCGGTTGTCTGCGCCAGCAACGCGGCTTCCGCATTCGGCGCGAGCATCCCGAAAGTCTTGCGCATCGGGTGATCCTCGGGCACCGCGTCCAGCGGCACGTCCAGCGGCGGGGGCGGGATCAACTCGGCGATGCGGCTGTCGTCTTCGGGTAGTGCGCCGATCTGGATGTCAGCGTTCAACGGACGCGCGATCTCCGCGCGCACATAATCTTTCAAAGTCATCCCGGTGACGCGCCGGACCAGCTCGCCGACCAGATGCCCGCTGTTCACCGCGTGATATCCGGAGGCGCTGCCGGGTTCCCACCACGGCGCCTGCGACGCGAGTTGCGTGGTGGACTTCTCCCAGTCGTAGACGTCTTCGATGGTGAACGGCAACTCCCAGCCCGAGACCCCCGACGTGTGGCTCAACACGTGACGCACCTCGATGCCGTGTTTTCCGTTCGCGGCGAACTCCGGCCAGTACCGGGCGACGGGGGCGTACGGGTCCAGGGCGCCGCGGTCGATGAGTAGCAGTGCGGCCAGGGCGGTGACGTTCTTGGTGCTTGAAAAGACGTTGACGATGGTGTCTCTGTCCCACTGGCGGGTTCTCGCCTGGTCGGTGTAACCGCCCCAGATGTCGACGACCATCTCGCCGCCGATGTCGATCGCAATGGCCGCACCGAGTTCACCACCGGTGGTGATCTCGTCGGCGAATGCGACCGCGAGTTCGCCGAAGCGTTCGTCGTAGTGCCCCGCGATGACCGCGTCGACCGCGGTGTTGCAGATGTGTCGGGTCATGTGTTCCTCCTCGTTCGCCGATGCCTCGACTATGCGGCGGGTGCGGGGCCGGGAGCATTGGCCGGATCGCGTAATTTGCGCGCGGTCGCGCTGGAGTGGGTTTCTACGCATATCCGCTGATGTTGGGCGATGCCGGGGCATCGCATGCTGGCTAGCATGGGTGAATCTGAGCCCCGCGCGGACGCGCCGGTGAACTGGAATGAGCTTGGCGTGAGCGAACTGCCTACCGGAACGGTGACGTTGCTGCTGGCAGACGTCGAGGGGTCCACCGGGCTGTGGCAGAACCAACCGGCCGAGATGAGCGAGGCGGTGGCGCGCCTGGATACGACGTTGTCGCGGCTGGTCGACGCGCACCACGGGGTGCGTCCCGTCGAACAGGGCGAGGGTGACAGCTTCGTCATCGCGTTCGCGCGGGGCAGCGACGCGGCGGCATGTGCCCTGGCCTTGCAGCGCTCACCGCTGGCGCCGCTGCGGCTGCGGATCGGCCTGCACACCGGGGAGATTCAGCTGCGCGATGCGGCCAACTACATGGGGCCCACGATCAATCGGGCCGCGCGGGTACGGGATCTCGCGCACGGCGGCCAGACGGTGCTGACGGCGGCTACCGAGCAGCTGGTGGTCGACAACCTGCCGCAGGGGGCCTGGCTGACCGACCTCGGCACCCACCAGCTGCGTGACATCGCTCGGCCTGAACGCATCATGCAGCTGTGCCATCCCGATTCGCGCGTCGACTTCCCACCGCTTCGGTCCCCGAACAGTGCTGCGGCCCAGACTGTTCCGGTACCACTGACCAGCTTCGTGGGCCGCAGGTCGCAGATTGCGGAACTCGCCGGGATCCTCGGTGAACATCGCCTGGTCACCCTCACGGGCGCGGGTGGCGTCGGCAAGACCCGGCTGGCAATTCAATTGGCCAAGCACTACGGCAGCGGAAACGGGGAATCGGTCTATTACGTCGATCTCGCGCCGATCGCCGACCCCGAACTGGTGGAAGCCGCCGTCGCGCAAGCGTTGGGTCTGCACAGTCAGCCGGGCCGCTCGATCGTCGACGCCGTCGCCGCCCGCATCGCGGACCGGGAGGCCATGGTCGTGCTCGACAATTGCGAGCACGTCCTACAAGCGGCTGCGGCAGTTGCCGCCGCGCTGTTGGGGCGCTGTGCCGGCGTGCGGCTGGTGGCCACCAGCCGCGAACCGCTGCGCACCGCCGCGGAGGTCAACTGGCAGGTGCCCTCCCTGGCGCTGGCCGATGAAGCGATGGAATTGTTCACCGACCGCGCCCGTTACGTCCGGGCGGACTTCACCCTGGCCGATGGCAACGTCGAGGCGGTCGCCGAGATCTGCCGCCGCCTCGACGGAATGCCGCTGGCCATCGAGCTGGCCGCCGCGCGCATGCGTGCCCTGTCGGCGGCCGACATCCGCGATAGCCTGCACGACCGGTTCCAGCTGCTCACCGGCGGTGCGCATACCGCCGTCCGGCGCCAGCAGACCCTGCTCGCCTCGGTGGACTGGTCGCATTCCATGCTCACCGACACCGAAAGCGTGCTGTTCCGCCGGATAGGGGTATTCGCCGGTGGCTTCGACCTCGACGCCGCCGTCGCGGTGTGTGGTGGCGAGGGCGTACAGCGCTATCAGGTGCTGGACCAGTTGACGCTGCTGGTCGATAAATCACTGGTGCAGGCCGACAACATCGCCGAACGGGCGCGCTACCGGATGCTCGAGACCATCCGCGCCTACGCCGTGGAGAAGCTCACCGAATCCGGTGAGGCCGACACTGTGCGCCGTCGGCACCGGGATCACTACACGGCACTGGCCGCCGAGCTGGATCGTCCGGCGCGCAAAGACTTTCGGCGCAGCGTGGCCCGAACCGAGGCAGACATCGATAACCTGCGCGCGGCCTTCGCCCACTGCTGTGACAGTGACGACCACGCGGCCGCTCTGGCGCTGGCGTCCTCGTTGCTGCCGGTGTGGCAAGGCCGGGGACTCCTGCGAGAAGGCTTGTCCTGGTTCGGTTCGATCCTGGGTGACGACGGTTTCGATCCGGACGATGTGGACCCGGCGATCTACGCCCGGGCGGTGGCCGACAACGCGGTGCTGGACTCCTTCACCGCGGCCATCGACAGCGGGGGAATGGTGCAACGTGCCATCGCCACCGCGCGTGAACTCGGCGACCCCGCGCTGCTGGCCAGAACTCTGGCCGCGGCCGGCTGCATCGCCGGTCTCGATTTCGCTTCTGCAGCAACATATTTCGCCGAGGCGATCGACCTGGCGCGCCAGACGGGCGATGACTGGCGACTCAGCCAGATCCTGGGTCGCCAGGCTTATCTCGCCGCCATGGCCGGCGACTCGGTCGCCGCCCGCGCCATCGGCGGTGAGGGTGCTGACCTCGCCGATGCACTGCACGACTGGTCGAATGCGCACACCTGCCGCTGGGCCATGGGCATGGCCCAGATGTTTCGCGCCGATCTGGACGGGGCCATCGACACCTTCCGGCGCGTCCGCACCGAATGTGAATCCGACAACGACGTCGTGGGCATGATGCTGTGTCTGGTCAGCCAGGGCTGTGCCCTGGTCTATCGGGGCGATGTCGCCGCAGCCAAAAGCGTTGGCCGGGAGGCCATCACGACGGCAGCCGAGCTCGACGACATGCTGGAACGCACGGCCGAGACCGTGCTGGCCCTATCGGCCGCGGGCGACGGGGACGTGGCCGCGGCGCGCCGCCTCGGCGCCAAGGTGTGGGAACTGCCCGCGGTGCAGCGGGGCACGGTGGCCGTCACCGCCGTCGCGCTGTGCGCCCACATCGACGGTGACCTGGACAGGGCGCAGCAACTGGCCGACGAAGCCGTGGCGACCATGTCGGGCTGGCATCAGCTGCTCGCTCTGAGCATTCGGGCGTACGTCGCGGCGGATCGTGGCGATCGCGAGCAGGCGCGGCGCGACGCCCGGCAGGCCCTCTCGATCGCGGCCGACAAACAGTGTCGTCTCGCGGTGCCCGCGACCTTGGAGCTCCTCGCCCGGTTGGCCGTCGACGCCGGTAGCCATGCCGAAGCGGCCCGCCTCCTGGGCGCGGCGGACGCCATGCGTGCCCGAGCGGGCGATTACCGGTTCCCGGTCTACCAGGCCGGCTATCCCGCGTTGCTCACGACGTGTCGTAATGAACTGGGGGAGAAGGATTTTGAGACGGCGTGGGCCGACGGTGCGGCCCTGTCCGCCGACGAGGTCATCGGTTATGCGCTGCGTGGACATGGTGAGCGTAAGCGGCCCGCGACCGGTTGGGCGTCACTGACTCCCGCGGAACTCGACGTGGCCCGACTGGTCAGCGCGGGACTGACGAACAAGGACATCGCCGAACGGCTGTTCGTCTCGCCCCGCACCGTGCAGGCGCACCTGACGCACATGTACACCAAGCTCGGCTTCACCTCACGCGTCCAGCTGGCGCAGCAGGCAGTGCGTCAGGCCTGAGGGCGTCGCAGTCGCGGGCGAGTCACGCCGGCTCCACCGCTTCGGGCTAACATTGACCTAACCTGAGGTTAACGAAAGATGAACAAAAACCGCGGCTTCAGGTAACCGGCGAACCGCATGATGAGCGCTGCGGCCGGCCAGCGAGCCGCTCGGAGGTGACGGAATGGATTTCGCGGAGGTCCCGCCGGAAGTCAATTCCGCGCGAATGTACGACGGTCCACGATCCCGGTCGATGCTGGAGGCGGCCAATGCCTGGGAGCGGTTGGCCGACGAGCTCTACGGCACGGTTGCCTCCTACCGCGCCACTATCGCGGCGCTGAACGCCGATGGTTGGCAGGGCTCTGCGTCCGAGGCGATGACCACCGCCACCGCGCCTTATCTGCGCTGGCTGAACCGCACCGCGGCGAAGGCCGATCAGATCGCCGCGCAGGCCAGGGCGGCAGCCGGCGCATTCGAAGACGCATTCGCCGCTACCGTGCCGCCCCAGGCGATCGCGTCCAACCGCGCCCGGCTGTCCGCCCTGGCCGCCACCAACCCGACCGGTCACGACACGCCGGAGATCGCGGCTCTGGAAGCCGAATACGGCGAGATGTGGGCGCAGGATGCGACCGCGATGTACCGCTACGCCGCGGCGTCGTCGACCGCCGCAACCTTGCCGTCGCTGGAGCCCCCCATGCTCGGCTACAACATGCCGGCGCTGATGGGTGCCGACGACGACAGCGGCACGCCGGAGATGCTGGCGCCCGCGATGCCGGCCATACCCCAGGCGCTGCGAAGCCTGGCCCGGCCGGTGCGTTCGGCGGCCGCGAACTCCGTGATCGCCCGGTTGCTGCGGCACTGCGGGTTCACCTCGCCCGTGCGCGCGTTCGCCTCGGCGATCAGTTCGCCCACCAGCATGACCTCATCCGGCAGACCGATCGCCGCGGCCACGCAGGCGCGGATGACCGCGGCGACCGGTCGGGGCGTAGTGGTGGGCAGGTTGGTGGTGCCGCCCGGCTGGGGCGGCGTCGCGATCGGCGCCGTGCGGGCCATCGCCTGATCGCAGCGGGTCACACCGCTGCGCCACCGCCATCCACATGCAGTGTCGAGCCGGTGATGAAGCTGGCCCGCGGTGAGCTCAGGAACAGCACCGCCTCGGCGATCTCGGCCGCGTAGGCGGTGCGGCCCAGCGGGAGCCCCTTGCCCAGTTCCTCGTTGACGTCGCCCCATTCGGCGGCGACGCCGGGGGTGCGGGTGGGGCCGGGTGCCACGCTGTTCACCCGTATCCCGCCCGGTCCGAACTCCGCCGCCCAGGTCCGCGTCAGGGACTCCAGCGCGGCCTTGGAAGCGCTGTAACCGGACGCGCCCGGGATGCCTTTGAAGGCGGCCATCGTGGTGATGTTGACGATGCTGCCCCGGCCGCGCTGCAGCATGCCCGGCACCAGGCCCACGACCAGGAAATAGGCGCCGCGGACGTTGGTGTCGAACATCGTCTCGAAGGTCTCCGGGTCCTGATCGACCGTCAGCGCCGACGGGAAGCTGGCGGCGTTGTTGACGACGATGTCGACCTGCCCGCACTGCTCCACCAGCGCACTCACCGACTCTGCGTCGGCCATATCGACCTGGACGAACCGCGCGTTGCCGCCGATGGCCTGCACCGCCCGCTCGCCCCGGGCGCGGTCGCGGCCCGAGATGACGACAGTGGCGCCTTCGCTGGCCAGCAGCCGCGCCGACTCCAGCCCGATGCCGGCTGTTCCGCCGGTGACCACAGCCGTGTGGTCGATCAGCTCCATCGACATGCCCGTCAGCGCGCGGGGCTGGTCAGGTGAGCCGGCGCCCACTCGCTGAAGCGGGTCTCGTAGATGATCACCTCTTCGCCCTCCACCGGGACGATGCTGCGGTCGTCAAGCTCAGCGCCGAAGTACGTGGCCGACGGATCGGTGACCACCTCGCGCGAGTCGCCGTGCGCGGCCAACGCGAGCCGGGCCAGGTCGTCCATGCCGAACTTGTCCGGCCCGGCGATATTGATGATCCGGTTGAGTGGATCGCCGACCGACGCACGGGTGACGGCCGTTGCGACGTCCCGCGCTGCGATCGGCTGGATGGCCGCCTCGTGAGAGAGGCGCACCGTGTTGCCCTCGGTCGCCGAATCGGCGATGCCCAACGCGAATTCGAAAAACTGGGTGGCCCGCACGATCGAATACGGTGCGCCGGATTCGGCGATCAGCTTCTCCTGAGCTGCCTTGGCCCGAATGTAACCACTTGCCGGCACCCGGTCGGTGCCGACGATCGAGAGCGCGACGTGGTGCCCGACGCCGGCGGCCCGTTCCGCGTCCAGCAGATTGCGGGTCGAGGTGGTGAAGAAATTCAGGACGTCTTCGTCGGTCCATGAGGGTGCGTTGGACACGTCCACCACCACGTCGACGCCCGTCATCGCCTCGGCGAGGCCCTCGCCGGTCACGCTGTTGACCCCGGAACTCGGAGAGGCCGGTACGGCCTCGTGCCCCAGCTCGGTGAGGTCGGCGACCACCTGTGATCCGATCAGCCCGGTGCCACCGATAACCAAAATCTTCATTGCCCCGCCTTTCACGTCCCCGAAATTGACCCCTTCAGCATGACCCGGCCAGGGGTCCGGTCGAGCCCTTGAAAGTCCGTAGTCGGTCCCGTGGTCAATCGATAGCCGTGGTGCGCAGTTGCCGGCGCGACTTGATGCCGAGCTTGGCGAACACCTTGCGCAGGTGCCACTCCACGGTGTGGGTACTGATGAACAACTGCGCGGCGATCTCGGGGTTGGTCAGCCCGTCACCGGCCAGCTTGGCGATCTGCGCCTCTTGAGCGGTCAGCTCACCGGCAGGCGCGCTCGAGCGCTTGCTCACCTTCTGCCCGGTGACCAGCAGCTCGCGGCGAGCCCGCTCGGCGAATGCCTGGGCGCCCATCCGGGTGAACATCTCGTGGGCGGTGTGCAGCTGAGCGCGGGCATCCACGCGGCGGTTGCAGCGGCGCAACCATTCGCCGTAGACGAGATGCGCACGGGCCAGCTGCACCGCGATCCGGGTGTTGCCCAGGCGCTCCAGGGCTTCCCGGTAGCGGATCTCGGCTCTCCTGTCGTCGGCCAGCAGCGCCTGCGACCGGGCCAAAACCCCTCTCGCCCAATCGGTTCCGCTGTCCAGCGCGCGTTCCTCCAGTTGGGCGAGCGCGTCCCGCGCCGCACCGAGTTCACCACATCGCACCGCGGCTTCGATGAGCTCGATCAGGCTCCAGCCGAACAGGCCCAGGTCCTCGTCGGCACACGCATGGCGCGCGGCGCCGAAGGCCTCTTCGTAGCGGCCCAAGCCGTTGTAGAGCACGGCGAGGGCGAAGTTCGTCAGGCCCACCACCCGCCCTTCGCCGCGGGCGACGCCGTCGTGACGCGCCGACTCGATCAGGCTCAGGGCTTCGGACTCGGTGCCCCGCAGGGCTGCCAGCAACACCGAGTGATACTTGACCGGCGCATAGCCGGTCGCGGTCGTGATGGCGTCGGCTTCCTCGATCAGCGCGGTGGCTGCCGCGAACTCGCCGGCCTGGACGTGTACACCGGCGCGGTAGACCAGGGCCAGCGGCAGGACGGCCAGTGCACCGGCGTCGCGAGCGAGTCGCACCGCGCGAGTGGCCAGTCGGTGCCAGGCATCGTCGTCCCAAAGTTCGTGAGCGGCCGACTCCTGCACGATCGGGAAGGCCTGCCAGAACCAGCGCATCACGTCGCCGTCGGCGCGCTCGGCTTCGGAACTGATCAGGGCAAGCGCTTCGCGCAGCGTGGTCAGACTTGCGGCGTGACCATCGGTTGCCCTGATTGCGATGCCGTCTAGCAGCCGGTCGACCGGTCGTACCGGATCCGGCCCCGGTGGTGCCGCGCGCGCCGCGGCTGCCGTCGTCCGGATTCCGCCGTGCGGGCAGAGCCGTCCGCCGAACAGCGCCGCTCCTACCGCCTCCAGGTAGGTTTCGCGCGACTGTGCGACGTCGAGGCCGGCGAGTTGGCGCGCGGCGTCCAGCAGACCGATGGCGGAATCAGACACCGTCGGGGCGTCGGCGTCGCCACTGCGGCTACGGGCGAACGCGATCTGAGCCCGCAACCGGGTGAGGCAGGCACGCTGCAAATCGTCGAGTGACGCGGCCGACTCCGCGATGGTCAGCAGCTCGTCGGCGGCGTCGAACGCCGCGGTGTCGCGCTTGGCCTGGGCGGCGGCCAGCGCCCGGGCCGCGCGCCGGACCGGGTCGGAGGTCAGCTGGGTCGCTCGCTCCAGGAACGCCGCCGCGGCCGCAATTCCGCCTCTGGCCTGCGCGCGCTCGGCGGACAGTTCCAACTGGGCCGCGACGGCCTCGTCGGGACCCGTCGCCGCGATCGCCAGGTGCCAGGCGCGACGGTCCGGATCGGCCGCACCGTCGGTGGCGTCGGCCAGCGCCCGATGAGCTCGCCGGCGCTCCATCAAACCCGCCGCACGATAGGCCGCCGAACGCACCAGTGGGTGCCGGAAGCGCACCGTGGTCCCCACGTCGATGAGTCCGGCCGCCTCGGCGCCCGCGGCCGCGTCGTGCGGCAGGCCCAACAGGCCGGCGGCCCGCCGCAACAGCGCCGCGTCCCCGACCGGTTCGGCTGCGGCGATCAGCAGCAATTGCTGGGTGTGCTCCGACAACCGTTCGATGCGCCGCAGGAAGGTGTGCTCGATCTGCCCGGCCAGCGGCCGCGCATCCGGCGGCCCGAAACCGCCCGCCAGCTCCTCGGTCGTCAATCCTTTGGGTAGTTCGAGCAGTGCCAGGGGATTACCGCGGGTTTCCGCGACGATGCGGTCGCGCACCTGGTTGTCCAACCGCCCCAGGACGGCCGAGTCCAGCAGCGCACGCGCGTCGCCGGCATTGAGTCCCTGCAACGTCAATTCGGGCAGGCCGGTCAGTTCGTCGTTGCCGAGCCCGTCGCGGATGGCGAACACCAGGCACACTGGTTCGGCGACCAGGCGGCGGGCGACGAACGCCAGGGTCTGGGCCGAAACGCGGTCGATCCACTGCGCGTCGTCCACCAGGAACAACAGCGGTTTGGCCCGGGAGGCGCTGCCGATCAGGTTCAGCACCGCGAGGCCGACCAGGAAGCGGTCCGGAGCGGGACCCGCGCTGCGCCCCAGGGCGACCTCCAGCGCGTCGCGTTGCGGTGCGGGCAGCTCGTCAAGGCAGTCCAGGTACGGCATGCAGAGCTGATGCAGCGCCGCGAAGGCGAGCTCCATCTCCGACTCCACGCCCGACACCCGCGCCGTCCGGAAACCCTGCGCGCACTCGGCAACGAACTCGAGTAAGGCCGTCTTGCCGATGCCGGCCTCGCCGCGCAGGGCGAGCACTTGACTCTCGCCCGATCGGGCACGGACCGTCAGCCGTTCCAGGGCCGTGCATTCCGCGCGCCGCCCCCGTAAACGCAGTGCCTGAACAGTGTTGATCACCTGGAGGTTGACCTTACCGACACCGGGCCGGATTGGTTTAAATCAACTGCTTGACTTAATCGGGCCGTCCCGATTAACTCAACGGGTGGTCAACGAATTGCTGGGCCGGGTCGCGATCGTCACCGGCGCGGCCTCCGGCCTCGGGCGCGGGATGGCCCAGCGGTTCGCCGCCGAGGGCGCGCGCCTGGTCGTTGCCGACGTCGACGTCGAGGGCGGGCAGGCGCTGGCCGCGACTCTGGGGGACGACGTGGTCTTCGTCCGCACTGACGTGTCCGATCCCGACCAGGTCGGGGCGCTGGTAGCGGCGACGGTGGCGCAGTTCGGTGATCTGCACATCATGGTGAACAACGCCGGCGTATCGGGAACGCTGCGCCGTCTGCTCGACGATGACTTGTCCGACTTCCACCGCGTCATGGCCGTGAACGTCCTCGGGGTGATGGCCGGTACCCGAGATGCCGCGCGGCACATGGCAACCCGCGACGGCGGCTCCATCATCAACCTGACCTCGATCGGCGGCATCCAGGCCGGCGGCGGTGTGATGACATACCGGGCATCCAAGGCCGCGGTCATCCAGTTCACCAAATCCGCCGCAATCGAGTTGGCGCAGCACGGGATTCGCGTCAATGCCATTGCACCGGGCAACATCCCGACGCCTATCCTGGCCTCCTCGGCGGGGGATCTCGCTCCTGAGGAACTGGAGCGATTCGAGACCAGGATCCGCCAGGGGATGCGGGACGACCGGCCGTTGAAACGGGAGGGCACGCCCGACGACGTCGCCGAGGCGGCCCTGTACTTCGCCACCGACCGGTCGCGTTATGTTACTGGCACGGTGCTTCCCGTGGACGGGGGAACCGTCGCGGGCAAGGTGAATCGGCCGCGACGGCAGTCGTCCTGACGTTCACGCCGAACGTGAACTCACGGCGGCCTTTTCGCGATTTCATCGCCCCCAGTTCACGTTCGGCGGAGAGTGGGCGCCTTGCCGCGACACGGTAGAGTCTGACGCCGGGGAGGAATGAATCGTTGTCGCTGCTGTCGAATAAAGTCGTCGCTGACGCGTTGGCGCGCGTCTTCGCAGCCGTCGTGCGCCCGGCGCCGAAGGTGGCCGTGCGGTTTCCGGAGATCGCCGGCCGCGTTACCCGGGTCGGCATCCCCACCCGGTACGGCGATGCCGCCGCGGACGTCTACCACCCGCCGGAAGGGACGGCGCGACCACCGGTTTACGTCAACGTGCACGGCGGCGGGTTCGTCGTCGGTCACCCCGAGCAAGACGACCCGTGGTGCCGGTATCTGGCCGCCAACACCGGCGCGGTGGTGGTCAACGTCAGTTACGTCGTGGCTCCCGGGCACCGCTTTCCTGCTGCGCCACAACAGATCTTCGACGTGGTGTGCTGGGCGACGGACCCCGCGCGGGAGTGGGACGGGACCCGGCTGTGTGTGGGCGGCCAGAGCGCGGGCGGCAACCTCAGCGCCGCCGCCGCCCGGCTCGCGCTGGAGAACCACGGCCCCCGGATCGCGTTGCAGGTGCTGCATTACGCACCGCTCGACCTGGTGACGCCCACCGCGGCCAAGCCCTCGACGATCGGGCGCCGAGCGATCATGAAGCCGTGGATGGGCGAGGTCTTCGACACCGCTTACATCCCCGATCCCGCGCAGCGGCGCGACCGCCTGGCGTCACCGGCCTGGGGCGACAACGCCGACGGGATCGCGGGCATCGCGCCCGCACTGGTGGTCACGGCCGAACACGACCGGCTACGCGGCGAAGCCCGCAGGTATGCAGACAAGCTGCAGGCCGTCGGGGCGCTGGCCGAGTACTACGAGGTGCCCGGTGTCGACCACGGCTACAACATCATGAGCAACGCCACCGACGTCACGCGCGACAGTTATGCCCGCATCGCGGCGCACGTCGTACGGGCCACCAGTTGATCGGTGCATCGCCGTGCGGTGTACTCGATGATCGGGAGGTCTACCATGGACGGGTTCGCCGGCAAGGTCGCAGTCGTCACCGGAGCGGGTTCGGGCATCGGCCGGGCGCTGGCGGTAGAACTGGCCCGCTCCGGCGCGCGGTTGGCGATCAGTGATGTCGACGTCGAAGGCCTCGAGCAGACCGGGGAGCTCATCCGGCGGATGGGTGCCCCGGTGCGTGTAGACCGGCTCGACGTCACCGAACGCGAGGCATTCCTCGCCTATGCGGACACGGTCAACGCGCATTTCGGAATCGTGCACCAGATCTACAACATCGCGGGCATCGCCTTCCTCGGCGACGTCGAGGTCAGCCAGTTCAAGGACATCGAAAGGGTGATGGACGTTGACTATTGGGGTGTGGTCAACGGAACGAAAGCTTTTCTGCCGCATCTGATCGCGTCCGGCGACGGCCACGTCGTCAACATGTCCAGCATGTTCGGCCTGTTCGGCGTCCCGGGTCAGGCGGCCTACACCTCCGCGAAATTCGCGGTGCGCGGTTTCACCGAGGCGCTGCGCCAGGAGATGGCGGTTGCCGGCCATCCGGTCGCGGTGACGGTCGT
This sequence comes from Mycobacterium sp. Z3061, assembly GCF_031583025.1. Taxonomy (NCBI): domain Bacteria; kingdom Bacillati; phylum Actinomycetota; class Actinomycetes; order Mycobacteriales; family Mycobacteriaceae; genus Mycobacterium; species Mycobacterium pumcae. Next base: position 5,921,000 of record NZ_CP134062.1, on the reverse strand, counting down.
GCACCCCGGATACGTCAAGACCGCGATCGCGGCCAACGCCGGACATGTGGAAGGCCTCGACAAAGAAGCCGGTGTGCGGGTCTTCGAGAAGGTCGCCATCACCAGCGCGCAGCGGGCCGCGCGGATCATCCTCAGGGCGGTCCGCAAAAAGAAAGGACGGGTGGTGGTGGGGCCGGACGCCAAGGCCTACGCACTGCTGGTACGGCTGGCGCCGACGGGCTACCAGCGCATCCTGGGGCCCATGACGGCGCGATTCCAATCCGGACGCTAGTGAATATTCGGACCGTCGCCCGTCTGGTGCTCGGCGCGTTCCTGATCTTTGCCGGCGTCGCCCACCTGAGTTTCGCCCGCACCGAGTTCTACGCGCAGGTGCCGGGGTGGCTGCCCGTGAACGCCGATTTCGTGGTGATCGCCTCCGGCCTGGTGGAAATCACCCTCGGCCTGAGCCTGCTGGTGCTCACCCGCTGGCGGACAACAGTGGGATGGATCGTGGCCGTGTTCTTCGTCCTGGTCTTTCCCGGGAATATCGCCCAATTCGCCTCGCACGCCGACGCTTTCGGACTCAACTCCGATCTGGCCCGCGGCGTGCGCCTGTTGTTCCAGCCGATGCTGGTGATCTGGGCGCTCTGGTGCACGGGGGCGTGGGCCGCATACCGGGGGCGGAACGGCTGATGCCACCGAGATTAAATCAATCGCTTGACTTAATGACGACCGGCGCGGTTGACTGGGTGGTATGACCACAGTCGGGCGGGCTGTTCGTGGCGAGCGGGCCAGCTCCACGCAAGAGGCCATCCTCGTCGCAGCCGAGCGGTTGTTCGCCGAACACGGGGTGTTCGCGGTGTCCAACCGACAGGTCAGCGAGGCCGCCGGGCAGGGCAATAACGCCGCGGTCGGCTATCACTTCGGCACCAAGGCCGACCTGGTCCGTGCCATCGAGGAAAAGCACCGCGGACCCGTCGAGGCGTTGCGCGAGCAGATGGTGGCCGCCCTGCCCGAGTCGGCCGGGATGCGGGACTGGGTCGCGTGCCTGGTGTGCCCGCTCACCGAACATCTGGAGGATCTGGGCAACCCGACCTGGTACGCCCGGTTCGCCGCGCAGGCGATGACCGACCCGGCGTATCACAACATCGTGGTCAAGGACGCGCTCAGCTCGTCGTCTCTGGTCCAGGTCATCGACGGCATCAACAGCTGCCTCCCGGAATTGCCGGTGGCCGTCCGATTCGAGCGGAACATCATGGCGCGCAACCTGTTGATGCATACCTGCGCGGATCTGGAACGTGCCCTGGCCGAAGGTACCTCGATGCCGCGCCCGTCCTGGCGGGCCGCCGCAACCGGCCTGATCGACGCGATCGTCGGTTTATGGCTGGCGCCGGTCACTACGGAGTCGGCTCCATGAAAGTTCGTGTCGACCAGGATGTTTGCGCGTCCTCGGGCAACTGTGTGATGAACGCCCCGGAAGTCTTCGATCAACGCGACGAGGACGGCGTCGTCGTGCTGCTCAACCCGAACCCAGCTGCCGACCAGGCCGAGGCGACCCGCAAAGCCGCGGCGTTCTGCCCGGCTCTGGCCATCCACATTGAGGAGTGAGCCGTGTCCGAGACCTCCCCGGCGTCCAAGGCGAGTACCGGCACGGAATCGGTTGCCGACATTCCCGAGTATCCGATGCCGCGTGCGGCCGGTTGCCCGTTCGCGCCGCCGCCCGGGGTGATGACGCTGGCCGAAGCCAGGCCGCTGTCCCGGGTGCGCATCTGGGACGGCAGCACGCCATGGCTCATCACCGGTTACGAGCAGTGCCGCGAACTGTTTTCGGATTCCCGGGTCAGCGTCGACGACCGCCAGCCGGGTTTCCCGCACTGGAACGCCGGGATGTTGGCCACGGTGCACAAGCGCCCGCGGTCGGTGTTCACCGCCGACGGCGAGGAGCACACCCGGTTTCGGCGAATGTTGTCCAAGCCGTTCACCTTTCGGCGGGTAGAGGGGCTGCGGCCGGCCATTCAGCAGATCACCGACGAGCACATCGACGCAATGCTGGCCGGGCCCACCCCTGCCGACATCGTCAGTGCCCTGGCGCTGCCGGTGCCGTCACTGGTGATCAGTCAGCTGCTCGGCGTCCCGTACGAGGACGCCGAGATGTTCCAGCACCACGCCAATGTCGGGCTGGCGAGGTACGCATCCGGCGAAGACACCGTCAAAGGTGCCATGACCCTGCACAAGTACCTGGCTCAGCTGGTGGAAGCCAAGATGGAAACCCCGGCCGAGGATGCGGTTTCCGATCTGGCCGAGCGGGTCAAGGACGGCGAGCTGAGCGTGAAGGAGGCGGCTCAGCTGGCTACCGGTCTGCTGATCGCCGGGCACGAGACCACCGCCAACATGCTCGGTCTCGGAGTGCTTGCGCTATTGGAAAACCCGGACCAGTTGCCGGCCATCCGCGACGCCGACGACCCGAAGATCGTCGCCAATGCCGTTGAGGAGCTGCTGCGTTATCTCAGCATCATCCAGAACGGTCAGCGCCGGGTCGCGGTCGAGGACATCCCGATCGCGGGCGAGGTGATCCGCGCGGGCGACGGCATCATCATCGACCTGGCCCCGGCGAACTGGGATGCCGACGCATTCACCGATCCCGAGCGGCTGTATCTGCACCGCTCCGGCGCCGACCGCAACGTCGCCTTCGGCTACGGCCGGCACCAGTGTGTGGGCCAGCAGCTGGCCCGTGCCGAGATGCAGATCGTCTTCCGCACGCTGTTCCGGCGCATCCCGACACTGCAATTGGCGTCCGGGATCGAGGACATTCCGTTCAAACACGACCGCCTGGCCTATGGCGTCTACGAACTTCCGGTCACCTGGTAACGAAAGGTCAATGATGACGAGCACCCTGTACCCGCCGAAAGGCTTTGGCGCGCCCAAGGATCGCAAAGGACACGCCATCGGCAGCAACGTGGGCTTGCCCGCCGGGACCGAGGTGTTCTCGGCCGACAACCACATCTCACTGGCGGCCGACATTTTCTACGAACGCTTCCCCGAGGACCTCAAGGACAAGGCGCCCCGCATTTGGTACGAGGAGGGCGCGTATCAGGTCGGCCGCAAGGGACAGTCCTTCCTGCCCGGCGACTTCAGCGCCGTGCTGATGCAGTACGACGACCTGCCCGGCGCGGCCAGCACCAATATCGAGGCCAGGATCCAGGAGCTGCGTGAGGACGGCGTCGATAAGGAACTCGCCTTCCCCAACGCGGTACTGGCGTTATTCCACTACCCGGACAAGAAACTTCGCGAACTCACCTTCCGCATCTACAACGAATACATCGCCGAACTGCAGGAGCGCTCGGGCGGCCGCTTCTACGGCGCCGGCCTGATCAACTGGTGGGACCCCGAAGGCACCCGCAGAACGCTGGCCGAACTGAAATCCCTGGGGCTGCGGACATTTCTGATGCCGCTGAATCCGGGCAAGGACGACGACGGCAACCCGATCGACTACTCCTGCACGTCCATGAGTGCCGTCTGGGACGAGATCGAGGCCGCCGGCCTTCCTGTGACGCACCACATCGGGGAGACTCCGCCGAAGAGCCCGTGCGAGTTCAACAGCGTCGTCGTCGGCATGATGATCAACATCGACGGCTTCCGGGAGACGTTCTCCAAGTACATCTTCGGCGGCATCCTCGATCAGCACCCGGCCCTGCGGATCGGCTGGTTCGAGGGCGGAATCGCGTGGGTGCCGTGGGCCCTGCAGGACGCCGAACATCTGGTGGCGTCCTACCAGCACATGTTCAACCGGCCGCTGGAACACGATGTCCGCTACTACTGGGACACCCATATGAGCGCCTCGTTCATGGTCGACCCGCTCGGCCTGGAGCTGATCGACCGGATCGGGGTCGACAAGGTGATGTGGTCATCGGACTACCCGCACAACGAGAGCACGTACGGATATTCCGAGAAATCACTCGCGGCCGTCGTCGAAGCCGTCGGCCCGGACAACGCCACCCGGATCGTCAGTGGCAACATCACCGAATTCCTGGGGCTGTGACCGTTTTGGGGACCACATTCGCTCCGCAGGGCAGCGGTCTGGCGATACCGGAGACGCCTGACTTGTCCCGGATGCGCCGCGAGACCGGGGCGCGGCTGCGCTCGGCGATGGTTGAGCGTGGTGTCGACGCCCTGGTGCTGCTCGGCAACAACGCGGTGGTCTATGCCACCGGCATCAGTTGGCCGCTGGGCGACGCCGGCCTGTCCTACGTGGAGCGCCCGGTGGCAGTGGTGCTGGCCGACGACGAGTGGCCGCACCTGTTCCTGCCGTTCCGCGAGGGGGCGGCGCAGGAGTCGGAGCTGCCGGCCGATCACCTGCACGGCCCGGTCTACCTCGAATTCGAGGAAGGTGTAGCCAATTTCGCGCGGACGCTGGCCGGCCTGGTTCCTGGCGGGGCCACGGTCGCGGCCGACGAACTGACCGGAGCGATGTCGCGCGCCCGTGACGTGTTGTTCCCCAGTGGTTTTCCCGTCGACGCTGCCGCGGTGATCAGTGCGGCCAAGGTCATCAAGACTGGGGATGAGCTGTCCTGCATCCGCACTGCGGTCCGCATCACCGACGAAGCGATGATCGAGGTTCAGCAGGCTCTGGCTCCCGGTATCCGCCAGATCGACTTGTCGGCACGTTTTGTGCGCCGGGCCTTCGAGCTCGGGGCGATGACCAGCATGCTCGAGCCGATTTGGCAGGTGATGCCACACAGCAGAGCCGAGGGCGTCTGGACCACCCACGGAGATCTGGCGCTGCCACTGTTGAGCACCGAACGCGAGTTGGCGAAGGGCGACGTGCTGTGGACCGACGTCAGCATCACCTACGCGGGCTATTGCTCCGACTTCGGCCGAACCTGGATCGTCGGACAGGACCCGTCGCCGCGCCAGCAGGAGCAGTTCCACCGGTGGCGCTCGATCATGGACGCCGTGCTGGGCGTCGCCCGTGCCGGAGCCACCGCCGCGGATCTGGGCCGGGCGGCCACCGCGGCCAACGGGGGCACCCGTCCGTGGCTGCCGCACTTCTATCTTGGTCACGGGATCGGTGTCAATGCGGCCGAAATGCCGATGATCGGAACGGATCTCGGCGCGGAGTTTGACGAGAGCTTCGTGTTGCGACCGGGCATGGTGCTGGTGCTGGAACCCGTGGTGTGGGAGGACGGCACCGGCGGCTACCGCAGTGAAGAGGTCCTGGTGATCACCAAGGAGGGCTCGATTCGATTGACCGACTACCCGTATGATCCCTATGTCGACTGAAGTCCTGCCCGACGCGCAAGCGCTGCGCCTGGGGCGCCGGGAACGCGCGCTGGCCCAAATGGCGGCCCACGACCTGGACGTGCTGGTGCTGGGCCGACAGGCCAACGTTCGCTATGTCACCGGCGCACCACAACTCTGGGTGGCCGGAACACGGCCGTTCGGGCCCACCTGCGTCCTGGTGCGACAGACCGGTGCCGTGCATCTGCTCAGTACCTGGGACGAGGGCATCCCCGAGGACATCCCCCGGGAGAACCTCTACGGCATCTCCTGGAATCCGGCGAACACCATCGCGGCGCTGAGCCGTATCGATGGAGCTGCCACCGCCCGGCGGGTCGGAACCGATGCGCTGTCACCGGTTTTCGCGCAGCTGTTGCCGACCGCCTTTCCCCAGGCCGAACTGGTCGACGGTGAGCTCGCCATGCGGGCGTCGCGGCGGGTCAAGACCGGAGACGAGATCGCCGCGCTGCGGGAATCCATCGCGGTGGCCGAAACCGGCCTGGCCGCCGCCGTCGCGGAACTGCGGCCCGGCGTCCGGGAACAAGAACTGGCCGGGGTACTGCTGGAGGCGGTGGCCGCCGGTGGGGTGAGCACACCCTCGAATCAGGACGTGGCCTGGGTGACGTCGCGCGAGCATCCCTGGCGGCGCGCCGCGGGCGACGGTCGCGTGCAGTCGGGCGACCTGGTGGCGCTGTCCTCCGGCGTCCTGGCCGGCGGCTACATCGGCGAGGTGGGACGTACCTGGCCGGTCGGTGAAGTCGCCGGTGCCGCCGCGCTGTTCGGACGCTGGGATCGGCTGTGGGACATGCTCATTGCTGTGTGCCGGCCGGGTGCGGGAGCGGGTGAGCTGCTGGCCGCCTATGCCGCCGCGGGTGAGCCCGCGCCGCCGATGCCGGTAGCGCGCGGTCTGGGCATGGGCTTCGACCCGCCGGTGGTCTCGGCGCGGCTGCCGCACACTGCGGAGCAGGAGCGGCTCGAGCCCGGCATGGTGCTGGCAGTCACCGGCTACGTCTGGGAGCAGGGTGTCGGCGCGGTGTTCGGGCGCGAGGCGGTGTTGATCACGGCTGACGGTCCAGAGGTGTTGACCGCGAGCCCATTTTGGCGGGTCTAGGCCGGAGGGCCGGGCGGCAGTGACGCAACCACCGCTGTCCGGTTACCGCGTGATCGACCTGTCCAGCGGGATCGCGGGCGGTTACTGCACCAAGCTGCTCGCCGACGGCGGGGCTGAGGTCATCAAAGTCGAGTCACCGGAGGGTGATTGGCTGCGCTCCTGGTCAGCATCGGGGTCAGAGGTGGTGGGCGATGGCGCGTTGTTCAGCTTCCTGGCCGGGTCCAAACACAGTGTCGTGGCCGATCCGGAGATTGACACTGAATTCGTCGGGCGGTTGCTGGCCGGTGCGGACGCGATGGTGTGGTCGTCGGGATCTGCTGTGGCCGAATGCTTCGCGCCTGCGACGATGATGGAGCGTTATCCGCACCTCGTCGTCGCGTCGATCAGCCCGTTCGGTCTGCACGGTCCCTGGCACGACCGGCCCGCTACCGAGTTCACGCTGCAGGCCTGGTCCGGGGGGATCATCGGGCTGGGGCGCGGTGTGGCCGACCGTGCACCGGTGTTCGTCGGCGGTCAGGTCGGGGAGTACCTCGCCGGCGCCTACGCCAGCGCGGCGATCCTGGCCGCGTTGTATGGCGGTCGCGGTCAGGGCCAGTTGATCGACCTGTCGATGCTCGAAACCCAGATCCTCGGCCTCACCTACTATCCGGTGACCTACTTCGAGATGCTCGGCCACCCTTGGCGGGATGCCCGCCGCCTCACCGTCCCGGGCGTGGCCGCCGCCCAGGACGGTCTGGTGGACCTCGGCTGCGGTACCGCGCAACAGTGGTTCGACCTGTGCGCGATGGTGGGGCACCCGGAGTGGATCGACGAGAATTCCCCGCTGTCGATCACCGAACTGGCCAACGTCTACGCCGACGAGATCTACGAGTGGGTACGTCGTCATCCGGCGGATGAAATCCGCGAACTGGCGACCGCCTTCCGGATACCCAACGCGCCGGTGGCCAACGGCGCCACCATCGTTGCACTGGAACACTTCGTCGAGCGTGGTTCCTTTCAGCGCAACCCGAGCGACGGCTTTCAGCAGCCGGGACACCCCTACCGGATGCGGCCGGCGCAGTTGCGGCAACCGGGAGTGGCGCCGCGGCTCGGCGAACACACCCAGCACTACCGGGCGGCATTCCTGGTGCCGCGGGCCGTTTCCAGCCGGCCGTCAGAAGCACTGCCGCTGAACGGGCTTCGAGTGCTGGACATGACCGCCTTCTGGGCGGGGCCGTCCTGTACGCACCTGCTGGCGTTGCTCGGTGCGGAGGTGATTCACATCGAATCCACCCGCCGCCCGGACGGCACCAGGCTCATCGCCGGCATTCCGGTCACCGAGGAGCAATGGTGGGAGAAGTCGCCGATCTTCGCGGCGCTCAACACCAACAAGAAGGGCCTGACCCTGGACCTGCAGCGGCCGCGGGGGCGTGAACTGCTGCTCGAGTTGATCGGCACCTGTGACGTGATCGCGGAGAACTTCACGCCCCGCGTGCTCGACCAGATCGGCTTGGACTTCGCTGCGGTACAAGCGGTCCGGCCTGACGCGATTCTGTTGCGCATGCCCGGCTTCGGGCTGGACGGGCCCTGGCGCGACAAACCGGCGTTCGCCTACGTGATCGAGTCGGCGTCGGGCGTGAGCTGGCTGACCGGCTATCCCGACCGCCCGCCGTTCGAGCCGTACTCGGTGGGGGACCCCAATGCCGGTATTCACGCAGTCAACGCGTTGCTGTTGGCGCTGGAGCACCGACGCCGCACCGGACAGGGCGTGATGGTGGAGGCCGCCATGGTCGATGCGGCCCTCAACGTCGCCGCCGAGCAGGTCATCGAGTTCTCCTCGTACGGAGCGCTATTGGAACGGGCCGGCAACCGGGGGCCGACGGCCGTGCCGCAGAACCTCTACCTGAGCGCCGACATCGACGAGTTCGGCCGCCTCGACACTTGGGTCGCGATCGCGGTGGCCACCGACGAGCAGTGGGTGCAGTTGTGCGGTGCACTCGGATCACCCTCGTGGGCAACCGATCCGGCGCTGGCTACCGCGACGGGCCGGCGCGCGCAGGAAGATCGGATCGACAATCAGCTCGCGCGATGGTGTGAGGGTCGCACCCGGGACGACATTGTCGCCACTCTGTGGGGCGCCGGTGTGCCGGTCGCCAAGGTCATGCAGCCGCACCGGCAGACGGAGTTGGACCAGCTCGACGCGCGGGGATTCTTCGAAGTGGTCGACCATCCGGTGTGCGGCCCGGCTAGGCTCAGCAGCGTGCCCATGCGACTGTCCGGCGGCCCGCGTCTTTTTCACACCCAGCCGGCGCCGTTGCTGGGACAACACAATCGGGAGTTGCTGGCGGAATTGGGGCTGACTGATGATGAGATCGCCCAGCTGGAAGCCGACGGCGTGATCGGCCGGTGCCCGGGGTGACTATTAGTGGCGCGAGCAGACGCAAAATCGCACGGCGCGGCCTCCGCGCGTGCGATTTTGCGTCTGCTCGCGGGGGGTAGGCGCCGTGCCGATTGATCCCGCACACATCTTGCTGACCGACCGCGTCGCGGTGGTCACCGGCGGGGGAGCCGGCATCGGACGCGGTATCGCCGCGGGCTTCGCGGCCTTCGGCGCGCGCGTGGCCATCTGGGAACGCAATCCCGATTCCTGCGCCCAGGCCGCGGAATCGATTGGAGCACTCGGTATCGCCTGCGACGTCCGGGACAGCGGCCAGGTAGATGCGGCGCTGGACCGGACGGTGGCCGAACTAGGGACGCCGACGATTCTGGTCAACAATGCCGGCGGCGTCTTCTCCTCATCGCTGCTGGATACCAGCGAGAACGGTTGGGACGCTTTATATCGCGCCAACCTGCGGCATGTGTTGCTGTGCACCCAACGGGTCGCGCGCCGGCTGGTCGCCGATGGTCTGCCCGGCAGTATCATGGCCGTCACCTCGATCGAGGGGGTACGGGCCGCGCCCGGCTACGCGGCCTACGCCGCCGCCAAGGCCGGTGTCATCAATTACACGAAGACCGCCGCGCTGGAGTTGGCGTCCCACGGTATCCGGGTCAACGCGATAGCGCCTGACATCACGTTGACCGAAGGCCTGGCTCAGCTGGGTGGGGAGGGCACGACGGCGGCCATGGGGGCTGTAGTGCCGTGGGGGAGACCCGGGCACGTCGACGAAATAGCCGGTACTGCAATCTTTCTCGCGTCTGACATGTCGACGTACATCACCGGCCAGACGTTGCACGTCGACGGCGGCACCCACGCCGCGGGCGGGTGGTATCACGACCCGCAGACCGGCGCCTACCGGCTGGGGCCGAATTCCTAGCGCGAGCAGACGCGGAGTCGCACGCGCGGAGCCCCCGGCGTGCGACTTTGCGTCTGCTCGCGAGCGGGAGGTACCCCAGCTCGCGAGCCTCAGTGGCGCCAGCCTTCGGCGGCCTGTTCGTCGAAAGTCCGGTCAATGCGGTCGAACCGGCGCCGGATCGACGCCCGGGACGCCTCGTGCGGAAGGACATAGAGCCGGTTGGCCAGGATTGCGTCGGCGGTCAGGCGGGCCAGAGCGGCGACACCCACCGTTTCGTCCTGCTCCGGGAGCGGCCCGAGCGAACCGGTCACGTCGGGTGTCGATGCCAGGCCGTAGTCCGCGCCGCGGATCCGTTCGGAGTTGGATACCAGCTTGGTCTCGACCACCATCGGGCACAGCACCGACACGCCGATGCCATTGCCCTTCACTTCGCGCGCCAGAGTCTCGGCCAGGCTGACCACGCCGTACTTGGCAACCCCGTACGCCCCGAGGCCGGCGTTGGGCACCAGCCCGGCGAAGGAGGCGGTGAATGCGATGTGGCCGCCCGTGCCCTGCTTGAGCAACCGCGGCAAGAACGCCTCGACGGCGTGAATCGAACCCCACAAGTCGATGTCGATCACCCAGCGCCAGTCCTCGTGCGTCATCTCAGCGATCGGGCCCGCGACCACGATGCCGGCATTGCTGAAAAGTACGTCCACCTGGCCGAGCAACCGGAACGCCTTGTCGGCCAACCGCGTCACCTCCTCGAGGTGCCGGACGTCGCACATCACGCCGTGGGCGTCGAAACCCTGGCCGCGCAGGTGAGTGACCGCCAGTTCCAAGCCCGGCTGGTCGACGTCGGCGAGCACCACCCGCGCACCGCGGCCGGCCAGCTCGGTGGCGGTGGCCAGGCCGATACCGCTCGCGCCGCCGGTGATAACCGCTCCGCGTCCCTCAAATCCGTCCATGGACGGCAGCCTATTTCAGGCAGCTCCCCGCATCCACCGGCAGGGTGACGCCGGTGATGTACCGGGATTCGTCGGAGGCGAAGAACAGCACCGCGTTGCTGACGTCCTGCGCCTCGACCCAAGGGATCGGCAGCGTGTGGAACATCTGGCAGATCGGTGCCATGTCGTCCGGGCCGGGGTTCTCCAGGTCCGGACGGAACATCTTGAAGGTGCCCTCGTTGTGCAGCATCGGGGTGGCGACGTGGGTGGGATGCACCGAGTTCACCCGAATCATGTGCTGCCCCAGTTCAACGGCGAAGGAGCGCATGATGCCCACCACACCGTGCTTGGCGGCCACATAGCTGCCGCAGTGCGGGTAGGCCTTGATCCCGCCGACCGAGCTGGTCAGGATGATCGAGCCACCATTGCGGCCCGCGAGAATATGCGGCACACCGGCTTTCACCGACTTCCAGACGCTGGACAGGTTGACGTCGATCATCTCCTGCCAGTCGTATTCGCTGGTTTTGTCCAGAGTGTCGCCGCCATTGCCGATGCCGGCGTTGGCCACGATGATGTCCAATCGCCCCAGCTGCTCCACACCGCTATCCACGGCAGCCTTGAGCGCGTCGAAGTCGCGGACATCGACCTCCGCGGTGACGATCCGGCGATTGAGTCCCTTGACGAGATCGGCGGTCTCGGCCAGATCCTCCGGAGTCGATGCCGGGATGGTGGTGTTCTTGACGATCGGCTTGCACACGTCGACGGCGATGATGTCAGCGCCTTCCTCGGCCAACCGAACGGCGTGGCTGCGTCCCTGACCCCGCGCCGCCCCGGTGACGAAGGCGACTTTCCCTTCTACACGTCCAGTCATGGTTCCCTCCTAGTGACTCAGCCGAAGACGGCCGGCATGGACTCCCAACCCCGCACGGTCGACGTGGGGGAAAGCGTGGCCTCGGCAAGGTCGACATCCCAGTCGGGGAAGCGCTTCAGGATCTCCTCGAGCGCGATCCGGCCCTCCAGCCGGGCCAGCGCCGAGCCGAGACAATAGTGGGTGCCGACACTGAACGTCAGGTGCTGACGCGGCTCGCGGCGGATGTCGAAAACGTCTCCGTCAGGCGGAAATTGGCGATGGTCACGGTTCGCCGCTCCGATCAGCATCATCATGACGCTGCCTTCGGGGACCCGCTGGCCGTAGTACTCGACATCGCGGGTGACGTAGCGGGCCACGTGCGGCGCCGGCGGCTCGTAGCGCAGCAACTCCTCGACGGCCGCGGGGATCAACGCCGGATTCTCCGCCAGCGCGCGACGCTGATCCGGGTGCTCGGCCAAAACCTTTCCCGCCCAGCCGATCAGCCGGGTGGTGGTCTCGTTGCCGGCGCCGGAGACGACAGTGACGTAGGTGAGCAGTTCGTCGCGGCTCATGCGCCGGACGGTTCCGGTCTCGTCCTCGAACTCTGCGTTGAGCAACTCGGTCATGATGTCGTTGGACGGATGTTGCGCACGCCAGTCGATGTATTGACCGAAAAAGTCACCGTTCAACATGGTTTCGGCCGAGAACTCCATCGGCTTGCCGGCCTCGGTGCGCATCTGCGCGTTGGCGAAGTCGCGTGCGGCCTCTTGGTCTTCCTCCGGGACACCCAGCAGCATGCCGATCACCCGCATGGGCATCTGCGCGCCGAGGTCGTTGACGAAGTCGAACTTGCCGGTCCCGATCAGCGGATCCAGACTGCGCGCGCAGAATTCGCGGATCTTGGGCTCCAAGTCGCTGATCTTGCGGGGAGTGAACATGCGCGACAACAACTTACGGTGGATGTCGTGAACGGGCGGATCCTCGAAGATGAGCACGCCCGGCGGCATCTCGATATTGGCCCGGATCAGTTCGAGGATGGCTCCGCGGGCGGAGCTGAACGTCTGGTGGTCGACGATGGCGTTGTCGACATCGGCGAAGCGACTGAGGGCATAGAAGTCATGCTGCTCGTTGTAGTACAGCGGCGACTCCTCGCGCAGGCGCCGGAACATGGGGTACGGGTCAGCGTTGAGCTCGACATCGTAGGGGTCGAAATAGACGTCGCTGGCTGCGCTCACTGTCACGGGTAATTGCCCTCTCGCCGGTTACGCGCTGCCCTCGTTTGTTCGAGCAGCGCGCTGATGCCGCCGGTAGAACTCTGTCATCACGCACCAACGAGTGTCAACGCGGAATCCGTTTTGGCTATTTTACGTTCTGATTTTTCGAGAATCACATTCTCAATCAGGAGTGAGAGTGCGATATTCGCTCGTCAGGTACAGGTGGACCGCAAAGCGGTCCGAAGGTTAGCTGCCGGCGAATCCTCGTGAGCAGAAGTCCCACACCTCGTCGGCGCTGATCGGATGGACCGTCGCGTCGTCGGAACCGCCGCTGGACTGGGCAATGAACATCACTGTCTGCATGGTCATGGCGGCCATCCGCTTCGGGTTGACGCCGGCACGCAGCTTGCCAGCCTCACAGGCAGCTTCCATCAGTTCCGTGAGCAAAGCCAGCAGCGGCGCGTGGGCTACCTTGACCTCAGCGGGATGGGTGACGAGCAACCGTGGCGCAAAGTCGGTGAACAGTGGCCGCTTAGCCGTCGGGTCCGGTCGGGAGGCCTCGTAGAGAAGCTCCACCGCCACCTTGAGCCGTTCCAGCGCGTCGGTGTGGCTTTCGGTCGCGGCCCTGATCTGGTCAGCCGACCGGCTCAGCGCGTCCTCGAACAGGGCCAGCAGCAACTCGTGTTTGCCGTCGAACTGCAGGTAGAAGCTGCGCAACGACTGACGGGAGCGGTCAACGACCTCCTGCACGGTGAAGTCCGTGCTGCCCTTCTCGATGATGATGGCCTGGGCGGCATCGAGGAAGCGCTGGACGCGTTGCGCCGCCCGCAATTTGGCGGTTTTGATGGATCGCTCGACGGCCCGCTGTTTCCAAGCCGGCTCTTCGCCCGGGCTGGTCACGGGCGGCTCGGGAGATTGCCGCGAGGAGAGAACATGGTTGGACTGTACCGGAGAACGTCGGGCCATCGCTGCGCTCGACCTCCTCACGGACGATGTCTTGGAGATTGTAACTTCCTCACGACGAGAATACTATTCTCTTGCACGGGTGTTTGGGAAGCACATTCACGAGAGTGCACACCCGGAAGCCGCGCGAGGCCCCGAGGAGATTTGGTGCAGCTGACTTTTGATGCCGACGTCGAGGCATTCCGGTCGGAATTCGTCGCTTTTCTCGACGAGCACCTGCCGGACGAGGCCCAAGGCGTGGTGCGGCCGAGTTCGTGCTCCCATGTGCCGGAGTGGGCGGCTCGCTGGCAGCGACTGCTGTTCGACAACGGCTGGCTGCTACCGGGCAACACACCCGAATTCGGCGGACGCAACGCAACGTTGTTGCAGCAGTATGTGCATGCGGACGAGATGGCGCGGCGACGCATCTACCGCAGTTTCAACCCGCAGGGCGTCGGGATCATCGCGGCGTCCCTGCTGTCGTTCGGGACCCCCGAGCAGAAGCAGCAGTGGGCGGTGCGAATCCTGCGCGCGGAGATCACCGCGTCGCTGGGGATGAGTGAACCCGGTGCCGGTTCGGATCTGGCCTCTCTGAAGACGCGGGCGGTGCGGGATGGCGACGACTTCGTGGTGAACGGCCAGAAGGTGTGGACCTCGGGTGCACACGACGCCGACGTGCTGCTGACCTTCGTGCGCACCAACCCCGACGTCCCAAAACACAAGGGAATCAGTGTATTGCTGATTCCGACGGACACTCCGGGTGTGGTGCGACGGCCGTTCGCCTCCGTGTGTGATCACGACGACGTCGAATTCAACGAGGTGTTCTTCACCGACGCCCGGGTGCCCGCCGAGAATCTGGTCGGCGAGCTCGACGGTGGCTGGCGCGTGGCGACCGGCGCGCTCGGGCACGAGCGCGCCATGCTGTGGCTGGACTACGCGAATCTATTGGACCAGCAGACAACCGATTTCACGCCGACCGGAACGTTGGAACGGGATCGCTACGCCACCCTGGTGATGGATGCCTGGGCGATGCGGCTGCTCGGTTCGGTGACTTTGGCCAAGGCCGCGCGCGGTGAGGAGGATGTGCCCGGCCAGTCGGTGCTGAAGCTGCTCGGCTCCGAGGCGGTCCAGCGCGCCTCCGAAGATGCCCTGAACGCCAAGGGTCCCGAGGGTCTGATCCATCCGGCGATCACCGCGCCGTTCGCCCCGCTGAACCTGGACGCCCACTACGGCAGCTGGTTCGACAGGTACGCCCGCAGCTTCGCCGGCACCATCGCCGGCGGCACGTCGGAGATCCAGCGCAACATCATCGCCGAGCGGGTGCTCGGGATGCCGCGAAACTGATCCCGAAAGAACGAGTTTCGCAGCCGCGAACCAGGGCCGGCGAGACCCGGGATTTCCCCGGGGTCACAGAGCCGCCGTAGGTGCCAAGGTTGATCCGACACAGCGCCTACTGAGGGTATGTTCATGGATAGCAGCGTTATCAGCCAATTCGCCGCGGTCCTCTCTGGGCCTGATCCGATACTGACTGACGCCGATGCCTTGACCGCGCGGGGTCGCGACTACTGGGGCTTCGGCGGCGTACCCGGAGTGGTCTTGCGGCCGAGATCCCGGGGCGAAGTCGTGTCGATATTGCGCATCGCGGGTGCGCACGGCATTCCGGTCGTGACTCGGGGCGGCGCGTCGAACTGCAGCGCGGGCATGATGGCGGCACCGGACCGGGTGATGCTGGACCTGTCGGCGATGAACCGGGTCTTGGCAATAGATCCTGACGCACGCACGGCCCGCGTGCAGCCCGGAGTCATCAATGCCGACCTGCAGAAGGAGTTGATTGAATTCGGGTTGTGCTTCTCCCCGGACCCCGTCTCGGCGCCCCTGTCGACGGTGGGTGGCAATATCATCGAAAATGCAGGTGGTCCACACGCTTTGAAGTACGGCGTGACCTACAACCATGTGCTCGAAGTCGAGTTTGTACTTGCCGACGGGTCTGTGATGACTTTGTCGTCCGAGGATGACGGACCGGATCTGCTCGGAGTGATGATCGGGTCCGAGGGAACTCTCGGCATCGTCACCGGGGCCACCGTGGCGCTTCGCCCGATCGCGCCGGTGACCCACAGCTTGATGGGGAGCTTCGCGTCGGCGCACGACGCTGCGGATGCCGTCGCGGACATCATCGGAACGGGTACGGTGCCTGCCGCACTCGAGTGGCTGGACCGCGCCGGAATTGCCGGGTTGCAGGCATTCACCGAAACCGGGTACCCGACCGATGTCGATGCCATCGTCTTGGTCGACGTCGACGGTAGCTCCGAGGAGGTGGAGCGCGACGCCGCGATTGTCGAGAAAGTGCTACGGCACAAGGCCATCGAGGTTCGGGTAGCCACCGATGACCAGGCCCGCGAGCGACTCTGGTACGGACGGTTGCATGCCCCGGACGCGGTAGTACGCAGCGGTCACGACTACTTCATCGGGGACGTCACTGTGCCACGCAACAGAATCCCCGAGATGCAGGAGGCCATTCAGCAGGTCGCGGCCCGGCACTGCGACGGTCTGCTATTCATCGCGGTGGCCGGGCATGCCGGTGATGGAGATCTGCACCCCATCTCGTTCTTCGACCGGACCAATCCCAAAGCGGCTGCTGCGTTGGAGTCCGCCAACAACGAGATCGTCGACGCGGCACTCGAACTCGGTGGAACGCTGACCGGTGAGCACGGCATCGGCACCGAGAAGCGCCAGTTCATGACGAAACGCTTCACTCCCGTCGAGATCGCAGCGCAACGGGCCGTCAAGCGCGTCTTCGACCCCGAGGGCCAACTCAATCCCGGTGTACTGCTTCCCGACCTCTCAACCGACGAGCCCGTACTCGCCTCCTTCGAGGCGACCGTGCGTGCGGCGCTGGGACGCCACCGAGGCGAAGGCTCCGCGGATTCCACTTCCGGGACCGTGGCGCCCGTCGGCGGCACGCAGATCGACCTCAACGCCGCCAATCTCAGCTTGACCGTCGGCGCTTCCGTCGCACTCGATGACCTGGCCGCGTATCTGGCAGAGCAGGGCATGTCCTGTGCGGCAGTGCCGTCCGGGCCTGACGGCCGCAGCGTGGGTGCACTGATAGGCGCGGCGAGCGGCGACGATCGACACGCAGTGCGCAATAACCTGCTCGGCCTGAACGTCATTCTGACCGACGGTCTCGCGCCGGCCCGGTTCGGCGGAGAGACCATGAAGGATGTGGCGGGCTATGACATGAAGCGCCTCTTCATCGGTGCTGCCGGCGCTTTCGGTGAAATCGTGTCGGCCATTTTCAAGGTCAACTGCCTGCCTGCGGGATGAGGAGGACGGACCCGTGCGTCCGGCGGGACTCCAGATCACGGTGCGCCTGAGCCGCGTGGGCAAGCGGGTAACGCGCACCCACGGTGACAGTGATCCTGCCGTCAGTGATTGCGTGAAAGAGTTCGGTTACGCGCCAGGCGAACTCGTCATAAGTGCGATTGAAATCCCTGCGTACGGGGCGGGTCAGGTACACCGAACCCGCACTACTCAGCCGCTGCGGGTCGACCGGCGGGACCGGGCCACTGGTCGCACCGAAAAGACAGAGCGTGCCGCGGACGGCCAGGCTCGCCAGGCTGGCGTCGAATGTGGTGCGACCGACCCCGTCGTATACCGCCGCGGCGCCGCGTCCGTCCGTGAGTTCGCTGATGAGTGAACCGAATTGACGCGGTTCGCCCGGGTAATCGAGAACGTGCGCCGCTCCGGCCTGGCGTGAAGGCTGATCTTGGCCGGTGTCGATACCGTCGTAATCATTGTTGCGCCAGTGCTTGTGGCCCATTGCGTCAGGATCAAACCGACCCCGCCCGCGCCGGCATGCAGCAGAATTGTGTCGCCCGGTTTCACCTGATACACCGACTTGGTGAGAAAGTGCGCCGTCAGGCCTTTCAACAGTGCGGCAGCCGCGACCTCGCTGCCGATGGCGTGCGGCACGTGTGCCACCAGAGCAGCGGGCGCGACGCAATAGTCGGCGTAGGCACCCACCGCGTCGGCACTCGCGACGCGATCACCGGCCTGAACCGTCGAGACGTTGCGGCCGACGGCGACTACGGTGCCGCACACCTCACTACCCACACTGAATGGCAGCGGGTGCGGATACAGGCCCGATCGGAAACAGGTGTCGATGAAGTTGACCCCGATCGCCTCCGACTTGATCAACACACCGGCATCGCCAGGTACTGGAATCGGGACTTCGTTGTAGGTGAGAACATCCGGTCCGCCGACCTCGCTCACCGTCACCGCGTGCACGGCGACTCCGTTAATGCCCTGCCAACCACGCCTCTTCTTCTCCTGGATTGGGCAGTGCTCGCCCACCCTCCATGGCGAAATGTGCTGGGCTGTTCTGAATGATGACGAGAATCCGGCTCGACGGAATGCCGGTCACCGTGGCGGCCGCCTCGGCGACTTCGGAGAGCAGTTGGCTGGTTTCGTCGTCGGGGTGGCCGGTGCGCACCCAGCCGCTGATGAGCAATGGTTGCGACGGTTGGGCATCGGTGTAGACCGCATCGACGGGAAGTTCGTGGAAGACCACGTTGACGTAGGTGCTGGGAACATGATTGACGCGGGAATGGATTTGCGTGATCGCAGCGGCCAGTTCGGCTTTCGTTTCCCCACTGAGTGTCGAGGCGGCCGTGGTGCAGGTGTAGACGGGCACCGGTCTCTCCGTTCAGCCGAGAAACGGGAGCTGAGGCAGGGTCGGCACCACGATCACCGTGGGCCCGTCGGCGGCCAGCGCCGCGGTGAACTCGCCGGCCAGCATATCGGTGCTGTCGACGGTCACCGCCCGGCAGCCGAAACCCTTTGCCAGGGACTCGATATCCAGACCGGGGAGCTCGAGACCCGGCACCCCGGGTGTCTTCTCCAACAGCGCGAAAGACTTGAGGATCGCGTACTCACCGTTGCGCAGGACGACGTACACGATGGGCAGTTTGTGCTGTGCGGCGGTCCAGATGGCCTGGATCGAATACTGAAAGGAACCGTCGCCGATGGTGGCGACAACAGAGCGCCGAACGCCCCGTGCCCGATCGCCGAGCGCGACACCGACCGCCGCAGGCACTCCCCAGCCGATTCCGCCACTTCCGGTCGCGAAAAAGCCGGCGCTGCGCGTAGTGGGGAGCCACGTCTGCTGCTCGACGATCGTCGAAGTCGATTCCATCACCAGGGCGGCATCAGGCGGCTTGAGAGTGCTGAGTACCTGGTATACCGCATTGGCGGTCATCGGCGCCGTCGCCGGTGCCTCGGATCTCCGCTCCAGGTTCAGTGGTGGGGGTGGCTGGCGGTCCGTCGGCGCGGTCACCGTGTCAGCCAGATAAGTCAGCGCCTGCCGCACGTCACCGATCAGGCTGTCTCCTACCGGCGCCACGGCAGCGAGTTCCGGATCGGTGGTGATCTGGAGCAGTTCGGTGCCTTCCGGCAGATATTCTCCAGCCACGTAGGGGTAGTAGCGGAATACCTGTGTGCCGATCGCGATCACCAGGTCGTGGCCGTGAACCACCTCTTCGACCCCGGCGATGGTCATTGGCAGCGTCCCGGCGTACAGCGGGTGGTCCTCGGGAAACGAGATGCGATCGGGCAGGGCGCTGTTGTATACGGGTGCCTTCAATTTTTCGGCGAATGCAATGCCGGCATCCCAGGCCCCGGAACGGTCCACCTCCGGCCCCAGCACGAGCAGCGGACGTTCGGCTCTGCTGATCCGTTCGGCGAATTGGCGCAAACGCCCAGGGTCAGCGGCGGTCCGCTCGGCGACGGTGCGCACCACCGCGGGACCGAGCGCGGGCTTCTCCCAGTCGTCGAGCGGAATCGACAAGAACACCGGGCCGGCGGGCGGTTGCAGTGCTGTCGCGTAGGCACGCATGAACGCCGCCGGAACGTCTTCGGCACGCGCAGGCTCGTAGGACCACTTCACCCACGGGCGGGGCAGCACCGTGGCGTCCCTGTTTGCCAGATACGGGTCGCACAGCAGCATCTCGCGTGTTTGCTGACCAGCGGTAACAATCAGCGGGGTGTTGGCCCGGTACGCGGCCACCAGCGAACCCATCGCGTTGCCGGTTCCGGCTGCAGTGTGCAGGTTGACCAGGGCGGGCCGGCCGGTGGCTTGTGCGAAGCCGTCGGCGATGGTGAGGACGGAGGCCTCCTGCAATGCCAGCACGTAGGTGAAGTCGTTCGGGAAGTCTCGCAGGAACGACTGCTCGGTCGATCCGGGATTCCCGAAGACAGTGGTCAAGCCAAGATTTCTGAGCAGTTCGTAGGTGACGTCGTGCACATCTTTTGCGTCGGTCATTTCAGACCACCTCGGGTGTCGGGTTTAAAAGCGGCGGTTTGTCGGATTTGATAGCGGCGGCCGCTCGGTCCACGTCGTCGAGTCAAGCACCGGCCGGCCACCGCCGACCCCGGGGAAACCCCCGGGGTTCAGCGCGCCCCGTGGGCGGTTTCCTGCCACTATTGATCTCGTGTACAGCGGGGGTCGCGGTGGGTTGCTGGGCCGGCGGCAAGAGCAGCAGCAGCTGGCCGGTCTGCTCGGTGGTGCCCGCGAGGCACATAGCGGTGTGCTCAGCCTCCGAGGTGAAGCGGGCATCGGGAAGACCGCGTTGATCGAGCACATGCTTGCGCAGGCATCGGACTTCCGCGTCGTCCGGGGTAGCGGTGCGGAATCGGAGATGGAGCTGGCTTACGCCGGCATGCAACAGATCTGTGCTCCGCTGCAGCATCTGCTGGTCCGGCTGCCGAAGCCGCAGCGCAGCGCGCTGGAGATCGCGCTGGGCGTCAGCGAAGGGGGCGGGGCACCGGATCGACTCCTGGTCGGACTGGCTCTTCTCACGTTGCTGTCGGAGGCGGGCGCACAGCAACCCACGATCTGTGTGGTCGACGATGCGCACTGGGTCGATCGAGCTTCGGTACAGGCGTTCGGCTTCGCCGCGCGGCGGCTGCTGGCCGATCGCGTTGTCATGATCTTCGCTACTCGATGGCCGATAGGCGAATTGGCCGATCAGCCGGAACTGGTTGTCGAGGGCGTGTCGGATGCCGACGCGCGGGTACTACTCGCGGCACTGTTACCAGGTCGGCTCAGTGATCGCATGCGCGACATCATCGTCTCGGAATCAAGGGGCAATCCCTTGGCGCTGATCGAACTGCACCGTTCCCTCGGTCCGACCGACCTGGCCGGCGGTTACGGTCTGGCGCAGGCGAAGTCGATTCCCCGGCGCATCGAGGGCCGCTTCATCGAGCAGTTCCGCGAGCTTCCGGCACCCACCCGCACGCTGTGCCTGATTGCCGCGGCGGAACCGACTGGCGAACCGTCCTGGTTATGGTCGGCGGCGGCACATCTGGGAATCGATGCGGACTCAGCGTCGCCCGCCGAAGCGGCCGGGCTGTTATCGGTAGACCGCCGGATCCGGTTTCGTCACCCGCTGGTTCGCTCCGCCATTTACGGGCACGCGCCACTGGCGGAGCGCCGACGCGCACACGATGCGCTTGCCCAGGCGATCACCAGTGCTACCGCCTCCGAGCACCGTGCCTGGCATAGGGCACATTCGCTGGCCGGGCCGGACCCGGAAGTCGCCGACGAACTGGTGGCCGCCTCCGAGCACGCCCGTGCCCGCGGCGGTATCGCCGCTGCCGCGGCGTTCCTGGCGGCCGCCGTCGATGCGACGCCGGATAGCCGGGTACGTGCTGAGCGGGCCCTGCACGCCGCCCAGGCCAAGCTCGACGCCGGCTCGCTGGACGCGGCGACACAGCTGCTTGAGGTTGCAACAGAGTCGAGTGACGACGAATCCACCAGTGCCCGAGTTGATCTCATACGAGCAAAGCTGGCCTGGGCAGCGCGCCGGGGTCCTGACGCGCCGCCGTTGCTGCTGACCGCCGCGCAGCGCCTTACTGAGATTGACCCCGCAGCGGCGCGCGGCACATACCTCGAGGCGCTCATGTCAGCTCTGATTGTGGGCCGATTCTCCGAGGGGCCGAGTTCGCCTGAGACTATCGCCCGCGCTTCCCGGCGGACCGTCTCCACCGATGCGCGCGACACCGTCGAGATGTTGCTGCACGGCCTCATCGTGCGGTTGACAGGCGGGTACGTCGCGGCAGCGCCGCTGCTGAGGGATGCGATTGCGGCGTACGTGCGCCAGACGCGCGCCGGCGCAGCCGATCCTCGGTGGCACGACATCACAAACCGAGTCTGTCTGGATGTGTTCGATCAGGACTCGTATGACTTCCTCACTGCGCAACAACTCGAAAAGCAACGCGCAGCAGGTGAATTGACACTGGTCGCGTCGTCGCTGTCGACGTACGCGGGGCTGTGTGTGACACGCGGGGACTTCGCCGCGGCCGAGGCGGCGCTCGAAGAGGTTGAGATCCTTGCTGCCGCGACAAGAATCCCGGCACACCGTTCAATCTTCCCCTACCTGGCTGCCTACCGTGGCCAGGACAAGCGTTGCCTCGAATACGCGCACACGACGATCGAGGAAGCGACCGAGCGGGGCGAAGGAACCCAGGTGACCGTGTCGCTCTACGCGACCGCTATCTTGCATAACGGGCTGTCTCGCTACCCGAAGGCGCTGGCCGCTAGTCTCTCCGGCCTGGAATACGACGATGTCGGGATGTCCAGTTATCTGCTGACCGAAGCGGTCGAAGCCGCCGCCTACTGTGGTGAAACATCCCTGGCCGCAGAGCTGTGCGCCCAGATCTGGGAACGTGCCCAGGCAAGCAGAACTGAGACCGCGCTCGGCATCGCGGCGCGGTCGAGGGCGCTGGCAGGCAACAGCTCCGAATCAGACACGGATTTTCAGAGGGCTGTCGAGCATCTCGAGCGCAGCCCGGTCGCCGTCTATCGGGCCCGCACCCACCTGGTTTATGGGGAGTGGTTGCGGCGTGTTAATCGTCGCGGGGATGCCAGGACCCAGTTGCGGACGGCCTACGACATGTTCGCCCGGATGGGCGCTGAGGGCTTCGCAGCGCGGGCGCGCCGTGAACTTCAGGCATCCGGTGAGGCGGTGCACCAGACCGTGAAGGGCACCGCCATCGCACTGACCACCCAGGAACGGGAGATCACCCGCTTGGCGCGACAAGGTTGTACGAACTCAGAGATCGGTGCGCAGCTCTACATCAGCCCGCGCACCGTTGAATGGCATCTGGGTCGAATCTTCGCCAAGCTGGGTGTCTCGTCGCGACGGGAGTTGCGCAGCCTCTCTGCCGAACTGCTTCCGCGGCTGTGAGTTTCGCGACCTCGGCGCCTAGAGATGGACGAGCCGGGGTGCCGAGCCCACGGCACGGACGTGCGCTCCCGCTTCGCGGGTCAGCTCCTTCGAGCTGCCGAGCAACCCGTCGAGCACCAATACCCGCTTGACGTGGCGGTGCAACTGATGCTCGGCGGTGAAGCCGATGCCCCCGAGTACCTGCTGGCAGTGCCGGGCGGCGGTCAGCGCCGCCTGGCCCGCCGCCGCCTTAGCCAGTAGACACGCGAACTCGTCCGGCTGATCGGCGGCGGCCCGCAAAGTGGCCTCGGCGCCCTCGATGGCGACCAGCGTCTCGGCGAGTCGGTGGCGCACCGCCTGGAAAGATGCGATGGAGCGGCCGAATTGGACTCGGTCCAGTGCGTGGCTGCGAGCCAGCGCCAGCATGGCCCGGCTGGCGCCGACGAGCCACCACCCCACCGCCTGCCGGGCCGCACCCAGCGGGACGGTGTCCCCGGTGGGCACCCGGTGCAAGGGCAGCTCCTCGTCCATCGCCGGAGTCGCGGTGTCGGCACGCTCCCAGACCACCCAGGAACCGCCGGCGTAGGGCAGCGGCACCGTGTCACCGGTGCCTCGCAGCACGACGTCATTCAGCACGGGCGCATGCGCACCGGTCTCGCCGAGCAATCGGAAGACCAGAGGTATTGCGGTTTCCGGCATTTCATCGAGCATGTCGAGCCAGCCGAGCTCGGCCAGGGCAGCGTCCAGGGCGGCGCCGGACGGCGACGTCGTCATCGCCGTCCGCAAAGATTCGGCCAGCAGCGCCAGCTCGGTGTCCACGTCACTCCTTCCCGAGGTCGAGCAGCCGACGGGCGATGATGTTGCGCTGGATCTCGGCTGTCCCGCCATAGATGGTCGCCGCGCGCGAGTAGAGGTACTCCGGCCGCCAGGCGGTGTCGTCCAATTCCAGCGTGCCGGGCAGCAGGTCGCGGACGGTGTCGTAGAGCCGTTGTTCGGCCCCGGCCAGCAGCACCTTGTCGATGGAGGTGTCGGGTCCGAGTCGCGCTCCGTCAGCCAGCCGGTGCTGGGTGGCGCGGGATCGGCAGCGCAGCGTATGCAGCGCGAGATAGGCTGCGCCCAATGCAGATTCGTCCGCTTCGGCCGCCTCGGCGACCAGGGCGTCGAACCTCGAGTACAGGTAGGCGATTCGCTGCCAGAAACAGGTCGACCGCTCATAGGGCAACAGATCCATCGCGAGTCGCCAGCCGTCTCCGGGCTTGCCGAGCATCCGGCTGGACGGGATCACCACATCGTCGTAGTACACCTCGCAGAACTCGTCGACGCCGTGCATGGTGCGCAACGGGCGGACCGTGATGCCCGGCGTGTCCAGGTCGACGAAAAAAGCGGTGATGCCGTCATGGCCCGGCGCGGTACGGGTGAGCAGCACGCACCGGGTGGAGAACTGCGCGAAGCTGGTCCAGACCTTCTGCCCGTTGACGATCCAGTTGTCACCGTCGGGGACCGCCCGGGTCGTCAAGGATGCCAGATCGCTGCCGGATCCAGGTTCGGAGAAACCCTGGCACCACTGCTCTCGTCCGCTGAGCAGCCGCGGCACCATCTCGGCGGCGAGTTCGATTGGCGCGTAATCGATCATGGTGGGCGCGAGTACCTCCAGCATCGAGTAGGGGCCGGGTTCGGCCAGCCGCCGGCCCACCACCTCCTCGCCGACGATCGCGCGCAACAGCGCCGGCCCGCCCAGCCCGCCGACCGACTCCGGCCAGCCGTAACGCATCCAGTCCGCCTCGTACAGCGCCGCGCTGACCCGGGCGAACTGCCGCATGTGGCCCTGCAGCGAATGGTCGGGCCCCGGGGTCAGGTCATGCTCGTCGAGCCACGCGCACAACCCGGTCCGGAACTCCTCGACATTCACGGCGTTGGGCGGCCCACGGCATGCGGCCGTCCGGAGTCATGCACGCCGCTGCGCCGGATGAAGGTCATGGCGCGGGTTTTCAGGCGCCAGCCGTCGGCGGTGCGCAGGTAGGTGTCGCGGTAGTAGCCGATGCGCATGTCATGCGCGGAGTGTTCGATGAAGCACAGCGGTTGGGTGCCGGTGGCCGTATCGCCGTCGAGATTTTCGACCAGCGAGGTGCCGGTCATGAACAGGCCCTTCGGCGCGGCGGCGACCAGTTCCGGGAACCGGTCCAGTGTGTAGGTGTCGCCGAATGCGCTGTAGGTGCCGTCCGGTGTGAACACGCCGACCAGTCCCTCGATGTCGCCCTGGGTGATGGTGACGGCATACCGGGCGAGCAACTGCTGGATCTCCACCAGGTCGTCAGTTCTGCTTGGCATAAACCTTGCCGCCTTTCATGACAAAGCTCACGTTGCGGGTAACGGTGATGTCCGCCAACGGATTTCCGGGCACCGCGATAACGTCGGCAAGCATGCCCTCGGCCAGGCGCCCGAGGTCGGTCGAGTTGATCAGCTCCGCGGCCGTCACGGTCGCCCCGCGCAATACGGCCAGCGGCGGCAATCCCCACTCGACCAGGGTGACGAGTTCATCGGCGTTGCGGCCGTGCGGTATTGCCGGCGCGTCGGTGCCGACGGCGATCTTCACCCCGGCCTGGTACGCCGCCAGGATCGAGGTGCGCGACTTGGGGAACATCTCGGCGGCCTTGGCCTGAAGTTCGGGCGGCGCATGGGACACGTCCATGCCCTCGGCCAGCCGGCGGGTGCTCACCAGGAAAGTGCCGTTCTCGACCATCAGGGCAATGGCCTCGTCGTCGACGAGGAATCCGTGCTCGATGCAGTCGATGCCGGCCGCCACCGCGTGCTTGACCGCATCGGCGCCGTGCGTGTGCGCGGCGACCCGCAGCCCCCGCCGGTGTGCCTCGTCGACGATGGCGCGCAGCTCGTCGTCCGAATAATGCTGGGCGCCAGGCGGTCCGGTCAGCGACATCACGCCGCCGGAGCAGCACACCTTGATCAGCTGGGCGCCGTGCTTGATCTGGTAGCGCACCGCGCGGCGGATCTCGTCGACGCCGTTGGCGATACCCTCCTCGATCGTGAGGTCCAGCACGTGCGGGGCGAACGCCGCGAACATCGTCGGGTCCAGATGCCCGCCGGTAGGCGTAATCGCATGTCCGGCAGGCACTATGCGGGGCCCGTCGATCCACCCCGCGTCGATCGCCCTGCCGAGCGCGACGTCGAGCAGGTAGCCGCCGGTCTTGACGAACAGGCCCAGGTTGCGCACGGTGGTGAACCCGGCACGCAGGGTGCGCCGGGCATTACCGACGGCGCGCAGCACCCGGGTCGGTGGGTCGTCCTGTACCTGGGACAGGCCAGGCTTCTCGCCCCGGCCGCCCATCAGCAGGTTGACCTCCATGTCCATCAACCCGGGCAACAGAATCTGATCCCCGAGATCGATCAGGTCGCCCTCGGGCTCACCTCCGATACCGACGATGCGGTCGCCGTCGATCCGGACGATGCCCGGCGAGACGATCTCGCCGGCGTCGACATCGAGTAGCCCAGCTGCCTTGAGCGTCAACACGCTTCAGATCACCGGTTCCCTGATGCACTCCACCCACGCCGCGCCGCTGTCGGGAACCCGGGGCTGCTTCCACGCCTCGATCGGAAACGAGACCATCACCAGCGACTGCATCAGGTGCATGAGCGTGCGTGCGTCCTCGGGAAGATCGTCCAGCGGGTACTTGTCACAGTAGGCGATGACGTCGTTCAGGCGCGGGAAGGCGGCGTCGTAGAACTCCTGCATCTGACCCATGGTGGAGGCCAGGCGCTTGGCGTAACGCTCGGGTTCCGACGCCAGGTCCCAGTCCAGATACGTTTCCAGGTCGGCGAATTCAGACGGTAACTTTGCCATTGCTGCGGCTCTCCTTCGCGAAGTCGGCAACGTAGTCGCCGGTCACCTTGTGCAGATGGCGGAGCAGGATCTCCTGGTCGCACAACGGGAAGTCGTTGACCACCCGGGTGCCGATCATGGTCTGCGTCGCCTCCAGCGTGTTCGCGTCCTGCAGCGCGTACTCCTTGAACGTCACCGCGGCCAACTCGTGGGCCAGGCGCTCCCGGGCATTTCGCGGCGGCACGAAATACAGCGTGCACTCGAAGATGTGCTTGTCGACGGCGGTCGGCCAGTAGTGGTAGGTCAGGAACCAGCCCGGCTCCCAGATCAGCAGCATGAAGTTCGGGTAGAAGTGCCAGGAGTCGATGCCCCACTGCTTGACCTTCTTCGGATTCACACCCGGCGGCAGCGCGTCGAGGTTGGCAATGACTTCCGGCTTGTCCCAGGGGCCGAACAGTCCGCTGCGCAGGACCTGGTCCATCGGCTTGACCATGCTCATGTCCACCGGCGGGGCCTGGCCGCCCCAGGTCGAGATCATTCCGTGCGGGCTGGCCAGCTCGTAGTGCAGCGCCTCGAAGCCGTACTTCATGATCTTGGCGGCTTCTTCCTTGGTGTACTGCCCCTGATGCAGCACCGGAGCGTGGTAGAACTCGGCGAACGCGTCGATGAACAGCTTCCAGTTGCTGCCGACTTCGGCTCGGTAGGAATAGGTTTCGGTCATCTCGTGGAAGGGGTAGCCCTCGATGCCCTTGCCCATCGGACCCAGATAGTCCACCAGCGGCTGTGCGTTCTGGTCGAAGTTGATGAAGATGAAGCCTTCCCACACCTCGCAGCGCACCGGCACCAGGCCGTAATCGCTCTTGTCGAGGTCGAAGAACTCGTCCTCCTGTTGGACGAAGGTCAGGTCACCGTCCAGGCTGTACCGCCAGGCGTGGTACTTGCAGGTGAACTGCCGGCAGGTGCCGGACGTTTCCTCGTTCGGAAAATCGTTCCACACCAGCTTGTTTCCACGGTGCCGGCAGACGTTGTGGAACGCCTTGACGGATCCGTCCTTGGTCTTGACGATGATCACCGACATGCCCCTGCCGGCCGACGGCAGCTCCTTGGTGAAATAGCTGCCGGTACGTGGCAGTCGCTCGACGCGACCCACGTTGAGCCAGGTGCGCTTGAAGACCGCGTCGCGCTCGGCTTCGAAGAACGCAGGATCGATCGAGTCGCTGTAGTCGACGGGTGCGGTCCCCAGTTCCGGATAGTTCTGCGTCCAGCTTCCGGCGGCTGGTTTGGGGAAGTGGGCCACTGTTACCTCTCCTCGTGTTCGAGCTGAACGCCAAAAGTGTTGAGCGCCATGGCCAGCATGGTGTAGGAGCCGACGGTGAAGACGTAGTCCATGCGTTGCCGGTCGTCGAAGCGGGTGCCGAGCATGGCCCAGGTTTCGTCGGACAGTTGGGATTTCTCGTCGAGTTCGTCGACGCCGGTGATCACCGCCTGCTCGAACTCGTCGAACCCGCCGTCGCCCCGGCGGACCGCGTCGATCTCGGCGTCGGTGATGCCCTCGCGCTTGGCGAGGTCGACATGATGAGTCCACTCGTAGGCGCACTCACGACGGTGCGCGACCCGCAGGATGGCGAGCTCGCGGATTCGGGGCGGCAAGGTAGATGAAAACAAGAGGTGGACGTTGAACTTGAGGAACGCCTTGGTCAGGACCGGGTGGTTGACCAGGGTCGACAACACGTTGGAGGCGTCACGCGGATTGCGGCGCTCCGGGGGCAGCATGACGGCCAGCGCGCCTTCGACAGCCTCGTCCCACTGGTCAGCGGGCAGCGGCGGTAAACGCATCGGCTGATCCCTCTCACGTGCGATCCTCTCACTCAGAGAGAATCATATTCTCATTTACAACCAACAGACTTGCACGAATCGGTCGGTGGGTCAATGCTGGCGCGGAGGGCGGCCATCGGGGGCTCGTCAGCGTCGCCGCAAAGGCCCCGTCGGCCCCTCGGGCGGCTATGCTGGATGTTGATTCTCGCTTCGCGAGAAGATAGTTTTCAACATATAGAGAGCTCGGCGCAGGTGGGCTCTGCTCTGCGGCTTGAAGCCTGCTCAATACACCCGATCAGGTGGATCAGATGAGAAGGGAACACCCGTGAACAAAGAAGACATGATCCTGATCAGCGTGGACGACCACACCGTCGAGCCGCCGAACATGTTCAAGAACCACCTACCGTCGAAGTACCTGGACGACGCGCCTCGCCTGGTGCACAACCCCGACGGCTCGGACATGTGGAAGTTCCGCGACACCGTCATTCCGAACGTGGCGCTCAACGCGGTGGCCGGCCGGCCCAAGGAGGAGTACGGGATCGAGCCCACCGGCCTGGACGAGATCCGGCCCGGCTGTTACAACGTCGACGAGCGCATCAAGGACATGAATGCCGGCGGGATCCTGGCCTCGATCTGTTTTCCGTCTTTCCCGGGTTTCGCCGGACGGCTGTTCGCCACCGACGATCCGGAATTCTCGATCGCACTGGTGCAGGCCTACAACGACTGGCACATCGAGGAATGGTGCGGTGCCTACCCGGCGCGGTTCATCCCGATGGCGATTCCGGTGATCTGGGACGCCGAGGCGTGCGCCGCCGAGGTGCGCCGGGTCGCCAAGAAGGGCGTACACGCGCTCACCTTCACCGAGAACCCGGCCGCGATGGGTTACCCCAGCTTCCACAACGAATACTGGAACCCGTTGTGGAAGGCGTTGTGCGACACCGACACCGTCATGAATGTGCACATCGGGTCCTCGGGCCGGCTGGCGATCACCGCGCCCGACGCCCCGATGGACGTGATGATCACGCTGCAGCCGATGAACATCGTGCAGGCGGCCGCTGACCTGCTGTGGTCTCGGCCCATCAAGGAGTACCCGGACCTCAAGGTCGCGCTGTCCGAAGGTGGCACCGGATGGATTCCTTACTTCCTGGAGCGCGCGGACCGTACCTATGAGATGCACTCGAGCTGGACGCACCAGGACTTCAAGGGCAAGCTGCCCAGCGAGGTCTTCCGTGAGCACTTCCTGACCTGCTTCATCAGCGACAAGGTCGGCGTCGCGCTGCGCAACATGATCGGCATCGACAACATCTGCTGGGAGGCTGACTACCCGCACAGCGACTCGATGTGGCCGGGAGCGCCCGAAGAGTTGTGGGACGTGTTGTCGATCAACAATGTCCCCGACGACGAGATCAAGAAGATGACGTACGAGAACGCCATGCGCTGGTACTCGTTCGACCCGTTTACGCACATCACGCCGGAGCAGGCGACCGTCGGTGCGTTGCGCGCAGCGGCCGAGGGCCACGACGTGTCCATCAAGGCGGCGGGCCACGCAAAGGACACCCGTGGTGGTTCGTCTTTCGCCGACTTTGCGGCTAATGCGAAGTCGCTCAGCGGCAACACGGACTGAGGTTCTACCGGCGAGCAGACGCGAACTCGCATCATCTGGACCCAGATCGTGCGAGTTTGCGGCTGCTCGCGCAAGGAAAGGTGCGGCAATGGAGTTTGAGCTCACCGAGGATCAGGAGCTGATCCGCCGTTCGGTGGCCGAGTTGGCGGCCAAGTTCGACGACCACTACTGGATGGAAAAAGACCAGGCGCACGAGTTCCCCACCGACTTCTACCGCGCCATCGCCGACGGCGGCTGGCTGGGCATGACCATCCCCGCCGAATACGGTGGCCACGGCCTCGGCATCACCGAGGCCACGATCCTGCTCGAAGAGGTCGCCAAATCCGGCGGCGCGATGAACGCGGCGAGTTCGATCCACCTGTCGATCTTCGGCATGCAACCGGTTGTGGTGCACGGCTCCGACGAACTCAAACAACGCACCCTGCCGAGCGTTGCGACGGGGGAGACCCACGTGTGCTTCGGGGTGACCGAACCCGGCGCCGGGCTGGACACCTCGCGCATCACCACGTTCGCCAAGCGCAACGGCGACCACTACATCGTCAACGGCCGAAAAGTGTGGATTTCCAAGGCAATGGAGTCCGACAAGATCCTGTTGCTCACTCGCACCCAGGCGTACGACGAGGTCGCCAAGAAGACCGACGGCATGACGTTGTTTCTCACCGATCTCGACCGCAGCCGGGTCGACATCCGGCCCATCAACAAGATGGGCCGCAACGCCGTCAGCTCCAACGAGCTGTTCATCGACAACCTCGAAGTCCCGGTCGAAGACCGAGTCGGCGAGGAGGGCAAGGGTTTCCAATACATCCTCGACGGGCTGAACCCGGAGCGGATGCTGATCGCGGCCGAGGCGCTCGGTATCGGCAGGGTCGCACTGGACAAGGCCGTGAAGTACGCCAACGAACGCGAGGTCTTCGGCCGGCCGATCGGGATGAATCAGGGCATTCAGTTCCCGCTGGCGGATTCCCTGGCCCGCCTGGACGCCGCCGAGCTCATGCTGCGCAAGGCCACGTGGCTGTACGACAACGGCAAACCCTGTGGGCGCGAGGCGAATACCGCCAAATACCTGTGCGCCGACGCCGGATTCGCCGCCGCGGACCGGGCGCTGCAAACCCACGGCGGCATGGGCTATGCGGAGGAGTACCACGTCACGCGCTACTTCCGGGAAGCGCGGCTGATGAAGATCGCCCCGATCAGCCAGGAGATGATCCTGAACTTCCTCGGCTCGCATGCGCTTAAGCTGCCAAGAAGCTACTGACGTAATTTGTAGCCATCGAACGTGAAGTGATGGCGAGTTTTTCGCGTTTTTCCGCCGTGAGTGCACGTTCGGCGACTGAAAGGCGGAGTGAAGCATGCGCGAAACAGTCATCGTCGAGGCGGTGCGCACAGCGGTCGGCAAGCGCAACGGCGGGCTCGCGGGCGTGCACCCCGCCGACCTGTCGGCCGTCGTCCTCAACGAACTGATGGAACGCGCCGGCGTCAGCCCTGAGCTCGTCGACGACGTGATCTGGGGCTGCGTCAGCCAGGTCGGCGATCAGTCCGCCAACATCGGCCGCTATGCCGTGCTGGCAGCGGGCTGGCCGGAGACCATTCCCGGGACCACCGTCAACCGCGCCTGCGGATCCAGCCAACAGGCCCTCGACTTCGCGGTGCAGGCCGTCATGTCGGGTCAGCAGGACGTGGTGGTGGCCGGCGGCGTCGAAGTGATGAGCCGGGTGCCGCTCGGCGCGGCCCGGGCGACCGGTATGCCCTACGGCCCGAAAGTCCTTGCGCGCTATGACGATTTCTCGTTCAACCAGGGAATCAGTGCGGAGCTGATCGCCAAGAAGTGGGGCCTGTCCCGCGCCCGGCTCGACGAGTACTCCGCCCGGTCTCACGAACTGGCCGCCGCGGCTCAGGACAGCGGCGCCTTCACCGAGCAGATCGTTCCGGTGTTCTGCGATGACGGTTCGATAGTGCACGAGGACGAAGGCGTGCGCCGGGGGACGACGGCCGAGAAACTCGCCGGACTGAAACCGGCTTTCGTCGAGGACGGTGTGATCCACGCCGGCAACTCCTCACAGATATCCGACGGCGCCGCCGCGCTGTTGGTGACGACGTCAGAACTCGCGCTGGAGATGGGTCTGACGCCGATCGTGCGTTACCGCGCCGGTGCGGTCGCCGGCGCGGACCCGGTGCTGATGCTGACCGGGCCGATCCCGGCGACGGAGAAGGTGCTCGGAAAGTCCGGCGTCCGGGTCGACGAGGTGGGCGTGTTCGAGGTCAACGAGGCCTTCGCGCCCGTGCCACTGGCCTGGCTCGCCGAGACCGGCGCGGACCCGGAGCGGCTCAATCCGCTGGGCGGCGCGATCGCGCTGGGTCATCCGCTGGGCGCCTCCGGCGCGGTGTTGATGACGCGAATGGTGCATCACATGCGCGCCAACGGAATTCGGTTTGGACTGCAGACCATGTGCGAAGGCGGCGGTACGGCCAACGCGACGCTGGTTGAGTTGATCGGCTGAAAGACGGCACCTGAGCCCCCCTTGTCACGTGCCGCAAACCAACCTACTGTGTATTCACTAGGTTGGTTCCCATCCGCGACGGTTCGACGAGGAATTCGGTGCCCGACGTACGTCCGTACGAGACGCTTCTCGCCAAAGGTGAAGACCGCAAACAGCGGATCCTCGAGGTGGCGCAGCGGTTGTTGTCGCGAAACGGCTGGCGCAGTACGACGCTCGCGCAGATCGCCCGCGAGGCGGGGGTGACCCCCGCGGGTCTGTTGCATCATTTCGAGTCCAAAGAGCAACTGCTGCACGCGGTGCTGGATGCGCGCGACCTCGACGACGACACCCACTCCGACCGCGGCGGTGATCTGCTGGGCGAGATCGCTCAGGTGGCCGACCGCTTCAGCCGGCAGCCCGAGTTGCTCGGCACCTTCACGGTGCTGCTGGTGGAGAACATCGCACCGGACGCCCCGCTGCACGACCGCCTGGTGAACCGGCAACGGGCCGCCACCGAGATCGTCGCCGCCGGCATCCGCCGAGGCCAGGCCGCGGGCCGCTATCGCGCCGACATAGACCCCGCCGTCAAGGCAGTGGAGATTCTCGCCTTCATCCACGGAATGGAAATGACATGGCTACTCGATCCTTCGATACCCCTGGCCGAGGTGTTCAAGGAGTACGCGGAGACGCTGGCGCGCGACTTCTCTCCACCCACTCCGACGAGCGCGACATGAGATACCGGCTCGACGTCGTGGCGTCCAGCGTGGTCGACGTGGTGACGTTCGCCGGCGGATGGCTCTTCGACCGGTCGATGGCGGGCTGGGATGTCACGGTCCTGCTCACCGACCACCCCGACGACCGGCCCCTGCACATCCTGGGCGCCAAGACTCTCGACCTGGAGTCCGTGCTGGCGTCGGTGGGGACCCATCCGCGACCCCAGGCCCTGGCCGCCGCCGCTGACCTGCTGGGCTCGGACCCGCGGGTGCGGGCCGGGGTGTTGCAGGCCCTCGACCACGGCGTCACCGAAGTCACGCTCTGGGGCACCACCTGGCCCGCTGAGCTGGATGACAGCGTGGGACGGGTTAAGCACCGGTTGAGCATGGCCGCCCAGACCTTCAAAGCGAAGGCGCTGGCCGCCGCGGCGGTGCCGGCCGAGTCGGTCGCAAACGTTGAGACGTTCCGCAGCGGATTGATGGCGGGCCGGTCGGTCGCCGCGGATCTGCTGCCGGCCTGACCACGCGACGTTGCGGTCCGGGACGTCCTATGGAAATGTAATACTCATATGTGAGAGGCATATTCTCGCAGGCGGAGATTCGAATGGAGCAAGACATGGTGGATGATTTCACCGAACTGGATTTCTTCCGCGACCGCCAGCTTGTCGAGGATCCCTACCCCTACTACGAGGCGCTGCGGCAGCAGTGTCCGGTAACCCGGGAACCGCACCACGGCGTCACCATGGTGACGGGCTGGGAAGAAGCCTGCGCGGTGCTCAACGACGCCAAGACGTGGTCGTCGTGCACGTCGGTGACCGGTCCGTTCCCAGGATTCCCGGTGCCTCTGGAAGGCGACGACGTCACCGAACTGATCGAGCAGCACCGTGACGAGTTGCCGTTCAGCGACCAGCTGCCCACCCTCGACCCGCCCACCCACACCAATCACCGCTCCCTGTTGATGCGGCTGATCACCCCGAAGCGGCTCAAGGAGAACGAGGACGCCATGTGGGCGCTCGCCGATCAGGTGCTCGACGAGTTCCTGGCACCGGGTAAGGGTGAGTTCATCAGGGGATTCGCCGGTCCGTTCACGCTGCTGGTGATCGCCGACCTGCTGGGTGTGCCGATGGAGGATCGCGATTCCTTCGTCAAGGGCATCCGCCAGCACTCGGGTGGCGGCATCGGGGGCACCGGCAAGGAAGCACTCGCGCACAGTCCGCTGGAGTTCCTCTACGGCCTGTTTTCGGACTACGTTCGTGACCGCCGCAGCGAACCCCGCGACGACGTGCTGACCGGCCTGGCCACCGCGACCTACCCGGACGGCTCGATACCGGAGATCGAAGACGTGGCCCGCGTCGCCAGCAATGTCTTCTCGGCGGGGCAGGAGACCACCGTGCGGTTGCTGGGCGCGGCGTTGCAGATCCTGGCGGAGCGTCCTGACATCCAGCAGCAACTGCGCCGGGACCGCAGCCTGATCCCCAACTTCATAGAGGAGGCGCTGCGGGTCGAGAGCCCGGTCAAGGGAGACTTCCGCCTGAACCGGGTTCCCGTCAGCGTCGGTGGGGTCGACCTTCCGGCCGGCACCACGGTGATGATCCTGCAGGCGGCCGCCAACCGCGACCCGCGCCGCTTCGACGACCCCGCCACCTTCGACCCGGCCCGTAAGAACGCACGTCAGCATCTGTCGTTCGGTCGGGGCATTCACAGTTGCCCCGGCGCGCCGCTGGCGCGGGCCGAAACCAGGGTCGCGCTCGAGCGTCTGCTAGACAGGACATCGGGCATCAGGCTCGATGAGCGGGAGCACGGGCCGGCGAATGACCGCCGCTACCAATACGTTCCGACGTACATCCTGCGTGGCCTGACCGAGTTGCACCTGGAATTTGCGCCGGTATGAAAGTTTGGGTGGATGACGGGACATGCCGCGGCCACGGCATGTGCCTGACGCTGTGCCCGGAAGTCTTCAGTCTCACCGACGACGGCTATGCCGAGGCGATATCCGGCGACGTTCCAACAGCATTCGAGGCGGCCACCCGCGAGGCTATCGAGTGCTGTCCGGAGCAGGCGATCAAAGAACGCTGACGGTTCCGCAGCCGCGAAGACCGTCGCCGAACGTGAACTGAGGGCGGAAATTTCGGCGTCAGTCCACCGTCAGTTCACGCTCGGGGCGCAGCGCCTGCTGCTAGACGATGGATATCGCCTGGCGCGGGCACTGCCGCACCGCTTCGCGAACCAGTTCCTCGTTCTCGGGTGTGACCTCTGGCTGCAGGACGGTCAACATGTCGTCGTCACCGAGCAGGAACACGTCGGGTGCGATGCCCATGCACACGGCGTTGCTCTCGCACAGATCCCAGTCAACTTCGATTCTCATGGCAGCACCTTTACTGGAACGTTCTTCCATCCCGCGACATTCTGCATATGCACGCGGTTGCAATTCTCCCAGTCCACCTCATAGCGCGGCATGAAGTCGAGCAGTTTCTCCAGCGCGATCACGCTCTCCATGCGGGCCAGCGCCGCGCCGAGGCAGCTGTGAATTCCGTAGCCGAAGCTGAGATTCAGCGCCTCATGCCGGTCCCGGTCGATGTCGAACTCGTCGGGATTGGTCCAGGCGGCCGGGTCGCGGTTGGCCGCGGCGTTGATCAGGAACACCGGTTTCATGGCCGGGATCGTCACGCCATGCAGTTCAACGTCTTTCAGCGAGCAGCGCACCTGGTATTGGGACGGCGCCTCGTAGCGCAACAGTTCCTCCACCGCGGCAGGGATTTTGCTGCGGTCGTCGAGCAGCTTCTGCCACTGCTCGGGAAACCGCGCGAACACCACCGGCGCATTGCCCACCAGCTTGGTCACCGTCTCGGCGCCGGCTCCGCCCAGTAACGTTGCGAATCCGGCTATCTCGATGTCGTCGAGCTTGGTCATCTGGCCGTCTTCGCGCTCGATCTCAGCGTTGATCAGCTTGGTGAACAGGTCGTCCCGCGGCTCGGCACGACGTTGTTGCAGGAGCTCGTAATACAGCATCCAGGTTTCGATGTTCGCCTGCATGCCGCGTTCGCCGACCTCGACCTGTCCTGGCTCGCGGTGCAGAGACTCGTCGATAAGGTGGCGCACCCGCTGCGCATGCTCCTCGGGGACTCCCAGCATCGTGGTGATCACCTCGACCGGGAACGGCCCCGAGAAGTCCTGCACCACATCGAATCGGTCCTTGTCCACCAGGCCGAGGTACTTGTCGATCTTCTCGCCGACCATCTCCCGCTGAGACTGGATGGCGCGCGGCGTGAAGACCTTGTTGAGCAGGCTGCGCATATGGCGGTGATCCGGCGGGTCCATGAAGATGATCGACTTCTGCTCCGGCGGCTTGCCAGTTCGCACCATCGACAGGTCGATACCGTAGGCCGAGGAGTAGGTCTGGAAGTTCTTCAGGCCGGCCGCGACGTCGGCGTGCCGGGTCAGCGCATAGAAGTCGTACTCCTCGCTGTAATACACCGGCGCCTCTTCCTGCATGCGCCGATACGTATCCCAGGCACCGTTGAAGAAGTCCTCGGAGAACGGATCGAAGGTGACCTTCGATTTGGTCATATAACGCTCCTCGCTGCTGAGCTGCGGGCTGACACCGTTACAGCTGAACGCCTGACTGTAACCCTAACGGTAGCGGCTTCCGGGTGCGGCGAAAAGAAGCACAAGGTCCCCTTTTCACCGGTCTTCCGCCGACCGTGAGGCGCCATCCGCCGCCGCGCATTCGTCGACGAACGCGAACACGGTGCGGTGGTAGTCGGCGGCGTTGAGTCCGAGGCTGAGGTTGTGCCCCGCCTCGGGAAACCGGTTGCTGGTGAAACGCGATGCCTGAGAGAACATTTGGGCGATTTCGGCGAGGTTATGGTCGTCGCCCCGGTAAACCCGGTCGTGCTCGCCGATGGTGAACCGCACCGGGACCCGCACCGCAGGTGCGAGTTCGGGGAAGTAGCGGTGTGGCCAATTCACGGCTACGTCTCGCTCGTAAGGCGGGGACGTCGACGAATTCGTGACCCCGCGCAGGATGTCGGGCGGGTACAGGCGCATCGGCTCCCACAGCAGCTCGCGGGTGCCGGGCGGACGCTCCTTGACGGCCGCCGCCTTCATGATCTCCTTGGCGACGTCGTGATAGCGCCTTCCGGTGCCACCCAGTTCCAGGCCCAGCAACGCGGCACCCCGGTCGTCGGCAGCCATCCGGGTCGCCAACTCGCAGCCGCCGGAATGGCCCAGCAAGAACAATCCCGCACCGCGTGATCGCTCACCGAGAATTCGTTCGACGGCGCCGTATGCGAGGTCGACGCGCTGCTCCGGGGTCTGCACCGCCTCCGGGTACGGGGCCGAACTTCCGTGCCCCGGCCGGTCGATCGCGATCACCGTATAACCCAGCGCCGCGCCGAGCCGCAGCAACGACAACTCGGGGTGCCCCGGGCAGTCGAAATACGCGGCGGTGGTGCCGCCGCCGTGGATCGCCACGATCACTGCTTTGGGCTCGTCGGCCTCGGCGATCACGCCGGACATGGGCACACCGTCGGCAATCACCACGCGTGGGCGGGGGGCGGTCATGTGTCCGCCCGCAACAGAATGACGCCGCTGGGCGTCAGACCACCGCTGCTGACCACCCCGACGCGGGCCCCGGCGACCTGCCGCTCGCCGGCGTCGCCGCGCAGCTGCGTGACCGCTTCGTGCAGCAGGCCCATGCCGTGGGTGCGGCCGTGCGACAGCTGCCCGCCGTGGGTGTTCAGCGGTATGACGCCGTCGCGGGCGATGTTCTTGCCGCCGTCCAGGAACTCGCGCGCCTCGCCGATGCCGCAGAAGCCGAGCGCCTCGATCCACGAGAGACAGTTCATGGTGAACCCGTCGTAGAGTTCGGCGACGTCAACGTCGCCGGGACGCAGTGAGGTGCGCGTCCACAGATGCGCCGACTGGCCCAGCACCTGCGGTTCGTGAGTGAGCGTGCTCTGATCCCAGTCGATGCGCTCGATGATCTGCGTTCCCACCGCCTCGACCAGGACGGGCGGCTTGGCCAGGTCTCGGGCGGCGTCGACGGCGGAGACGATGACGGCGATCGCGCCATCGCAGGGGACGTCGCAGTCGTAGAGGCCG
Source organism: Mycobacterium sp. Z3061 (assembly GCF_031583025.1). Lineage (NCBI taxonomy): Bacteria > Bacillati > Actinomycetota > Actinomycetes > Mycobacteriales > Mycobacteriaceae > Mycobacterium > Mycobacterium pumcae. The sequence goes on along the minus strand of NZ_CP134062.1, from coordinate 5,882,638 downwards.
AACGGTGTGGTGATGGGCCGCGCGTTCAGGTAGTCCTCCATCGTCATCGGGTCGCGATAGACGGCGGTCGGGTTGAGGGCGGCGTTGGCGCGTTGATTCAGCGCGATCCAGCCCAGCGTCTCTTTCGTAGTGCCGTAGCGATGGAAGTGCCGCTGCGCGTTGAGCGCCAGCGTGTGTGCGGCGGAAGTCGCCCCGAACGGCCACTGCCAACTCGTGGTGCGCCCGCCGGACGGAACGATCTTGCCCTGCTTCATCAGCTCGTTGAAGGTGGCTTCCCATAGCGTCCGGAAGCACAGCACGTGACGAGCCAGGCCGGCCGAGACCGCCAGCATCGCCGCGATCACCGAACCGCCCGGACCGAAGGTCTCCATGCCGCCGTTGTGCCAGGTCGGCCGGATACCCAGGGCCGCTTCCAGTGCGGTGACGCCGCCTTCGCCGAAGCCGCCGAAGTTGCCGCCTCCGGGGTAGGTGGACAGGCCGTCGATGTCGGCGAAAGTCAGGCCGGCATCGGCGATCGCGGCCTCACAGGCCTGCACGGTCAGCGACAGGGCGGGCACCATCTGACGGCGACCGATCGGCGACATGCCGATGCCGGTCAGCGCGACCTTGTCCTCGAACTTCTCCGTGGTCAGCATCGGGCGGACGTACTCGCCGAAACGTTCCGGCGCGATCTCGTCCTCGGGCAGCGGCGAAGGCTCAGCGTCCGGGACGGGGCGGAACAACGGCAGCCACACGTCCTCGATCTGGTCGAACACCACCTCGACGGTCTGACCGAGTTCCAGTTCTTCGGGATCGGAGTCGATGATGTTGGTGGTCAACCGAACTCGGGGATCCTCGACGATGGCCACCTCTGCGATGACGTACGGCGCCGGCATTCCCGGCACGCTGAACCGGTAGTTGACCGTGAAGCCGGCGAGGGTCGCACGGCCCGAAACCTCGCGCACGCCGATGTCGCGACCGCGGCAGTAGCGGCACACCGGCGCGGGCGGGTGGATCAGCGACCGACAGCCCCGGCACTCCTGGAAACGTAATACGTTGTCAGCGCCGGCTTTCCAGAAGAACTCGTTCTCATCCGTGAGCTGGGGCAGCGGACGTCCCGGTGCAGCTGACTTGCCGGTCAACGGATGAATCCCCACTCCGCTTCGTTGTCCTCGGTTTTCACGTGCGAGGCGGGGTCGTCTTCGTCGTGCAGTTCGGGGTGCGGGATGCTCGGTTTGGGCTCGCCGATCTCGGTGATGGCGTGCACTGGGCAGTCCAGCAACGCCCGCATCACCTTGTCGTGGTCTTCTTCCGGCACGTTGCCGTCGCCGATCAGGCAGGCGTAGCCCCAGTCGTCGAGCGAGAAGTAGCCGGGGGCGTGCTTGCCGCACAGTCCGAAACCGTCGCAAACGGTGCGGTCCAAACGAATTCTCATGATCCCCCGATGGCTTCGTAGGGGCGCTCGGCGCGATATGCGCCGCGACTGCAGTCCGGACAGGTTCCATCGAGATGGCGCCCCACCTCGTCGGGAAACTCCTCGAGCAGGGTGGCCGCGACGTTGCAGGCGGCGTCCAGCGTGCCGCAGGCGCCACGGCCCCGGAGCACCACCGACCAGCGCTTCAAACGGTCGAGATCCTCGGTGGTCGCCACACCGTCGCGCAGCGCTGCGGCGGCGGCGGCCATCGCCGCGGTGCCGTTGAAGCACGAACCGCACTGCCCGGCGTTCTCCCGGTCGAAATATGCCGCGACCGCTGCCGCGACCGCGACCGGGCACTCGTCGGTGATCAACGATATTGCGCCGCAGCCCAATCCGCTGCCGATGCCCCGAATCGTCTCATGATCCAGAGTGGTGTCCAGCACCCGCCGGTTGACCAGCCCGGCGAAGTAGCCTCCCATCAGGACACCGCGTACCTTTGCAGGTGAAACGCCATGCCGGGCAAGCAGTTCGGTAAACGGCAAGCCATGCGGAATTTCGTAGAGAACGGCCCCCGCGCCGCCGCCGGTGATGGTGGCCAGGAAGGTCCCCGGCGACTGTGCCGTGCCCTGCGAGCGGAACACCGCCGAGCCGTGGCCGTGGATATACGCCAAGTTGGCCAGCGTCTCGACGTTGCTCACCAGCGTCGGACGCCCGTCGACCCCGGATTCGAAGGGACGCGGCGGCTTGTCGGTCGGTTTGGCCGGTCCGCCGTTGATGGCCTGCACGGCCGCGGTTTCCTCGCCGGCCACGTAGCCCGGCTGCACCGGGAACACCTCGATGCTGACATCGCGAGTGTCGACTTCCCCCAGTGCGGACTCGACACTGCGCGCCGAATCCGCGTCAGAGACAAACACATAAGCGCGCGGGGCACCTACGAGTGCCGCAGCCAGGCGCAGCCCGTCAAGCACCAGGTGGGGTCGGTTGCGCAACAGCCACCGGTCCTTGACCGAAGCGGGCTCACCCTCTTCGCCGTTCGCGACGACGACCGGGGCGCCCGAGCGCCCGTTGGCCCGTACCGCCCGCAGTTTCACCGCGAGCGGGAACGCCGCACCGCCACGGCCCAGCAGTCCGCTGGCGTCGACATCGGCGAGCAGTTCATCGGCGTCGCCCAGCAGTCGGTAGCCACCCCGTTCGCGGTAGGCCGCCAGATCCTCGCGGCCCTCGGCGAGCAGTCGGGGTGGGTAACCCGGCCACGCGACGGTGCTGATCGCAACGTCGGCGGTGGTCATCGACCTGCTCCGGTTAGGCTTGGCCGCATGCGGACTGCGGTGGTGCGCGTCAACGTCGACCAGTCCGGTGTGCTCACGCCGGCGCAGTTAGGTGAGGGCATGGCCACGCTCCTCGGTCTTGCTGGTCAAAACGGTGCTGAGGTAGTCGAAAACGATCTCGCCAGCAGGCCGCCGAGCCGGCGAGAGGTCGAACTGCTGATCGCCGGTGCGGACGTCGAGTTCACCAAGACCGCGGCAATGGAATTGTGCGGCAAGGCGTTTGGCACCGAACCAGTGGTCGGCGTGGTGACCTTCATCAGCAGGGGAACCGACGACGACGCCCACGGCGTGCTGGCGGCGTTCGGCCTGTCCGGCGACATCGTGCGCGAACCCGGTGATGACGGCTACGACATCGTCTACGTCACGCTGCCCGAAGCCGACCTCGACCGGGTGCCGGAAAGCCGGATCCACACCGCGCTCGAGGCCTCGCTCAACTGCGAGGTTCACATCCGCACCAGGTGAACGCATCAGCGATCCAGGAACTCGAGGATCGCGGGCGCGGCCTGTACCCAGGTGTCGAACATGTTGAAGTGAGTCACCCGGCCCGCCGCGCGGTCTTCGGACGCCCGTTCCCAGGCGTCCTCCGGCCACGGTGGGTCGATCAGCTCCGAACCTTTGATCAGGCAATGCACTTCCAGCGAGGTGCGCTTCGGGTGATCCATGTCGTTCTCGCCGCCTCGGATGATCAGCGTGGGAACCCTGATGCGGTCGAACATTTCGTCCTCGACGCCCGGAATGGTCTGTCCCGGTTTGGAGACGAACGCATTGAGCCAGCGCAGCATCACTTTGAGGAAATCGGCGGAGTCGAAGTCGAGGAACCGCTGCTTGTTGGCGGGGTTCTCGGCGATGCGATCGCGCCACTCCGACACCTTGATCACGCCGTCCATCCCGGTGCCCCGCACCGCGAGAATGCTTGGGACGATATAGAAGCTACCCAGCACGAACGTGCCGTAGATGCCGCCGACGATGTTCCACACCACCAGCTTGGTGACCATTTCCGGGTAGAGCATCGTGGTGAGCATGGAATCCCTTGCGCCGCCGGAGCCTCCGGCCAGGATGCACTGCTGGAAACCCAGACCTGTCACCAGCTTGTGCAGGGTTTCGGCGCGCATGTGCGATTCGCTCTGGCCGTAGAACTGCACATCGGAGGCGCCACAGTTGGGGCGGTCCCACAACAGCACACGGTAGCCGCCGTCGACCAGCGCCTCAGCCAGCGGACGCAACCCCTCGATGTCCTTGCTGAACCGGCCACCGGGCGTCAGGGCGATGAGATCGCCTGCCTCACCCAGCATCTCGTAGACGACGTTGCCGCCATTGATCTCGAGCGACGACACACCCGGCCGCGTCACGCCTGCACCAATACGTCGTTGCCGATGACCCGGACCGGGTAGGTGCGGATGCTCCACTCCGGCTTGACCGCGGTGGTACCCGTCGCCAGCTCGAAACCCCACTGATGCCAAGGGCAGTAGATATATTCCAGGTCGCGCACCATCACCGCGTCACCGGCGGCCGTCTCGTCGACGACGGTGCGTCCGCGGGCCCGTCCCGAGCACAGCGGACCACCTTGGTGCGGGCAATAATTCGCGATCGCGTAGAAGGTGCCGTGCACGTTGTACACGCCCACCCCGTGCCGCCCGATCGGCACCAATTTGTGTGTGCCCGGGGGAATTTCGTCCACCGTCGCGACGACGTGTTCGCGACCCTGAGCCAGGCGGGGTCGCGGCTTCTCCTCGAGCATTCAGAGCACCCGGACCTGACCCTCGAGCACCGGGACGGTCTCCGGGAGGTGGTAGGTGGCGATGCCGTTCTTGTACATCACCGCGTCCCGGGCACCCTTGGGCAGATGCTTGACCAGCCAGCGCGGATCGTCGAAGGTCCAGTGCGGGTAGTCCGAGGAGAACAACAGGATCTTCTCGCATTCCATCCACTCCAACATCCGGGTCAACTCCGTCTTGTCCTCGGGATAGTCCAGCGGCTGGGTGGTGAACTTGATGTGGTCCTTGACGTAGTCCGACGGCTTGCGCTTGATGTCGACACGCGACTTGCGGGCCTCGTAGATCGAGTCCATCCGCCACATCAGCGGCAGGATCCAGGTGAAGGCGTGTTCGACGAACACGATGCGCAGCGTTGGGAACCGGTCGAAGACGCCGTCGAAGATCAGGCTCATCACCTGGTTGGCGGCCAGCAGCGAGTAGGTGACCATGAAGTCGTGGTTGTAACTGGGGAACCCGACGGGCGGCGTCGGCAGCATCTCGTAGTTGCTGCGGGACAGGTGACAGCTCACCGTGATGTCGTGCTTGGTGGCCGCCTCCCAGATCGGGTTGTACATGGGATGTCCCCATGACGGACGCGGTTCGGCCTTGATCAGAATCTGCGCCATGTACGGATGACCGGCCCACTCCTCGATCTCACGGGCCGCACCCGCGGGGTCTTCGACGGCCGCGCAGATCGACCCACGCCAGCGCTGATGCCAGTTGTTGTGGCCGTCCAGCCAGTGGTTGGCCTGCCAGTGGTTCAGGGCCGTCGAGTAGGCCTGGTGAGCTTCGGGTAGCCGCGGGGTGCGCCCACCCGGCTCCAGGATCGCGATATCGGAACCGGCTTCCATGATCAGCTGCCGAAACGCCATGTCCGGGTCGCTGCCCGGGAATTCGCCGTCGGGCGGGAAGGTGTCGACCCGCATCGCGAAGGAGTGCGCGTAGTCGGGTGCGTCGTAGTAGATCAACTCGCCGACCTTGTGGTCGAGGAAGAACTTGCTGCGCCACGGCTCGGGGATGTACTGGGTGATTTCACCGCGTTTGGGCACCGGGTGGACGTCGGAGTCGACGCACCGGACGGCGATGCGCTCGGCGGCGGGAACCCGTTCGTGTATGTGAGTCAGCGACATTGCGATCTCCTAGCTCTCACTCACTTCTACTGTGCGCCCGAGCCGACGGCGATGTCTATGCCGTAGAGCTCGGCCGCGTTGCGCCAGCACAACTTCTCGTGCTGCTCGGCCGAAAGTGCCTGGGGCAATTTGGTGATGTCGCCGCATTGCCAGTGCGGATAGCTGGAGCCGAACATCACCATGTCGTCCTTGCCGGTGAACCGCAGCCAATCCCCGGCGAAGTCGACGTCACCCGGTCCGTCCATGGCGCCCTGGACGAAGTACACGTGGCCCGGCAGGTAGTCACTCGGTATCCGCGGCGCCCACGGTGTCTGCTCGAGATGCGGGCGGCCGAACGTATCCATCCGCCAGATGAACGGCGTGACGAAATCTCCCGCGCCGTCCGCGAATACGAATTTGAGGGCCGGAAAGCGCTCGAACACGCCCTCGGCGATCATGTTCATCAGGTGATACAGGTAGTTCAGCGCCATGAAGCTGACGTATTGCTCGTAGGTGCGGGTATGTCCGGAAGGCGTCGGCGGGAACCCGATGCCCTCGCCCGACTCGATGTGCACGGCCACCGGAAGGTTCGCCTCCGCCGCCGCTTCCCACAACGGCCAGAACTGCGGTTTGCCGTAGACCTCGCGCGACTGCAGTGGGACGCCGATCTGCACCACCCGCGGATGCCCCCGCCATTTCTCCAGTTCGCGCACCGCGCCGGCGATGTCGTCGGGGTTCACCCGGATGGTGCCACGGAAGCGGTCACCGAACTCGGCGTGCTCGAGCCAACGCGACACCATCATCTCGTTGTGTGCGGCGTGCAGTGCGGTGCCCAGGTGGCGGTCCGGCATGATCCCTCGCCCCATCGGGTGCAGGATCGCCACATCCACCCCCCGATTCGAAAACAGCTCATTGGCAACGAAATCCGGGTCCGACCCGGGATAGCGGCGGCCGCGCTCAGGTCCTTCGGTATTCGGCGCGTACTCGCTGCCGGGTGCGCCGTACCAGTCCATCTCGTAATCGGGGAAGCCGCGGCTCTTGAACGGCTCACGTAGGAAGCTGCGCAGGTCCTTGTTGGTCGGGAAGAAGATGTGAACGCTGGCGTCGATGACCGGCGTACGCGTCCCATCGGCGTGTTCGATCATGTAGTCCATCCTCCCGCCGTCACTGCATATGTCCTGGTAACAGCGCTTTTACGACCCAATATGCGAGTATTGTTCTTAAAACCGGATAATAACATTCTCTACTTGAAATGTAACTCAGCGTCTCGCCGGTCCGACGGTGACGCCCGCGGCCTCTTCGAACGGCTTGATCACGGTCGTGAAGTCGGAATCGGGCCCCTGGGACTGCGCTGCCGCCCCCCAGAGTCGTCCCACGGTGTCGGCGATCTCGATGGGGACGCCGAGCGCTCGGGCTTCCTCGAGATACAGGCGCACGTCCTTGACCATCAGTGCGGTGGCGAACCCGTAGTCGAAGGTGCGCGGCAGGATGGCGCGGGGGAACTTGTCGCGACTGGCGCTGGTGGCACCCGACCCCGCGTTGAGCACCTCGATCATGACGTTCGGGTCCAGGCCTGCCTTGACGCCCATCACCACGACTTCTGCCGTCGCGACCAGCACGTTGGCCGCCAGGAGGTTGTTGGCGAGCTTCATAGTCTGAGCGGAACCGGGTTTGTCACCGACGTAGAACGCGTGGCCCAGGACGCCGAGCACCGGCCCGGCGGCATCGAATTGCGCGCGCGGGCCCGACACCATGAGGGCCAGCGCGCCGCGTTCGGCACCGCCGACGCCGCCGCTGACCGGGCTGTCCAGCGCGACGATGTCGCGGGTGGCCAGCAGATCGTGGATCTGGACCGCCGTCGCGCTGCCGACGGTGGACAGGTCGATGAAGCGCTTGACGCGGGAGCCTTCGATCACCCCGGCCGGGCCGGTCGCCACTTCCAGGGACACGGCAGGGGTGGGCAGGCTGGCCAGTACGGTCTCGGCGCGATCGGCCACTTCTCGGGGCGATGTCGCGGCCTGCGCCCCCAGTTGCGCGACCGCATCGCTGCGCCGGTCGAAGGCGACGAGGTCATGGCCCGCCTCGACGAGCCGGCGCGCCATGGGCAGCCCCATGTTGCCCAGGCCGATGAAGCCGATGGTCACGCGCTAACCCTCGTCCAGTTCGGCGAAGACCTCGCCCGCGGTACGGAAGCTGTCGACCGCGGCCGGCACCCCGGCGTAGATGGCGACCTGAAGGAAGACCTCGCGGATCTCGTCGCGCGTGACGCCGTTGGTCAGTGCGGCTCTGAGATGGGTGCGCATTTCGTGCGGCCTGTTCAGTACCGATGTCATGGCCAGGTTGAGCATGCTGCGGGTCTTGCGCGTCAGGCCGTCGCGTCCCCATACCGCACCCCAGCAGTACTCGGTGACCAGGTCTTGCAGTGGACCGGTGAAGTCGTCGGCCTGCGCGATCGCGTTGTCGACGTATTCCTTGCCCAGGACTTCGGAGCGGATCTGCCGTCCGCGCTGGTATGTTTCGCTGTCCAATGCCGTGCTCCTTTGCTACGAGTGCGAGTAGCAGGAGTCTAGGCCGTCAGCGAATTATCTTGCCGGAAACCGGTATTGAGCGGCGGGCTCAGTGACACGCCCAGTTGACGACCCAGCCGCCGCCGAGATTGGCGATGGCGCGTTGTTCGGCCGCCTGCCGCGAGAGGCCTACGCCGCCGTGGTAGGTGGTGCCGTCGTGGGCGACCGCACCGCACTGCGTGAAGCTGGCCACGATGGTGCAGGTGTCGATGCCGCAGCGCTGCAACGCCAATCGCTCGGCCATCGATTTGTTCTTCTGTCGCCAGGCTTTACCCGAGGAGCCGTCGTGTCCGTAGGCGATGGCGCCGTAGAAGGTGTGATAAGGGGGCAGGTTGGCGGGGTGGGTACGGGCGTCGGCAGGGTGAATCAGAGTGGAGGCCATCGCGATGGCCGCCAGCAGACTGGCGAGCACCAGTGCGACGCGACGCCGTTGTCGTGTCGTCATGCGTGTGGACCCTTTCAGTGCGCACGGGACATGTAACATCCATGTTACAGACTCCTCACACTGCCGTCCCGGTCGGGGAATCAGGTCAAAGCGAGTTCTTAAGCACGGCAACGGTTTCCAGGTCTTCCAGGGCGGCAACGGCGCGACTCAGGCCTTCCAGGGCAATGTCGTCGGCCTGCATTCCGCCCATCCCCGCGGTGATCAGCGCTGCGACATAGGCATACATCGCGCCCTGTCGGTAGCGCAGCCAAAGTTCGTCCGCATTGAGTTGCGGTCCGCCGCCGGCGGCCAGGGCGCGGCGGTACTGGTCGAGCAGGTGGCGTTGAGCTGCGCGACGGTCGTCGGGCGTCAGGCAGGTGACGAGTGTGTACGCCAGCTCGCGGGAAGGATGACCGCGGCGCACGGCCTGCCAGTCCAGCAGCCCGGCCCTGCCGTCGCGGAAGTAGACATTGCCGGGATGGGCGTCTCCATGCATGACGGTGTGCGGGGGCGCGTCGATCAGTGCGGCAACCGCGCGATAGTTGTTGGCGATGTACCGCCCCTGCTCGATCGGGATGTCGGTACGCCCGGCGAGTCGCTTCATCGAAGTGTTCATCAGCGGGCCGGTCAGCAGGGAGGTGGCGTCGGCCGACGGGGTGTAGAGCCAGCCCAGCGGGTCACGGGCGTCCTCGGGCAACCGGCCCCAGAAAGTGGCGTGCAACGCGGCCAGCAGTTCCACGATCAGACCGGCCTGGCCGATCGACAACGGGTGCAGTGTGTCGGGGAATCGGCACGACGCGGCGGGCAGGTCTTCCAGGACGAGCAGGTAACGACCCGTCCAGGCGTCGAATGCGGCGCCGTAGGCCGTCGGTAGCCCGGTGAGCTGCGGGGCGAGCTGACTGTAGAAGCGGACCTCGGTGTGTCCCAGCCGGCCGAGTTCGCCCATCAGCCGGGTTGCGGCTGTCTGAGCCGCCAGCTTGACGAACACCGTGCGCGGGACACCGTCACCGGTCAGCGCCAGGCGCGCCCGGGACGAGGTCCCCGCGTCGGCGTCCAGAACGCTCGCTGAGGCGACTTCGGTGCCTATGACGCCGGACAGCACGGTGGCATCGATCTCGTTCGCGGTGCGCGGCAGGCCGGCGCGACTTCCGATCAGGGCATCGGTGGCAACTCGGCTGATCCCGCGTCCCAAGTGCGCAGTCAGGCGAAGAGCGGAGCGGGCTTGTGCGAGTGGGGGTTTCATATCGCTCTCGTTCTCTCATCACCGCCCGCGCAGCGCTGCGGTACACTGCGGACACTTTACAGATCGGACTGAAAATGTCACGCTGCGGGGCGGAGGGAGAAGTTCATGACCGGGGTGAGCGACGACGTCTGGGAGGTGATGTCGACCGCGCGCACCATCCGGCGCTTCACCGACGAACCTGTCGATGACGCGACGTTGACCCGGTGCCTGGAAGCGGCCCGGTGGGCACCCTCGGGAGCCAACGCACAGGGCTGGCGTTTCATCGTGCTGCGATCGCCCGAAATGCGTGCGGTGGTGGCCAAGGCTGCGGCGCAAGCACTATCGGTGATCGAGCCCGTCTATGGCATGAGCCGCCCCGGCCCTGACGATGACAGCCGCCAGGCCCGGAACAACCGCGCTACCTACGAATTGCACGACCGGGCAGGCGAATTCACTTCGGTGCTGTTCGCCCAGATCCATTATCCGACGGCGTCCGAACTGCTGCTGGGTGGGTCGATCTTTCCTGCCATGCAGAACTTCCTACTGGCCGCCCGCGCACAGGGGCTCGGCGCTTGCATGACCAGTTGGGCCTCCTACGGCGGCGAGCGGCTACTGCGGGAAGCCGTTGGTGTGCCCGGTGATTGGATGTTGACCGGCCATATCGTGGTCGGCTGGCCCAAGGGCCGGCACGGACCGGTGCGGCGGCGACCGCTCGCCCAGGCGGTCAACCTCGACCATTGGGGGGAGCCGTACTCGGATTGAACGGTCGGGGCCGTGTAGTGAGGCTGTCCCACTGGCCACATCAGTAACCGTCAGCTGGACGTGACCCTCTGCTGAAATTTGATATCACTGGTGATATCAACAGGAGTCGCCCCTGACGATGATGAACCGCATCGACCACGGGCTACCCGGGCGCCTGTGCGGCGAACCAGCGCGCAGCCTTCGCGATGGACTTTTCGACAGGCTCTGGTTTCCAGCCGAGTTCGCGCTCGGCCTTGCTGTGGTCCAGCGGCGACATCAGGTCCGCCATTCGCGCGCCGACGTAGGCCATCGGCAGGTCTCGGTTCAACAGCCGCGCTGCGACATCGTTGGCGCGGGACACCGCATACAGGACGCCCATCGGAATCGGGATGCGTGGCGGACGCCGGCCGACGGCTCGGGCCGCTATCGCGTGGACCTCTCTGGTACTCAGATAGCGGTCGGAGATGATGTAGCGTTGTCCGGCGCGGCCGTTCTCGGCGGCGAGAAGCATTGCCCGGGCGGCATCTTCGATACCGACAACCTCAGAAGAGAACCCCATGAAGAACGGGAAACGGCCGGCGGCAACCTGAGCGATGAGCGCGCCGTGCGGAGTCGGTGCCCAGTCGCGTGGTCCGTAGGTGGTCGAGATGCACAGCGCGACGGCCGGTAATCCCCGTTCGCGCGCGTAGCGCAGCACCAGATCCTCGGCGGCGACTCGCGATTCGATGTAGGGGCCACCGTCATTCCAGTTGTGTGGGTCCTCTTCGGTGACCGGCCGCTGATCGCTGATCGCCAATGTGCCACTGCTGCTGGTGAAGACGAACCTGCGTAGCTCGGCGCGGACTGCCGCGTCCAGCACGTGACGCAGTCCCTCCACATTGGTGCGGAACAGCGGTGCCGGGTCCCGCAGCCACATCCGAGCGTCGACCACGCAGTAGTAGACGACGTCGCAGCCCGCCATGGCCTCTCGCAGGGCGGTGTCGTCGAACACGTCGCCGTAACAGCGTTCCACCTTCAGGTCGTCAATGCCCCTGGTAGCACTGGTTTTTCGCACCATGACCCGCACGTCGTCGCCCGCCATTACCAGTTGACGGGTGACATGGGAACCCAGGAAACCGCTGGCTCCGATGACGAGTTTCTTCATCACGCCTCGGTGCCGGCCAGCATCTCAGGTCCGTACTTGCCGCGCATGAACGTCCACGGGTCGGCGTACCGGCCACGGTGCTCCAGCCGGCGCTGCAGCGCGAGGAACACGAGTATCACCGGCCGGATGGCTGGTCCGAGCGCTCGCAGCAGCAGGCGGCGAAGGCCCATCGACTCGGCCACCCACGTGACGGTGTCCGACCAGTCGTGTTGCTGATAGTCCAGCAGCTCTTGGGATTCCGTCGTGTCGAACCAACCGGTGAAAGCCCAGCCGCGGTCGTCATCGGGATCACCGGGCAAACCGACCGACGGGCCGAGACGGCCGATGCCGAGGGCGGCCATCATGTCGTCCTGCATATCACCCATCGTGCAGAGATTGGTGTCGTTGCCGGCGACCACGAACACCTTGCCGGCGACTGCAGCACGCCGGTCGACGGCGTTGGCGAACGCCAGCGCGACGTCCCGGGCATCTGTCGCATGCATGCGGTTGTCCACCGGAGTGGCCCGCACGAGCACCAGATGGTCGCCGTTAAACGTGGCGGCAGTGTCGGGCGAGACGATCGCGGCAAGTCGGAGCAGCGCGTAGGGCACCCCGCTCCCGACAATCGCCCGCTCGGCCAGCACCTTGTCTTCGCCGTACTGCTCGATCGGATTGACCGGCGTCTCGCCGGTGATCAGTTCCGGGTGGCGGTGTGGATTGCGGGACCCGTAAACGGCCGCGCTGGAGGCGAATACGAACAGAGGAGGGTCGCTCAGGGACTGTGCGGCCAGCACCAGGTGCCGGGTGCCTTCGACATTGACCTTGCGAGCTAACCGGGGATTGCGGTAGGAGGGCGGCGAGACGATCGCGGCCAGGTGCACAATCGCGCCGGGCCGGTGGCGTCTCACGACGGCGTCGACCGCGTCGGGGTCGGTGAGGTCGATGAACTCCGGGACGAGGGTGCCCGGGTGCGCGGCGCCGGCCAGAGTCTTGGCTGCCGCCGTCGCGGCGTCGGTGCCGAGGTCCACGGATATCACGGTGTGGCCTCGGCCCAGCAAAATTTCGGTGCAGCGCTTGCCGACCTGTCCGAAAGCGCCGGTGATCAGCGTGACGGGGCTCATTTGCCGAACCTGCGTGCCAGCGCGGCCCCGGCATCCCGGAGCCGAGGTGAGATACGCACGGACAGAAAAGGATTGAACACATCCTCCCGCAGCCGGGTCAGGGTCGAAGACTTGATGAGCCAGCGTCCGTCGACCTTCTCGTAGGTTTCGTGGTAGTGCCCACGCCCATTGAGATTGATCCCCGGCCCCAGCCGGACCACGTCCTCGAGTGCCCACACACCGGTCGCCGTCGTCTCCGACGTCAGCTCGATCTCCGGCGCATGCACCTGATGAGCCGTCGGCTGGGACGCCTTGCCGAGCGTGCCGCGGACGAAGGCCACGAACTCGTCGGCCCCGCTGATCAATTTGCCGCCCGACGCGGAGGTGTCGCTGATGAAGTCGTCGGTGAACAGCCGCCGCCAGTCGTCCCACCGCTTGGTGTCCAGGTAGCGGCAGTAGCGGGCTTTGAGCTGCTTGATCGCCTCGATCTCCCAGAGCGCGGTTGTGGCGTCCGGCATTTGCGGGCCCCTTCGTAACTCGTATGTAAGGCGTAGGCAGATTTCGAGATTACTACTTCCATCAAAGAGAATGTTATTCTCGCCAGGTACTCGTGACGGGAGGCGGCCCGGATGCTCTTGGAGTTTGATGCCGATCAGCGGCTGTGGCAGGACACGGTGCGCGACGTCGTCACCAAGCAGTGTCCTCCGTCTCTGGTGCGGAGCGTGGCTGAGGACGGTGCCGATACCGAGCCGCTGTGGAAGCTCTACCGCCAGCTCGGCTGGACCGAACTGAACGATCCGGCCGGCGCGGTGGAACTGGCGATCGTGCTCGAGGAACTCGGCCACGCCACGGACCCCACCCCGTTCCTGGCGACCATGAGCCAGTTCGCTCCGCTGGCGGGCGAGCAGTTCGATCCGAACCAGTCCGGCACCGCCGTGTACGGCGGAGTCTCCGCGCGCCGCAACGCCGACGGCTGGGTGCTCGACGGCACCGCCCGTCATGTGCTCGACGGTGACCGGGCGGAGCGTGTCGCGGTGGTCACCGAAGCTGGAGTGTTCCTCACCGATGCCGGCCAGTTGTCCGCCCGGCGGGAATCCGTGTTCGACCCCGTGCTGCACGTGGCCGATCTGTCGTTTCACGACGTTCGGGTCCCCGACAGCGACCGGGTGAACGTAGACCGCGAGCGAGCGCACCACATCGCTCTGACCGGTATGGCCCTCACCATGGTCGGCGCCTGCCAGCGCATCCTGGATCTGGTACTCGAACATGTCCGCAGCCGGCACCAATTCGGTGTTCCCATCGGATCTTTCCAAGCCGTCCAGCACAAGGCGGCCGACATGCACGTCGCCGTGCAACGAGCCAGGGCACTGGCCTACTTCGCCGCGTTGACCATCTCCGCCGACGATCCGCGACGACGGCTGGCCGCGGCCATGGCCAAGGCATCGGCAGGGGAGTGCCAGTCGCTGGTTTTCCGGCATGGGCTACAGCTGCACGGGGCGATGGGATTCACCTGGGAGAACGACCTGCAGTTCGCGCTCAAGCGCGCGAAAGCGGGCGAGCTGATGCTCGGGGGCGCGGCCGAACACCGGGCGCGGATCGCCGAGGAGTACCGTGCAGCTGACTTTTGACAGCGACGTCGAGGAGTTTCGCGCGGAGTTTGCCGCGTTCCTGGACGAAAACCTGCCTGCGGCAAGCGAAACCGTGGAACGGCCCCGCTCGGTGTCGCACATGCCGGGCTGGGCCCGTCGTTGGCAGCGGCTGTTGTTCGACAACGGCTGGCTGTTGCCGACCCAGCCCCCGGAGTTCGGCGGGCGCAATGCGACGGTGTTGCAGCAGTACGTCTATCTCGAGGAGCTGTGCCGCCGCCGGATCTACCACAGCCTCAATCCGCAGGGTGTCAATATCGTTGCGGCTTCCCTGATCTCGTTCGGCAGCGAGGAGCAGAAACATCGCTGGGCGGTGCCGATTCTGCGTGCTGAGATCACCGCGTCGCTGGGCATGAGCGAGCCGAGTGCCGGTTCCGACCTGGCGTCGTTGCGTACCCGGGCGGTGCGGGACGGGGATCACTTCGTCGTCAACGGGCAGAAGGTGTGGACGTCCGGCGCCCACGACGCCGACGTGTTGTTGACGTTCGTGCGGACCGATCCCGACGCGCCAAAACACAAGGGCATCAGCGCATTGCTGATTCCCACCGACACCGAGGGCGTGGTGCGCCGCCCCTTCGCGTCGATCTGCGCCGACGACGACCTGGACTTCAACGAGGTGTTCTTCACCGACGCGAAAGTGCCGGCGGAGAACCTGGTCGGCGAGCTCAACCAGGGCTGGCGGGTGGCCAACGGCTCACTGGGGCACGAGCGCACCATGATGTGGCTGGGATTCGCCGATCGCATGGACAACATGCTCGCCGATTTCCGTCCGGCCACTGACCTCGACCGCGACCAGTACGCCAGCACCATCATGGACAAACAAGCCCTGCGTCTGCTGGGTTCGGTGGCGCTGGCCCGGGCCTCCCGCGGCGAGGACGACACCTCGGCGATCTCGGTGCTGAAACTGCTTGGCTCCGAGGCTGAACTGCGCATCAGCGAACATGCGCTGGAGGCCGCCGGTGGTGACGGGCTCGTGCACCCGGGGCTCACCGGGACGTATGCGCCGATGAACCTCGACCACTACTTCGCAAGCTGGTTCGAGCGCTACGCGCGAAGCTTCTCCGGCACCATCGCCGGGGGCACGTCGGAAATCCAGCGCAACATCATCGCCCAGCGCATCCTCGGCCTGCCACGGGGCTGAGTTCCCCCGCGAGCAGACACAAACTCGCACAATCGCATGCGATTTAGTGCGATTTTGTGTCTGCTCGCGCTAGGAAATCTCCGCGGATTCCTTGCGCTCGGTGATCGGACGAGCGAGTTCCTGCTCGTCGCAAATGCGTTGCAGCTTATCGAGAGTCTCATCCAGGCCGGCGCCGACGCGGGGGCCGGGCGTGAAAGTGGCCGGCAGCTTGCGCATGCCCTGGATCACGCCGATCGTCTCGTAGTGCACGGTGCCGGCCGGTTGACAGCGGTAGTCGGGCATCCGGTCGAGCACCGCGTTGAGCATCGACTTGAACACCGTACGCGCCACATTCGAGCCGATGCAGCGGTGCATACCGATGCCGAAGCTGAAGTGCCGGTTGCCCTTACGGTCCAAGAGCACGTCATCGGGATCGTGGAACACAGCGGGGTCGCGGTTGGCCATGGCCCACGAGATCCACAGCCGCTCACCCTCTTTGAACTGCGTGCCGTCCAGTTCGGTGTCCTCGGAGAAGGTGCGACCGTCTCCGGGTGCCGGCGTGAAGTAGCGCAGAAACTCTTCGGTCGCAGGGTCCAGAAGTGTGTCGCGATCGCGCCGAAGCCGTTCCCGCTGATCGGGATTGTCCGACAGCCATTCCAGCGAATGCGCCGTCAGTGCTGTGGTGGTGTCGAAGCCGCCGCCGATGATCAGGCCGAGGTTGCCGAGGATCTCCAGATCGGGAGCCGGCTCACGGTCGATCCGCATCTGCAACAACGCATTAACCAGGCCGGGACGCGGGTTCTCCCGAATCTCGATCATGTTGTTGACCATGTCCAGGCCCATCTGGCGGTGCATCTCGGTGACCCGTTCGATGTCCGGCGAGTGCTCCGGCGTGTAGACCGCGGCATGGACCGGCTCGCTGTACAGGTTCCACTTCGCCAGCGGGATGCCCAACATCGCCAGAGTCAGCACGGCCGGAACGACATTGGCCAGGTCATCGACGAAGTCGATGGTTCCGCCCTCGATCTTCTCGTCGAGGCAGGCGCGGGTCACGTCGTCGATGAATGGCTCCCAGCGCTTGACGGCCGCGGGTGACAGGTACGGGTTGAGCACGGTGCGATAGATGCGGTGCTCGGGGTCGTCCATCTCCAGGATGCCGCCGCGCACGACGCTGACCCGGCGGGCGGTCGGGATCGAAATACCTTTATAGCCACGACGTTCGCCACGGATATCGTGGTCGTTGGACACGGCGGGACACCGGGCCAGCTCGAACACCTCGTGGCTGCCCGCGGCGACCCAGTGCCCGCCGTAGGTGTCGGTCCACGCCATCGGGCACTTGGCGTGCATCTCCTCGGTGATCGTCTTGAACTGCGAGCGGTACTCCGCGGAATGGCGGTCGAAGTGGTAGCTGTGCCTCTTCCGGTCGTCGGCCACGACATCATCGACGCTCAATGCGTTGTCTCCCTTGGTGTTCAATCGCGTAGAATGATGGCCTGCTCGGGGCAGGACTGCGCGGCCTCGCGAACCTGATCGACCTGATCCTCCGGCACCACCTCGTTGATCGCCGACGAACTACCGTCAATGTCGCTGAGCTGGAACGAATCCGGTGCGATCATCGCACACAAGGTGTGCCCCTGGCAGCGTTCCGGATCAACCCAGACCTTCACGAAACCTCCCGCGCTCAGGTGTTCCGACCGCCGTTGACACCCAGTATCTGACCGGTGATGTAGCCGGCCTCCTCCGAAGACAGGAAGGCACACGCCGCGGCGATGTCCTCGGGCTTGCCGATGCGGCGCACCGGTGTGCGGGCGATGTTCTGTTCGACATCACCCAGGAACCCCTGGTTCTCGGCATTGCGCAACATCGGGGTGTCGATGAAGCCGGGGGGTACGGCGTTGACCGTGATGCCGCTCGGCCCGTACTCGAGTGCCAGGGACTTCGTCAGTCCGTTGACGGCGGACTTGGCGGCCACGTAGTGCGACATGTACGGAACGCCGGAATGCGTGCTCGACGAGGAGATGTTCACGATGCGTCCCCAACCCGCGTCCAACATGTCGGGCAACACCGCCTGGATCATGTGGAACACGCCGTGCAGATTGACGTCGATCACCCGCTGCCAATCCTCGAACGTGATGTTGGTGAACCGCTTGAAGCCGTCCAGTCCGGCCGCGTTGACCAGAATCGTGACGGGTCCCAGGCGGTCCCGGATTGCCGACAGCGCCGCGTCGATCTGCGAGCGGTCGGTGACATCCGCGGTGTAGCAGAGGTCGTCATCGGATGACTTGAGGTCTATGGTCGCGACCGCGCGCCCGTCCGCCCGGAGGCGTTGCGCAACCGCCAGGCCGATGCCGGACCCGCCGCCGGTGACCACCGCAGTTCTCACGGTCACCGACTCCGAGTCGTCAGGTTGTCGATCTCATACACAAAGAATCTCCCTCGCAATTATGAGAATCGTACTCTCAGGCTGAAGCGGCCCGCAAGAGAGGCGAGAAACCGCCCCGGGCCTGCGGCAAGCTGCCAGAACGGGAGGTCGCTGAGCGGTCGCTCAGCCCGTGACCTGCGCAATCAGGGATGAGAACTCGCTTGTCTTCTCACGTCCCGAATGTAAGATTCGCCGGAGATGAGAATGAAATTATCGTGACGGCCACCACACCAAGCGCGAGAGGCCCTATGTCAGTGCAGGACGCGGCGGCGACCCAGGACGCTCAAGTGGGCGATCAACCGACCCGCAGATTGCTGATCGACGGTCGACTGGTGGCAACGGAGAAGACGTTTCCCACCATCAACCCCGCCACCGGCGGAGTGCTGGGATATGCGCCCGACGCCGGCGTCGAGGAGGCCGAACAGGCCATCGCGGCGGCCCGGCGCGCCTTCGACACCACCTCTTGGTCCACCGATGTCGAGTTCCGCATCCGCTGTCTGGATCAGCTGCATCAGGCGCTGCTCGACCATGCCGAGGAATTGCGTGAACTGACGATCGCCGAGGTTGGCGCCACCCGCGCGCTGACCCACGGCGCGCAGCTCGACGAGCCGATCGGCATCGTCCGGTTCTACGCCGACCTGTTGCGCACCTATGAGTTCTCCGAAGACCTTGGGGAGAAAGAGTCGCGCGGCATGCGCCACCACCGCTGGGTGGAGAAGGAAGCCGCGGGGGTGGTCGCGGCGATCATCGCCTACAACTACCCGAACCAGCTCGCGCTCGCCAAGCTGCCGCCCGCGCTCGCCGCCGGCTGCACCGTCGTACTCAAGGGAGCGCCGGACACGCCGCTGGTCACGCTGGCCCTCGGCGAGCTGATCGCCAACCACACCGACATCCCGCCCGGCGTGGTCAACGTGCTGAGTTCTTCGGATCCCGCGGTGGGCGAAGCGCTGACCACCAGTCCCGACGTCGACGTGGTCACCTTCACCGGATCGACGGCGGTCGGGCGCAGGATCATGGCCGCGGCCAGTGACACCGTCAAGCGCGTCTTCCTGGAGCTGGGCGGCAAGTCCGCGGTGATCATGCTCGACGACGCCGACTTCGCCGGTGCGGCCATGTTCGCCGCGTTCAGCATGGTCACGCATGCCGGCCAGGGCTGCGCGCTCACCTCGCGGCTGCTGGTGCCGAGGAAGCACCATGACGAGATCGTCGACCTGATCGCGCAGAACTTCGCCAAGGTTCGCCACGGCGACCCGGGCGATCCGAAAACCTATATGGGACCGCTGATCAACGAGCGCCAGCGCGACAAGGTCGACGGCATGGTCCAGCGGGCCGTCGCCGCCGGTGCCACGCTGGTCACCGGCGGCAAGCGATTGGATCCCGGTTTCTTCTACGCGCCGACCCTGCTCACCAACGTCGACCCGGACAGCGAGATCGCACAGGACGAGGTGTTCGGACCGGTGCTGGCAGTGATCGCCTTCGACGACGACGACGATGCGGTGCGCATCGCCAACAACTCGATCTACGGGCTGGCCGGTGCGGTCTTCAGTCGCGACCAGGAACGTGCCCTGTCGGTCGCGCGCCGGATCCGTGCCGGATCGTTTTCGGTCAACGGCGGCAACTACTTCGGCGCGGACAGCCCGTTCGGGGGCTTCAAACAGTCCGGCGTCGGCCGGGAGATGGGTGTGGCCGGGCTGGAAGAGTTCTTGGAGGGCAAGACTTTCGCTGTCCCCGCGGCTCGAGGAGCAAGCGCGTGAAACCACTCGAAGGTATCCGGGTCCTGGAAGTCGCCATGTACGGGTTCGTCCCGTCGGCGGGTGCGGTGCTGCGCGAATGGGGAGCCGACGTCATCAAGGTCGAGCACGCGGTGACCGGTGACCCGCAGCGCGGACTGCGTCAGACCGGGATGTTGCGCGTCGAGGGGGACCCCAACCCCAATATCGAGCACGCCAACCGCGGCAAGCGCAGCATCGGCCTGGACATGTCGCTGCCCGAAGGCAGGGAGGTGCTCTACGAACTCGCCCGTCGTGCAGATGTTTTCCTGACCAGCTTTCTGCCGGACCATCGGCAGAAGTTCGGTATCGATGTCGACAACATAAGAGCGGTCAACCCGAACATCGTCTACGCTCGCGGGAGCGCGCTCGGGCCACGCGGCAGTGAAGCCACCAAGGGTGGCTACGACATGACCGCCTTCTGGTGTCGAGCCGGAACCGCGGCCACCATCACTCCGATGGGTTATGAGGGCATGATCAATCCGCCCGGGCCGGCATATGGCGACACCATCTCCGGCACCAACCTCGCCGGCGGTATCGCCGCGGCCCTGCTCAAACGTGAACGCACCGGGGAGCCCTCGGTCGTCGACGTCTCGCTGCTCGGCAGCGGGCTCTGGGCGCTGGGCCACACGGTGGCGCTCACCAGGCACCTGGGTCAGCTGATGCAGGCGCCGCCGCCGGGCATTCATGGTTCGCCGGTCAATCCTCTGGTGGGGGTGTACCCCACGTCCGACGGACGCTACATCTCCTTGGTGATGATGCAACCCGGCAAGTTCTGGGCCGATGTGTGCCGGCACATCGACCGTCCGGAACTGATCGACGACCCGCGGTTTGCGAACGGCGATACGATCGCCGCCAATACGGCAGATGCGGTGGAGATCTTGACCAAAGTCTTCGCAACCCGCACTCTTTCCGAGTGGAGCGAACGCTTTGCGACGCTCGCGGGACCTTGGGCGCCGGTGCAGGACACCCTGCAAGCGGCCGACGACGCGCAGATCCGGGCGAACGAATACATGCTGCGCGCAGGCGAACTCGAACTGGTCGCCAACCCGGTGCAATTCGATGTCGCCGCGCCGCAGACCGGCCCCGCTCCCGGTTTCGCCGAGCAGACCGACGAGATCCTGCTGGAATTGGGACTGGACTGGGACCGCATCATCGAACTCAAGACCGCCGGCGCGGTTACCTAGGACATGAGGTGGCAACGGTGTCCGCGCAGATAACGGTTGTGCGATTTCGGTTCCCACGGGACGCGGCATGAGTCATAATCGCCGAACGCTTCCAGGGTTGGCGCGCGGGCAGCTGACCTGGTCTGGAAACGGCAGCTCACGCAACCGAATGGAGAAACCGGCGTGAGATTGATAGCGCGTGTTGAGGGCGTCGGAAAGCCGCAGTCGCAGCCGATGATGGCGCTGGCGGCCCGAATGCTCCACGCACACAACACGATCCGGAGAGGATCTCATACTGATGGCGAGTAAGGGAGCGGAGCGTTGGACCCCGGGCATCGTGCTGGGTCGTGGTTCCAAACCCATGGAGGCCGTCGGTGCCCTGTTCGCGATGTCGGCCGATGCCATCAAGTTCGCGTTCCGCCGGCCCGTCCAGTGGCGTGAATTCCTGGAGCAGTCGTGGTTCGTCGCCCGCGTCGCGCTGGCGCCAACGTTGTTGGTGGCCATCCCGTTCACCGTCCTGGTCAGCTTCACCCTGAACATTCTGTTGCGCGAACTCGGCGCCGCCGACCTCTCGGGCGCGGGTGCCGCATTCGGTGCGGTCACGCAGGTCGGGCCACTGGTGACGGTGTTGATCGTGGCCGGTGCCGGGGCCACGGCGATGTGCGCCGACCTGGGATCCCGAACGATCCGCGAAGAGATCGACGCGATGGAAGTCTTGGGGATCAACCCGATTCAGCGGTTGGTGACGCCCCGGATGCTGGCCTCCGGTCTGGTGGCGCTGCTGCTGAACAGCCTGGTCGTGATCATCGGAATTCTTGGCGGCTACATCTTTTCGGTGTTCGTTCAGGACGTGAACCCGGGCGCGTTCGCCGCCGGCATCACCCTGCTGACCGGCGTGCCCGAGGTGATCATCTCGTGTGTCAAGGCAGCGCTTTTCGGTCTGATCGCCGGGTTGGTGGCCTGCTATCGCGGCCTGACGATCACCGGCGGTGGAGCCAAGGCCGTCGGCAACGCGGTCAACGAGACGGTGGTGTACGCGTTCATGTCGCTGTTCGTGGTCAATGTCGTCGTCACGGCTATCGGCATCCGGATGTCGGCGAAGTAGCGCATGAGAAGGAGGTGTAAGCACTCACCGTGGCGCTGAGAGCCGTCTATCCGCGTTTCACGCGGCAACTCCAGAGACCGGTCGGCAGTCTGGGCCGAATCGGCGATCACACGCTGTTCTACGGTAAGGCGCTTGCCGGTATCCCCTTCGCGGTGAGCCGCTACGGGCGCGAGATCATCCGGCTCATCGCCGAAATCAGCATGGGTGCGGGCACTTTGGCGATGATCGGCGGCACACTGGTGATCGTCGGCTTCCTCACCCTGGCCGCGGGCGGCACGCTGGCGGTCCAGGGGTACAGCTCGCTGGGCAACATCGGCATCGAGGCGCTGACCGGATTCCTCGCGGCATTCATCAATGTCCGCATCGCTGCGCCGATCGTGGCGGGCATCGGCCTGGCGGCCACCTTCGGCGCCGGGGTGACGGCCCAATTGGGCGCCATGCGGATCAACGAGGAGATCGACGCGCTGGAATCCATGGCGATCCGGCCGGTTTCGTATCTGGTCAGTACCCGCATCGTCGCCGGAATGCTGGCCATCACGCCGCTGTACAGCATTGCGGTCAGCCTGTCGTTTCTGGCCAGCCAGTTCACCACGGTGATCCTGTTCGGACAGTCGGGCGGGCTTTATCAGCACTACTTCACGACGTTTCTCAACCCGATCGACCTGCTGTGGTCCTTCCTGCAGGCCGTCCTGATGGCGATCACCATTCTGCTGATCCACACGTATTACGGCTTTTTCGCCTCGGGCGGCCCGGCCGGTGTCGGCGTCGCCACCGGCAACGCGGTGCGGACCTCATTGATCGTGGTGGTCTCGGTGACACTGCTGATCTCGTTGTCCATCTACGGTTCCAACGGCAACTTCAACTTGTCGGGCTAGGGGGAGGTGCAGAGAGTTCAGTGACAGCAAACGTGCCGGCGGGCCGCCACGGCCCGAGTACAAAGGGACGGTCGCACCATTCCGGCCGTCCCAAGCCACGCGGTTACGTGCGCCCGCTGATGGGCCTGGCCACCGTCGTTGTCATCCTTGCGATCTTCGCCCTGTCAATCGGGCTGTTCCAAGGCGATTTCACCGAAAGCGTGCCCGTCACTGTGGTCTCGCCGCGCGCCGGCCTCGTGATGAACCCCGAAGCCAAAGTGAAGATGCGCGGCGTCATGGTAGGCAAGGTCGATTCGATCGAAGAGCGGCCGAACGGTCAGGCGGTGCTGCACCTGGCAATGCAGCCGTCGGCAATGCGTCTGATCCCGCGCAATGTGCTCGTCGACATCGCCTCCACGACCGTCTTCGGCGCCAAATTCATCGAGTTGATTCCGCCCGACCAGCCTTCGCCGCAGACCCTGCAACCGCACCAGGTACTCGAGGGCAAGGGCGTCACCGTCGAGGTCAACACCGTCTTCCAGCAACTCACCAACCTGCTGTCGAACATCGATCCGGCCAAACTCAACGAAACGCTCGGCGCGATCGCTTCGGCGATGAACGGTCGTGGCCACAAGATCGGTCAGGCACTGTCCGACCTCGATGCCTTTCTGGCCAAGCAGGATCCGGCGCTGCCCGCGCTCAACCATGACCTCTCGGTCCTGCCCGTGGTGAGCAACGCCTACGCCGACGCGGCACCGGACCTGATCGGGTCGGCCGAGAATGCGATCAGGATCAGCAAGTCGGTCGTCGAAGAGCAGCAGAACCTGGACGCATTCCTGATCAGCTCAATTGGTTTGGCCGACATCGGCAACGAGGTGATCGGCGGGAACCGGCAGGCCCTGACCGACGTCTTACACCTGCTCCTGCCCACCACCAACCTCACCAACGAGTACCACCAGGCGCTGTGGTGCGGCCTGGCCGGCTCCCTGGTGAACCTGCACTCGCCGAACCTGCCCGAGCCGATGATCAAGGTGTTGGTGTACATCGGGTTCGGCGCCGAGCGTTACCGCTACCCGAGCAACCTGCCCAAGGTGGCCGCTACGGGCGGCCCACAGTGCCAGACGCTTCCCGTGGTGCCCTATGACGTCGCGCCGCCGTTCGTGGTGGCCGACGTGGGCGCCAACCCGATGGAGTACGGCAACCAACAACTATTGCTCAACTCCGACGCCCTCAAGCAACTGCTGTATGGGCCGATCGACGGACCGCCGCGCAACACGATGCAAATAGGACAACCCGGATGAGCAACTCACGCGGGATGATCATCAAGTTCGGCGCCTTCGCGCTGGTCATGGTGTTGCTGACGATTTCCCTGTTCTTCATCTTCGGCCAGTACCAAACCGGTTCCACCACCGAGTATTCCGCGCTCTTCACCGACGTCTCGCGCCTTAAGGAGGGGCAGACCGTGCGGGTCGCCGGTGTCCGGGTGGGCACGGTGAACAGCGTCGAATTGCGGGCCGACAAAAAGGTTCTGGTGAAGTTCGATGCCAACCGCGACGTGGTCCTGACCGGTGGCACCCGCGCGGTGATCCGCTACCTGAACCTGGTCGGTGACCGCTACCTCGAACTGCTCGACGGTCCGGGCAATACCAAACCGCTGCCGGGAGGTGCGGAGATCCCGATCGACCGCACCGCGCCGGCTCTGGACCTGGATCTGTTGCTGGGTGGACTGAAGCCGGTCACCAAGGGCCTGAAGGCCGAAGACGTCAACGCGCTCAGCGCATCGCTGATCGAGGTGTTCCAGGGCGAGGGCGGGACACTGCAGTCGTTGCTGTCCAAGACGTCTTCATTCTCGAACACATTGGCCGACAACAGCGAAACGGTGCAGGCCCTGATCGACAACCTCAACACCGTGGTGGGCACCGTCGACGCGGAGGGCACCAAGTTCTCCGGCGCGATCGACCGGCTGGAGCGCCTCATCAGCGGACTGTCCTCCGACCGCGACACGATCGGCGCCGCAATCACCGCTCTGGACAACGGAACCGCCTCGATCGCGGATCTGTTGACCCGTGCCCGTCCGCCGTTGTCCGGCACCATCGACCAACTGAACCGGCTGGCTCCGTTGCTGGACAAGGACAAGAACCTCATCGACATTTCGCTCAAGAAGTTGCCGAACAACTACCGCAAGCTGACCAGGCTGGGCGCATACGGCGCTTGGTTCCCCTACTACCTTTGCGGCCTTGCGCTGCGGGTCTCCGACCTGCAGTACCGAACGGTCGAGGTGGGTGTCACCCACCAGGTCACCGGGAGGTGTGCGGAACCCGATGCTTAAGTACCGCGGAGCGCGCCTCATTCGAGCCGGATTCATCGGTGTCGTGTTGATAGTGCTGGTCATCGCTGTAGGTCTGTCCCCGGACCAATTGCTGCAGCGGGCCACCACAGTCCGGTACCAGGCGGTGTTCGCCGATGCCGGCGGCCTGGTGACCGGCAATGACGTGACGGTGTCGGGGATCAAGGTCGGCAGCGTGTCGGGCATGTCGCTGCAGGGCGGTGATGTCCTGGTGACGTTCACGGTCAAAGGGGCGGTCCAACTCGGGTCGGCCAGCACCGCGCACATCCGCACCGGTTCGCTGCTGGGCCAGCGCGTGCTGACCGTCGAATCCACCGGCAGCGGCAACATGCGCCCGATGGCCGTCATCCCGTTGTCTAGAACCTCCTCGCCGTACTCGCTGTCCGAGGCCGTCGGTGATTTGGCGACCGACATCGCCGGTACCAACACCGACACCCTCAACCAGTCCCTGGACACGCTGTCGAACACACTGAATCAGATTGCGCCGCAACTGGGCCCGACCTTCGACGGGGTGACCCGGCTGTCGTCGACCCTGAATGAACGCAATCAGACATTGAGCCAATTACTCAAGGGCGCAGCCGATGTCACGCACATCCTCTCGGAGCGCAGCAACCAGCTGAACACCCTGATCCTCAATGCCGATGATCTGCTGTCCATGCTCGTGGAGCGACGGCAGGCGATCGTGCGCTTGCTCGCCAGTACTTCCGCGGTGGCCAAACAACTCTCGGGTTTGGTGCACGACAACGAGGCGAAGCTGGCGCCGACGCTGACCAAGCTGAACTCGGTCACAGCGATGCTGGAGGAGAACCGCGACAACCTCGGCAAAGCGTTGCCCGGGCTGGCCAAGTTCGAGTTGACCCAGGGCGAGACCGTATCCAGCGGTTTCTATTACAACCCGTTCATCCCGAACATCTTCACGCTGCAGTTCTTCCAATGGTTGTTCGACTACGCCTTCGGCTTCCGCGCCTACGGTGCGCCGGGACAACCGCCGGACAACGCCGGCCCGCGGGCCTTGCTGCCGTTCCCGTTCAACCAGAACCCGGGAGGCTCGCGATGATGCGGCGCAAGGGTTTCAAGCTGGCCCTGGCTGTCCTGCTGGCGGTGCTGCTCGTGGTCGGCGCGGGGGTCGCCATCCGCAACACGTTCTTCCGGCCCACCACGATCATCGCCTACTTCCACACCGCCACCGCGATCTATCCCGGCGACGATGTGCGGGTATCGGGCCTGAAGGTCGGCACCATCGAATCGATCGAACCGGCCGGAACCCAGGCCAAGATGGTGATGCACGTGGACCACGGCATCTCCATTCCGGCGGACGCGAAAGCGGTGATCGTCGCCCAGAACCTGGTGGCGGCGCGCTATGTCCAGCTCACGCCCGCCTACCGCTCCACCGGTGCCACGATGGCCGACGGCGCGGTGATACCGGTCAACCGGACCGCGACACCCGTCGAGTGGGACGAGATCAAAGACCAATTGATGCGGTTGGCAACCGATTTCGGCCCCAACAGCAGGGTGTCGACGCCGTCGGTGGCGCGGTTCATCGACGCCGCCGCCAACGCGCTCGGCGGCAACGGCGACAAGCTGCGCCAGACGCTGGGCCAACTATCGGCGTTGGGACGGATTTTCGCCAACGGCAGCGGCAACCTCGTCGACATCATCAAGAATCTGCAGACTTTCGTCGGCGCCCTGCGGGACAGCAACGTCCAGCTCGTGCAGTTCAACGACCGGCTGGCCAGCCTCACCAGCGTGCTCGACGACAACAAATCCACCCTGGACGCGGCGCTGACCGACCTCTCGAGTGCGGTCGGAGAAGTGCAGCGGTTCATTGCGGGCAGCCGTGACCAGACCGCTGAGCAGATCACCCGGTTGGCCGACCTCACCCAGATTCTCGTCGATAACAAGATGGCGCTGCAGAACGTGCTGCACGTGGCACCGAACGCACTTGCCAACGCCTACAACGACTACGACCCCGACGTCGGCAACGTCCGCGGCGGCGTCGGCCTGCAGAATCTCAGCAACCCCACGAACGCCTTCTGCTCGCAGATCGGCGCGCTGGAGAACGTCACCTCGGTCGAGACCGGCAAGTTGTGCGGCCTGTATCTGAGCCCCGCGCTGAAGGTGTTCAACCCGCTGACCTATTTCAACTTCAACTATTTCCCGATCCCGGTGAACCCGATTCTCGCCCCGGCGTTCGATCCGAAGAACGTCGTCTACACCGAGCAACGGCTGGCGCCGGGCGGAGAGGGCCCGAAGCCGACGGCGCCCGAGTTGCCGCCGGCCGTGTCCGCGTATACCGGATTGCCGGGCGACGTTCCCGAGGCGCCGCCACCGCCGGGACCGCCGGCGCGGATACCGGGAGCCGCAATGCCCGAGCCGCCGCCGCCGAGTGTGCCGCCGGCGCCGGCGCCGGCGCCGCAGAGCGTGCCAGAACTGCTGTTGCCCGCGGAGAGGCCACAACCATGAGGACCCGCAGCGCGATGGGGCGAATCCGCATGATGATCGGTGTCGGTCTGTGCGTGATGCTGACCTCGACCGGCTGCGCCTTCAGTGGCCTGAACTCCCTGCCATTGCCGGGGGCGGTGGGACGCGGCCCCGGTTCGACCAGCTATCACGTCGAGATAGCCAATGTCGGGACGCTGGAAGCCAATTCGCCGGTGATGATCAACGATGTCATCGTCGGCAGCATCAGGAAGTTGTCGGTGCGGGGCTGGCACGCCGATGTCGAGGTGTCCGTGCAGCCCCATGTGGTGATCCCGGCCAACGCAGTGGCCAGCGTCGGCCAGACCAGCCTGCTGGGATCGATGCACCTGCAACTGAATACACCGCTGGGCCAGGCGCCGACCGGCCGCTTGCAACCGGGCGCCACCATCCCGCTCAACCGGTCGTCGACGTATCCGTCGACCGAGCAGACGCTGTCCTCGTTGTCCGTGGTCCTCAACGCCGGCGGGCTGGGACAGATCGGGGACATCATCAACAACTTCAACGCCGCGCTCTCCGGCCGCGCGGGTGATGTTCGGGATCTGCTGAACCGGCTCGACCGGTTCGTCGGCACCTTTGACGCCCAGCGCGACAACATCGTTGCGTCGGTCCAGGCGCTGAACCGGCTTTCCGGCACGCTGGCCGGGCAGCGCGACGTAATCACCCAGGCGCTGAACAAGATTCCGCCGGCGCTCGACGTGCTCAACCGGGAGCGGCCCCGCCTCACCACCGCGTTGAACAAACTCGGCACGTTCAGCAACACGGCAACCCGACTGGTCAATGACGCGGGCGACGACCTGGTGAATAACCTCAAGAACCTCGAGCCCACCATCAGCGCGCTGGCCGACGTGGGACCCGATCTCGATGCGGCCCTTGCCTACGCGCCGACTTTCCCGTTCACCCAGGGCTTCATCGACCGCTACGTCCGGGGCGACTACGTCAACGGTTACTTCATCATCGACCTGACGAACGCGGCGTTGCGCAGGAGCATCCTGCGCGGCACCCATTGGGAACGGCTAGGGGCCGAGAGCGTCCCGGCGGCCGGCGAACCCGAGTACCTGCAGTTCCGGTACGGCGCGCCCGGTGCTCCCGGCTCGTACCTGCCCGGTCCGCCCCCGGCGACTCCTGGACCGCCCCAGGCCGCACCCGGACCGCCGCCCTCGACGGCGCCGGCGGCCGATCAGAGCGCAGCACTGCCAAACGGGTTGCCGCCCGCTGTCGCACCGGCGGAGGGGAGTGGTTAAATGCTGACCCGCTTCATCCGAATCCAGTTGGTGATCTTCGCGATTGTGGGCGTCATCGGCCTGTTCGTGATGGTCATCTACTACGTGCAGGCGCCGACGCTGCTCGGGATCGGCAAGATGACGGTGACACTGGAACTGCGTGAGACCGGAAACCTCTACCGCTTCAGCAATGTGACCTACCGCGGCGTACAGATCGGCAAGGTCACCGGTGTGGAGCTGACCGCGCGCGGCGCGAAAGCCACGATGCGGCTGGACACTTCGCCGAAGATCCCGGCGGATCTGGATGCGGAGGTGCGCAGCATCTCGGCGGTGGGCGAGCAGTACGTCGATCTGCGCCCCCGGACCGACTCGGGACCCTATTTGCACGACGGTTCGGTGATCGCGGCGAAGGACACCAAGACTCCGCAGCCGATCGGTCCTGTACTGGATCAGACCAGCGCGCTGCTCAACAGCATCCCGCAGGGCAAGCTCACCCAGCTGCTCGATGAGTCGTTCAAGGCATTCAACGGCGCCAGTTACGATTTCGGCTCGCTCTTCGATTCGTCAGCCCAGATCTCCGGTGACCTCAACGGTGTCTCCGACCGGGCGCGCAGTCTGACCGAGGACACCGGGCCGTTGCTGGACAGTCAAGCGCAGACCGCCGGCTCGATCCGGCGCTGGGCCCACAGCTTGGCCGGGTTCACCGGCCAACTGGCGACAAACGATCCGCAGGTGCGCACGCTGCTGGAAAACGGGCCAGAAGCGCTGAACGAGGCGTCCCGGCTGCTGGACCAGATCAAGCCGACGCTGCCGGTGCTGCTGGCCAACCTCACCACGATCGGCCAGATCGGGGTGACGTACCACGCATCGCTTGAACAGGTATTGGTGATTCTGCCGCCGTTCACCGCAGCCATTCAATCGTTCCTGGGCACCAAGAGCCCGACCGGATTGGCCACCGGCGCCTTCAATCTCATCCTCAGTGACCCGCCCGCTTGCACCGTCGGATTCCTGCCGCCTAGCCAGTGGCGCTCGCCGGCCGACACCACCACGATCGACACCCCCGACGGGTTGTACTGCAAGCTCCCGCAGGATTCACCGATCGGGGTGCGTGGGGCGCGCAACTACCCGTGCATGGGACACCCGGGTAAGCGCGCGCCGACCGTCGAGATCTGTGACAGCGACAAGCCGTTCATGCCACTGGCGATGCGGCAGCACGCATTCGGCACCTACCCGCTTGACCCGAACCTGCTCGCCCAGGGGATTCCGCCGGACGACCGGGTCAACTGGAACCGTGAACGGATCTTCGGCCCGGTCGACGGAACACCGCTGCCGGCCGGTGTGGTGCCTCCGCCGGCGGGGGCACCGGTGGCACCGGGGATCACGCCGCAGGCGCCGATGGGCCAGGTGACTTCCATCGCACCGCTCGACACGGCCGGCGGCACGTCGCCGCCGCCGGCGGCGGCGCCCAGCGCCGCGCCGTCAGCCGCGCCGAGTGCGTTCGGGCGCAACGAATCCCCGGGTCCCTCGGTGGCGTTCGCTCAATACAACCCGGAGAACGGCAGCTACGTGGCGCCCGATGGCCAGGTCTATCGTCAGACGGATCTCGTCGCTTCCAAGTCGCCGAAGACGTGGAAGGACATGTTCGCCCTCTGAGCCGGGTGGGTTCAGCCGATCCTGTCCAGCCGGAACGGTTGCTCGATGTACAGCGGGGCGTTGGTGCCGCAGGCACCGCTGGCGCCGGCTATGTGTTCCCGTCCGGCCAAAACCGATGAGCCGAGTACGTTTTCACCGGTTTCCGGGTTGGCGGGATAAAAGTAGAAAACTTCATGCCCGGTGAACGTGGTGCCGTCGTCGCACGTCTCCCAGTTCGGTACGTCCCGCTTGACGTACCAGTTGAGCCCATCGTGCATAGTCATCTGCGCCGTCCAGCCCTGGTCGCTGACCACCTGGCCACTGCAGTCCTGCGCGGTCGAACACGACGAGCTGATCGTCCAGGTGCTCTGCACCACGGCTTCGTCGTGATACACGGTTCGGGTCCGCGCCCAGTCGCCGATCAGGGTGGCGGTGAATCTGCCGTTGATGGCCGGGTTGTAGGCCGAGGCAGTCGGGGCCGTGTGGAGCATGACCGCCATGCCGCCCACCGCGAGGGTGGCGCTGACCGTAGCACTTACTGAACGCATCACCTGCTGCTCCTCGACGCGCCGAATTCGGAGAATTTCACCTGCGGTCGGACGTTCACAGCGAAAGTAGATATGAGCTCACATGCTCTCGAATTTCTCAATAAGCCATGAACTGTTGACCTTTTTCAACGTTACCCGAAGGCTGCTCGATGTCACCACCGGTTCCGGCTTTTCCTTGCTGGCTGTCTTTTGTTTTACGAAAACCAGTACGACGGCCGAATTCGGATTCAGTTCGGCGACCGCCGCCTTGACTACGGTAGCGGTGGTGGTGACTTGCGCGCGCTGGGTCGACGGTCCCACGATCTGGTCGGCGAACTGCTGGTAATAGCGCAGGTAATTCTCGGTGATCCTGGATTTGGCGTTGTCCATATCGCGGCCGAGCGTGGCGGGCGAATAGGACAGCAACGCCACGGTGCCGTCGCTGGCGGCCTTGACGACCTCGCGGGTGACCGCGCGGTCGGTGTCCATGTCGGATCGGTACACGAAGTAGAAATAGCCGGCGCTGAACCCGGTGGTGCCGACAACCAGAAGCGTCAGCACGATCACCCGCCACCGCGACAGGCAACGATGCAGCCGGCGCCGTTCGGTGCGCGCAACCGTCACGGGACGAACTCGATCTTGGAGATCTTGAGCTGGCTGCCCTCGCGCTCGACGTCGACAACCAGTCGCCAGGTGCGCGTCTCCGGCTTCGCCTGGTCGGTCTTGGTGATCTCCGACTTCGCCGCCACCAGTACGACTGCCGAATCCTCC
The DNA here is from genome assembly GCF_031583025.1 of Mycobacterium sp. Z3061. Lineage (NCBI taxonomy): Bacteria > Bacillati > Actinomycetota > Actinomycetes > Mycobacteriales > Mycobacteriaceae > Mycobacterium > Mycobacterium pumcae. The sequence goes on along the minus strand of NZ_CP134062.1, from coordinate 5,850,814 downwards.
GTCATCGATTGCACGCCGACTGCTTGCACCGCGGCTTTCGCGACGACTTTGGACTGTTCCAAAGCCCGGACCATATCCTCGGCGCCCATCAATACGCCGGCCTTGAATTGGCCGGTCGTCTGGTCGGCGAAACGTTGCATGTCCTCTCTCGCCTTATTCGGGTCGATCGACATCATCAGCACAACGGCGTTGCGGGCCGCGGTCGCGAATTCCGTGGAGCGGTGGCTCTGTTGCACGACGTGGCGGTGGTGCCACACCAAAAAGCCGCTGCCGGCGAGCGCGGCACTCGAGATCAGAATCGCGGCCGCGGCGATGAGGGCCTTTCGGCCGGGCCGGCGTGGTCGCCATCGGCGAAACCGGGACGGGCCCGTTTCGGCGTCGTCGGTCTCTGGGGGAGACGATGCCTCCTCTGCTTGCCTGCGCAGCTCGCGCGCACGGGCACGGGCGGCCTCGGCGCGAGCCTCCACCTCGGCGAGGTCGTATGACTCGAGGTCATCGACGCCGGTCTCCGTAGCGGACGCTTCGGCCGAGGTTTCGCGTGACGGCATGAATCACCTCCTCACCCCGCGACTACAAGAGAGTCACATTATCACCGGCACCTGTTGACGCCCGTGCCGATCGGCGCGTTGCCGGACTCACAGCACCCTCTCCGAATGAGAGAATTTTCTTACCAGCTGCCGCCAACATAATGAATTTTCTTTGCAGCTGTGGCAAATTAAGGTGGTGCGATTCATTGTGCCAGCGATCGCCGCGTTGCTCGGCCTGGGTGGAGTGGCGGCGCCGCACGCCGCTGCTGATCCGGTCGGGTGCGATTACCCGGACTGCACGCCAGGGATCGCCGGACACCAGGTGCTCGGAGCGCCCTGCGACAACACCACCTACTACGTGTTCGGCACCGCCGACTACTACGTGTCCTTCGCGACCGAGCCGGGACGCTTGATGTTCTGCGGGTCACCCAGGCGGTATGAGCCTCGCTGGTTCCGTTCCCCGCCGATGGTCGGCGTCAAGAACGAGAACTCCTCGTGCAGCGAGTACCCGGATTACTACGTCGCACAGGCGCCGGATGGTTTGTTCCTGGTCTGCAACTCCCACGACGGTAAGAAGGTCTGGGAGCGCGGCGACACCTGAGCACCCGTCACGGCCGGTTGTTGGGAATCTCCGGCCAGTCCTGGAACGGGCTGGGGCCGAAGTAATCACGGCTGTGGATCGTGCCGTCCATGTCCCGATGGTGCGCGTCGTGGCAGGTGGTCTGGTCGAACTGCGGTCCCCACGCCCCCGCGTTGAAGGGCTGACCCGGGCACCAGTGGTATCCCACCCAAGGCCAGGGAAGGTCGTCATCAGCCTGGGCCGTGCCCATGCCTGCCAGCCCGAAGCCGTTGGTGACCACGATCGCCACGGCGGCGAGGCGTTTGACACTGTCCATACCAGAACGGTATCCGAGTGGCCCGCCTGTGAAAATGGAACGGCGAGAATCGGTTCTGATCAATCCGCGTCGAAGAGCCGACGAGTGATCCGCAGCAACTGGGCGCGCAATGTCTCATCGTCGATGCCGGCCACCAGAGGGTGCATGACTCCCACAGCGATGGCGCCGGAGAGCATCGCGGCCGAAACCCGGGCGTCCTCGGCCATGTCGTCGACGAGCACCCCGAAGAGCCGCTGAATGAAGTGCTGGAAAGGTTCGTGTTGGGCGAGCAGTCGCACCACGACCGGGTCGAACTGCAGGGTGCTTGCGGCGCCACGCCGCTGCACGGCCACATCGATGACGCGGGTGAGAAGAACGTCGCGGGCCTCGATCCGGTGGTCGTGGGCTTCCGCTGCCTCCAAAGCTTCCTCGAGCCCGCCTAATTCGCGCTCGGTGAGCGCGATGACGATCTGTTCCTTGGTGTGAAACTGATGGTAGACAGCGGCTTTCGTCACCCCGATGGCGTCGGCGATCATCTGCAGCGAGGTGCCGCCGACGCCGTGCTCACCGATCAGTTTCAGCGCGGCATCCAGCACGCGCGTCTGCGCGGCGCTGTGCGTGATGAACCGGAATTGGCTCCGGGGCGTCGCTTCGACCACACCTGGCAGCGTAGCCGATCGGCTATTGACCACGGAGTAGCCGATCGGCTAGCTTCGGTGTCTGGGCCGACCTTAGCCGCACGATGACGTGCGCTGGAAGGATTCACTGATGACCGACATCGGCACGACTCAGAATTCAGGACCGCCGCGAGTTGGGTTGCGGCGCACGGATGGTGAGTTGATTCTGTTGTGGACGCTGCCCGTCACGGTGACCATCTGGATCGCTGCCTTCCTGTTGTTTCCCGGCTTCAATCCGCCGATGTCGCCCACCATGTCGGCGGAGCAGGTTGCCGCGTTCTACCGCGATCCGGCACATCTGCCCGAAATCCGTTACAGCATGATCGTTTTCAACTGGTTCGGGGTGTGTCTGGTCCCAATCCTGGCGCTGATCGTGATGCAGATCCGGCGAATGGCGCATCGCACGCCGATCTTCTCTTACGCAATGCTGGGTTGCGCGGCCGGCGGTCCGACGCTGTTCCTGGTCGCCGACGTCTGCTGGCTGCTGGCCGCTTTTCGTCCGGAGCGAAGTCCCGAGCTGACGCAATTGCTCAATGATTTCGCGTGGATCACCTTCACCATCCTGGTTCCCTTCCTGATCGGGCAGAGTGTGATCCTGGCGCTGGCAATCTATTTCGACGATCAGCCGCAGCCGGTCTTCGGCCGCTGGGTCGCCCGCTTCAACCTGCTCGTCGCCGCAGCCCTGGTGCCGGCGGCCTTCGCCGGGGTGTCGTTGTCCGGCCCGCTGGCGTGGGACGGTGTGTTGTCGTTCTGGGTGAAGAACCTCGCAATCGGTGTCTGGATCGTCGTGATGGGCGTCGTCCTGGGCCGGGCGGTGTATCGGGAGCGCGCCGAGACAACCTCGGGCACAACAGAACCGGGCAGCACGTGGGCGTCGTAACGAACCTGCGGCAGAACCCGAAGCGCGAGCTGTGGCTGGCCTGGTGGACCCAGCTGGTGTTCTACAACGTCTTCTTCCCGGTGTTCTTCATCGTGGCTCAGGTGCAGCCGCCGCCGCAGCCCACCTGGGACCTCGCGACCCAGGTCCACTGGTTCGAAGAACGCCGCCTGGGGATACCAATCGGGTTCGGCATCATTTTCGTGATCACCGGAATGACCGCAATCAACAACGCTCTGATCGCGTACTCGATGCGACGTATGTCGGTCAGCCGCATCTTCGGATACTCCTACCTGATCATCTACTCGCTCGCCGCGGTTCCCGGCATGCTGGTGCTCTGCATCGCGCTCATCGTCGCAACGTTGCGCCCTGGTCGAGACCCCAGGGTGCTCGGCTGGCTCTACGACTTCGCCTTCCTGTCCTTCGACGGAACCATGGGGGTGTTCCTGATCGGCTCGCTGATCTGGATGGTCGCCGTCCTGATCGACAAGAACCGGGTGTTCCCTAAATGGTTCGGCTACCTCAATCTGTGCAATGCGCTCACCGAGGTGGTCGTAGCGCCCTGCTGGATCTTCGGACGCGGCGTCCTGGCCTGGAACGGGCAGATCGCCTGGTGGCTGGACATGGTCGTATTCGGTATCTACCAAGTGACTTTCATCGTCATGCTTTTTCAGCTGATCCGGCGTGAAGACTTTGGCACGGGCCCGCTGCCGGACCTGCCCACGAGGAGAGTTGCGGCGTCGTGACCGACTTCACCGGGAAAGGCAAGGGCACGACCGCCGTGCCGGGGCAGCCGGACATGTGGGCTTTCGTTCTGTTCGAGACATTGGTATTCACCGCTTATTTCGGCTTCTACCTCTTCTATCGCGCCAGAAGCCCCGAATTGTTCCTGCAGTCTCAGGCGCACCTGGATCTGCGCGTCGGGGTACTCAACACCCTTGTCCTGCTGCTGAGTTCGTGGTCGGTGGCGCGGTGCGTTCAGTCTGCGCGGGCCGGCGCCCACCGGGCGGCACTGCGCGACGCCGTCCTCACAGCCGCATTCGCCGCGGTCTTCCTGGTCTTCAAGATCGTGGAATGGGCCCGCCTGGTGCGGATGGGAAACGGTCTGGACAGCAACGACTTTTTCACGTATTACTTCTTCCTCACCGGAATCCACTTCGTCCACCTGCTGATCGGTTTCGTCGCCCTCGGCGTCATCGGGTACCGGCTGCGGGGTGCCAGGCGCGGCACCGATGTATCCCAGGTGCTGATCGAGACGGCCGCGACGTACTGGCACACAGTCGATTTCCTGTGGGTGCTCATCTTCGCAATGTTGTACGTGGTGAGGTGAGCGGTGAAATTCAATAGGAGACTGCTGGTTGTCTGGTTGGTGCTGGCCGCTCTGACGGTGAGCTATCTGTGGATCGACCATTCGGCCAACGGATCCCCGCGATCCAACGTGGTGGTCACCTGTTGCGTCATCGTGATCGCACTGGTCAAGGTGCGCATCATCTTTCGCGAGTTCATGGAGGTCAGGCAGGCCCCGGCCCTGCTCTGCCGGCTGACCGACGCCTGGGTGCTGCTGATCGCCGCGGGATTGTTCGGCAGCTACTTCGTGGGATTGGCGTTGAACTGAGGGTTTATTGCGGGGTGAACGTGAGGTGCAGTTGGTTGAGCCCACGCAGGATGTACGTCGGCTCATAGGTGTACCGGCGGGCGTCGGCGGGGCCGTGCTCGGTCTCATCGATCCCGATGTCGGCCATGCGGTCCAGAATGCGCTCGATGGATACCCGGCCCTCCACCCGGGCCAGCGGACCACCCGGGCAGGAGTGCACACCACGCGCGAAAGCCATGTGCTCCCGGACGTTCTTGCGGTCGATCTGGAATTCGTGCGGATTGTCGAACCGGCGCGGGTCGCGGTTGGCCGCTCCCGGTAGCACCATCACCACGGTGCCCGCGGGAATGTCCACCCCGCCCACCTGAGTGGCCCGGCGGGCCAGCCGCGAGTCACTCTTGACCGGACTCTCCATCCGCAACGATTCTTCGATGAACCCGGGTATCAGGCTGCGGTCGTCGCGCAGTTGCCGCTGGATGTCCGGCCGGTCGCCGATCACCTGCAACGCGGCGCTGAGCAGCTTAGCCGTGGTCTCCTGCCCGGCGGCGAAAAGGAAAGTGGCCGAACGTACTACGTCGATGACCTCGGGCGTCGACCCGTCCGGGTACTTGGCGGTGGCCAGCGCGGTCAGCACGTCGTCGCGCGGGCGGGCGCGCCGGTCCTCGATGTAGGAGGAGAATTTGTCGTCGAGAAATTCCAACGGGTTGACGCCTACCGACTCGTGGTCAAGAGCCCCCACCCGGCCCGGGCGGTCAGCACCGAGAACGACCCGGAACTCCTTGTGGTCCTCCTCGGGAACGCCGAGCAGATCGGCAATGACCAACGTGGCGAATGGCTTTGAATACTCTCCGATGAACTCGCAGCGGCCGTTGACCAGGAACTCGTCGAGCTGACGGTCGGCGAGGCGCCACATGAACTCCTCGTTCTGCTTGAGTCGGCTCGGAGTCAGCAGCCGGCTCAGGATCGACCGCGCGCGGCTGTGGTCGGGCGGGTCCATGGTGACCATGTGCTCGTACATCGGGAAGCTGGTGCGGTGCGCGTCGATCTGGGCGTTGATGTCGTCGCCCTCGGGTGTGAACGGCAGCGGGGGGAAGGGCCCGCCCAGCGCAACACAATTCGAGAAGGACTCGGTGTCTTTGTAGACGGCGGTCGCCTCTGCGTGACCTGTCACGGCAACGACCCCGTGATGGGGAAGCTTCAGCACCGGGCTGCGGCTACGCAGATAGTCGAAGTACGGATACGGATCGGGAACCAGTGACGGATCGGTGAAAAAGTCGATGGTGTCGTACGCGGTCATGTTTTTGCGTGCCTCCTGGAGCCGGGCCTGCGTGGCGCCGATGCTGAGTCAGCGACGAGAGCTGGCGCCGCCCGAATGAGATGCTTTGCTGAGCACTTGCTTAGCATGACGGTAATGTCAGGGTCAAGGTTGCGCGGCCGGACCGGCCGGGTCCGGTGACTACGATCGGCGTGACCGCCAGGTGAGTGCGCAGAGTACGGAGTACAGCGATGACATCGGCCCGCAGGATCGGGGCGCCGGACGCGAAGAATCGCGGGCTGCTGCTCGACGCGGCCGAAAAGCTGATGCTTGAAGAGGGCTACGCCGCAGTGACTTCGCGGCGGCTGGCCGGCGAGGCGGGACTCAAGCCGCAGCTGGTGCATTACTACTTCCGCACGATGGAGGAGCTTTTCCTGGCCGTTTTTCGGCGCCGGGCCGAGGAGGGACTGCAGGCGCAGAGCCGGTTGTTGCAGTCGCCGCAGCCCCTGTGGGCGCTGTGGAAGTTCGGTTCCGATCCAGGTTTCGCCCGGATTTCGATGGAGTTCATGGCGCTGGCGAATCACCGCAAGGAAATGCGGGCCGAAATCGCCTACTACGCCGAACGTTTCCGCGAGGAGCAGCGCCGCGCGGTGTCGGCTGCGTTGCAGCGTTACGCGGTCGACACCGACGATGTGCCGCCGATGGTTTGGACCGTGTTCATGACCAGTCTGTCGCGGTTCCTGGTTCTCGAGCAGGCGGTGGGAATGTCGGATGGTCACGCCGAGACGACGGAGTTCGTCGAGCGGCACCTGCGCCGTCTGGAAGGCGAACCGAGGGCGGACATGTTCGGCGGTGCAGCGGCTCACCAGGTCCGTAGCGAACAAAGCACGCCCTTGTCCCCGTCCTTGGACACCACGACGTTGCCGTCCACCGACACTGTGCAGTGAAACCCGGGCGCACCGGGTTGCCGCCCGGTGCTGACGCTGACCATCGCCCAGGCGTCGGGGTTGATGAGCATCACCTGCTGGGTCCACGGCCTGCCGGGGGCGATGTCGGCCTGGATGTTAGGTGTGAACGTGTAGGGATTATGGCTGTAGTCGGAGAACTTGCTCGGGTCTTGATCCTGGTAGTAGATATCGGCGTAGATCGGGTTCTTGGCCGAGATGGTGTAGACCACCTGATGCATGGGCGGGTCGTCGTCGGCGTAGGCCGGGGCGGGGCTGACGAGCAGACCGGCAAGCAACGTCGTTGCGGCCATCTTGAATCCGGCGCCCGCGAATTTTGTTGCGGTGGCTGTCATATCGCTCCTCCGGCTGCTGGGCGCGGATTGGCTGTGCGGTTCATGACCCGCTCTGCGGCTTGCCAGTGCGCGTCTGCCACCCACAGCCGTGCAAACGATGCTATCGCCTCATCAGCGGAAACTCCGCTGATTACCCGCTTTATCTCGGCGGCAGGACGGCGGGCCAACGATGTGGCGACCGCGCGCCATCCCTTGTCGGGAGTGTCGAAGGATGCCCGCGGCAGCACGACGTCCACCAGGCCGATCCGTTCGGCATCGGCGGCCTCGAGCGCAGTTCCGCTGCCCGCCAACAACAGTGCCCGGCTCTTGCCGACCAGCGCGGCCAGGCGCTCGGCCCCGCCCCACGCGGGCATGATCTCCAACTGCACCTGATTGAACGCGATCCTGATGTCGTCGGCGGCAACCCGGATGTCCGCCGCCACGGCGACTTCGGCGCCACCGCCGAAGGCGTGACCGTTGAGCGCGGCGATCACCGGAGCGGGGAACGACGCGATCTGATCGCACACGGCCCGCATTCGCTTCGCCATCGCCGCGGCGTCCTCTTCGGTGCGCAGGGCGCTCAGTTCCTTCAGGTCACCGCCGGATACGAACGCCCGGTCGCCGGCGCCCTTGATGACCAGAGCCCGGGCGCCGGTGGCCTTGTGCAGGGCCCGCTCGAGTTGCCCCATGGTTTCCAGCGCGATGGCGTTGCGCGCGTGCGGCCGATCGATGGTGAGTACGGCTACCCCGGTTCCGAGCTCATCGAATTCCAGCTCGACCATGGGTGATCACTCCTTGGGGCGCGAGAACGGCGATATTGGCATTCTCGTTCACGGAGAATAGCATCATCGGTGCAGGTCCCGAAGTTGACAGAAGTTGTTTCAGGGGGTGCCAGGTGCAGAACCGAATCGCGGCAGTCATTGCGGCGGTGTCCGTGGTGGCCGCACTCGCCGCCTGCAGCGCGCCGTCCCAGGGCCAGCTCGCCAGCACAGCGACCGTGAATATCAATGGCACCGAAGTGCGGCCCGATCTAGTCAGGTGCTACCAGCAGGAGTGGTACCGGACAATCGCTCTGGGCAACGACGAGTCCGGAGCCACGGCCATCCTGGACCAGCGTCAACACCCGGCGACCACCATCTCCGTGCGCTTTCACAATCTGGGCGGGTTCACCGGCACCACCACGGCCGCGCCCGGCGGCGGTGGCGCGGCCGCCACCCGTTTCGACGGAAGCAACTTCGTCATCAGCGGTACCGCCAACGGCGCCACCACCGCGAAGCCGAACGAGGCGGCGACGGTGGATTTCAAGATCAAAGCCACGTGCTGAGCGTTCCCCCGCGTGCTGGGCGTTGCCCGCCCGTGCCCCCTGTCGCGCCACCCCTCGTTGCGCACGCCCAGCGGAGAGAATAGTATTCTCACAAAACGCGAAGGAGGATTTCATGGGGCAGCTGTCGCACCGGGAAGACGTCCCGTTCCCGCTCTTTGACGCGGACAATCACCTCTACGAGCCGCCGGAAGCGCTGACCAAATTCCTGCCCAAGGAGTACAAGGACTACGTCCAGTACGTGCAGATCAACGGGCGCACCAAGATCGCGCTGCGCGGGGTGATCAGTAACTACATTCCCAACCCGACATTCGAGGTCGTCGCCCGGCCGGGCGCCTGGGAGGAGTACTTCAAATACGGAAACCCGGACGGCAAGACCAAACGCGAGCTGTTCGGCGAACCGATGCGCGCGATCCCGGCGTTCTTCGAGCCCGGTCCGCGCCTGGAGAAGATGGACGAGCTGGGCCTGGATCGCACCCTGATGTTCCCGACGCTGGCCAGTCTGATCGAGGAGCGGCTGCGCGACGACCCGGTCGCCATCCATGTGCTGATCCACGCGCTGAACCAGTGGCTCGACGAGGTTTGGGGCTTCAACTACCAGAACCGCATCTTCACCACCCCGGTCATCACCCTGCCCATTGTGGAGAAGGCGATCGAGGAGCTGGAGTGGGTGGTCAAGCGTGGTGCGCGCTGCATCCTGATCCGCCCGGCTCCGGTCCCCGGCTTCCGCGGCCCGCGGTCGTTCGCGCTGCCCGAGTTCGACCCGTTCTGGGAGCGGGTCGTCGAACACGACCTGCTGGTCGGCATGCATTCCAGCGACAGCGGCTACTCCCGTTACACCTCGGAGTGGGACGGCGCCGACCAGGAGATGCTGCCGTTCCAGACCAACGCGATGGGCATCCTCAACGAGTGGCGGCCCATCCAGGACGCGGTGGGCTCGTGGGTGATTCACGGCGCGCTCTACCGCCACCCCAAGCTCAAGGTCGCGATCGTCGAGGCCGGGTCGAAGTGGATGACCCCACTGCTGGACGGCCTGGCCGAGGTCTTCCGCAAGGCTCCCGAAGCCTTCCCGAGCGATCCCGTCGAGACCGTCAAGAACCGGATCTACGTCAGCCCGTTCTTCGAGGATGGCATCGACGATCTGATCAATCTCGTCGGCGTGGACCAGGTGCTGTACGGCTCGGACTGGCCGCACCCGGAGGGGCTGGCGGAGCCGACGTACTACATCAACGCGCTGTCGCACCTGCCCGTTGAGTCGCAGGCGAAGATCATGGGCGGAAACCTCGGTCGGCTCGTCACGGTGTGACGAGCCACCCGGCCAAGCAAACCTGGCGGACCATCCCCGAGATGGTCTTGAGCGCGGCGGACCGGTTCGGCGACGCCGAAGCGGTCGTGGACGGACCGCTGCGCTGCACCTTCGCCGAAATCGTTGAGCGGATTCGCTGCGCCGCAGGCGCTTTCGCTGATTTCGGCATCGGCAGGGGTGACCGGGCGGCGATTTGGGCGCCCAACTCGGTGGAGTGGATCGTCGCGGCGTTCGGTCTGCTCACCGCCGGCGGCGTGCTGGTGCCGGTCAACACCCGGTTCAAACCGCAGGAGGCCGGCGACATCATCGTCCGCAGCCGGGCCAAGGCCGTTTTGGTACAGCAAGGATTCCTGGGGCAGGACTATCGTGCACCAGCGGGCATTCCGGTGATTGACCTCAAAGCCGATTTCCTCTCCAGCGGTTCACCTTTCGAGCGCGAGGTGAGTGGCACCGACATCTCCGACATCATCTTCACCTCGGGCACGACGGGACGTCCGAAGGGCGCGATGATGAATCATCGCCAGACGCTGCGGATGTACGACGAATGGGCGACGCTGGCGGACCTGCGTGAGGGCGATCGTTACCTGCAGATCAATCCGTACTTCCACACGTTCGGTCTGAAGGCCGGACTGGTGACGTCCTTCCTGCGGGGCGCGACGATGCTACCGGTAGCGGTGTTCGACGTCGACTCGGTGGTGGATCTCATTGAGCGCGAACGAGTCACGATGCTGCCCGGCCCGCCGACGCTGTATCACTCGTTATTGACGGTTTCCGACAAATCCCGGCTGTCGACGTTGCGCGCAGGGGTGACCGGGGCGGCGGACATCCCCGTCGAACTCGTCCGTCGCATCCACGGCGAGTTGCCGTTTCAGACGTTGATGACCGGCTACGGCCTCACCGAGGCCGGCAATGTGACGCTGTCCCGGCCCGGTGATTCCTTCGAGGATGTGGCCACGACGGCCGGACTGCCCTGTGCGGGGGTCGAGGTGCGTACCGGCGAGGACGGCGAGGTTCTGGTGCGTGGTTACGGCGTCATGCAGGGCTACCTCGACGACCCCGCCGCGACCGCGGAGGCGATCGATGCCGACGGCTGGCTGCACACCGGAGACCTGGGCGATTTCGATGAAACCGGTCGGCTGCGCATCGTCGGGCGCAAGAAGGACATGTTCATCGTCGGCGGCTTCAACGCCTATCCGGCCGAGATCGAAGGGTTCCTCATGGGCCATCCGGCGGTGGCTCAGGCCGCCGTCATCGGTGTGCCCGACGAGCGGCTCGGCCAGATCGGTAAGGCTTTCATCGTCCGGAAGAGTCCGGTCGACGCAACGGAATTGATCGACTGGTGCCGGCAGCACATGGCGGGATTCAAGGTGCCCCGGACTGTGGAGTTCCTCGAGGCGCTGCCGCTCAACGCGACCGGCAAGGTGGTCAAGGATCTGCTCAGATAAGACACCAGGGGAGCCGCAAACGCATCCGTATGCTAGGTTTGAGAACGCTATTTCCACTGCTTGGCGCGCTTTTTGCAGCCAATTCGATGCGGTCCCGGTAGCCTGTACGGCGGAGGATGATAATCTGCCTCTCCGCGGGACCGCCGACGGATGTGGTCGTAGGCCGCCCGGTTACTCGCCGCCCCTGCCGGTGCCGAGTAGGGTTTGGCCAACGGCGGCGCCGGTCGCGTTCCAGCGGCAACGAGGTGATTCGTCACCGACGGGGCAAGCGGTAGAGGAGTTCAGGTTGAGCGACGAGCAGGTCTGGTGAAAAAGGGCGACACACCCCACACTGCCGCGGAGATCCGGTCTCTCGCCGATCAGGCTGAGGCCGAGGCCGCCGAAGCTGAAGCTCTTGCCGCTGCCGCCCGTGCCCGCGCCCGGGCCATCAGGTTGCGTCGCGAAGCTGAACTTGTCGAAACCAAAGAGCCTGTCGAGGAAGACATCAGCGAAGCTGCCGCGGCCCAGGATGAGAAAGACGAAGCCGCGCCGACGGAATCGGTTGTCACCGAGCAGGCCTCGCAGGACGAGCCACAAGACACCGAATCCGCGGAGGAACCAGAGGAAGCCGAGACCGACGCCGATTCCGCGGAGGCTGACGAGGATTCGCTGGAAACCGAAGAGTCCGAGGCGGGCCGACGGTGGCCGGGCCGCCCGAAATTGTCCGCGATTGCCGCCGTGCTGGCCGTCCTCGTATCGCTCGTCGCCGTGGGTGCCGGCGTGGAAATGGCGGTACTGCACAAGCACGCGGTGCGGGAGCGTCAGCAGGTGGCCGAGTACGCCGCAGCGGCGCGGCAGGGTGTGGTGACCTTGACGTCACTGGACTTTGAGCATGCGAAAGAAGGAGTGCAGCGCATCGTCGAAGTCTCGACGGGAACGTTCAAGGACGACTTCCTCAAGATGGCCGATGATTTCACCAACGTCGTCGAACAGTCGAAGGTGGTCTCGCAGGGTTCTGTCCAGGCCGCCGCGGTGGATCTGGATTCGATGACCGACAACTCGGCAGTGGTGCTGGTGGCCAGCACGTCGGAAGTCACCAACGCGGCTGGCGCCAAACAGGATCCGCGCAAGTACCGGCTGATCGTGACCATGACACGAGATGGTGGACAGCTCAAAATGTCGAAAGTCGAGTTCGTCCCGTGAGTCCCAAGAAATCGACGACGGTTGAGGCCACCGAAGAGCCGGAGGCCATCGAGAAGTCGGACGAGCCGCAGACCGGGCGGTTCAGGGGCTGGACCCGACGAGTCGGGAAGCGGTCGTCAAAGCGGCCCAAATGGTCGGGGAAGATCGGTGTCGCCGTACTGACGTTGGTTGTCGTGACGTCGCTTTCGGCTCTCGGAGCGCTGTACTGGTTCTCCTACCGGCCGGACCGCGCGGTCGATGCCGAGGCAGCCAAGTCGGCCATCGCGGCCGCCAGCGACGGAACGATCGCCATCCTCTCGTATTCACCGGACACCCTCGACCGCGATTTCTCCAGCGCACGATCTCATCTGACAGGCGACTTTCTCTCGTACTACGACCAATTCACCCAGCAGATCGTCGCACCGGCCGCCAAGCAGAAGGCGGTGAAGACGACTGCCGTGGTGTTGCGCGGCGCGCTCACGGAGTTCCATCCTCAATCGGCCACCGTGCTGCTGTTCATCAACCAGAGCACGCAGAGCCGCGACCGCCCGGAGCCGACGACGACGTCCAGCAGCGTGCTGGTCACGCTGACGAAAGCCGATGGGAAGTGGCTCATTTCGCAGTTCAATCCGGCTTAAGGAGTGCGATGACCGACGGCGACATTCACTCGATGGTGATCGCGTCGGACTACCGGATCCCGGATCCTACGCGGGTTTGGCCGTTGCTCGAGCGAAACAAGGCGGCTCTGGCGGACATCGGCGCACACCACGTCCTGGTCTATGTCTCGACGCACGACTACGGCCGCGTCCTGGTCATGATCGGCGTGCACAGCCGCGAGCCGATCGTGGAACTGCTGCGTTCACGGGTGTTCTTCGACTGGTTCGACGAGGCCGGTGTCGAGGACATACCGGCGGTGTTCGCCGGGGAGATCGTCGAAAGATTCGTCACCACCCCGCCAGCCGCACCCAAGGCTCCGGGAGTGGTGCTGGCCGCATTCGCATCGGTAGACGACGTGTCCGCCCTCACCGCCCGGGTCGGGCATGCGATGGACCGATTCTCCTCAGCTGGTGTCCGAAAGACCTGGGTGTTCCAGGCTTTTGACGATTCCCACGAAGTGCTGATCCTGCAGGAGTTTCCCGACGAGGAAAGTGCACGTCAGTGGATCGATCACCCGGACGCGACCGCCCAATGGATGGGGGGCGGTGCGGGGGTGGGCGCTTACCCGCCGCTGTTCGTCGGTCGCTATTTCGACATGATGCGGATCGACGTGGAGTGATCGGACCACTCGATGTTCGTGTGCCTGTGTAACGGCATCACCAGCCAGATGGTGGCCGATGCCGTGGCGGCTGGGGCGGCAACCACGAAGCAGGTCGCCGCCGCCTGCGGCGCGGGGGCCGACTGCGGTCGCTGTCGACGCACCGTCCGGGCCATCATCACGTCGCGCACCGCGGACCGGTCTGCCGAGGGCATGACACCGCCGTGTTGCCGCGGCCACGGCTCCTGATCTCCCTGCCGGGGCTTACGCAAAATTTAGAAATTCTGTTTACGCCGGATAGTTGACACGCCCGGATGCGTCCGCAATTCTCCTTGTGATGTTCTCGTTATAAGTAAGTTATTGACACGTGATCGAGGAAGATGGGCATGTCATATCTGACCACAACGCCGGACGCACTGGTAGCGGCTGCAAATTCTATTTCAGAAATCAATTCTAATTTAGGTGTCGTGAATAATGCCGCCGCGATTCCTACGGCGAAGATACTGGCGGCTGCCGCCGATGAGGTCTCAGGGGCGATCGCAGGGCTGTTCAGTTCGCACGCGCACGAGTACCAGGTGCTCAGCGCTCAGGCCTCGGCGTTCCAGGCGCGGGTGGTGCAAGGGCTCACTGCGGCGGCCGGGGCGTACGCCGGCGCCGAGGCGAGCAGTGCCGCTCTGCTGCGGAGTGCCGGTCAGCAGGTGGCCGGCGCGGTGAACGCCGCCAGCGGCCGGGCCGGCAGTGGTGGCGCTGCGGCTGCTTCGACGCCCGATGACTCAGCGAAAGCCCAGTTGAGGCCCGGTGTTGCCGACGCAACTACCGCCGCGACGGTGCCGGCCCAGTCTGCTGCGGGGCCAGCTTCGGGCGCGGCCACGGCGACCGGCGGTACGGCCGCTTCGGCCGGCGCGACGGGAAGCACGGCTGCGCCATCGGTGCCGGCGGCGACCGGCGCCGCGACGACCACGCCCGGCGGTGCCGGTACCGGCCTGACGGCCACGTATGCGACCTCGTCGCAATGGAGTAATGGGTTCGTCGCCCATTACACGATCACCAATACCGGCACCGCGCCCATGAGCAACTGGCAGCTGCAATTCAACCTGCCGGGAAATGAATCCATCACGAATCTGTGGAACGGACAAGTTTCGCAGTCAGGCACCCAGTACACGGTGACCCCGGAAAGTTATAACGGCACCATTGCGCCGGGCAGCTCGGTCACCGTCGGTTTTCAAGGGGCGCATTCCGGGAACTACTCGGCTCCCACCAATCTTCTGGTGAATGGACACCCGGTCGGTGACACCGGCGCCGGTTCCGGACCCGGCAGCACGGGAACGGGGACGGGAGGCACGGGCACCGGCACCACCGGTGGAACCGGTAGCACGGGTAGCGCCGGTGGCACCGGGACCGGCTCCGGCGCCGGAACCGGAAGCACGGGCACCAGCGGTGGGACGGGGACGGGGACCGGCGGCGGTATCGGGACCGGCCCCACCGGGGGCGCCGGGACCGGCGCGAGTACCGGCGGCAGCGGCCTGACCGCGACGTACACGCCGACGTCGCGCTGGGACAGCGGTTTCGTGGCCGACCTCAAGATCACCAACACGGGCACCGCGCCGGTGACGAATTGGAATCTCCAATTCGATCTGCCGGCAGATGAATCCATCACCGGCGCCTGGAGTGGGCAGCTGGCTCACTCAGGTACGCACTACACCGTGACACCGGAGTCCTGGACGCAGACCATCGCTCCCGGTGGCTCGGTCACCGTCGGCATCCAGGCGACGCAGACCGGTGCCTACGCCGGGCCCACCAATCTGCTGCTCAACGGGCAGCCGACGGCCGGCACCGGCGGCACCTCGACGGGGGGGACTGCGACCGGCGGCACGTCGACCGGTGGCACCTCCACGGGCGGCACGTCGACCGGCGGCACGTCCACGGGAGGCACCGGCACGGGAACCGGAGGCACCAGCGCGACCGGGTCCGGCGTGTACTCGCCCTATGTCGACATCACGCTGTGGCCCGGCCCCAACGGATACGACTTCGCCACCGCCGCACAGAACGGGGTCACACACGCCACGCTCGCCTTCGTCAACGCCGACCCCGCCGGCCACCCGGCCTGGGGTGGCTACTCGGCGTACGACGTCACGGGCGGATCGCAGAGTGCCTTCATCGACAACCAGATCGCCGGCATGCGCAACGCCGGCATCAGCGGGACCATCTCGTTCGGCGGCGCATTCGGCACCGACCTGTCCGCGGTCAGCGGTCAGACCCCGGCCGCACTGGCGCAGCAGTACGCGTCGGTGGTGAACACCTACCACATCTACAACCTCGACTTCGATGTCGAGGGCGCGCTGCAGGGCAACACGCAGGCAATGTCGACACAGTCGAAGGCCATCGCCCTGCTACAGCAGCAGATGGCGGCCAACGGCACACCCGTCTCCGTCTCCTACACCCTTCCGGTGCTCCCGACCGGCTTGGTCCCGGGGCAGGGTGGGGGCTTGAACGTGCTGCAGACCGCTACGGCCAACGGCGTGAACATCTCACACGTGAACATCATGGCGATGGACTACGGCAACGGGTTCGATCAGGCCGGGAACCCGGGCATGGGCCAGTACGCGATCGACGCCGCGACGGCCACGCACGGGCAGTTGATGACGTTGTATCCGTCGATGTCGAGCCAGCAGGCCTGGTCGATGCTCGGGGTGACGCCGCTGGTGGGAATCAACGACGATCCGCTGGAGATCTTCACCCTGGCCGACGCGCAGAAGCTGACCACCTTCGCCGTGCAGAACCACATCGGCGAGCTGTCCATGTGGGAGTTGCCCCGCGACATCTCCGGCACGCTGGGCGCTGTCGATGCGGTCGACGGCAGCGGGATCGCGCAAACGCCGTTCCAGTTCTCGAAGATCTTCGAGCAGATCGAAGGCGCGCCCCGGCTATGAGCGGGGCGTGGGGTGCATGTTCCCGACGAGTTGGGCTAGCAGCGGCGGGATTTCGAGCCGCGGCAGCACCACCTCGACGAAGACCATGCGGTCCTGGTTCTCGGCGGCCGCGGTGAGTGCGTCGTCGAGTTCGCCATAGGTCTGCGCCCGGAACGCGAGGTGGTTGGCCACCCCCAGCGTGGCGGGGACCTGGGTCCAGTTCCAGCCGACGATGTCGTTGTACGGGGCGGTTTCTCCGTGAATCGCGCGTTCGACGGTGTAACCGTCGTTGTTGACCACCACGATGACGGGCGAAAGTCCCTCGCGGGAGAAGGAGCCGAGTTCCTGCACGGTCAGCTGTGCCGCGCCGTCGCCGATCAGCAGCACTGTCCTGCGCTCGGGATGCGCCACCGCCGCGCCGAAGGCCGCCGGCAACGTGTAACCGATTGAGCCCCAGAGGGGTTGGCCGATGAAGGTGACGCCCTGCGGCAGCACGTGGTCGGCCATCCCGTAGAACGACGTGCCCTGGTCGGCCAGCACCACGTTCCCGGGCGTGAGTGCGGCACAGAGCCTGTCCCACAGCATTCGTTGGGTAAGCGGCTCGTCATGCGCGGGCGTGGGCGCCGGCGGCGGGGCCACCGGTGCCGGGACGGCCGGCGACTCGATCCCGCGTTCGGTGAGAATCGCCGTCAGCGCGGTGAGCGCGGCGGTCATTTCCAGTGGCGCGAACACCTCATCGGCCACGCTGCTCTGGTACTGGCCGATGTCGATGGTTCGAGCCGGGTCGATCCGCTGGCTGAAGAAGCCGCTGACCATGTCGGTGAAGACCACCCCCGCTGTGACCAGTACGGGTGCGTCCTCGACGGCCGTGCGGACCCGTTCGGTACTGGCCGTGCCCGCGTAGATACCCATGAAGGTGGGCGAGCTCTCATCGAGCAGGCTCTTGCCCCACATCAACGTGGCATGTGGCACAACGTCTGCGTCCAGCAGGGATTGAAGTTCGTCGACCGCTTGCAGACGGTGCACCAACAGGTCGGCGAGCACGGTCAATTGGTGGTCACCGATCAGCTTGGTGGCTGCCTCGGTGAACATGGCCAGGGCGCGGGGGCTGGTACCCCCGCTGGTGCCGGGCAATGGGTTCGCGGGAGGTTCGGTGGGGAAGCGCGCCACGTCGGTGGACATCAGGATGTAGCCGGGGCGCTTCTGTTCCCGGACCTCGCACAGCACCCGGTCGATCTCCCGGCAAGCTGTCGCCGGCATGAGATTGGTTTGAGCGCAGGTGATTTCGCGGCTTATCCGGAGGAAGTGCTCGAAGTCGCCGTCGCCGAGCGAGTGGTGCAGGGCGCGGCGGGTGGCCTGCGCGTCTTTGGACGGCCCGCCGACGATGTGGACAACGGGCACGTGTTCGGCGTAACTGCCTGCTATGGCGTTGGCGAGCGAAAGCTCACCGACACCGAAAGTCGTTACCACAGCCGACAATCCGCGAAGACGCCCGTAACCGTCGGCGGCATAGCCGGCGTTGAGTTCGTTGGCGTTGCCGACCCAGCGCAGCGTCGGGTGGGTCACGATGTGATCGAGGAACGCCAGGTTGTAGTCGCCCGGAACGCCGAAAATCTCCGAGATCCCGAGTTCGGCAAGGCGGTCGAGAAGATAATCACCGACGGTGTAAGCGGGATCAGTCACGAAAACGACGGTACCCCGGCAAAGAGCCTATTCCCGCCGGGCGCTGCCCGCGATATCGTGCGGGCCATGGCAATCAAAGAATCCCGCGAGATCGTCATCGAAGCCAGTCCCGAGGAGATCCTGGATGTCATCGCCGATTTTGAGGCGATGCCCGAGTGGTCCGAACCCCACCAGAGCGCAGAGGTTCTCGAGACGGGCGCCGACGGGCGGCCCAGCAAGGTCAAGATGAAGGTCAAGGTCGCCGGTATCACCGACGAACAAGTGGTCGCCTACACGTGGAAAGACAACGAGGTGAGCTGGGAGTTGGTCAGCTCTGCTCAGCAGAAGGCCCAGGACGGGAAATACGTGCTGGTTCCCAAGGGCGACTCCACTCTGGTCAAGTTCGACCTCCTGGCAGATCCGAACGTGCCGCTGCCCGGTTTCGTACTCAAGCGGGCCGTCAAGGGCACGATCGATTCGGCCACCAAGGATCTGCGCGAGCGCGTGCTGAAGGTGAAGAAGGGGAAGTAGCCGGCGGTGGTTGGCGGGGGGCCACTGGCCGGGGTCAGGGTCATCGAACTCGGCGGCATCGGTCCGGGTCCGCACGCGGGCATGGTGCTGGCTGATCTTGGGGCGGACGTGGTCCGGGTGCGTCGGCCTGGCGGCCTGCAAATGCCCGCCGAAGACCGGGATCTGTTACACCGCGGCAAGCGGATCGTCGACCTCGACGTCAAGACGCAGCCCGGAGCGCTGCTGGAGCTGGCGGCCACGGCAGACGTGTTGCTGGACTGCTTCCGGCCGGGCACCTGCGAGCGCCTCGGCATCGGCCCTGACGAGTGCGCGTCCGTGAACCGGCGCCTGATCTACGCGCGCATCACCGGCTGGGGACAGGATGGCCCCTTGGCATCCACGGCGGGTCACGACATCAACTATCTGTCGCAGACCGGCGCGATGTCGGCGCTCGGCTACCGCGACCGGCCACCGATGCCGCCGCTGAACCTGGTGGCCGATTTCGGTGGGGGTTCGATGCTGGTGCTGCTGGGCATCGTGACGGCGCTGTATGAGCGGGAGCACTCGGGTATGGGACAGGTGATCGACGCCGCCATGGTCGACGGGGTCAGCGTGCTCGCCCAGATGATGTGGACGATGAAGTCGACCGGGTCGCTGCGTGACCAGCGCGAATCGTTCCTGCTCGACGGCGGCGCCCCGTTCTACCGTTGCTACGAGACCGCCGACGGGAAGTACGTCGCAGTCGGTGCCATCGAGCCTCAGTTCTTCGCCGCGCTACTGGCCGGCCTGGGACTGTCGCCCGACGAGGTGCCCGCTCAACTGGACGCCGGCTCCTTCCCCCGGATGCGTGAGTTGTTCACCGAGAAGTTCGCCAGTCGCACCCGCGACGAGTGGACCGAGGTCTTCGCCGGCACCGATGCCTGCGTGACGCCGGTGCTGACGTGGGCCGAAGCCGCTTGCGATGCTCACCTGACCGGCCGGTCGACGGTGATCACCGCCCACGGCGTCGAGCAGGCCGCCCCGGCGCCGCGGTTCTCCCGCACGCCGGCCCCGCCGGTGGGGCGGCCGCCGGTGCAGACCACGACCCTCGCCGAAATAGGCTGGTAACAAGGTATTTGCCTGAACCGTGTCCGGGTGCGCGGCGGCGTTGCTAGCTTGAACTCGGTGGCCGTAAAAGCATCGCGAGAATTCGTCATTGATGCGCCCCAGGAAGTGATCATGGAGGCGCTGGCAGACGTCAGCATTCTGACGTCGTGGTCACCGCTGCACAAAAGCGTCGAAGTGATCGACTACTACCCCGATGGCCGGCCGCACCACGTGCGGGCGACGGTCAAGATTCTGGGCCTGGTCGACAAGGAGATTCTCGAATATCACTGGGGCCCGGACTGGGTGTGTTGGGATGCGGACAAGACCTTCCAGCAGCACGGTCAGCACGTCGAATACAAGCTCACCCCCGAAGGTCTCGATAAGACCCGGGTGCGGTTCGACGTCACCGTCGAGCCGTCGGGACCCATTCCGGGATTCATCGTCCGACGGGCCAGTGAGCAGATTCTCGACGCCGCGGCCAAGGGCTTACAGAAGCGGGTCATGGGCGACACTTCAGAGCAGGACGAGCAGTGACGTTTTCAGCCGGTCGATGATTGCTAGTTTGAACAACAGTGGCCATTCAAGCTTCCAGTGAAGTCGTGATCGACGCGCCGCCGGACGTCATTATCGACGCGCTTGCCGACATGCAGGCGGTGCCGTCGTGGTCGTCGGTGCACAAGCGGGCCGAGGTCGTCGAAACCTGGCCGGACGGTCGTCCGCGATATGTGAAGGTCGCCATCAAGGTCGTCGGGATCATCGACCGGGAGCTGCTCGAGTATCACTGGGGCCCGGACTGGGTGGTGTGGGATGCGAAGAAGACCAAGCAGCAACACGGTCAGCACGGCGAGTACAACCTGAGCCGCGAGGGCGACGACAAGACGCGGGTGCGGTTCACCATCACCGTCGAACCCTCGGCGCCGCTACCGGAATTCCTGGTCAACCGGGCCCGCAGGAAGATCCTCGACGCGGCCACCGAGGGACTGCGACGCCGGGTGATGGGAAGCCTCGGCTAACTGTCGCGCAGTGCCCCGAGTCGGCTGATCGCTTCGTCCAGGGTGTCCTCCCGTTTGCAGAATGTGAAGCGCACCAGGTGATTCCACAGGTCGGCGTGCTCCGCGGCCGGATCGCAGAAGGCGGACATCGGGATGGCCGCCACGCCGACTTTCTCAGGTAGTGCCGCGCAGAACGCCGAGCTGTCGTCGTAGCCCAGCGGACGTGGGTCGGCACACAGAAAGTAGGTGCCGAAGCTGTCGTGGACCTCGAAACCGATTCCTTTGAGTCCCGAGGCCAGCCGGTCCCGTCGCGCCTGCAGCGAATCGCGCAGAGTCCTCACCCAGTTGTCTTCGGTATCCAGAGCCAGCGCCACCGCGGGCTGAAACGGCGCCCCACCTACATAACTGAGGTACTGCTTGGCCGCGCGCACGCCGGCGATCAGGTGCGCGGGGCCGCACGCCCAGCCGATCTTCCAACCGGTGCAGTTGAACATCTTGGCGGCACTGGAGATGGTGACGGTGCGCTGTGCCATGCCGTCGAACCCGGCGAGCGGTACGTGGGTGTGGTCGTCATACACCAGGTGCTCGTAGACCTCGTCGGTGATCACCAGGAGGTCGGCGGCCACCGCGAGTTCGGCGATGGCCTGCAACTCCTGCGGCCTCAGGACTGCGCCGGTGGGGTTGTGGGGTGAGTTGACGATCAGGGCACGTGTTCGCGGGGTTATCGCGCGGCGCAGTGCGTCGGCGTCCAGCGCGAAGCCGCGGCCGTCGGCGACCAGGGGCACCGCGACGCGGTGAGCGCCGGCCATCGCCACCACGGGGGAGTAGGAGTCGTAGAACGGCTCGATCAGCAATACCTCCGAGCCGGGCTCCACCAGGCCCAGCACGGCGCTGGCGATGGCCTCGGTGGCGCCGACCGTCACCAGCACCTCGTTATCGGGGTCGTAGTCGATGCCGAAGTGCCGGTGGCGCTGCGCGGCGATGGCCTGTCTCAGCGGTGCGATGCCCAGCCCGGGTGGGTACTGGTTGACGCCCGCGGCGATGGCGTCCTGCGCGGCCTTGAGCATCGGCAGGGGCCCGTCCTCGTCGGGAAAGCCCTGGCCGAGGTTCACCGCGCCGATCCGCGCGGCCAGCGCCGACATCTCGGCGAACACCGTGGTCGCGTAGGGCTGCAGCCGCGTGACCGTCATGGTGGTCGAGCTTAGGGCGAGCCGCCGTCGCCGAGCGTGCGGCCAGCTTCACGTTCGACATCCAACGTGCGGCCAGCTTCACGTTCGCGGTCGAGGTAGGCCGCCTGACCTGCGAACTCCCTCCCAACCAACAGGTTGGCCGAGGCCCCTGTTAGTGTTCCTTTCCTGGACCTACTCTTGAAGACGGATCCAAACCCTCCCTTTTTGGAACAGGAAACCGACATGTCCGAAGAAGCCTTCATCTACGAGGCCATCCGCACGCCGCGCGGCAAGCAACGCAACGGCGCGCTGAACGAAGTCAAGCCCCTCGACCTGGTCGTGGGCCTCATCGAGGAGCTGCGCAAGCGCAACCCTGACCTCGACGAGAACCTGATCAGCGACGTCATCCTGGGGTGCGTCTCACCCGTGGGCGATCAGGGCGGTGACATCGCCCGCGCCGCGGTGCTGGCCTCCGGCATGCCCGTCACCTCGGGCGGCGTTCAGCTCAACCGGTTCTGCGCATCGGGCCTCGAGGCCGTCAACACCGCCGCGCAGAAGGTGCGCTCGGGCTGGGACGACCTGGTGCTGGCCGGTGGTGTGGAGTCGATGAGCCGCGTGCCGATGGGATCCGACGGTGGCGCCATGGGCCTGGACCCGGAGACCAACTACGACGTGATGTTCGTCCCGCAGGGCATCGGCGCCGACCTGATCGCCACGATCGAGGGCTTCACCCGCGACGACGTGGACAACTACGCCCTGCGCAGCCAGGAAAAGGCCGCTGAGGCGTGGTCGGGCGGCTACTTCGCCAAGTCCGTGGTGCCGGTCCGCGACCAGAACGGTCTGCTGATCCTCGACCACGACGAGCACATGCGCCCGGACACCACCAAGGAAGGCCTGGGCAAGCTCAAGCCGGCGTTCGAGGTCCTGGCTGCGATGGGCGGCTTCGACGACGTGGCGCTGCAGAAGTACCACTGGGTCGAGAAGATCAACCACGTGCACACCGGCGGCAACAGCTCCGGCATCGTGGACGGCGCCTCCCTCGTCATGGTCGGTAACGAGAAGGCCGGGGCGGCCATCAACGCGACCCCGCGCGCCCGCATCGTCGCGACCGCGACCAGTGGGGCCGACCCGGTGATCATGCTGACCGGCCCCACCCCGGCCACCCGCAAGGTGCTCGACCGCGCCGGCCTGACCGTCGACGACATCGACCTGTTCGAGCTCAACGAGGCCTTCGCCTCGGTGGTGCTGAAGTTCCAGAAGGACCTGAACATCCCGGACGAGAAGCTCAACGTCAACGGCGGCGCGATCGCCATGGGCCACCCGCTGGGTGCCACCGGCGCGATGATCCTGGGCACCATGGTCGACGAGCTGGAGCGCCGCAATGCCCGGCGCGCCCTGGTGACGCTTTGTATTGGCGGCGGCATGGGTGTCGCGACGATCATCGAGAGGGTTTAAGTACATGACCGACAACACGATTCAGTGGGACAAGGATGACGACGGCATCGTCACGCTGACCCTGGACGACCCGTCGGGGTCGGCCAACGTCATGAACGAGGCGTACATCGAGTCGATGGGCAAGGCGGTGGAACGCCTTGTCGCGGAGAAGGATTCGATCACCGGCGTGGTGATCACCAGTGCGAAGAAGACCTTCTTCGCCGGCGGTGACGTGAAGAGCATGATCCAGATCGGCCCGGAGAACGCCGGTGAGGCTTTCGACCTGGTCGAGAACGTCAAGAAGCAGCTGCGCACGCTCGAGACGCTGGGCAAGCCAGTGGTCGCCGCGCTCAACGGCGCGGCCCTGGGCGGTGGCCTGGAGATTGCCCTGGCCTGCCACCACCGCATCGCGGCCGACGTGAAGGGATCGCAGTTCGGCTTCCCCGAGGCGACGCTGGGTCTGCTGCCGGGCGCGGGTGGTGTCACCCGCTCGGTGCGGATGTTCGGTATCCAGAACGCCTTCATGAATGTCCTGTCGCAGGGCACCCGGTTCAAGCCGGCCAAGGCCAAGGAACTTGGTCTGATCGACGAGTTGCTGCCGACGGTCGAGGAGTTGGTGCCCGCCGCCAAGGCGTGGATCAAGGCCAACCCCGACAGCCACGAGCAGCCGTGGGACAAGAAGGGCTACAAGATGCCCGGCGGCACCCCGTCGTCGCCCGCGCTCGCGTCCATCCTGCCGTCGTTCCCGGCGTTGCTGCGCAAGCAGATCAAGGGTGCGCCGATGCCGGCGCCGAAGGCCATCCTGGCCGCTGCGGTCGAGGGCGCGCAGGTGGACTTCGACACCGCCAGCCGCATCGAGAGCCGCTACTTCACCACGCTGGTCACCGGCCAGGTCTCGAAGAACATGATCCAGGCGTTCTTCTTCGACCTGCAGGCCATCAACGCCGGCAAGTCCCGCCCGGACGGCATCGAGCCGGTCAAGATCAACAAGATCGGCGTGCTCGGCGCCGGCATGATGGGTGCGGGCATCGCCTACGTCTCGGCCAAGGCCGGCTACGACGTGGTGCTCAAGGATGTCAGCATCGAGGCCGCGCAGAAGGGCAAGGGCTACTCCGAGAAGCTGGAAGCCAAGGCGCTGGAGCGGGGCCGCACCACGCAGGAGAAGAGTGACGCCCTGCTGGCGCGCATCACTCCGACGGCCGACCCCGCTGACTTCAAGGGCGTCGACTTCGTCATCGAGGCGGTGTTCGAGAGCCAGGACCTCAAGCACAAGGTCTTCCAGGAGATCGAGGACATCGTCGAGCCCAACGCGCTGCTCGGCTCCAACACCTCGACGCTGCCGATCACCGGTCTGGCGACCGGCGTCAAGCGGCAGGAAGACTTCATCGGAATCCACTTCTTCTCGCCGGTCGACAAGATGCCGCTGGTGGAGATCATCAAGGGCGAGAAGACTTCTGACGAGGCGCTGGCCCGCGTGTTCGACTACACGCTGGCCATCGGCAAGACCCCGATCGTGGTCAACGACAGCCGCGGCTTCTTCACGTCCCGGGTCATCGGCACCTTCGTCAACGAGGCGCTGGCCATGCTGGGCGAGGGTGTCGAGCCGGCCAGCATCGAGCAGGCGGGTTCGCAGGCCGGTTACCCGGCGCCGCCGCTGCAGCTGTCCGACGAGCTCAACCTGGAGCTGATGCACAAGATCGCCGTCGCCACCCGCAAGGGTGTCGAGGAAGCGGGCGGCAAGTACGAGCCGCACCCGGCAGAAGCCGTGGTGGAGAAGATGATTGAGCTCGGCCGCTCGGGCCGTCTGAAGGGCGCCGGCTTCTACGAGTACCCCGAGGGCAAGCGTTCCGGCTTGTGGCCGGGTCTGCGGGAGACCTTCAAGTCGGGTAGCTCGGAGCCGCCGCTGCAGGACATGATCGACCGGATGCTGTTCGCCGAGGCGCTGGAAACCCAGAAGTGCCTCGACGAGAACGTGCTGATGACCACGGCCGACGCGAACATCGGGTCGATCATGGGCATCGGGTTCCCGCCGTGGACCGGTGGTAGCGCGCAGTACATCGTCGGTTACGAGGGTCCGCTCGGCCGGGGCAAGGAAGCCTTCGTGGCCCGCGCCCGCGAGCTGGCCGAGAAGTACGGCGACCGTTTCCTGCCGCCGGACTCACTCACCTAGTACTGCCGAGCAGACACAAAATCGCCCTTTCGCCTAGCGAAATGGGCGATTTTGTGTCTGCTCACCCAAGTAGAGTCACCGCTATGCGCTTCGGTCTCTTCATCCCGCAAGGCTGGCGGATGGATCTCGTCGGCATCGAACCCGAGCGGCACTGGGAGGTGATGCGCGATCTGGCCACCTATGCCGACGGCGGCGCCTGGGATTCGCTGTGGGTCTACGACCACTTCCACACCGTCCCGCTGCCCAGCGACCAGGCCACTCACGAGGCATGGTCGCTGATGTCGGCCTACGCCGCCGTCACATCGCGGATCAAGCTGGGCCAGATGTGCACCGCGATGAGCTACCGCAACCCGGTGTATCTCGCCAAGGTCGCGGCCACCGCCGACATCATCTCCGGCGGCCGCGTCCAGATGGGTATCGGCGGTGGTTGGTACGAGCACGAGTGGCGCGCTTACGGTTACGGATTCCCGTCGGCCGGAGTGCGGCTGGCGCGCCTCGACGAAGGCGTGCAGATCATGCGGGATGCCTGGCGCGACGGCAAGGTCAGCTTCGACGGGAAGCACTACCAGGTTGACGGCGCGATCGTGGCCCCGAAGCCGTTGCAGCGCAATGGTATTCCCCTGTGGATCGCCGGTGGCGGCGAGAAGGTGACGTTGCGCATCGCCGCTGCCTACGCGCAATACACCAACTTCACTCCGGACCTCGAAGCATTCGCCCACAAGTCGCAGGTACTCGCCGAGCACTGTCGCACGCTGGGCACCGACTTCGACGCGATTGTGCGATCGGCCAACTTCACCGCCGTGGTCGGCAGCTCTGAAGCCGACGTCGACGACCGCAAGAAGCGGGTGCGTGACCGCCTGGACGGCTATGTGCCGGACACTGTGGCGGATTCGATGGTAGGTGGCATGCCCGATTCGACGATGGGTACCACGGAGCAGGTGATCGAGCGTCTGTCCGAGGTCCGCGATCTCGGCTGTGAATACGCGATCTGCTACTTCCCCGAGGCGGCATACGACCGCTCCGGTATCGACCTGTTCGAGCGCGAAGTAATCCCCGCGCTGAGTTAATCGCCGGTGCGGGTGAATGTTTGGTCGAAGGGTGTGTCGACCGTGCACGCGCGGGTCTGCGTCTGGCGCCCGTGCCCACTGAGCCGCTGAATGGGATTCTCGACCGGCTGCGGCAGCGGAAACTCGGCGATGACATTGAAATGCAGTGTGCCCCCGGCCGGACACGGGTAATCGGCGTCCGAAGTCAATGCCCAGATGCCGTTCTGAAAAACCAGGGGGTTGTCGCCCCCATTGCCGTGAAAATAGCTCATACAGCGATCGCCGGTGCGCAGGCAGGTCGTGACGACGGCGGTATCTACGGGCTCCGTCGGAATGGCTGATGTGGGGTAAGTCCGCAGGACTTGGTACCGGCCGTGTAAGGCTTCGGCCGGGGACACAACCCGCGGCGCGACGGTCGCCGGGTCGACGACCGTGTCTACATCGAGATCGCCTGTGCGCGTGAGGGTTACCGGTCTCTTGTCACGGCAGTTGGTGGCACTGGTCCGGGTCATCTCTCCGGTGAGGGTGCCATCGGCGCCCAGCTGCAGGGAGAACGCCAGCCAGAATTCAGATTTCGTCGAAAGGCACTCATCGTTGATCACCGCTACCGCCAGCCACCGGCCGTCGATTTTGTCGAACACCATCGTCTTAGCCAGATCATTGGGCCTACCCAGAGATTCGGCCGTCGCCACACATGCGGCGCCTCGGCACGCCGAACGGAGCCCGTAGCTGGCGGTGGCCGGCGGCGCGCCGTGGCCGTTGCCATCGAGATCGGTGGCGGCGCCGAAATCCGCTTTGTAGCGACCATTCAACGGGCCAGGGGTGAGCGGCGCAACGGAGGTGGTGGTCGGAGCGCTGACCGGCGTCGCCGATGTGGTGGCGGTGGTGGTGCTGGTCGGCGCGGGCGCTGCGACCGGCCTATGCGTGAGCTTGAAACCGGCGAAGATCCCGCCACCGACCAGGAGCGCAACGCCGACGAGCGCGGCGATCAGCAGACGGGAACGTCTGCGGGGCGCGCGGACGACGGGCGCGGTGAGGAGGTGGTCCGGCGCGGTGATCGGGGCGCCGCCTTCGAGGTGCCTGCGTAGTTGGGAGACAAACTCGCTGCAGGTGGCGAACCGGTCGGCTGGTTCCTTGGCCATGGCCCGGGTAAACACCGGGTCAAGACTCCGCAGCTCGTCATGGTGTTCTCCCACCGACGGCGGCGGAGCGTACAGATGATGGGTGATGACGACGGCGGGGTTGTCGTCCGGATACGGCGGCGCGCCGGTCAGCAGATGAAAGGCCGTGCACGCCAACGCATACTGGTCGGCGCGTCCGTCGATCGGATCACCTCGGAGTTGTTCGGGCGCGGCGTAGGCAACGGTGCCGACCGCCACGTTGGTGTCGGTCAACCCGGCGGAATCGTCGATGCGCCGCGCGATGCCGAAGTCGGCCAGGTACACGCGGCGGTCCTGCCCGTCGGGATCGGCCAGCAGGATGTTGGCCGGTTTGACGTCGCGGTGTAGCAACCCGCGGTCATGGGCGTAATCCAGCGCGGCTGCGACCGCGGCGACGATGGACAGCACCTCCTCGGCGGGCATGCCCGACGGATACTGCTCTTTGAGCAATCGGGAGGCGTCGGTGCCGGCCACGTAATCCATCGAGATCCAGAATTGGCCGTCGAATTCGCCCCGGTCCTGAACCCCGACGATGTGCTGATGGGACAAACCGGCGGCCAGTTCCGCCTCGCGATTGAACCGCGCCCGGTACTCGGCATCGTTGGTGAACTCCGCGGGCAGCACTTTGAGCGCGTCCTCGCGCGGCAGCCGCGGATGCGTCGCCAGATACACCGTGCCCATGCCGCCCGCACCCAGCACGCGCAGGATCGTGTACCCGGCGAAAGCTTGTCCGACATCCAGCGGCACGGGGCTAATCGCCTGTCCGAGTGAACGTGTCGTCAAGATCTACGTTGACCGAGCACGTCCCCGTTTGCGCCCAGTGCCCGTGGCCGGTCAGCGACGGCAGCGGATCCGCAGCCGGTTGTGGCAGCGGGTACGTGGCGCTGATCCGCAGCGTCGTCGGGCTCCCGTCTGGACACTTTCCGCTGCTCACTTCATCCCACGTCCAGCTGCCGCCCGCGAATATCAGGGGAGCATCGCCTGAATCAAAGTGAAAGAAGCTCATGCACCGATCACCGGTACGCAAGCAATTTGTGACGCCCGGGGAATCGCCCTCCGGCTGGGTGCCCCGGCCCGCCACCGTGAGGGTCCGCGCATAGCGGCCGTGAAACGCCTCGGCCACTGACGGCACCCGCGGCGGCAGGGTCGCCGGGTCGGGAAGGCCGGCCGGGGCATCGCCGGTGCGGGTGAAGGTCACGGTCCGCCGCTCTTCGCAATTGTTGCGGGCGGTGCGCGTTTGTTCGCCGACCAGAGTTCCGTCTGGACGTGCCTCCAACGTGAAGACCTCCCAGATCTCACTGGTCGTGTCATTGCATGGTTGGGTGGACAGCGCCACCGCCACCCAGCTGCTGCCCAGCTGATCGAAAACCATGCTCGCGGCGAAAAATCTCTCGCCTTTAAGGCGCGAACCCGTTGCCACGCAACCGGTGCCCCCGCACATCGAGCGCACGCCATAGGTGCCCGTGGTGGGTTGCGCATTTGGAACTTGCTTGCCGTTGATCAACGTAACCGGGCCGAAGTCGGCGCGGTAAGTGCCGGTGAACGGGCCCTGCGCCGCTGGGGGGGTGGCCTGCGGCCCCGCAGTGGACGACCCGAGCGGCGCGGCGGTGTGCCTGCCGGAATGCCTGAATTTGGTGCCGGCGAAGACGCCGCCGACGACAAGCAACGCGACGGCCACCAGCACGCTGAAGAGGACGGCCGGCCGCCGCGCCCATCCTCTCGGGTCCGGCTCGCTGGACTTGATCAGCGAGATCGAGGGCTGAGTTTGCCGGGCGTGCAAATCGACCGGGGTGTCGTAGTTTTGCGTGGCGAGGTGTTTGGTCAACTCCAGGGCGAAGTCGCTGCAGCTGCTGTAGCGGCCGTCCGGGTCTTTGGCCATGGCGATGGCGAAAACCGGGTCCAATGACGACAATTCGGGTCGACGTGTGCCGATCGGCGGCGGCGGGGAACTGATCTGCTGGGTGATAACCACCGTCGGGCTGCTGTCGGTGAACGGGGGGGCGCCGGTCAACAGGTGATAAGCCGTGCAGGCCAACGCATATTGGTCAACGCGCCCGTCAACCGGCGCACCCTTGAGCTGTTCGGGTGCGGCATAGGCGACGGTGCCTACCGCGACGTTTATGTCCGTGATGGACGACGCGTCATCGATGCGGCGCGCGATGCCGAAGTCCGCCAGATATATCCGGCGCGCCTGCCCGCCGTCGGGTTCGGTGAGCAGGATGTTGGCGGGCTTGACGTCACGGTGCAACAGGCCGCGGTGGTGGGCGTAGTCCAGCGCGGAGGCGACCGCGGAGATGATGGCGACCACTTCGTCGACAGGCATGCCGCGCTGGTAGCGCTCGGACAACAAGTGGGAAGCGTCGGTGCCGGCCACGTAGTCCATCGAGATCCACAGTTGGCCGTCGGTCTCACCGCGGTCGTAGATCCGCACGATGTGGGGATGGGACAGGCCGGCGGCCACGTCGGCTTCGCGCGCGAACCGCTTCCGGTATTCGGGGTCGTCGGTGTATTCCGCGGGCAGCACTTTGAGCGCGTCCTCGCGGGGCAGGCGCGGATGCGTTGCCAGATAAACCCTGCCCATGCCGCCTGCACCCAGCACGCGCAGGATCGTGTATCCGGCGAATACCTGGCCAACGACGAGGGACATGGCCAAATCGTAATTGCTGGCAATTTTCCACGACACTGAACGAGTGGTCCGTGTCGAGTCGGACGAGAATGCGATTTCCATTTTTGCGGAACGCTGTTGTACCGTTCAGTGAGTCGGACTTTTCCCGTGCTCCACGGAGGTTTGTCGATGCAGAAGGCGCTGGCCCCTGAAATCTCTACCTGGCCGGACGAGAATCCCCAGCTGATCGGCAGCCGATGCGGCAGTTGTGAGGCCACGACGTTCCCGGTGCAGCGGTACTGTCCGCGCTGCAGCCACAGCGAGATGACCGAGGTGTTGCTGCCGCGGCGCGGCACGCTGGTCGCATGGACCACCCAGGGGTTCCCGCCGGGCGCCCCTTACGCCGGACCTGTTGGCAAGGACTTCGTGCCGTTCGGGGTCGGCCTGGTTCAACTCGGTGACGTGATCCGGGTGGAAGGCAGGCTCACCGAGAATGATCCGGCCAAGCTGGATTTCGGTCAGGAAGTCGAACTCACCATGGTGCCGCTGAATCGCGACGACGACGGCGCCGAAATCATGACCTTCGCGTTCCAGCCGGTCGCAGCGACAGGAGCATGAAATGACCAACGATGTCGCCATCATCGGCGTCGGCCTGCACCCCTTCGGCAGGTTCGAGAAGACCGCGATGGAGATGGGTGCCGAGGCGATCCAGTCCGCTCTGACCGACGCCGGAGTGGACTGGAAGGACATTCAGTTCGGCTTCGGCGGCAGTCATGAGGTGTCCAACCCGGACGCCGTGACGCGCCTCGTCGGGCTCACCGGGATCACGTTCACCAATGTGTTCAACGCCTGCGCCACGGCGGCGAGCGCCATCCAGCAGACCGCCGACACCATCCGGTTGGGCAAGTACGACCTCGGAATCGCGATCGGGTTGGACAAGCATCCCCGCGGCGCGTTCACCGACGATCCCGCCAAACTCGCGCTGCCGCAGTGGTATGCGCAGAACGGGCAGTTCGTCACCACGAAGTTCTTCGGCATGAAGGCCAACAAGTACCTGCACGACCACAACATCTCTCAGGCGACGCTGGCCAAGGTGGCAGCCAAGAACTTCCGCAACGGCGCGATGAACCCGAACGCGTTCCGCCGCAAGGCAATTCCGGAAGAAGAGATCCTCAACTCAGCGGTGCTCAACTATCCGCTGACGCAGTACATGTTTTGCGCGCCGGACGAGGGGGCCGCGGCGGTGATCATGTGCCGCGCCGACCTGGCACACAAATACACCGACAAGCCGGTGTACGTGCGCGCCTGCGAGATTCGCACCCGCCGTTACGGCGCCTACGAGGTGCACGCCACGTTCGCTCCGCTGGACGGCGACGCCTCGCCGACGGTGTACGCGGCCAAAGCCGCCTACGAGGCCGCGGGCATCGGGCCTGAGGACGTCGACGTGGCCCAGTTGCAGGACACCGATGCCGGCAGCGAGGTGATCCACATGGCCGAGACGGGTCTGTGCGCTGACGGCGAACAGGAGAAGTTGGTGGCCGACGGTGCCACCGAGATTCACGGTTCGATTCCGGTCAACACCGACGGCGGTCTCATCGCCAACGGCGAGCCGATCGGCGCGTCCGGGTTGCGCCAGATGCATGAGTTGGTGCGGCAGTTGCGCGGTGAGGCAGGCGAACGGCAGGTGCCGGGCAACCCGCGGGTGGGTCTGGCGCAGGTCTACGGCGCGCCGGGCACCGCCTCGGCGACCATCCTGTCGCTCTAGTCCCCACGCCGAGCAGACGCAAAAGCCCCTTGGAACACATGTTCCAGGGGGCTTTTGCGTCTGCTCGCGGTCCTAGATCGCCGGGCCCAGAAGGTCGTCGGCGTCGCGAATGATGTACCCGTAGCCCTGCTCAGCCAGAAAACGCTGCCGGTGCGCGGCATATTCGGCGTCCAGGCTGTCGCGCGCAACCACCGAATAGAAGATGGCGCCGCCACCGTCCGCCTTGGGCCGCAGTAGCCGGCCCAGGCGCTGGGCCTCCTCCTGTCGCGACCCGAAGGTGCCCGAAACCTGAACCGCAACAGAGGCTTCCGGCAGGTCAATGGAAAAGTTGGCCACCTTGGACACCACCAGGGTCGCGATCTCACCACGCCGGAACTGGTCGAATAGGTCCTCGCGTTCCCGGGTCTTGGTCGACCCCTGGATCACCGGGGCGCCCAGCTCGGCACCCAGCTCGTCGAGCTGATCGAGGTATGCGCCGATCACCAGGGTCTGCTCGCCAGGGTGATTCTTCAGGATCGACTTCACCACAGCAATTTTGGTGTGCACGGTCGAACACAGCTTGTAGCGTTCCTCGGGCTCGGCGGTGGCGTAGATCATCCGCTCGTTGTCGGTCATGGTGACCCGGACTTCCACGCACTCAGCCGGTGCGATCCAGCCCTGTGCCTCAATGTCCTTCCACGGGGCGTCATATCGCTTCGGCCCGATCAGCGAGAACACATCGCCCTCCCGGCCGTCCTCGCGGATCAGCGTGGCGGTGAGGCCAAGGCGCCGCTTGGACTGCAGGTCGGCGGTCATCCGGAACACCGGTGCCGGCAGCAGGTGCACCTCGTCATAGACAATCAGGCCCCAGTCGCGGCTGTCGAACAGCTCCAGATGCCGGTACTCGCCCTTGGTGCGTCGCGTGATCATCTGGTACGTCGAGATGGTGACGGGCCGGATCTCCTTGCGCTCGCCGGAGTATTCGCCGATCTCCTCCTCGGTGAGCGAGGTCCGTGCCACCAGCTCGCGCTTCCACTGCCGGGCCGCCACGATGTTGGTGACCAAAATCAGCGTTGTGGCCTGCGCTTTTGCCATGGCGGCCGCACCGACCAGCGTCTTGCCGGCGCCGCAGGGCAGTACCACCACGCCCGAGCCGCCGGCCCAGAACGAGTCCGCGGCGAGCTGCTGGTAGTCGCGCAGCTCCCACCCGTCGGGTTCCAGACTGATCGGGTGGGCCTCGCCGTCCACGTAGCCGGCGAGATCCTCCGCCGGCCAGCCGATCTTGAGCAGCATCTGCTTGACCCGGCCGCGCTCGCTGGGGTGAACGGCGACGGTGTCGTCGTCGATGCGGGCGCCGAGCATCGGCGCGATCTTCTTGTTGCGCAGCACTTCTTCGAGGACGGCGCGATCGAAGCTCAGCAGCGTCAGGCCGTGCGCGGGGTGCTTGACCAGTTGCAGGCGGCCGTACCGCGCCATGGTGTCGACGATGTCGACCAGCAGGGGTTGCGGTACCGCGTAGCGGGAGAAGCTGACCAGCGCGTCGACCACCTGCTCAGCGTCGTGTCCGGCGGCGCGGGCGTTCCACAGCGCCAGCGGTGTGATGCGGTAGGTGTGGATGTGCTCGGGTGCGCGTTCCAGCTCGGCGAACGGCGCGATGGCGGCGCGCGCCGCCCCGGCCTGCTCATGGTCGACTTCGAGCAGCACCGTTTTATCGGACTGCACAATCAACGGCCCGTCTGTCATGGGCGCTGCTCCTCCAATCGTTGCTCCCCGGCAAGCGGTTGGCGGGGAGCAACGTCCATTATCCTTCGTCCGCCGACATCACCGATGTGATGCGGTGGATGGCGAAGTCCCGCATCCGCCCGGACCCTGAATCGAAAGCCACCAGCTGGCCACCCCGGACGACGATCGGGGACACCACCCGCTGGGTGGCCACCCCTGCGGCGTCGAGGTAGCCGATGAGCACCGTGTCCTGGTCTTTGGCGGCGCGCTGCAGCAGCGACATCGACACCGCAGGATCGACGCGGATGTTGCCGAACGGGGCCGCGGTGACCTTGCGCAGCACCCCGACCACGGCGTTCAGCGTCTCACTGCTGGGCCGGGGGACCGGCCGGTACGCCCGGCGCTGGGGCGGAGCGGCGACCCGGGCGCCGCGGGTCCGCACGTCGACGATCGCGCCGGTGGAGTCTTCAGCGGCCGGGGCGAACCCCGCGGTTCGCAAGGCGGCGAGCACTTCGGCGATGGTCGCCGGCGACACCGCCACCGTGGGGGCCAGCGCCCGCAGCTGCAGTCCCTCGGTAGCCGGTGCCGCCACCGCCTGCGCAAGTAGGGCGGGATCTTCGCAGCGCACGAATGAGGATGCCATCCCGATACGGAGTTGACCGTGCCTACGTGCCACGTCGTCGATCAGGTAGGTAAGACCCTGCGGCACCGGGGTTTTGGAGTGCTCGGCGAAAAAGGCCTGCATCCAGTCGCGCGTCTTGCCGATGTCGAGTGCATGCCGGATGGACTGTTCGCTGACCCGGTAAACCATTGCCGCACCGGCCGATTCGACGGTCGCGACGGTGGCGAGGTCGTCGGCCAGGTCGCGTTCCAGCGGACCCGGCACTACCACGGTCAGGTCGGCCTGGACCAGGAAGTGGTCGATCGGTTTGGGTAGCGCCCGAGTCATCGCGTCGACGACGACGTCCGGGCTCTCGTCACCGAGCAGTGCGCGGCCCGGCGTGCTGATCGCCCCGCGACCGATCAGTCCCACTGCGTGGCCCTCGGCCAGCAGGTCGGCGACCGGCTCGGGCTGCAACCGCCGGGCCCAGCGCGGGCGCCGCCAGATCAAGGCCGCGGACGCCGTTCTCGCGTCGACGCCGTCGCCGCCCGGTAGGCCGGCGAGCAGTGTCAGGAGAAGCCGCCGGTCCAGTGGGGCCGCCGTCGAGAACAGTGAATTCGAAAGCGCGCCAAACGGTTTGCCGTCCGGACCGCGGCTGCCGATCAGCGTCGGGCGGCAGGTCAGGTCGAGCCAGGTGGTGGCCAGCAGATACCAACGGTCAGCGGCGGCCAGCGTGTTGAACCGATCGGCTGTCCCCGTGGGCGCCCAGTACGGTCCGTCCCCGTGGGCCGGGTCGGGATCGGGCATGCCACTGGCGATCAACCCCGCCGCCGCGGCGATCTCCAGGATCAGGCCCAGCCGGGCCTCGTCGATCCCGGTCACTTTGGCCAGCCGCTTGAGTTCGCGGATACCCAGGCCGCCGCTGCGCAGCTCGGAAACCGGTGCGGTGCTGAGATTCTCGAGCAGCACATCGACCTGACGCAGCAGGTCGACGACGGCGCCGGCGGCCGCGGCGTCGGAATCGGCGGCTGAGACGGTCGACACCACCGGATCGGGTTCGGTCAGTTGCACCGGGCCGGGCGACTCGCCGCGCAACACCTGCGCGACGTGGCGGGGCAGTATCACCGTCTCGGCGTCGACGCGTCGCAGCAGGCCCGACGCGAGCAGTTGCGGGACGGGCCGGTCCATCGGAGCCCCGGGTGCCGCGTCGCGGGTGCGTCCCATCGGCGACCCTTCGAGCAGCTTCTCCAGGACGTCGCGCTGTGCGTCGTCGGCGTCGGCGATCAGCGCGGCGATCTGCGCGCCGGTGTGGGCGCGGTCCTCGAGGGTGACCTGCCCGGGATGCCACGGCAGGGCGCTGCCGGTGTCGGCGGCCACCCGCACCGCCGTAGCGCCCCACACCAGGGCGCGGTTCTTGAGGTCATCCAGTGCCGCCGTCACGTCGGCGTCCGGAGCCAGCTCGGCGATCAGGGCCGTCAACTTCGTCACCGGGACGGGTTCGGTGTCGGCCTGCAGCACCAACAGGGCGTCCAGCACCGCCAACCGCAGGAAGTCAAGGTCGTCGGTGGCAGCCTTGACCGACTGACGCGCCTGCGCGCGGGCGGCCAGTGCCGCGATGCTGCCGGGAGGCGGCTGGGCAAGGTCCGGCCGCAGCTCCAACAGCAGGATCAGCCGCTCGTCGGGCAGGTCGGCCAGCCAGGACCCCAGCGGGATATCCGGGGTGTGTTCGGTCATTGCTGATCAAGCCTAGGCGTGAGCTTCAACCTTCCGCCGCGGACGGTTGCCGGACCTGTCAGAATAGAGCGCGTGGCTGACTCGAAGGCGCGCAAAGAGAAGTATGTGGACCCCGGCTGGCCGACCACGGACCCGGACGACCATGCGGTGAGCGAACTCGTGACCGACCGCACGGGCGCACTCTCGCCGTTCGGCGAAGTGGTGTTTCCGGTGCCCGCCGAGGAGTTGCCCTACGTCCATCCGGTGACGGTCGCCACCTGGTAGGGCACGGGATGTCGGGGGCCGGGGCCTTTGACGAGCGCCCTGACGCCCCCGGGTCGGCGCTGTCGCACCTGGATGAGCGCGGAGCCGCGCACATGGTCGACGTCACCGATAAAGGGACGACGCGGCGCACCGCCGTGGCCGTCGGCGTGCTGTGCACCTCTGCTGAGGTTGTGGCGCTGATATCGGCCGGTGGCCTGCCCAAAGGCGATGCGCTGGCGACCGCGCGGGTAGCGGGCATCCAGGCCGCGAAACGCACCAGCGACCTGATCCCGCTGTGCCATCAGCTCGCACTCACCAAGGTCGATGTTGACTTCACCGTCGGGGAGTCAGATGTTGAGATCAGAGCGACGGTGCGCAGCACCGACCGAACGGGGGTAGAGATGGAAGCGCTGACCGCTGTAAGTGTGGCGGCCCTGACCCTTTACGACATGATCAAAGCGGTCGACCCGGCCGCCCGCATCGACGGCATCCGGGTGATCAGCAAAGAAGGCGGTCGCAGCGGAAGTTGGACGCGACCATGAGCCGCACCGCCCGGATCATCATCGCCTCCACCCGCGCATCCAAGGGTGTGTATGCCGATGAATGCGGACCCATCATCGCCGAATGGCTGGAGCAGCGCGGGTTTCTGCCGACCCAGCCCCGGGTGGTGGCGGACGGGAACGAGGTGGGTGACGCGCTGCACGATTCGCTCGAGGCCGACGTCGACGTGATCATCACCTCGGGCGGCACCGGCATCGCGCCGACCGACAACACCCCCGAACAGACGGTGGCGGTGCTGGACTACCTGATCCCCGGCTTGGCCGACGCGATTCGCCAGTCGGGACTGCCGAAGGTGCCGACGTCGGTGTTGTCGCGCGGCGTGTGCGGGGTGGCGGGCAAGACACTGATCGTCAATCTGCCGGGATCGCCGGGTGGGGTGCGCGACGGCCTCGGGGTGCTCGACGGCGTGCTCATCCACGCACTCGAGCAGCTTGCCGGCGGAGATCACCCGCGATGACGACGGTCCTGCGCGCCGCAGTGACCGATCAGCCGATTTCCCTCGCCGAGCACGAGGCCCTGGTGAATCATCAGTCCGCCGGGGCCGTCGTGGGCTTTGTCGGCATGATCCGCGACCACGACGGCGGCCGTCAGGTGGTGCGGCTGGAATACTCCGCGCACCCGTCGGCCCCGGATGTCTTCGCGGAGGTGGTGGCGGAGGTCGCCGGTCACGCCGACGGGGTGCGGGCGGTGGCCGCCAGCCACCGCGTCGGCGTTCTGCACATCGGAGAAGCCGCGCTGGTGGCCGCGGTGGCCGCTGATCATCGCCAAGCGGCGTTCGCCACCTGCGCGCTGCTGGTAAACGCGATCAAGGAGCGGTTACCGGTGTGGAAACACCAGTTCTTCGACGACGGGTCCGAAGAATGGGTGGGTTCGGCCTGAGCCCCGCGGGCTCAGGCCTCAACCACTAAGTCAGCTGACGGGACCCGCAACGAGCGCGTCCAGCGCGTCGTTGCCGGCGATGTCCTGGCCGACGATCGCCTGCCACAACTGCTGGTGGTAGCCGACCTCGGCGACCTGGTGGATCTCGACCGGCGGGTTCTCGACGTCGCCCGGAGCCGGCGCAACATCGGCGGGCGCGGGCTGGAAGCCGGTGTCGACCACCGCGGGGGCCGGGGGAGCCGGCACGTCGCCGGGAGCGGGCGGCAGGTCGGCGGGCGCGGGCGGCAGGTCAGCCGCGGGTGCCGGCGGCAGGTCTGCCGGAGCCGGCGGCAGGTCAGCGGGCGCCGGAGGCAGCTCGGCCGGAGCCGGCGGCAGGTCAGCCGGGGCGGGCGCCAGCGCGAGGTCGTTGCCGGCCATCTGCACCTCGGGTGCGGGGGCCTCGACCGGCGGCGGCGCGTCGGGGATCTGCTCACCGTTCAGTGCGGGAGCGTCCATCGGCTGGCGGTCCCAGGCGGCCGCCTCGGGAGCCGGGTTGTGCGGCGACGGGCCGGACAGGCCGGTGCCACACACCGGCCAGGCGCCGCGGCCCTGAGAGGCCAGCACGCGCTCGGCGATGGCAATCTGTTGGTCTTTGGTGGCCAGCTGGGCCGAGGGGGCGTACTCGCCGCCTCCGTGCGAGGCCCAGGTACCGGCCGCGAACTGCACGCCGCCGTAGAACCCGTTACCTGTGTTGATCGCCCAGTTGCCGCCAGATTCGCAACGGGCTACCTGGTCCCATTCGGCGTCGGTGGCAGCCGCGGCCTGACCGGCCATGGCGATGCCGCCGCCACTCAGGACCGCACCGGTGAAGGCGATCTTGGCGACGCTGACGCTCGAGGTAGTGGGCTTGCGGTGACGTCCAGTCATACGCGAGTAGTTCCTCTCGGTAACACGCTTGCGAGGTCAGCTGTCGGGTTCGGATGGGAGAGGTCACCCGGCCGCGTCGTTCACCGTTGATACGACGCCGGCTTCACCCCAAGGGGCCGCAAGGCCCCGGTCCGATCTCGGCGGACCTGGTGGGTCCCCCGCCTCCATCCGCGGGTCGGAATCCCTCGCCTACACGGATGGAGCTAAGCGCGCTGTAGGTGAAGGAGGGCTCATCGCTCGGGTTGGGTTTGACGAGCCTCCCGAGACGGTAGCGGTTTCTGGCGGTCCCGTCACGTGTGCAATTGATCGGCGTTTTCGTCACACCGGCGCCGCAAAACGCCAGGAATCGACTGCGTTTGCGCAGCTCATAGCACCCGACACCGGAGCGTGGCCGGGTTGTTATCGTTCCGTTACGTGAGATAACTCACAGTTTTTATCCGCCTGCGAACGGTGGGAGTACGTCAACCGTGTCGCCGGCGGATAACGCCGAGGCCTCATCTCGCACTGCAATTCCGTCGCGCAGATAGGAGCATCGGCTCAAGATCGTTGCCAGGTGTGTACCCCGGTTGGCCAGCTTTTCAACCAGGTCGGCGACCGTCGTACCAGTTGGCAACACCAGCGTTTCCGACTCGAGACCTACTGCTGCGCGGGCGGCGGCGAAATAGCGGACGGTCACCGCGATGCCGGTGGCCTGCCGGGAAATTTCAGCCACCGATGGCGCTCATCGGACGTGCGGGCTGGATGAATCCCGGTTCGTTGATTCCGTGGCCGGCGGGCTTGGCCCACATCGCGGCGCGCCAGGCCGTCTCGATGGCATCGTCGTCGGCACCGCCGCGAAGAAGGCCGCGGAGGTCCGTCTCCTCGCTCGAGAAGAGGCAGCTGCGGATCTGGCCGTCGGCCGTCAGCCGGGTGCGGTCACAGGTGGAACAGAACGCGTGCGACACCGACGCGATGATCCCGACCTTGCCGCGCGGTGTGTCCGGTCCCGAATCGACCAGCCAGAGCTGAGCCGGCGCCGAACCGCGCGGAGCCGGGTCGGGTTCGAGACGGAAGTGCTGGCGCAGGGCCTCGAGGACGTCGTCGGCACTCAGTGCGGCGCCGGGACGCCACCGGTGCCCGGCGTCGAGCGGCATCTGCTCGATGACACGCAGCTGGTAGCCGTACGCCAGGCAGTAACGCAGCAGTTCCACGACGTCCTGCCGGCCGGTGCCGGGATCCAGGACCGCATTGACCTTGACCGGGCGCAGACCGGCGGCGTCAGCGGCGGCCAGGCCGGCCAGCACATCATCAAGGCGGTCCCGGCGGGTGATTGCCGCGAAGTGGGCGGGGTTGACGCTGTCCAGCGAGATATTCACCCGGTCCAGCCCGGCCGCGGCCAGCGCCGCCGCCCGTCGCGCCAGCCCCACCCCATTGGTGGTCAGCGAGATCTCCGGACGTGGGGTCAGCCCGGCGGCCGCGGCGATCACCTCTTCGAGATGCCGGGCCAGCAACGGTTCGCCACCGGTGAACCGGACGCTGGTGACTCCCAGCCGGGCGACGGCGATGCGCAGCAGCCGGGCCAGCTCGTCGGGTTGCAGCAACTGGTGGCCGGGCAGCCAGTTCAGACCCTCCTCGGGCATGCAGTAGTTGCATCGCAGATTGCAGCGGTCGGTGAGCGAGACCCGCAGATCGGTGGCGACGCGGCCGTAACTGTCCAGCAGAGGCCCGTCCATGGGTTCCCGAGCGGCGCCCTGCCGGGGCACGGTCGGTAAGCCCAGAGCGGTCAGCGTCATGCGGTCATCCGTGCGTCGGCCGGGACGATTTCTTTACCGAGCGGTACCAGTGACACGGGGATCAGCTTCAGATTTGCCAGCGCCAGGGGAATGCCGATGATCGTGGCGGCCATGGCGATCGCGCTCGCCAGGTGTCCGATCGCCAGCCACAACCCGAACAGCAGGATCCAGATGACGTTGCCGATCAGCGCGCCCGTCCCGGTGCCGGGCTTCTCGACGATGGTGCGGCCGAACGGCCACAGCGCATATGAGGCGATACGCAGCGCGGCGAAACCGAACGGGATGGTGACGATCAGCAGGAAGCACACCAGCGCCGCCAGGAGATAGCCGAGAGCCAGCCAGAGGCCACCGAAAATCAACCAGATAACGTTCAGAATCAGGCGCATCTTTCCTCCAGCGGTAATGCAAGCCTACCGAGTACCCGCTAAACCGGGGTGCTCGGCGGTCGGGCATCCGAGTAGGATCTGTGATCGTCAACGCGTCCTGCGCAGGCGGGACGCGTCTTCTATGTCGCATACCAGTGATCCATCAGACAAGCAGGTGAGAGCAGTGCCGACCGGCAAAGTGAAGTGGTACGACTCCGAGAAGGGGTTCGGCTTCCTGTCGCAGGAGGATGGCGAGGACGTCTACGTCCGCTCCTCGGCGTTGCCCGCGGGTGTCGAAGGGCTCAAAGCGGGGCAGAAGGTCGAGTTCGGCATCGCATCCGGCCGGCGTGGACCGCAGGCGTTGAGCCTCAAGCTGATCGACCCGCCGCCGAGCCTGGCGCGGTCGGCCGCCCGCCCGCGTCGCGAGGCGCCGGCCGAACACAAGCACAGTCCCGACGAGCTGCACGGCATGGTCGAGGACATGATCACGCTGCTGGAAAGCACCGTCCAGCCCGAGTTGCGCAAGGGCCGCTACCCCGATCGCAAGACCGCCCGCCAGATCTCCGAGGTGGTCAAGGCCGTCGCGCGGGAGTTCGAGGCCTGATCCACCGTCGTCCGTGCGGCAGGATGGATGAATGGGCTCCTACGTTGCCGGCAAGGGCGAATTCAACCGCGACACCAACTACATCACCACCCGCATCACCGCCGACGGGCGTGACGGTTATCCGGTGGAGCCGGGCCGATATCGGCTCGTCGTAGCCCGCGCGTGCCCCTGGGCTAATCGCACCATCATCGTGCGCAGATTGCTCGGCCTGGAATCCGTTCTCTCCATTGGTTTTTGCGGTCCCACCCATGACGAGCGCAGCTGGACGTTCGACCTTGATCCCGGCGGCGTCGACCCGGTGCTGAAGATTCCGCGCTTGCAGGACGCCTACTTCAAGCGTGATCCCGATTACCCCAAGGGCATCACGGTCCCGGCCATCGTCGACATACCGACCGGCGCCGTCGTCACCAACGATTTCGCGCAGATCACCCTCGACTTCTCCACCGAGTGGACCGCCTACCACCGGGAGGGGGCGCCGCAGCTCTACCCCGAGGAGTTGCGCGACGAGATTGACGAAGTGAGCAAGCGCATCTACACCGAGATCAACAATGGGGTGTACCGCTGCGGATTCGCCGGCTCGCAGGAGTCCTACGAGGCGGCGTACGACCGGTTGTTCACCGCGCTGGATTGGGTCAGCGACCGGCTGGCGCATCAGCGATATCTGGTGGGAGACACCATCACCGAGGCTGACGTCCGGCTGTTCACCACGCTGGCCCGCTTCGACCCGGTGTATCACGGGCACTTCAAATGCAATCGGTCCAAGCTGTCAGAGCTGCCGGTGCTGTGGGCGTATGCGCGAGACCTGTTCCAGACACCGGGTTTCGGCGACACCACCGACTTCGTTCAGATCAAGCAGCACTACTACATCGTGCACGCCGACATCAACCCCACCCGCATCGTGCCCAAGGGCCCTGACCTGTCCGGCTGGCTCACACCGCACGGCCGGGAAGCGTTGGGCGGCAGGCCGTTCGGCGACGGCACTCCACCCGGGCCGCCGGCCGACGGGGAACGGGTGCCAGCCGGTCACGGCGCGTGAGTTCGGCGCAGGTCAAAAGGTCACGCGGACAGACCATTCCGCATGCGGTGCTTCGCGCAGTTCGCCGTCGTCGACCACCAGGGTCAACAGCTGCACCACGACCCCGGTCAGCCGTCCCCGGTGTGGGTCGACGGTGGGAATGGTGACCGCGAGGCGCGTGTCCGGCCGGAAGAAGGTGGTCGCGGTGTTGGTCGGGTCCTCATAGATCTGCAGCAGCCGCCACGGGGCCCGGCCGATGGCCTCGGGCACCGACAGCTGCACCGGAAAGCGTTCGCTCACCTGCAATTCGCCCTGCGACTGTGGCGTCTGGCAGTCGTTGAGGTTCAGCACGTTGCAATACAGGTAGGGACCCACCCGGACGGTATGGCCACGCGAGTAGGCGCTGATCTCCGGGAAGTGCGGGCCTCGATCACGGGACAGTAGCCAGATCCCGAGACCGGCTCCGGCAGCCAGCGCCACCACGACGGCCGCGACCAGAGCGGCCACTGTGCGTTTCACCGCGGCATCACTCCGGGCGTCGGGGCGCCGGGGCGCCGGCCCTCCTGCTCGACCATGACAGGTCGGTTGCCACCGAGACCGGGGATCAGCGAGTCGCCCCGGAAGCTGACGATCGTCTGGGCCAGGCCAAGAATCAGCAGGGCACTGACGACGGTGAAGCCGACCCACAGTTCGGTGTAGACCAACACGCCGACCGCGCCTCCCAGTACCCACGCCAACTGCAAGGTGGACTCTGAACGCCCGAATCCTGAAGCGCGGGACTCCTCAGGTAGGTCGTCCTGCAGCGACGCGTCCAGCGAGGCCTTGGCGATGGCGCTTGAACCCGAGGTGACCAGCGTGGCGACCGCGACCACGATCAGGTTCCCGCCGACCGCGGCGGCGATGGCGAACGCAGTCACCGCCAGGGTGCACCGCACCACCAGAACGGCCGGCCGGCCCAGCTTCAGACGCGCGCTGGCGAAGTTGCCGGCGAAGTTACCGATGGCGGCGGCGGCACCGATCATGCCCAGCATGGCCAGCTGCACCCACCCGTCGGCGTCGTGCGCCTTGGCCACGAACGCCGGGTACAAGAACAGGAAGCCGACCATGACCTTGATGGTGCAGTTGCCCCACAGCGAGGTGATGATGTTGCGGCCCAGGGGTTGTCGCAGCTTGCCGCCGACCTTCGCGCCTTCCTCCTGCCAGCTCTGGTGCAGGTGGTCGCTGTGACGGTGGTAGCTCAAGGTGGCGGGGACCTCGCCCGCGGTCACCTCCACCCAACTCGGGATGCGCATGGAGAGCAGGGCGCCGGCGATCGTGATGCCTACGACGACGAACAGCGCGCCGGGCAGTTTGAACATGTGGGTGCATGCGAACTCGACGCCCGCCGCGATTGCGCCGCCGGCGATGGTGCCGCCCAGCAGCCCGAACACCGTCAGCCGAGAGTTGACCCGGACCAGATCGATGGTCGGCGGCATGACGCGCGGCGTCACGGCGCTGCGCAGCACGCTGAACGACTTGGAGAACACCATCATTGCCAGGGCGCAGGGATACAGCACCCACGGCGGGAAGCTGCCGCTGGCGCCGTCGTAATTCATGATCAACACCAGAGCCAGCGCGGTGCGCAGCGCGAACGACAACGCCAACGCGACCCGCCGGCCGTGCTGCAGCTTGTCCAGCGCCGGGCCGATCAGCGGCGCGATGACGGCGAACGGTGCGATGGTGATCAATAGGTACAGCGCGACTTTGGATTTGCTTTCACCGCTGGCCGCCGCGAAGAACAGCGTGTTGGCCAGGGCGACCGCCATAGCGGAGTCGACGGCGAAGTTCGCCATCACCGGCCAGGTCAGCGCGGTGAGCCCGGACTTGTCGGCTCCATCAGCGGTGGCGGCGCGCTGCACCATCCAGTACATCCGGGAGCCCATTTCACGGCTGCGCATGGCCGCGGCGCGGGTGACGGTGATGCGTTCACCGGCAGCGCGCGGCGACTCGGGCTCGGTGTCGCGCGCCCGGGGCGGCTCGTGGTCCAGCGGCGGCAGGTAACGGTTGGCGCTCGG
The DNA here is from genome assembly GCF_031583025.1 of Mycobacterium sp. Z3061. Lineage (NCBI taxonomy): Bacteria > Bacillati > Actinomycetota > Actinomycetes > Mycobacteriales > Mycobacteriaceae > Mycobacterium > Mycobacterium pumcae. The sequence continues at coordinate 5,806,299 of NZ_CP134062.1, read as the reverse complement.
CGGTGGTGGCGGCCGGCGCGACCGGCGATAGTCGGCGTCATCTGCCGGGTAGTTCGCCATGCCCGGATGCTGGTTGGGCGATCGGGTCCGGCGGCCCGGGGGTGGGGCCATCCGGCCCGCATCATCACCTCGCCGTCCGGACACCATTCAATTCTGTCCTATGCCGAGTCACTGCGGAGTAAACCGGTGTGGCTCGGTCATCGTGTCTTCCGGCAGTATGGGGGCGCACGAAAGAACGCCATCGACAAGGTGACATTAAGGTGACACTGTGACCGGACCCATGGAGGAGTCCTCCGTAGCGACCGTGGCTGAGTGGCCCGACGAGCTCGCGGGGGTGCTCACGGGTGCGGCTGAGCAGGCCAGGGAAGCGGTGGCGGAGTTCAGCGGGGCAGACGCCGTCGGCGATTACCTGGGTGTCAGCTACGAGGACCCGAACGCCGCCACCCACCGGTTCCTGGCCCACGTGCCCGGATATCAGGGCTGGCAGTGGGCCGTCGTCGTCGCCGGGTACCCCGGTGCCGACCACGCCACGATCAGCGAGGTTGTGCTGATCCCCGGTCCGACCGCCCTGCTCGCGCCGGACTGGGTTCCGTGGGACCAGCGGGTGCGGCCGGGAGACCTGGGCCCCGGGGACCTGTTGGCGCCGGTGAAGGACGACCCGCGGCTGGTCCCCGGATACAGCGCCAGCGGGGACCCCTACATCGATGAGGTCGCCGTCGAACTCGGCCTGGGCCGGCGCTGGGTGATGAGCCCCTGGGGCCGCGCCGACGCCGCGGAGCGCTGGCACGAAGGTGACTACGGACCCGACTCGGCGATGTCGCGCGCGACCAAGCGCGTGTGCCGTGACTGCGGATTCTTCCTGCCGCTGGCCGGATCGCTCGGGGAGATGTTCGGTGTCTGCGGCAATGAACTGTCCGCCGACGGGCACGTCGTCGACAAGTTCTACGGGTGCGGCGCGCATTCCGATACTCCCGCCCCGGCGGGTACCGGTTCGCCGATGTACGAACCGTACGACGACGGGGTGCTCGACGTGGCAGCGAAGCCGCCTGTCGAGGTCGTCGAGGCTCTGGATGCCGCGGCTGACGCGCCCGCCGAACCTGAGGCGCTGGTTGAGGCTGACGCACCGGTTGAGGCTGACGCGCCGGTGGAGACCGACGCGCCCGCCGAGCCCGAGGCGCCTGTCGAGGTTGCCGAACCCGACGCGCCTGTGGAGGCTGCCGCGCCCGCCGAGACCCCCGAGCCGACGGAGCCGGAGCCCTCCGCACCGGCTGAGACAGCGGGGCCGGCAGACCTCACGGACCCTGTGGAACCGCAGGTGCCCGACGTCCCCAGCGATGGTCCGGAGTCCGGCTAACGCCGCCCGCTTGATCTTGTAATACGCTGCGGCTCAGCAGGTTTGACTGCCATGCCGCTATGCTTTCCGCTGCGTCCGGCGCCTCAGCGCCCCTCGGCGGCGGACTTGATCCGTTCCAGCGATGCGTTCATGCCCTCGACCAACTCCCGCTCGAAGCTGTCGGTTCCGCCCAGGAGTGCATTCACCGTGAGGTTGGACACTGCGCTGGTGCCGTTTTCGGCGTGGCGGCTCTCCGTTACGCGAGTGCCCGCCCCTTGGGGCTCGAGCTCGTAGCTCCAGATGGTGCGATTGGTATCGACCCGGAATGCCAACTTCTTCTCCGGAACGACCTCCACGACCGTAGACGTCGTCGGCCAGAACAGGCGGTTGCGCCGGTTGAGGTTCAGCGTGCGGGTCCCGTTGCGCAGCGGTCCGAACTGCCGCATCCACCGGCACTGGGGACTCCACTGCGGCATGCGCCGGAAGTCAGAGATCAACTCCCACACTTTGGCGGGCGGCGCGTCGATGTCGATCGAAGCCTGTAGCAGCGGGGCGGCCATGCGTCCTCCTTGAGTTATCGGTGATCGAGCAGGGTTTCCAGACCGGCCTGCGCACCCCGGGCGCCGCGGCGGGCGGCGGCAAGTTGCCACCCGAAGATGCTGGTTCCCAGCACCCCCACGCCGAGGCCGGCGATAGCAATCGGGCGCCACGTCTCGAGACCGGGTACGAGGAACGCGACGGCTACGGCGACCAGCCAACCCAGCGCACCGACCAGGATGATCGGCCACACCGCAAGCAGCGCCGGTGGCAGCGGCGGTGGTTCGGGCGCAGGCTGGTCAGTCATTTCGCGTCTCAACATACCGCCGACGATCCCGGCGGTGATCGCCGTGGTGAGCCGGCGGCGTGTGGTTCGCCGTTTCTGATTCCCGTCTCTGGCGTTTGGTTGTAACCTCGCGCTGTGCCTGACAGCGATGCGCGGTTGGCAGCAGACTTGTCATTGGCAGTCATGCGGCTGGCTCGCCAACTCCGGTTTCGGAACGCTTCGTCGCCGGTATCGCTGACCCAGCTTTCGGCACTGACGACGCTGGCCAACGAGGGTGCGATGACGCCCGGCGCGCTGGCGATCCGGGAACGGGTCCGGCCGCCGTCGATGACCCGGGTGATCGCTTCCCTGGCCGACGAGGGGCTGGTCGACCGCGCCCCGCACCCCGTCGACGGCCGGCAGGTGCTGGTTTCGGTCTCCGAGGCCGGCGCCGAATTGGTCAGAGCGGCCCGTCAGGCCCGTCAGGAGTGGCTGGCCGAGCGGCTGGCGACTTTGGACGATGCCCAGCTCGACATCCTGCGCAACGCGTCCGACCTGATCTCGGCTTTGGTCGACGAAAGCCCGTGACCGCGCCGGACATCGATGTTCAGGACGTCACCGATCCCGACGACCCGCGCCTGGACGATTTCCGCGACCTGAACAGCGTTGACCGCCGTCCCGACCTGCCCACCGGCAAGGGTCTGGTGATCGCCGAGGGTGTGCTGGTGGTGCAACGCATGCTGGCTTCGAGGTTCGCCCCGCGCGCGCTGCTGGGTACCGACCGCAGGCTGGCCGAGTTGAGAGACGACCTGACGGCCACCACGGCGCCGTACTACCGGGCCTCCGCCGAGGTGATGGCGCAGGCGGTGGGGTTCCATCTCAACCGTGGGGTGTTGGCCAGCGCCAGCCGGGTGGCAGAGCCGAGCGTCGCCCAGGTGGTCCAGGGCGCGCGCACCGTGGCGGTGCTCGAAGGCGTCAACGACCATGAGAACCTCGGCTCCATCTTCCGCAACGCGGCGGGCCTGGGGGTGGACGCGGTGGTTTTCGGCAGCGGCTGCGCCGACCCGCTCTACCGTCGCGCGGTCCGCGTTTCCATGGGTCACGCGCTGCTGGTGCCCTATGCGCGGGCCACCGACTGGCCGGCCGACCTGGTGCGACTCCGTGAGCTCGGCTTCCGGCTGTTGGCGATGACGCCAGACGGCGGCGCACGCGACCTGCGGGAGGCGATGACGACGGTGCGTCAGGAACGGGTCGCGGTGCTCGTCGGCGCCGAAGGGCCCGGACTGACGGCGGCCGCGCTGCGGATCAGCGACGTGCGGGTGCGGATCCCGATGTCGCGTGGCACCGACTCGCTCAACGTAGCGACGGCGGCCGCGGTGGCGTTCTACGAGCGGGTGTGCTCGGGCTAGGCTCGCGACGTGAACGATGAGTCCGTGCCCTGGGCAACGGGTTTGGCGGTGGCCGGTTTCGTCGCCGCCGTCACCGGTGCAGCGATCGTGGTGCTCAGCCTCGGGCTGATCCGAGTGCATCCGCTGTTGGCCGTGGGCCTCAATGTGGTGGCGGTCGGCGGACTCGCACCCACGCTGTGGGGCTGGCGACGCACCCTGGTGTTGCGGTGGTTCGTGCTCGGGGCGGCGATCGGGGTGGCCGGGGCGTGGGTGTCACTGCTGGCCGTGACGCTGATGGGTGCCAGTTAGGCGGCTGCCGACGAGCGTGCGAAATGCTGCGCCCGGCTTGCGATCGACTTAGCGTTGGCCGCTTGAGCGCACCCCGAGGAGGACGTCCTCCCAGGCGGGGATGGCCGGCTTGCCGCGCCTGCTGCCGGCCGGCTGCTCGGCCGGCGTGTCCGGGGCGCTCGGTTGCGCGGGCGGTGGGGCTTGGGCCGGTTCTGCGGCGGCCTCGAACGCCAAGCGCGCCACCGGGGCAAGCTGGCGGGGCTTGAACTCAGGGTCGATGAGCTCGCTGGCCGCGTCGTCGATAGCGGTGACGGTGCCGCCGTGCGCTCCGGGCGTGAAGCGGAAATGGGCGACGTTGTCCGAGCGGCCGGCCTGCCAGCCGAGTTGCACCGTCCAGCGGCTGTCTTCGTTGCGCCAGGCGTCCCAGGTGAGTTTCTCCGGGCTCAGGCCCCGTCCCACCAACGCCGCCGTGACAGTCTCCAACAGACTCAGCACCGCAGGTCCGTCGGCCAGGACCGGGTGCGCGGCAGTCGCCAGCTCCGCGGCGCGGAAGCGCTCCAGCAACACCGGATTGGCGAACCGCTGGATCCGTGTCACGTCGGATCCGGACGCCGCGGCGACCTGCTCGACGGACGCACCGGCGCGGATTCGGGCCTGAATCTCCTTGGGGCTCAACATGTTCGTGACGACGATGTCGAGCGCCGGCTGCTCGGGTGGTATCGGCTCCCCGTCGAGCACGGCTCGCAGACGCTCATCGGCCGGCAGTCGGAACTTCTCGGCCGAGCTGGCGCCCTCGCAGAGGACGAATTTGCCGTCGGGGTCAAGCCCAACCACTTTGAGTTCCCGCATGGCTTCTCCTCGCAGACTCCGTGCACGTCAGCAACGGAATCGTTACGTGCGAACTCTAGTGCAGCGAACTCCGGTAACGGGGTACTGACACGCTGGGCGGTTGTCAGAGCCGCTCGACCACCCAGTCGATGCAATTGATGAGCGCGCTGATGTCGTCGGGGTCCACGGCCGGGAACATCGCGATCCGCAGCTGGTTGCGGCCGAGTTTGCGGTAGGGCTCGGTGTCGACGATCCCGTTGGCCCGTAGCGTCTTGGCCACCGCTGCCGCATCGACGTCGTCCACGAAGTCGATGGTGCCCACCACCTGCGAGCGCAGCGCCGGGTCGGCGACGAATGGGGTGGTGTAAGCGCGCTCTTCGGCCCACGAGTACAACCGCTGCGACGAATCCGCGGTGCGCTTGACCGCCCAATCGAGACCGCCGTTGCCCAGCAGCCAGTCGAGTTGCTCGGCCAGCAGCACCAGCGTGGCGATCGCCGGGGTGTTGTAGGTCTGGTTCTTGAGACTGTTCTCCACGGCGATGGGTAGCGACAGGAAGTCGGGGACCCAGCGACCCGAGCCGGCGATAGCCTCGACGCGGGCCAGGGCGGCCGGGCTCATGACGGCAAGCCACAGGCCGCCGTCGCTGGCAAAGTTTTTCTGCGGCGCGAAGTAGTAGGCGTCGACGTCGTTGATGTCGACGGGCAGACCGCCGGCCCCCGAGGTGGCGTCGATGAGGACGAGGGCGTCCCCGGAGTCGGCGGGACGCCGCACCGGTACCGCGACACCGGTCGAGGTCTCGTTGTGGGCCCAGCCGATCACATCGACCGAGGGGTCGGACTGAGGCTCGGGCGCGGAACCGGCGTCGGCCTTGATGATGATCGGGTCGCCGACAAACGGATTCTTGGCGACGCAGGACGCGAACTTCGAGCTGAATTCGCCGTAGGTCAGGTGCAGCGACCGCTTGTCGATCAAGCCGAACGCAGCGGCATCCCAGAACGCCGTGGCGCCGCCGTTGCCCAGAATGACTTCGTATCCGTCCGGCAGCGAAAACAGCTCCGACAGGCCCGAACGCACCCGTCCCACCAGATTCTTCACCGGCGCCTGGCGGTGCGAGGTGCCGAACAGCGCCGCGGCGGTGGTGCTCAGTGCCTGTAGCTGCTCGGGCCGTACCTTCGACGGGCCACAGCCGAAGCGGCCGTCGCGCGGTTTGAGGTCGGCGGGTATCTCGAGGGAAGTCGTGAGCTGGTCAGCCATGGTGAACAGGGTAGTGAGCGGCCGGGAACCGAAAACCAAGCGGTCGGCATAACGCCTGGTCGCGGCACGGCATGTGAGCCAGGACACACTCCGGGTGCGACGCGGCTTGGGTCACAGCCCGCGGAACCGCCCTGGAGAATTCCCAGTACCGGCGGTACCGTGTTCTTTATTCGTCCGGATCTCAACCTCGCTGGGGAGGCTTCTGATGGTTGCTACGACTGCCAGGACGCGCATGGTTCGACGTTGGCGCCGCAACATGGAGGTGCGGGACGACGCGGAGTACGTGGAAATGCTCGCCACACTGTCCGAGGGGTCTGTGCGGCGCAACTTCAACCCGTACACCGATATCGATTGGGAGTCACCGGAGTTCGCCGTCACCGACAACGATCCCCGGTGGATCCTCCCGACGACCGACCCGTTGGGCCGGCACCCGTGGTACCAGGCGCAGCCTGAGGAGAAGCAGATCAAGATCGGCATGTGGCGCCAGGCCAATGTCGCCAAGGTGGGCCTGCACTTCGAGTCCATCCTGATCCGCGGGCTGATGAACTACACCTTCTGGGTGCCCAACGGTTCGCCCGAATACCGCTACTGCCTGCACGAATCGGTCGAAGAGTGCAACCACACCATGATGTTCCAGGAGATGGTGAACCGGGTCGGCGCCGACGTCCCGGGGATGCCACGGCGGCTGCGCTGGATCTCCCCGCTGGTCCCGCTGGTGGCCGGTCCGCTGCCGGTGGCGTTCTTCATCGGGGTGCTAGCCGGTGAGGAGCCGATCGACCACACCCAGAAGCAGGTGCTGCGGGAGGGCAAGGCGCTGCACCCGGTCATGGAACGGGTGATGGCCATTCACGTGGCCGAGGAGGCCCGACACATCTCGTTCGCTCACGAGTTCCTGCGCCGGCGTCTGCCGAATCTGAACCGCCGCCAACGCTTCTGGACCTCGTTGTTCTTCCCGCTGACCATGCGGACGTTGTGCAACGCGATCCTGATCCCGCCGAAGGCTTTCTGGCAGGAGTTCGACATCCCGCGTTCGGTGAAGAAGGAGCTGTTCTTCCGCTCGCCTGAGTCGCGAAAGTGGTTGCGCGACATGTTCGCCGACGTTCGGATGCTGGCCTACGACACCGGGCTGATGGAAAACCGCTCGGCCCGGCTGATGTGGCGGATCTGCAGGATCAACGGCAAGCCGTCGCGCTACCGCAGTGAGCCGCAGCGGCAGCACCTGACCACGGCGCCGGCTGCCTGATCAGTCTGCGAGTTGCCTTATGCCGCACGTTATTACTCAGTCGTGCTGCAATGACGGGTCCTGCGTCTTCGCGTGTCCGGTCAATTGCATCCACCCGTCGCCCGACGAGCCGGGCTATGCGACATCGGAGATGCTCTACATCGACCCGGTGGCCTGTGTGGACTGTGGTGCCTGCGTCAGTGCCTGCCCGGTCGGGGCAATCGTCCCGGACAGCAAGCTGGATGCCGGCCAATTGCCGTTCGTCGAGATCAACGCGTCGTTCTACCCGGAACGAGCCGCCGATGTGAAGTTGCCGCCGACGTCGAAGCTGGCGCCGGTGATCCCGGCCGCGCGGGTGCGTACCCGCCGCCGGCCACTGACGGTCGCCATCGTGGGATCGGGCCCCGCGGCGATGTACGCAGCGGACGAACTCCTGGTGCAACAGGGCGTACGGGTAAACGTCTTCGAAAAGTTGCCCACGCCTTATGGTCTGGTGCGTGCCGGGGTGGCGCCCGATCACCAGCACACCAAGAAGGTCACCCGGTTGTTCGATCGGGTTGCCGAGCACCGCGGTTTCCGGTTCTATCTCAACGTCGAGGTCGGCCGGCACGTCAGCCACGCCGAATTGCTGGAGCACCACCACGCGGTGCTCTATGCGGTCGGCGCACCCGATGACCGTCGGCTCGATATCGACGGAATGGGGCTGCCGGGCACCGGCACGGCCACCGAATTGGTGGCGTGGATCAACGGCCATCCCCAATATGCCGATCTGCCAATCGATCTCAGTCACGAGCGGGTCGTGATAATCGGTAACGGCAATGTCGCGCTCGACGTGGCGCGGGTGCTCACCGCCAACCCGGACGAATTGGCCCGCACCGACATCGCCGACCATGCTCTGAAGGCATTCCGCAAGTCGGCTGTCCGCGAGGTGGTGATCGCCGCCCGTCGCGGACCGGCGGACTCGGCCTTCACCCTGCCCGAGTTGATCGGGCTCACGGGCGCCTGTGAGGTCGTGCTCGATCCCGAGGACCAGCGCTGGGTGCGTGCGGATCTGGACTCGGTCTCGGATCCGTTGACCCGGCACAAGCTAGAGATCCTGCGCACTCTGAGTGATGGTTCGGAATCGGCGTCGCGCCCGCGTATCCGGCTGGCTTACGGGCTGACGCCACAACGCATCCCCGGAACGCAACGGGCCGCCGGGGTCGAATTCTCGGTCACCACCACCGGCGCATCCCACCGACTCGACGCGGGCCTGGTGCTTACGTCCATTGGATACCGTGGCAAAGAGATTCGCGATCTGCCGTTCGACGCCGCGGCGGCCGTCGTGCCCAACGACGGCGGGCGGGTCGTCGACCCGAAGTCCGGCCTGCCGGTCACCGGCGCCTATGTCGCGGGCTGGATCAAGCGCGGGCCCACCGGCTTCATCGGCACCAACAAGTCGTGCTCGTTACAAACCGTGCAGGCACTGGTGGCCGACTTCAACGCCGGAAAACTGACCGACCCGGCGGCCGGCCCCTCGGTGCTGACCGGGCTGGTTGCCGCGCGCCAGCCCGATGTCGTCGACTCCGCGGGTTGGCGCGCGATCGATGCGGCCGAGGTGGCGCGCGGCAGTGCTCACGGTCGTCCGCGCAGCAAGTTCACCGACGTCGCCGATATGCTCGCCGCCGCGGCCACCGCGCCGCAGGAGCCGTCCCGGGGACGGCGCCTGCTGGCCCGGTTGCGGGACTCGCTTTAGCCGCTGGCGGGAGCCGACATCATCTCCTTGATCTCCTCCGGGCTGACCTCGCGGACCGGTTGGCCCAGCGACCAGTTGTGCCCGAAGGGGTCGGCGACGACGCCATAGCGGTCGCCCCAGAACTGGTCCTCCAATGCCATCACCACGGTGGCGCCGGCGTCGAGCGCCCGCTGGAACTTGGTCTCAACGTCGGTGACCGTGAGGTGGATGGTCACGGGCGTACCGCCCAACGATTTCGGAGTCATCGACTGGTCGTTGCACATCTCCGGAAAGTCGTCGTTGAGCATCACCGTCGAGCCGTTGATCTGCACCGCTGCGTGGATTAGCCGGCCGTCCGGGCCGGGAATGCGGGCCAGTTCGACAGCGTCGAATGCTTTGACGTAGAAGTCGATCGCGGCAGCGGCGTCGTCGACGACAAGATGCGGCGTCACTGCTGGTTCAACCTTGATGGCCATGGGTCACTCCTAGGGTTGGTGGTATCGCCCGCCCGGGCTCACACATACTGACCGGCCCGGGCGGCAGATCTCATCGCGAACCGTAACCGGAGGCCCCGACATTGACGGCCGGCGCCGATCGGGGGAGGCGCGCGCCCCCGATCGGCTGACGCCCGATTTCGTCCTCAACTGTCCGATCGGTGGATTCTGGACAACCGCCACCGTCTTTAGGTTGAGTGTCATGTCGCTTACCCCACCTATCTTGACCGGGACGCCGCCCGCGGATCTGCCAAAACTTTTCCTGGTCATGGACGCGGGGTCGGACGCCGGTTACTTCGCCGCACGGGCCTTGCTGGCGGCCGGCTACTCCGTTGCGGTTTCCGGGCCGCACGTCGGCCCGTTGACCCGCATCGTGCACGGCTACCCCGCGTCACGGGTGTTTGCGGTCGCGGCAGACAGCACCGATCAAGACCAGGTGATGAAGCTGATCAGCTCCGTGGAACGCCGTTTCGGGCGCGCCATCACCTCGGTCATCCGCGGTTCCTCCTATAACCGAACGGCGATCTGACCTCGCTGGCACTCGATCTCCGCCCTTGTCCTCCGAGACGGCTGCTGATACAGTCGTCTCAAATCCAAGTGAGACACCTGTAACAGCAACTGTCTCAGCATGTCCGACGGCAAAGGATGATCGGGTGGGCTCAACGACCTTGACGATTCACCGCACGATGGACGCGCGTCAGCGTGACGTGCGTGAGCGATTGCTCGCGGCCGCTCGGCAGTTGATTCGCGAGCACGGTCACGAATCCGTGGGCATGGAGCAGATCGCCACCACCGCCGGAGTTTCCAGGGCGACCACCTACCGCTACTTCGCGTCCAAGGAGCACGTGGTGTGCGAAGCCGCGCTGGCGTGGGGTCATGATGTGGCGCAACGCATTCCGCATGCCATTGCCGCCGCGGCTGTAGTGCCGGCCGACGCCGTCGACGTCGCGATCGAACAGGTGGTCCGGGAAGCGGCATCGGACCTGCCGATGGTGCGGGCCACCATGGCCTCGGTGCTGGCCCAGGGTCCGGTCGCTGACGAGTTCCGTCTCGGCGTTCGCCAGATGTTCCTGGACCTGTTGGGCGGGGCCGTCGAAAACGTGCCGGAGTCGCTGTCGCTCGACCCGGCGATGACGGTGCTCGGGCGGGTGTTCTTCGCCGATCTGGCGCTGCTCGGGGTCGGTGATATCACCGTCGAGCAGTGCATCACCGAACTGCGACTCGCCGCCCGGCGGCTGCTGACCGACACCTCGCACGAATAGGAGCGACACCATGAATCACAATGCATTGCAGCCTATTTGGGGCTGGATGTTGCAGCATCTGGGCGTCGGCTTCTTCGAGTTCCCATTGTATTTCCTGCCGGTTGTCGTCGCGGTCGTGCTGGTGACCGGTGTCGTCTACTCGATCTTCGACGTCGTTGTCTACCAGAGGATCTCGGCCAGAGCGGCTACCAAGCTGGGGTTACGGATCATGTCGACCTACGTCGGCGCAGCGGTGGCGTTCTTCGTGCTGCATCGCATATTCCATCCCTGGGTGGCCGAAGTGCCCACCGCAGCACCGACATTGGTGGCATTCGTAACCCAGCTCGGGTGCTTCATGGTGATCGGGGAGTTCCTGACCTATTGGTGGCACCGACTCGAGCATGGCAACCGTTTCGTATTTCAGAAGGTGCACTTCCTGCACCACCGGGTGCAGTCGCCGCTGACCATCTGGACCAACTTCGTGGTGCACCCGGTCGAGGGACTGATGGTGATGCTCTGCCTCTATGTGCCGCCGTTGGTGTTCGGGGCGCATCCGATGATCGTGGTCGCATATGCGGTGGCGAACACCACCGCCATGGTGATCACGCACAGCGGTTACGACATGACGTTCTATCCCCGTTGGCTGTTGCCCGCGGCATCGGGGCACGAACTGCATCACTCCGAAAAGCGACCTACCAACCTGTCGGTCGTTATGACCTACGGCGACAAGCTTTTTGGTACGTATAAGAAGCCGGTGACCGCCGCGGCGCCGGTGGCCTCGTAATCGGCGGCCTCGCTAAGCGTTGGTGAGCACCCGGTCCCAGCCCGTGACCGATTCCGGGCTGCGCGGCCCCGGCCCTACGTAGATCGCCGACGGGCGCACCAATTTGCCCAGCCGCTTCTGTTCGAGAATGTGGGCACACCAGCCCGCGGTGCGGCCGCAGGTGAACATCGCCGGCATCATGTTGGCCGGAACTTCGGCGAAGTCCAGGATGACCGCCGCCCAGAACTCCACGTTGGTCTCGATCGCCCGGTCCGGCCGGCGCTCCCGTAACTCGGCCAGCGCCGCCTGCTCGAGCGCGACGGCAACCTCGTAGCGAGGCGCTTTCAGCCGTTCGGCGGTCGCCCGCAGCACCCGCGCCCGCGGGTCTTCGGCGCGGTAGACCCGGTGTCCGAAACCCATCAGCTTCTCGCGGCGGTCCAGGATGCCCTTGACCAGACCGCGGGCGTCGTCGGTGCGTTCCACCTCTTCGATCATCGGCAGCACGCGGGCCGGCGCCCCGCCGTGCAGGGGACCGCTCATCGCTCCGATCGCACCAGACAGCGCCGCGGCCACATCCGCGCCGGTCGAAGCGATCACCCGGGCGGTGAAGGTCGATGCATTCAGGCCGTGTTCGGCGGCCGAGACCCAGTACGCGTCGATCGCCTCGACATGTCTGGGGTCCGGTTCGCCCTGCCAGCGGGTCATGAAACGTGCGGTGACGGTGGAACATTCGTCGATCACGCGTTGCGGTACGGCCGGCTGGTAGATGCCGCGGGCCGACTGCGCGACGTAGGACAGTGCCATCACCGAGGCCCGCGCCAGCTGGTCGCGCGCGACCGATTCCTCGGTGTCCAACAGCGGCTGGTACCCCCAGATCGGGGCCAGCATCGCGAGGCCGGCCTGCACGTCGACCCGCACGTCACCGGTGTGGATCGGCAGCGGGAATGGCTCGGCCGGCGGCAAACCGCGGCCGAACTCACCGTCGACCAACAGCGCCCAGACGTCTCCGAACGTGACCTGCTGGCTCACCAGATCCTGAATGTCGACGCCGCGGTAGCGCAACGCGCCGCCGTCTTTGTCGGGTTCGGCGATTTCGGTGGTGAAGGCCACGACGCCTTCCAGGCCTGGGACAAAATCCTCCGGAACCACAGTCATGGGCAAATTCTTGCACTTGCGCCCGCACCGCTTACTACCGGCCGGTAACTGCCGCCGAGTAGCGTTGGCGCGGTGACCGAACCTCATGGGCAGCACCTGGCCGGGATGCGGGTGGAGTACGGCTCCGTCGAAAAGGACGGCAGTCCGGACCTTGATGTGGACTGGCTCGCCGATGGGTGGCTTGCGTTGTTCCACAAGTGGATTGACGACGCTGCGCAAGCCGGCATCGCCGAGCCGAACGCCATGGTGGTGGCAACTGTCGCCGACGGCAGGCCCGTCAGCCGCACCGTGTTGTGTAAGAGCGCCGATGAGGCGGGGATCACGTTCTTCACCAACTATGACTCGGCCAAAGGGCTGGATCTGGCGGCGACGCCGTACGCGTCGGCGACGTTCCCCTGGTACCTCTTGGGCCGGCAGATCCACCTCCGCGGCGCGGTGAGCAAGGTCGGCCAGCGGGACACCGAGGACTACTGGTCCAAGCGGCCGCGCGGCTCGCAGCTGGGAGCGTGGGCTTCGCGCCAGTCGCAGCCCATCGAGTCGCGCGCGGCATTGCTCAACCAGCTCGCCGAGGTGACCGAGCGCTTCGCCGACACCGAACAGATCCCGGTGCCCCCGAACTGGGGTGGCTACCTGATCGCCCCGGAGGTCGTGGAGTTCTGGCAGGGTCGGGAAAACCGGCTGCACAACCGGATTCGGGTGATCGACGGTCAGGTCGAACGGCTGCAGCCCTAACGGTCATCGCGCCCAGCGTGAGGTCAGGGCGTGATTTGGCGCCGAAACCCACCCTGGCGTCACGCTCGCGGCACGTTTGTGCGTGATGGGTTCCGGCTACGCTCGGCGACGATGGCCCTCTTCGCGGACACCACGCCCCTGCGCACAACTGATTTCCGCAGACTCTGGGTGGCCGGTATTCCGACCGTCATCGGGGCCAACCTGACGGTCTTCGCTGTCCCGGTGCAGATCTACGCGCTGACGCGAAACTCCGCGTATGTCGGCTTGGCCGGGTTGTTCGCGCTGGTGCCCCTGATCGTGTTCGGTCTGCTCGGCGGTGCCTGGTCAGACGCCATGGACCGGCGCCTGCTGCTGATCATCTCCGCGTGCGGGCTGGCTGCGGGGTCGCTGTTGTTGTGGTTGCAGGCCGCGTTGGCCCTGCACAACGTGTGGGTGGTGCTTTGTCTGCTGGCGCTGCAGCAGGGATTCTTCGCCGTCAACTCACCCGCCCGGTCGGCCGCGATCCCGCGGATGCTGCCGGGTGAGCAACTGCCGGCGGCCAACGCCCTGAACATGACGGTCGGACAGTTCGGGGCGATCGTGGGCCCACTGCTGGCGGGTCTGCTGCTGAACTGGGTAGACCTCTCCACGCTCTATCTGGTTGACGCGCTGGCCTGCCTGGCGCCGATCTGGGCGACGATCCGACTGTCGCCGATGCCGTCGCTGGAGCCGTCCGGCGAGGCGCGCTGGGGGATTGGCGCGGTGCTGCAGGGCTTCCGCTACCTGGCGGGGAACACGGTGGTGCTGATGTCATTCGTCGTCGACCTGATAGCCATGGTCTTCGGCATGCCGCGTGCGCTGTTCCCGCAGATCGCTCACGAAAGCTTCGGCGGTCCTATCGAGGGCGGGTCGGCGATGGCGTTGCTGGCTGCGGCGATATCCGTCGGGGCGGTGGCCGGCGGTGTGTTCTCGGGCTGGTTGCCCGGCATCAGGCGCCAGGGGCTGACGATTGTCGCCGCAATCATCGTGTGGGGCCTGGCCATGATGGGGTTCGGGTTGGTGTGCGGCATGGCGCACGGGCGCGCGGGCGCGATGCTGTGGGCGGCGGTGGCGTTCCTTGCCGTGGGCGGTGCGGCGGACATGGTGTCGGCCGCGTTCCGGCAGACGATCCTGCAGGAGGCGGCCTCCGACGAGTTGGTTGGGCGACTGCAGGGGGTGTTCACCGTAGTGGTCGGTGGAGGCCCTCGGCTGGCCGACTCGCTGCACGGGGCCGCGGCAGCGGTGGTGGGCACGACCGCAACCGCGGCAGGCGGCGGGGCGTTGGCGGTGGCGGGTGTGTTGGTTGCGGCGCTCGTCGCTCCGGCTTTTATGCGGTATAGGGCCCCGAGCCCTTGTCTTGGACCATGAGCTCGTCGAAGCGCGCGAGCGCGGCGTCGAGGTCGGCTTCGTCGAAGATTTCGCAGCGGCTGATGCGCTCTCCGTCGATTGTGACGAGATAGGTGATCCGCCACTCGGCGTCGAAGCCTTCCGGCGAAGTGCCTTGCGCAACGTAGCCGGCGACTGCTCCCAGATGGGTGAGTCGGTAAACCGACTCGATCCGGACGCTGACGTCGGGCATCAGATCCCAGGTGACTTCGATGTCGCCGATCAGATTGCCGGTAGGCATCTTCAGCAGCCGCCGGTGGTCGATGGTGACGAACTCCGCAGCGGGTGGTTCATGCCGGTTGAATGCGGCGCATTCCCGGCTGATAACCGACCAGGTGTGCGCGTAAGGGGCCGCTTCGCCAGCCAGGTAACGCGCGTCCAGTTCTGCGAAGGCCGCATCGACGTCGTCGACATCGAAGACCACCAAAGTCTTTCCCCGGTTGTCAGCATCGAGCTCGGCAACGCCGAGAATCTCAGAGTGGAATGCCGACGGGTGTTTCGCCGAGAAACGAAATCGGCCGAGAAGTAGCCGCTCCCCGCGGATTGCCAGCGGGGTCGACGTGATGCTCCGTGTCCCGACATCGGCAGCGGCGCGCAAACCGTCGATCTCGGCGTCCCGGCCGTGGCGGATCCCGCCGTTGACCACACGTCGCCGATCGTCGGTGCAGATGTCATCGGCCAGTGCCCCGGCCACCGCCGCCCAGTCGCGAGCGGCGAAATGGGCCTGTAAACGGTGCATCGCCCGGATGGCAGCGCTCGCCAAAGGCTTCGGCCGAGAGTGCAAGTCGTCGAAGCGGGCGATCGCGGCGTCGATCTTGTTCTCCGAGAACACTTCACAGCGGCTGAATTGGTCACCGTCGAACATCAGCAGACTGATCTCACGCCATTCGGCGTCCAGACCCTCGCGCGATCTGGCGTGCACGAAGTGGGTGACGACAGCTCCCCGCGCACTCAGTCGGTGCACCGCCTCGATGCGGATCGTCGCCTCCGGCGCGAGATCCCACACCGCCCGGAGCGATCGGCCCAGATCGCCCTCCTCGACGGCCACCACGTGGCGATGGTCGATGTCGACCCAGTCCGTAGTCACCGTGGGCAGTTCATGCCTGTTGAGCGCAGCATAGGCGTCCACGACGAGCGACCACGTCTTCGCGTGGGCCGCCGCCTCCCCGGCCAGGTAGCGGTTCTCGAGTTCTGCGAAAGCGTGGTCAATGTCGTCGAATTCGAAGAAGACTACGGCGACGATCTGCGTTCTCGCGCTGATCTCGATGACACCGAGTACCTCGGTCACGAATGCCTCGGGAACAACGGCGCCGTGCGAGAAGTGCAATCGCTCAAGGGCCAGTCGGTCGCCTCGCGTTGCCAGGACGGCTGGTATGACTGCCGTGGACCAAATGCCGGCTGCTGCGCGCATGTCGGCGATCTGGGCGTCCCGACCACCCTGCACTCCCGCCCCCACCATCGACCGCCGATCGTCGCTGGTGAAGTCGTCGGCCAATAGTCCGGCCATGGCGTCAAACTCGCCGGCCGCGAAATGCGACAGGTAACGCTCTCCCATGTCGCTGGCCGCGTTGTGGATTCTCACTGTGTTCCGTTGCAGACTATCGAATTTCGCAAGTGCGGCGTCAAGATCTTCCTCGTCGAAAACTTCACAGCGAGTGACCATCTTGCCGGCGTATGTGAAGAGGATGACCGCCCGCCACTCGGCGGTGAAGCCCTCCTGCGATGTCTCGTGCGACATATACGTGACGACCGCTCCAAGGTCGGTCAGTCGGTTCACGGCGACCAGTACATGATTCAGCTGAGACGCGACCTCCCATGCAGCATGCATGAAGACGGAAATTTGACCGGCTGCGATGAAAGTGCCTTGCCGGTGGTCGATATTCACCCAATCGTCCGTGGTTTGAGGCAGCTCCCGACGATTGAGCGCGGCGAATGTCTCGGTGATCGCCAACCAGGTAGGCGCATGACGGGCGGCTTCACCGGCAAGGAATCGTGCGTCAAGTTCCTCTGCAGCACTTGCAAAATCCTCGGGATCGAACGCGACGTGTGCCGCCAGGTGCTGGTCGTCGTCGATCTCGACGACGCTGAAAAACTCGATGCGGAATCCACCCGGTCGCTCGTCTTTCCCGGACAGGGACGAACGGCACAATGTAAGGCGCTCGCCGCGCGTCGCGATGACGACGGAGGTCAGCTGATCGGCGCCGATCTCTGCCAGGGCCCGGCTATTGGTGAGTTCGACATCGCGGCCACGTCGAACGCCGGCGCTCACCGTGCTTCGACGATCATTGTCGACGATGTTCGGCGCCAACATGTTTGACAGTGCGACCCAATCGCCTGACGTGTAGTACCGATTCACCTGCAGGTACGCGCGGCTTGCGGGGTTCGTCAAGGTCGCGGCCGGGCGGCTCAGTTGGTCGAATTTCGCGAGCGCGGCGTCAAGATCTTCCTCGTCGAATACCTCGCTGCGGCTCACTAGGTGGTGGTCGACCATCACGAGGCTGACGCCCCGCCACTCCGCTGCCAGGCCGTCGCGAGAATTGCCCTGTGCCACATGGGTATAGACGGCACCGACGTCGCTCAGCCGATGCACAACCTCGATGTAGGTTCGGATGTTCTGCTCGAGGTCCCACCCGGCACGAACGTAATCGATGACTTCACCCGTCGGGTAGGCGGCAACCCGGCGGTGGTCGATATTGACGAAGTCCGCCGTGGTCGAGGGCAACTCGTGCCGGTTGAGCGCTGCGACACCGGCGATGATCGCCGACCACGTGGACGCATACGCCGCCGCTTCACCGGCCAGGTACCGCGCGTCGAGTTCGGTGACAGCGGCGGTGAAATTGTCGAGGTCGAAGTTTACAACCGCCGAGATCCGCCCGTCGCGGTCGATCTCATAGATGCTCAACACCTCGGTGTAGAACGAACTCGGGCGGGCGACATCCGAATAGCGACCGCGGCGAAGCGCGAGACGCTCGCCACGCGTTGCCACGATCGTGGACGTCACCTCGGTAACTCCGAGATCGGCGTTGGACAGCGCGTCTTGGATCATGCCGTCCCACCCAATCCGATTCCCCGAGTTGACGACACGGCGCCGGTCGTGACTCGAAACCTCCTCGGTCATTAACCGGCTCATGGCGGTCCATTCGCGTGCTGCGAAATGTGTTTGGACTTGGTCGGCCACGCGGCTGGCCGCGTTTGCCAGGTGACGTGTGGTTGACTGCGAACCCCCCATTCGCGAGTGGATGTCGTTGAGCTCGGCGACTCGATTAGTTGCGGTGATGCATGCATTGTCCGAGTCAACGGATGGGCCAATGGCAGAAGCCGGTGAGGTGCTCTTGTCGTTGACGAGAAAATCACGGGCCTTTACCGTCAGTGCCGCAGCACCTTTGCGCTCGTACAGGCCGACTGCCCGCTCGGCCGCGGCATGTGCTTCCGTCGCGTTCCCGGCCGCGCGCAAGACGGTTGCCAATATCAGGCACGCGTCACCGTGATCGACGAACAAATCGGTGCGGTCGGCCAGATCGACTGCGGCCTGAGCGATTCGCCCGGCCTCATCGTGATGGTCAGCGCGGCAGAGCAGTTCGGCCCGCAGCGTGCGCCAGGCGATCGACGGTTTGAGCGCATGGCCGGCCAGGCGCTCGCTCTCTGTGCATAATTCGTCGGCCTCGCCCTCGCGGCCGAGTGCCAGACACGTTCGTCCCAGCAGGGCGGCCGTCTCAGCGCTGTCAGCGTCGAGGCCCATACGGCGGAAACCGTTGTAGGCCAGCCTGAGATGCGCCTCAGCCGCGGCAGGGTCATCGACCACAAGCTCGACGATGCCGGCGAACTGCTCGACCTCGAGCAGCGCGTGACGTAAGCCCAGATCGGTGATCGTGCGCCTGGCCGCGTCGATCATGCGACGCGCGGCGGCGGTGCGGCCACGGAAAGCCTCCAGCACGGCCTGGCACCGCATCGACGTGGCTTCGACAACAGGGGAGTCGTTGGTGATGCGCAGCAACCGCACCACGTCGAGGCACCGCCCGCCGGCCCGCGCAACGGGATTGGGTCCCCACAGCGCCGCAAGTGGCGCACCCGCCAGGACCGCATTGACCCGGCGGTGATCACGGGCGCGGCGCGCCGCCGTGAGGGCATCATCGAGCGCTGCTTCACAATCGCCGATGCGCCCCAGTCGGGCCAGACATCCGGCTCGAACGGTGTGGGCCTTGGCTTCCCCGGCCGCGTCGTGCAAGCCGGCCAGTTTCTCGGCGGCCGAACCCAACGCGACTTCGATCTCGTCCAGCCGCTCCGGATGGATGAGCATCGCCAGCTGACCTTCAAAGCAGGTCGCCCATGCGGCTAACTGATCGGAATCTGCTGTCGCCGAATGTAATTGCGAGACAGCGCCCGCCGCCGACGCCACGTCTCCGGCCGCCAGCAGCGCCTCGCAACGAGCGATCAACAGTTCGGCGGTCTGATCGGAACGATCCGGCAGCTCTTCGTCGATCTCTTGCAGCGCGTGCAAAGCCTGATCGTAAAGCTCGGCGGCACCTTCGTAGCCGAGGCGGGCCATCGCCTGGTCCGCGGCCCGGCGGCAGTAGTCGACGGCCTTGACCGCGTTGCCCGCCCAGGCGCACTCGAAGAAGTGGTAAGCAAGTTCGGCCAGCAGTTCGTCGCCGGCGCCGGGCTGTGCCTCCAGTGTCGCGGCGATCCGCTGGTGCAGCCGCATGCGCCGCACCGAAGCCAGCTCGGCAAGCAATGACTGCCGCACGATGGCGTGGTTGAACCGGTAACGGCCACCGGGCTCCTCGATCACGATGCCCGCTTGCGCGGCTTGGTCGAACGCGTCGACGAGGTCCTGTCCGACCACGTGCTCGACGAGATCTACCGCGAAGCTGCTGCCGACCACTGCCGCGGCCGCGAGCGCCTTGTTCGTTTCCGCCGGCAACCGGGAGAGCCGGCGGCTCACCGCTTCCCGGACTCCCTGCGGAAGCGTGTTCGCATCCCAATGCCCTCCGCTTTCGTCGACGTGGCGCAACGCCTCAATGAGGAAGAACGGATTGCCGCCGGTGACCGATGCCAGTGCACGCGCCAGATCTTCGTCGTCGTAGCCGGCCTCGGCGACATAGGCGGACACATCGTCCTCATCGAGACCGCCGAGTTGCAGGCGATGGGCGGTGCCATCGCGGTGCAGATGGGCGAGCATGGCGGCCAGCGGGTGCGTACGGTCGAGGTCGGTGCTGCGGTAGGTGCCGATGATCTGGACGCGGGCCTGATCGCCGAAGCGCAGCACATGGCGCAACAACAGCAGCGTCGGCTTGGCCGCCCAGTGCAGGTCGTCCAGGATCAGCACCACAGGCGTGCTGGCTGAGGTGACTCGCAACAATGCGACGACGGCGTCGAACAATGCGTAGCGCTCGGTGTCGGGGTCGGCGCGCGTCGGCGCGGTGAGTTCGGGCAGGGTCTCGGCGAGTCCGGGCACCAGAGCCAACAACGCTTCTACGCCACGCAGCCCGCGGAGACGAGCGGCACCGAGGCAGGGCACCAGCGAACGCATTGCCTCCGCGAACGGCTGATACGGTGCGCCGAGGTCCTCGTCGCAACGTCCGTAAATGACGATGGCGCCGTGGTCAAAGGCCAGCCGCGACCATTCTCCGGCCAGCCGCGTCTTGCCGACACCTGGCTCGCCGGCAATCAGTACGGCGTTGACGCCGCCGGTCAACGCCGACTGCCAATCGGCAAACAGTCGCTCGAGTTCGCTGGCACGGCCGACGAACGGGCCGGGCCCCGCAAGTGCCGTCGGTAGGGGCGGGCGCTGCAGGGGAAGGTCGCTGGAGTCCCGCGCCGAACGGTCCTGGGTGGTGTGCAGTCGGAGCTCGAAGACGTGTTCCGGGCGCGCGAGATTGCGCAACTGGCGCATCCCCAGGTCAGTGAGCGCCACATCGTCGGGCAGGGAGTCGATGACAAGTTCGGCGCTGGCTCCTGAGCACAGGATCTGACCGCCGGCCGCCAGTGACCGCAGCCGCGCGGCGCGGTTGACCGCCCGCCCGAAGTAGTCGCCGTCGCGAAGCTCGGCCTCACCGGTGTGCAATGCCACCCGTATACGCATGGGATCCGCCAGGGCCCACGGCTCACGGGCGATTGCGTCCTGCAGTTCAAGGGCGGCCGCGGCAGCCGAGGACGGCCGGTCGAAGACCGAGAAGGTGGCATCGCCCTCGCCTCGGGTCTTGATCAGCCGTCCGCCACGGGATGTGACGATCTGTTCGACGAGCTCGTCGTGGCGTGCCAGCGCCGTTGCCATGGCGACGGCGTCTGCCTCCCAGGCGGCGGTGGATCCCTCGATATCCGTCAGCAGGAACGTCACGGCCCGCATCACCGATGAAACATCCTGTGCGCCAGGGACTTCGAGTGCGGTATCCTGTGCGATGATCGCGGTCTCCAGCCGGCGTAGCTCCGCTCCGGGCTCGATTCCCAGTTCCTCGGCTAGCAGCGTCCTGGCGCGCCGGTAAGCGCCGATCGCTTCGCCCTGCCGGCCGGCGCGGTAGAGGGCGAGCATCAGCTGCCCCCATCGCCGCTCGCGCAGCGGCGCATCGGCCACCGCGGTTTCGAGTTCGCCGATGATCTCCGCGGCGCGGCCGGTGGCGAGCAAGGCATCGGCGCGGTCCTCCACCAGGGCGGCATGGCCTTCGATCCACCGTGTCCTCTCCGCGGTTCCCCGCCGGCTCTCGGGCAGTTCGGGCACTCCCCGCCACAGCGCGAGAGCCTCGTCGAACCGGGCCACCGCCTGGGTCATGTCGCCGGCGGCGACGGCCTCGCGTCCCCGTCGGGCGGCCGAGCGGTATGCCGTGGCATCGACGTCGGTGGCGGCCAGCTTCCAGCCCGTGCCCTCGGTGAGAACCAGTCCCTCGCCCAGGGTTCGTCGCAGGGCGGATATGTGGGTTTGCAGGGCTTTGGCGACGGTGCGGGGCGGTTCAGTGCCCCACAGCAACTCGAGAAGTGTCTCGGCCGGTACCAGCGCACCGTTGTGAAGGCCCAGCATGGTGAGCAGAGCGCGTGGCTTGGCGCCCGGAATGACGACGGGCGCGCCGGCCTGCCGAACCTGAAGTGGCCCCAGAACCCCCAGTTCCACGCCTTGAAGGGTAGTCACGTCCGTCATCGTCGGACAGGCGAATCAACGCGCGGTCAAGATCGGGTAAAGGGACAGCGCGCCGAAAGGGTTACCGCCGGGCAAGGTTGAATAACCCGGCGATGGCGGCGCCCGTGTTGAACAACCCGGAGGTGTACCCGCTGTAGAAGCCCGGGGGTTGGCCCAAGAAGGGGAAGGCGGTTGGCACGCCGGTGTTGAGGAACCCCGACATGCTGCCGCTGATACCCGAAGCGTCTGCCGCAAAATTCGAGAAACCCGAGTTCCCCTGTGAATTCCCTACAACTGTGTTGAAAAAACCCGAGCTGTAGTTGCCCGTATTTCCGAAGCCCGAGACGCGGATCCCGGTGTTATTGAAGCCCGAATTCGGCAGTCCACTGTCAGTGGCGAACCCGAGGCCGGTGTTCAGGTTGCCCGCATTTCCGAAGCCCGTGTTCGATTTGCCGGAATTTCCGGATCCAGTGTTGCCGACGCCCGAGTTGCAGAATCCCGTGTTGGTCATCCCGGCGTTCCCGATCCCGGTGTCGAACACGCCTGAGTTGCCGAAGCCGGTCTCGACGCCGCCCGCATTTCCGATACCGGTGTTGAGGGCGCCGGTGTTGCCTAGTCCGAAGTTACCGACGCCGGAATTACCGATTCCGAAGTTATTCGGGGCGCCCGGGATTACGACGTTGGTGCCCGAGTTGAAGATTCCGACGTTGTGGTCGCCGGAGTTGAAAAAGCCGATGTTGTTGGTGCCTGAGTTGCCAAATCCGATGTTGCCGCTGCCCGAATTCAGCAAACCGGCCAGGTTGATGCCAAACTGTTGGTTGCCGGTGAGTCCAATTCCAAAGTTGTTGTTGCCGGTATTGCCGAAGCCGATGTTGAAATTACCGTTGTTTCCGGCGCCGGTATTGTGATTTCCGGTGTTTCCTGCGCCGCGGTTCCCGTCGCCGCTGTTGCCGAAGCCGATATTGTCGCTGCCGCCGTTACCCATCCCGACGTTGTTCTTGCCGGGGTTACCCGCGATCGAGTTGCCGTTGCCGAAGCCGACGTTGCCGTCACCTCGGTTCCCGGCGCCGACATTTCCATTGCCAGTGTTCCCAATGCCCACGTTGGTGTTACCGGCGTTGCCGCTCCCGATGTTCTGGTTGCCGAAATTCCCGTTGCCGAGGTTGCTGCTGCCGGTGTTTCCGCTGCCGACGTTGGCCGCGCCCTTGTTGCCCAGGCCCAGGTTTGCCAGCGTTTCCTGAAGGCTTGCCGCAGGCCCGGGTTGGGTGGCTGCGGTCGGTGCCGCGGCCTGGCCGAGTCCGGCGGCAGTGGCGGTCTCGGCGCTGGCGTACGTGCCGGCGCTAGCGGCCAGAAGTCGTGCGAAGTGGTTGTGGAATTGCTCTGTCTGGGCGCTGAGCGTTCGATATTGCTCGCCATGGGTCGAGAAGAAAGCGGCGACGACTGACGACACCTGATCGGCGCCAGCGGCCAGCACGGCCGTGGTGTGCGCGGCCGCGGCGGCGTTGGCTGCACTGAGCGCCGATTCGATGGCGGCCAAATCCGTTGCCGCCGTGGCTATCAACTCGGGTGTCGCAATGAAGAATGACATAACTGCCCAACTCCTGACGCGTGGTTTGACATGCACTGCGGTGCTGCTCTTCCCGGTTACCCCGGGTTTGGGACCGGTTGTCGAATACAGATTCATCCGCGCCGACGAAGTGGGCTTGAGTAGTCAACTACCTAAATCAATGTGCAAAACGTGCTCTCAATCGTGAGCACCGTGCGTGTGCACCGGAGGTTCTGACGACGGCGGCAGCGACGGGAAGAATGTCGGCGCGAACGTCGGGTACCTGGCCGCGACGTATCAGGAGTTCTCCGGAATTTCCCGAGCTCACAGGCGACCGAGGCTGAACAAGCCCGCGATGCCCGTGCCGAAGTTGAATAAGCCCGAGTCGTAGCCGCTCACCTTGCCGATCGGTTGGCCCCCGATCGCCGCGGTGACGGCGGTGTTGAAGAAGCCCGACATCCGGCCGTTGATGTCTGACCCGCCGGTGGCCAAATTCGAGATGCCCGAAATTCCGTGATTCACGATGCCGCCGCCTTTGGCGGTATTGAGCAGGCCCGACATCTGTGAGCCGGTGTTGTTGAAGCCCGACACATTGGTTCCCGTGTTGTTGAAGCCCGAGCTGGAAAGACCGGTGTCGAAGGTGGATCCGATGCCAGTGTTGGCGTTACCCGAATTCCCCAGACCGGTGTTCGTGTCGCCCGGATTCCCGTTACCCGTGTTGTAGTCACCGGCGTTCCAGAAGCCGCTGTTGACGGTGCCGGCGTTTCCGATACCGGTGTTGTAGTTGCCGGAGTTCCCGAAGCCGGTGTTGACGACGCCGGCGTTCCCGATACCGGTGTTCAGGGCCCCGGTGTTGCCGAGGCCGAAACCGCCGGCGCCTGAATTTCCGATGCCGATGTTGTTGTGGATGCCCGGCAGTTGTCCGAGGTTAGTGCCCGCGTTGAAAAGCCCGATGTTGCCGCTGCCGGAGTTGAAGAGCCCGATGTTATTGGTACCGGAGTTTCCGAATCCGATGTTGCCGCTGCCTGAGTTCAGCAGTCCCGCCAGGTTGATGCCCACCTGATTATTGCCGGTGAGGCCGATCCCGATGTTGTTGTTTCCGGTATTGCCGAATCCGGTGTTGTTGTTGCCGGTGTTGCCGGCACCGCTGTTGAAATTGCCGGTGTTTCCGCCGCCCCGGTTTCCGTTGCCGCTGTTTCCCAGGCCGATGTTGTCGTTACCGGTATTGCCCAGCCCCACGTTATTAGCGCCCGGGCCGTAAAGGTTGGTGCCGACGTTCCCGAAGCCGAAGTTGCCGTCTCCGATGTTTCCGGAGCCGAAGTTTCGGCTGCCGGTGTTGCCGCTGCCGATGTTGGCGTTGCCGGCGTTGCCGCCGCCGAAGTTCGAATCACCGGTGTTGCCGCTGCCGAAGTTGCCGTTGCCAGTGTTGCCGTTGCCGACGTTGGCGGTCCCCTTGTTGCCCAGGCCCAGGTTGGCCAGCAGCTCCTGCACACTTGCAGCGGGTCCGGGCCGCGCGGTGACGTCGGCGCCGCTAGCGATCAGCGGACGCCCGGTCAGGGTCACGAAAGGCGCGTTGACGAGGTCGAGCAGGCTCTGCAGGGGCCGGGCGGCGGCGGCCTCCGCGCTGGCGTACGAGGTGGCGCCGGTTGCCAGGATGCGCACGAACTGATCGTGGAACCGCGTCGCCTGGGCGCTCAGCGCCTGGTACTGCCGGCCGTGGTTGGAGAACAAGGCGGCGACGGCTGCCGACACCTCATCGGCTCCCGCGGCGAGGACGGCCGTAGTCTGGGCCGTCACGGCTGTGTTGGCCGCGGTGAGCGTCGACTCGATAGCGGCCAAATCCGTTGCGGCCGCGGTTATCAGCTCCGGTGCTGCCGTCACGTACGACATGTCTGTCCCCCAACTACTCATCGTGGCGCACCGGACCGGCCGGGGCGTTCAGCCAAGCCTCACGTGAACTGGCGGCTGGGGATTAGGTAGTCGGGTACTTAAATGGGTGTGGCATCAGGACCGGATGCTGAACTCACCCAAGCCCGGTGTTGGCCCGATAAGCCGGTGAATTCGCGGTGCTTACCCGTACGCTACGGACGTGCGCTTGTCGTGGCCGCTGGTGGGCCGCTTGGAGCAGCTGCGGATCATCAAAGCTGCCCTTGCGGCCTCGGACACCCCCGGCGTCGTCGTCTGCGGTCCAGCGGGGGTCGGTAAGAGTCGGATCGCTCGTGAAGCGCTGTCTGCAGCCGTTTCCAGGGGTTGCGAGGGCCGATGGGCCGTCGGCACCTCGGCGGCCCGGGCGATTCCGCTGGGCGCCTTTACCGAGTGGGCGCAGCCGGGAGTCAACGACGTCGTGCAGTTACCCCGCGCCGTGATGGAAGCCCTGACGGCCGCGCCGCCTGGTGTTCCCGTGGTACTGGCCGTCGACGACGTCCAATTGCTGGACGAGCTCTCGATTTTCGTGCTTCACCAGGTTGTGCAGCGGGGAGCCGCGAAGGTGTTGCTCACCGTTCGCGGAGGTGACCCCATTCCAGCTGCGGTGCAGGAGATCTGGGGGATCGGCCAATTCGAACGAATCGACCTGCAGCCGTTGTCGCTCGAGGAAACCGGTTCGCTGCTCTCAGCCACTCTGAGCGGGCCCGTGGATCCGATTGCCACTCAGCGACTTTGGCGGCTCACCCGCGGCAACCTGTTGTATCTGCGCAATATCGTCGAGCAGGAGGTCGCAGATCGGCGAATCGTCCGCCGGGACGGCTACTGGCGCTGGCTGGGCGATCCCGTCATGCCGCCCGGACTGGTCGAGTTGATCGAAGCCCGTATCGGGGCCCTGCCGGCGCCGGTCAGCGACGTGGTTGACGTGGTCGCTGTCGGGGAGCCAGTCGAGCTGTCGCACCTGAGGCGCATCGCTGACCCGGTGGCGATAGAGGAGGCCGACACGCGTGCCCTTATCACTCTCGAGTCGTCCGACGGCGGTGTGCAGGTGCGCTTGGCGCACCCGCTTTACGGTGAGGTGCGCCGACGGCGCGCGCCGTCGACCCGGCTGAGGCGATTGCGCGGACTCGTAGCCGCTGAACTCGCCGCGTGCGACGGCAGCGACGACATCCAGGTCGTGGTGCGCCGCGCCACCCTGAGTCTGGAGTCCGATCTCACACCCGACCCGGAACTCCTCGTCAGCGCGGCGCACGGCGCCGTCTGGTTGGCGGATTTGCCGCTGGCGGATCGACTTGGTGACGCCGCGGTCCGTGCCGGTGCGGGTGCCGAAGCGAGTTTTGTTCGCGCGCATGCACTTTCCTGGTTGGGCCGGGGCGCCGACGCCGACGCGGTGCTGGCCGGTATCGACGTCAGCTTGTTAACCGACGTAGAGCGCGCCCGACTTGCATTCCTGCGGGCCAGCAACGTGCTGTGGGCGCTGGGTGACCCGGCGCACGCGAAAGCGATCATCGACGATGCGGCGCGGACCGCAGCATCACAGGTGCGTAGCTATATCGATGCCTTCCTCACGGTCTACTGGTTCGCGACCGACGAACCGGATGGTGCGCTGCGCGCCTCGAAGAGTCTGGTACTGACCGAGCTACCCGCGGTCGTCGGCGCCGAGATCGCCTGGGTCCTGGCCACGATAAGCGCGGACGCCGGACGAGCCGGGGAAGCATCGGCTCTCGCGGAGGCCGGATATGCCAGTGCGGCTCGCTCTTTCGACGCACCGCAGATGGCGTTCAACATCGCGGATTCGCACGTGAGCGCGCTGCTGTTGGCGGGCCGAATTTCGGAGGCACTTGAGGTGGCCGAGTGGGTGAGCCGCCGGGCGGCCGACATGCCCGGGGCTGCTCAATTGCTGGGTGCCGCGATCAGGGGTAGGGCCGCACTCGGAGCGGGAAATATGCAATCCGCTGGTCCGTTGCTGGAAAGTGCAGTGGTAGGACTGACCGCCACGCACGCGCTGGGCTGGGGATACCGCTACGACATCTGCCGGGTCACTGCCCTGGCTGTCAGCGGATCCGTCGAGCAGGCGACTGCCGAGCTCGCCGCGTTGGACAAACAGCATCGCCCTTTCCGGTCGCTGGACTACGAGCGCGGTTTGGCGCGGGCGTGGGTGGCTGCGGTCCAGGGCGCCGTCTCCGAGGCGATCTCGATCGCGTTGGCTACGGCCCAAAAGGCCTCGGCGAAAGGGCAATTCGGGGCGGAAGTGCTGTGTCTGCAGACCGCCGCCCAGTTTGGCGACCGCTCGGGCGCAGCCAGGTTGAATGAGCTCGAAGCGGTCGTCGAGGGACCGCGGGTCGGCATCGCGGCGCGCTTCTCGGCCGCTCTCAATTCGGGCGACGCGGGTGGGCTCGCCGCGGCCTCAGACGAGTTCGAACAGGTCGGTGACCACATTGCCGCGATCGACGC
Source organism: Mycobacterium sp. Z3061 (assembly GCF_031583025.1). Taxonomy (NCBI): domain Bacteria; kingdom Bacillati; phylum Actinomycetota; class Actinomycetes; order Mycobacteriales; family Mycobacteriaceae; genus Mycobacterium; species Mycobacterium pumcae. Next base: position 5,778,649 of record NZ_CP134062.1, on the reverse strand, counting down.
GGCCGCCCATGCCGCCGTCGCGTACCGCAACCAGGGGTTACGGGGCTCGGCCCTGGGCTGTGCGGCCAGGGCGGATGCCTTGGCAGAGCAGTGCGGCGGGGTGTCGACTCCAGCGCGTCGCCAGGCATGCGAACCGCTGCCGTTCACCGATCGGGAGCGGGAGATCGTCATGCTCATCGGTGCGGGTTTGTCCAACCGGGCGGTCGCTGACCGGCTGACACTTTCGGTACGCACCGTGGAAAGCCACATCTACCGGGCGATGTCGAAAACCGGCACCACCACCCGCGAGGAACTCGCCGCGCTGGTGTCGCATCGCCGATTTGAGTAGCGGAATACTGCTTGAGTTCGACGCTGACCTTCACATGATGGCCGAGTGACCCGTCGGCCGAGTCCTGTGATCGCTGCGAGCTTCGCCGCCCGTAGGGGCGTTCGTGCCGAAGATCTTGTCGCGAAGGCCATCGCGACCGGTGGGACGGTGTTCGTGTTCCCCGGACAGAGCTCATGCCTGACTGGCGGTGCGCTCGCGGCCGTCGAATGCGCGCATGCGTTCCGGGCGCAGTTGCGGCTCTGCGAAGACGCTTTCGCCGAGTTCGTCGATTGGTCGCTGCTCGGAACGGTGCAGCGCGGCGCCGGATGTCCCAGGCCGGATCGCCCCGACGTCGCGCCATCGTTGCTGTTTGCTATCACGGTGTCGCTTGCTGCGCAGTGGCGTGCGATGGGAATCCATCCGGATGCGGTGATAGGCCTGGCCCTGGGTGAAGTCGCGGCGGCATACGTCGCCGGTGCCTTGTCGCTGCGAGACGCCGCGCGAGTGGTGACGCTGTGCGGCAACGCGATTGGGGCGGTTCCGGACACCCACGGTGCCGAGGTGGACACGCTTCGCCAACGGTTGCGCATCTCGCTTGGCGGAATGCGGTCGCGATGCGCGGATGTTCCGTTCATCTCCTCGGTCACGGGCGCCGGACTGGACACGTCGATCCTCGACGCGGATTACTGGTTCGCCAACTTGCAACAAGCCGGCTTGTTCGACGAAGCCGTCCGGTGGTCGTGCGAACGCGGTTACCGGACTTTCATCGAATGCAGCCCATGTCCGGTTCTGATCCCCGGGATCCAGAAGTTCTTGGGGGAGATTGCGTCAAGTACTTGACTTGTGCGGGGCCGGGCGATCGGCAGCGTGCTTCATCATTGCCTCGGCCCACGCGGCGTGTCCCTCGAATCCGAGTGCTTCGGCCATGGCCCGATAACGGTCCGATAGATCCCGGTAAACGTCGTCGCCGCCGCGGGTGCGGGCCATCAGAGCGCGCAGCCGCACTAGCGTGATCTCGCGCATCGCCCAATCCTGTTGTCCACCAAGGTGAGCCAAGCGTTCTATGGCGTCTTGCGCCTCGACCAGGTCGCCCTCGGTGCCCCGCTCCAGCAGGGTCTCCACCAGCATGCCGCTGGCGAGAACACCGAAGAAGGGGCGACCCGCTCGGTACAGTTCGTCGACCGCATTGCGCATGACCGGGATGGCGGCGTCCTGCTCGCCGCGTCGGGATCTGACCCGGGCGACCCACAGCTCGGCGACCGGAACCAGGAAGGGAATGGGTTCGTTCAGCCAGATGTCGCGGACCTGCAGCATCAGTTCCAGGCCGCGCTCGCGGTCGGCGCCGGCGTCTCGGCGCAGCAGTGCAGCTGCCAGTCCGTACTTGACGATGCTGAGCGCCGCGTTGCTCGATCCTTCGGCGGTATGCAGTGCCTGTTCGAGCTTGTCCAGCGTGGCGTCATCGGCCCGGAGCACTCCGTAGCTGATCGCCAGCCCGTAAGTCCAGCAGGCGATCATCGCCTGAGATGTCGGATCACGCTGCCCGGCCAGGTAGGCGGCATCTACGTCCTGACGCCAGCCAGGACGGCCCACCCACCAGCCCGCAACGCCTCGCCAGGCCAGCGCTGCCGCCAGCGGCGATCCGAAACCGAACTCAGCCCCCGTGGCGGGGTCGCCGTCGGCCAGGTCGATGACGATGTCCGACCATCGCAGGATCTCGCCGAATTCGCCGGCATCGAACCAGTTGTTGAACGCTATGAACGCCAAACCTACGGTCGGCGCGGGATCGTCGATCGAGGAAAGCAGTGCCATCTGCTCGGATGCCAGCCGCGACCCCTCGCGCGTCCGCGCGGCGAACATGAGCTCGGTTTCCAGCCCGGTCATCCCGATGGCCAGCGAGACCTTGTCTCCAGCCGCGGTGCACAACTCCCGCAGCTCCTGGAAAAGGCCGCGGGTTTGCTGCATCGCCTGCCAGCTGATCGCGCACAACATGGTGCGGGGAGCGATACGCATCGATAGCCGGTCGGGGTCGTCGTCGGGCAGCGCGTCGGCGATCCGACGTGCCCGCTCCCAACTGACCCGCGCGGCGCTGACGTCGCGGGTCGCCGACCACGTTCCCGCGCGCATCTGCCAGCCATAAGCCGCACGCAGGTCACCGGCGGCCTCCAGGTGTTCGGCGATGAGCGCGGCATCGGAATCGACCGATTTCGGGCTACTCGATTCGATGGCCGTGGCCAGTCGCCGGTGCCACTCGGCGCGGTCGGCCTTCAACTGCGATTCATAGGACACCTGGCGGATCAGCGGATGCCGGAAGGCGTACTCGGCGCTCGGTGCCAGCCGCACCTGGTCGATCAGTTCCGCACGCAGCAGTTCCTCGACCTGCGGCTCGAAGCCCAACGCCGCGAGTAGATCGGCGTCGAAACGGGCACCGATCACCGATGCGGCGCTCAACGTCCGCCGCGCGGCCGAATCGAGTCGGTCGATGCGTGCCGCGATTGCCGCCTGCACCGTGGCCGGCACACTCAGCTCGGCGACTGTCGCAGAACAGACGTAGCTGCCGCGCTCGCCGGTCAGCGTCCCGCGTTGCACCAGTTCCCGCACCATCTCCTCGGTGAAGAACGGGTTGCCCGCAGCGCGCTCGGCAATGATCGGTGCCAGGTCGCCGACCGAGGGATGAGAACCGAGCAGCTCACTGAGGAGTGCCGAGGTATCTGAATCAGCCAGCGGCGCAAGCGCTATCGACTGGGCTCCGAGCACCCGCGTCAGCGCTCCCTGGTACTCCGGGCGGTAGGTGATCAACACCACGGACGGGGTACCGGCGATGACGGTGAGGAAGTCGGCAAGCATCGACTCGCTGACCGCGTCGATCCAGTGCGCGTCCTCGACGACGAACAGCGCCGGATCGGTGCGTGCCAGCGTTGTGCTGTTGATCAGTGAGGTCAACCGGCGCCGCCGGGCCTCCGGGTCTATCTGGGGCAGCGGCACGTCCGGGTCGGCGATGCCGAGCAGATCGTCGAGCATCAGTAGGTCTTGCGGGTTGGCATCGGGAGGCACGGTGTCCCGGACCTGCCTGCGGGCGGCGGGTCCATCGAGGCCCGTGACGCCGCTGGCGGCGCGCAGCAACCTGGCCACGACGCCGAAGGAAACGTCGCGGGCGTGCGATTCGCAGAACGTCCAGTACACCTCTACGCGGCGTGAGGCGGCCCGCGCCGCGATCTCGCGAGCCACCCGGCTCTTGCCGATGCCTGGCGGTCCCACCACCGTCACGACGCCGCCGCGGCCGCCGATCGCGCGGTCGACTACGGCGTCCAGCGCCGCCATCTCCCAGCGCCGGCCCACCAGGCTCGCCTCAGCGCGCGGCACCACACCGTCTGGCCGGCGGACCGCCAGCAGCCGGCGGGCGAGCACCGGTTGGTCGGCCCCCTTAATCGGCACCCATTCGGGCTCGTCCAGCACGACGATGTGCTCGACCAGCCGTGCGGTCGCCGCTGAGAGCAGCACCCCGCCGGGCGGCGCGGCCGATTCCATGCGTTGGGCCAGCCCGACCGTCTCTCCCGTCGCGGCGTAACCCAACGCGATCCCGCCTGCGATGACCCGCCCGGAGTTGAGGCCCACCCGCAGTTGCAGCCTTACGCCGTCGCGGCGGGCGACTTCGGCCGCCAGCCCGGCGGCGTCCTCCTGGATGGCCAGCGCCGCCAGGCATCCGCGGTAGGCGTGGTCCTCTAAAGCCACTGGCGCGCCGAACAGCGCCATCACCCCGTCGCCGGTGTACTCGACGGTCCCGCCGTAGCGCTGCACCACCGCCGCGGAGCGCTGCACCAGCTCGGTCATCACCTCGCGCAGCCGCTCGATGTCCAACGCCGCCGCGATGTCCATGGAGCGCACCACGTCGGCGAACAGCACCGTCACCTGCTTGTACTTTGCGGTATCGGCCGCAAAGATCCTGGGAGCGCCGCACTGGTCGCAGAACTTGGCGTGCTCACGCAGCTCATTGCCGCACGACCCGCACGTGGTCACCGCCCAAGGATAGGGCGCTAACCAGCACGTTGCGCGGAGTTTCAGGTTCTCCGCCGGGCGGCCGGCGTGCAGATCCGACCCCGAGAAGGCACGCCGTCGAGATAACGACTACCTTCACCTATACGCACCTAGTGCACCGATGACGGTCCTGGGGCGGGTAGCCATATCAAGCCTGAGCGCAAAGGGGTTCTCGTGGGCGACACCGACGACACCGCAACTCTGAAGTACCCGGGGGGCGAGATCGACCTGAAGGTCGTCCACGCAACAGAAGGTGCCGACGGCATTGCGCTGGGTCCGCTGCTGTCGAAGACCGGGCACACCACCTTCGACAACGGCTTCGTCAATACGGCCTCCTGCAAGAGCGCCATCACTTACATCGACGGCGACGCCGGCATCCTGCGCTACCGCGGATATCCGATCGATCAGCTGGCCGAGAAGTCCACGTTCATCGAGGTCTCCTACCTGCTGATCTACGGCGAGCTGCCCACCACCGATCAGCTGGCCGAATTCACCCAGCGCATCCAGCTGCACACCATGCTGCACGAGGACCTCAAGCGGTTCTTCGACGGATTCCCGCGTAACGCCCACCCGATGCCGGTGTTGTCCAGCACGGTCAACGCGCTGTCGGCCTACTACCCGGATTCGCTGGACCCCACCGACAACACCCAGGTCGAGTTGTCCACCATCCGGCTGCTGGCCAAGCTGCCCACCATCGCCGCCTACGCCTACAAGAAGTCGGTCGGCCAGCCGTTCCTCTACCCGGACAACTCACTGACCCTGGTGGAGAACTTCCTGCGCATGACGTTCGGCCTGCCCGCTGAGCCTTACCAGGCCGACCCCGAGGTGGTTCGGGCCCTGGACATGCTGCTGATCCTGCACGCCGACCACGAGCAGAACTGTTCGACGTCGACCGTGCGGTTGGTGGGGTCCTCCCAGGCCAACCTGTTCACGTCGATCTCCGGCGGGATCAACGCGCTGTGGGGTCCGCTGCACGGCGGCGCGAACCAGGCCGTGCTCGAGATGCTCGAACAGATCCGTGAGAGCGGTGACGACGTGGGCGAGTTCGTCCGCAAGGTCAAGAACCGCGAGGCCGGCGTCAAGCTCATGGGCTTCGGTCACCGCGTCTACAAGAACTACGACCCGCGGGCCCGGATCGTCAAAGAGCAGGCGGACAAGATCTTGGCCAAGCTCGGCGGCGACCCGCTGCTGGACATCGCCAAGCAGCTGGAAGAGGCGGCGCTCACCGACGACTACTTCATCGAGCGCAAGCTCTACCCGAACGTCGACTTCTACACCGGCCTGATCTATCGGGCGCTGGGCTTCCCGGTCCGGATGTTCACCGTGTTGTTCGCGTTGGGCCGGCTCCCGGGCTGGATCGCGCACTGGCGCGAGATGCACGACGAGGGCGACAGCAAGATCGGGCGTCCGCGCCAGATCTACACCGGCTACACCGAGCGCGACTACGCCGGTATCGACGGCCGCTAGTTAGTTAGTAGCGCGAGCAGACGCAAAATCGCCCTGGAGCGTGCGCTCTCAGGGCGATTTTGCGTCTGCTCGCGCAGCTAAAGCGAGGCCAGCACCGCCATGGCGGCGTTGTGCCCGCCGATACCCGAGACCGCCCCGCCGCGGCGGGCACCGGACCCGCACAGCATGATCCGGTCGTGCGCGGTGGCCACGCCCCACCGGCGCGCCGGCGTGTCCAGCGGATCGTCGTCCTCAGCAAACGGCCACGACAGCGCGCCGTGGAAGATATTGCCCGCGGTCATTCCCAACCGGTCCTGTAGATCCAGCGTCGTGGTGGTCTCCAGGCAGGGACGTCCATGCGCGTCGGGCAGCAGCACGTCCTGAATCGGTTCGGCCAGAACGGAATTCAACGACGCCAGCACGGCATCGGTCAGTCGCTCGCGCAGCCGGTCCGGCTCCGGAGATCCGGAGACCGGGGCTTGGAAGCCGAAGACCGTCATCGTCTGGACGCCGGGCAGGTGGGGCGAGACGATACTGCGATCGGTCAGGGAATGGCAGTACGCCTCACACGGCAACGGATCCGGCAGCTGACCGGCGGCGGCCCGCAGGTATCCGGCATCGAGTTGCGACCATGTCTCGTTGACGTGAAACGTGCCGCCGAAAGCCTTTTCGGGGCTCACGTTCTGATCACGCAGGCGCGGCAACCGGCTGAGCACCATGTTGACCTTGACCTGCGGACCCGGCGCCACCGGTGGCGCCGACTCGCCCAGCAGGCCGGCCAGCACCGCCGGCCCGACGCCCGCCAGCACAAAACGGCCACGGACCCGGTGCTCGTCCCCGTCGCTGCGGTAGCGCACCTGACCATCCGGATCCAGAGCGAAAACGTCAGCGTCCGTTGTAATTTCGGCTCCATGACGGGTCGCCGCGGCGGCCAGGGACGAAGAAACCGCGCCCATGCCGCCGATCGGCACATTCCAGTCGCCGGTGCCACCGCCGAGCACGTGATACAGGAAGCAGATGTTCTGCAGCAGCGACGTGTCGTTCAGGCGGGCGAAGGTGCCGACCAGCGCGTCGGTCGCGATGACACCGCGAACCACGTCGCTGGTCACGGCGTCGGTGATGGCATGACCGATCGGCTCCTCGACCAAGGCATGCCATGCGGCCATGCCATCAGAGGAGCCGCCATCGAGCACGAGTTGGCGAGCCTGCTTCCGGGTGCGCAATGGTTCGAGCAGGGTAGGCCAGAGGCGCCCGGTGACCTGCCCGCAACGCCGGTAGAAAGCGGCGAAGCCGCGCTCGTCGTCGGCCGCTCCGATCGCGGCGAAGCTGCCGTTCTGCCCGACCAGCAGGCCGGTGCGTCCCGACGTTCCCGGGTCGGGCGTGTATGACGAGTAGGGTCGTCTGGCCAGTCGCACTCGCGCACCGAGGTCTTCGAGAATGCGCGTCGGCAACAGGCTCACCAGGTACGAGTAGCGCGACAGTCGGACGTCGACACCGTCGAAGAGCCGGGCAGATATGGTGGCGCCGCCGATCTGCGGCAATCGCTCGAGCAGTCGCACCCGAAGGCCCGCCCGTGCCAGATAGGCGGCCGCGACCAGGCCGTTATGGCCGCCGCCAATGATGACTGCATCGAAATCGGCGTCAGCCATTGAAACGGGCTATCCGATGTAGCCTTCGACCTCATCAGCCGGTCGCACCGCGGCTTCGCGCGGGTCACCACCGGTTTCGCGCAACGCCCGACGCTGCCGGAGTAGGTCCCAGCACTGATCAAGCTCGACCTCCAGGCGGCGCAACCGCTCCTGTTCCTCGTCGGTCGAGATCTGGCCGTGCTGCACCTGCTCACGCAGGGCCTTCTCCTGGGCGACCAGCTCGCGGATGTGTGCCAGGGCGTCGCTGTCCGTCGGTTTGTTTCCGTTGGCCATTGCACCAGTCTGCCCCACGTTCCCTCGGTATCGTATGTGGACTCGGTAGGCTCATATCGCCTGAAAGCGCGAACAACGGCGGTTTGAGTGAGGAGCGACGGTGGGTCCAGATGTGGGGGTGGACGAAGCGCTCGCGCCCGCCCGTCAAATCGACCAGGCTCAGCCCACCCCGAGATACCACCGTCAGCGGCTCGGCCGCGCCTGGTTGATCGGGCTCGCGGCGATTCCGTTTCTGCTGGCGACGATCGGATACGGCGCATACGAGCGGCCGATGGGCGTCAACGGGCCGACCGGCGACCTGCCCACGCTCACGGCCGCGCCGGCCGGTGCGACGAACGCCGGCAACGCTCCGAGCTTGTCGCTGTCGTTGCTCTCAATCAGCCGCAGCGGAAACAGCGTCACGCTGATCGGCGACGTCCCCGACGACGCCGCAAAGGCTGCGCTGATGAAATCCCTCAAAGCTCTTACGCCTCCCGGTGTCAGTGTCGTCGACCAGATTCATATCGACCCGCTTGTGCGCACCCTCGACTTCGCGCTCGCAGAGCCGGTTTTCACCGCCGGCGCGCCGATCCCTGATTTCACGCTGAAGGTCGAGAAAGACACCGTGACGCTGGGCGGCACCGCATCGCCGGATCAGAAGGACGCCGTCGAGCGCGCGGTGGTCAGCGCCTGGCCGGGCGTGAACGTCGCCAACACGATCGTGGCCAGGAGTCAGATCACTCCCAATGTGCCGCAGGCAGGTGCCCCCGTCCCCCCTCCCGGACCCGGCGCGTGTGGCAACCTCCAGGCGGTCCTCGACAAGATGACCGGCGGTCCACTGGGCTTCGGCACCGACGGGGTGAGCCTGACTCCGGATGACACGCAGATCCTGATCCGGGTGGCCGACCAGCTCAAGGCCTGCCCGACCGCGCGCATCACGGTCAACGGATACACCGATAACGCCAGCGCCGAGGGGATCAACATTCCGTTGAGCGTGCAGCGGGCCAACCTGGTGGCCGAGTTCCTCATTGCCAACGGCGTCACCCGGGATCGCGTCACCGCCAAAGGTCTGGGTTCGGCCAACCCGATAGCCAGTAATGACACGGCCGAAGGTCGTGCGAAGAACCGTCGCGCCGAGCTTGTGGTCGGCTAGGGGAGAATCAAGCATGGGGTTTCTGATCCAGTGGTTGGTCTACCTGGCTGCTTTTGTGGCCGGGTCGGCTGTCGCCTACGGGATCGCCTCTCTGCTGATCAAGTCCGACAAATCGGCACGAAAGCCGGAAGAGGTTGAGCCCGAGCCTGTTTCAGAACCGCTTCCTGCGGCGAGCGAAGTGCCGCAGCCGGTGTGGCCCGAGCCTCAGGCGGCGCCGGCCGAGGAGTCTGAGACGTTCGAGCAGCTGCTGTGGCCGGAGTCGGTTCAGCCGGCGGCCGAGGTTGCAGGGGAGCCCGCGCCCGCACCCGAGCCCGAGCACGAGGAGTCCGTGGCAGCGGAGTCCGAGGTTGCCGAGGTGGTGGAGGGTGCACCCACCGACCCGGCGGTCGAGGAGCCGGTTACCGAAGTAGCCGAGCCAGAACTCGAAGCCGAGGCAGTGGAGGCAGAGCCCGAGGTGGCCGATGTGCCTGAGCCTGAGCCGGCGCAGACGCAGACGCAGCTCGATCTGCAATCGGTTGAGCCGGAGATTGCAGACCCGATCGCCGAGGTTTTCGAAGAACCCGAACCCGACCCCGAGCCCGAACCCGGTGACGTCGAGGCCGCGGTCGCAGAGTCGTCGGAACCCGAGACAGCCGAGCCGGCGATTGCGGACCCGGTCGCCGAACCAGGACCCGAGCCGAAGGCGGCCGAGCCGTCGGAATCTGGGTTGTCGCAGCCGCAATGGCCCGGTCCGCAGATTGTCGAGCCGGAGATCGTCGAGCCGGTCGCCGAAGTTCCCGAAGCAGAGCCAGAGCCAGAGCCAGAGCCAGAGTTCGAGGCCGAACCAGCGCCCGGGGTCGCCGAGGCGCCGGACTCTGAGCTGTCGCAGCCGAAGTGGCCCGGTCCCCAGATTGTCGAGCCGGAGATTGTCGAGCCGGAGATTGTCGAGCCGGCCGCCGCAGCCCCCGAACCCGAAGCCGAACCCGAACCCGAGGTTGCCGAGTCGTCTGAACCCGAGCCGGCGCTGGTGCAGCCGCAGTGGCCGGGCCCCGCGTCTCAGTGGCCCGGCCCGCAGACGGTTGAGTCGGAGGATGCGGAGCCGGTTGGAGAGGTCGCCGAAGAGCCCGAACCCGAACCTGAACCTGAACCGGAGCCCGGGGTCGCCGAGTCGTCAGAACCTGAGTCCGAGATGCCGCAAACTCCGTGGCCGGGGACCGTGTCGCAGTGGCCAGGCCCCGGGACGGTCGAGCGCGAGGAGCCCGAAGCGGCCGAGCCCGAGACCGAACTGCCGCAGCCACAGTGGCCGGGCCCGCCGTCGCAATGGCCCGGCATCGGAGTGAAGCGGTGATCGCCCAGGTGCACTGGTGGTTGGCCGCCGTGTCGTTCGGGCTCGGCATGGTGTTGACGTTCACGCTGATGGCCCGGCCCGCCAGACTTCAGATGCCGGCCTGGGCCCTTGCCGAACCGAAACCGCGTCCCAAACCCGAACCGGTGATGAAAGCCCCGGCCACCGAGGCGCCCACCAACAAGCTGCCGGCCGCCACGCCCAAACCCAAACCCAAAGCCGGACCGGCGAAGAAGAAGGCCGTCTCCAAGGCGCCGCCGCGAAAGCGCAGGCCCGTCTCCGGCGATGCGGCGACCGAACGGATTCCCGTCGTCAAAGACCATGCGACGGAACAGATTCCGGTGGCACGCAAGAGGCCGGCCAAGAAAGCCGCCGCCAAGAAGGCGAGGCCGAAAGGCGCGCCGCCCAGACGCAGGCCCATTCCGAAAGATGCTGCGACGGAGAAGATTCCAGTAAGCAGCGATGCCGAGACCATCGTTCTGCCACTGATGCCTTACGCGCCCTACGGCCCGGGGTCCATGCGCGCCAACCTCGACGGCAGCGGCCCGGAGGGGTGGACGATCAAGGGACGCATGGATTCCCGGCTGTTCTACGGGCCAGAGGATGAGTGTTACGAGGACACGGAGGCCCAAGTCTGGTTCCAGGACGAGGAGTTCGCCGCGCGGGCGTTCTTCACGCCCTGGCGCAACAGCACTCGTAAGAACTAGCTCGGTCCGGGAAGGCGCAGCACCAGGCGCGCTCCACCCAGCGGGCTGCCTTCCAGCGACGCCGTTCCGCCGTGCAGGTGTGCCTGTTGCGCGACCAGAGCCAGCCCGAGGCCCGACCCCGAATGCGACGCTGTCGAGCCCCGGGAGAACCGCTCGAACACCACTTGTCGCTCCTGCTCCGGCACCCCGCTGCCGTTATCGTCAATGGCGATCTCGACTCCGGCCCGTGAGCTGACCGCGGACAACTGGACGTGGGTGGCGCCACCGTGCTTGACGGCGTTGGCGATGGCATTGTCGACGGCTAGGCGCAACCCGGCCGGCATCCCGACGATGATGCACGTCGGCGAGGGCACCAGCGACACATCGAGATCGGGGTAGATGCGGGTGGCGTCGTGGGCGGCGCGGTCGAGCAGATCGGTGATGTCGACGGGCACGTGGTCGTCGGAGGTGGACAGTTCGCCCTGCGCCAACCGCTCGAGTGCACTGAGCGTGGCCTCGATCCGCGACTGGGTGCGGATCACGTCGCTGAGCACTTCTTTGCGTTGATCGTCGGGCAGATCAAGGGTGGCCAGCACCTCGAGGTTGGTGCGCATCGCGGTCAGCGGGGTCCGCAGTTCGTGAGAGGACACGGCCGCGAAGTCGCGGGCTGAGGCCAGCGCCTCTTGTGTCCGGTTCTGCTCGTTCCAGATGCGTTGCAACATGCCTCGCATGGCTTCGGCGATCTCCACGGCTTCACTGGCGCCGTGCACTTCGACCCGCGGGTCCTCGTCACCCGCGTCGATCGAGCGGGTCTGTTCGGCGAGCTGTTTGAACGGCCGTACGGCGAAAGCGGCCAGCAGCCAAGCGAATACGGCCGCGGCGCCGATGGCCAGGGTACAGATCAGCAGTACCCGGCGGTGCAAGTTGTTGGTTTCGGCGTAGGTGGCGTCATACGTCGCGGCGACGGCGACCGAGGTGGGCTCCGGACCCGGGATCTCGACCGTGCGCACCCGGTAGCGCACGCCGTGGATGAACGTGTCGGCGTAGTCGGCCTGCAGCTTGGGCAGGTTGATGTCGGTGTTCGACTTGATCACGTTGCCGCGGCGCACGGTGATCAGCGCGTCCTGGTCGTTGGGGGATCGCGGTATCTCATCCAGGCCGCGGGGGACGAACGGGATCGCGAACCCGGCGGCTTCGTCCAGCCTGCGGTCCAGCCGTTCCTTGCGGTCCTTGGTGATGCCCACCCAGACCACGGCGCCGACGATCAGCACCGGAATGGCGGCGCCGATGACCGTGGCGACCACCACCCGAGTCCGAAGCGACGGTGTGCGGGCGAAGATCCGCGACAGGATGTTCACTGCCACCATCGGGCACCCACCGCGCTCATTGCATCCTGAGCACGAAACCGACTCCCCGGACGGTGTGCAGAAGCCGCGGGCCGCCATTGGCTTCCAGCTTGCGCCGCAGGTATCCGATGAAGACGTCGACGACGTTGGTGTCGGCCGCGAAGTCGTAGCCCCACACCAACTCGAGCAGTTGCGCGCGGGACAACACCGCCGTCTTGTGCTCGGCGAGCACGGCGAGCAGGTCGAACTCCCGCTTGGTGAGGTCCACGTCGACGCCGTTGACGCGGGCGCGTCGACCGGGGATGTCCACTTCCAGCGGACCCACCGTGATGGTCTCCGAGGACGAGGTGGCCGTGGCGCCGCGCCGGCGCAGCAGGGCGCGCACTCGCGCCACCAGCTCGGCCAGCACGAACGGCTTGACGAGGTAGTCGTCGGCACCGGCCTCCAGCCCCGCGACCCGGTCGTCGACGGAGCTGCGCGCACTCAGCACGCACACCGGCACGTCGTTGTCCATGGCTCTCAGTGCCGTGACCACGCTGACGCCGTCGAGCACGGGCATGTTGATGTCGAGCACGATCGCGTCCGGCCGCGTCTCGGTGGCGCTGCGCAAAGCCTCCGCGCCGTCGACCGCGGTGGACACTTCGAATCCGGACAGCCGCAAACCACGTTCCAGCGAGGCGAGCACATCGGAGTCGTCGTCGACCACCAAGACCCGAGGTGAGTTCACACCAGTGTCCATGCGCCTATCTTGCCTGATTGAGCGCGACGGCGGTGGGAGGCGCTCCTTCGACCGGCGAGCAGACACAAACTCGCACAGAAATCCCGGTTAAGGTGCGATTTTGTGTCTGCTCGCGGGGAGCACTCGCGGGGAGGACTCGCGGGGAGGACTCGCGGGGATCAGAGGTCGTCGGCGGCACCGCGGCCGGCGGCCCGACCGGAGAAGATGCAACCGCCCAGGAACGTCCCCTCCAGCGCGTTGTATCCGTGCACGCCTCCGCCGCCGAACCCGGCGACCTCTCCCGCCGCGTACAGGCCGGGGATGGGTTGACCGTCCTTGCCCATGGCGCGGGAGGACAAATCAGTCTGGATGCCGCCCAACGTCTTTCGCGTCAGGATGTGCAGCTTGGCCGCGATCAGCGGTCCGGCCTTGGGGTCCAGGATGCGGTGCGGCGCGGCGACCCGGCCCAATCGATCGCCCAGTGCGCGCCGGGCGTTGCGGATGCCCTGCACCTGCACGTCCTTGCAGAACGGGTTGGCGATCTGCAGATCGCGGGACTCGATCTGGGCGCGGATTCCGGCTGGATCCAGCAGCGGTTCATCGGTCAGAGCATTCATTCTTGCGACGAGATCTTCGAGATTGTCCGCGATCACGAAGTCGGCTCCGTGCGCCTTGAACGCCTCGACCGGACCCGTCGCGTCTTTGTTGAAGATGCGCTGCTGCAGCACTTTCATCAGGCTCTTGCCGGTGATGTCGGGGTTCTGTTCCGAACCCGACAAGGCGAATTCCTTCTTGATGATCTTCTGGGTCAGCACGTACCAAGAGTGGTCGTAGTTCGCGATCTCGGGATTGGTGCGTAGATACTTCAGCGTGCCCAGGGTGTCGTAGCCGGGCAGGAATGGCGCCGGCAGTCGTCGGCCCAGCGCGTCGAACCACATCGACGATGGGCCCGGAATGATGCGGATGGCGTGCTTGGGCCAGATCGGGTCCCAGTTCTTGACGCCCTCGGTGTAATGCCACATCCGGTCGCGGTTGACCAGGCGGACCCCGCTGTCATGGGCGATGTCCAGCATGCGCCCATCGACGTATTCCGGAACGCCGGTGATCATCGACGACGGTGGGGTGCCCATCCGCTCGGGCCAGTACCGCCGCACCATCTCGTGGTTGCCGCCGATCCCGCCGGTGGTGATGATCACCGCCTGCGCCGACAACTCGAACTCGCCGACCGCGTCTCGGTTGGACGGGGCGCCGCGCACCGCATCATCGGGGGCCAGCACCGTGCCCTTGATGCCGGTGACCGCGCCGTCGGTGAACACCAATTCGTCCACACGGTGACGGTGGTAGAACGTCACCTGATTGTCCTGTGCGGCATCCAGGGCCGAATTCACAAAGGGCTCAACGACTCCGGTGCCCGTCCCCCACGCGACGTGGAAGCGCGGTACCGAGTTGCCGTGTCCGTCGGCACGCAGGTCACCCCGCTCGGCCCACCCCACCGTGGGCATGAACCTGATACCCAGGTCGGTCAGGTAGGACCGCTTCTCGCCCGCGGCGAACTCCACGTAGGAACGGGCCCACTTGGCCGCCCACACGTCTTCGTCGTCAGGGCGATCGAACGCCGCACTGCCGGACCAGTCGTTCCAGGCCAGCTCGAGGGAGTCTTTGATCCCCAGCACCCGCTGCTCGGGGGTGTCGACCAGGAAGAGGCCGCCGAACGACCAGAAGGCCTGACCGCCCAGATTGGCCTCGTTCTCCTGATCGACCACTGCGACCTTCTTGCCGCGGCGGGTCAGTTCGTGGGTGGCGACCAGCCCGGCCAGCCCCGCACCCACAACGATGACATCAGCGTCCATGAAACAGCCCTTCCGTGCACCACGACACCTGAACTAGATACACAAATGTATCATATGCATGGACGCATCGAAAGGGGTCAATCGCGAGTCAACACAACGTTCATCAGCTGGGTGAGCCAAGCGCGCGCCGCCGTCTGGTCGCTGTCGAGCAGTAGCTGAATGCTGACCCCGTCGTAGGCGGCGATGATGGCGCGGGCCGTGTCGGTCACACTGTCGATCGCCTTGTGGAACCCGATGCCGCTGGCGATCAGCCGTTCCTCGATCACTTTGCGCAGCTGCGCGCGATGGACCTCCCAGCGGTGGGCGAGCTCGGGGTTGCGCGCCGCGTACAGCAGGAAGTCGAACTTGATCAGCAGCCAGTCACGTTCGAGAAGCAGCGTGTCGACGATCCGGTTGACGACTCCGGGCAGGTCGACCACCGCGTCGGCACCCTCCATCGCGGCGCGGACCTGCTCCGCGGTGCGGCCGGCCCACTCGTCGTACAAGAGGAAGAACAACTCCTCCAGGCTCTCGAACTGCGAATAGAACGCGCCCCGGGTATAGCCGGCGGCCTCGCACACGTCCTCGATGGTCACGTGGCCATAGCCCTTTTCGGCGAAGACGCGGAACGCCGCCTCGATGAGGCGGGCGCGGGTCTCGGCGCGGCGTTTGGTGACTCGCGGTGGCTTCGCAGTGGTGGTCGCAGTTGCCATGTGTGCACCCCCTGGTTATTTATGTAGCCGATACATTGCCACATCGGATACGTGGAGGGCCACATCGGGGGCCGAATGTCGTCGACGTGAGTTCTCCGGGTGGTCAGGGAGCGGTTCCGCCCGGGGTGAGTACCACGTTGAGCAGCTGTATGAGCCGGGCGCGCGCGGCGCCGTCGTCGTTTTCCAGGATCAGCTGGGTGGCCAGACCGTCATAAAGGGCGATTACGGCTTGGGCCGTCTCTCCTACGCTGCCGATTGACTCATGCGACCTGATGCCCCGGGCTATGAGCAGCTCCTCGATGGTCCTGCGCAGTTTGCGACGGTGGACGGACCAGCGCTGGGCCAGCTCCGGATTGCGCGCGGCCACCGCCAGCAGATCTACCTTGATCAACAGCCACTCGCGCTCGAGCAGCAGCGTCTCCACGATGCGCGCGATGATCCCGGGCAGGTCGTTGACCGGATCGCCGGCGTCGACGGCGCCACGCACCTGCTCGGCGATCTGGGCCGTCCATTGGTGGTAGATGACGAAAAGCAGCTCTTCGAGGCTTTCGAACTGCGAGTAGAACGCACCCCGCGTGTAGCCGGCAGCGGTGCACACATCCTTGATGGTGACCTGCCCATAGCCCTTCTCGGCGAAGACTTCGATCGCCGCATCGATCAGTCGTCCGCGGGTTTCGGCGCGGCGCTTGGTGACGCGCGTCGCCTTTGCGGTGCTCGCTGACGTCATTTGCCGCTCCGCCCTCTCTGTGATCCATAAGAGTATCGGATGCATCATAACATAAAATGTATTGACGTATCGTATACACAAATGTATGTTTTGGGCGGTTGATGAAGGAGGTGTGTCAAGGTGATCGGTTTCGAAATGCTGGCTCCGGAAGTGAACTCGGCGCGCATGTACACCGGGCCCGGTTCCGGACCGTTGTTCTCGGCGGCCGCCGCCTGGGATGGGCTGACGTCAGAGCTGCAGTTTTCGGCTTCGTCCTTCGACTCGGTGATATCGGATCTGGTCAGCGGGTCGTGGGCGGGTCCCGCGGCCAATGCGATGGTCGGCATCGCGGCGGGTTTCGTCGCGTGGTTGAGCGCCTCGTCGGCCATCGCCGAGGTCGCGGCCGTGCAGGCCCGCGCGGCGGCGACGGCATTTGAGGCCGCTCGGACCGCCACCGTCCATCCCGCTGAGGTGACGGCCAACCGGAATCACCAGTTGGCGTTGATAGCGACGAACTTCCTGGGCCAGAACACTCCGGCGATTGCGGCCGCGGACTTCCTCTACATCGAGATGTGGATCCAGGATGTGGCCGCCATGCTGGGCTATCTCGCGGACGCGGCTTCGGTGGCTGTCTCGTTGACGCCGTTCGCGGCGCTGCCGGCCGAGCTCGCCGGGTTTGCGTCACAGGCGGTGACGGTTGCTCAAGCGATCCCACTGGACGCGGTGTCGCAGGGCTTTCAGTTGGCATCCACTGCGGTCAGCACAGCGTTGACACCGCTTTCCAGTCTGGGTAGTGCCGGGGCGCCGGGCAGTGCCGCGCTGGTCGGGGCCTCGGAGCCGTCGGAAATGCCGGCCATCGCGGCGGCCGAGGCGATCAAGCCGACGGGTGGAACCGGTTTCGGCGCGGCGGCGGGCCTGGGTCAGGCGCGCACGGTCGGTGCGTTGTCGGTGCCGCAGAGTTGGGTCGGGTCGGTGCCGGACCCGCGGACCGCTTCGGCGTTGCCCGGCACCAGCCTTGCCGGTGCCGCGACGATCGCTAACGCCGAGGTGGCAGCCGGGGCCGGCGCCGGGATGCCGATGATGCCGGTGCCGGCGGGAGCGGGTGCCAACGGCGGCATGCCCGGGCGGATGGTCGGCGGCGGCGGAGGTTCGCATGTGGTGCAGCAGAGGCCCAGCGTGATCCCGCAGGTCGGGGTATGACGCTCACCGGTTGACCAGGCCGCTCAGTTGCCACGCAAACTTTCGTCGTGCCGCCGGAACGTGTGCCGCAACGCGCATGGCCGAATTGCGGACCGGGCGCAGCGGTCGCGGCATGGTCGAGACCTTCGTCAACCGTCCGGTCAGCTTCAGGACCCGTCGTGCGCGCGCTCGCTGGGTCGCGCTGTATGCGTCCAGGGCGGACTCAGAAACCTCGGCCAGTGCCTCGGCCAGCGTGACGGCGTCGTTGATGCCCAGGTTCATGCCCTGGCCGCCGGCGGGACTGTGCACGTGCGCGGCATCGCCTGCCAGGATCAGCCGGCCCGCCCGGTAGGTGTCGGCGACGCGGTGCTGGATCCGGAAGCGAGACCCCCAGACCAACTCGGTGACGACCGTGCGTCCCGGACCGAAGCCGCGGCTGTCCAGCAAATCCTGCACGAACTCGACCGTGGGCACCGAAGGCGCCTGGGCGGCCGGGGCCACGATGCGGTAGACGTCACCGGGCAACGGCGCCAGCACGGTCAGGCCCTCGTTGCCGTAGAAGAGGATGACCTCGTCGGCGGGAGCGTCGCCGGCGACCCGCACATCGGCCAGCGCGAAGGACTCGGCGAATTCCCCACCGGTGAAGCCGATTCCGGCTTGCCGGCGGATGGTGCTGTGCATCCCGTCGGCGCCGACGACGTAGCCCGCACGGACGCTGTCGCCGTCGTCGAAGGACACGGTGACCCCGGTTGCGTCCTGGCTCAGCTGGCTCACCGCTTTGGGTCGAATCACCTTGCTGCCCAATTCATTCAGCCGATCCTCCAGCGCCCGCTCGGTGTCGGCTTGGGAGATCATCAGGCTGTACGGGTAGGCGGTCGGCAGCTTGCTGAAGTCGACCCGGACAAGGACGCGTGAGCCCTGCCGCATGGTGAATCGCGGCGCGGTCAGCCCGGCCTTGACCAGGCGCCGGGAAACGTCCAGGTCTTCCAGCAATTCCAGACTGCGGGCATTCACCACGGCGGCGCGGGAGGTGTTGGCACCGGACGGCAGTTCGTCCACCACCACCGCGTCGACTCCCCGGGCAACCAGTGAGGCGGCCAGTGTGAGCCCGGTGGGCCCGGCGCCTACGACGAGGACATCGGTGTCTTTCATGGTGGGTCCTTTCCTCAACCAGCTAAGTCAACAACTGTTGACATAGCCAATAATGCGCGCGTCCGACCGGTATGTCAACAGATGTTGGCCTACAGTTGTTGACATGAGGCGGTCATCGGCGGAAACCAAGGCCCTGATTCTGGCCAAAGCGCGCGAGCGGTTCGGGACGGCCGGGTTTCAGGCCGCCACCATCCGGGCAATCGCCGCAGATGCCGGCGTGGATCCGGCGATGGTGATGCGGTACTTCGGCACCAAGGATCAACTGTTCGCCGCCGCAGCCGAATTCGATTTGCGGCTACCGGATTTCGCGCCTGCTGACCGGGACCGTCTCGGCCCGTTGCTGGTCGGCCATTTCCTGCGGCGCTGGGCGGGTGGCGACGACGCCCTGGTAATTCTGTTGCGCTGCAGTGCCACGAATGACGTTGCGGCACACCGGATGCGGGAGATTTTCGGAGTCCAGTTGCAGCCGCTGGTGGCATCCTGGGTGCCGCCCGGTGAAGCCGGAAAGCGGGCCGGGCTCATTGCCACCCAGATCCTGGGCCTGGCGTTGTGCCGCTTCGTGTTACGGCTGCCGCCCGTGGTTGATATGAGTCAGGATGAGGTCGTCGAGTGGCTCGGGCCGACGATCCAGCGCTATCTGGACGACTGAGTTTCGGGTAGCCCGATACGGCGGTAGCGCCGCAAGCGCGCGGCCAGGCGCTGCGACGCCGGCGTTTCGCGCAGCGCGTGGACCTCAGCGGCGATGGCCGCCGACAGTCGCCGCGCGAACTGGACCGGTTCGTCGGCGGCGTCAGGATGCTCGGGAACGATAGCGTCGACGATCCCGGACGCCAGTAGATCGGCCGACCGAATGCCCTGTGCCGCAGCAAGTTCGGCCGCGTGGTCGGTGTCGCGGAAAACGATCGCGCTGGCACCTTCCGGTGGCAACGGCGCCAACCAGCCGTGCAGTGCGGCCAGCACCCGGTCGGCGGGCACCATCGCCAGCGCCGGCCCGCCACTGCCCTGACCCAGCAGCACCGACACCGTCGGCGTATCCAGCGTGACGAGCTCGGCCAGGCACTGGGCGATCTGGCCGGCCAGCCCACCCTGCTCGGCTTCGGCCGACAGCGCCGGACCGGCGGTGTCGATCACCAGCACCAGCGGCAGGCGAAGTTCGGCGGCCAGCGCCATGCCGCGGCGGGCCTCGCGCAGCGAACCGGGCCCCACGGTGTTTCCCCCGCCGCTGTCCATCCTCTGCTGGCCGAGCACAACCACGGGCTGGCCGCCGAAGCGGGCCAGCGCCAGCAGCGTCGTCGCCGCCTCACCCTGGCCGGTGCCCGACAGCAGCACCCGGTCGGTGGCGCCGTGCCGCAGCAGATACCGCGCATCGGGGCGGTCGGCGCGACGCGAAGCGATCACCGATTCCCAGGCGGGCACGTCAGGAATCGGTTCGGGAGGCGCCTGCGCCGGCGGTGGGTCGGGAGTGTCCGCGATGACCGTCAGGGCCCGGTGCAGCGTCGTCCGCAGCTCATCGAGCCCGACGACGCCGTCAATCACCCCGTGGCGCTGCAGATTCTCCGCGGTTTGAACGCCGGTCGGAAACGGCTGGTCGTACAGGAGTTCGTATACCCGGGGACCCAGGAACCCCACCAGGGCGCCGGGCTCGGCGACGGTGACGTGGCCCAGCGAACCCCACGACGCGAAGACCCCCCCGGTGGTCGGGTTGCGCAGGTAGACCAGGTAGGGAAGGTGGGCCTGGCGGTGCAGCTTGACGGCCGCGGCGATCTTGACCATCTGCAGGAACGCGACAGTGCCCTCCTGCATCCGGGTGCCGCCCGAGCAGGGTGACGCCAGCAGCGGCAGCCGCTCGGCCGTCGCGCGCTCCACCGCGGCGGTGATGCGTTCGGCCGCGGCCACGCCGATCGAGCCGGCCAGAAAGGTGAAGTCGCAGACCACCACCGCGACCCGCCGTCCGAACACCCGTCCCTCGCCGGTGGATACCGCTTCGTCGCGGCCGCCGGCGGTGCGCGCGTCGGCCAGCTCGCGCGCATAACCGCTGGACATCGGTACTGGCAGCGGGTCGACGTCCCAGCTGACGAACGAGCCCTCGTCGAGCACTGCGTCGCGCAGTTGGTCGGTCGTGATCCGGCTCACAAGGACGAGGCTATATATCCTGGCCCCCATGATCGGTGTCACCCAGAGCGAAGCCGTCACGACTATCGAGCTGCAGCGGCCCGAGCGACGCAATGCCCTGAACTCTCAACTCGTGGAGGAACTGCGGGAAGCTCTGCTCAAGGCGGACGGGACGGACACCCGGGTCGTCGTGCTGACCGGCCAGGGCACCGCCTTCTGTGCGGGCGCCGATTTGTCCGGAGACGCCTTCGCCGCGGATTACCCCGACCGGCTGGTCGAGCTGCACCGGGTGATGGATGCGGTGCCGGTCCCTGTGATCGGCGCTGTCAACGGACCTGCCATCGGCGCGGGACTGCAGTTGGCCATGCAGTGTGACCTGCGGGTCGTAGCCCCGGACGCATTCTTTCAATTCCCGACCTCGAAATACGGCCTGGCCCTGGATAACTGGAGTATCCGTCGGCTGTCGTCGCTGGTTGGTCACGGCCGGGCGCGGGCGATGCTGCTGACCGCCGAGAAGCTGACCGCCGACGTGGCGCTGCAGACCGGGATGGCCAACCGAATCGGAACGCTCGCCGATGCGCAGGAATGGGCAGCGGAGATTTCCGGTCTGGCGCCGCTGGCTATCCAGCACGCCAAGCGGGTACTCAACGATGACGGGTCGATCGAAGAACCGCGGCCCGAGCACAAGGATCTTTTCGACAAAGCGTGGGGCAGCCAGGACGTGATCGAGGCGCAGGTCGCCAGGATCGAGAAGCGGCCGCCGAACTTTCAGGGGGCGTAACTGTCATGATGCGGCGGGCGCTGCGACTGGCCGGCGGTACGGTTTCGCTGGCGGCGGGTGGCTGGCTGCTGCGGGCGCTGCACGGCGCGCCTGCGGCGCTGGGCGCCGACCCGTCGTCGATCGCGGCGGTCTCCGAAGGTTCGCCGAACTACCAGGACGGGGTTTTCGTCAACCTCGACCCGAGTTCGCTCTATGTGATGAACCGCGAGGAGATGCGGCAGATCGCGTGGGAGTTGGTCGGGAACCGCGGCGCCAGCCTGCCCGCGAAGCCGATCCCGTTGGCCTCGCCGTCGATCTACCAGGGCGAGCCGGCGGAGCTGGCGGTGAGCTGGTTCGGGCACTCGACGGCGTTGGTGGAGATCGACGGTTACCGCGTACTGACGGATCCGGTGTGGAGCGAACGCTGCTCGCCGTCGGACATCGTGGGTCCGCAGCGTTTGCACCCGCCGCCGGTCCTGCTGGAAGGGCTGCCGGCGGTGGACGCCGTGGTGATCAGCCACGACCACTACGACCACCTGGACATCGACACCGTGCGTGCGCTGGCCCGCACCCAACGGGCGCCGTTCTTCGTGCCGCTCGGGGTGGGAGCGCACCTGCGCTCATGGGGGATACCCGAGCAGCGGATCGTCGAACTGGACTGGAATCAGAGCGCGCAGGTCGACGAGTTGACCATCGTCTGCATGCCGGCCCGGCACTTTTCGGGTCGTTTCTTCACCCGCAACAACACGCTGTGGGCGTCCTGGGCGTTTATCGGCCCCCGCCACCGCGCATACTTCGGCGGCGACACCGGCTACACCAAGAGCTTCGCTGAGATCGGTTCTGACCACGGACCGTTCGACCTGACGCTGATGCCGATCGGGGCGTACAACACGGCGTGGCCCGACATCCACATGAATCCCGAGGAGGCGGTCCGGGGACACCTGGACGTCACCGACTCAGGTTCGGGGCTGCTGGTACCGATCCACTGGGGCACCTTCCGGTTGGCGCCGCACCCGTGGGCGGAGCCGGTCGAGCGGGTGCTCAAGGCGGCCGAGCCGGATGGCGTTCAAGTTGCCGTGCCGTTGCCCGGGCAGCGCATCGACACGGTCAACCCGCTGCGATTCAACCCGTGGTGGCGGCTGTAACGCGGGCTAAAGTGCGGCCATGACGAAACGCGCGGCCGCCGCCGCATTGCTGATGATGCTGCTCGCGGTGACCGGTTGTGGATCCTCCCGGCCGGCCGCCGGGCCTTCATCGCCGCCGGCGCAGGTGCCTCCCAACGAAGTGTCCGGAGTGCAGATACCCGCCGGGCGCATCGACGACGCCGTCGCCAAGGTCGACGGCCTGGTAGCCGAGCTGATGAAGAACTCCGGCGTGCCGGGTATGGCGGTGGCGATCGTCCATGGCGGAAAGACATTGTATGCCAAAGGATTCGGCATCAAAGATGCCAGCAAAGGAGACGGCCCGGATAACAAGGTCAACGCCGACACCGTGTTCCAGCTGGCGTCAGTTTCCAAGTCGGTTGGAGCAACCGTGGTGGCACACCAGGTGACCGAAGGCGCCGTCACCTGGGATACGCCGGTGGCGACGAAGCTGCCGGGCTTCACCCTCATCGATCCCTATGTCACCACGCACGTCAGCGTCGCCGACCTGTACTCGCACCGCTCAGGCCTGCCTGACCACGCCGGCGACGCGCTGGAAGATCTGGGCTACGACCGCCGGCAGGTGCTGGAACGGTTGAAGTACCTGCCGCTCGCGCCGTTTCGAATCAGCTACGCCTACACCAACTTCGGCGTGACGGCAGCTGCGGAGGCGGTGGCCGCGGCGGCCGGCAAGCCCTGGGAGGACCTGTCCGAGGAGGTCCTGTACCGCCCGCTGGGGATGACGTCGACCAGTTCGAAGTTCGCCGATTTCCTGGCCAGGCCCAACCACGCGGTCAATCACATCAAGAGCGGTGACAGGTGGGAAGCGCGATTCCAGCGCGATCCCGACCCTCAGACGCCGGCCGGCGGGGTGAGTTCTTCGGTCAACGACATGGCGCGCTGGCTGACCATGGTGATGGCCAACGGCACCTACAACGGCCAGCGGATCACTTCACCGGAGGCGCTATTGCCGGCCATCACCCCGCAGGTCATCTCGACTGCAGCCAGGAACCCGAATGCCAGAGCCGGCACCTACGGCCACGGGTTCAACACCTCGGTGACCTCGTCGGGCCGCACGATGTACAGCCACTCGGGGGCCTTCGGGCTCGGCGCCGCAACGAATTTCGCCGTCATGCCGTCGGAGGACATCGGTATCATCGCCCTCACCAACGCCGCGCCGTACGGTATTCCAGAGGCGCTGACCGCGGAGTTCATGGATCTGGTGCAATACGGCCAGGTGCGAGAGGACTGGGCGAATCTGTACCGGCAACAACTTGCGCCGATGAACAACCCCGACGGCACGCTCGTCGGCAAGCAGCCGCCGGTCAGCCCCGCACCGGCCAAGCCGCTAAGCGACTACGCCGGCGTCTATAACAACGACTACTGGGGACCGGCTACCGTCAGCGACCACGACGGCCGGCTGCAGCTCACGCTCGGACCGAAAAACCAGAGCTTCGACTTGGCGCACTGGGACGGCGACACTTTCACCTTCCCGCTGTCCACCGAAAACGCGTTGCCCGGTTCGGTTTCCACGGCAGTTTTCACCGGCGAGGCACTGAAGATCGAATACTTCGACTCCAGCGGCCTGGGGACCTTCACGCGATGACCGCCAGTGGCCTGACCGATGCGGAGGTGGCCCAGCGGGTCGCCGACGGTCAGGCCAACGACGTTCCCGAGCGTGCCACCCGCAGCATCGCTCACATCGTCCGGGCCAATGTCTTCACGCGGATCAACGCGATCCTCGGTGTGCTGTTCGGCATCGTGCTGATCACCGGATCTTTGATCAACGGGCTGTTCGGGATGCTCATCGTCGCGAACAGTGTCATCGGCATGGTTCAGGAGATCCGCGCCAAGCAGACGCTGGACCGGCTGGCGATCATCGGTCAGGCAAAACCTCTGGTGCGCAGGCAATCCGGCACGGTCACCCTGCCACCCGGGGACGTGGTGCTCGACGACATCATCGAGCTGGGCCCTGGCGATCAGATCGTGGTCGACGGTGAGGTCGTCGAAGCGCGGAACCTCGAGATCGACGAATCGCTGCTGACGGGGGAAGCCGATCCGATCGCCAAAGAGGTTGGCGACAAGGTGATGTCAGGAAGCTTCGTTGTCGCCGGCGCCGGCGCCTACCGTGCCACCAAGGTCGGCGGCGATGCCTACGCGGCCAAACTGGCCGCCGAAGCCAGCAAGTTCACCTTGGTGAAATCCGAACTGCGAAACGGCATCAACCGGATCTTGCAGTTCATCACCTACCTCCTGATCCCGGTGGGACTACTGACCATCTACACCCAGCTGTTCACCACGAACGTGGGGTGGCGCGAGTCGGTGCTTGCCATGGTGGGCGCGCTGGTGCCGATGGTGCCCGAAGGGCTGGTGCTGATGACGTCGATCGCGTTCGCCGTCGGCGTGGTCCGACTGGGCCGGCGGCAGTGTCTCGTGCAAGAGTTGCCGGCCATCGAGGGATTGGCACGCGTCGACGTGGTCTGCGCGGATAAGACGGGCACCCTGACCGAAACCGGAATGCGGGTGTCCGAAGTCCGGGAACTCGACGACGCGGCGCAGAGTGTTGCCGAGGTGCTTGCCGCGCTGGCCGCGGCCGACCCCCGCCCGAATGCCAGCATGCTGGCAATTTCCGAGGCCTATGACACGGCGCCCGGCTGGATCCCCAGCGCTACAGCGCCTTTCAAATCGGCGACCAAGTGGAGTGGCGTGTCGTTCGGCGATCACGGCAACTGGGTGATCGGTGCGCCCGATGTGCTGCTCGATCCGCAGTCGGCAGCGGCCGAGCAGGCCGAGCGGTTCGGTGCCCAAGGGTTGCGGGTGCTGTTGTTGGGATCCGCCGGTGTCCCGGTGGACGATCCGGAGGCCCCGGGTGCGGTGACACCGGTTGCCCTGGTGGTGCTGGAGCAGCGGGTGCGTCCCGACGCGCGCGAGACGCTGGAATACTTTGCCGCGCAATCGGTAGCGGTCAAGGTGATCTCCGGGGACAACGCGGTGTCGGTCGGGGCGGTGGCGGACAAGCTCGGTCTGCATGGCCGCGCGATGGACGCCCGCCGGCTGCCCAGCGACCAAGCGGAACTGGCCGACGCGCTTGACTCGCACAACACGTTCGGCCGCGTCCGTCCAGACCAGAAACGTGCCATCGTCCATGCCCTGCAATCACACGGTCACACCGTGGCAATGACCGGAGACGGCGTCAACGACGTGCTGGCCCTCAAAGACGCCGACATCGGGGTGGCAATGGGCGCCGGCAGTCCAGCATCGCGGGCGGTCGCGCAAATCGTGTTGCTAGACAACAGGTTCGCGACCCTGCCGTATGTCGTTGGCGAAGGACGGCGAGTGATCGGCAACATCGAGCGGGTCGCAACTCTTTTCCTGACCAAGACCGTCTACGCCGCATTGCTGGCGCTGTTGGTGGGACTTGAGTGTCTGCTGGCCAAGCCGCTGGGGGCCGAGCCGCTGCTCTATCCGTTCCAGCCGATCCACGTCACCATCGCGGCGTGGTTCACCATCGGAATTCCGTCATTCATCTTGTCGCTTGCGCCGAATAACGAGCGCGCGTACCCGGGCTTCGTCCGGCGGGTGCTGACCTCCGCGCTGCCGGCTGGTCTGATCGTCGGCATTGCGACGTTCGCGACCTACCTGACCGCCTACCACGGCCGTCACGCAACCTCGGTGCAGCAGGACCAGGCGTCCACCGCGGCGTTGATCACCTTGCTGGTGACCGCGGTCTGGGTGCTTGCGGTTGCGGCCCGACCGTACGAGTGGTGGAGGTTGGCGCTGGTGATCGCCTCGGCGTCGGCATACGTGCTGATCTTCAGTCTGCCGTGGGCGCAGAGAAAGTTCTTCCTGGACCCGTCGAATCCGTGGGTCACCTCGGTCGCGCTGGGTATCGGAGTGCTGGGGGCCGCGACGATCGAGACGATGTGGTGGGTTCGGGCCAGGATCCTCGGCGTGCGACCGCAAGTGTGGCACCGCCGGACGTCCTGAACATTAGCGTCAATTGCTTGCATAAACGAGCCAATTTGTACACGAATTTTACAGCCAAAATGAATCGCGAATCGTTTATGACCGCTGGTCATTTGTATTTGTTACATTTCGGCATATTCCGGCCGAATCGGGCGTAGGCTGACGCGCAATCAGCCGCTTGAGACGTTTCGGGTAACCGCGGTACTGGCCGCGGCGTCATTTGCGGGTGAGCGGTGGGCGGTCGCGGGCTCGGCCATCTGCCGGAGAGGTTGCGGCGATGAATTTTGTGGTGTCGCCACCAGAAATCAACTCCGCGCGCATATTCGGTGGCGCAGGAACTGGCACGCTGCTGGCGGCGGCGGCCGCATGGGATGAGCTGGCGGCTGAGTTGCGCTGGGCGACAACCGCGTTTTCCTCGATAACGTCGGCGCTGGCGGGCGCCTCGTGGCAGGGTGCGGCGTCTGCGGCGATGGTCGAGGTGGCCGGTCGGTATCTCGACTGGCTTGCCTCGACGGGCGCACAAGTAGAGCAGGCCGCCGGGCAAGTTCGCATGACCGCGACTGCGTTCGAGGCCACGCTGGCGGCGACCGTGAATCCGGGTTCGGTGTTGGCGAACCGCTCTCAGCTGGTGAAGCTGGTGACCTCGAACTTCCTGGGCTTGAACGCGCCGGCGATCGCTGCCGTGGATGCCGAGTACGAGCAGATGTGGGCGCAGGACGTCGCCGCCATGTTCGGATACCGCGCCGAGGCTTCCGCGATCGTGTCGGCGTTGGCTCCATTCACCCGATTACTGCAGCAGCCGTCCGGCGCGATTATGGCAGCACTCGCATCTGCCCAATCCGCGGTGGCAAACCCACCGGGCCGCGTCAGTGTTTTCGAAGTGGGGGTCGCGAATCTGGGCAACGCCAATGTCGGCGTGGGCAATATGGGCTCCGCTAATTTTGGTCTGGGTAATCGTGGATTGTGGAATGTCGGGTTGGGGAGTGTGGGGAGTTTCAATCTGGGGTCGGGGAACCTGGGTGACTTCAATGTGGGGCCGGCGAATCTGGGATCGTTCAATGTCGGGTGGGGTAATCAGGGTGACGGTCATTTCGGGTTCGGTAACAGCGGGTTGGGGAATGTGGGGTTTGGTAATAGCGGGTCGAACAATGTTGGTTTCGGGTTGTCCGGTGATCATCAGGTGGGGTTCGGGGCGTGGAACTCCGGTGGCGGGAATATGGGGTTGTTCAATTCGGGGTCGGGGAATGTGGGGTTGTTCAATTCCGGGTCGGGGAACTGGGGGATCGGGAACTCCGGGGAGTCGAATCTGGGGTTGTTCAATGTGGGCCGGCTCAATACCGGGGTGTTCAACACCGGTGTGCTGAATACCGGGGTCGCCAATCCGGGCAGTTACAACACCGGCAGCTTCAACGTGGGGTCTTCCAACACCGGTTCGTGGAATCCCGGCCAGACGAATACGGGGTGGTTCAACACCGGGGATTACAACACTGGCTGGGCCAATACCGGGGACTTCAACACCGGCGGGTTCAACCGGGGTGATCTGAACAACGGCTTCTTCTGGCGCGGAGACAACCAGGGCCAGGCCGGCTTCGACCTGACCTTCACCATCCCCCGTATTGCCCTGCAGATTGACGTTGATGTGCCGATCAATATTCCGGTCACGGGCACCCTTGGATCCCTGGTGAACGGTCAGCCAATCATCACCATCCCGTCCTTCACCATTCCGGCATTGCATCTCAATGGCTCGGAACTGAGCGGGACGATCGGTCCGATTGTGGTGGATTCGATTGTGGTGTCGGGTCCGTCGTTGAACTTGGTGGTGGGTGGTCCGGGTGAGTCGTTGCGGTTGAGTTTGTTGGGTCCGGCGGTGGGTCCGGTGGTGGTTCCGGTGTTGGGGTTGGTGGCGGGGCCGGGGTTGGGGAATGTCACGGGTGGGCCGTCGTCGGGGTTTTTCAATAGTGGGTCGGGTTCGGCGTCGGGGTTTGGGAATGTGGGTGGGGGTTCGGGTTGGTGGAATGTGTCCAGTGGGGTGTTGTCGGGTGTGGGGAATGTGGGTGGGTTGGGGTCGGGGTTGTGGAATGTGGGGCAGGGTGTGTCGGGGTGGTCGGATGCGGTGTTGGGGGTGGGTGCGGGTGTGGAGCGGGTGTTCAACCTGGGGGTGGCCAATGTGGGTGGCGGGAATGTGGGCTTGGCGAATGTGGGGGATTTCAACTTGGGTGGCGGGAATGTGGGTGGGGGCAATTGGGGTGGCGGGAATGTCGGTGAGGGGAATGTTGGGTCGGGCAACGCGGGGTCGGGCAATGTGGGGTGGGGCAACCTCGGTGGTCATAACGTGGGGTGGGGGAATCTTGGCTCGTTCAATATCGGGTGGGGTAATGATGGGGATTCCAATTTTGGCTTCGGGAACAGCGGTCTGAGCAATATCGGGTTCGGCAATACGGGTTCGAATAATTTCGGGGTCGGGTTGACTGGTGATCATCAGGTGGGGTTCGGGGCGTTCAATTCCGGCTCGGGGAATGTGGGGTTGTTCAACTCCGGGACTGGGAATGTCGGGTTCTTCAATTCGGGGACGGGGAACTATGGGATCGGGAACTCGGGGTCGTTCAACACCGGGATCGGGAACTCCGGGACGGCGAACACCGGGGTGTTCAACGCCGGTGGGTTCAACACCGGCTGGGCTAATGCGGGTAGCTACAACAGCGGCGGGTTCAACGCCGGTGATTTCAATTCCGGGTCCTTTAACCCCGGTGATGTCAACACCGGCGGGTTCAACACCGGGGACACCAACACCGGGTGGGCCAACACCGGTGACCTCGACACCGGGGCGTTCATCTCGGGCAACCAGAGCAACGGCCTGTTGTGGCGCGGTGACCGCCAGGGCCTGATCCAGGCCGACTACACCCTGACCATCCCCGACATCCCCCTGACCCTGGCCGGTGGCGGCATCCTCAACATCCCCATCACCGGCAACATCACCGGACTGGCCATCGAGTCCTTTTCAGTGCACGGCCAGACCGGCGCGATACCGGTGAACCTGGGAATCAATGTCTTGGGCGCCGACACGGGCGGACTCGATATCCGTGTCGGTCTCCCCGACCCGCTGCCGTCAGTCACCATCCCAATACCCCCGCTGCCGCTGAATCTTCACGTCACTATCGACGACACATTGACTTCCATCGCAATACCGCGGATCGCTGTCAACCCCATCGTCTTGAACAACCTGGTGTTGGGTGGTGTGGGGACGCCGTTGACGGTGAATGTGGGTGGGAGTGCGGGGCCGGTGGTGGTGCAGTTGCTGCATGTGGCTGCGGTGCCGGGGTTGGGGAATAGCACGGTGGCGCCGTCGTCGGGGTTCTTTAATTCCGGTGCGGGTGGGGTGTCGGGGTTGGGGAATATCGGTCAGGTTGTGTCTGGGTACGGCAATGTCGGGTCGATGGTCTCGGGTGTGAAGAACCTGGGTGTTTTGGTGTCGGGGGTGTCGACTCTGGGGGGTTCGTTGTCGGGGATCGGCAATACGGCCTCACCTGGGGCGGGGCCCTCGGGTGTGTTGGGTGTGGGGTTGGCAAGTGTGGGTGTGGGCAATGTCGGGTTCGCTGATATCGGTTGGGGGAATGTCGGTTTCGGCAATGTCGGTGACTCGAATGCTGGTTTCGGGAATCTGGGTGCGTGGAATGTCGGGTTGGGGAGTGTGGGGAGTTTCAATCTGGGGTCGGGGAACCTGGGTGACTTCAATGTGGGGCCGGCGAATCTGGGCTCGCACAATGTGGGATTCGGTAATCTTGGTGACCACAACTTCGGGTTCGGCAACAGTGGGCTGAACAACGTCGGGTTCGGTAATACCGGGTCGAACAATGTTGGTTTCGGGTTGTCCGGTGATCATCAGGTGGGGTTCGGGGCGTGGAACTCCGGCGACGGGAATGTGGGGTTGTTCAATTCGGGGTCCGGGAATGTGGGGTTGTTCAATTCCGGGTCGGGGAACTGGGGGATCGGGAACTCCGGGGAGTCGAACGTCGGGTTGTTCAATGCGGGCCGGCTCAATACCGGGGTGTTCAACACCGGTGTGCTCAACACCGGGATCGCCAATCCGGGCAGCTACAACACCGGCAGCTTCAACGTGGGGTCTTCCAACACCGGTTCGTGGAATCCCGGCCAGACGAACACGGGGTGGTTCAACACCGGGGATTACAACACTGGCTGGGCCAATACCGGGGACTTCAACACCGGCGGGTTCAACCGGGGTGATCTGAACAACGGCTTCTTCTGGCGCGGAGACAACCAGGGCCAGGCCGCCTTCGACTACACCCTGACCATCCCCCGCATCGCCATCGGCCTGGACGTCACCATCCCCCTGAACATCCCCATCACCGGCGCCCTCGGCAACATCGTTACCGACTCATTTCAGATTCCGGCGCTCCATCTGAATGGGGACAACCTAGACGCCACCATTGGTCCGATTGTGGTGGATTCGATTGTGGTGTCGGGTCCGTCGTTGAACTTGGTGGTGGGTGGTCCGGGTGAGTCGTTGCGGTTGAGTTTGTTGGGTCCGGCGGTGGGTCCGGTGGTGGTTCCGGTGTTGGGGTTGGTGGCGGGGCCGGGGTTGGGGAATGCGACGGGTGGGCCGTCGTCGGGGTTTTTCAATAGTGGGTCGGGTTCGGCGTCGGGGTTTGGGAATGTGGGTGGGGGTTCGGGTTGGTGGAATGTGTCCAGTGGGGTGCTGTCGGGTGTGGGGAATGTGGGTGGGTTGGGGTCGGGGTTGTGGAATGTGGGTGAGGGTGTGTCGGGGTGGTCGGATGCGGTGTTGGGGGTGGGTGCGGGTGTGGAGCGGGTGTTCAACGTGGGGGTGGCCAATGTGGGTGGCGGGAATGTGGGCTTGGCGAATGTGGGGGATGTCAATCTAGGTGGCGGGAATGTGGGTGTGGGCAATTGGGGTGGCGGGAATGTCGGTGAGGGCAATGTTGGGTCGGGCAACGCGGGGTCGGGCAATGTGGGGTGGGGCAATCTCGGTGGTCATAACGTGGGGTGGGGGAATCTTGGTTCGTTCAATATCGGGTGGGGTAATGATGGGGATTCCAATTTTGGCTTCGGGAACAGCGGTCTGAGCAATATCGGGTTCGGCAATACGGGTTCGAATAATTTCGGGGTCGGGTTGACTGGTGATCATCAGGTGGGGTTCGGGGCGTTCAATTCCGGCTCGGGGAATGTGGGGTTGTTCAACTCCGGGACTGGGAATGTCGGGTTCTTCAATTCGGGGACGGGGAACTATGGGATCGGGAACTCGGGGTCGTTCAACACCGGGATCGGGAACTCCGGGACGGCGAACACCGGGGTGTTCAACGCCGGTGGGTTCAACACCGGCTGGGCTAATGCGGGTAGCTACAACAGCGGCGGGTTCAACGCCGGTGATTTCAATTCCGGGTCCTTTAACCCCGGTGATGTCAACACCGGCGGGTTCAACACCGGGGACACCAACACCGGGTGGGCCAACACCGGTGACCTCGACACCGGGGCGTTCATCTCGGGCAACCAGAGCAACGGCCTGTTGTGGCGCGGTGACCGCCAGGGCCTGATCCAGGCCGACTACACCCTGACCATCCCCGACATCCCCCTGACCCTGGCCGGCGGTGGCATCCTCAACATCCCCATCACCGGCAACATCACCGGACTCACCGTCAACCCGTTCACAATTCACGGTGTCGGCGGCGGCGGGATCCCGGTCGTCGGCCACCTGACCCTGCTCGGGCAGACCCCGAACATCACCATCGGCATCGATCTTCCCGACCCGGTAGGACACGTCGGTGTCGACGTGCCGGGCCTGCCGATCAGGCTGGAGATTGGAGTTGCCAACAACTTCCTGCAGCCCATCACGACACCGGCCATCCGGATAAACACCATCGCTTTCAACAATGTGGTGTTGGGTGGTGTGGGGACGCCGTTGACGGTGAATGTGGGTGGGAGTGCGGGGCCGGTGGTGGTGCAGTTGCTGCATGTGGCTGCGGTGCCGGGGTTGGGGAATAGCACGGTGGCGCCGTCGTCGGGGTTCTTTAATTCCGGTGCGGGTGGGGTGTCGGGGTTGGGGAATATCGGTCAGGTTGTGTCTGGGTACGGCAATGTCGGGTCGATGGTCTCGGGTGTGAAGAACCTGGGTGTTTTGGTGTCGGGGGTGTCGACTCTGGGGGGTTCGTTGTCGGGGATCGGCAATACGGCCTCACCTGGGGCGGGGCCCTCGGGTGTGTTGGGTGTGGGGTTGGCAAGTGTGGGTGTGGGCAATGTCGGGTTCGCTGATATCGGTTGGGGGAATGTCGGTTTCGGCAATGTCGGTGACTCGAATGCTGGTTTCGGGAATCTGGGTGCGTGGAATGTCGGGTTGGGGAGTGTGGGGAGTTTCAATCTGGGGTCGGGGAACCTGGGTGACTTCAATGTGGGGCCGGCGAATCTGGGCTCGCACAATGTGGGATTCGGTAATCTTGGTGACCACAACTTCGGGTTCGGCAACAGTGGGCTGAACAACGTCGGGTTCGGTAATACCGGGTCGAACAATGTTGGTTTCGGGTTGTCCGGTGATCATCAGGTGGGGTTCGGGGCGTGGAACTCCGGCGACGGGAATGTGGGGTTGTTCAATTCGGGGTCCGGGAATGTGGGGTTGTTCAATTCCGGGTCGGGGAACTGGGGGATCGGGAACTCCGGGGAGTCGAACGTCGGGTTGTTCAATGCGGGCCGGCTCAATACCGGGGTGTTCAACACCGGTGTGCTCAACACCGGGATCGCCAATCCGGGCAGCTACAACACCGGCAGCTTCAACGTGGGGTCTTCCAACACCGGTTCGTGGAATCCCGGCCAGACGAACACGGGGTGGTTCAACACCGGGGATTACAACACTGGCTGGGCCAATACCGGGGACTTCAACACCGGCGGGTTCAACCGGGGTGATCTGAACAACGGCTTCTTCTGGCGCGGAGACAACCAGGGCCAGGCCGCCTTCGACTACACCCTGACCATCCCCCGCATCGCCATCGGCCTGGACGTCACCATCCCCCTGAACATCCCCATCACCGGCGCCCTCGGCAACATCGTGATCGACCCGTTCACGATCCCGGCGCTGGACCTGGTCAATCCGAACGGCGACGGAAACAGCATCACCGGCACCATCGGGCCGCTCCGAACGGATCCGATCACCATCCTCGGCCCGTCCTTGAGCCTGTTGGTGGGCGGTCCGGGCCAGGGACTCCACCTGAGCTTCTCCGGTCCGGGTCTGGGTCCACTCGTGGTGCCGGTGTTGGGTTTGGTGGCGGGGCCGGGGTTGGGGAATGTCACGGGTGGGCCGTCGTCGGGGTTTTTCAATAGTGGGTCGGGTTCGGCGTCGGGGTTTGGGAATGTGGGTGGGGGTTCGGGTTGGTGGAATGTGTCCAGTGGGGTGCTGTCGGGTGTGGGGAATGTGGGTGGGTTGGGGTCGGGGTTGTGGAATGTGGGTGAGGGTGTGTCGGGGTGGTCGGATGCGGTGTTGGGGGTGGGTGCGGGTGTGGAGCGGGTGTTCAACCTGGGGGTGGCCAATGTGGGTGGCGGGAATGTGGGCCTGGCGAATGTGGGGGATGTCAATCTGGGTGGCGGGAATGTGGGTGTGGGCAATTGGGGTGGCGGGAATGTCGGTGAGGGCAATGTCGGGTCGGGCAACGCGGGGTCGGGCAATGTGGGGTGGGGCAACCTCGGTGGTTCCAATGTGGGGAGCGGTAATGCCGGGAGCGGGAACTGGGGCGGGGGCAATGCGGGCAGTGTGAATATCGGGTGGGGGAACACCGGGGCGGGGAATGTCGGGTTCGGCAATACGGGTAGCAACAATTTTGGTGTCGGGTTGACTGGTGATCATCAGGTGGGGTTCGGGGCGTTCAATTCCGGCTCGGGGAATGTGGGGTTGTTCAACTCCGGGACTGGGAATGTCGGGTTCTTCAATTCGGGGACGGGGAACTATGGGATCGGGAACTCGGGGTCGTTCAACACCGGGATCGGGAACTCCGGGACGGCGAACACCGGGGTGTTCAACGCCGGTGGGTTCAACACCGGCTGGGCTAATGCGGGTAGCTACAACAGCGGCGGGTTCAACGCCGGTGATTTCAATTCCGGGTCCTTTAACCCCGGTGATGTCAACACCGGCGGGTTCAACACCGGGGACACCAACACCGGGTGGGCCAACACCGGTGACCTCGACACCGGGGCGTTCATCTCGGGCAACCAGAGCAACGGCCTGTTGTGGCGCGGTGACCGCCAGGGCCTGATCCAGGCCGACTACACCCTGACCATCCCCGACATCCCCCTGACCCTTGGCGGCGGTGGATTGATCAAGTTGCCGGTTACCGGGAACATCACCGGGCTCACCGTGAACCCGTTCACAATTCACGCTGTGAACGGCGGCGCGATTCCGGTGAACTTCGACATCGTGGTCGACGCCCAAACCGACGGCTTTGACCTGGTGATCCCGCTGCCCGACCCGTTCCCGAACGTCCACATTCCGGTCTCGGGCCTCCCGATCAGCTTGCAGATTCCATTGCGCTCTGCGCTCGACCCAATCCAGGTGCCGGAGATCAGACTCGCCACAATTCCGCTTGACCTCACCGTCGGCAGCGACACTACTTTCCTCACCGTCGGTCTCGCCGGAGGGAGCGGTCCGATCGCCGTGCCGGTGTCCCGACTGCTTGCAATGGCCGGCATCGGCAACTCGACCACCGCCCCGTCGTCGGGCTTCTTCAACTCCGGCGGCGGCGGCACATCCGGATTCGGCAACATCGGTGACACCATCTCCGGCATCTTCAACGTCGGCTCGCATATCTCCGGGTTCGAGAACTACGGCGGCGAACTGCTGTCCGGCCTGACCAACCTGGGCAGCGCCATGTCCGGTATCGGCAACACCAGCAGCCTGGACATCGCGATAGCCGGCCTCATCTCCGGCATCGGGAACTTCGGCACCCGACTGTCCGGTCTGTTCCTGCAAGGCAGCGTGCCCTAGCCCGCGCGCGACAAGTAGGGTTTCCCCAGCAAAGTAGGGCTCCCGGGGGAGGAGTCCCATGGGGAAGGAACAGCGCACATGGCATTCCTGGACAAAGCCAAAGACCTGCTCGCGCAGAATGCCGACAAGGTCGAGACGGCGATCACCAAGGCCGGCGAGTTCGTCGACGACAAGACACAGGGCAAGTACTCCGACACCATCCACAAGGTGCAGGAGGAAGCCAGAAAGATCGTCGACACCGGCGGCCAGCAGAGCTGACGACATGGCGAAACTCTCCGGATCGATCGATGTGCCGCTGCCGCCGGAACAGGCCTGGACACACGCCTCCGACCTGAACCGGTACCGGGAGTGGCTGACCATCCATAAGGTCTGGCGTAGCAAGCTGCCCGACGTGCTCGAGAAGGGCACCGTCATCGAGTCCTACGTCGAGGTCAAGGGCATGCCCAACCGCATCAGGTGGACGATCGTGCGTTACAAGCCCCCGGAAGGCATGACGCTCAACGGCGACGGCGTGGGCGGGGTCAAGGTGAAACTGATGGCCAAAGTCGCGCCTAAAGAGCAGGGTTCCGTCGTCAGCTTCGACGTGCATCTCGGCGGGCCGGCGTTGTTCGGGCCGATCGGCATGGTCGTCGCCGCCGCGTTACGAAGCGATATCCGCGAATCCCTGCAGAACTTCGTCAGGGTGTTCGCCCGCCCTGACCCGCGGACGAACGGCGACAGCGTCCTGGATCGCTGAGCTGACTGGTCGGTGCCGATGACATTCCGGCTCAGGCCGAGTCGATATCGAGGTACCCACCGACCAAGGAGGACCTTGTGCCAATCCGTGACGACGCGCCGCTGGGCGCCCCCTGCTGGATCGACCTGACCACATCCGACGTCGACCGTGCGCAAGATTTCTACGGAACCGTCTTCGGATGGACGTTCGAGTCGGCCGGACCGGACTACGGCGGCTACATCAACGCCGCCAGAGACGGCCGTGCCGTCGCCGGGTTGATGGCAAACAATCCGGAGTGGCAGGCTCCCGACAACTGGGCCACCTACTTCCACACCGCCGACATCTATGCGGCGGTCTCGGCAATCACCGCGGCCGGCGGCTCAGGTTGCATGCAGCCTATGGAGATTCCCGACAAGGGCTTCATGGCGGTGGCCACCGATCCGTCCGGTGCCGCCTTCGGTCTGTGGCAGCCGTTGCAGCACCGCGGTTTTGAGGTGACGGGCGAGGCCGGTGCACCCGTCTGGCATCAGTTGACGACGCGTGATTACCGCGCCGCCGTTGACTTCTACCGCGAGGTGTTCGGGTGGCGCACCGAGCAGGTCGGTGACACCGATGAATTCCGTTACACCACAGCCTGGTTCGGTGACCAACAGTTGCTCGGCGTGATGGACGGAGCGGGATTCCTACCCGAGGGTGTGCCGTCGCAGTGGAACATCTTCTTCGGCGCCGAAAATGTCGACAAGACGCTGCAGGTGATCACCGACAACGGTGGTGCGGTGCTACGCGAGGCCGAGGACACCCCCTACGGGCGGCTGGCCGCGGCCGCCGATCCGACGGGAGTCGCCTTCAACTTGTCGTCGCTTCAGGACTGAGTCGCTGCCTCGACTAACCTCGCAACCATGACCCGCCACCTGCGTCCCGGTTGGCTGGTGGCGCTGTTCGCCACGGCGGTGCTGGCCAGCGCATGGATGCCCTGGTTGGCGACGAAGGTCAACGGTGGTGGCTGGGCGAACGCCATCGGCGGCACCCACGGGAGCCTGGAGCTGCCTCGTGGCTTCGGCGCCGGTCAACTGATCGTGTTGCTGTCGTCGACGCTACTGGTGGCCGGCGCAATGGTGGGCCGCGGACTCTCGGTGCGGGCGGCGTCGATTGCCGCGCTGATCATTTCGCTGTTGATCGGCGCGCTGATGGTGCTGTATTACCAGCGCAACGTCAATGCGCCGGTATCGGCCGAATACGGGTTGTACGTGGGGGCGGTCGCCGCCGGGTGCGCGGTGCTGTGTGCGCTGTGGGCGGTGGCGACCGCTGCGTTGGGCAGAGAGCGCTAGAACGTAGGAGTCGTCCGTCTAAGGTTTCCCTGCTGGTGTACGCAGACGACAAGGGCGGGATTCCTGATGGTCAAGATTCACGTGGAGCGGACGATCAGGGCTTCGCCCGAACGAGTCTTCGGTTGGCTGTCGGACCCCGCTAACTTGACCGCGGCGCCTCTGATTCTCAAGGCCGGTTGGGCGAAGAACTCATCAGGCCATGGCGCCGGTGGACTGCGGGAGGCGATCGCCACAGGCATGTGGCTTCGAGAAGAAATCACTGCATATGATCCACCGCGCGGTTACTCGTATCGGATCGTTCGGTCCTTCCCTGTCTTCGACCATGAGGGCGGCACTCTGACGTTCACCCCCGAAGCAGAAGGAACTCACGTCAGCTGGTTGACGGAATACACCCATCCTGTTCGCGCGGGCGGCAAGGCAATGGAGGCCGTCACCTCCCGTCTGTTCCCCTGGAACTTCCGGGCGATTCTCGACCGATGCGCGCGTGCCTTGGAGGAGTAGTGTCCGGCGGCGGCAGCCGCAGGTTCGATGGCCGCAAACCGCGAACAAGCACGGCAAAAAGTTTCAGTTCGAGGGGAACTCGTGCGTGCCGGAGGCCGAACTACCCTCCGGCTCGTTGACGCCGTAGACGAAGGGCGCGAACACGATCTCGCGGCCGTCGGGGTCCCGGTAGGTGACCGCGCCCACCGCGCTCCAGTAGGGGTGCTGCTCGACACGCGGACACGACGCCGCCTCTAGGCGCGCGATCGCCGCCTGTTGGGATTGTTGATCCGGGAAGTACAGGCACAGCTGTTCGTGCGGGTCCACCGCGACGGGCTCGACCGACTCGACGATCTCCATCGTCAGATTCCAGCTGGGCAGCCCGAAGATGGCGCCGTTGCTGCCGTAGCTGTCGCCGAAGGTCTCGTGCAGTGGCAGCCCTACCAGTTCGCGGTAGAACCGCACCGTCGCGGCGAAGTTTGATGAGCGTCGGGCGAATCTGATGGAGCCGATCGACGCCAACGACAGGGGCCAGTGCGTCGTGCGGTGCTTGCCCATGCGTCTACAGCCCCACGGCGTCGGCCGCCGTCTCGGCCCGATCCCACCGCCTCAACTCCGTGCCGGGCACCCAGGTCGAATGGGTACCACTGCAAATGCGTTCCGGCAGTGCCAGTTTGCACACCGGACCGTCCCCGACCCGGGCGGCGTCGAACACCAGGCAGTACGACGCGTCCGCGTTCATGTCGGTCGTCAGGGTCACCAGGTAGCCGTCGTCTTCCGCGCCGCTGCCGCCCGTTCGGGGCGCCATCGCGGTCTCACTGCCGTAGACGCCTTCGCCGAATGAGTGCCGCTCCTCGCCGCCGGTGAGCAGATCGTGTTTGACCAGTCCGTCGAACAGGAACCAGCCGGGCTTGCCGCTGGCGGCATACACGTAGCGGTAGGGCGACGTCGCGTAGTCCGCGTTGATCATGCCGAACTCGGTGATGGAGTCCGACAGCTGCTCTTCCTTGACCGCACCGGTCACCAGGTTGAACCGCCACCGGTGCAATCGGGCCTGCATCCGGTCCAGCGCCAGGAACCGAAACAGCTTCTCCCACTTGCCAGCTGGGCCCGCACCACTTTCCTGAGGTTGCGGCGCGCCCTCGTAGAAACCGTCCAGCACGATTTCGTCGCCGTCCTCGTATGCGTTGGTGAAGTGCAACACGAACGTCGGATCCGCCTCGAACCAACGGATATCAGCGCTCGACCCGCGGCGCGGAATCACCGCGAAGCGGGACGGCATATCGGGGTAGAAGCGCGGCAGGTGCACCTTGTGCTCGAGCAGTTGCGGATCCCAGAAGAGCGGGAAATCGTTGAGAATGGCGTAGTTTTCGGTGAACGCCATGTCATGGGGCAGCCGGGGTCCCGGCAGTGGGATGTCGACATAGTGGGCCAGATCATTGTTCTCGTCGACCACGCCGTAATGCATGTACGGGTCCTGCTTGCTGTAGTTGAAGAACAACAGCTCGCCGGTTTTGTTGTCCACCTTGGGATGTGCGGATACGCCCCAGTCGACCGGAAAGCCGCCGTTCCAGCTCTCCTTGCCCAGCGTGGTGCCCGAATAGGGATCCACCCGATACAGGTCGCCGCACTGGTAGAAACTGGTCAACGCGACCCCGCGGTGGACGATGACGTCCGTGCTCGACGCGTCTTTCATCAATTCGCGTGCGCCCCAGCCTTTGTCGCGTTTGGCGAACTCGACCGGCTCGGCCAGTCCGGGCCATAGCGGTGCACCCGCTTCGTTTTCGGCCAGGAAACCGTCGGTCTGAACGAACCGGTTGCGGTAAAACGCCTTCCCGTCGCGGAAACCCACCACGTGCAGCATGCCGTCGCCGTCGAACGGGTGATAGGTCTTGAACGCCGGATGCAGCGGGTTCTCGGTGTTCCGCAGATAGATGCCGTCCAGATCCGACGGAACCTCACCCTCCACCGCGGTCAGGTCGTCAGCTTTCCACTCCGTGGTCTGCGGACGCCACGGGCCGGTGCGGTAGGGGTGGTCGTCATCCTCGGGGAGGGTCGACAGGTACTTGCCAATCACCTCGACGTCCATGTCACATTCCTCGCGTAGTGCTGACAACGAAACTGACC
The DNA here is from genome assembly GCF_031583025.1 of Mycobacterium sp. Z3061. Taxonomy (NCBI): domain Bacteria; kingdom Bacillati; phylum Actinomycetota; class Actinomycetes; order Mycobacteriales; family Mycobacteriaceae; genus Mycobacterium; species Mycobacterium pumcae. The sequence continues at coordinate 5,738,532 of NZ_CP134062.1, read as the reverse complement.
GTGGTGGCTGTACTGCCGCCGAAGTTCAACGTGCCGAAGGTCTTCGCGCCCTCCACCTGGTAGTCGCCGGCCGCGTCACTGACCTGTTTGGCCGCGTCGAGCAACATGCGAACTCCCGACGCCCCGACCGGATGGCCGCCGCCGATCAAGCCGCCACTGGGGTTGATCGGCAACCGACCGCCGATTTCGATCTCCCCGTTCTCAATGGCCTTCCACGATTCCCCAGGCCCGGTCAAGCCAATGTGGTCGATGGCGAGGTACTCGCTAGGGGTGAAGCAGTCATGCACCTCGAACCCGTCCACGTCGTCCAGGGTCACGTCGGCACGCCGCAGTGCGTCTAGCACCGCCGCGCGCACGTGGGGCAACACGTACGGGTCGTCGCTCGAGCGGTCCAGCTTCTGACGCAAGCCCAACCCGACGGTGCGATGCCCCCAACCGTCGATGCGACCGACCGGCCGCGCATCGGGGTGATCGCGCAGATACGCGTCGTTGACCAGGACCACTCCGGCACCGCCGTCGGTCATCTGGCTGCAGTCCAGCCGACGCAACCGGCCCTCGGTGATCGGGTTGGTTTCGTCGTCGTCGGTAATGGGGTCCGGCACCGTCCAGGCGCGCGTCTGGGCATTCGGGTTACGGCGCGCGTTGGCGTAATTGACCGCGGCGATGGCCCGCAGATGGGTGTCGTCCAATCCGTAGCGTCGGTCGTACTCGTCGGCGACCTCCGCGAACATCGACGGCCACAGGTAGCGCGCGCCCTCTCCCTCGTGCCCGGTCCAGGCCGCCGCCCCCAGATACTGCGCGGCGGTGTCACCGGGCACGGTCTTCTCCAGTTCCAGGCCTACGACAAGCGCACTGTCGTAGGCCCCCGACCGCAGATCGGCCATCGCGGCCAGCGCCGCCACACTTCCCGACGCGCACGCCGCCTCGTGGCGTGAGGCGGGCTTATCCCAGAGGTCACCGCAGACCGTGGCCGGCATTGCCCCCAGATGTCCTTGTGTGGCGAACATCTCACCGAAGGCGTTGCCGACATGGACCACTCCGATTGCTGCCGCGTCCACCCGGGCAGCCGCCAGCGTGCCGTCCACCACTTCGGCGGTCAGGGCCGCGAAGTCGCGCCTCTCCCGGGCGAGATTGCGAGCGAAGTCACTTTGATAGCCACCCAGAATCCAGACGCCAGCAGACGAGCCACCCATACGCGGCACGGTACTCCCAGGTCGGACGTTGCATCACGGCATATCTGGGTGAGCCGCCAGCAGGACCGGAAAAGGCCCGAAATAAAGCGGTCCCGTCGGCTCTCGGGCTGAACCGACGGGACCTGGGTGGGCATATAGGCCGGCCGATACGCCCACCTCCGTTGTCACATTGCCATCCTTGGTCGAAGGCAAACATCTCTTCTTGACAACATCCGGCTCGTCGCGGCGAAAGCTCCGCCGAACAGTTGAAACGCGAAGAACATTGGGGCGGAGCAATTGTTGACAAAATTTTCTACACGGCCGCTGTGATTTATTGCGGACGGTTGCCCGCCGGACCCGGGCCGGCGGGCGGCGGCTGCTGGATCACCACGACCGTGGGTTTGCGCTTGGGCTGGCCGTCGTCCTCGGCCGCGGCGTCGGTACTCGCCGGACCGGCGCCCGTGCTGCCGCGGCCCGCCATGCTCGCCAGAGCCATGCCGCCCAGCATGGCCGCCGGCGCCGCGCCCAGGTTCGTCGGCGCGGGGCCGACGCCGGCGCCCGTGCTCGGCAGTGACTCGACCGCCAGCCGGATCTCCGGAGCGGCCACCGTCCAGCTGTGCGGGACCGTCAACGCTCCTACCAGAGCGGCCTGACCCACGCCGGCGCTCGGCGCAACCCCGCCCACGCTCGGCCCGGCATCCTGGTGCGACCCGAGCGGGGTGCCTCCGGTGGGCTCCACCGCGTCGTCGCCCGGAGTCTTGCTGGTGCTCCCGTAACCGAAGATCCACGGCCGGGCGGTGTTCACGGCGGACAGCGACAGGCTGGCGGTCGCGGTGATCGCGATATACGCGGCCGCGATGTCCAGGTCACCGATCGGGGTGGGGATGGCGGCGGCGGTCGCTGTCGTCACGGTCGAAGCCGGCGATATCAGAGCCGCCAGGCCCTGCAGCGTCTGCGCAGACATCGACGAGATCAGATCCAGCGCTGGTTGACCGCTCACCGCGGCCGCCGCGGCCGCCGGACCCGCCGGATCGGCGGCCTGGGCCGGTGCGGTGAACGGGAGCAGCGTCGAGGCCGTCTCGGACGAGGCCGCGTAGGCGAACATTGCGGCGGCATCCTGAGCCCACATCTCGGCGTATTCGGCCTGCAACGCTTCGATCGCGGGGCTGTTCTGACCCAGCAGGTTCGTCGCGGCCAGCGACATCAACTGCTCGCGATTGGCCGTGATCAATGGCGGCGGCACCGTCATCGCATAGGCGGTCTCATACGCCCCGGCGGCAATACGCGCCTGGGCTGCGGTTCGCTCGGCCCGCATCGCGGCCGCACTCAGCCAAGCCGCATACGGTGTGGCCGCGGCAGCCATGGACGCCGACGCGGGGCCGAACCATGACTCGACCGCGAGGCCGGCGATCACTGTCCCGTACGACACCGCCGCGGAGTTCAGCACCGCGGCTACACCATCCCAGGCGTTGGCGGCGGCCAGCATCGAACCCGCCCCTGGACCCATATACATCCGGGCCGAATTAACCTCCGGCGGCAACAGCCCGAAGTCGGTACCCAACCCGATTCCTACCGTGCCGAGAGCGCATTGGCGGCCTCGGTGACCGCGTAGGAGCCGGCGCTGGCAGCCAATGTGCTGATGAAAAACTCGTGGACCATCGCGGCCTGGGCGCTCATTGCCTGGTAGGTCTGGGCGTGCCCGTTGAATCGCGCGGCGGTCAGCACTGAGACCTCGTCAGCGGCAGCCGGAACTACTCCGGTGGTGGGCGCGTGGGCGGCATTGTTCTGAGTGGCGACCGCAGACCCGATCCCCCGCAGGGTGCCGGCTGCCGACGCCAACGTCTCCGGATGGGTGACGACAAACGACATCCGCGTCTCCTTTGACCGATGGCCGAACCGAAGTGCCTGTGCCCCAGGGGGATTGGTATCACATCGGTGATGACCAATTCCGGGGGCCGGCACGTGCTAGCTGCAGGTTACTGCTTCGGTGACCTGACGGTTCAAGTTTGACCGCGATGTTCTCAAAGAAATCGACCGGCGGGGACGTGACGCGGTCAGGGAAGCGGCGGGGCCGGGGGAGCCGACAGGGCCGGGGGAGCGTCCAGGGTCGACGGCGGGGCGAGGGTGGTCAGCGGGGTGAGAGTAGTCGTGGGGGCCGACGTGGTGTCGTTCATCGAGGTCGCCTGTTGGCTTCCCGAGTCCAACCCCAGGGTCGCCGTCAGCGCGATGGCGGTCGCCGCGAAGGCGGTATAGATGCCGACGTATTTGATCGTGGGGCTTGTCATGACACTTCTCCTTGGTTGATTCGCAATACGAATCCCGAATATCCGTATTACGGATCACCATAATCGCTCAGCCGGACCGGGGCAAGCCCTCGCCGATGGTCAGGCGGTCGATTCGAGGCCCAGGGCGACGGTCAGTTCCAGTACGGTCCGGGGCTCGCCCAGTCGGTCGCCGTACAGCTCGCGCAGCTGACTCATCCGGTAACGGACTGTCTGAGCGTGAATGAAGAGATCGGCCGCCACGGCGTCGCGCCGGCCCTGATGCAGCACCCAAGAGCGCAGGGTTTCGGTGAGCCGGTCGGCCGTGTTAGGCGGCAGGCCGGCCAGCGGCGCCAGCACTCGGGCCCGCAGGTCGTCGGCAGCCTCCCGGTCGGCGCCGAGCACGAGTTCGACGAGATGGTCGTCGGTGTCGACGGCGCTGTCGGCTTCGGCCGGCAACAGGTCCCGGGCGCGCAGAGCGCGTTGGTAGGACGTCCGGACGTCCATCCACGGACGGGCCGGGCCTACCAGAGCCTTTCTGGCGCCCAGCGTCGACAGCAACTGGCGCCGTGCGGTGCCGGCTACGTCGGGGACCAGCAGGACTGCGAGCGCCTCCGCCGCGTCCACACCGGGTAGATCTTCGGCCAATTGCAGCGTGGACTGCCCGAATTGCGCTGCCAAACCCCGGGTTTGCGTCAACGGCACCAGCACTGCGGTAAGCGTGTCAGGCGGTTGCCAGCCGGCCTGCTCGGCCGCGGCGGTCAGCGTTGCCGCGGCCTCCCCGGCCAGCAGATCCTGGCTCAACCGGTCGAGGTAACGCTGCCGGACCCGGCCCGTGGTGGCCAGCTCGTCGGCGTGGCCGGACACGCTGGACGCTGACAACTCGTCGATGTAGGCGAACACCAACTCGGCGAACCTCGCGATGGTCGACGCGGGGAGTCCCCCTGCGACGGCGGTTGCCGACAGTTCCTGCCAGGCGACCTGAGCTCCCACCCGATAGGCCGCCAGCAGTGCATCGATCGTCCGGCCCTGACGCGCTTCGCCGCGCCCGAGTTCATAAGCACCGTCGACGGCCTGCAGCAGGGACGTCCCGGGATCGGTGTCCCGGGGTCGGGTCGCCAGTCGCAGGAACACGCCCAGCGACGTCTGCACCGCATTCTCGATGATCTGGCCCATCCGCCCGCTGAAGGCGTCGGCATAACTCGGTACCGCCACCGTGATCGCGGTCACTGTTCGCTCTGCCATCCCCGGAAGGATGGACTCCAACGCCCTGACCACGGGTTCGTCGAGCTGCAAGCCGCTCAGCCGAAGCGACGAATCGGCCAAATCTATTCCTTTCGAACAAATTGAGCCCATATTTTTGCACGGACAGGTCAAGACTTTACATCCGGTGACAACGAGGATGGAGTCATGACAACAGTGGCTACCCGACCCAATGTCGTCGGCGCATTGCGAGAGCGCGTGCTGAAGTTTGCCGAGCGGGTAACGACGCCGTTGGTTCCCAACGACTACCTCGACATCATCGATCCGCTGCGGTCCGGCGCCGACTTGCGCGGGCGCATCGTCGCTATCCACCCTGAGACCCGCGACGCCGCCACGGTGGTGATCCGGCCTGGACGAGGCTGGCGCCCCCATGTGCCGGGCCAGTATGTGCGCATCGGCGTGGACGTGGACGGGGTCCGTCAGTGGCGGGCCTACTCGCTGACCTCGAAGACCCAGCGCAGGGACGGTTGCATCGCGGTCACCGTGAAGGCGATCCCCGATGGCGTGGTCAGCAACTACCTGGTTCGGCGCGCCACCGTCGGGACCGTGATTCAGCTGGACCAGGCGGCGGGTGAGTTCACCCTGGGCGACCAGGTGCCGGCGAAGGTGCTGTTCGTCACGGCGGGCAGCGGCATCACCCCGGTGATGGGGATGTTGCGCAACATGGCAGGTCTATCCGGGCCGGCCACGGACGTCGTGGTGGTGCACTCCGCGCCCACCGCAGACGACGTCATATTCGGTTGGGAACTGCGCATGCTGGCCCGGGAGGGCCGAATCCGTCTGGTGGAGAAGCACACTGACGCCGACGGCATGCTCGACGTGACGCGCCTGGCCGACCTGGTCCCCGACCTCGCCGAACGCGAAACGTGGGCATGCGGGCCGGCCGGTCTGCTCGACGCGATCGAACACAGCTGGGCCGCAGACGGCATCGCCGACCTGCTGCACATCGAGCGCTTCCGCCCGGCCGTCATCACCGCCGGCGAAGGTGGCACCGTGACGTTCGCCAAGAGCGGCAGCGTCGTGGAAGCCGACGGATCCCAGACGCTGCTGGACACCGGAGAGGCCGCCGGGGTGTTGATGCCGTCGGGTTGCCGGATGGGCGTCTGCTTCGGGTGCGTCGTGCCGTTGCGTCAGGGCGCGGTGCGCGACCTGCGCAACGGCGAAGTCACCACCGCCAACCCGGGCGACAACGTACAAATTCAGACCTGCGTGTCCGCTGCTGCGGGTGCCTGCGAGCTCGACCTCTGAGGAGCCGAAATGACCGCTACACAACCGAACCCGACCGCCCACCTGTCCGACGAGGACATCGAGAACCTGGGGCGTGAACTGGACGCGATCCGCGAGAACGTACTGGCCGGCCGCGGCGAGCGCGACGCCGCGTACATCCGCGCCGTCATCGACGGCCAGCGCCGTCTGGAGCTGGCCAGTCGCGCGGTCCTGCTGTTCTCCCTATTCCCGCCGGCGTGGCTGATCGGCACCGCCGGACTGTCGATCTCGAAGATCGTCGAAAACATGGAGATCGGCCACAACGTGATGCACGGCCAGTGGGACTGGATGCGGGACCCGAAGATCCACTCCACCACCTGGGAATGGGACAACGCCTCGCCGTCGGAGATGTGGAAGCACTCGCACAATGAGGTCCACCACACCTACACCAATGTCCTTGGCAAGGACCATGACTTGGGGTACGGGATCATGCGGGTCGACGAAGATCAACGCTGGAAGCCATTTTATCTGGCGCAGCCGCTGTGGAATTTCATCAATGCCTGCCTTTTTCAATACGGAATCGCCGCATACGATCTCGAAATCGGGAAGTATTTGCAGGGCCGTAGCGATAAAGAACAATTCCGGCAGCAGGGCAAGAAGGTGCTGGCCAAAGTGCGCAAGCACGTGATGCGCGACTACGTGCTGCACCCACTGCTGTCGGGCCCCTCGGCCGTCACGACGGTGACCGCGAACCTCACCGCAAACCTCGTCCGTAACCTGTGGACCCACTCGGTGATCATGTGCGGGCACTTCCCCGAGGGCGTCCAGACCTATGAGAAGACCTCTATCGAGGGTGAGACCCGCGGTCAGTGGTACCTGCGGCAGATGCTCGGGTCGGCCAATATTTCAGGAAATGCCTTCCTGCACTTCATGAGTGGCAACCTCTCGTTTCAGATCGAGCATCACCTGTATCCGGATCTGCCAAGCAACCGGTATCAGGAGATCGCACCGAAGGTGCAGGAGTTGTTCGAGCGGTACGGGTTGACCTACACCACCGGTTCGCTGCCACGCCAGGTCGCCTCGGCGTGGAAGAAGGTCTTCCGGCTGTCGCTGCCCAACGACTTCGGACGCAAGGCGTCGGAAGCCATGCAGCCGTCGGCCATCCGCGAGGTGATTTTCGCCCGGCCGCGTCGGGAAGCCCAAGCCGCTTGAGCGGGACATCCCCGCGTCAATTAATTCAGGCCAAATTCCGATTTTTGGTTAACGGGCCGTTTACCGAAGGTTGTTTGACCGAAAGCGATTAGGTCACAACCCACGTGGGTATCTGACGACAATGCAATGGTGGATGCAACCTGCCGAGGAAGGCGGGCCGCTCCCCCGCTGGGTTGTCCTCGGGTACAGCGCCGTGCTCGCGTTGACGGCGGGGTTCGTCAACGCCGTGGCCATCTTGTTGCTGGCGTTTCCGGTCGCGAATGTGACGGCAGCCACGACCCAGCTCGGGATGAATACGGCCAATCCCTGGCTCTACGAAGGGCACCTGTTGGCTGCCATCATCTTCGGGTTCCTGTTCGGGGCGGCGATCGCGGGGGCGGTGCTGGCGCCGACGCGTGCCCAGGCCGGGCCGCGGCATGCGGCGCTGTTGATCTTCGAGGCGACGCTGCTGGGTCTGGCCGCGGCCGGCCTGGAAGACACCCCGGTCAGGGCGCTCCTGTCCACGCTCGGGATGGAGCAACCCATCCTGCAGGCAGTCTGCGCCGCGACGGCGCTCGGCATGCAGAACGGGTTGACGTCGAGCTTTCGCGGGATGGCCGTGCGGACCACCCACTTCACCGGCACCATCACCGACCTGGGCCTGATGCTTGGCCGCAGCCGCGAGCACGGCTTGGAGAAGTGGAAGGGCACGGTGCTCACGGTGACTTTCGTCCTGTTCCTGGCAGGCGGCGTGATCGGTCTGCTCGTCGGTTCGCGGCTGGGCGGGTGGGCGCTGGTGATTCCCGCCGTCACATGCCTGGCCGTGGCGGCCGGTTGCCTGCTGCACACCCGTAATCGCCGCGACGAATCGGAGGATGCGAGCGCGGAGTCCGTGCACGCCTGACTCAGGGCGCCGAGCGTGCACTGGCGGCGGCTTTTCGCCGGAATTCTCGCCGTGAGTTCACGTTCGGCGAGGTGATGGCGTTTCCTCGGTGCCGGGTTCATAGGAAAGCTGTGCCCAGTCGCGAAACTGCATGATCGCAGATTCGCCTTGGGCCAGTTTGGGCCGGTCGCGGTAGATCTTATTCTCCCAGATGGGAATGTCCTGTTCGATCTGCTTGCAGAAGTCGCGCGCGAATCCCTTTCCCATCCTGGTCATTTCACCCGTATCGGGGTCGAGGGCCACGAAGAACGTGTATCGCGCCTCGACGTATTCACCGTCGACAGGCGTGACCGTCAGGATGGTGCACGAGCGCCCCAGGCCGCGGTGCCGCACCACGTCGACACCCATCCCGAACAGCTCGGAGTCGACCGCGCCCGAGACCGGTCCGCGTGGTGTCTCGAAGTTCACCTCGGCGATGGCGCGAAACAGGTGCCCGTCCTGCTCGACATCGAGTGCCCCGAACGCCGAGACCCCGTGCACCGTGGCGAAATGGGCTATGTCGACGGTGTTTTCGAACACCTCCTGTGGGTGTGAGCGAAACCTCCACCGCGCGTCATCGGGGGCATAGAAGGCGAAAGCCGCGTCGTCGCTTTCCGGTATCTTGGGCAACTCCCACTCAGGATCCCCGCCGCGCTGGGCGTACCAGACGAAGATGATGCCGGCACGTTCAACGGTGTGCCAGCTGCGGAGTTTGGCAGTCGGGTTGGGCCGCTTGGTATATGGGATGGCGACGTTGCTCCCGGCGCCGTCGAAGGACCAGCCGTGGAAGGGGCATACGACACAGTCCTCGCGTACCGAGCCGCCGACTCCGATGTCGGCGCCCAGATGTGGGCAGTATGCGTCGAGGACGTAGGCGGTGCCGGAGTCGCCCCGGTAGCAGATCAATTGGCGGCCGAAGTAGTGCAGGCCGATCACGTCACCCCGGCCTACCTCGTGGCTGTAGGCGACCTGAAACCATCCGCTGGGATAGTCCGCGAAGGGAAACCGCTGCGGCATGGTGGGACCCTTCCGGCCGGTGACTCAATTTTCCTATAATAGTAAATTAAGCCACCGGGTGGGGTCCGGCGGTCAAGGCCGGCAGGTCAACAGGGGGATGCACTGCAGCCCCGGCGGCCACGGCGGCGGGAAGCCTTCGATGATCGTCGAATTGGTCACCGGGCTGTTGTCGTCGAAGTACCAGGCATGGCAGACGCTGCGATCCCAGTTGGGCATGTTTTTGAGTTCAGGCGAGCCTGGGCACCACTGGTAGGCGCAGCGGTTGGTTTGGCTGGGCGGCGAGTTCGGGTCCGGACACACCATGGGGGAGGGGTCGGCGCCGGCAGTGGCCTGGGTCAGGCCTAGGCCCAGGCTCGCGGCAGCGGCTGCCAGCACCGCCCAGGTCGACATTCGCTTCAACGTGGCGTGCATCAGTGATTCCTCCTTGCGCGGTTGGCTATGGGGCCAGCTTGGCCGCGCGTGCATGCCGAATCTTCGCGTGATTCTTGCGATTTTCTTGCCCAGTCAGGTATCAGGGACGCTTTTCCCTCCCCTCCCCTCCCCTCCGCTCCTCTCACCTCGCCGAGCGTGACGTGACGGTGCGTTTCCGGCCGGATTTCATCCCTCAGATCACGCTCGGCGCGGTTGTCGGCGCATCGCGGTCCCCCGACTCGCTCGCAAACCGATCTCCGCGCCGAGCGTGACGTCAGGGATCAACCGAAACAGAAGCGTCAAGCATCACCCGACGTCATACACGCAAAAAGTGCCCCCGGCAGGATTCGAACCTGCGACACCGGCTTTAGGAGAGCCGTGCTCTATCCCCTGAGCTACGGGGGCGACGGGCTGAGCTTACCGGGCGCGGCCCCGACCGGAGACCGCTCACTGATCAGCGCAGTTCGGCGATCACATTGGCGAAGTTGTCGATGTGGTTGTCCTGCACCGTGAAGTGGGTGACGCCGTATTTCTCCCGATGCCCTGCCAACTTCTCCGCCATCTCGCGCGGGGATCCGCTCAGCACCGAGTGCATCGCCAGCAACTCCTCGTCGGAGCGATCGGGCGCGTTGCGCCTGGTCAAAGACAGGTTGGGAATGGTCTCGTCCGGACCGGGCACGGCGGTGATGACCAGGTTCAGCTCGAGCGCGCTGAACCGATCACCCGCCGCGTCGCGGACGAACTCGATGCGCTCGGCCAGCGGGTCTTCCACGTCGCGCACCTTCGCGCCGGTGAGCCCGATGATGTCGGCGTGCCGGGCGGCCAGCGTCATCACCCGGTCGCCGCTGCCGGCGATCATGATCGGCACCCGCGGGTGATGCTCGGTCAAGTATTCGGTCATGTGTTGCAGATAGTCGACGCGCGCTCCGGCGCTCGGGTACGGCAACTCGGCAGCTTCGAATTCCTCACGGACATAACCGGTTCCGAGTCCCACCTCCAGGCGTCCGTCGCTGAGAATGTCCAGTGCCCCGATGTCGCGGCTCAACAGCGCCGGCTTGTAGAACGCGGCATTGAGCACGTACATGCTCAGGTGGATCCGCTCGGTGACCATGGCCGCCGCCGTCAACGTGGGAAACGGCGCGGCCGCACCGAGATGGTCGGGCACGCAGAGCACGTCGAATCCGAGATCCTCGGCCCGCTTGGCGATTTCCACCAGCGCCTCCCGCGACCTGAAGTAGCGGATGCTCAAGCCGAATCGGAAATCCTTGTCCACCAACAACCTCCATCACTCCGAAGACGACTGCCACGAACGGGCCGCCGCTGCCAAACCTTGCGCCAAACTGACCGTCACCGGTGACCAACCATCAGCGCCCGGGAGGGGGCTGCGTGGGCTCAAACCCCGGACCCGAACCGGCAGTTCCAGCTGCGTCCCACCGTCCCGTACCCGGTTCACCGGGTTGTCCGGGTGCAGGCCCCGCAGCGCCGCAGGGATGGCGTCGAGATCGGTGACCACCTCATACCCCGACAACTGGACATGTCCTGCCACGTGCGACGCGAGTGCACGGTTACGGCCGCCGGCCAGCAGTTGTGTGCTGCGCCCGATGCGGCCGTACCCGTGCAGCGAGACAGCGACGTCGACGTGGTCGAGGAACGCCGCCAGCTGGGCAGACTCGGCCGGATCGAACCGCGACGACGGCAGGTGGTGCGGATAGCGGTCGGGGTGGCGCAGCACGTACACCGACGCGTCCGCGTCCCGGGCGGCCCGCTCGGCGATCACGTCGGTCATCTGCTCCAGACCGCCGCCGTGGATGGCGAGAAATCCGAACCGCGACCGCAACCGGCTCAGCTCCACCATGCCCGGCTCGGCCAATAACTCTGAAAGCGACTGCGGCCCATCCCCGTTGGAGGACAAGGGATGCGGCCACCGCGTCGGATCCCAGCGGTGCAGAAAGTCGATCCAGCGTTGCGGCAGCCCATGGTGATTGGCGCCATCGATGATGCGCGACAGGTAACCGGGCCGGGGAGGTCCGGGGGTCACCCGATGGTCGATGTACACCCACGCCGGCGAGGGTCCCGATGGGGTGTGCACATCCAGCTGATCCCGGCGGTAACGCACCGGCACACCCTCGGCGCTGTCCAGGACGGTCAGGTCACGGTCGGAAAGCCGCCACAGCACGCCGTGCACTTCGCTTCCCGGGCACGGTTCGACCGTGGCCACGCCGCGCTCGTTGATAAGCCAGTCGTGATCGGACAGCACCGCCGGGCGCGGGTCACCGGCATCGGGACAGCGTGCCGCCATCTGTCGCACGCACAGGTTGGATCCGTATGCGAAGTAAAGGTGCCGGCGGACCGGCATTCAGCCCGTCACCGTCAGATAGATCAGTGCCACGTTAAGCAGACTAATCATCACCGCGACCACCCAACCAACGACCGTCGTGGCGGGATGATTGGCATCGCCGCCCATCAGCTTTCGGTTGGCGGTCAGACGGACCAGTGGCAGCACCGCGAACGGGATCCCGAACGACAGCACCACCTGGGAGAGCACCAGGGTTCTCGTGGGGTCGACGTTCAATGCCAGCAGCGCTATCGCCGGACCCAAGGTGACGAGGCGTCGCACCACCATCGGCACCGACCAGTGCAGCAGCCCTTGCATGATCATCGCCCCTGCGTAGGCGCCCACCGAGGACGACGCCAACCCCGAGGCGAGCAACCCGATCGCGAACAGCACCGCGATGATCGGCCCCATCGTGTCGCGGACCGCGGCGTACGCGTCGTCAATGGAGGCCACGTCTCCGTGGCCGCGCATGTTGAAGGCAGCGACCAGCAGCATCGCGGCATTCACCCCGCCGGCGATCACCATGGCCACCCCGACGTCCCAGCGGGTGACACGCAGCAACCGCCGCCGGGCGGCACCCGCCTCGGGCTGCCCGTGCCGGTCGCGGGACAGGCCGGAATGCAGATAGACCGCGTGCGGCATCACGGTGGCGCCCAGGATGGCGGCGGCCAGCAAGACGCTTTCGGTTCCCTGGAAGCGCGGCACCAAGCCGGACATCACCTCCCCGGCCGGCGGCGTGGCGACGAAGAAGCTGGCCGTGAACCCCAGGGCGATCACCAGCAGCAAGCCCGTGATGACCACCTCGAACAGGCGCTGGCCGCGCCGGTCTTTGATCAGCAGCAGCACCAGGGAGATGGCACCGGTGATCAGTCCGCCGATCGGCAGCGGCAGCCCGAACAGGATGCGCAACGCGATGGCCCCGCCGATCACTTCGGCGACATCGGTTGACATGGCGACGATCTCGGCCTGGGCCCAGTAGGCCAGCCGGGCCGGACGGCCCATGCCCCGGCCGATCGCCTCGGGCAGCGAATGCCCGGTGACCAGCCCGAGCTTGGCCGACAAATACTGCACCAGGCCGGCCATCACATTCGCGGCGACGATGACCCACAGCAGCAGATACCCGAACTTCGAGCCCGAGCTCACGTTGGCCGCGACGTTTCCCGGGTCGACATAGGCGATCGCGGCGACGAACGCAGGCCCCAGCAGATACCAGCCCGCGCGGTCCGAGCCTGCCTTGTCCGTGACAGTGGTCTCCTGCGCCAAGGTCGCGACCTATCCCTACTGTTCGAAGTAAAAAGTTAGGTTAACCGAAACCTGGTTCGCCGCCGGCATCGCCCGTCCTAGCTGCGGTATTCCGGGTTGGCGAAAGTCGGGCGGCAGCCGGCGTCCCACTGCGTGCGCTGGTTTCCCTCGGCCGGGATGCCGCCGTTGGCCTTCAGCATCCGCGCGACGTGTATCAGGTTGTAGGTCATGAAGGTGGTGTTGCGGTTGGTGAAGTCATTCTCCGGACCGCCCGATCCCGGGTCGAGGTACGACGGTCCCGGGCCGGCCGGCCCGATCCACCCCGCGTCGGCCTGCGGTGGGATCGTGTACCCGAGGTGCTGCAGGCTGTACAGGATGTTCATCGCGCAATGCTTGACGCCGTCTTCATTGCCGGTGATCAGACATCCGCCGACCCGTCCGTAGTAGGCGTACTGCCCGGCGTCGTTGAGCAGATGCGAGCACGAGTAGAGACGCTCGATCACCCGCTTCATCACTGAGCTGTTGTCGCCCAACCAGATTGGTCCGCACAGCACCAGAATGTCGGCGGCCAGCACCCGTTCGTACAGAGTGGGCCATTCGTCTGTCTGCCAGCCATGTTCGGTCATGTCAGGCCACACGCCGGTGGCGATGTCGTGGTCGATCGCGCGCAGGGTGTCGACCTCGACGCCCTGCTCACGCATGATGCCCGCGCTACGCTCGATCAGGCCGTCGGTATGGCTGAGTTCGGGAGAACGCTTGAGGGTGGCGTTGATGAACAGGGCGCGGAGACCGTCTGCTGAAGTCAAGGTTGTTTACCTGCCCGTCCGGGTTGGTGGTGGCGTTTTCGCGGTGAGAATACCGCCGTCAGCAACTGCCACCGCCGGGGGCGATCAGTCAGCCGGCAGGTAAAGACCCCGCCCCGGGATCAGTGGCAGATCCAGGGTGGTCCGAATGCCGGGCGCGGCAGCGACCACCGCAGGAATCGCGTTGACCACCCGCATCGCGGTCGCGACCAGCCCCGCATGATTGTGGTCGCCGCGCCTGCTACTCAGGCAGATGTCCATGGCGTACGACGGCTCACCGGTGATCTCGACCCGATAGGAACCCCCGGGCTGCGCGGGCTGCGGCCACTCCGGGCACAGATCCTCACGCAATCGGGTGATGTGTTCGAGCACTACCGCGGGCCGGCCACCGACCATGCCCAGCACCTCGAACCGTAACGCCGCGGCACTGCCCTCGGGGACGTGGCCCGACGCGATGTCGAAGGCTTCGGGCGCCGGCACCCGTTCATATTTCTCGGTGACCTCATCGAGGGAAATACCAAGTCCCGCAGCAAGTTGCCGGACAACCGAACCCCAGGCCAGGCTCAGCACCCCGGGTTGCAGCAGGATCGGAGTTTCATCGAGCGGCTTGCCGAAGCCCATCACGTCGAACATGACGACGGCGCTGTCGTAGGTGGCGTAGTCGACGATCTCCATGCAACGGACCTGCTCGACGCTCTGACAGGTGCCGGCCAAGGCCATGGGCAACAAGTCGTTGGCGAAGCCGGGATCGATGCCGCCGACGAACAGGCTCGAATTGCCCTCGCGCGCAGCGTCTTCGATCGGCTTGATCAACTCCTCGGGCAGCACCTGCCATGGGTACTGCAGGAAGACCGGGCCGCTGCCCACGATATTGACCCCGGCCGCCAGGACACGTCGGTAGTCTTCAAGCGCTTCGGGCAGTCGGTTGTCCGCCATGGCGTTGTAGACGGCACACTGCGGGTGCGTGGCCAGCACGGCATCCAGATCGGTCGTCGCCAGTATGCCAGTGGACCCGTCGAGGCCGGCAAGCTCGGCTGCGTCCTTGCCCGCCTTGGCATCTGAGGACACCCAGACGCCGGTGAGCTCGAATTCCGGGTTGCTGATCAGAGCCTTGAGTGAATGAACGCCGACGTTGCCGGTGCCGAGTTGGGCGACGCGTATTGCCATTATCGGCTCCTTACAGATCCGGGACGGGGATGTCGAGGTTGGGGTAGGTGAGGCCACCGTCGACCTCGAGCGTCTTCCCGGTCAGGAAGCCGCCGGCGGGTGAGGCCAAATAGACTGCGGCAGCGGCGATATCGAGCGGATCACCGAGACGGCGCAGTGGTGTCGCCTTCTCCATCGGGGCCCGCAGCTCTTCGTTGCCTGCCACGACGTCGAGCGCCGAGGTCAGGATCGATCCGGGCGCGATCGCGTTCACCCGGATGCGGGGGCACAGGTCCAGCGCTGTCAGCCGGGTGTAGTGGGACAGGGCGGCCTTGGCGGTGCCATAGGCGGCGAAGCCCCGCCCGGCCAACCGGCCGATGGCCGAGGTGATGTTGATGATGCTGCCGCCGCCGGAGTGCTCGAGCATCAACGGCACGGCCGCGACGGTGAGGGCGTGCGCGGTGGCGACGTTGAACGTGAAGGCGTCCTTGAGGTCCTTGGTCGACGTGGTCAGCAGCGTGTTGGGCATCGTGCCGCCGACATTGTTGACGACGATGTCTAGTTTCCCGAATGCTTCGACGGCCGCACCGGCCAACTTGGCGGTGTCCTCTGGATGCGCCAGGTCGGCGGTGACGACGTGGGCGCGGCGCCCGGTCGCGCGAACCTGCTCGGCCACTTCGTCCAACTGGGATTGGGTTCGGGACGAAATGACGACGTCGGCACCGGCTTCGGCGAACGCCACGGCCATGGCCGCACCCAGGCCGCGACCGCCTCCGGTGATGACTGCGACTTTGTCGTCCAGACGGAACCTGTCGAGGATCACGAGGGCCTCGTTTCAGTTGACGGCCGAAACGGGGGCGCCGTCCCGGGAGATTTCTGTAACAGGTTCTAGTTTGTCACACTGTCCCGGAAACGTAACGCAGCAGGCCCCTAAAGAGAGCCGCGCGGCATCACCCACCGGTGCTGGAACGTCAATACCGTTGCGGCCGTTTCGAAACACTCGTCGTAGTGCACCACGACGAGTTTGTGAGCCGACGCGAGCGCGGCGGTCAGCAGATCGGCGATGTCGACCGTTTGGTGCGCGCCGGTCTTCGCCAGCGCTCGCTGCGCGCCCAGGGCGGTGTGCCAGTGCTCGTCATTGGTGGGCAGGTATTCCCGGGTTGCGCGGTGGTCTGCCAACCGCTCCTCGTATTCGTCATGTCCGGGAACCGCGGCGAGCGCTTCGGCGTCCAGCGACGCGGTGGTGGCGACGACCCCGGTGGCGAGCAGTGCGCGCAACCGGCGTGACACCTCCGGGTGGGACATTCTGGCTGCGGCGCTGGTGTCGATGAGGTAGCGTCCTACCAGTGCCACGCTGAGCCTCCCGTGTCGGTGCGCATCACGAAACCCCCTCCGTAAAAGCATTTTTCGACCATCGTTGGTTGCCCGTGCCGACAGTTCGCCGCCGGCGGGCAATGCCGGGGCGCCGCGAAGAAACCCGACAGCGAGGCTCTTGCCGGTCGTCTTTGAGCCGAGCGTGTAAGCGCCCAAGCTAGCGGGGAAGGCGCGAATAACGGCACCCAAGAATGGCTTTGTTATCGAAACGTTATGTGACCAGCGGTCACTGTAAAACTAATGGACACGATATATGCAGAAGGGTGCACTGCATTACGGCGGACATTAGTGCGGGTCCACAAATACGATGCACAGACGCTGGACAAAAGTACTGGCAAAGTAAAGTCGCCCGCGGGTCACTCACCTTCCCGCACCGCTGTGGGAGCGCCTCCATCCGTCGGCCCCTGACGGTGATGTGGGTGAATCGGCTCTGATCCAGCAAGTTTCGTGGGCTACCCGAAATCCGATCGTGGAACGCGCGCGTTGCTGCGGGGTCGGCACGGGCGATCGAAGCGACAACAACGGCGCCTCTGTTAATGTCGGGTGCCAATACATTCCCGGAAATGAATTGGGTCGGATCGGCTCATTCTCAGATGGTGTCGTCAGCATCCTCGGGACCGTGGAATCGGAAACCTCGGGGGAACGAAAACAATGGGTCATTCGACGAAACTCAACGGCAATGTTGTAGGTCGAGGCACCCGGGGCCGGGACGGCGTCGCGGCTCGCCGGCTTCGTTCGTTCCCACTCGGCCTTCAGTTGGTGGCGACGAAAAGCTATGAACGGCAATATCTTTGGATAACGCGGACAGGCCGGCTCGGTGCGGCTCCAGCGAGCCTGCTGGTGCAGGCGCAAGGTGGCCAGTGGCGCAACGTCGCTTTCGTCGACTCTTTCACCGGCCGTTACCTGTTGTTAATGTAGCGGCAAGGGAGTGAGGAAAGGGTCTGGTCGGACAAGCCGTGGCGGAGGGGCGGCGGTTAGTATGTTTCATGTCTACCGATAGGAAGTGAATTGAAACTCAACCGATTTGGCGCCGCGCTCGGAGTGCTGGCCTCGGGTGCTCTGGTGTTGTCTGCGTGCGGTAGTGACAACAACGCTGGTGGGGGAGGTCAAGGAACGTCGGGCGGCTCGTCGGGCAGCGTGAGCTGCGGTGGCAAGAAGACGCTGAAGGCCAGCGGCTCCACCGCGCAGGCCAACGCGATGACCCGGTTCGTCAAGGCGTTCGAATCGGCCTGCCCCGGCCAGACGCTGAACTACACCGGCAACGGCTCGGGTGCGGGAATCAGCGAATTCAACGGCAACCAAACCGATTTCGGTGGCTCTGACTCTCCGCTCGGCAAGGACGAGGCGGCGGCGGCGCAGAAGCGTTGCGGCGACGCGCCGGCCTGGAACCTGCCGGTGGTGTTCGGCCCCATCGCGGTGACCTACAACATCGGCGGCGTCAGTTCGCTGAACCTCGACGGGACCACCCTGGCCAAGATCTTCAGCGGCGCCATCACCACCTGGAACGACCCGGCGATCGCGGCCATCAACTCGGGCACCAACCTGCCCGCTACGCCGATCCACGTCGTGTTCCGCAGCGACGAGTCCGGGACCACGGACAACTTCCAGCGCTACCTCGACGCCGCCTCCAACGGCGCGTGGGGCAAGGGCGCCGGTAAGGCCTTCAAGGGCGGCGTCGGCGAAGGCGCCAAAGGCAACGACGGCACCTCGGCGGCCATCAAGAGCACCGAGGGGTCCATCACCTACAACGAGTGGTCGTTCGCCCAAGGGCAGAGACTGAACATCGCTAAGATCATCACCTCGGCCGGTCCGGAGCCGGTTGCCATCGGCACCGACTCCGTCGGCAAGACGATCGCCGGCGCCACGATCTCTGGTCAGGGCAACGACCTGGTACTCGACACGCTCTCGTTCTACCGGCCCACGCAGCCCGGTTCGTACCCGATCGTGCTGGCCACCTACGAGATCGTCTGCTCGAAGTACCCGGACGCGCAGGTCGGGACGGCGGTGAAGGCGTTCCTGCAGTCGACCATCGGCGGTGGCCAGAATGGGCTGGGTGACAACGGTTACGTCCCTATCCCGGACTCGTTCAAGTCGAGGCTGTCGACCGCGGTCAACGCGATCTCCTGATCTGAGGTTCACGTGGTCAAAGCCCCGCTAGCTAAGCATGCGCTAGCGGAGGTAGACGCGCGCGCGGCACGGCGGGCGGACCGCCTGTTTCAGCTGGTCGCCTCGGCGGCCGGGAGCACCATCGTGGTAGCGATCGTGCTGATCGCGGTGTTCCTGCTGATCAAGGCGATTCCGTCGCTGCAGGCGAACCAAGCCAACTTCTTCACCAGCGCGCAGTTCGACACCTCCGCCAACAAGCTGGCCTTCGGGATCCGCGATCTGTTCATGGTCACCGTGCTCAGTTCGATCACTGCCCTGGCGCTGGCGGTCCCGATCGCCGTCGGTATCGCCGTGTTCGTCACCCAGTACGCCCCGAAGCGGCTGGCCCGGCCGTTCGGGGCGATGGTCGATCTGCTGGCCGCGGTCCCGTCGATCATCTTCGGTTTGTGGGGCATCTTCGTGTTGGCGCCGAAACTGCTGCCGGTTGCCACCGTCCTCAACAAGAACCTGGGCTGGCTGTTTCTGTTCAAAAGCGGCAACGTCTCGCTCGCCGGGGGCGGCACGATCTTCACCGCAGGCATCGTCCTGGCGGTGATGATCCTGCCGATCGTCACCTCGGTGTCGCGGGAGGTGTTTCGCCAGACCCCCCCGATGCAGATCGAAGCCGCGCAGGCCCTGGGCGCGACGAAGTGGGAAGTAATACGGATGACCGTGCTGCCGTTCGGCCGCAGCGGGGTAATCGCTGCCTCGATGCTGGGTCTGGGACGCGCGCTGGGCGAAACGGTGGCGGTGCTGATCATTCTGAGATCGGCCGCCAAGCCCGGGAATTGGTCGCTGTTCGACGGCGGCTACACGTTTGCCTCCAAAATCGCCTCTGCCGCATCAGAATTCAGCGCGCCGCTGCCGACCGGCGCCTACATTTCGGCCGGATTCGCACTGTTCGTGCTGACCTTCATGGTCAACGCCGCGGCACGCGCGATCGCCGGCGGAAAGGTCAACGGGTGAGCCAGGTCAGTGCCACCGCGCTCGAACAGCCGGTCAAGGCGATGTTGTACCGGCACCTGAGTCTGCGGCGCCGGATCACCAACAACGTCGCGACCGGCTTCTTCGTCGCCTCGTTCCTTATCGCGCTGGTGCCGCTGGTATGGCTGCTGGCGGTGGTGATCGCGCGCGGCTGGCACGCGGTCGTACAGATGGACTGGTGGACGCACTCGCTGCGGGGTGTGTTGCCCGAGGAATTCACCGGCGGTGTGTACCAGGCCTTGTACGGGACCGTGGCGCAGGCCGGTGTGGCGGCGGTGATCGCGGTGCCGCTGGGTCTGATGACCGCGGTCTATCTGGTCGAATACGGGACCAGTCGGATGGCGCGGGTGACGACGTTCATGGTGGACGTGCTGGCCGGGGTCCCGTCGATCGTGGCCGCGCTGTTCATCTTCAGCCTCTGGATCGCCACCCTCGGGTTGCAGCAGAGCGCCTTCGCCGTGTCGTTGGCACTGGTGCTGCTGATGCTGCCGGTGGTGGTGCGCTCCACCGAGGAGATGCTGCGACTGGTGCCCGACGAATTGCGCGAAGCCAGTTACGCACTGGGCGTTCCGAAGTGGAAGACGATCGTGCGGATCGTGGCGCCGATCGCGACTCCGGGCATCATCTCCGGCGTACTGCTGGCGGTCGCCCGGGTGATCGGCGAGACCGCCCCGGTGCTGGTGCTGGTGGGCTACAGCCGGTCGATCAACTACGACATCTTCAACGGCAACATGGCATCGCTGCCGCTACTGATCTACACCGAGCTCACCAACCCCGAACACGCCGGTTTCCTGCGTGTCTGGGGTGCGGCGCTGACCCTGATCATCATCGTCGCCGTGATCAACCTGTCGGCGGCGGGGATGCGGTTCCTGGCCACCCGGCGGCGCTGAGCCGGCTCACGAGCCGGGCGGGA
Source organism: Mycobacterium sp. Z3061 (assembly GCF_031583025.1). Classification (NCBI taxonomy): domain Bacteria; kingdom Bacillati; phylum Actinomycetota; class Actinomycetes; order Mycobacteriales; family Mycobacteriaceae; genus Mycobacterium; species Mycobacterium pumcae. Next base: position 5,718,147 of record NZ_CP134062.1, on the reverse strand, counting down.
GACGCAACACCCGGCCGTTGCCGCGGTCGGCGACGTAGACGTTGCCCTTCTTGTCCACGGCCACCGACAGCGGGGTGTTCAGGCCGTTGAACGGCAACTCAACCGAGGCGGTCGCGCCGGCCGGCAACTTCGCCACCACGTTGTTGTCGTGCTCGGTGACGTAGACGTTGCCCGCGCCGTCGACGGTGATCCCCCACGGCGCGCTCATGCCGGTGAACGGCAACTCGGACTGGTTGCTGGTTCCGGCGTCCAGCTTCAGTACCCGGTTGTTGTCGGTGTCGGTGACGTAGATGTTGCCGTCGCTGTCGACGGCCACCCCGTCGGGATTCTTCAGCCCGTTGAACGGCAACTCCGTCTGCGCGTTGCTGCCCGCCGCCAGCTTGAGCACCCGGTTGTTGCCGCGGTCGGCGACGTAGACGTTGCCCTGCGGGTCGACCGCCACACCCTCGGGGTAGTTGAGCCCGTTGAAGGGCAGCACCACCTGGTTGTTCGACCCGCCCGCCAGCGCCACCACCCGGTTGTTGAAGTCACTGACATAGATCTTGCCGGCCGCATCCACGGCGATACCCTGCGGTTCGTACAGCCCGTTGAACGGCTTGACCGTCGGCGAGGTGGATCCGTCCGGCAACGTCACGACGCGGCCGTACATGGTCTGGTTGGTCACGTAGACGGTGCCGCTGGGGTCGACCGCGACCCCGCCCGGGGCAAAGCGGAAATTGAGGCCGTTGAACGGCATCACCTGCTGGCCGGTCGCGCTCTGGGTCGAGGATCCGTTGCCGTCGGAGCCGCTGAGGAAGAATGCCGTGGCCGCGATGACGACCAGCAGGACGGCCGCGGCGGCGGCGCCGATGATCAGCGCCTTGCGTGACTTCTTCGGCTTCGGTGGCGGTGCCGGAGCGGCGGCCGGGTGCGGCTGGGAATGCTGCTGATAGGGCGGAGGGCCCATGGGGACCGGTCCCGAGGGGTTGGCGACGCCGGGGTGACTGGCCCATCCCGCGGGCGGAACCGGGGCGGCCTGGGTGAACTGATCCGAGTTGTTCTGGGGCCTCTCCCGCCAGCCGCCGGTGTTGGACGGCAGTGGCTGCGCCATCGTCTCGTCGCCGGTGCGGAACTGCGGAACCGGGGCCCGCATGGTCGCAGGACTGCTCGGGTAGGAACCCGAGCCGCCCTGGCTGGACCAGCCGCCCGCACCCGGGTCGACCGCGGGAAGCATCAGCGTTTCGTTGTCACCCTGGCGCAGGATGGTGGCTTCCTGGCGCTGTTCGGGCGTGCTGAGCGCCTCGTGCGCGGCGATCGCGAGGTCGCCGGCGGTCATGTACCGGTCGTTGGGGTTCTTGGCCATGCCCTTGGCGATCACGTGGTCGAGTGCCGCGGGGACGCGGCCCGGGCGCAGGATGCTGGGCCGCGGCACCGGCTCCATCAGGTGCGAGGCGATCAGGCGCTCGACGCTGTCGGCTCGGTAGGGCGGCGCCCCGGTCAGGCACTCGCCCAGCACGCAGGCCAGCGCGTAGATGTCTGCCCGGTACGTGACGTCGTCGCCGGTGAACCGTTCCGGAGCCATGTAGTTGTAGGTGCCGACGGCCATCCCGCTCTGGGTCAGGTTGGGGTCGTGCGCCGCGCGGGCGATGCCGAAGTCCACGAGGTAGGCGAAGTCGTTCTGGGCCACCAGGATGTTCTCCGGCTTGACGTCGCGGTGAGTGATGCCGCTGGCGTGCGCGGCGTCCAGTGCCGCCGCGACCTGCCGGATGATCGCGACCGTCCGGGCCGGGGTGAGGGGCCCGAACTGGGTCAGCATGGACCGCAGTGACACGCCGTCGATGAGGCGCATCTCCACGAAGAAGTGCCCGTCGAGTTCGCCGTAGTCATGAATCGGCACGATGTGCGGCTCATTGAGCCGGCCGGCGATGTCGGCCTCCCGCTGCATCCGGGATCGGAACACCGGGTTGTTGGAGAACTGCGTCGAGATGAGCTTGAGCGCCACCACCCGGTGCTTGCGGGTGTCTTCGGCTTCGTAGACCTCACCCATCCCGCCGCGGCCGATCAGGCGCACCAACTGATAGGGACCAAAGAGTGACCCGACCCGCGATTCCGACCCGGTGTTGGTCACCGTCGATGCCTCCTCCGCCCGGCCGACGCCACCGGCGCCGCCGCGCTGAAACTGATGGTTAACACACGGTAAATCCTCCGAGAGGAGGCACACAACAAAATCCGGCGACTCAGCATGAATTTTGAATCACGAGTGAGTAACGGCGCGCCCGGCGGGGGGCTTGCCGCCGGCAAATTTACGCGTCGAAATCCGTTGCCGGCCAATGACAGTCGCTGCCCGCGGTGGAAGCGGCGGTGACGCAACGCGTCCCGGTCACCGACGGTCACGCGATGGCGTTGACGACCGGCACCAATTTCGATTGGAACGAGTTGGGCAGCGGGATGTATCCATACTCATCCAAACCGATTTGGCCGTCGCCAATTGTGGCTTGCATGAACGCCTTAACCGCCTGGCCCGTTGGGCTGTCTGGATACTTCGAGCAGACGATCTCGTAGGTGACCAACACGATCGGGTAGGCGCCGGCCTGGGTCGGCTTGTAGAAGGACGACGTGTCGACAATCAGGTCGTTGGTGTCGCTGCCGGGTTTGAAGGTGGCCCCGGCGATCGTCTTGCCCACCGTCTCGGCGCTGATCGACACCGCCTGCGGGCCGGCCGAGGTGATGACCTGGGCCATGTTCAACTGATGCCCCACCGCGAAGGACCATTCGTTGTAGGTGATTGACCCGTCGGTTCGTTTCATGGCCTGCGACGTACCGTCGTTGCCGGCAGCGCCTTCACCGACGCCGCCGTTGAACGCCTGCCCCGTGCCTTTGCCCCAGGCGCCGTTGGAGGCGGCGTCGAGGTAGCGCTGGAAGTTGTCGGTGGTGCCGGACTGGTCGCCGCGGAACACGACGTGGATCGGCGTCGGCGGCAGGTTGGTGCTCTGGTTGAGTGCCTTGATGGCCGGGTCGTCCCACCTGGTGATCGCGCCGTTGAAGATCCTGGCGATGGTGGGTCCGTCCAGGCTGAGCGAATTGACCCCGTTGATGTTGTAGGTCACCGCGATCGGGCCGAAGACGACCGGGATGTCCCACGCCGCCGAGCCGCACCGCTCGCGGGCCCGGTCCGGTTCGCCCTTGTCGGGATTCATCGGGGAGTCGGAGCCGGCGAAGTCGGTTTCGTTGCCGAGGAACGCTTTCATGCCGGCGCCCGAGCCGTTGGCGGCATAGTCCAGGGTGTGGCCGGGACAGGCATGGATGTATGCGTAGACGAACTGCTCCATCGCGTTCTTCTGCGCGGTCGAGCCACCGGCCAGGATCTTCTTCTTGCCGCCGCAGTTGACCGGGACGACCGGCGCGGCACTCGATGACGACGACGCCGATTTCCCGGAATTGCCGCCACATCCCGACAGCACCAGTGCGCTGACAACTAGCAGGCTGAGCGCGACGCCAAATCGAGTGGACTTCACGGCAACTCCTCGAGGGGTCGGCAGCACGATGAGCCTACTCCGGATGCTCATTTGCTGGTGGCTTTGGTGCCGGCCTTCTTGGCCGCAGACTTCTTGGCGGGAGCCTTCTTTGCCGGAGTCTTCTTCGCCGCTTTGGCGGGTGCCTTCTTCGCCGGTTCCTTTTTCGCCGGCTCTTTGTCAGCCGGTTCCTTCGCGGCGCCCGAGCGCGCCTTGACGCTGGCCTCCAGCTTGGCGAGTAGATCGGAGACATCTTCGGTCTCGTCGAGTTCGGTCGGTTGTTCTTCGACCGTAAACGCTTCTTCGCCTTCGAGTTTGGCGTCGACCAGTTCCTGCAACTGCTCCTGGTACGTGTCGTGGTAGCGGTCCGGGTCGAAGTCGTCGGCCATCGACTCCACCACCTGTCCGGCCATCTTCAGCTCGGCCGGTTTGATCTCCACCTCTTTGTCGAGCACCGGGAAATCCGGGTCGCGGATCTCGTCCGGCCACAGCAGGGTGTGGATCACCATGACGTCACGCTTGCCGAAATCCTTGACCCGCAAGGCCGCCAGCCGCGTCTTGTTGCGCAGCGAGAAGTGCACGATCGCCATGCGGTCCGTCTCGGCGAGCGTCTTGGCCAGCAGCACATAGGATTTGGAGGATTTCGAATCGGGCTCCAGAAAGTAGCTGCGGTCGAACAACATCGGGTCGACCTCGCTGGCCGGAACGAACTCCAGTACTTCGATCTCCCGGCTGCGTTCCTCGGGCAGGGTCGCGATGTCGTCGTCGGTGATGATCACACTCTTGCCGTCGTCGGATTCGAAGGCTCGGGCGATATGGCTGTATTCGACGACCTCTCCGCACACCTCGCACACTCGCTTGTATCGGATGCGGCCGTTGTCCTTGTCGTGTACCTGGTGAAACTTGATGTCGTGGTCCTGGGTGGCGCTGTACACCTTGACCGGCACGTTCACGAGCCCGAAAGCGATCGAGCCTTTCCAGATGGAGCGCATTTTGTCAGTATGCCCCGTGGGTATCCGGGTAACCCGGTGACACCCGAGGGTGAGTTCCCGCGCGCAACGCGGCCCGATCCGGTAGGTCCGCCCCGGCGCGCGCGACCGTCAGCGCCGACGCGGTGGCCGCGACATCCAGCGCTGAGGTCAGCAGGTCGAGTCCGATGCCGCGTAGCTCATTCTTCCGGTCGCCGCCGAGCAGGCCGAGTTCCCAGAGGCTGTCGATCAGGCCGACCATGAACGCGTCGCCGGCGCCGACGGTGTCGACGACGTCGACCGGCTTGGCGGACACCGCGGTGTCACCGGCCGCGCAGAACGCCGACGCCCCGTGGGCGCCCTGCGTCACTGCCACGATCGCCGGTCCACAGCCCAGCCAGCTGCGCGCCGTGTCCAACGGCGCGCGCTCGGGCACCAGCCAGCGCAGGTCTTCGTCACTGACCTTGATGACGTCTGCGAGGGCGATCAGTTTGTCGATGCGTTGGCGGGCTTGGTCGCGGTCGGCGATCAGCGACGGCCGCACGTTGGGGTCGAAGGTGATGGTCGCCGAAATTCGGTAGGCATCCAGCAGCGCCGCGACGGCCAGGCAACCCGGCTCGCGAACGGCGGCGATGGACCCGGTGTGCACGAACAGGGGCGGCGGGACGGGCGGGGTACCTTCGAGTCGCCAGTCCAGGTCGAACTCGTATGTGGCCGAGCCGTCCGCCGCAATGGTGGCCATCGCGGTCGATGTCTTGTCGGCATCGGCGCTGCCCGGGACCAGTTGCACCCCAGCGTCTTTGAGGTATTCAGCGATTGTGCGGCCGTAGGCGTCGGTGCCGATGTGGGTCAGGAAGTCGACGTCGCGGCCCAACCTTGCCAGTCCGACGGCGACATTCAGCGGGCTGCCGCCGACATGCTCGGAGCGCCCGTCGACGATGTCGATCAGCGCTTCACCGATGACCAGCCCACGCGCCATGTCTGACACGTTACGTTGAGAAGCATGGGTGCGGCGTCTCCTCAGCAGGTCAAGCTGACCAACGCCGACAAGGTGCTGTATCCGGCCACCGGCACCACCAAGGCCGACATCTTCGACTATTACACCGGCATCGCCGAGGTGATGCTGCCGCACATCGCCGGTCGTCCGGCCACCCGCAAGCGCTGGCCCAACGGTGTGGACCACGATTCGTTCTTCGAGAAGCAACTGGCCTCCTCGGCGCCGGACTGGCTGCCCCGCGCGAGCGTCAGCCACCGCTCCGGAACCACCACCTACCCGATCATCGACAGCGTCGACGGGCTGGCTTGGATCGCGCAGCAGGCGGCGCTGGAAGTGCACGTTCCGCAGTGGCGATTTGTCGCGGAGTGGACCCGGGCCGGTGAAAGTCTCAAACCGGGCCCGGCCACCCGGCTGGTGTTCGACCTGGACCCCGGCGAAGGCGTGACGATGGCGCAGTTGGCTGACGTGGCACGGGAAGTGCGCGACCTGATCGCCGACATCGGGTTGCGGACCTATCCGCTGACCAGCGGCAGCAAGGGCCTGCACCTCTACAGCCCGCTGGACGAGCCGGTGAGTAGCCGCGGCGCCAGTGTGCTGGCCAAACGCGTTGCGCAACAACTGGAAAAGACCATGCCGAAACTGGTCACCTCGACCATGACCAAGAGCCTGCGGGCCGGCAAGGTGTTCGTGGACTGGAGCCAGAACAGCGGCGCCAAGACCACGATCGCGCCGTATTCGCTGCGCGGGCGCGAACATCCGACGGTCGCCGCGCCGCGCACCTGGGAGGAACTCGACGACCCGGAGGTGCGCCAGCTCAGCTACGACGAGGTGCTGGAGCGGGTAGCGCGCGACGGAGACCTGCTGGCCGAACTCGACGCGGACGCACCAGTGGCGGACCGGTTGAGCAAGTACCGCAGCATGCGCGATGCGTCCAAGACTCCCGAGCCGGTGCCGTCGGCGAAACCCGCGACCGGACATGACAATACGTTCGTCATCCAGGAACACCACGCCCGCCGGTTGCACTACGACTTTCGGCTGGAACGTGACGGGGTGCTGGTGTCCTGGGCGATCCCGAAGAATCTGCCCGAGACCACGTCGGTGAATCACCTGGCGGTGCACACCGAAGACCACCCGCTGGAGTACGGCGGCTTCGAGGGCACCATTCCCAAAGGTGAGTACGGTGCGGGCAAGGTGGTCATCTGGGATGCCGGCACCTATGAAACCGAAAAGTTCCGTGACGATGAAGTGATCGTCACCCTGCACGGCAACCGGATCTCCGGACGCTACGCGCTGATTCAGACCAACGGTGACCAATGGCTGGCGCACCGGATGAAAGACCAGAAGGTCTTCGATTTCGACGGACTCGCGCCCATGCTCACCACCCACGGATCGGTCGCTGGTCTGAAGAAGGGCCCGTGGGCGTTCGAAGGCAAGTGGGACGGGTACCGACTGCTGGTCAACGCCGACCACGGCGACCTTGCACTGCGGTCCCGCAGTGGGCGTGACGTCACGGGCGAATTCCCGCAATTGCGTTCGGTGGCAGCGGATCTCGCCGATCATCACGTGGTGCTCGACGGCGAGGTGGTGGCGCTCGACGAGCACGGTGTCCCCAGCTTCCACCAGATGCAGAACCGGGTGCGCGCCACCCGCATCGAGTTCTGGGCCTTCGACCTGCTGTACCTGGACGGCCGGTCGCTGCTGCGGGCCAAGTATTCCGATCGGCGGCGGTTGCTGGAAACCCTGGGCGAGGCAGGTGATCTCATCGTTCCCGAGCTGCTGCCCGGTGACGGTTCCCAGGCGCTGGAATATTCGGCCGAGCGCGGCTGGGAGGGCGTGGTCGCCAAGAAGCGCGACTCGACTTACCAGCCCGGCCGGCGCTCCGCGTCTTGGATCAAGGACAAGCACTGGAACACCCAGGAGGTCGTCATCGGCGGCTGGCGGCAGGGCGAGGGGGGCCGCGGTGGGGGCATCGGCGCGCTGGTGGTCGGCATTCCCGGCCCGGACGGGTTGCAGTTCGCCGGTCGGGTCGGCACCGGCTTCACCGACCGCGACCTGGCGAACCTGAAGAAGACGCTGGAACCGCTGCACACGGACGAATCGCCGTTCAGCGCCAAACTTCCCGCCCGGGACGCCCGCGGAGTTACCTTTGTGCGGCCAAATCTGGTCGGCGAGGTGCGCTACAGCGAGTGGACGCCGGACAACAGGCTCCGCCAGCCCAGTTGGCGCGGGTTACGGCCCGACAAGAATCCGAATGAGGTGGTGCGCGAATGAAATGGGTTACCTACCGCAGTCCCGAGGGCGAGCGAACCGGGGTGCTCTCCGGTGACGAGATCTACGCCGTGCCGCCGGGAACGACGCTGCTCGACCTGATCGGTGGCGGTCCGGATGGCCTGCGTTCGGCCGGAGAGGCGGCGTTAGCGTCCCCGGCGGCGGTGGTGGCGCTGGCCGATGTGTCACTGGCAGCGCCGATCCCGCGGCCGCCGTCGGTCCGGGACAGCCTGTGCTTCCTGGACCACATGCGCAACTGTCAGGAAGCGACGGGTGCCGGCCGGGTGCTGGCGGACACGTGGTACCGGATCCCGGCCTTCTACTTCGCCTGTCCGGCAACGGTCTTGGGGCCTTACGACGATGCGCCGTCGGCGCCCGGCAGCGCCTGGCAGGACTTCGAACTGGAGATCGCCGCGGTGATCGGGGTTTCCGGCCGCGACTTGACGATCGAGCAGGCCGAGGAGTCGATCATCGGCTACACGATCTTCAACGACTGGTCGGCGCGGGACCTGCAGATGCTGGAAGGTCAACTCCGGATCGGGCAGGCCAAGGGCAAGGACAGCGGAGTCACGCTGGGCCCGTATCTGGTCACCCCCGACGAACTGGAGGGTTTCCGCGAGGGCGGCAAGCTCAGCCTCGACGTGAAGGCACTGGTCAACGACAACGTGATCGGGACCGGATCCACCGGGACCATGGACTGGACCTTCGGGGAGGTCATTTCCTACGCCTCGCGCGGCGTGACGTTGCGGCCCGGCGATGTCATAGGGTCCGGCACGGTGCCCACCTGCACGCTCGTCGAGCACCTGAGGGAGCCGGAGTCCTTCCCGGGCTGGTTGCGCGACGGGGACGTGGTGACTCTTCAGGTGCAAGGGCTGGGGGAGACCCGCCAGACCGTGCGATCCACGCCGGCGCCGGTTCCGCTGGCGCCGCGGCGGAATCCTGCTGCCGCTGCTGAGGCGGTGCGTGTTAATCCGGCACGCGCGAAGGTGCCCTACACGCGCGGACTGCACGAGGTGGGTGAGCGGGTATGGGCCTGGACGCTGCCGGACGGCGGGTTCGGTTGGAGCAACGCCGGTTTGGTCGCCGGTGACGGTGCGTCGCTATTGGTGGACACGTTGTTCGACCTGCCGCTGACGCGCGAGATGCTGGACGCGATGCGGCCCGTCACCGACGGCGCCCCGATCACTCAGGCGCTGATCACGCATTCCAACGGTGACCACACGCACGGCAACCAGCTGCTGGACCCGGGCGTCCGGATCATCGCCGCGACCGGCACCGCCGAGGAGATCGCCCACGACGACACCGCGGACCGGCTGGTCACCATCCAGGTCGCCGACCTCGGCCCGGTCGCGACGCCGTTCGTGCGGGACCGCTTCGGGCACTTCGACTTCCGCGGCATCAAGGTGCGCAACGCCGACCAGACTTTCGAGACCGAGCTCAGTGTCGACGTCGGCGGCCGCAGGGTCGATCTGATCAACCTGGGTCCCGCGCACACCGCGGCCGACTCGGTAGTGCACGTGCCGGACGCGGGTGTGCTGTTCGGTGGGGACCTGTTGTTCATCGGCTGCACGCCGATCGTGTGGAACGGCCCGATCGCCAATTGGATTGCGGCATGCGACACGATGATCGCTTTAGATGCGTCAACCGTGGTACCCGGCCACGGCCCGGTCACCGACCCTGACGGAATTCGCGCCGTCCGCGACTACTTCGTCTACATCACCGAGCAGACCGACGCTCTTTATGCGAAGGGACTGTCGTTCGCGGAGGCCGTTGACGCGGTTGACCTCGGTGAGTACGCGTCGTGGCTGGACTGCGAACGCGTCGTCGTCAATATGTACAAGCGGTATTGCGAGCTGGATCCGGAGACTCCGGCACAGGAGGTGCTGGGGTTGGTGGTGATGCAGGCGGAGTGGCTGGCCAAGCGGCAGCGTGGCTGAAAGCTCAAGAAAGCCTGCCTCAACGCACCGGGCGCGTTACCTCCCCACAGCCCCTTCCTGAGCGTGGCGCGGCACAAGCCGGCGCTACGCGGGTCTATCTGCTGCCTGTCTGCGCGCCCGAATAGTGGCGCGAGCGAGCGTAATTGGATGGTTGAGTAGTGTCGCGAGCTTGCCGGCTCGCGTGTTCGGGTCTCGTGCGACACCCAGCTGGGTGAATAGAGTGAGCCGGTCCCAATACACGCGTTCGCAGAGCAGGTCGGGACCGTCGAACACGAAGATCGCGACCAGCGGCATGTCGATCCGGCGCCCTGTCGGCGGAAGGCCGCGGAATGTCCCCACTTGAGTGCCCTGCAGCCGTGTTTCGCCGATCACCACGTCGCCGTGGTGGCAGAACGAGCCCGGCTTGAGTTCGGGAAAGCTCAGGTCCGGAAAGGCTTGGAACAGATCACGATAGGTGGCGGCTACCTCGGCGGGCCCATTGGCAACTTCCCCTCCGGGCAACTCCAGCCGCGCAGCGCCCGCCTTGAACGTGGCGAGCGTGGCTTCGAGGTCTCGGTGCTTCTCGGCTTCCAGGTGAGCAAGGACGGTCGCCTCGCGTGATTGGCGTAGGCCCGCGTCCACTATTGCGGTCATTGCAACCTTGCCCCTTTCCCTTCTGGCGGACCTTTCCGCTGCCGGTCCCTCTGGTGCGGTATGTGGCGCTTCGCTTCGGCGGCAGTTCTACGGGTTGCGAAACAAGCCTGGAAAGCGCAACGCGAGCCACGGTCTTCGGCCCCACGCGACCACGCGTCCGGTGAGAGCAGGTCGTAGTGGACTGGTCCGGCCGTACAGGAGGAGGAGAAGCGCTGTTGGCTCGCCTGAGACGTAGCAGTCGGCTCGCGCATTCCCGGGTTCAGCGATCTGTAGGTTCCCGTCTGCGACGCCGAACAGCGCGCGAGTCTGGCTACCGCGAATCCGTACCTCAATCTGAGCATTCAGACCCGCGGCCTTCTCCGGGAGAAAATACGGGCTTATCCCCTGGACCATGCCGCGCAGGATGGTCTCCGCCCATCGCGTCGGGATGTGCCACTGGCGGCCGTGCGCGCGGGCGATGTCATAGCCGTGGATCATCGCTTCGCCCACCATGAGTGCGGGCACGGTGGAGAGGGGAACTTGCAGACCCGTGTGCCATGGGATTAGGGGATTACCGTCCCGACTGCTTACCGCGTTGGTCAGTTCACCTACCGCCCGGTGTATTCGCTCGACGAGTACTTGGGGTGATCGATCCACGACGCTTTCCAGCGCGGACTGGCACACGGCGGGCACGTCCTCGAGGGCGTTCACCGGTGAGCCCCGCCCGCACGCAACGTCGACGTTGATCTCCAACGTCGTGGCCACGTGCGCGGCGACGTCCGATGCCGACCACTGCCCGATGCTGTGAACGCTGAGGTCATCGCCACGCAGGAGCAAGGCACAGAATTGTTCCATGGCGGCGGGCAAGTCCGCCGAGGCGCTGGACTTATCAGGCGGCGCCACAGGGTGGCTGAACTCCGTGGGGGTGCGGGCCCTATTGCTGGTCATGCCTGACCCCCAATCCATACTCCGATACCGGAGTAGTATTGCTTACTCCGGTACCGGAGTAAAGTATTTCGCGTGAAGAAGGGCTTTTTGGCGTGAGAGAGGGCTTGTCAACGACGTCGTACGCGGTTCTGGGGCTGCTGAGCCTGCGGTCGTGGACGGGCTACGAACTGGCGCAGCAGGGTCGCCGGAGCCTACGGTTCTGCTGGCCCAAGGAAGACAGCGTGCTCTACGAGGAGCCGCGCCGTCTTGTTGCACGCGGATTGGCCTCGGCAGTGCGGGAACAAAACGGTGGCCGCTCCCGCAACCGTTACGAGATCACCGACGAGGGCCGGCGGGCACTGCGGGAATGGCTCGGGGAACCCAGCAGCCCGCCACGGATCGAGCTGGAGCCCTGCTTGCGCCTTCTGTTCGCCGACCACGGCGATCGCGAGGATGCAATCCGCGCAATCACGGTCTTACGGAGCTGGGCGCAGGATCACATCGACAGCCTCAACGACATCCTTGGCCAATATCAGGCAGGTGAGGCTCCGTTTCCAGATCGGCTGCACATCGCTGCGCTCGGCGCACGGTTCATCTCGGACTTCTTCAGCACCATCACGACTTTCAGTGACTTAGCCGAAGCGGAGATCAAGAACTGGCCGCGAACCGAGCGCCTAGGCCTGACACCTCGAAGCAAAGAAATTTTCGATGAATTGACCCAGCGCGAAGAATCCCCCGGGAGCAAATCAAGCTTGCCGCGCGACGCTGGCTGACGAATTGCCCTCGCCGGAAATCAGCGCGTACAGAGAATTTTGCGCTGTGGTGCCGAATCGGCGAACTACCCCGATGACGCCCGCACAAACCCGATCGACTGCGCCGGCCCACTGACCCCCGCCTCGCCCAACGGCGCCAGCCCCGCAGCACTGAACAATTCGGCGAGATCTGACGTCATCGTGTTCCACCGGTTCGCCCAGAGGTGCGCCGCCACGTCGGTGTGCTCACCGGGGTAGGTCAGGTCGGCGATGTCCATATCGAGCCCGAGCTCGCGCCACGAATCGGTCATCCGCTGCGCCTGCTGCTGATCGGCAGCGGAACGGCCTGCCACCTGTCCGTAGTCGGCCGCCAGCCAACTACCGGAATCACTGAGCGATATGACGTTGTCCAGTAATCGGACTTCGGCTTCCTGCGGCAGGAAGCCGATCAACAAGCCCTCGGCGAGCCACGCCGTAGGTTGGTCGGTGTCGAACCCCGCGGCCAACAGCGCCGCCGGCCAATCGTCGCGGAGGTCGATGCCGACGGTGCGGTGTTCCACGTCGGCAGTGACACCGAGCGCCCGCAGCGTCGAAGTCTTGAACTCGATGACTTCGGGCTGGTCGATCTCGAACACCCTGCTGCGGCCGGGCCACGGCAGTCGGTAAGGGCGGCAGTCCAGTCCGGAAGCCAGGATCACGAACTGCTGCACGCCCATACTGCCGGCCTCGGCGAAGTAGTCGTCGAAGTATTTCGCGCGGGCCGCGAACGTGTCGATCATCCGCGGGAAGCCCAGGTTGCCCTCGGCGTCGACATCGTCGAGTTCACCCGCCGCCAGCCGCACGAACAGCTCCACTCCGACGGCCCGCACCAGTGGCTCGGCGAACGGATCGTTGACGACGATGTTGTGGCGTCGGCTGGCCGCCGCCCGGGCGGCAGCGACCATGGTGGCCGTGGCCCCCACACTGTTGGCCAGGTCCCAGCTGTCGTCGTCGGCGCGTGCCATGGACTCACCGTAAGCCCGGTACCTGGAAGTCCGCTGAACTCGCCTACCGTTCGGGTATGGCACCCGAACCCGCAGTCACCATGGAAACCCTCGAGGACGACATCGCCTGCATCACGCTGAACCGGCCCCGGCTGTTGAACGCAATCGACGGATCGTTGATCGACGGGGTTGACGAGGCGCTGAACACGTTGAGCCACGGTGACTTTCGGGTCGCGATCCTGACCGGAGCCGGCCGCGGGTTCTGCGCGGGGGCGGACCTGAGCGGCACCGGTGCAGCCTGGACCGACGTCAAACCGGCTACACCGCCGTTCAAGGTCACCTACGACGCCCAAGTGCGGCTGGCCGAGCTCTACCTCCGGATGTACGAGCTGCCCATTCCGGTGATCGCCGCGGTGAACGGCGTCGCGGTCGGGGGCGGGCTGGCGTTCGCACTGCATTCCGACATCCGGATCGCTTCCGAGAATGCGCGGTTCGGCTCGGTGTTCATCAAGGCCGGCTTCTCGTCGATGGACATGGGTACCAGTTATCTGCTGCCCAAGATCGTTGGCGCCGGTGTCGCGCGCGAACTGATGCTGACCGGTCGCATCATCGACGCGGAGGAGGCCTACCGCATCAGGCTCGTCCACGAAGTGGTTTCACCCGACGACCTCATGACCGCCGCGCTGAACAAGGCGCGCGAGATCGCCGCGAACAACGCATTCGGCGTCTGGCAGACCAAGATCGGGCTCAATGCGGCGCTGGACGCGCCGAGTCTGCGGCACGCCATCGAGATCGAGAACCGCACCCAGATCCTGACCGGCTTCACCAACAATCCCACCGAGGCCGCGCTGGCGCACCGCGAGAAGCGCGCCCCGAAATGGGACCCGCTGTGAGAACTAGACTTTCGACATCACCTTGTCGGCGTACTTCTCCAGGTGCCGGATTTTGACGTCCAGCGGCTCGAGGTCCGGTCCCTTGATGTAGGGCCAGCGGAAGCCCACGATGACATCGGTGACACCCTTGTCCTCGAGGCGCCTGATCCCGTCGACGGTGTAGGCGTCTGCGGAGATGACGTGGATCTCGAACGGACCGGTCTTGCCCTCCTCCTCGCGAAACTGCCTGACGCGAGCGATAAGTCGGTCGAGCTCGGCCGGGTCGCTGCCACCGCCGTGCATCCAGCCGTCGAGTCGCGCCGCCCGTCGTAGCGCGGCGTCGGCGTGACCACCCACCAGGATCGGGATCGGCTGCGACGGAGCCGGACTCATCTTCGTCTTGGGAATGTCGTAGAACTCGCCGTGGAATTCGAAATAATCGCCGGTGGTCAGCCCCTGCACGATCTCGATGCATTCGTCGATTCGCTTGCCCCGCTTGGCGAATGGCAAACCCATCAGCTCGTAGTCTTCCGGCCACGGGCTGGTGCCTACGCCCAGGCCCACCCGGTTGCCGATCAACGCGGCCAGTGATCCGGCCTGCTTGGCCGTCAGCGCCGGGTGCCGCACCGGCAGCTTGAGGACGAAGAAGTTGAACCGCAGCGTCGTGGTCACCGCCCCCAAAGCCGCTGTCAGGACGAACGTTTCGATCATTTCCTTGCCGTCGAGGAACTCGCGGTTACCGTCGGGCGTGTACGGGTACTTCGAGTCGGATTCGTAGGGATAGGCAAGGCTGTCGGCGATGGTCATGCTGTGGTACCCGGCCGTCTCGGCGGCTTTGGCCAGCGGGATGTAGAAGGCGGGGTCGGTCATCGACTCGGCGTAGCTGAACCGCACGTCACGTCTGCTTTCGTCGAAGGGTTGCGTCCCCCGACATTAGAACCTGGGTCGTTACAGCTGGTTCTCCGGCCCGATGACCGCCCACACCGTCTTGCCCGACGAGGTCGGGGTGCTGCCCCAGGCCCGCGACAATGCCTCGACGATGGCGAGTCCCGAGACGTCGATGCCCTTGGAGGGCGACGTCAATCGCAGTGCCGGTGCGCCGCTGGTGTCCGATACGGCGATGGTCGCTGTCTGACCCTCGCATTCGATGCGCATCACCGGGTCGCTGCCGGTGTGCTCCAGAACATTCTCGATGAAGACGTTGACCACCACGAGTGCGACCGGGATCAGCCCGGGCTTGGACCAAGTGGTCAGCCATTCCCGGACCAGCTGGCGGGATTCACGCAGACTGGTCAGGTTGGCGGGCAGTTTGGCCTGCGCGTGCTGCAGCTTGCGGCGGCCGAGCTTGGCGACACCCTTCATCGCCCCTTTCTCGGTCGGGTAGACGGGCATGAAGCGGGCCACGCCGCTGCGGGTGATCGCGTCACGCGCCGCGCGGTTGGAAGAAACCAGGAGGATCGGCACGTCCGGCCGGGTGTCCAACTGCCACCGGGCGCTCACGAACGCCGACCACGCGGCTTCGTCGGGCACCTGAAGTGCGCTGACATCAACGATGACGGCGGCAGGCACGTCGATTGTGGCTTTAGTGATGCAGTCGCGCAGCTCCGTGGAGTTCTTGGCGTCGATCACGCCTTCAGCCGTCAGCACCACCACCGAATCTTCGGTCCGCGATGCCATAGCCAGCGAGTTGGAGGACTTGGCGACCGCGCTCATCGGGATGCCAGTCCGATCGTGTCGTCCGGTTCCATGTCCCGCTCCTCGAACTTCTGCCCCGTCGTCAAACGCCGCCAAGAGAACCTATCTTCGGGCAAGCGCACCGTTTTGCGAAAGTGCGGCGCTGCCGGCGAAGCCCGGGAGGGGACCGGGCGGCCGCGATGCGCCGGCCATCACAATGCCGCACATGCCGTTTTTCGCCGTTTGGTCACCTGCCGCGGCATGCACCACGAGGGGGTAGTACCCATTCAGTGCGCGCGGTCAACCTGCAATCGGCGAGATTCCCAGCCTACGTGCAGTACGAGTGGTGCAGACGCAGGAATTTCGGTGGTCAGCCGTTGCGGGCGTAGGGAGGTGCCCCGACGCCGGAAACCGAATGGGTCCCCCACGGCGTCTGCTCGACGATGCGGGCGGGTGCGCTGTGCCGGCCCACCGACAACGTTCCGACCCGCTCCCGGGAGAGTTCCGCCGCGTCGAAAACAGTCCCTTGCCAGTGATAGTTGCCGTCGAGCGGGTCCAGGTGGCCGACCAGTCGCACGCGCACCGGATGGCGGGTCCCGCCGATCTCCAGCGTCGCTTCGCCGTCGTAGGTGTCTTCGTAATCCGGCGCGTGGGACGACAGGTCGAATGCCGACTCCGCCGGTGGCGGCGGAACCGGCCCGAGTTGGGCGCGTTCGTTGTACACCTGCTGGCTGCTGTGGCGCACCTCGATGCGGCGGCTGCCGCTGCGGCGCATCATTGCCACGCATTCCGCTATGTACCGGGCCTGGGCACCGATATCCGGGCCCGCGAGGAAGAAATAGTTGGGGAACCCGCGGACCGCTACCCCGAAGAACGGCTCCATGCCGTCGGTCCAGGCCTGGCGCAGAGTCAGGCCACCGGTCCCGGTGAGCGGCGGGTCGTTCTCAATCGTGAAGCCGGTGCCGTAGATGATGGCGTCGACGGGGTGCTCCGTGCCGTCGACGGTGCGGATGCCGGTGGCCGTGATGGCCTCGATCGTCGGCGCGACCCGCGGTCCGCTGGGTGTTCGGCGCAGTATCCGGCGCCTGGCGCGGGTCGGCCAGCGCTGGATCTCGATGGTCACGCGCCGCGGTGCGAGCGGGAAAACGGTCAGCGTTCTTGCTGATTCACGAAGCCGGCTCAGGTGGTGGCCGGCGAAAGAGTCGGTCCCTACCACAGCGATTCGTTTGCCGGCAGGATGGAAGTTCTCGTCCCACTGGCCCGCGTGAAACGACTCACCGCGAAAAGCCGAGCTTCCCTTCAGTTCTGGAGTCCAGGTGACGACGGGCGCCGGCGCCGCGGCCACCACCACCCGCGCCCGGACGACGTCGTTGTCGGTGTGCAGCACCCAGCTGTCGGTGTCATCGTCGAACGCCGCACGATGTACCTCGTCGCGCACCTCGATGCCGTGGACACCGGACGCCTGCAGGGCGTCCTGCACGCTGCGGCCGTAGGTTCCCGCGCCAACGATCACCACCGCATGTGGCGTGCTCACAGAAACCTGCTGCGCTTCCAGCCCCGGCGGGCAATCCGTCCCATCAGCCCCACCTCGGTCAAAAACGCTGCCAGGGGCGCAAATCCGGCGACCTGGATCTCACGGCGGTGCTCGCTGGTGCGAGCGGCGCGCCGGGCCCGGATCGGGTCCAGTCCGGTGCGCGCATAAGGCACCGGGTTGCTGAACAGATAGTTGAAGAAGTACCCGCCGACGCCGTTGATATTGGCCATGAACCAGCGATTGACGCGCGGCATTTCGGCCACCCGCTTGCGCGCGCCGTCCCGGGCGAACTGGATGTGGCGGGCTTCTTCGGTGACGTGAATTCGCATGAGCCGCTGGATGATCGGCTGCAGCTCCGGGTCATCCATCATCTGCCGTTGCAGCGAGTCGAAGATCTCCTCACCGATCAGCGCGGCCACCCACAGCATCGAACCGCGCTGGAACGCCAGCGGCAGCGCGTTGATGACGTAGCGGTGAAAACGCTTGGGCTGTACAGGTTTCGCGCCGATCCGCTCGATCGCTTTGCCGAACATGACCATGTGCCGGGTTTCGTCACCCAGTTCGGTCAGCTTGTAGTGCGTCGACCGGCTGGTGGGATCCTCGTGCAGTATGGTCCGCAACAGCGACTGATTGAGCATGTTCTCGAACCAGATTCCCGCCGAGAGCGTGTTGACCAGTTCCTGGCGGGACAGCTCGATCTGCTGCTCGCGGGTCATTTCGTCCCACATCGGAGTGCCGTACAGGGACACCAGCCGCGGCGGCAGGAAGAACTTGTCCGGGTCCAGCGGGGCGTCCCAGTCGATGTCCACGACAGGTTCATAGGACTTCTTGACCGAGCCCTTGAGCAGACGCTCGGAGAATTCTTCACGACTGGGCCCGCCCGGGCGCACCGCAGTGGTCATCGTTGACCGTCCCTTCGATCGCGTAGCTCCAACGTTAGGCAGATCACACCGGCTAGTCAATACCCTTGGTACCGGGTACCGGCGGTTCTGGGTAGAAATGCCACTTTCTGAATTAGCTTGAGCGACATGACCCGTCACATCCACGTCATCGGCGTCGGCGCCGGCGGCCCCGACTATGTGACCGTCCAGGCGATCGACGCGCTGAACGACACGCAGGTGTTCTTCGCGATGGACAAGGGGGAGGCGAAGAGCGATCTGGTGGCGTTGCGCCGGCAGATCTGCGCGCGGTTCATCCGCGAGCCGGGTTACCGGTTCGTCGAACTGGAGGACCCACAGCGGGCCGCCGGTGGTGACTACCGACAGGCGGTGTCCGACTGGCACGCCGCGCGGGCCCGGGTCTGGGCGGACGCGATCACCGCGGAACTGCCGCCCGACGGCGTGGGCGCGTTTCTGGCCTGGGGTGATCCGTCGCTGTACGACAGCACGCTGCGCATCCTGGAGGCGGTGGCCGCCGAGGTGGATTTCACCTTCGACGTGATCCCGGGCATCACCGCGATACAGGCATTGACCGCCAGGCACCGCATTCCGCTCAACGACATAGGTGCGCCGGTCCTGATCACCACCGGCCGTCAGCTGCGCGCCGGCGGACTGTCCGGCGCGGCCGTGGTGATGCTCGACGCGGACTGTTCGTTCCAGACGTGTCCGCCCGGCACCCGGATCTGGTGGGGCGCCTACCTCGGCACTGCCGACGAGTTGCTGATCTCCGGGACGGTCGGGGCGGTGGCCGCCGAGATCGTGACGCTGCGCGCGCAGGCCCGCGCACGGCACGGCTGGATCATGGACACCTACCTGCTGTGGCCGGCGGACTGATCAAAAACCCACTTTCATCAGGAGTTTTGGTGTTCTAGCGCCTTATTGCACATCCATCCAACAGTCTGCGAACATGTGCTCCGTGACGATGTCATGGGTGTTCGCAACTCCCGAATACGTGCTGGCCGCGGCTGACGATCTGTCGGGCATCGGGTCGGCGATCGGCTCGGCGAACGCGGCGGCGGCGTTGCCTACTTCTGCGATCCTGGCCGCCGGCGCCGACGAGATCTCGGCGGCGATAGCCACGCTGTTCGGTTCGCACGCCCAGGCCTATCAACTCGTCAGCGCCCAGGCAGCGGCGTTTCACCAGCAGTTCGTCGCGCTGATGAGCGCGGGCGCAAGCCAATACGCCGCTGCCGAGGCTCTCAACACGTCGCCGCTGCAGGCACTTGCTGCTGCGACGACCGATCCGTTCGTTGCGCTCACCGGACGCCCGCTGATCGGCAACGGCGCCGACGCCACCACGCCCGGCGGTAACGGAGGTGACGGGGGCTGGCTGTTCGGCAACGGCGGCAATGGAGCACCCGGCGCGGCTGGCCAGAACGGTGGCAACGGCGGATCTGCGGCTTTCTTCGGCAACGGGGGCAACGGCGGCGCCGGCGGGGCGGGCATCACCCCAGCGGGTTCCGGCCTGGCCGGTGGCAATGCCGGTAACGGCGGTAACGGCGGCACCGGCGGCTGGATCTGGGGCACCGGCGGAAACGGCGCGGCGGGTGGCCTGGGTGGCAGCGCGACGATCCCGTTCGGCGCCCAGGCCGTGGGTCAGAACGGCGGCGCCGGCGGCAACGGGGGCTTTGGCGGCCGCGGCGGGTTGCTGTTCGGCGACGGTGGGACCGGCGGGGCCGGCGGTGCCGGGGGACTGGGCACCAGCAGCATCGGCGTCAATCCGGGATTCCAGACGCAAGGTGTCGGTGGGTTCGGCGGCAACGGCGGCGACGGCGGCCAGGGCGGGTGGCTGTACGGCAACGGCGGTGCCGGCGGCAACAGCGGCGACGGTGGCGGCTACATCAACCAGCCCGCATACGGTGGCGCCGACGGCGGGTCGTCCGGCACCGGCGGGACGGGCGGCAATGCCGGGTTCTTCGGCCACGGCGGGGCGGGTGGTCACGGCGGCACGGGCGCCAACGGCTTGTCCGGTTCCAACAGCGGCGGTGACGGGGGCGGCGGCGGCTGGGGCGGCCAAGGCGGGACCGGCGGCCTGATCTGGGGCGATGGTGGGGTCGGGGGCAACGCCGGCAACGGCGGAACCGGCGGCAACATGGGCGACGCGTTCATCCTGAACACTTCCGGCAACGGCGGAGCCGGCGGCTGGGGCGGCGCCGGTGGCGAGTCGGGGATCTTCGGTAATGGCGGCGGGGGCGGCAACGGCGGTAACGGCGGAGTCGCGGGCCACGGAAACATTGCCCAACCCAGTCCGCACGTCGGCTACGGCTACGCAGGTCAGGGCGGCAATGCGGGTCAAGGGGCTGACGCCAAACTGATCGGCAATGGCGGCAACGGCGGCCTGGCGGGAAACGCCGCCGTCAGCCCGGACCCGGACAAGGGCCAGGCGGGCGGTATGGGCGGTTTCGGCGGCAACGGCGGTTTGCTGTTCGGCAACGGCGGAAATGGCGGTGACGGGGGTCTGAACGGCGCCTTCGGTGGTGACGGCGGCGGAGGCGGGAGCGCCACCTTCATCGGCAACGGGGGCAACGGCGGTAACACCCACGGTCCGGGCGACCCCGGGCCGGGCGGCGACGGCGGGCTTCTGGGTCAGCCCGGCGTCCCCGGCGTGACCCTCTGAGGGCGGCTGAGGGGTACGTCGGCAAAAGAGGTGCGCTTGGGGCACCTATTCTCGCGCTACGATTCCATCTCACGTGCTAAACACGTGTTAGTAATCACAGCACCGGTCGGGAAAGGTTGCCGAATGTCGTATGTGTTCGCCAGTCCAGAGTGGGTTGCCGCAGCGGCCTCGGATTTGGCGAGCATCGGTTCCACGATCAACGCGGCCAGCGCGGCGGCGGCAGCACCCACATCTTCGGTGATGGCAGCCGGAGCTGACGACGTCTCGGCCGTGATCGCAGCACTGTTCGGCGCGCACGCCCAGGCCTACCAGCAGCTCAGCGCACAGGCGGCTCTGTTCCACGACCAGTTCGTGCAACTGATGAGCGCGGGCGCCAATCTGTATGCAGGTGCCGAAGCGGCCAACGCGATGCCGATGCAGCAGGGCGCGGCCCCCTCGACCGAAGCGGCTGTGGCCACGGCCGCCGCCGCACAGTCGATGAACGTCGGCCGAGTCGGTGCCGCTGTGGGCGCGGCCCGCGGCGGTGCGTCGCTGTTCGGCACGCGCGCGGCTACCGCTCTGGCACCGGCCGGCGGTTCGGCAGGGCTATTCGGCAGTGGCGGTGGTGGCGGTGTGGGCGCGTTGTGCGCCGGTGCGCCCGCTGTCGACGCGTCGGCCGCGGAGGCGGGCGCGGCGCAAGCATTCGCCCCGGGCTTCTTCGGCGGCGCCCCGCTGGCCGTCGCCGCGAATGGATCATCCGCCGCGCAGCCTGCCAAGGGCGCTAACGAAGCGCACCCGGCCGGCACTGCCCACGTGCCGCACGCCGAACCCGGTGGTGTGGTGGAGGGCGACCGCGGTGGCTGGCTCCACGGCGAAGGGGCTGCCCTCGCCGGTCACACACTCCGCGGCGGAGACAGTTTCTTCGCGCCCGAGGGTCGCGGTGCCGGATTGTTCGGACACAGCGCAGCCGGTGGTTCCGGCGTCCTCGGCGAGCCGGGTGTAGCCGCGCAGGCTTGATCTCTGGTTTAGCTGAACCTCATTCCACGGCGCGGTCTCCTTAGCCGTCGGTGGATTTGATTCGCTCCCAAGTGGAGTCGGCCCCAAAACGGCAAAATGTGATCTTGATCGCAGTAGCATGGCCGTACCGCCCGGGGGAGGCGCGGCCAGCCTAGGGGGGTCAGGCAGTGTCTTTTGTGATCGCATCGCCGGAGTTTGTGACTGCCGCCGCGTCGGATCTGGCCAGTCTCGGGTCCACGATCAGCCAAGCCAATCTGACAGCCGCGTTTCCGACGTCGGCGGTCGTCGCGGCCGGTGGCGACGAGGTGTCGGCCATGATCGCCGCGCTGTTCGCCGGTCACGCGCAGGCGTATCAGGCGCTGAGTGCCCAAGCCGCGCAGTTCCATGAGCAGTTCGTCGCGCTGATGAGCGGAGGCGCCGCGCAGTACGCGAGCGCCGAGGCGACCAATGCGCTGCAGACGGTTGCCGAGCAAGCTCTCGGCGCGATCAACGCACCCACGCAGGCGCTGCTGAACCGTCCACTGATCGGCGATGGCATGGATGGCGCGACTGCGGGTGCCAACGGACAGGACGGTGGCCTGCTGTGGGGCAACGGCGGCAATGGGGCCGCGGGTGCCGCTGGCCAGAACGGCGGTAGCGGCGGGTCGGCCGGGTTGTTCGGCCATGGCGGCGCCGGTGGCGCCGGCGGGGCAGGTGCGAACGGTGCCGCGGGTGCGGCGGGTCTGGCCGGCGGCAGTGGCGGCGCTGGAGGGGCCGGCGGTTGGATCTGGGGCAACGGCGGGGCGGGGGGTATCGGCGGCGTCGGCGGAAATGCGGGTGCGCTTGCCGGTGGTCCCGGCGGACCGGGCGCCAATGGCGGCGCGGGCGGCAATGGCGGGGTCGGCGGCCGAGGCGGCCTGCTGTTAGGCGATGGCGGCAACGGCGCGGCGGGCGGCGGCGGGGGACAGGCGACCGGCACGACGACCGCCGCACCGGATGCCGCTGTCGGCATCAGTGGCGGCGGCGGCCTGGGCGGTAACGGCGGCCACGCCGGTTGGCTGTCCGGCAATGGGGGCAACGGCGGCGACAGTGGGGACGGGGGCGGAATGGTCGGCGGCGGGCCGCAGGTCTTCAAGGGTGCCAACGGCGGCTCGGCCGGTCTGACCGCCGGCGCCGGCGGTGACTCCGGGCTGTTCGGCAGGGGTGGCGCAGGCGGTGACGGTGGCCGTGGTGGTTTCGGTGGGAGCGCCCGTTACTACGACGGCGGCGACGGTGGAGCGGGCGGCTTCGGTGGTGTGGGCGGTCGCGGTGGGTTCTTCCTCGGCGACGGCGGTGCCGGCGGGCTCGGCGGCGACGGCGGGCGTGGGGGGAACATGGGCGTTGCCGCGCTGTCCAATGTCGCGGGCGATGGCGGTGCGGGCGGATCCGGTGGCTCCGGCGGTGCCGCTGGGCTGACCGGTAACGGCGGCGCAGGCGGCACCGGCGGCTACGGCGGCCCGCCTGGCCTGGGGACCGGCCTCCCGACTCCTGTGTCAGGTACCAACGGCAGCGGCGGCGCGGGCGGCAACGCCACCCTCTACGGCAACGGCGGGGACGGCGGCGACGGCTTCATCCCCGGCTCCGGGGGCACCAAGGGCCAGATCTCGGGCACGCCCGGCACGCCGGGCGCTCCGCTATAACGCCACGTCCGGCACACTGAACACGTGCCCGAACTCCCCGAGATCGAAGCGCTGGCCGACCACCTGCGCCGGCACGCCGTGGGTCTGACGGTCGGCCGCGCCGACGTCGCCGCGCTGTCGGTGCTCAAGACCTTCGCCCCGCCGATCAACGCCCTGCACGGCCAGACCGTCGTCGGCGCCGCCCGGTGGGGCAAATATCTGGGCTTGCAGGCCGGCGATCTGTGGCTGATCACCCACCTGTCCCGCGCGGGCTGGTTGCGCTGGTCGGACAAGCTGGCCGCGGCGCCGCTGCGGCCCGGCAAGGGACCGATCGCCCTGCGCGTGCACCTGGGCACACCCGGCGAGGCGCCGGGCTTCGACCTCACCGAGGCCGGCACCCAGAAACGGCTGGCGGTATGGCTGGTCAACGACCCACAGCAAGTTCCGCAGATCGCCTCCCTGGGCCCGGACGCGCTGGAACTCGGCCCCGACGATCTCGCCCGCGTACTGGCCGGCAACACCGGCCGGATCAAGACCGTCATCACCGACCAGAAGGTGATCGCCGGCATCGGCAACGCCTACAGCGACGAGATCCTGCACGTCGCGCGTCTGTCGCCGTTCGCCACCGCCGCGAAACTGTCCGCCGAGCAGCTCTCTACCCTGCACGACGCGATGATCTCCGTCCTCACCGACGCGGTGAGCCGATCGGTAGGCCAGGGCGCGGCCACGCTCAAAGGCGAAAAGCGCTCCGGGCTGCGGGTGCACGCCCGCACCGGGTTGCCGTGCCCGGTGTGCGGGGACACCGTGCGCGAAGTGTCGTTCGCGGACAAGTCTTTTCAGTACTGCCCGACGTGTCAGACCGGCGGTAAGGTGCTGGCCGACCGGCGCATGTCGCGGCTGCTGAAGTGATAGATATGCTGCCTGGGTGACCCGCCAGAAAATCCTCATCACCGGAGCAAGTTCCGGCCTGGGCGCCGGGATGGCCCGCGCCTTCGCCGCCCAGGGCCGTGACCTGGCGCTCTGCGCCCGCCGCACCGACCGCCTGGAAGAGCTGAAAGCTGAACTCTCGCAACAGTATCCGTCAATCAAGATCGCGGTGGCTCAGCTCGACGTCAACGACCATGACCAGGTGCCGAAAGTGTTCGGGGAGTTGAGCGACGAATTGGGCGGAATCGACCGCATCATCGTCAACGCCGGCATCGGCAAGGGGGCGCGGCTCGGCTCCGGCAAGTTATGGGCCAACAAGGCGACCCTGGAAACCAATCTCATCGCGGCGCTGGTGCAGATCGAAGCTGCGCTGGAAATGTTCAACCAGCGCGGATCCGGTCATCTGGTGCTCATCTCTTCGGTGCTGGGCAACAAGGGCGTACCCGGTGTCAAGGCCGCCTACGCCGCAAGCAAAGCCGGCGTGAGCTCGCTCGGTGAATCGCTGCGCGCCGAATACGCCAAAGGCCCCATCAAGGTGTCGGTGATGGAGCCCGGTTACATCGAGTCGGAGATGACCGCCAAGTCGGGCACCACAATGTTGATGGTGGACAACGAAACTGGTGTGAGGAAGCTCGTCGCCGCCATCGAGCGCGAACCTGGCCGCGCGGCTGTGCCGTGGTGGCCGTGGGCGCCGCTGGTTCAGCTGATGCGGGTGCTGCCACCGCCGCTGACCAAGCGCTTCGCCTGAACCCGCCGAGCAGACGCAAAATCCCCCGACACGCCGGTGAAACGGGGGACTTTGCGTCTGCTCGCCGTGGAAAGTCAGCCGGCGCGGCCCCGTTCGGCGCGGTAGTGGCGCACCAGCGCATCGGTCGAGCTGTCCGATTGCTTCTCCGGCGAAGTGTCGCTGGTGATCACCGGCAGCAGCGCCTTGGCCTGCGTCTTGCCGAGTTCCACACCCCACTGGTCGAACGAGTCGATGCCCCACACCACGCCCTCGGTGAACACCTGATGCTCGTAGAGCGCGATCAGTTGGCCCAGCACCGACGGCGTTAGCCTCGTGGCCAAAATTGAAGTGGACGGCCGGTTTCCGGGCATCACCTTGTGTGGCACCACGTCGGCCGGGGTGCCTTCGCCGGCGATCTCCTCGGCGGTCTTGCCGAAGGCCAGCACCTGGGTCTGGGCGAAGAAGTTGCTCATCAACAGGTCGTGCATGCTGCCGGTGCCCTCGGCGGTCGGCAGGTCGTCAAGGGGTTGGCTGAAGCCGATGAAGTCCGCCGGTATCAGCCGCGTGCCTTGGTGCAGGAGCTGGTAGAACGCGTGCTGGCCGTTCGTTCCCGGCTCGCCCCAATAGATTTCACCAGTATCGGTGGTAACCGGCGTACCGTCGGCCCGGGTCGACTTGCCGTTGGATTCCATGGTCAGCTGTTGCAGATATGCGGCGAAGCGGGCCAGGTCGTTGGAGTACGGCAACACCGCGCGCGATTGCGCGTCGAAGAAGTTGTTGTACCACAGGCCGATAAGACCAAGCAGCGCAGGCGCATTCGACTCGAGCGGTGCGGTCCGGAAATGCTCGTCGACGATGTGGAAGCCGGAAAGGAAGTCGGCGAACGCCTCTCGGCCGATCACGGCCATCACCGAGAGCCCGATCGCCGAGTCCACCGAGTAGCGCCCGCCGACCCAGTCCCAGAACCCGAACATGTTGTCGGTGTTGATCCCGAATTCGTCGACCAGTCGCTTGTTGGTGGAGACGGCGACGAAGTGCTTGGCCACCGCGGAGTCGCCGAGTGCGTCGGTCAGCCAGCGGCGCGCGGCGGTTGCGTTGGTCAGCGTCTCCAGGGTGGAGAACGTCTTCGACGCGATGACGAAAAGTGTTGTGGCAGGCTCTAAATCGGCCAGGGTGGCGACCAGGTCGGCCGGGTCCACGTTGGAGACGAAGCGCGCGGAGATGCCTGCGTCGGCGTAGTGACGCAACGCCTGGTAGACCATCACCGGACCCAGGTCCGACCCGCCGATCCCGATGTTGACCACGGTCTTGATGCGCTCGCCGGTGGCGCCTTTCCAGTCACCGCTGCGCAACCGATCGGTGAAGTCACCCATTGCGTCGAGTACTTCGTGCACGTCTTTGACGACGTCCTGGCCGTCGACCGTCAGCTCGGCGTTGCGGGGCAGTCGCAGCGCGGTGTGCAGCACCGCGCGGTCCTCGGAAGTGTTGATGTGAGCCCCGGCGAACATGGCGTCACGGCGCTCTTCCAGGTTGGCCGCACGGGCCAGGTCGATCAGCAGCCGCACCGTCTCGCGCGTGACGCGATGTTTGCTGTAGTCGATGTAGAGATCACCGACGGTGAGGGTGAGGTCGCGGCCGCGGTTCGGGTCGTCGGCGAAGAGTTCGCGAAGGTGGGTGGCTCCGATCTGATCGTGATGCTTGCGCAGGGCGTCCCACGCCGCAGTGCCGGTGATGTCGGGAATGGATTCGGAGGTCATATTTCGACCCTAGTGCCGGGCGACGGGGGTTGGTCGTGGTGCGCTCCACCAGGTACCGATGGCGGGGGCGCCGCGCGCACCTAGTGGCCGAGTCGTCCCCGGCCCAGACGCAACAGCAGCATCGCCAGGTCTTTACCCTCGGGACCCAGTTCGCTGTAGCGTTCGATCACCTTCATCTCGCGGCTGTGCACCAGCCGGGTGCCGCCGGAGGCCATCCGGACTTTGCCGATCGCCTGGGACACTTCGGCGCGTCGTTTGACCGCGGCCAGGATCTCGGCGTCCAGCCGGTCGATCTCCTGGCGCAACTCGTCGATGCTGAGCTGATCTGTGCCGATCGTCTCTGTGTTCATTTCTGCAATCTCCGCGTTCTCGTGAGGTGGTGGTTCTGGTCTCATCCGGTTTCGGCCTCACACAAGAAACGAGCCCCGAATCCGGAAGCGGACCACGGGGCTCTGCGAAAGCAGCTAGACCACGGGCACCGCTGGCCGGTACCCGTAGAAAAATCGGGGCTGCGTGTTGAGCACGCACCGAGTGTGCCACCAAGTGGTGGACGTGCGCAAAAACCTCGCATGGAACTGCCGCACAGCCACCGGCGCACTGTCAGCCGGCAGCGGTAAGTTTGGACCGACATGAGTGTGCACGTAACCCAAGCCAAGTACCCCCGTCCCAGCGCGGTCGACGAACTCCTGGACGGGCTGAACCCACAACAGCGCCAGGCGGTGGTGCACGAAGGCTCGCCGCTGCTGATCGTCGCCGGCGCAGGTTCGGGTAAGACCGCGGTGCTGACCCGCCGTATCGCCTACCTGATCGCCGAACGCGGCGTCGGCGTCGGTCAGATCCTGGCCATCACCTTCACCAACAAGGCCGCCGCCGAAATGCGCGAACGGGTGGTCAGTCTGGTCGGCGACCGAGCCCGGTACATGTGGGTGTCCACCTTCCACTCGTCCTGCGTGCGGATCCTGCGCAATCAGGCGTCGCTGATCGAGGGGCTCAACTCCAATTTCTCCATCTACGACGCCGACGATTCGCGGCGGCTGTTGCAGATGATCGGCCGCGACATGGGCCTCGACATCAAGCGCTACTCTCCGCGACTGCTTGCCAACGCCATCTCGAACCTCAAGAACGAGCTGATCGACCCGCATCAGGCGGTGTCCAACCTCACCGACGAGTCCGACGACCTGGCCCGCACCGTCGCATCCGTCTTCGGCGAGTACCAGCGCCGGCTGCGGGCGGCCAACGCGCTGGACTTCGACGACCTGATCGGCGAGACCGTCGCGGTGCTGCAGACCTTTCCGGACATCGCCCAGTACTACCGGCGCCGGTTCCGCCATGTGCTGGTCGACGAGTACCAGGACACCAACCACGCCCAGTACATGCTGGTGCGGGAGCTGGTCGGGCACGGCTCTGTCGACGCGGAAGATGAGGTGCCGCCGGCCGAGTTGTGTGTGGTCGGTGACGCCGACCAGTCCATCTACGCCTTCCGCGGCGCCACGATCCGCAACATCGAAGACTTCGAACGCGACTATCCGGACGCCACAACGATTCTGCTGGAACAGAATTACCGCTCGACGCAGAACATCCTGTCGGCGGCCAACTCGGTGATCGCCCGCAATTCCGGGCGTCGCGAAAAGCGGTTGTGGACCGACGCGGGCGAAGGCGAACTGATCGTCGGGTACGTCGCCGACAACGAGCACGACGAGGCCAGGTTCGTGGCCGACGAGATCGACGCGCTGGCCGACCGTGGCGAGATCACCTACAACGACGTCGCCGTCTTCTACCGCACCAACAACTCGTCGCGCTCGCTGGAAGAGGTCTTCATCCGCGCCGGCATCCCGTACAAAGTCGTTGGGGGCGTGCGCTTTTACGAGCGCAAGGAGATCCGGGACATCGTGGCTTACCTGCGGGTGCTGGACAACCCCGGCGACGCGGTCAGCATGCGGCGCATCCTCAACACCCCGCGCCGCGGTATCGGCGACCGTGCCGAGGCGTGTGTCGCGGTGTACGCCGAGAACACCGGCGCCAGCTTCGCCGACGCCCTGCAGGCGGCCGCCGAGGGCAAGGTGCCGATGCTCAACACCCGCGCCGAGAAGTGCATTGCCGGTTTCGTCGAACTGCTCGACGAGTTGCGCGGGCATCTCGATGACGACCTGGGCGAGTTGGTCGAGGCGGTGCTGGAACGCACCGGCTACCGCCGCGAGCTGGAGTCGTCGACCGATCCGCAGGAATTGGCGCGGCTGGACAACCTCAACGAATTGGTCAGCGTCGCACACGAATTCAGCACCGATCTGGCGAACGCGGCCGCCCTGGCCGAAGACGCGCCGGAGGACGAGGATGTCCCGGACACCGGTGTGCTGGCGGCGTTCCTGGAGCGGGTGTCGCTGGTCGCCGATTCCGATGAGATACCGGAGCACGGCGCCGGAATGGTCACGCTGATGACCCTGCACACCGCGAAGGGGCTGGAGTTCCCGGTGGTGTTCGTGACGGGCTGGGAGGACGGCATGTTCCCGCACATGCGGGCGCTGGACGACCCGATGGAGCTGTCCGAGGAACGGCGCCTGGCTTACGTCGGCATCACCCGCGCCCGGCAACGGCTGTACGTGAGCCGGGCCATCGTCCGGTCATCCTGGGGGCAGCCCATGCTGAACCCGGAATCGCGCTTCCTGCGCGAGATTCCGCAGCAGCTCATCGACTGGCGCCGGGTCGCGCCCAAGCCGTCGTTCAGTGCGCCGGTGAGCGGCGCCGGGCGTTTCGGCACCCCACGGTCGGCACCCACGCGTTCCGGGGCGAGCAAGCGGCCACTGGTGGTGCTGGAGCCGGGTGATCGGGTGACCCACGACAAATACGGACTGGGGCGCGTCGAGGAGGTCTCCGGCGTCGGCGAATCCGCGATGTCGCTGATCGACTTCGGGAGTGCCGGGCGGGTCAAACTGATGCACAACCACGCGCCGATCAGCAAGCTCTGAGTCGGCGTCGCCGAGCGTGCTCTCAGGGCGGCGCTATCGCGAAAACGCCACCCTCAGTTCACTTTCGGCGCACGAGGGGTCCTATTCGGCCCAGCGCCTGGTGTCCGGCAGCAGCGCCAGCACCAAGCTGGCGATCGGCAGCAGCGGCAGCGCATGCACGATCCATCCCACCCGCGCTCCCGCGATGAACACCCCGAGGTAGGTCAACAGCGCAACAACTGCCCCGGCCACGATCAGGTAGCGGGCGAACGGGCGGCGCAACAGCAGCATGATGACGCCCGAGACCGTGGTGAGCGCGAAGACCAGAGCCAGGAATCCGACGGCGATGCAGAACAGGCGGTCGGTCTGCCACCAGCCGGCGATCAGATCGGTGGTCACCACCGAGGTGGCCCATCCGCTGACGATGCTGACGGCGCTGGCGGCTATCGCCGTCCGGGGACTCGGCTCGTGCCGGAGGACAGCGGGCAGCGGCGGAAGGCCGGTGCCACGCGGGATTTGGGTGGTTGGCTGAGCGACTATCGGGGGCAGCGGGCCGGTCGGGGCCCGCCGGATGATGCGGGTCCGGGACTCGGTGGGCTCAGGCGGGCTCTCGCTGGTAGGGGGATCGTTCGGCCCGGTCACCGGTCAGCCGGCGTAGTTGCCGACGGACAATCCCCGCTTGGCCAGCCACGGCACCGGGTCGATCCGCTCACTGCCGTTCAGCAGCACCTCGAAGTGCAGGTGCGGGCCGGTGGAGTTGCCCCGATTGCCCATGGTGGCGATCTGGTCGCCCGCCATCACGCGTTCGCCGACGCCGACCAGTGTGGTGTTCACGTGGCCGTACAGCGTGACGGTGCCATCGGCGTGCAGCAGCTTGACCCACGCTCCGTAGCCCGCGGTGGGGCCCGCGTCGATCACGACACCATCGGAAACCGCGTAGATCGGGGTCCCGATCGAGTTGGCCAGGTCGATGCCGGCGTGCAGGACGCCCCAGCGGTAGCCGAAGTTCGAGGTGTAGATGCCCTTGGTGGGCATGACGTACAGCGGCTGCTGCAGACGCGCCTCGCGCTGGGCGCGCTCCTGCGCGAAGGCCACGCCGCGGGCGAGTTCTTCGTTGTGCAGCGCCGCATTGGCCGGCTGGGCGGCGATGACCTGCACGCCTCGCGGTGTGCTGGTGCCGGCGTTACCGGACCCACCGGTGAGCGTCGAGGCGTTGGCGGTGAGCACCGTCTCGATCTTGGTGTTGTTGTCGGTCTGGCTGACGGCGGTGTGGGTCGCCGCGGCTGCCGCCCCGGCGGCCATCGCGCCGATCAGCAGACGTCCCTTGGCGGCACTGGTCGGCTGCTTGCGGTGGCTGCCGCCGCGACGCGGGACGGGCGTGACGTTGATGACCTCGGTGATCGCGTGCGCTGTCTCAACGGAGACGCGGGGCAGGACCTCGGTGGCCGGGGCCGCCAGCCACATCGGCGTCAGATCGTCGGTGTCGTCGAGGTCGTCGAGCTCCGGGGCCTGCAGCAGCAGGTCGTCGAACGCGAACTCGGACTCGCCGAAATCCAACTCGTCGAGGTCGGCCAGCTCCATGTCATCGAGTTCATCAAACCCGTCTAACGGGATGATCTCGGTGACTTCGTTGCGGTGATGGGGCCAGCGTTCCCGGGATGCGCGCGCAGATACTGCGGCGGCAGAGCGAGCGAAAAGGTGCTGGGACAAGCTGAAATGTCCTCGGATCGTGACCATAACGTTATCTGGACCTTGAGAAGGTATCCACAAACGTAGGTGGCTGGCAACCTCAGTATCAAATCCGGCCATTTTTGTGACTTGGGTCACGTTTCATGTTTCAGTCCATGGCGTGACGTATGCCACAGCTGTGGGATGCGGCGGCAGGGCTGATTTCCGGGGTCGATACAGTTCCTCCGTGCGAGTTGCCGAGTACCGGCACCGCCACCCTGTTGGCCCTAGCAAGCAAGCCGAGCAAAGGCAGTGACGCCCCATGGATCTGTTCGAGTATCAAGCTAAGGAACTGTTCGCCAAGCACGGTGTACCCGGCACGCAGGGCCGGGTCACCGACACCGCTGAAGGCGCGAAGGCCATCGCGGAGGAGATCGGCGCACCCGTGATGGTGAAGGCCCAGGTCAAGACCGGTGGCCGGGGCAAGGCGGGTGGCGTGAAGTACGCCGCGAACGCCGAGGAAGCCTACGAGCACGCCAAGAACATCCTGGGCCTGGACATCAAGGGCCACATCGTGAAGAAACTGCTGGTCGCCGAGGCCAGTGACATCGCCGAGGAGTACTACCTCTCGTTCCTGCTCGACCGCGCCAACCGCACCTATCTGGCGATGTGCTCGGTCGAGGGCGGCATGGAGATCGAGGAGGTCGCCGCGACCAAGCCCGACCGGCTGGCGAAGGTGCCGGTGAACGCCGTCGAGGGCGTCGACCTGGCCTTCGCGCGTTCCATCGCCGAACAGGGCCACCTGCCGGCCGACGTGCTGGACGCGGCCGCTGTGACGATCGAGAAGCTCTGGGGCGTGTTCGTCGGCGAGGACGCCACTCTGGTCGAGGTCAACCCGTTGGTGCGCACGCCGGACGACAAGATCCTGGCTCTGGACGGCAAGGTCACCCTGGACGCCAACGCCGACTTCCGTCAGCCCGGGCACGCCGAGTTCGAGGACCGCGCGTCCACCGACCCGCTCGAGCTCAAAGCCAAGGAACACGACCTCAACTACGTCAAGCTCAGCGGCGAGGTCGGAATCATCGGCAACGGCGCGGGATTGGTGATGTCGACGCTGGACGTGGTCGCCTACGCCGGCGAGAAGCACGGCGGCGTGAAGCCGGCCAACTTCCTGGACATCGGCGGCGGCGCGTCGGCCGAGATCATGGCGGCCGGCCTGGACGTGATCCTGGGCGACCCGGAAGTCAAGAGCGTGTTCGTCAATGTCTTCGGCGGCATCACGTCGTGCGACGCGGTGGCGGCCGGGATCGTCAAGGCCCTGGAAATCCTGGGCGACGAGGCCAACAAGCCCCTGGTGGTCCGGTTGGACGGCAACAACGTCGAAGAGGGCCGTCGCATCCTGGCCGAGGCCAACCACCCGCTGGTGATTCAGGCCGAGACCATGGACGCCGGTGCCGACAAAGCCGCCGAGCTGGCGAGCGCCTGAAAGGACCCCTGAGAGCAATGGCTATCTTCCTGACTTCTGAGAACAAGGTCGTCGTCCAGGGCATCACCGGCGCGGAGGCGACCAAGCACACCGCGCGGATGTTGGCGGCCGGCACCCAGATCGTCGGCGGCGTCAACGCGCGCAAGGCGGGCACCACGGTCGCGCACAAGGACGTCGACGGGAATCCGGTCGAGTTGCCGGTGTTCGGCAGCGTCGTGGAGGCCATCGAGAAGACCGGCGCCGACGTGTCGATCATCTTCGTGCCGCCGGTGTTCGCCAAGGACGCGATGATCGAGGCCATCGACTCGGAGATCCCGCTGCTGGTGGTCATCACCGAGGGAATCCCGGTGCAGGACAGCGCCTATGCGTGGGCCTACAACGTCCAAAAAGGCCAGAAGACCCGCATCATCGGGCCGAACTGCCCGGGCATCATCAGCCCCGGGCAGTCGTTGGTCGGAATCACCCCGGCCAACATCAGCGGCCCCGGTCCGGTCGGGCTGGTGTCCAAGTCCGGCACGCTGACCTACCAGATGATGTACGAGTTGCGCGATTTCGGGTTCACCACCTCGATCGGCATCGGCGGCGACCCGATCATCGGCACCACCCACATCGACGCCATCGAGGCCTTCGAGAAGGACCCCGACACCAAGCTCATCGTGATGATCGGTGAGATCGGCGGTGACGCCGAGGAGCGCGCGGCCGACTTCATCAAGGCGAACGTCACCAAGCCGGTCGTCGGCTACGTCGCGGGATTCACCGCGCCGGAGGGCAAGACGATGGGTCACGCGGGCGCCATCGTGTCCGGCTCGTCGGGCACCGCGGCCGCCAAGAAGGACGCATTGGAAGCCGCCGGTGTCAAGGTGGGCAAGACGCCGTCGGAGACTGCGGCGCTGGCTCGGGAGATCCTGAAGACGCTGTAGCGCGAGCAGACGCAGACGCCCCCATTTCCTGCCGAAATGAGGGGCGTTTGCGTCTGCTCACGCGGGTCAGGGGAGGCCGGGCGCGCCGGGCACGCCGATCAGTTGCCCGCCGTCGCCGCCTTGGCCGCCGGTTCCGTTCGGCGTCCCGGGTGCCCCGTTTCCACCGTTGCCGCCGAAACCGATCAGGAATCCAGCGCGTCCGCCCTTGCCGCCGTTGCCGCCGGGTTGCGCAGCGGAGGTAGGTCCTCCGGAGCCGCCGGCCCCGCCGTCGCCAAACAGCAGACCCGCGTCGCCCCCGGCGCCACCGGCACCACCGGCGCTCCCGCCGCCGAACCCGCCGAACCCGCCCGCACCCGCCGGAGCCGGACAGCGTGCCGCCGGCCCCACCGGCCCCGCCAACCCCGCCGGTCGGGCCGAATCCGCCGGTGCCGCCGGCACCGCCGGCCCCATTGAGGAATCCACCATGACCACCGATGCCGCCGGCGCCGCCGGTAGTAGCCACCGTGGTCGCGTCCCCGCCGGCCCCGCCGACCCCGCCGGAGCCGAGCAGGATGCCGCCAGCGCCACCCGCTCCACCCGCGCCACCGTTACCGCCCGGCCCCAACCCGGTTGGCGAACCGCCGCCGTGACCACCGGCGCCGCCAGTGCCGAATAATCCGCCAGCGCCACCTGCACCGCCAGTGCCGCCGGCAGAGCCGGTGACCGACGTCCCGCCGGTGCCCCCGACACCGCCGGTGCCGAACAGACCGGCGGCGCCTCCCGTGCCGCCGGTGCCCCCGATTCCGGACCCGCCGGTGCCGCCGGCCCCGCCGGTGCCGAATAGCAGGCCACCGGCCCCACCGTTCCCGCCCGGGGCGGCATTGCTGTTGACCTTGCCGGGTCCGCCGGCCCCGCCGTTGCCGAAAAGCCCGGCGGCGCCACCGTTCCCGCCGGCGGGATGAGCGGCCGTACCCGCCCCGCCCGCGCCGCCGTTGCCGATCAACAAGCCGCCGGCCTGGCCGTCGGCGCCCGGCGCACCGTTGGCACCGTTTCCGATCAGCGGACGCCCCAGCAGCGACTGGGTCGGCAAGTTGATGACGTCGAGCAGCTGCTGCTCGAGGCTTTGCAGCGGCGTGGCGGCGGCCGCCTCGGCGACGGCGTACTGCCCCGCACTCGCGCTCAGAAGCTGGACGAACTGCCTATGAAATGCGGCCGCTTGCTCGCTCAGTGCCTGGTAGCCCAGACCGTACTGGGTGAAAAGCGCAGCGACGGCCGCTGAGACCTCGTCGGCGCCGGCGGCCAAGAGGTTGGCGGTCGGTGGCAGGGCCGCGGAATTGGCCCGGGTGACCGCCGTCTGGATGGATGCGAGATCTGACGCGGCTGCCGCGACCGTATCGGGCGCCGTGGTGACGAATGACATGTGGCCACCTCCCCAACCTCAGGGAAGCTCAATCGTACGCGCTCACGGCATGTCTCGGCCCAGTTCCGAGCAGACGCAAAATCGCGTTGGAGCGCGTGTTCCAGAGTGATTTTGTGTCTGCTCGCGCAAGGAAGTCGCGCGTCAGTTCCGGCCGGGGAGCCCGTCGGCGCCCAGGAGCAGACCCGCCGTGCCGCCCTGACCGACCACACCGCCGGTGCCACCGGCGTTGCCGCCGTTACCCCCATTGCCGATCACCTTGGCCGAACCGCCGGTGCCTCCCGCCCCGAAGACGCCGGCGGGGGCGGCTTTCCTGCCGCCGGCCCCGGCATCGCCGCCGTCGCCGGCGAGGATGCCGCCGTCACCGCCGTTGCCGCCGGCGCCCCCGAAGGTGGTGCCGAACCCGCCAGCGCCGCCGGCTCCACCCGAGCCGGACAAGATGGCGCCGGCGCCGCCGTTCCCGCCCGTTCCGCCGGCGTCGCTGGCACCACCGGCCCCACCGGCCCCGCCCATGCCGATGACGAAACCACCGTTGCCACCCGCACCGCCATTGCCGGCGCGGAAGCCCGCGTTGGCGATCGGGGTGGAGCCCCCGTCGCCGCCGTGGCCTCCGATGCCGAGCAGGGCGCCGCCGTTGCCGCCGTTGCCGCCCGCTCCGCCGTTGCCCAGCGGGCCGAAGCCGCCGGCCCCGCCGCTGCCCCCGAAACCGGTCAGACCGGCATTGCCGCCGGCCCCGCCGGCACCGGCGACCCCTGAAACGACCCCGCCGGTTCCCCCGGCCCCTCCGCTGCCACCCGCGCCGAACAGCACTCCGCCGGCGCCACCCGCACCACCGGTGCCGCCGATGCCGCCGACGGCAACTTGGCCGGTCCCGCCGATGCCACCCGCGCCGCCGATGCCGAACAACCCGGCAGCGCCGCCGGCCCCGCCCGTGCCGCCGGGAATAGATCGGAAGAGCACACGTCTGGGAACCGCCGCCGACGCCGCCCGCGCCGCCGGCGCCGAAAAGCAGACCGCCCGCGCCGCCGTTTCCGCCGTTGCCGCCGTCGCCGCCGTTACCACCAGGCCCGCCGTTACCGAAAAGTCCTGCGGCGCCGCCGTTTCCGCCGTTGCGCAGCGTCGAGCCGCTCCCACCGGCACCGCCGTTGCCCCACAGCAGCCCGCCGTCCCCACCGTTGGCGCCGCTCGCCGGCGCGGCGTTGGCCCCGTTGCCGATCAGCGGGCGGCCCAGCAGCAACTGGGTAGGCGCATTGATCACGCCGAGTATCTGCTGTTGCACCAGTTGCAGCGGCGAAGCGGCCGCCGCCTCGGCGGCGGTATACTGCGCCGCGCCCGCGCTCATGAGCTGCACGAATTGGTTGTGAAACGCCGCGGCGGCCGTGCTCAGCGCCT
Source organism: Mycobacterium sp. Z3061 (assembly GCF_031583025.1). NCBI lineage: Bacteria > Bacillati > Actinomycetota > Actinomycetes > Mycobacteriales > Mycobacteriaceae > Mycobacterium > Mycobacterium pumcae. The sequence continues at coordinate 5,681,729 of NZ_CP134062.1, read as the reverse complement.
GATAGGACTGGGCGTGGGCTCCGAACAAGGCGGCGACGGCCGCCGACACTTCGTCAGCGCCGGCGGCCAACACCGCCGAGGTGGGGGCGAGAGCCAGCGCGTTGGCCTCGCTGATCGTCGAGCCGATGTTGGCCAGATCGGCGGCGGCCGCCGTGACGAAGTCAGGCACCGTGGTGACAAATGACATGTGGTCACCTCCCCGATGGGGAATGAGGCGTCCCTGCTAGACGCATGTTCTAGAGGCGCCCAGCGTATCTCGACGACGCTGCAGGTGGGCGCGGTTTCGGAGGACCCGCTGCAGGCGTCCGGCGGCAGGTCCGGTAGATAGTAAGGCTATGAATCTTGATGCGCGGACGCCCGTGATCGTGGGTGTCGGGCAGGCCGCCGAGCGTATCGACGACCCCGGTTACCGGGCCATGTCGCCCGTCGAGCTGGCTGCTGCCGCGGCCCAGGCCGCCCTTGATGATTGCGGCGCTACCGCGGTCGCCGCCGACATCGACACCATCGCAGCCCTGCGGCAGTTCGAGATCTCCGGACCGGTGGCCAACGCACCGCTGGGCCGGTCCAACAACTACCCGCGCTCGGTGGCCAAGCGCGTCGGCGCCGAACCGCGTCGCGCGATCCTGGAGATCGTCGGCGGTCAGGGCCCCCAGCACCTGATCACCGAACTGGCCGGGGAGATCGCCGCCGGGCGATCCGAGGTCGCGCTGGTCTTCGGCTCCGACGCCACGTCCACTCTGCGGTATTTCGCGGGTCGCGAGGACAAGCCGGACTTCAGCGAAACCGTCGCCGGCGACCTGGAAGACCGCGGACCGGGCATCGAGAAATACATCTCGCGCTACACGGTGATCCACGGACTGGTGGATGCGCCGACGCAGTACGCCCTGATGGAGAATGCCCGGCGCGCCACAACCGGTCTGGGTCCGGCCGCGTATCTGCGGCGGATGGCCGAGCTGTTCGCGCCGTTCAGCAAGGTTGCCGCGGGCAACCCCTTCTCTGCCGCGCCGGTGGAGCGGACGGTCGAGGAACTGATTACCGTGACCGAGAGCAACCGGATGATCGCCGAGCCCTATCCACGGTTGTTGGTAGCCCGCGATCAGGTGAACCAGGGTGCGGCGGCAGTGCTGATGTCGGTGGCGGCCGCGCGTCGCCTGGGTGTCCCCGAGGACAAATGGGTGTATCTGCGCGGCCACGCCGACCTGGAAGCGCAGGCGTTCATGCAACGTCCGGACCTCGGGCACGCGCCGTCGGCGGTGCTCGCCGCCCGCGAGGCGCTCGAGGTGGCGGGCATCGGCGTCGACGATGTCGCCACCTTCGATCTGTACAGCTGCTTCCCAGTGCCGGTGTTCAACATCTGCGACGGGCTGGGTATCGCACCCGACGATCTACGCGGGTTGACACTGACGGGTGGCTTGCCGTTCTTCGGAGGCGCCGGCAACAACTACTCGATGCACGGCATCGCCGAAACCATCGATCGAATGCGCGCCGCCCCAGGTCAATTCGGCTTTGTCGGGGCTAACGGCGGCATCCAGAGCAAGTATTCGGTCGGGATCTACTCCACAGCGCCGGCGCAGTGGAAGCCGGATCGCAGCGCCGAGTTGCAGGCGCAGGTCAACAGCGGCCCTACGGTGCCGGTCATCGAAAACCCCGACGGCCCGGCCACCATCGAGACCTACACGGTGCGCCGCGATAACGGTCGTCCCACCGGCGTCATCATCGGCCGGCTCGCCGCCGACGACAGCCGTTTTCTGGCCACCACCGAGGACGACGAACTGGTGTCCGTACTGATCGACGGGGACCCGCTCGGCCAACCGGTGCGGGTGCGCTCGTTCGACTACGGCAACCGCTGCACTCTCGCCTGATCCCGAACGGCATCAGCGACACTGCAACCCGGTACACGACACGCCGTAAACCGTCGCCCTGGTGTCAGTTTCGGCGCAACGGTAAGTGCAAATGCGTGCGCGGCCGTGCCCAACCCCGGCTAAGCGAACGACGCCAGCTTGCCGGCCAGCCGCTCCACGTACGCGGCCACCTTGTCCTCGTCGCTGTCCGGCATGCCGAACAGCACTTCGGTCACGCCCAGCTCTGCCCAGCGCGCCAACTTGTCCGGATCGGGCTTGAAGTCCAGCGCCACGATCTGTGGAGCGCCGTCACGGCCCGCCGCGGCCCAGGTGTCCTGCAACAGCTTCACCGGCGCGTCGATGTCGAAGTCGCGCGGCGTGGTGATCCAGCCGTCGGCGCTGCGTGCGATCCACTTGAAGTTCTTCTCGTTGCCTGCGGCTCCCACCAACACGGGAATGTGCGCCTGCACCGGCTTGGGCCAGGCCCAGCTGGGACCGAACTTCACAAACTCGCCGTCGTACTCGGCTTCTTCCTGGGTCCACAGCGCCCGCATTGCCTCGAGGTACTCCCGGAGCATGGTGCGACGACGGCCGGGCGGCACGTTGTGATCGGCCAGTTCGTCGGTGTTCCAGCCGAACCCGACACCGAGACTGACGCGCCCGCCGGACAGGTGGTCCAGCGTGGCGATACTTTTCGCCAGCGTGATCGGGTCGTGCTCGACCGGGAGGGCCACGGCCGTCGACAGCCGGACCCGGGAGGTCACCGCGCATGCCGCACCCAGGCTCACCCAGGGATCGAGCGTCCGCATGTAGCGGTCGTCGGGCAGGGTCTCGTCACCGGTGGTGGGATGTGCCGCCTCGCGCTTTATCGGAATGTGTGTGTGTTCAGGCACGTAGAACGTGTGAAAACCATGTGTGTCGGCGAGTTTTGCGGCGGCCGCCGGGGAGATGCCGCGATCGCTGGTGAACAGAACGAGGCCGAAGTCCATGCCCCAATTTAGAACGTGTTCTACTTTTGGCCGCAGGCGGCCCCTGCGGCGGGCGGGCATTAGTTCTCACAGGTGCGCTAGCGTGGTTGATCGAATGCGTCGCACGCGGCATCGCGTCGCACCGCAGCAGAGGGGCCGTGACGGCACCGGAAGCAACAGGAGGACTTATGACCTACCCGCCCGGTAGTCCCGGATATCCGTCGGGGCAGCAGGCGTCCGGCTCGTACGGCGCCGCCGCACCGGCCGCAGCCCCGACTGAGCCCGGCGAAAGCAAGCTGGGGCTGTACCTGGCTATCGCGGTCGCGGCTTTGGGCTTGTTGGCGTACTTCTTCAGCTTCGGCCCGATGTTCACCTATAACTCCGAAATCAGTGGGTCCGGCGCTGAGGTGTCCGGTGACACCGGCCTGTCGGTGGCCGTTGCCCTGGTGGCTGGGATGCTGGCCGGGCTCGGGCTGCTGCCCAAGGCCAAGAGCTACGTGCCCATCTCGGCGGTGCTCTCGGTGCTGGGGGTGCTGCTGATCATCGCTGCGACGTTCAACAAGCCGAGTTCGTTCTCCACCGGCTGGGCGCTGTGGATCGTGCTGGTGTGCATTGTGTTCCAGGCGGTTGCCGCCGTCGGTGCGCTACTGCTGGAGTCGGGCGTGATCACCGCGCCGACGCCGCGTCCCAAGTACGACCCGTTCGGCGGCGGTTACGGACAGTACGGACAGTACGGCCAGTACGGGGGCCAGCAGGGCGGGTACTACGGTCAGCCGGGTGCACAGCAGCCCGCCCAGAACCCGGCTCAGTCGTCCGGGTACGGCTCACAGTACGGCGGGGGCTACTCGTCGAACCCGAACCCCCAGTCCGGGGGATTCTCGGCACAGCCCACGCAGCAGGTGCCCCAGCAACAGCAGGGTCCGGCCCACACCCCGCCCACCGGTTTCCCGAGCTTCAGTCCGCCGCCGCCGGTCAGCGCAGGAACCGGATCGCAGGGCGGTTCCGCTCCCGTCAACTACGGCAACGCCTCCGGTGGTGGTCAGCAGTCGTCCTACGGCCAGGGCCAGCAGCAGTCGCCTGGTTCGGCGCCGGTCTAATCGCGCGCTCTCGCGCTTGGTGAGTCTCGTGCGCGAAGAGTGACCCGCAAGAGTGACAAGGGTGTCGGCAAGAAACGGAGAAACGGGCGCCCGGCAGGCTCGTGACCTGGTCCGGGTGGCTTTCGCACCCGCGGTTGTGGCGCTGGTCGTCATCGCGGCGGTCACGCTGCTGGAGTTGCTGATCGCCAACAGCGACATGACCGGTGCCCTGGGCGCCATCGCGAGCATGTGGCTGGGCGTACATCAGGTGCCCGTCTCGATCGGTGGCCGGGAACTCGGCGTCATGCCACTGTTGCCGGTCCTGTTGATGGTGTGGGGCACCGCGCGCACCACGGCGCGAGCGACGTCGCCGTACTCGTCCTGGCTGGTGATCCGGTGGGTCATCGCGTCGGCGCTGGGCGGTCCGTTGTTGATCGCGGCCATCGCGCTGGCGGTCATCCACGACGCGTCGTCGGTGCTGACCGAGCTGCAGACGCCCAGTGCGTTGCGGGCGTTCACCAGCGTGCTGGTGGTGCACGCCATCGGGGCCGCGATCGGCGTCTGGTCCAGGGTGGGCCGACGCACGCTGAACGCTTCTCCGTTACCCAACTGGCTGGGCGATTCGCTACGTGCCGCTTCCGCCGGTGTTCTGGCTCTGCTCGGGCTGTCGGGCATGGTGACTGCGGGGTCGTTGGTCGTGCACTGGTCGACCATGCAGGACCTGTACGCGATCACCGACTCGATCTGGGGACAGTTCAACCTGACCGCGTTGTCGGTGTTGTACGCGCCGAACGTCATCGTGGGCGCCTCGGCCGTCGCCGTCGGGTCCAGCGCGCACATCGGGTTCGCGACGTTCAGCTCGTTCACCGTGTTCGGCGGGGACGTGCCGGCCCTGCCGATCCTGGCCGCGGCGCCGACGCCGCCGCTCGGGCCGGTATGGGTCGCGCTGCTGATCGTCGGCGCCGCGTCCGGTGTGGCGGTCGGTCAGCAGTGTGCCCGACGCGCGCTGCCGCTGATCCCAGCGGTCGCCAAGCTGCTGGTCGCGGCCGTGGTGGCGGCCCTGACGATGACACTGCTCGGTTACGGCGGGGGCGGCAGGCTGGGTAATTTCGGTGACGTCGGCGTCGATCACAGCGCCATGTTTCTGGGCGTGCTGTTCTGGTTCGTCGTGGTCGGTGTCGTCACCGTGGTGATGGCCGGAGGTATACGGCGACGGCCGCGACGGCCGCGGGCCAGACCGCCCGTTGCGCCGGAGCCAGCTGTCGAAGACGACGAGCCGTTGGCGGGGGTGTTCGACGATGACGATCGCTTCGACGAAGACGAAGAAGTCGTGAACGTCGAGGAATCTGCGATCCCCGACGAGCCGCCGCGCGAAACGCGTGATGAGGAGTAGGTGGCTGCGTGGGTCACATGCGTCACATCAATACCTTGAGCAGCTAGGCATGTGCCTGCAGAAAGTGACATCGCCGGCGCTATCACGTTGAAGCCGGCGGCCGTGGAGGGCACCGCAGTGGCCACCCGGCCGCGGCGCGGCCGGCATGGTCGCCCGACTAGGCTCTCCGTGTGCAGGAACCGCTCCGTGTACCGCCGAGTGCAACGGCGCGGCTGGTGGTGCTGGCGTCGGGCACCGGATCCCTGCTGAATTCCCTGCTGGACGCGGCCCAAGGCGACTATCCGGCGCGGGTCGTGGCCGTCGGAGTGGATCGCGACTGCCGCGCCACCCAGATCGCCGCCGACGCGGAAATCCCCGCGTTCGCCGTCCGAGTCGGCGAGCACCCGACCCGCGAGGACTGGGACGCAGCCATCACCGAGGCCACCGCCGCCCACAACCCGGACCTGGTGGTCTCCGCAGGTTTCATGAGAATTCTTGGGCCGCAATTCCTTTCGCGTTTCAGCGGCCGCATCCTGAACACTCACCCGGCGCTGCTACCGGCATTTCCCGGAGCGCACGGCGTCCGCGACGCGCTGGCTTACGGCGTGAAAGTAACCGGCTGTACGGTGCACCTGGTGGATGCCGGCGTGGACACTGGTCCGATACTGGCCCAGCAGCCCGTCGAGGTGCGCGACGGCGATGACGAACAGACCCTGCATGAACGCATCAAGGTCGTGGAACGCCAACTCCTGGTGGATGTGGTGGCCGCGATCGCGACCCGCGGCGTGACGGTTACAGAGCGAAAGGCGACCCTGGGATGAACATCGACAAGAAGCCGATCCGTCGCGCATTGATCAGCGTGTACGACAAGACCGGCCTGGTCGAACTGGCCCAGGGCCTCGCCGCCGCCGGCGTCGAGATCGTCTCGACCGGATCGACCGCGAAGACCATTGCGGATAAAGCGATTCCGGTGACCCGCGTCGAGGAACTGACCGGTTTCCCCGAGGTGCTCGACGGGCGCGTCAAGACGCTGCACCCCAAGGTGCACGCCGGTCTGCTGGCCGACCTGCGCAAGCCGGAACACCGCGCGTCGCTGGAGAAGCTCGGCGTCGCGGCCTTCGAACTCGTCGTCGTGAACCTCTACCCGTTCACCCAGACTGTCGAGTCCGGTGCCGGCCCCGACGAGTGCGTCGAGCAGATCGATATCGGCGGACCGTCGATGGTGCGCGCCGCGGCCAAGAACCACCCCAGTGTCGCCGTGGTCACCGATCCCCGCGGGTACGACGGCGTGCTGGCCGCGGTACGGCACGGCGGATTTACCCTCGCCGAGCGAAAGAAGCTGGCGTCGTTGGCTTTTCAGCACACCGCCGAATACGACATCGCGGTGGCGACCTGGATGCAGGAAACGCTGGCACCGGAAGAGCCCCCGCAGGAATTCCCGCACTTCTTCGCCAGAAACTGGCGCCGCCAGGCCACCCTGCGCTACGGCGAGAACCCGCACCAGCAGGCCGCGCTCTACCTCGACCCCGGCGCCTGGCCGGGTCTGGCGCAGGCTGAACAGCTGCACGGAAAAGAGATGTCCTACAACAACTTCACCGATGCGGACGCGGCCTGGCGGGCGGCCTTCGACCACGAGCAGACCTGCGTGGCGATCATCAAGCACGCCAACCCGTGCGGCATCGCGATCTCCGACGTCTCGGTGGCCGACGCACACCGCAAGGCCCACGATTGCGACCCGCTCAGCGCCTTCGGCGGTGTGATCGCGGCCAACACCGAGGTCAGCGTCGAAATGGCGGAGTACGTCAGCACTATCTTCACCGAGGTCATCGTGGCGCCCGCGTACGAGGCGGGCGCGCTCGAGGTGTTGACGCGCAAGAAGAACATCCGGGTCCTGCTCGCCTCCGAGCCACTCGAAGGCGGCCACGAGCTGCGCCCGATCAGCGGCGGACTGCTGATCCAGCAGCGCGACCAGCTCGACGCCCCCGGCGACGACCCGAACAACTGGACGCTGGCCACCGGTGAACCCGCCGACCCGGCCACCCTCACCGACCTGGTGTTCGCCTGGCGGGCCTGCCGGGCGGTCAAGTCCAACGCGATCGTCATCGTCGCGGGCGGCGCCACCATCGGCGTCGGCATGGGCCAGGTCAACCGGGTCGATGCCGCCCGGCTCGCTGTCGAGAGAGGCAATGCACGCGGCGGCGACCGGGTCAGGGGTGCCGTCGGGGCCTCCGATGCGTTCTTCCCGTTCCCGGACGGACTGGAGACGCTCACCGCCGCGGGTGTCAAAGCCGTCGTGCATCCGGGTGGTTCGGTGCGCGACGACGAGGTCACCGCGGCCGCCGCCAAAGCTGGTGTCACGCTGTACCTCACCGGCGCCCGGCACTTCGCGCACTGACCGCTCAGCGAGTGACGCGGGTCGGCAGCGCGTAGCTTGGAGAGGTGACTTCACCGAGCAATCTGCCCCGAACCCTTGGCGAGCTGCGTGCCTCCGGTCACCGCGAGCGGGGCGTAAAGCAGGAGATCCGCGAGAATCTGCTGACCGCACTTGCGGACGGCGACGAAGTATGGCCCGGCATCCTCGGTTTCGACGACACCGTGATTCCGCAACTGGAACGGGCGCTGATCGCCGGCCACGACTTCGTGCTACTGGGCGAACGCGGCCAGGGCAAGACCCGGTTACTGCGGGCGCTGACCGGTCTGCTCGACGAGTGGACCCCGGTGATCGACGGATCAGAGCTGGGCGAGCATCCCTATACGCCGATCACTCCGGAGTGGATCCGCCGCGCCGCCCAGCTGCAGGACGACCTGCCGGTGGCGTGGAAGCACCGCAGCGAGCGCTACACCGAGAAGCTGGCCACTCCCGACACCAGCGTGGCCGACCTGGTCGGTGACATCGACCCGATCAAGGTCGCCGAAGGCCGCAGCCTCGGCGACCCCGAAACCATCGCGTACGGGCTGATTCCACGCGCCCACCGCGGCATCGTCGCCGTCAACGAACTTCCCGACCTCGCCGAGCGCATTCAGGTCTCGATGCTGAATGTGATGGAGGAGCGCGACATCCAGGTCCGCGGCTACACGCTGCGGCTGCCCCTGGACGTGCTGGTGGTCGCGAGCGCCAACCCGGAGGACTACACCAATCGCGGTCGCATCATCACCCCGCTCAAGGACCGGTTCGGTGCCGAGATCCGCACCCACTACCCGCTGGAGCTGGCGGCCGAGATCGGCGTCATCGCCCAGGAGGCACACCTGAGCGCGCAGGTGCCCGATTACCTGCTGCAGGTGATCGCGCGGTTCGCCCGCTACCTGCGTGAGTCCAGCTCGGTCGACCAGCGCTCCGGGGTGTCGGCGCGGTTCGCCATCGCGGCCGCGGAGACAGTCGCAGCCGCGGCCCGGCACCGCGGCGCGATTCTCGGCGAAACGGACCCGGTGGCCCGGGTGGTCGACCTGGGCACGATCATCGACGTGCTGCGCGGCAAGCTGGAATTCGAGTCCGGTGAGGAAGGTCGCGAGCAGGCCGTGCTCGAGCACCTGCTGCGCCGCGCGACCGCCGACACCGCCTCGCGGGTGCTCGGTGGCATCGACGTCGGCACGCTGGTCTCGGCGGTCGAGAAGGGATCCGCGGTCACGACGGGGGAGCGGGTGTCGGCCAAGGATGTGCTGGGCGCGGTGCCCGGGCTGCCGGTGGTGGACAAGATCGCGGCCAAACTGGGCGCCGAATCCGAGGGGGAGCGCGCCGCGGCACTGGAGCTGGCGCTGGAAGCGCTGTACCTGGCCAAGCGGGTCGACAAAGTATCCGGGGAGGGGCAGACCGTCTATGGCTAGTAACGGGCACTCACAGCGGTACTCGGCGTACACCGGCGGGCCCGACCCGCTGGCCCCGCCGGTGGATCTGCGTGAGGCGCTCGAACAGATCGGGCAGGACGTCATGGCGGGCACCTCCCCGCGCCGGGCGCTGTCCGAGTTGCTGCGCCGCGGCTCGGAGAACATGCGCGGCGCTGACCGGCTGGCCGCCGAGGCGAACCGCAAACGGCGGGACCTGTTGCGCCGCAACAACTTGGACGGCACCCTGCAGGAGATCAAGAAGCTGCTGGATGAGGCGGTGCTGGCCGAACGCAAGGAACTGGCCCGTGCGCTGGACGACGACGCGCGGTTCTCCGAGTTGCAGCTGGAGTCGTTGCCGCCGTCGCCGGCCAAGGCGGTGCAGGAGCTTTCCGAATACCAGTGGCGCAGCCCCGAGGCCCGCCAGAAGTATGACCAGATCAAGGATCTGCTCGGCCGCGAGATGCTCGACCAGCGCTTCGCCGGGATGAAGCAGGCCCTGGAAGGCGCCACCGACGAAGACCGCCAGCGGGTCAACGAGATGCTGGACGATCTGAATGGCCTGCTGGACAAGCACTCTCGCGGGGAAGACACCCAGCAGGACTTTCAAGATTTCATGGACAAGCACGGCGAGTTCTTTCCGGAGAACCCGCAGAACGTCGACGAGTTGCTGGACTCGCTGGCGAAACGGGCCGCGGCCGCCCAGCGGTTCCGCAACAGCCTGAGCCAGGAGCAGCGCGACGAACTGGATGCGTTGGCGCAGCAGGCATTCGGCTCGCCCTCGTTGATGAACGCACTGAACCGCCTCGACGCGCACCTGCAGGCCGCGCGGCCGGGTGAGGACTGGACGGGCGATCAGCAGTTCTCCGGCGACAATCCGTTCGGCATGGGTGAGGGCACCCAGGCGTTGGCGGACATCGGCGAGCTGGAGCAGCTGGCCGAGCAACTCTCGCAGGCATACCCGGGTGCGACCATGGACGACGTCGACCTCGACGCGCTGGCGCGGCAGCTGGGTGATGACGCCGCGGTGGATGCGCGGACGCTTGCCGAACTCGAACGGGCGCTACTCAATCAGGGTTTCCTGGACCGCGGTTCCGACGGGCAGTGGCGACTGTCGCCCAAAGCCATGCGCCGCCTCGGCGAGACGGCGTTGCGGGATGTGGCACAACAACTCTCCGGCCGGCACGGCGAACGTGACCACCGGCGGGCCGGCGCCGCCGGGGAGCTGACCGGCTCCACCAGGCCCTGGCAGTTCGGTGACACCGAGCCGTGGAACATCTCCCGCACCCTCACCAATGCGGTGCTGCGGCAGTCGGGGACGCGCACGCTGGACGGCCCCCTGCGCATCACCGTCGACGACGTCGAGGTCTCCGAGACCGAGATGCGCACCCAGGCCGCGGTGGCGCTGCTGGTAGACACCTCGTTCTCGATGGTGATGGAGAACCGGTGGCTGCCGATGAAGCGGACCGCGCTGGCGCTCAACCACCTGGTGAGCACCCGGTTCCGGTCAGATGCCTTGCAGATCATCGCCTTTGGCCGCTACGCACGCACGGTGACAGCAGCTGAGCTGACCGGCCTGGAAGGCGTGTACGAGCAGGGCACCAACCTGCACCATGCGCTCGCGCTGGCGGGGCGGCACCTGCGCAGGCACCCCAACGCACAGCCGGTGGTGCTCGTGGTGACCGACGGGGAGCCGACCGCCCACCTGGAGGACTACGGCGACGGCACATCGGTGTTTTTCGATTACCCGCCGAACCCGCGGACCATCTCCTTCACCGTCAAGGGTTTTGACGACATGGCCCGACTGGGCGCGCAGATCACTATTTTCCGGCTGGGCAGCGACCCCGGCCTGGCCCGGTTCCTGGATAAGATCGCCCGCCGGGTCGGGGGGCGGGTAGTGGTGCCCGATCTCGACGGGCTCGGTGCCGCCGTGGTGGGGGACTACCTGAGTTCGCGCCGCCGGCGCAGCTGACCAACGCGAGCAGACGCAAAGTCGCACGATTGCAAGCAATTTCGTGCGACTTTGCGTCTGCTCGCGCCAGGACTCGCGCCCCGGCTAGTAAGCGTCGACGGTGCGTCCGCCCGGTGCGCCGTAGAGATACGGGTAGTGCACGTTCGGGTCGTTCGACGGCCGCGCATCCGGCGGCGGGGGCGACGTCCGCCATATGGCGGGCAGATGGCAGCCGGTGTCATAGGAATAATCCAGCGGACCGCCGTCCACGCCGTTGACCAGTTTGACCGCCGCACCGTCCTCGCGGCTCTGCGAATCATTGGCCGCACCCACCGGCAATGGCGGACTTCCCGGTGCCGAGGTGTTGGGCGTGAAGCCCGCGGCCCCGAACACCGCAGCAAGCTCCCCGGCGATCTGCAGCCACTGCGCGGGCGACGGCGGCGGATCGGCGAAGAACATGTCGCTGTTGACCTGACGGCCGATGCTGCGGGTGAACGGGTCTTGGCAACCGTTGCCCAGGTGGCCGGCAGCCATGACCGAAAACCGGCTCTGTGGCGAGTGTTTCGCGACGGCCTCGCGGATCGCGGCGTCAAGTTCGCTGAGTTGGTGTTGGACGGCCTCCAAGTCGGGTCGTGCGTTGACGATGGTCTGCAGCCGATCGAGTTCGGAGCGCCCAGGATTGGCGTTGGGGTCGATGGTGGTGCGCTTGACGCAGCCGGTCAGCGCCAGTGCGCCGGCGAGCAGCGCTGCCGCGAGCCGGGTCACGGCTCGCACGGGTCAGGATCCTCCGGCTCCGGGGTGATGAGGTCGGCGGGCAGGCCTGCCAACACCACCGCAAGGTTGTAGGCACTCATCCGCAGGTTCCCGTCGCTTCCCATGCGGGCATACTCCGAATGTCCGTAGGCCCGCTCGTGCGGTTGCCCGTCACCGTACCTACCACTCCACGCGTACCCCTCCTCGGTGGACAACTCCGCCATGCCGGGCACGTCCTGCGGCGGGGCACCGAACGCTGCGAATCCCGGAAGTAATTCGGAGACAACATCATCGGCGCCGATCATGTAATAGGCGTGCCCGGGCGGGACGCCGAGTTGGGAGGCGTCGGTGAGCTCGGTCCCGGGTGAACCGTAGAGCACCACGTCGCTGACCGGGGCGCCCTGTTGCAACGCGAGGCTCGTGGTCAACGATCCGTAGGAGTGGCCGAAGGCGACGATCCCGGGGTCCGCGATGTTGCCGGCCGCAGCCAGGCCACGGTAGAAGCTGTTCAGCGCCCGCGCACCGTCGCGCGCGAGCCAGTCGTGCGCCACGTCCCGCAGACTGTCCGGTGCGTCGTAACCGAGCCAGGCGATCGAGGCCACTGCATCGGCATCGGCGACGCCGGCGTTACGGCGCAGCAGCCGGGCCTCGTCGCGCTGAAATGCGGCCTGCCGCACCATGTTCGCGGTGCTGTCGCTCACCCGGGTGGTCAGGCCGCCCACGGTGACGCCGACCCGCTCGGCGTTGTCGACGTCGCCGACCGCAACGGCCGCCAGCACCTTGCCCGGGGTGGTTGCGGTGTCCAGCAGCAGCAGCCGGGAGTCGGGATTGGCGGCCAGGGTATCGCGCAGTGCGGTCAGGTCGGCCAGCTGGCCGGGGTCGGTGTGCCACCCGTAGGAGTCGACCCACCCCTGCTGCAACCGGATGAGTTCCCGTTGCAGCACAGGGGTATTGAGTTCACTGCGGACGCTGCCGGGAATCCCGTCGAGGTTACGTAGCGCGCCCGGAAACCACTGCTTCACCCGGTCCTGCTGGCCCGGCGTCAGCGCTTGCCACCACCGGGCGACGGCATCGGGATCGGTGCCTGGTGGCGGCAGTTGCGGCATCCTGGGCGGCTGGTGACCGAGTTGCGCGTCGACGAGTTCACGATTGAGGTCGCCGTCGGCGCCACGGATGGCCGCGGCCAGATCTTCGTCTGCCCGTTCGGCATCGGCCAGCAGGCTTTGCAGGCTTTCGGTCAGCCGCACGGCCGCGCCGACGATGGCCTGCTGTTCCGCGGCAGGAAAGCCGGCCAGGTCCGACGGCGGCAACGCGGCACCCAGCGCCTCGTCGATTTCGACGTGGCTTGCTCGTGCGCCGTCCCGCACCGCCGCCAGTCGCCGCTTGATGGCGGCGATTTCCTCCGCCGATTGTTCGGCGGCCCGTGCCACGGCAGCACACGCGTCGGCGTGGTCGTCCAGGACGAGCGCGGTATGTCCGGTCGCCGCGTGCGCTGCCTCCGCGGCATCACCCCCGAAACTCAGCAGGCGCATCAGTTCGGTGATCGCCGCCGCCGCGGTACGGGTGCCGTGTGCGCGCCTGATGGCCGCGTCGAAGACCGTAATGATCGCGGCGGGATCCCAGCGATCGACATCGGCCAGGGTCACCGTCATCGCAGTGAGGCGGCGTTGCTCTGCTCCATCTCGCCGAGGGCGGCGGCCGCCGACCGGATGCCGTCGGCATGCTCACCGAGGCGGGCCAGGTGCCCCGCGGCGGCGGCGGCCCACCGATTCAGCAACTCCGACAACGCCGCGCCCGACGAGCCCACCCACCCTGGCTGCGCACCGTCGACGTCTCGGTCGCAGGACCGCTGCACCCCGTGCAGGACCCGGGCATGGTTGTTCAGTTCGATGCTGACGTACAAAAGCATGTCCGGAAACGCTCGCAACTCTGTTGCCGCCACCGCAACCCGCCTTCCGCCGACGCGAACGTGCGACGAAGCCTGGCATCGGAAAACGGGGCCGGCCACTCACCCCAGCGGCCAGCTGTGGATTACTTGCGGGCCTTGCGCGCCTTGCGCTTGATGCCGACGCCACCCCACAGCGAAAAGCCCTTGATCTTCACCTTGGGAGCTCCCCGGGTGCCCTCGCCGACCACTTCGTGGTCGAAGTTGCCCATCACACCGTGTCCCTCGATTTCGACGTTGACTTCGGGCGGCAACAGGAAGGTCTGAGCGCTCATGATCGAGTACGCGTGAATCTCGACCTCGGTGGAGGTGAAGTCCGCGTAGCGAAGGTCGATGACCCCGCTGCCCCAGAACGTGAAGGTGGTCAACTTCTTCGGCACGTTCCAGCGGCCGCGGCGCTCGAACCCGCTCATGATGGCCAGCAGCAGCGTGGACGGGGCCGGATTGCAGTTGCCGCCGCGCCGCGCGCTGACCGCGGTGCCGGGCAGGTCGGCGCGGAGCTGGTCCAGTTCCTGATAGGTGGTGGCGGCGTACGCCTTGGTTAGCCGGTCTTCGTATTCGTTGAGCTGGAGGCGACCCTGTTCGGCCGCGTAGGCCAGCAACTGCGCAATCTGGATGCGGTCGGTGTCCTCTGCGCGCGACAGTTCGTCTCGCGTGGCCTTCACATCACGCTGGGCTGGGTTGGTCATCTCACCCGCGAGCTTACGACTTTCCCGGTTTGCTGCAAAAGGTGTTGGCTGAACTGCAACCTTCCCAGCGTGCGAGCGGCCCCGTCAGGAGCCCGAGCCGGTGTCGGCGACCCAGCTCGGAGCCCGTTTCTGCAGAAAAGCGAGCATGCCTTCGCGTGCCTCATCGGAGACGAACAGCCGTGCCGATTCCTCGGTGAGCCGCTCGGCGTCACGATCGAAGCCTTCCAGTACGGCGGCGGTGGTGAGCGCCTTGGATGCCGCCAGGCCCTGCGGCGATCCCCGTCCGACGTCGGCGACCAGACCGGCCACCGCGGCGTCCACGTCGTCGGCGGCCAGGGTGACCAAACCGATCTCGGCGGCTTCGCTGGCGCCGAAGGTTTCACCCGTGAGGTAGTAGCGTGCGGCGGCTCGCGCGGACAGCTTCGGCAGCAGGGTCAGCGAGATGATCGCCGGCGCGACGCCGATGCGGGCCTCGGTCAGGGCAAAGGTGCTGCGCGGCCCGGCGACCACCATGTCGCACGCACCGACCAGACCGAATCCGCCGGCCCGCACATGGCCGTCGATGGCGCCGATCACCGGCCGCGGTGAGGAGACGATCGCGCGCAAGACCGCGGTCATCTCCTTGGCTCGTGCCACCGCGGACTGGAAGGGGTCACCGCCACCACCGGCTTCGCTGAGGTCCGCACCCGCGCAGAAGGTGCCACCGGTGTGTCCGAGCACCACCACGCGCACCCCGGGGTCCGCGGCGGCGGCGCGCAGCCCCTCGTGCAGTTGGGTGACCAGCGTGGTCGACAGCGCGTTGCGGTTGTGCGGCGAGTTCAGCGTGAGCTTGGCGGCCACGCCTTCCCGGGCGTACTCGACGAGTGTGTCCATCAGTACGAGCGGGGCAGGCCCAGCGACGTCTGCGCGACGAAGTTGAGCACCATCTCGCGGCTGATCGGGGCGATCCGCGCCAGCCTCGACGCCGTCAACATGGCGGCCACGCCGTACTCCTTGGTGAGCCCGTTTCCGCCCATCGACTGCACGGCCTGGTCGACGGCCCGGGTGGACGCCTCGCCGGCCGCGTACTTGGCCATGTTCGCGGCCTGCGCCGCGCCGCCGTCATCGCCGGCGTCGTAGAGCGTCGCCGCCTTCTGCATCATCAGCTTAGCCAGCTCGACCTCGATGTGGCACTGCGCCAACGGGTGCGCCAGACCCTGGTGGGAGCCGATCGGGGCGCCCCAGACGTTGCGGGTCTTGACGTAGTCGACGGCTTTGTCGAGCGCGAACCGGCCCATCCCGACGGCGCTGGCCGCACCCATGATGCGTTCGGGGTTCAGGCCCGCGAAAAGCTGTGCGATCGCTGCGTCTTCAGCTCCGACGAGCGCGTCCGACGGCAGCCGCACGTCGTCGATGAACACCTGGAACTGGCGTTCGGGGCTGATCAGCTCCATCTCGATCGGCGTGTAAGTGAAGCCGGGCGAGTCGGTGGGCACCACGAACAGCGCCGGCCGCAGCTTGCCGGTCTTGGCCTCCTCGGTGCGACCCACCACGAGCACCGCCTGGGCCTGGTCGACGCCCGAGATGTAGACCTTCTGGCCCTTGAGGATCCAGTCGCTGCCGTCCCGGCGGGCCGTCGTGGTGATCTTGTGCGAGTTCGATCCGGCATCGGGTTCGGTGATGGCGAACGCCATGGTGAGCGTGCCGTCGGCGATCGCGGGGACCCAGCGCTTCTTCTGCTCCTCGGTGCCGAACTTGCTGATGATGGTGCCGTTGATCGCCGGCGACACCACCATGAGCAGCAGCGCGCTGCCGGCGGCCGCCATCTCCTCCATGACCAGCGCGAGCTCGTACATGCCGGCTCCACCGCCGCCGTACTCCTCGGGCAGGTTTACCCCAAGGAACCCGAGTTTGCCGGCCTCGGACCACAATTCAGTGGTGTGCTCCTGGGCTCGGGCTTTCTTCAGGTAGTACTCGGCACCGTAGCCGGACGCCCACTCGCGTACCGCTTTGCGCAGCGCCTGGCGGTCTTCGCTTTCGATGAAGCTGGTTTCGGACATTACGAATCTCCTTCTGATTCGGGTGCTTCCACGCGCGCCAATACGGCGCCCACCTCGACTTGCTGACCGGTCTGCACATTGATCTCGGCGAGCACGCCGTCGTTCGGCGCGGTGATCGTGTGCTCCATCTTCATCGCTTCCAGCCAGATCAGCGGCTGGCCGGCGGTGACGGTGGCGCCGACTTCAGCGCCGATACGAATGACGTTGCCGGGCATGGGCGCAACCAGCGAGCCCTGCTCGACGGCCGAACCCGGTTCGGGGAACCGCGGCACGGCCACCAGGTGCACCGGTCCGCGCGCGGAGTCGACATAGACGTCGTCGCCGAACCGCGTCACCGAGTAGGCGCAGGCCACCCCGTGTTCGGCCAGCACGACCTCATGCGGTGACGCGGACACCAGCTGCACCGTCGGATCGTGTGGCAACGCCAAAGCTGTTCGGGTGAAACGGTATTCAACCCGCTGTTCGGTGTCGGTGGCGTCCCGGTAGGTCTTGACCTGGTAGCCCGAGGTCAGGTTGCGCCAGCCGGAGGGGAGTGAGCCCAACGCGCCGGCGATGGCGCGGTTGTGCGCGGCGTCGGCCAGCGCGGCCGCGATCGCCGAGACCCGCACCGTCGCGCCGTCGGCAAGCGGCGCCGACAACTCGGCCAGCCCGTGGGTGTCGAAGAACGCGGTGTCGGTTGCCCCGTCCAGGAACGCCGGGTGCCGCAGCACGTGCACCAGCAGCTCACGGTTGGTGCGCAGCCCGTGCACCTGGGCGCGGGCCAGCGCGTCGGCGAGCACCAGCGCCGACTGCCGGCGCGTCGGGGCGTACGAGATGACCTTCGCCAGCATCGGGTCGTAGAAAATCGACACGGCCGAGCCGTCGACGATGCCGGAATCCAAGCGGATCCCGGTCCGGTGCCCGAGCGTGCTGAACTCTGCGCGTACCGAGGGCACGTGGATGCGATGCACGGTGCCGGCCTGGGGCTGCCAGCCCTGGGCAGGGTCCTCGGCGTAGAGGCGCGCTTCGATTGAATGCCCTTGCGCAGCCGGAGGTTCGGCACCGAGCCGGCCTCCGTCGGCGACCTCGAGCTGCAGCTCGACCAGGTCCAGGCCGGTGGTCTCCTCGGTGACGGGGTGCTCGACCTGCAGCCGGGTGTTCATCTCGAGGAAGAAGAACTCACCGTCATCATCGGCGAGGAATTCGACCGTGCCGGCACCGGTGTAGCCGATCGCGCCGGCGGCCAGCCGGGCGGCCTCGAACAGCTTCGCGCGCATCCCCGGCGTGCGCTCGACCAACGGCGACGGGGCCTCTTCGATCACTTTCTGGTGGCGACGCTGGATGGAGCATTCCCGTTCGCCGACGGCCCAGACGGTGCCGTGCTTGTCGGCCATCACCTGCACTTCGATGTGGTGCCCGGTCGGCAGATAACGCTCGCAGAAGACGGTCGGGTCACCGAACGCGGACTGCGCCTCTCGTTGCGCGGCCTCGACTTCGCCTGCCAGCGCAGACAATTCCCGCACCACCCGCATGCCGCGCCCGCCGCCACCGGCGGAGGCCTTGACCAGCACCGGCAGTTGGTCCTGAGTCACGGTTTCCGGGTCGAGCTCTTCGAGCACCGGTACGCCCGCCGCCGACATCAGCTTCTTGGACTCGATCTTGGAACCCATCGCGCGCACCGAATCGACCGGCGGCCCGACCCAGGTCAGACCGGCATCCTGCACGGCGGCGGCGAATTCGGCGTTCTCGGAGAGGAATCCGTAACCGGGGTGCACCGCGTCGGCACCGGCGGCGCGGGCGGCCGCGATGATCGCCTCGGCATTGAGGTAGTCGTTGGTCTTCGCCAGCCGAACGCGGGCGTCAGCCTCGGCGACGTGCGGGGAGGCCGCGTCCGGATCGGTGTAGACGGCGACGGTGCCCAGACCGAGCCGCCGGCAGGTGGCGAACACCCGCCGGGCGATCTCGCCGCGGTTGGCAACCAGTACTCTCGTGATCCCCATGAAGCTCACATCCGGAAGACGCCGAAGTTCGACGTCCCCTTGATCGGGCCATTGGCTATGGCGGACAGACACATTCCCAGCACGGTGCGGGTGTCGCGCGGGTCGATCACCCCGTCGTCGTAGAGCATTCCCGACAACACCAGCGGCAGCGACTCGGCCTCGATCTGGCCTTCGACGGCGGCCCGCATCGCCGCGTCCGCCGCCTCATCGACCTGTTGGCCACGGGCCTCGGCGGCCGCGCGAGCCACGATGGACAGCACCCCCGACAGCTGCGCCCCGCCCATGACGGCGGATTTGGCGCTGGGCCAGGCGAACAGGAACCGCGGATCGTAGGCGCGGCCACACATCCCGTAGTGGCCCGCGCCGTATGAGGCGCCGATCAGCAGCGAGATGTGCGGCACGGTCGAGTTGGACACGGCGTTGATCATCATCGAGCCATGCTTGATCATGCCGCCCTCTTCGTAGTCCTTGCCCACCATGTAGCCCGTGGTGTTGTGCAAGAACAACAATGGCGTGTTCGAACGATTGGCCAGCTGGATGAACTGGGTGGCCTTCTGCGACTCCTCGCTGAACAGCACGCCGCGCGCGTTGGCCAGGATGCCGATGGGATAGCCGTGCAATTGGGCCCACCCGGTCACCAGGGAGGAGCCGTACAGCGGCTTGAACTCATCGAAGTCGGAGCCGTCGACGATGCGGGCGATCACCTCACGCGGATCGAACGGGATGCGCAGATCGGCGGGGACGATCCCGATCAGTTCCTCGGTGTCGAACAGCGGCTCGGTGACCGGCTTGGGCGCCGGTCCCTGCTTGACCCAGTTCAGTCGGGCCACGATGCGGCGGCCGATCCGGATCGCGTCCAGCTCGTCGTGCGCGAAGTAGTCGGCCAGACCCGAGATGCGGGCGTGCATTTCGGCACCACCGAGCGACTCGTCGTCGGATTCCTCGCCGGTGGCCATCTTCACCAGCGGGGGGCCGGCCAGGAACACCTTGGAGCGCTCCTTGATCATCACCACGTGATCGGACATGCCGGGCACGTAGGCGCCGCCCGCGGTGGAGTTGCCGAATACCAGTGCGATGGTCGGGATTCCGGCGGCCGAGAGCCGGGTCAGGTCACGGAACATCCGTCCGCCCGGGATGAAGATCTCCTTTTGGGTCGGCAGATCGGCACCCCCGGACTCCACCAGAGAGATCACCGGAAGCCGGTTCTCGAAGGCGATCTGGTTGGCGCGCAGGATCTTCTTCAGCGTCCAGGGGTTGCTGGTGCCGCCTTTGACCGTGGGGTCGTTGGCGACGATCATGCATTCGACGCCCTCGACGACGCCGATTCCGGTGACGGTGCTGGCGCCGACCTTGAAGGGACTGCCCCAGGCCGCCAGTGGGCTGAGTTCCAGGAACGGGGAGTCGGGGTCGACGAGCAACTCGATGCGTTCGCGGGCGGTCAGTTTGCCGCGTGCGTGATGGCGGTCAACGTATTTCGGCCCGCCGCCTTCGACGGCGTTGGCGAATTCGGCGGCGATCTCGTCGAGCTTGGTGGTCGACGCGGCAGCCGCCTCGGTGAAGGTGGGCCCATTCGGGTCGAGGGTGGATTTCAACAAGCTCATGACTGGTACCCCAGGAGCTTGGCGGCCAGCGCGGTCAGGATCTCGGTGGTTCCGCCGCCGATTCCCAGGATGCGCATGTCGCGGTACTGGCGTTCGATCTCGGATTCGGCCATATAGCCCATGCCACCGAACAATTGGACGGCCTGGTTGGCCACCCATTCCCCGGCCTCGACGGCGGTGTTCTTGGCGAAACAGACCTCGGTGATCAGATTGGTCTCGCCTTCGAGCTGGCGCTCCACCACCCGGCGCGAGTACACCCGCGCGACGTCGATCCGCCGTGCCATCTCGGCCAGGGTGTTCTGCACCGACTGCCGCGAGATCAGCGGGCGGCCGAACGTCTCCCGGTCGCGGCACCACTGTGCGGTGATGTCCAGGCAGCGCTGCGCACTCGAATAGGCCTGGGCGGCAAGGGCGATCCGCTCGGACACGAAGGCCTGCGCGATCTGGGCGAAGCCGGTGTTCTCCACGCCGACCAGGTTCTCCACCGGCACCCGCACGTCGGTGTAGGACAGCTCAGCGGTGTCCGAGGAGCGCCAGCCCATCTTGTCCAGCTTGCGTGACACCTCGAATCCCGGCGTGCCCTTGTCGACCACGATCAGCGAAACGCCTGCTGCGCCGGGCCCGCCGGTACGTACGGCGGTCACCACGAAGTCGGCACGCACCGCGGAGGTGATGTAGGTCTTCGCGCCGTTGATCACGTAGTGGTCGCCGTCTTTCACCGCCGAGGTCCGCAGGTGCCCGACATCGGATCCGCCGCCGGGTTCGGTGATGGCCAGCGAGCCGATCTTCTCGCCGGCCAGCGTCGGCCGCACATACGTGTCGATCAGCCGCTGGTCACCCGAGGCGATCATGTGCGGCACCGCGATGCCGCAGGTGAACAACGACGCGAAAACGCCGCCGGGAGCGCCGGATTGGTGCATCTCTTCGCAGATCAGCACCGCGTCGACGCCATCCCCGCCACCGCCGCCCACCGATTCCGGGAAGTTCGCCCCGAGCAGGCCCGCCTCGCCGGCGCGCAGATGCAGTTCGCGCGGCAGGTCGCCGGTGCGCTCCCACTCGTCGATATTGGGCAGCACCTCCCGCTCGGCGAACGAGCGCACGGTCTTGCGCAATTGCTCGCGCTCCGGCGTGGTCCAGACGTTCATAACAACTTCTCCGGAATGTCGACGTGACGGCTGCGCAACCATTCGCCCAGCCCCTTTGCCTGCGGATCGAAGCGGGCCTGGTAGGCCACGCCCTGGCCGAGAATGTCTTCGATCACGAAGTTCACCGCCCGGATATTCGGCAGCAGATGCCGGGTGACGGGCAGGTCGGCCGCTTCGGGCAGCAGCTTTTTCAGTAGATCGACGGTCAGTGTGTGCGCCAGCCAGCGCCACTGGTCGTCGGTGCGGACCCACACCCCGACGTTGGCCGAGCCGCCTTTGTCGCCGCTGCGGGCGCCGGCGATCAGGCCCAGTGGTACCCGTCGGGTGGGCTGGGCGGCCAGCGGTTCGGGCAACTCCGGGTCGCCCGCCGCCTCCAGTGCCAAAGTTTCGGTGGCGCAGGGGATTTCGACGCGGGTTCCGTCGGCGTGCACCGCGACGTGCGGCACCAACCGGGCATCGACGTAGCCCGGGGTGTAGACGCCGTACACCTGTCCGTCACCCGGCGGGGCGGTAGAGGTGAAGCCCGGATAACTGGCGAGCGCCAATTCGACTGCCGCGGCGGAGAATTTGCGTCCGACGCTGGCCGGATCCGGATCGCGCACCACGCAGCTCAGCAGGGCGCTGGCCCCTTGCTCGGTGTCGGCGTCGGGGTGGTCGGTACGGGCCAGCGTCCACTCCAGCTCGGCGGGCTTGACCGTCAGCGTGGCCTCGAGCTGGCGTCGCACCAACTCCGCCTTCGCCTCGATGTCCAGCCCGGTCAATACGAACGTCATGGCGTTGCGGAAACCGCCGATGCTGTTCAGTGACACCTTGAGCGTCGGAGGTGGCGGTTCACCGGTGACGCCGCTGATTCGCACCCGGTCGGGGCCGTCGGACGACAGCGTGATGCTGTCCATCCGGGCAGTCACATCCGGATTGGCATAGCGGGCGCCGGTGATCTCGTAGAGCAACTGCGCGGTGACGGTATCCACGCTGACCAGGCCGCCGGTGCCGGGATGCTTGGTGATCACCGAGGAACCGTCGTCATAGACCTCGGCAAGGGGGAAGCCGGGATAGGTCAGATCCTCGACCTCGGTGAAAAACGAGAAGTTGCCGCCGGTGGCCTGGGTGCCGCACTCGATGACGTGGCCGGCCACGACTGCGCCGGCGAGTCGGTCGTAATCGGTGCGGCCCCAGCCGAAGTGCGCGGCCGCGGACCCGACGATCACCGAGGCGTCGGTGACCCGGCCGGTGATCACGACGTCGGCTCCGGCATTCAGGCAGTCCGCGATGCCCCAGCTGCCCAGGTAAGCATTCGCGGTCAGCGGGGTGCCCAGTCCGAGCTCGGCCGCGCGCTGTTGCAGGTCGTCGCCTTCCACGTGGGCAACCCGCGCCGGGACACCCAGGCGCTCGGCCAGTGCCCGCACCGCATCCGCCAGCCCGGCAGGGTTGAGGCCGCCGGCATTGGTGACGATGCGCACGCCGCGCTCGTGGGCCAGGCCCAGACACTCTTCAAGCTGGGTGAGGAAGGTCTTGGCGTAACCGCGTTCGGGGTTCTTCATCCGGTCGCGGCCCAGGATCAGCATGGTCAATTCGGCGAGGTAGTCACCGGTGACGTAGTCGACTTCACCGCCGGTGAGCATCTCGCGCATCGCGGACAGCCGGTCACCGTAGAAACCGGAACAGTTCGCGATACGCACGGCGCCAGCAGGGGCCCCGGAAGACAACTCGGAAGACAATGGGCGCGTCCTCCCTCCATTGGGATGATTCGGCGGCCGCAATCAACCAACCAACCGGTAGGTTAGCGGGTGTCGGTGGCGGCGCGTCAACCGGCTCAGCGCCTACCTGCGCAGGGGCCATTTTGGTGACCGGCCGGTGTACCCACTACCCTTGAGGTCAACTGTCGCCGTCCGGCCCGCAAGGCCATGGAGCGCGACACGCCCGACCGAAAGCCCCACACGAGGAGTTAGGCCCGACCATGGCCGTACCTAAGCGCAGAATGTCGCGCTCGAATACCCGCAGCCGGCGTTCGCAGTGGAAGGCCACCGCGACCGGGCTGGTCAACGTGAACGTCGCCGGTCAGAAGCACAAGGTGCCCCGCCGGCTGCTAAAAGCCGCTCGCCTCGGGTTGGTCGACCTCGACAAGCGCTGACGTCCCAGTCAGTCACAGCCGGCGCACGCCTCACCGCGTGACTAGCGGCTTCTCGGCGCGCCTCTCAGGCCGCTCTCAGGCCTCCGTACGAAACTAGGCTCCGTGCGAATACTTGTCGTCGACGACGATCGTGCCGTGCGCGAGTCGCTGCGCAGGTCGCTCTCCTTCAACGGCTACTCGGTGGAGTTGGCCCACGACGGGGTTGAGGCGCTCGAACTGATCGCCAGCGACCGGCCTGATGCGGTGGTGCTGGATGTGATGATGCCGCGGCTGGACGGCCTCGAGGTGTGCCGGCAGCTGCGCAGCACCGGCGACGACCTGCCCATTCTGGTGCTCACCGCTCGCGATTCGGTCTCCGAGCGGGTCGCGGGGCTGGACGCCGGGGCCGACGACTACCTGCCCAAGCCGTTCGCTCTCGAGGAACTGCTGGCACGGATGCGGGCGCTGCTGCGCCGCACCAAGCCGGAAGACGCCGCCGAGTCGGTGGCGATGACCTTCTCGGATCTGAGCCTGGACCCTGTCACGCGCGAAGTCATCCGCGGGCAACGGCGGATCAGTCTGACCCGCACCGAGTTCGCCCTCCTGGAGATGTTGATCGCAAACCCGCGGCGCGTGCTGACTCGCAGCCGCATTCTGGAGGAGGTGTGGGGATTCGACTTCCCCACCTCGGGTAATGCGCTCGAGGTGTACGTGGGATATCTGCGTCGCAAGACCGAGGCCGACGGCGAGCCGCGGCTGATCCACACCGTGCGCGGGGTGGGTTACGTGCTACGCGAAACGCCGCCCTGATGACCTGGTTCCGCCGCCCTGACCGGGCCGGCCGCGCACCGCTGCGGGCGACCAGCTCGTTGTCGCTGCGATGGCGGGTCATGCTGCTGGCGATGTCGATGGTGGCGATGGTTGTGGTCCTGATGTCGCTGGCCGTCTACGCGGTGATCTCCGCCGCCCTCTACAGCGACATCGACAACCAGCTGCAGAGCCGGGCGCAATTGTTGATCGCCAGCGGTTCGCTGGCGGCCGATCCGGGTAAGGCCATCGAGGGCACGGCGTATTCCGACGTCAACGCGATGCTGGTGAACCCGGGAAAGTCGATCTATACCGCCAACCAACCGGGCCAGACCCTGCCGGTGGGCTCGCCGGAGAAGGCCGTCATCCGCGGTGAGCTGTTCATGTCCCGGCGCACCGCCGCCGACCAGCGAGTGCTGGCGATACACCTGAACAACGGCAGCTCCCTGCTGATCTCCAAGAGCCTCAAGCCCACCGAACACGTCATGGGCAAATTGCGCTTCGTGCTGCTGATGGTCGGCGGGGTGGGTGTCGCGATCGCCGCCGTCGCCGGTGGGATGGTGACCCGGGCGGGGCTACGCCCGGTCGGTCGCCTCACTGAAGCCGCCGAGCGGGTTGCCCGAACAGACGACCTGCGCCCCATTCCGGTCTTCGGCAGCGACGAACTGGCGCGGCTCACCGAGGCGTTCAACCTGATGCTGCGGGCGCTGGCCGAATCCCGGGAACGCCAGGCGCGGCTGGTCACCGATGCCGGACACGAACTGCGCACGCCGCTGACATCCTTACGCACCAACGTCGAACTGCTGATGGCCTCGATGGCGCCCGGCGCGCCGCGGCTACCGGAGCAGGAGATGGTCGACCTGCAGGCGGACGTGATCGCGCAGATTGAGGAATTGTCCACGTTGGTCGGCGACCTCGTCGACCTCACCCGGGGGGACGCCGGCCACGCGGTGCACGAACCGGTGGACATGGCCGACGTCATCGACCGGAGTCTGGAGCGAGTCCGCCGGCGCCGCAACGACATTCACTTTGACGTCGACGTGATCGGCTGGCAGGTGTACGGCGACTCCGCGGGGTTGTCGCGCGCGGCGCTGAACCTGATGGACAACGCGGCCAAGTGGAGTCCGACCGGCGGGCATGTCGGTGTCACGCTCCGCCAACTCGATCCGTCCCACGCCGAGTTGGTGGTGTCGGATCGGGGGCCGGGCATTCCGCCGCAGGAACGGCGCCTGGTGTTCGAACGCTTCTACCGCTCGACGTCGGCGCGGGCCATGCCCGGTTCTGGTCTGGGCCTGGCGATCGTCAAACAGGTCGTGCTCAACCACGGGGGGTCGTTGCGCGTGGAGGACACCGAACCGGGCGGCCAACCGCCGGGAACGTCGATCTACGTGCTGTTACCCGGGCGCCCGATGCCGGGAACGGCGCACCCGTCGTCGGTCGTCGTCGCGGAGCGTGACGCGGGAACCGACACGCGGGGGAACTCCGTTAGAGGTACGGGTGACAGCGCAAACTCACGGGGATCCACGAATGTCATCTCAGTCGATTCTTAGTCCGCGCAAGCAAGGTAGTTGACAGTTAGGGTTGAAAATCAGCGCCATGCAAGCAACGCGTGGTCGAGTCGGCTTGAAGTAAGCCCCCAAGGTAGAGGAAGAACGTTTTAGCGACATGACGAATCACCCGAGGTATTCGCCACCGCCGCAGCAGCCGGGATACGGTGCCACGCCTGGTCAGCCGGCACCGCCCGCCTATGCCCAGGGGCAGCAGAGCTACAACCAGCAGTTCGACTGGCGGTACCAGCCCCAGCAGCAGTACCGCTCCTCGTACGACCCGCTCAGTGGCACCGGGGCTGGCCCCATACCCGGCAACACCGGGTCCGGTCCGATTCCGGGCAGTACCGGTGCGGGCCAGATTCCCGGCGGTACCGGCGCCCGGCCGATTCCGGGCGGTACCGGCGGCGGTCCGATTCCGCCCGGTCCCGGGCCGATGCCGCCGATGATGGCGCCCATGTCACCGCCGCCGCCGCGGCGGCGGCGCTCGGCCGGGTTGATCTTCGGCGCGCTTGCTATCGCGGTGGTCTCCGCCGGCATCGGTGGCGCGGCCGCGACGGTCGTCGAACTGGGTCACCAATCCAGCACCGGCCACGGCACCACCGCGGCTTCGGGTGGAGCACCGAGTGTCCCGGCGGCCAACATGCCGCCGGGTTCGGTGGAGCAGGTCGCTTCGAAGGTGGTGCCCAGCGTCGTCATGCTGGAAACCGACCTGGGCCGGCAGTCCGAAGAGGGCTCCGGTGTCATCCTGTCGGCCGACGGGCTGATCCTGACCAACAACCACGTCGTCGCCGCCGCCGCCAAGCCGCCGGCCGGAAGTCCGCCGCCGAAAACGACGGTGACGTTCTACGACGGCCGCACCTCGACGTTCACCGTGGTCGGGGCCGACCCGACCAGCGACATCGCGGTGGTCAAGGTGCAGGGCGCCTCCGGCCTCACGCCGATCGCGATGGGGTCCTCGGCGGGCCTGAAGGTCGGCCAACCGGTGGTGGCCATCGGTTCTCCGCTGGGCCTGGCCGGCACCGTGACCACCGGCATCGTCAGCGCGCTCAACCGGCCCGTCTCGACGACCGGTGAGGCCGGCAACCAGAACACCGTGCTGGACGCCGTTCAGACCGACGCCGCGATCAACCCCGGTAACTCCGGTGGCGCGCTGGTCAACATGAACTCGCAACTGGTCGGCATCAACTCGGCCATCGCCACATTGGGGGCCGATTCCGGCGACGCGCAGAGCGGCTCCATCGGTCTGGGCTTCGCGATCCCCGTCGACCAGGCCAAGCGCATCGCCGACGAACTGATCAGCACCGGCAAGGCAACACACGCTTCCCTCGGGGTGCAGGTGACCACCGACAAGGGTGTCCCCGGCGCCAAGGTGATGGAGGTCGTGGGCAACGGCGCGGCCGCCAACGCGGGCGTCCCGAAGGGCGTCGTCGTGACCAAGGTCGACGACCGTCCGATCAACAGTGCCGATGCGCTCGTCGCCGCGGTGCGTTCCAAGGCGCCCGGCGACAAGGTGGCGCTGACATTCCAGGATCCTGCCGGTGGCAACCGCACGGTGCAGGTCACGCTCGGGAAGGCGGACAGTTGATGAAGGTCGAAGGGCAGCTGTCCGACCTCGGATATACGGTTGTACCCGTGGAACAGGGCGCGGAGTTGGTAGTCGGGCGGGCACTCGTCGTAGTCGTCGACGACCGGACTGCGCACGGCGACGAGGACCACAGCGGTCCGTTGGTCACCGAGTTGCTCACCGAAGCCGGGTTCGTGGTGGACGGTGTGGTGGCGGTCGAGGCTGACGAGGTCGAGATCCGAAACGCGTTGAACACCGCCGTGATCGGCGGGGTGGACCTGGTGGTGTCGGTCGGCGGCACCGGGGTGACGCCGCGCGACGTCACTCCGGAAGCCACCCGCGACATCCTGGACCGGGAAATCCTCGGCATTGCCGAAGCCATCCGCGCCTCGGGGCTGTCCGCGGGCATCACCGACGCCGGCCTGTCACGTGGGCTGGCCGGGGTCTCCGGCAGCACGCTGGTAGTGAACCTGGCCGGCTCCCGTTACGCCGTGCGCGACGGGATGGCGACGCTCAACCCGCTGGCCGCGCACATCATCGGCCAGCTGTCGAGCCTCGAGATCTGAGGCGGGCTCAGCTCTCGGCGCGGGGCCCGTGTTCCGGCGGGGCTGACAGCGGCACGGATGCCGGCGAGCCGCCGTGCCTGCCCGAGGAACTGCCGTTGGTCTGCGCGAGCAGGTCGCGGATCTCTTCGAGCAGGACTACCTGCGCGTCGTCGGCCTGCTCGACCTCGCCCTTCTTGCGCAGCTTGCTGTAGGGCAGCACGATCAGGAAATACAGCACCGCGGCGACCAGGATGAAGTTGATGGCGGCCGACAGCACGTCATTGAGGTTGATGAACTGATTGGTGCCCGGGATCTGTTGTTTCAAGATGCCGTGCTCCTCATTCTTGTCCATGCCGATCGAGCTCACCAACGGGTTGACGACGCCATCGGTGAAACTTTTGACCAAGGTCGTGAACGCCGCCCCGATGACCACCGCTATCGAGAGATCGACGATGTTGCCCCGCGAGAGAAACTCCTTGAACCCTTTGAGCATGGGATGTCCCTTCTTGATCGGACAGGCTTTGCTGCCGATCACGTGCTCAGCGGTGGCCGGGTACTCAGTGCAAGGTGAGGGTGACCGTCTGACCTAGCGCCGAGCCAGCCACCGTGTTCGCCACGCGAGCCGGCAGCGCAACCAAGACTACGCGGTCCGACTCGCCGGACCGTAGCTTCTCCTTGGCCGACACGAGCACCACCACGGCATCGGTGGCGATCACCTTGCTGAGAGCCGGGCCGGGTTGCTGAACCTCACCGGCCGGGGCGGCCAGCACGTCGACGACGTCGCCGACCCGGACCAGGTCGATCAGCGCGCCGTCGGCCAGATGCAGGGGCACGATCCGGGCCCCGGGGCCGGCGGTCGACTCGGCCAGTCGGCTGCTCAGTAACCGGACGTCGGTGAGGACCTCGCCGCGGCGTGCCGGACCCGCCAGCGTCGCACCGAGCACCCGACCGGGGTCTGTCGTCGATCCCTCGGGAACCGTTGTGGCCGAGCGCTTTTCGACTCGCACATCGGCGTCAGTCAGGGCGGTGCCGGAACCGAGGTCGCGGGCGGTCACCACCACGTCGACGCGGTCACCCTCAGGGTCGGAGCGCAGCGCAGCGATGCCGGCCAGCACCACCAGCCCGCCCGCGGCGACCCGCCGGGCCAGGACGGTCCTGGTCCAGTCCGGACGGCACGCTGCTGCGACACGACTGATCAGGGTCGGATTCAGCGATGGTTCCCGCACGCAGTCACGGTAGGCGTGGGGGAGCAGCGGTCGTTGCCGGCGCGACTGGCGCCTGTGGATAACTAGCTGGACGCGGCAGCGGTGGAAGCAGTGCTGCTACTGGCCTTCTCGCTCGAGCCCGACGACTTGCTCTCGCTGGACGTCGAACCCGAACTCGATTCGCCCGAGCCGGAATTCCCGGAATTCGAGGACGAGCCGTTGCTGGAACTCTTGTCTTGCTTTCCTGCCTCGCGGCTGTCGGTGCGGTAGAAGCCGCTGCCTTTGAACACGACTCCAACCGAGTTGAACAGCTTGCGCAGCCGCCCAGAGCACTTTTCGCAGGTGGTCAGCGCGTCCTCGGTGAAGGCTTGCACCTTGTCGAAGCGGTCTCCGCATTCGGTGCACACGTAGCTGTACGTCGGCACAAAAACCTCCGGATGATGTTAAGTCTGAATTAGCACTCTACCGTTTCAAGTGCTAGAACCGCCACGTGATGGCGATCATTCCCGGGTCGGCAGCGCAATCAGCCCACGTCCCGGGGTGAGTGCGTGGGTCATCGGCACGTCATGCGGCTCCGACGGCAACTCGTCCACCAGTTCGGTGTCCCGCACGATCGCCACCAGACGCGCCTGGGGGTCCCGGACCGACAGGGAGCGGTCATAGAAGCCGCGCCCGCGGCCCAGCCGCACACCACGGCGGTCGACCGCGAGCGCAGGCAGCAGCACCAAAGCGGCCTCGCCCAGCATCGACGCCGGCAACCAGGGTCGCGGTGGTTCCAGCAATCCCCAGCGCGCCGCCACCAGCTGACCGTGGCGGTACTCGCCCCATTGCAGGGGGAGCGGCGTGTCGCCGGCGCCAACGCGCGCCACCGGCAACAGGACCCGGCCGGCGCGGCGCAGCAACACATCGAGCATGGCCGTCGACCCGGGCTCCGAACCCACCGGGACGTACGCGCACACCGTCCCGGCAGCTATTTCCACCTGCTCCAAGTGCTCGGTCAGCAGCTGTGCCTCGGCGGCGCGAACGTCGTCGTCAATGCCGCGGCGCGCGGCGACCAATCGGTCCCGCAACGCCGATTTGCCCGCGGTTGCCATGGCTTCAACGATGTCAGAACATCCGCAGCCCGCACGTTCTCCCCGCCAGCAGGTTTGTGTGCGGCCGATAAGGCTATGGTGAGAACCGATGTCACGCCCAGAGATCCCGATTCCGTTCACGGCGATTGTTCCCGCCGCCGGCTTGGGGACGCGTTTTCTCCCCGCGACCAAGACCGTGCCGAAAGAGCTGCTGCCCGTCGTCGACACCCCCGGTATCGAGCTGGTCGCCGCCGAAGCCGCCGACGCCGGCGCCGAGCGTCTGGTGATCATCACCTCCGAGGGCAAGGACGGCGTCGTCGCGCACTTCGTCGAGGACCTGGTGCTCGAGGGCACCCTGGAGGCCCGCGGCAAGAAGGCCATGCTGGCCAAGGTCCGCCGCGCTCCGGCGCTGATCAAGGTCGAGTCCGTGGTGCAGGCCGAACCGCTCGGGCTGGGCCACGCGATCAGCTGTGTGGAGCCCACCCTGGCGGCCGACGAGGACGCGGTCATGGTGCTGCTGCCCGACGACCTGGTGTTGCCCACCGGTGTGCTGGAGACGATGGCACAGGTCCGGGCCGAGCACGGCGGCACGGTGTTGTGCGCCATCGAGGTGATGCCCGAGGAGATCAGCGCCTACGGCGTCTTCGACGTCGAACCGGTGCCCGGCGGCGGCAACCAGGACGTGCTGCGGGTCAAGGGCATGGTCGAAAAGCCCAAATCGGAGGACGCTCCGTCGCTGTTCGCGGCGGCCGGACGCTACGTGCTGGACCGCGCGATTTTCGACGCACTGCGCCGCATCGACCGGGGCGCCGGCGGGGAAGTGCAGCTGACGGACGCGATCGCATTGCTGATCTCCGAGGGCCATCCGGTCCACGTCGTGGTGCATCGCGGATCCCGACACGACTTGGGAAATCCCGGCGGCTACCTCAAGGCTGCGGTTGACTTTGCATTGGATCGTGACGACTACGGCCCGGAACTGCGGCGGTGGTTGGTGGCGCGATTGGGCCTGACCGAACAGTAGCGGCGGCTCAGTTCGCCTGGCTGGACGGCAGGAAGGCGCACTGTGCGTTCTGTGGAGGAGCAACAGGCACGGATATCGGCAGCAGCGGTGGCCCCCAGGCCGATCAAGGTTGCGATCGCCGAAGCCCAGGGGCTGCTGTGCGCCGAAGAGGTGGTGACCGAACGCCCGCTTCCAGGATTCGACCAGGCCGCCATCGACGGTTACGCGGTGCGCAGCGTCGACGTACTCGGGGTCGGTGACTCCGGCCCACTGGAAGCCGTCGGCGAGGACGGTATTGCGGAGGCCCGCGAGGTGGTGACCCTGCCGGTGATGGGGACCATCGAGGCCGGGGCGCGCACACCGAGCCGACTGCAGCCGCGCCAAGCCGCCCGGGTGCAGACCGGGGCGCCGCTGCCGACCCTGGCCGACGCCGTGCTGCCGCTGCGCTGGACCGACGGCGGGATGAACCGGGTCCGGGTGCTGCGCGGAGCGCCATCGGGCGCTTACGTGCGGCGCGCAGGTGACGACGTGCAGCCCGGTGATGTGGCGGTGCGTTCCGGGACGATCATCGGCGCGGCGCAGGTGGGACTGCTGGCGGCGGTCGGCCGCGAGCGGGTGCTGGTGCATCCGCGGCCGCGGGTGTCGGTGATGGCGGTCGGTGGCGAGCTGGTCGACATCTCCCGCAGCCCCGGCAACGGACAGGTCTACGACGTGAACTCCTACGCGCTGGCGGCCGCGGCCCGCGATGCCGGGGCGGAGGTCAACCGGGTGGGGATCGTCAGCAATAACCCGAAGGAACTCGGCGAGATCGTCGAGGGCCAGCTGAACCGGGCCGAGGTGCTGGTGATCGCCGGCGGGGTAGGCGGCGCGGCGGCCGAGGCGGTTCGTTCGGTGCTGTCCGAACTCGGTGACATGGAGGTGGTGCGTGTCGCGATGCACCCGGGTTCGGTGCAGGGCTTCGGGCAGCTCGGCCGCGACGGCGTGCCGACGTTTCTGTTGCCGGCCAACCCCGTCAGCGCGTTGGTGGTCTTCGAGGTGATGGTGCGTCCGCTGATCCGGCTGTCACTGGGCAAGCGGCATCCGATGCGTCGCATCGTGCAGGCCCGCACCCTTTCGCCGATCACATCGGTGGGTGGGCGCAAGGGCTTTCTGCGCGGCCAACTGATGCGTGACCAGGAGAGCGGCGAATATCTGGTCCAGGCGCTGGGCGGGGCGCCGGGGGCGTCGTCGCACCTGTTGGCAACCCTGGCCGAGGCGAACTGTCTGGTCGTGGTGCCCAGCGGAGCCGAGCAGATCCGTACCGGCGAAATCGTCGACGTCGCCTTTCTGGCTCAGCACGGCTGAGCGCGGCCCGGCTCGTGAACCTGTTGCGATCCAATTCCCGCCATCCCGGCTGGCCGATGAGCGTGGGGCCACTGCGGGTGGCGGCCGGGGTGATCCGGCTGCGGCCGGTGCGGATGCGCGACGGCGCGCAGTGGAGCCGGATCCGGCTGGCGGACCGGGTGAAGTTGGAGCCGTGGGAGCCCAGCACCGATGGCGACTGGCCGGTGCGTCACTCGGTGGCCGCGTGGCCAGCGGTGTGTTCCGGGCTGCGCGCCGAGGCGCGCAAGGGGCGGATGCTGCCCTATGTGATCGAACTGGACGGACAGTTCTGCGGACAGCTGACCATCGGCAATGTCACTCATGGGGCGTTGCGGTCTGCGTGGATCGGCTACTGGGTGTCCAGCGAGCACACCGGCGGCGGGGTGGCCACCGGCGCGGTCGCGCTGGGGCTCGACCACTGCTTCGGCCCGGTGATGCTGCACCGGGTGGAGGCCACCGTCCGTCCGGAGAACGCGGCCAGCCGGGCGGTCCTGGCTAAGAATGGTTTTCGCGAAGAAGGCCTGCTGCGGCGTTACCTCGAGGTCGACCGCGGGTGGCGTGACCACCTGTTGGTGGCGATCACGGTCGAAGAGGTGTACGGGTCGGTGGCTTCGACGCTGGTCCGGGCCGGTCGCGCCAGCTGGGTCTGACTTCTGGCGCCGAGATCGCCGCTATGGCTGCTGATCAAGTCGGATCGCGACCCTGACGGCCATCTCGCGGCCCCTACACGCCGGAAAGCCCACCCAACCGAAATAAAATTGTGGCTAGCGTGACATATGTGGCGTGTGATGCTTGAAGTAGGCAAATTACAGGTGTGTAATTGCCCTGGTCGCAGCGACCCGGCCACGCAGGCCAACGATCAGGCCTCGCGGGGATCGCAACCGAAGAGAGCAGGTCATCATGCCAAGCATCCCGCAATCGTTATTGTGGATTTCGCTCGTGGTGCTGTGGTTGTTCGTGCTGGTGCCGATGTTGATCAGCAAGCGCGACGCCGTCCGGCGCACCAGCGACGTGGCCCTGGCGACCAGAGTGCTCAACGGCGGTGCCGGTGCCCGCCTGCTCAAGCGGACCGGTCCGGCGGCGGGTCATCGCAGTGACCCCGACTGGAAGCCGGAGGAGGACTGGGACACCGAGCCGATCGACGGTGCCTTCGCCGACGCCGACAAGGACCACGCGGCCGACGACGCCGACACCGATGAGCTGATGCGCCCGCGGTCGGTCGTCACGGCGATGGCGCGTGCTGATGAGATCGCTGAGCCTGAGGTTGCCGAGCCCGACTATCTCGACGTCGACGTGATCGACGAGGACGCGCCTGCGCTGCCGGTGGGTGCCACCGAGGCACAGTCTCAGGGGCCGGCGCTGCTTGCGGTCGAACCTGAGCCCGTCGACGAGCACGACGACTCACACGGCGACCTTGCTGACGACGAGTACGAATACGTCGAGGACTCCTCCGGGCTGGAGCCCGAGGAAGACGATGAGGAGATGGACGACGCACCGCCGGCCTATGCGGTGGGCGTCAACCGTCGGCGCCGGTTCGACAACAAGACCGCCGCGGCGGTCAGCGCCCGCAAGTACGCGTTCCGCAAGCGGGTGCTGGTGGCGATGGCGGTTGTCCTGGTCGGCTCGGCGATCGCGGCCTTCGAGGTGACTCCGATGGCTTGGTGGCTGTGCGCGGTGGCGACCACCGTCACCCTGATGTACCTGTTCTACCTGCGGCGACAGACCAAGATCGAGGAGCGGGTGAGGCGGCGCAGGATGCAGCGGATGGCGCGCAGCCGGCTCGGCGTGGAGAACACCCAGGACCGTGAATACGACCTGGTTCCGTCCCGGTTGCGGCGTCCCGGCGCGGTGGTGTTGGAGATCGACGACGAGGACCCGATCTTCGAGCACCTGGACTATGCGGTGCCGATGCGCAACTACGGCTGGCCCCGTGACCTGCCGCGCGCCGTCGGGCAGTAGTCGCGGTTCGTTCCTTCGCGGTCGCGGCTGGTAGCCTGCTTAGCGATCAGGGGCTATGGCGCAGTTGGTAGCGCGACTCGTTCGCATCGAGTAGGTCAGGGGTTCGAATCCCCTTAGCTCCACTAGGATAATCCCAGTTCAGAGCCGCGAGTCCATTCGACCTGGAAGCCACGTCAAGATTCCCGTCAAGGTTCGGCGTAGTATCCGCTGCCATGGCGTCAATCCGGCAGCGGGAGCGCAAGGACGGTTCTGTCTACTGGGCCGTCCTTTATGTGCTCGATGGCAAGCAAAGTTCGTCCTCATTCGATGACCACCGGGAAGCCGTCGATTTCCAGACGCTGGCCAACAAGGCCGGTCCCTCCAAGGCCGTGGAGGTATGGGCAACTGCGCGCCCGGCTGCTGCTGGCTTCACCGTGGCGAGCTGGTGTAACCACTACGTTGAGCACCTCACCGGAGTCAACGACGGAACTAGGGCCAGGTATCGGCGCTATATCGCCAATGACATCGTCCCGAGCAAAATCGGGGCTTTGCCGCTGGCGGCACTGACCAACGCCGATGTCGCCACATGGCTCAACGGTTTGACCGGAGCCGCCAAGACGGCCGCGAACAAGCATGGGTTTTTGGCCGGTGCGCTTAATGCGGCGGTGCGAGCCAGACACCTCGGTTCCAACCCCTGTGATGGGAACCGGATGCGCCGCGACGAACCCGCAGAGATGGTTTTCCTTACTCGGGACGAGTTCGCACTCCTGTACTCCTGCGTTGGCGCTCACTGGCAGCCTCTGGTCGAGTTCCTGGTGGCCAGTGGTGCCCGTTTCGGTGAGGCAACGGCACTCAAGTCCGGCGACATAGATGTAGAGGAGGGCACCGTCAGAATCCACCGGGCGTGGCGCTACGTGCCCAAGGAGGGTTACCAGCTCGGACCACCGAAGACCAAGCGGAGTGTTCGCACCATAGACGTGGCCGCATCTGTTCTTGACAGCTTGGACCTCTCCGGCGAGTGGGTCTTCACGAACTCTGGGCGCGGCTGGCGCGGAAGACCGACTGACCCCGTGCGGGCGCAGAACTTCTTCTCCAACGCCTGGTTGCCTGCGCTGGCCATGGCCAAGGACAAAGGGCTGATCAAGAGGCCCCGGGTGCACGATCTTCGCCACACGAACGCCAGTTGGCTCATTCAGGCGGGCGTATCCTTGCCGGTGATCCAGCGGCACCTCGGCCACGAGAGCATCCAGACGACGGTGGACAGGTATGGGCACCTGGACCGTCGGTCGTCGCGGGTGGTGGCTGACGTGATCGGCAAGGCCCTCATGCACTCCATGGTGCTCGACGAGGTCGACTGAGGACCGGTGCGAGTCTGACCTGGCGATTATAAATCTCCTATAGGTCGCTATAGGTAATGAACTGTGCCGCAACGGCATTGACTTGCAGCGCCTGGTAGTCAGGCGTTACTGTTTAGGGTGCGCGCTGCTCGCGGACGGCCATCAACGTCAGGATGCAGTAAGGGCAGCGCCCACTCTGGCACCGTGTTGATGCGGCATGGGACTGAACTGTTTCTTCCATCGTCTTGTGTCTCTGTGCTGGAAGGCGTCTATGTCTACTGACCCCAATGTCCCATCCCCCCTTGTCTTCGACGTCGCGGCGGCAGCCCAACTGATTGGTGCGAGCGAACGATGGCTCGCCGATCAGGCTCGCGCCCGCCGCTTTCCGGGCCGAAAAGTTGCGCGGCGCTGGTATTTCACCCGCGAGGACTTGGACGAAATCCTTCGCCTGTGCGCAGTTGTCCCGACATTTGCAAGTTCGGCAGGCGGCGAACGTACTGCGCCCCAGCGCAGTTCGATGACGAGGACGACTGCTCGACGCGTCCGCAGGCGTGATCACTGATCCCCGTAGTGGTTTGAAGGAGCGCACTACTTCACGCTGCCCGACTGCTGCCGGAGCACACACGCTCAGCAATCCCCGAGGAGGAAAGGAGGTACCTCTGTAGCCACAAATTCACCCTAGAAGGAGTCCCGCATGATCCCGAACAGACGTGATAAGCCGTGCAGTGCAACAGCTTTAGCTCGCCTTGCAGTACTAGATCAAGGCAACTCTTGCCCAAGGCATAGAGATCAGCCGTAACGTGACCGACCAATTTCTTTGTGGGTTCTGCCCAGCCTGTGGCCGCTATGACCCAGTTTTTGATGTGTACCGGGTGAGTTCTGGTCCCTGTCAAGACCCGGATCACCCCAAAAAAACCGAGGTCCCGCTGACACGGGACCCCGGCACCTGCTCAACACCCCGCCTCAAGGAGCGTCATCGACATGGTAACCCTACTCCTCAGTAACCCGCTAATCGGCCATCGTTCCACCCTGACGATGAACGGCCCTGTCGAGCAGCGAGATTCATTCAGGGAGGCCCTAAGACCGATGCTCCCTGGCGGGCACACCGATGACCAGATGGACGCCGTCGCAGGATTCGCCATGTGCACTGTGATCGAACGGCGGGCAACCGGCAACGGCGTCAGATTCAGCCGAAGCCATGACTCCTACACGGGACCAAAGCGGTACCGCAACAAGGGCCGTCTCCATACATACAACTACGTGACCAAGGCGGCTGACATCCTTGAAGCCGCCGGGCTCATTCGCACGGAAATGGGCACCTGGCATCTCGGCTTCCAATCGGTCGCCTGGGCGACAGACCTCCTCATGCTGACCGTGGGGTCAGTGTTGAACCCGGACGAATTACCCGCCCCGGACCTCAACCGCGAGGTGATCATCCTCCGGGACCGCCAAGACAAGAGGCAGGTCGACTACACCGACACACCCTGGACCGAAGCAATGCGGGAGGAGGTGCGGAAACTCAACGCGGAATTGGCCAAAGTCGAGCTCTACCAGGGCTCATACCGGCTGGATATCCCGCTGCTGTGTCGAATCTTCAACGGCGACTTCAGCCGTGGGGGTAGGTGGTACTGCGGCGGGAACTCGTGGCAGAACATGCCAAAGAGGGCACGCTCGCAGCTGACGATGAGCGTCAACGGGCGGCATCAGCGCGTCGTGGAGGAAGATTACTTCAACCTGCATATCTCGATGGCCTACGCGGAGTCGGGCCGGGAGATGCCCCCCGGTGACCAGTACGACATTCGCGGATTCCCCCGCCAGTTAGGGAAACTCGGGGTCAACATCCTGTTCAACGCCCAGACTCAGAACGGCGCGGTACTTGCTATCGCTGACGAGATTCACCGCTCCGCCGAGCTGCAGCAGGCATGCGGTGCCTCCTCCCACCGTGGCCAGTGCCGCAAAGTTGCCGAAGGGGTGGTAGCTGCCATCCTGAAAAAACATCGCAAGATCGCTGGCTATTTCGGGTCAGACTGTGGAGCCAGGTTCCAGCGCAGGGACTCGGTGATGGCTCTCGAGGTCATGAAGCTGATGCTGAAGAGGACTGGGCGGTGCCCCCTGCCCCTACATGATTCATTCCTGGTACCAGAGTGCGATGCAAAAGTACTCGCGGACACCATGATAGAGGTGGCTCTTCACCACGGGCTCACCACCATCACCTTGCAGACCACGAATCAGACGGGACACACCGCCCAGTTCCCTCAACTCCAGGTCCTCCCACACCACTCTGGTCCTACCCACTCTCTCTACCTGGAGGACACATCCTCTGAACTGCGACAACAGAGAGGGGGAATGGGGCAGGAAGGCAGTGCGGAGTGCCTATGGAGCCCGCAATGTTGGCCCCAGGACTGGGGGGACCTCTACGAGCCAGTCACCCCCCGTCATAGTGGTTCGTGCGGAGGCCGCGATGAGTGATCTGACCGGTCGGCAGCCATGTCAGTGCGGTTGCGGCAGGCTGGCGAGACGGGGAAACCGTTTCCTATACGGGCACAAGAGAGCTGCACACCCGGTGGATCGCTTCGTTCGCCACCTCGACATCGCGAGTAGCACCACATACGAAGGAACCGCGTGCTGGGTCTGGATGGGTAGCCTCAAAGGCCCTGCAGGGTACGGATCGTTTCGGACACGCACTCTCCACACCGGTAGCCGCACTATTACTGCCCACCGTTTCCTCTATGAGCTGTGGCATGGCCAGCCCGTGCCCGACGGCTTGGTTATCGACCATTTGTGCCGAAACAGACGCTGTGTCAACCCTCTTCACATTGAAGCCGTCACCCAGCGCGTCAATGTCCTGCGGGGGCGGGGGCCATCGGCGCTCAACGCCAAGAAAACCCATTGTTCGGCTGGGCATGTGTACGACACCGAGAACACCCGCGTCTACCGCGGACAGCGGCATTGCAGAGCCTGCGACCGGGTGCGGCAGCGTCGCAGACGTGCCGAAGTCAAGAGAGCGCAGCCACAATGCCCGCAATGAGACAAACGCCCTGCGCCAACAACTTTGCACCTTCGGGCAGCTCGCCAAACGCCAGAAAGGGCGTCGACGCGTCCTCGAAACGATCAATTGAAATCAGAAGGAGGACCGATGACCCAGCTCACGGCCACCTGTACGTCCTGTAGGGAATCGGCTGATGAACAAGATCGCTCGTGCTCCGGATGCCGAGCTGAGAGGGCGTGTACCGAGCTGACTGAAAACGTCACTGCCGCTTTGGAAATCTTCCTCGACGCTGTGTACTCGCCGCACAGCGGCCCGGTCTACTACCGCAGATCGCCGGCATTCGAGAAAGATGCGCCAGAACTGGCCGAGATCGCTACTGCCTGTGAACAGGTGACCGCGGGAGTCAAGCGGCTGATCGGGCTGGCATTGGGAAGAGACGTGGAGATGATCGCCGGCCCATGGCACGACAGAAACGACCCCTATGAGGGCTGGCATGCCTGCTTGGACTGGCGAGGCTAGACGTCCTGTGGGCATTGTGGAGCGCGTTACCAACCCCACAGGTGGAACGAGGCCCGGACACCGCCGTCAGGCCTGACTCTAAGTGGCGTAAACGACACTGCCGCGTCTGTCGTGCGCGTCGGCCGCAGGCTGTTGGAAGCGGATGGGGCCATCCCTGCCATCGATATGCGGCGCCGGCGACGGCGGGTCAGGCTACGCCGCCTGGCAAACAAAACCTGTAGCCGCATGACAGAGTCATGCCATAAGCGCATTTTCACGTAGCGTTGAAATTTGGCAGGAGGCTGACCGCCTTGGAGTCGCTGATCTGCGCAGTTGCATTTGCGTGACAAGGGGAGAGGCCGAAAGTCGACGACTTTAAGCGCAGAACCCTACAGCAAAGCCCAAATCTGGCAGGACGAATCAGCCTGCCTGCTCGCACCGTCGAGCAGGTGTCCCGGAGAGACCTTGGGTGCCGCTGTGATGTCGATGTCGCGCCAGGGGTCGCCGGACGGTCGACGGGGGCTACTCTTGAAGCAACGGCGTGTCCGACTACGGGGATCACCACAGCAGTGATGACTACGACGGAGCATTCAACGTGTCGGACAACGAAGGCCTTACCGCCCGGCACCGCCGCGTGAGTACGGCCGGGTTGTCGTAGCCACCTCGTAATCTCATCTTCGTGACTTACCCGGAAGGCATGAACCGGGCGGCCCGCCGGAGAGCCGCCAGGGAAGTACGCCGCACCGGCGCGTCCGTCCCGGCGCTACCCGCCCAGCCAGCGCTTCGCCGCGAGCCAAGCTTTATGACGATCGAGCACGGACCCGACCGCAAGAACATCTCCTGCCGCAAGATCACCGACACGGTGGTGGACCGGTCCGCCGACACAGTCACGCTCAAATCCATTGCGATTGAGGACACGATCCACCCCGTTGAGCTTGCGTTCGAGCCCCCGTACATCGACCTGGCCGCGGACGGTGGCGCCAAGGGGTTCTGCTACGTATGGGAGAAGCTCACGTACGCTTTCGCCCTTCCGGACCCTGCACTGTTCCCCACGCTGCCCAACCTAGACACCTCCGACCGGGCGGTCCTCACCACCTACGTGGCGGGGTGTCGCAAACTCGCCGGTTACAGCGCAATGGCATACGGTGGCGGATTCACGATGCAGAGCACCAACGGGAGCTGGACCGTCACGCCGGACTTCCCCGATGACGAGCTGATTGTCGCGGCCGCCGCACGGTTCCGTCAGCTGAATAACCAAGGCGAGCCCACCGCATTCACCACCGCCTCGGATCTCGTTGTTAAGGCCGCGAAGGTTTACGATGCTGCCCTCGTTCCGGTGGTGGCCGCGTGGCGTAAGGCCCGCGCTGCACTCCTGAACCGGACAATCGCCACGATCATCTGCGATATGGCTCTCGAGAAACCGCGGCCCGACGACTTCCCAGTCAGCAGCCAGAACCTTCGGCCCGAGGACTTGTTCAACACCTACTTCTACGGGGACTTTCTCCATGTCGGGGACAACGCCGGTGACCTCATCGACATCAACTCCGATGACGGGAACGCGGCATATCACATGTTCGGCTTCCTCACCTCCATGTCGGCGCTCGCGCATTTGTATTTTGGGTTCTCGGTGCTCGTCGAGCACGCGCTGGGGACCGCAGCGGCGGTGGTGGAATAGCCATGGCCCTGCAACTCGTCGACCTCCGCAGCGGGGGCTCACCGACGATCGCTGGTGGGGCACCGCCGTTCAACTGGGACCGCGCCTGCTAGCTCGACGCTGCTGGAAGCGACAGCTCGGGAACTACCCTTGGCTAGTACAGACGCTGGAGAACGGCGTCGAAGTAGGCTGGCCTGTGCCCCGTAGCCGGCGAACGTTTGACCCTCGCTCAACGGCATGAGCCGCATCCCAGGAATAGTGGGCGTCTCGCGTTCGGGGATCGATGGAAAGCGTAAGCTGCCGAGCACTCTCGCGGGATGCCCTCCTGCTGGAGCAAGTTGTTCACGACCCGGTGTGATTTTGTCCGCCGGGCTCGTTCGACGCCATGCCTTTGTCGATACCCATTACAGCGATCTCAATTGCCTGCGAACCAGGCGGTGGTCACAGCGTGCGTCTGGGGTGCTGGGAAGTTCTCGAAACCTAGTGGACCTATCTTGACGGTCCAGAGGGGCTGGGAGCGATCGACAGGTTCCGCGCCTGGTGCGGCGATCAGGACCGCAGGTTTCTCGTCGGGGCACCCGTAAGCGCCCAAGTAGCCGTCATTGCGCACGGTCCAGGCGCCACCGTTGCGCAGCCGACACTGCGTGCCATCATCGAGAAGCAACGCAAACGGTTCCGGCGCCGACGGCTTGGTCGCGGGAGGAAGCATGTCGGTGTAAAGCTTCCGATAAAGGCGCTTGTCCCAGGGATTATCGAGACACAGCAGTGTTCCTGGCGTGGATGGCCAACATATATCGGCATTGGCGACTGAGGGGTAACACTTATAGATGCCGAGGTGCACCGCCGCCGGTGACGCACTACAGCCGAAGACCGCCTGCTGCGCATTGCCCGGTGATGAAACCTCTCGGTAGCCGTTGGCGGCCTGGCCGTTTACTACAGCCACGACTGTAATGACTTTCGTTGCTGACGGGGCCGCACTGGGTGGTGCGCCAGCTGGTGGAGGTGCCTCGGGAGCACTACTGGTGGAGATTCCGTGGGGCGGAGTCGCCGCGCTCGAGGTCGCGGTCGTCACGTGGCCTTGATGCCACTGCTGCCACGTCAGCGCGACGGCGGCAATCAGAATTGAAACTGCCAGCAGCGTCGCGGGGATAAGCCAGCGCCGTGGTGGGCCGCTTACTGAGCCGCGCTGGTTTGGCCTGTCTGATGCGGGAGCCGGTGCGGTAGTTGCCGTAACCGAAGCGGACCGCGGGCTCGCGGCTTGCTCCAGCACGCGGGCGAAATCAGCGCATCGAGGGAATCGAGAGTTGGGGTCTTTGGCGAGTGCAACTGCGAGCACGGGGTCGAATGTCGCAAGGTCGGGCCTCGTGACCGCCAAGGCCGGGGGCGAGGAGTTGAGGTGGCGGCTGATGACGGCCACCGGGTTCGAGTTCGGGAAGAGGTGTGACCCCGTCAGCAAGTGATACGCGGTAGCGGCAAGGGCGTACTGGTCAGCGCGACCATCGATCTCCTCGCCCATCAGCTGCTCGGGCGCGGCGTAGGCCACCGTCCCGACCGTCATATTGGTGGCGGTGAGCCCGCTGATGTCGTCGACGCTGCGGGCAATTCCAAAGTCGGCCAACAAGATCCGTTGCTCGTCATCGTCGTCATCGAGGTGACTGAGCATGATGTTCGCCGGTTTGACGTCGCGGTGCAGCAGGCCCTGCTTGTGCGCGTAGTCAAGCGCACTGGCCACGGCGGTGACGATGCGGACGACCTCATCGGCTGGCATCCCCTCCGGATACCGGCTGGCGAGGAGTCGGCCGGCGTCGAGCCCGTCAACGTAGTCCATTGATATCCACAGCTGACCGTGGTGCTCGCCTCGGTCGTGCACGCTGACAATGTGGGGGTGCCAGAGCTTCGACGCAAGATCGGCCTCGCGGTTGAAACGGGCGCGGTAGTCGGGGTCGGCGGATACGTCGGCGGGAAGCACCTTGAGGGCATCTTGACGAGGTAGGCGGGGGTGCTGGGCTAGGTAGACCTCGCCCATTCCGCCGGAACCGAGCAGGCGCACGATCCGATAGCCGGCGAACGTTTGGCCTTCCCTCAACGCCATTACCGGATGATACGAAACGCGGACGAACACTCACCGCGGTTCGACGCAGAACGCGTGGAGGTAGCTGGTGCAGGGTGCTACGACGCGAACACTAGGTCCCGCGGACGAATTAACCGACGACCACTCGCTTTCGCAGTGTTGCTGGCTGGATAAGATCCGCCGCATGGCAACAACTCCTCCGCCACCTGGCTGGCAGCCAGGACCCCCTGCTGCCGGGCCGCCCTACACGCCCTACGCCGGACCTCAACTTCAGGCGAAGCGTAAGAACCCGCTGGGGTTGATCGCCTTGATAGTCGGCATTGTCGGCTTCGTCTTCGCGTGCATCCCGGGGGCGCTCATCGTCGGGTGGGTACTTTTGCCAATCGCCTTCATCCTCGGCATCGTGGGCCTGTTCCAATCCGGCAAGGCCAAGGGTGCAAGCATTGCTGCCGTCATCATCTCGGTAGTGGGAACCGTGGTCGGCGTTAGCGTCTTCGTCGTCGTAGTGGGAGATGCGTTCGGCAACGCATTCAAGAAGTCCGACCTGTCACCGTCGGCGCCAACGTCGAGCGGTCGCAGCGGCCAAAGTGATCAACCTGCTGCTCGGGGCAGTAGGGAGAACCCGCTTCCCATAGGCGAATCGGTGAGTAATCAAGACTGGCAGGTCACACTTGGCGCTCCTCGTGAAGCTACTGCAGAGGTCGCCGGAACCAACCAGTTCAACAACTCGCCGAAGCCGGGTATGCAGTACTGGATCGTGCCGGTGACGGCCACATACACAGGCAGCGCCACCGGCAACGTGATGTTCGGTATCAGGGTCCAATTCGTGGGTTCGGACAACCGAACCTATAACGATCCCTGTGGAGTCATTCCGGATCCTCTCTCTGATGTTGGCGACCTCTACCAAGGGGGGACGGCGAAGGGAAACGCTTGCGTTGCTGTTCCCGCTGGGGCTGATGGACTATGGACTGTCGCGACGGGAATCGGCGGAAAGCCGGCATTCTTCACTGCAAAGTAGGGCTTTGTTTCCGACACCAACTGTTGCAGATCGCAAGTGTGCGTGCTGATCTGCGCCGTTCCGTCAGTGATGTGGCCCTACGGCATGGCTGCCTCACACGTGCGCAGCGTGTTGTCGCAACTGCTCGATCCGGGGTGATAAGCGGTAGGACTAGCACGCAAGCTGTGTTGCGTGCTCAGGAATCACTCTCGTTGTCTTCGTCTTGTGGCGCGCTGTTGTTCGTTTCGGTGTCGGTGTGGTCGGCGCGCTGGGCTTCAGCGGTTGGTCCCAGGGCTAATTCGTCCTCTATGAATTCGTGAACCAGCGGAAGTGCCGTGGACTCGGTGTCCATGACGTCTGGTGCCCAGCTCGTCGGATCGAGGTTGTACTTCTCGGTCAGGAACCGGAGCCGGTAGGCGTGCTCGGACCGTTCGAACGTTTTCTGGACGAACCAGGCGTTTAGTCCGCCGTTGAGTACAGCGCCGACGACGGGGACGGCCTGTGCCAGCTTCCGCTGCGTCAGCCTGAACCCCAGAGACGTGGACACCTTCTGGATCACATTGACCAGCTGGTGTCGCTGAAGCTGATTCCAGGTGGCGCGTCGCATCATCTGCTGTGTCAGGCGTGACAGCGATGCAAGGGAAGCAGCTTTCTCGGCGGACCCGGTCGCCGAGGAATATGCGAGGACGCCGGAAGCGAAGACCTGCTCATCGGGTTCCCGCACGT
Organism: Mycobacterium sp. Z3061; assembly: GCF_031583025.1. Classification (NCBI taxonomy): domain Bacteria; kingdom Bacillati; phylum Actinomycetota; class Actinomycetes; order Mycobacteriales; family Mycobacteriaceae; genus Mycobacterium; species Mycobacterium pumcae. The sequence goes on along the minus strand of NZ_CP134062.1, from coordinate 5,637,125 downwards.
CGTAGCCGTAGTGAGCGGCCACCAGCGCGACGATGCGGCCCATACCCACCATGACCGCCATGACGTCGGCCGTGACTGCAGCGGCGGCCACGGAGAGCGTCGTGCCTCCCGACACTGTCGATGAGACAACGGCCCCAGTAACAGCCAGCGATGTTGCCGCTCCTTGCGAGGCGGCAAGGAGGACATACCGCTCCTTGCGCCGGGGCAATGATCGGTCACAAAGTTTCAGGTCGAGCTTGCGGATGTCGTCGTACGACGACACGTCCACTGCTTCTTCCAGAAAGGGCTTGATGATGGTGGCCGGTTTCACCGAGTTCATTCCGCGCTCGACGAATGCTTTGTGGATCGCTTGCATAGCCTTCGCCATGGCCTCATCGGCCATATCGAGAGCCTGATCCCCGCCAGGCACGCGTTCGATTACCGCCTGAGCTTTTCCTCCTGCCGCCTTCGCTCGGAGCTTGGCTTTCTCACCCCAGTCATGGAGACGCCCCTGCTGCGCGCCTTCTCCTTGAGATCGATTGATCAACGCTTCCCATGCTCTGCGTTCGTACTCCGACATTCCGCAGCTGTCGTCCACCACGTCGCGCCCCCTTAACTGTGCTTCGCCTGACGGCGTCTTAAGACGAGTTACCCGAAACAGGTGGAAAACAGGCGCTGCTCGCAGCCTGTGCCGAAAACGGTCGCTTGAGAACAGGGCGCACACGCCGTAAGCGGGCCTGGATATCCCCGGAAACGCTGTTCCGGAAAGGATCCACAGCTGGCGGTTGTACCCGCCTCTGGTGGACGCTGACGACGTGCGGATGCCAGAGACTTGATGCCAGATCGGCCTCGCGGATGAAGCGGGCACGGTCGTCAGGGTCTGTGGACACGTCAGCTGCGAGCACCTTGAGCGCATCCCGGCGCGGTAGCCGAGTGTGCTCAGCTAGATTGACTTCGCCCCTTCCTCCGGACCCCAACATACGCAGGATCCTGTAACCAGCGAAAGTTAGGCCAGGGCTTAAGGGCATGAGCCGCATACTACGAAGCAGTGGTCTTGTCGCGTTGAGGGAAACGGATTGTAACGTTGGGCTGCTGAGTACGTCGGATTCCTTATGGCGTCGTCGGACTCCGGATGAAGTAGGTCATGGCGCGAGGCTCGCGCTGCAGGTTATGTGGCGGTTTGGACTACGGCCGAAAAGGGAGCCACCTGCCTTGGTAGCACATGACGAGATGAGCGGCATAGGGGCTATCGACGCCAATCGCTCTGTTATCAGCAGAGACTCCGCAGGGAGCACCTGTGGTTTCAATTTCGGATGTGGTCAACACCCCTGGAGCCAGCGCCGCCCATTGCGTGCCTGCGCAGACCAGATACATCCCCCCTTTTAGGGGGTCTCCTCCTAGATTCTGCCCCGTTGATACGACCCTGGAGGGGTCGTTGCAGGGCTGACCCACACCCGGAGGGTCGGCTTTGGCGGGTGCGGAGGCAGGACCCAGCGCTGCGAGCGCGGCTGCAACGAAACCGACGATTCGGGCGACGGTCTTGGTGGTGATGGGCATGTCAAATCTCCTGCGCCTGCAGAGCGTCTAGCAGATGTTAACTCTGAGCGGTGACGGGGGACGGACATTTGGCACTTCGCTGGGCAGCTTCAGTTCCTTGAATGCCGCGGTCACGGGGCCAGCGGACCGGCGCAAATTGGAAACAACACCGACGCCACATGCGCCAGCTTGTTTCTTCATCCTGAAGCCAGCAGTGACTTCCCTCCGTCGTTACAGCCCTTGAGAAAGTCGGCGGAGCTGAAATCTTGCGGTAGGGGTGGGCGACTGCGCAAGACAGACCCGGCGACAATCGCCTCGACATAGCCTTCGCACGTCGAAGCGATGTACTCGCCGTTCGCGCCAAGAAGCTTCGCAGGCGAATCCGTCGGCTGCTTCCCCTCACTGCGCAGCTGACCATTGACCTCGGCAACGATTTCGTGGCTTTCATTGATGATCAAGTTGTATCCGTAGTCGTATGAAGGGGTGTGCCGCCCAGACGATTTCTGCGTGCTTCGATTCCCGCCGCCTGACAGTGCAGATCCGACTACTACGACGATTAGCAGGATTCCGGCAACCAGCAGTGTCACGCGCCCACTACTTGACGTGACGCCGCGCGACCGTGTGGGCTGCTGCGCCACTTTGCCGACTAACTGCAGTTCATTCGGCTTGAATTTTAATTTGTGGCCTTTGAGAGCCACGTGGATGTCGGAACCCTGACCCCCATTCGGGATCTCTTGGACGATGCCGACCATCCCGTTGAACCTGTCGCTATGTTGTCCTGTCTGTATCTGCACGCAGTCGCCCACTTTGAGTGCTTGCTCAGCAGACGCGGCGTCTTCGTCACTGTGATGCTGCGTTGATGCGGTCGTCTCGATGCCCGTGTTGAGCTGTGCGTCATGCCCCGCTTGCTCAGCGTTGGCCGCTGCGACATCTGGCGGAGGCGGGGACTGGTGTGCGCCTAACGTCCGGCGCTGAGTGTGCTCCTGCCCGCCTGCCTGGCCGGTACCAATCGAGATGGCCTTTGCTTCAGGTTTCTGCTTGCTCCTTTGCACCCCGTCCAAGGCGGCCCCGCACTCGCCGCAGAAATTCTGACTCGCAGGGTTGAGGTGACCGTTCGGGCAAACCACCGGGAGGGGAGCCCCGCACTCGCCGCAGAAATGCTGGTGCGAAGGGTTTTGGTGACCGTTCGGGCAGTTAAGCGTTTCGGTCGTCATTTGCTTACTCCTTCGGTGACACCAGTAGGCGCGGGTTACATCTCTAGCCGTGCTGAATATATTCCGCTGTCGCGTTGGGGCCGTAGGGGATTAGCGCTTCCATTTGCGAATCAGATGTCAGATGGTCGTCCCGGATGAGTATCTTCGCCTTCGCACGGGAGGCGTGTGCGCGGTGGCGCTTTGCGTGCCCGCCCGACTCAGGTTTTGCGCAGCAGTCCCGTTACACCCGCGACCAATATGGCAGCCAGTGCCCACGACGCCAACTTAAGGAGCGGTAACCCGGATGCTAGCCAGAGTGTGGCGTCGGGAGCGATGATCCAGTCAGGACTGGCTGACGATCCGATAGTTGGCAGCACGTTCCCAATGGTGTAGCTCAACGACGCAAAGCATCGATAGTCCGTGTGCGTGCTACAGGGATCTTCGGCTGTATAGGATTTTCCTTGTTGAACGGGTACGAAATCTTCTCGTGCGTTGGCAACCAGGATCAAACTCAATGCCAACACTGCGATAAGCCATATCGCTGCCCGTCGCGGGTAATAGCCATGGCCGACCAGCAGTCCGTAGGCGGTACCGACCGTCCTAGACCACGGAGGGGACTGCCGCGTAACCTCCTTCGCAGCTTCAAATCGCAAGCGTCTTCCCCCTGCTGGATCTCCGTTTCGCTCATAAGCATCCGCCAGGGCCTTCCACGGCTGCGCAGTCACGCCGTCTGGGTCTGTCAGCAACCAATCGCGTGCGCGCGACCAGCCTGAGACAACGGTGGTTCCCCTCACTTCGCTACGTAGCGGTCCATGTACGTCCGAAATGGCCCAACCCGTCGCAATCAAGGGGCCGGGCGGATACTCGCACGTGCGCAGATCACTCACCTCGGCGCGATGCAGGCTAAGGCGGCCTACTGTTCGCACCGACTGTAAGTTGAGAACGCGGATCTTAGTGTGCGCCAATGTCAGTGCGGTATTCCCAGGATTTCTTAGATCGGCCCTGCGCAGGTCGAGCTGGCCGTCAAAACACGCGCCTGCGGCTCGTACCTCACCGAAGGCAATAAGGCCAATAGCGGATGTGTCACCATGGACTCTGGCGTTATCAAAGCGCATTGAAATACTGTCTGCATTGAAAACCGCCATACGGTTCAACTGCAGTGAGAGTCCGATTTCCGCTCCATGAGCATGCACTCCGCCGTCAACCTGAAGATCATCGGCAAAGAGCCCGCCAGCAATCTTTGCGTCGTGGAGGCTGAGCGCGTCATCTCCACGATTCCGTAGGTTAGCTCCGGTCAAGACCAGCTGTCCCCGAATATTGATTCCTACTGCACGTATTTCCCCAGCAGTATCGAAGCCCTTGTCTGCGAAAACGTCTCCAACCTCTGCTCCGTCAAGGGTGAGGGCGACTGACCCGTAGTTACGGAGCTTTGCACCGCTGAGAAGAATTGCAGCGGGTGTCTTCAAACCGCTTGCCTTAATCCGCCCCTGCGCCTCAAAAGCGTCATCCGCAATCAGGCCCCCGGCAATTTCCGCACCGTTGATTGCCAGCGCGTCGTTATCGGGATCGTTGCGGTCCTGGTTCGTCCTCTGGGGGCCTTTAAGAGTCGCGTGGACCAAGACAAGCGTCCCGCCGATCCGAGCTCCGGAGGCAACTACGACGCCGTAGGACCGAAAACCATCGCTCAAGAAAACGTTACCTGGAATCGCAGCGCCCTCGAGGTTTAGCGCGGTTCCGTCCGCGTTGTGCAACGTCGCGCCCCGAAGCGAGAGTTCACCACCTAGATGAAGGCCGATGGCAGAAAACTCTCCCTCTACTTCGAAGTCACCTTCAGCAGATACACCCGCCGCGATCTGGGCCCCGTCGAGGCTAAGCCCTTGCGCCTTGCTGCCATCAAGTACTAGTTCCTTCAGGACCGAGTCCGAAAGGTCCAGTTCACCAGCAAACTTACACCTGATGAAGTGCAACGGATAAGGGAAATCGGCGTGCGCAAGGTCTAAGTCTTCGCTTAGCGCGGCCTCCTGGATACGCAGTCCCCGTGGATCAGCCGATGGACCCGCAGATTTCAGAGCTCGGCGTAACGCCTCTGCGGGTATGGACTGCGACGCCGGTGCCTCAGCAGATAAGTCAAGCACCGCGCCAGAAGTTATGTGTCTGAGTAACCGGTCAGTCCAACCCTGCACATCGGCGTTCACATACGCGCTTGAACCGCCGTTTGCTGCCTCCAATGACGCCCCCTCTTTGCGGTGTTTAGGGACACTATCTGAGGCGGTGGCGTCATGGTCTTGTTCCTCATGGCTACGTCGCCAAATCTTAAACACAGAGAAGCCAAGCTGTGTCCTACGCATACCTGCTCGGTTCCGGCCTGGCCAAAGCCCGTTTCCGTGTGGCGCACGGGGCGGCTCGACATGCCAGCGGTGATGTCTGGTGTACGCCTAGTCCTAACAACAGCAACTATCGGGTGGTCTCAAAAAAGAGCAAATACGAGACACCGGGCATCCGGCAATCGGGAATCGCATCTGCCCAGGTCGGCGTATCTCGAAAGTCAGTCTCACTGCCGGTGTCTCGAAACAGGGTCGCAGCTGGTCGGACGGTGTGCAGCGCGCGCGACGCTCGGCTCCCTTCCGCTGGCCGCAACTCAGCTCGGCTAGCCGGACGCTGCGGTTGGTAAGAGTTCGTGGGCCGGGCGCGTCTTCCCTGGGGCGGCACGGACGCGGACCTAAGTTTCAGACGGCGAGTTCTCTTGCCGAAGTGGGGATTTCTTGCCGTCAAACCGTTCAAGGACATAACGGACCGTTTCCACATCGCCGTAGTCCGCGACCGGGTGTGCCAGTCCGTCGCCGTACCGGCGAAATCCCATCTTCTCCCAAAATGCGCAGCCATCCTTATTCAGCTTGGCGCAGTCCAAGGCGATCACAGCGAAGTCCATCTGCTCGGAAATCCTTTCCAGCAGGCGCTGCCCTATATGGTCACGCACTTTGCTGTGGTCGACGTACAGCGCCTCTATCCAACCGCGTCTGCCGTCGGAGGCGGCATCGAAATTGCCCGAACTGGGATTCACACCAAGGGGCTCGGGACCGAAGATGGCGACGGCCACCGGCGTCCCCGCGAGTTTGGCCACCCATATCGTCAGCCCCTGGGTCATAGTGAGCTCGAAGTAGATTTGTATGAAGCTGGTCGCATCAGCCCCGGCGAGGAGCTTGGGTTCGATGAATTTGCCGTAGCAGTTCACATAGGCCGAGGCGTGCATGAGTCCGATGGCGTAGTAGTCGTCTCGGGTCGCTGGGCCGATCCACAGCTCATCAACCATCTCGGCCCCCAACGCGGTTGGCTGGCGGTCGGCCGGGATTTTGCCGCCGCACCATGTCAGCTTGTCTTCTTCCGACGCCTTAGCGCAGCCTTAGGGGAAGGTAGCGTCAACACTGCCGCCGCAGGATCTCTTTCTATGTCATCTTGGTAGGCGAGCCGCTCAGTCACCGACAGTGCGCGTATCGCGATTTGAAACTCGTCGAACCGCGGTACGTTGGGAACGCGCAGATCCCTGATCTCGAAATCAGTCTCGATCCTCTCGAGTTTTGCCTGTATTTCGCCCTTGAATGGCGATGTGCGAGAAGCTATCCCGATTTCTCGAAGCAGGCGAGCAGCTTGTTGTTTGCGAATTCCTTGCGTGTAATCGCGCTCAAAGCTTTTGATTGCTCGCTTCATCCTGTCGTCGCTTCGGTTGTGAAGCTCCTCCGCCTCGGCCTCATCCAACCGCTCTGCCAGGTGCCGGAGGAGCGGCGCGAACCGCGCCCGAAGACGGTCGGCGCCATCAATCTCGGGGTGGTTGGTTATGAGCGACACCACTTCTCGTGCCAGACCCGCCTTCTCCAGGTGTTCTTCTGGGAATGCTTGTTTGTAGCTGTCATGCAAGGCATCCCAAACTCTGCCTTCGTGAGTTGGGAGCAGCGCCGCAATATTTTCCACGGTAAAAGCCTGCGCTTCCGTAGAAGCGAGATCAGCAAAGCGGGCCAGATAGTTCAACGCAGCGCGATGAGCGAGCGCCAACGGTAACAAATCCTCGATCTCGCGGACGACTACAGCTGACTCGAGCCCCAAATCGACCGTTTCGGCCCACATGTCCAAGCGAACGATGTAATCGTCGCGCAAGATGCGCCGTTGACGCACTTCTCCTCTCTTCAATACTCGCTCGGCCTCTTGACCCGAAGCGTCTCCGTCGAGAAGCGCTACACATGGCGGCTTCACACTGTCGCGCCCGCGAGCGAGGTACACCATGTAGGGAACACTGTCGGCTCCGCCCGCCGCAATGACTGTAACCTCGTTCAAGTCCAGAACATCCGCGACAGTTTGGTTTTGGTGGCGGAGGTGGGCCGACAACCCGGCGATCAATATCTGGTCTGCGTGCCCCTCGACGAAGAGATTTTTCCCGCCGATGAATGCCGTCTCAGCCACGTACTCGCCGAGAGATGAACGCAGTGGCTCGTAGCGGTTGTTCGCTGCGTCGCGGACCACACGGGTGCCTTCGTCTTCAGAGCCTTTGTCTAGTACCCGTATTCGGTGAGGAGCGTTCTTGTCGATCAAGAACGGGGAGTGGGTTACATAGAGGACCTGACTTGCTGGACCCCCGTCCTCTGGTAACGCATAGTCTTGAAGTAGCCGCAACAGGTCGTTCTGGCCAACGCTTGAGAGGTAGGCGTCGGGCTCATCCAGGAGCAGTATGTCCGGCTTGATATTGTTGATTCGGTGCGACGTGAGCTGCACAAAGTAACTCAGGAAGTACCGCAGGCCTTGACTTCGTTCGCCGAAGGAGTACTTCGCGGTCGTCCGGTCCTGGATCACGAAAGCCAGTTCTTGCTCACGTGGCTCAACTAGCAGCTCGAAATCTCGATCTTGCGACCACCACCTTTGGATGTTCAGATTCTCCTTGATGGCAGCATTCATCGCACCGATGACAGCTTCGACGTGTCCCTCTTTGCCAGCGGCTATGGCGCTTCGAAGCTCCTCGAAGGACTGCGGCGCAATACCCGCACCGTCGATCAGCAGCTTGCGTGCGAGTTCAAACTCGGCTTTGCGTCGGGCTTCGGCCTCCCGTTCTGCGTCTCCTTCACCGACGGCGAGTGCCGACGTGATTGCAGTGCCAGTCGCGGTGGGCTCAGACGAGGAGTCGATGCCAGCAAGCTTTTCCAAGAGAGCGAGGCGTCGCTGTCTGTTGTGGATCGGCGTTCGCGGCCGGCCAGCGAGCTCGTCAATGGACACCGAGTCGGGTATCGCCAAGTCTGTTTCGAGATCCTCGAACGTCGGCAATCCGGCCTCAAGGAGCGCAACCTGCTCGGCAGTGATCGCGTGGCGTTCGCCTCCCATCACCAGGAAGGGCGCACTAGAGCCAGGTCGATAGAGCGCAACTTCGGCAGTAGGGTCAGGAAGGCCGAGCGAGCTGACAAGATCGTCGTCTTCGCTCTCGAGCCTGAAGACTGCGCCAAACTCGGGCAGTCTTATCTCTTCACTCCTTACGGAGTAGAGCTCGCTGTAGCGGCAAAAGTCCGATCGCTCGATTGGCTCACCCGTCAGCGCCGCCGTCACCGCAGTGAGTAGCTGGCTCTTGCCGGACTCGTTTGCGCCGACGACGGCGGTGATGTCGGGCTCGAGAGGAACTCGGACGAAGGGAAACCAGCCTTGCGTTACGTCTTCCCACGCCTCAGGCGTCCCCCCGACGCGAAACTTCCGCTCGTAGTCGTAGTTAAAGGAACGGAAGAACCGTACGTCTAGCCTCGCAAGTTTCATCGTTGCCCGCTGCCTATTCATTCACCCGCGCTTCGTCGCGGAGATTCACTCTTATATTGCACGCCTGCGGTGACAAGCCGAACTATTCGGTCAGCGCTGTGGCCAGTTGTCGCGCCGGGGCCTGCCCGCTCGGTCGCGCGCACTTCAATTTCGCAGAAGGCGCACACTTAACGTCGACGCGCTACGACGCTCGTGATGAAGATGGTCGCGCTTCTCTTTGCCCGGCGGGCCGCAGCTGGGCTCTGTCCACCGATGGCCATGGGCGAAGCGGTGCCGACGCTGTGAGGCCCCAGGTTCGCGTGACAGAAGAGCGTAAACGCGACCCTCGAATCCCACCTGGTGTGTCGCCCGGCCCATGACCCTTGCGCTCGTTGGAAATCGCGGATGTCTTCTCGAAGTGACAAGTTGAAGCATCCCTAGATGGGAATACAGTCCGCGTCTGGGTTGTTCTTCGAGGTGATGACCAAGTTCGATGGGGTTCAGCAAAGCTGCAGCGATAATGGTGGCACGCGTGTGGGGTACGTCCGTGTCAGCACAGTAGCCCAAACGTTGGAACAACAGACCTCGGCGCTCGCAGCGGCTGGTGTGTCGAAGACTTTCTCCGACACTATGTCTGGTGCTCGGGATGACCGGCCTGGTCTTGGTGCGCTGCTGGACTATGTGCGCGAGGGCGACAGCGTCGTGGTCTGGAAGCTAGACCGGCTTGGCCGCAATCTCCTTCACGTGTTGGAGACAGTCAAGGCGTTGACAGACCGTGGCGTAACACTGATCTCGACCACCGACGGCATCGACTCGTCCACCGCAGCGGGCCGCATGATGATCGGGGTTCTCGGTGCACTCGCCGAATACGAGCGCGAACTGGTCAAGGAACGCACCGCTCTCAAACGCGAGATGTCGCTTGCGAAAGGCACCAAGTTCGGGCGGCGTAGGAAGGTCCTCGACCCGAACCACGTCGCCACGGCCATGAGAATGAGGGATGAGGGCCATACGGCTCGCGACATCGCGAAGTACCTGGGCGTCAGCCGGGCCACCATGTACCGCTACTTCTCTGAAGTGCCTGCGGTGTAGGTGAATGGCGATGTCGGAGGCAAACCGCTACTACGTCCTGCCGAAGGACGACCCTCTGCGCTCAACCAACATTCTGCGTGCGGCTGCTGGTCTGCCTCCGTGGGCTGACATCGCTGACACGGCAGCGGAATTCAGCGACGATCCGCCGTTACCCGGCACCTAGGCCGACAAGAGCGGCACCACCGAGAGGAACGGTTACAGCCACCGTTGGTCCATCGTCCGGTCTCAAATGCCGTAGTCGTTGGATCTTGACCACACCGTCCTTGTCGGTGGGAGAAAGGAAACTGCCTCATGAAATTGACAAACGCTCAACTCGACCGAGCTTGCGGAACACTGCTGGCCACCGCCGCCGGTGATGCCTTGGGCGCGCCATACGAGTTCGGCCCGCCACGCGGCCCAGGCCTTGAAGTGGCCATGGTTGGTGGCGGCGGTTTCGGCTGGGCAGCCGGTGAGTGGACCGACGACACCTCAATGGCAATCGCAATCGCGGAGTTAGCCGCCACCGGGAAGGATTTACGCACCGAGCAGGCACTCGATGCCATCGTGAAACGATGGTACGAGTGGTCACAGCGCGCCAAAGACGTTGGGATTCAGACGCGGTCGGTGCTGAGCCAGGCCGGTCGACAGGGTATCTCCGCAGCGAAAGTACGCGAAGAGGCCGCCCGGCTGCATGAGCTGACGGGCCGTAGCGCTGGCAACGGCTCCTTGATGCGCACTGCGCCAGTGGCACTCGCTTGTCTTGACGACGAGGCAGCGCTGGTCGAAGCGGCCCGTGCTCTCAGCGAGCTCACGCACTATGACCCGGAAGCGGGCGACGCATGCGTGCTGTGGTGCTGCGCGATCCGGCACTCAATCCTGACTGGTGAGCTTGACGCTCGAATCGGCCTGCAGCACATCGACATAGATCGCCGAGACCTATGGGGCACGCGGCTCGATGTCGCTGAGGCCTCGCAGCCATCGGACTTCAATAACAATGGCTGGGTTGTTGAGGCGCTACAGGCCGCGTGGTGTGCCATCGCGAACACCCCTGTTCCGCAGGACGACCCAGCAGGAGGCGTATTCCGCGCTGACCACCTGCGCCAGGCGCTCGACGCCGCAGTGCGGGGTGGGAGAGACACTGACACCGTTGCGGCTATCGCGGGCGGTTTGCTCGGCGCTGTCTATGGGGCCTCAGCGATTCCGGCAGACTGGCGTCGCGTGCTGCACGGCTGGCCTGGGATGCGAAGCCGCGATCTCGTTACGCTAGGCACCAGGATTGTGAAGGCGGACAAGCCGTTCGGCTACGCGCCATCCGGGATGACGCCGGTGCGGCATCCCCACGATGATGGGCTCTGGCTCGGAGATGTTTCAGCGTTGCAGAGTCTCCCGTCGGGCGTAGAGGCCGTGGTTTCTTTGTGCCGGGTAAATGACGAGGACTTGCCACCGGGCGTCGAGCAGGTCGACATCCGACTAATCGACATCGTCGGCCCGGACGCCAACTCCAACTTGGATTTTGTGCTGACGGACACGGTGCGCGTCATCGAGCAACTGCGCGGCGAAGGCCGCAAGGTGCTCCTGCATTGTGTGGCCTGTCAGAGTCGGACACCCACGGTGGCCGCACTTTACGGAGCGCGCAAGCAGAGGATCAGCGGCGCGCTGGCGCTGCAGCAGGTCGCTGCGGTGCTACCGGGCGCTTGGCCAAACAGTGACTTCCTCGCGGCGATTCGGCGACTGGCACCATAACCGCGCCGCAATAGCTGATGCTCACTGCCCCCATTGGGGGCAGCTCGTAATTGAGCGAATCGGTTGCCCCCGCTGGGGGCATTCGTTTGGACTGACCATGCCCCCGACGGGGGCCGGCCGCTCTCAGCGCTGAGGAATCAGATCGCCCCCGGCGGGGGCAATCGCATTAACCTGCATATTCTTCACTTTGGCCGGGGCGTGGTGGATGGGGTGCCTGGGCCGACTGACGCCACAACGAGTTGGGGCGGTTCGGACAGAGGGGATGCGTTCGCGGCGGCTACACGTGGGCCGCTGGCCATGGTCTCAAAGAGATTCGACAATTGGCGGATTACAGGTGGAAACGTCGACGGTGACCGCCGCATATTCGGTGACACAGCACCCGCGCCGCAGAGCAAGCCCAATTTCTTGCCGAAGGCGTCTTCCGGATCTAGTCGATGTGACGATACTTTCATGACGACTTGCTCGGACATGCGAGGAGGCGGCGGGTTAGATGGCGGATATGCCCTGGCGTGAGGCAATAGTGAAGGTGCTGCAGGACAGCGGGATCCCGATGCACTATGCCGAGATTGCGCAGGCCATCATCGACAGCGGTTACCGGGTCAACGTCGGCGCTACGCCTGCTGCAACAGTGGCGGCGAATTTGTCTGAGTCGATTCGGTCACGTAAGAGATCTCCGTTTGTCAAGGTGGAGCGCGGTGTGTACGCGCTCCGCGTTACCGGAACGAAGATGGTCCAAAAGGGCGTCGAAGAAGCCGATGAGGCACGGGAAGACGCCCGTGAAATGGGCCTCATCAACGCCTTTGGAATGTTTTGGGATCGAGATCGAGTGCAATGGAAGCCCGCTATGCCTCGGTTACTGGGCGTGCAGCAGTCTGGCAGTGCCCCCGTAAACTTCACTGCGCAAGCGGGCGTCTACATCCTTTACGACGGAAGCCGTGCGATCTATGTCGGCAGAATCACTGAGCCGCGCTTGGGTTTACGGCTGTTTGACCACACCCGAGATCGGCTGACCGGCCGGTGGAATCGGTTCTCTTGGTTTGGGGTGCGAGGTGTCCGCGAAGACGGAGAGTTGAGTCCCATGCCGACCCTTGGTATAGCGGTACAGGGTCTGATCGCGACGATGGAGGCGCTCCTCATCGAGGGGTTAGAGCCTCCCCAGAACCGGAAGCAAGGGGACGGATTTAACGCGCTCGAGTTCATCCAGGAGACCGACCCCGAAGTTGTGCGGGAGCGAGACCGTCGCGTGCTTGCCCAACTGTCGGACAATATCGGGCTGACGTAACTTTGCGGTAGACCAACCCGCTCTGACACGCGACATGGTGTCACAACTTCGGGTTTACGCCATGTTGAGATTCGGTGCCACGTTGCGGCTTAGCTCGGCATCGGTTGCAATACTGCAGCCGGCCACGTTGACGCGGTCTTGATGGCGCCGCGTTCGAAGCCGCAGAGGGTGTGAGCTGTATTCATCGCGGCGTAGGTCCATTCGCTGTCACCAACACTCACCTGCGTGGGTGTAGCCGCACTCACACTGACGCTCGCGCGACACTACCGGCTGCGGTCGGTGGGCACCCCGTGTATTGCATTGCAACGGGACGGCTTTGAGATCGGGAAGATATTCCGATCGCAGCCGAGTAAGCCGCATATCGATGTGCTGGCGCAGGCCTGCTGACATCTCGCCTCGGAAATGCAGCAGGGCGCGAAGGACCGCGTCTTCGTAGCCGGCCTGGGTTTTGTTGTTAGAGTGTTCGCCGTCGCACACCCGGTGGACCGCAGCGCGCAGCTCGACGATCCGCTCCGGTCTGACCCGTCGCTCCGTCGCGGCGCGCTCAATGCTCCATCCGGCCTGCTCGTCGCGCAGGGTGTTGCCATAGTGGCAATCGGCGGTACGCAGCAGCATCAGCATCTCATCGCGGAAGGGGTTGCAAGCAGTCATCGATTCTCTCTAAAAGCTTCAGCTACGGGGCTTTACGCTAACCGATCTCCTCGCGGGCGCCGGGAGAGATCAGCCTTTAGCCGTCAGTTCACCGACGCGCACGCCCAGCGCTTTGGCAACCGACTTCAAGACCGGCGGCGAGAGCGACTCACGGTTGGCGGGGATCGTAAGCGATGGTTTGCCAACCTGTCGCAGCCTGACGTGCGATCCTTTGCCCCGGCCTGGTTCGATAACCCAACCTCGATCTTCGAGGTATCGGATCAATCTCCTGCTGCTCACGGAAGGCAATGCAGGGGAGTGGCCGATCCAGGGGAGGATGGGCTGTTGCCCTATTGGCACCAGAACGTGGGTAATGCGCTGGCAGTTGAAGAGACCGCGGCACAGATGAGGCGCAAGGTCCCATTCTCTGGGTGCGCGCCGAGTAGATATGGCAGCTTCGTGCACTTGGCTCATCAGCGTGCATTGGGCGCTGTCGAACGTCATGTCGTTCAGGTAATAGCCGGCTTCGCGATAGCTGGGCGGCAGGACGCAAAACCACTCCGGAAGCATCGCGAGGGTTGCATCCCGGATCGACGCGGGCACGCCGCGGCGATAGAGCCTCTCGCTGGCGAACCGACGGTACATCTCCGCGCAGGCCAACGTCTCTTCGAACACGTCATCTGATCCCTGCTTAATGAGCGGGACATACACCCTCTCGGAGTAGGGCAAGTAGCGGCGGGTGCGCTCGATCGCCTCGAATCGAATCGCCAACGATTCGATCTTGTGGTGATAGGCCTCATGCAAATACAGCACCGACATCGCCGCTCGACACGCACCCATGACATTGGCTGTAAATCGCCGTTGGGACTCAGGCAGGCGGTTAAGGATGGCGGCCGCGACGTCGAGCACTGCTGATTCCCGGACGTAAATGGCCGACCCCAGGCCAAAGAAGTGAATCGGCGTGTACCACGCGAGGCCATCAAGGATATCGGGCGGCGGGATCCGAAACCCGCCAGCGGCGCGCCGCTGCACTTCCTCAACGACTGTCGAAGGGTCAGTCGTGGAAACGAACGGCTCGTCGACATCCGACGCCGTCGGATGGACTTGAGCCCAGTCCGGCTCGTAGACGTCCGAACCCTCTGGATTACCGGGCCACGGGCTGGCGCCGTCGAGATCGACCAGATCCATTTCCACCAGAATGTCGACGACCTCGCTGAGGGAAAGGGGCTCGGTCACCCACGCATATTGCCATGGGGTCGACGAACAGATGTGGACCTGTTCCTAAAGCGAAGTCGTGCCGAAAACAGGCGAACTCTCGGGGCTGGCCCGCTACCGTGTGGCTGTGTGGGGAGAACACCGCTCGCGGGGACCGATCATCTGACGCCAGGCCAGCGCTCAACGATCCGTAGAGCCCTCCACGACGCAATCAATCAGCACGGCGTCGAATGGGCGATGCGCAACACCTGCGCTGAGTTGAGTCGCAAGTACGGGATCTCCCGCGACACTATCGATCACGTTCTGCATGACGAATTGCCGGCCGCGCTACCAGAGGAGCTGCTCAGCGCAGGGCAGCGTAATCGAATCCGACGCGAGCACCACGCCGCAAAGTCCATCGCAGACCGCGAGCAGAGAGGCCAGGCCCTCGCGGCGGTAATCAAGCGATCCGCTGCGCGTTTTGGAGTTTCCGAGGACACCATCCGGGCCGTTGTCGGCGGCGACGGTGATAGTGGTCATCCGGACGAGTCTTCCGAAGGATCACCAGTGCGCACATTCACGCCTGCCCTACCCGAACCCGGTCAGGTTGTCGAGGTCCGCGGCTCGACGTGGGCGGTTGCCCACGTGCAGGCTCAGGGCCTCCCGTTGAGTCCCGCCGATGATGCAAGGATCCAGCTCAACCACGTTGTGGACCTGCAGTCTCTCGACGAGGACCGCCTCGGCGAGCAGTTGTCGGTGATCTGGGAGCTGGAGCTCGGCCAGACGGTGACCCCGCCGCAGGGCCTACCCGAGCACATCAACCCGGAGGGTTTCGACGACCCCGCCACCTTGGCGGGCTTCATCGATGCGATGCGTTGGGGGGCGGTGACCTCGGCGGACCCCAACCGCTATCAGGCGCCGTTCTGGTCTGGTGTCGTGGTGGAGGCCTACCAGCTTGAACCGCTGCGCCGGGCGCTGACCAGCCCGCGCGCCAACCTGCTGTTGGCCGACGACGTCGGATTGGGCAAGACCATCGAGGCCGGCCTGGTAGTGCAGGAACTGTTCTTGCGCCATCGGGCCCGCACCGCGGTGATCGTGTGCCCGCCCAGCCTGGCCCTCAAATGGCAAGACGAAATGCGCGACAAGTTCGGCCTGCATTTCGTCATCGTCAACAGCGAACTGATGGCCCAAGTGCGGCGCACCCACGGCCTGCATGCCAACCCGTTCCAGCTCTACCCGCGGGTCATCGTGTCCATGGCATGGCTACCTCAGGTCCGTTGCCAGCGTCTGCTGCGCGACGTCTACGCGCAGGCCAAGAACCCGAAGCTGGGCAAGCGGTTCGCTTTCGACCTGCTCATCGTGGATGAAGCCCACCACGTCGCGCCGTCAAGCCCCTCGACCGTGGCCAGTGGGCGCGGCTATTCGGTGGATACCCAGCGCACGGTGGCGGTGCGCCAGCTCGCCGACACGTGCGAGCATCGCCTGTTCTTGAGCGCCACCCCGCACAACGGCTACCCGGAGTCGTTCACCGCACTTATGGAGATGATCGATCCCCGCCGATTCTCCCGCGGTGCGCTGCTGGACTCTGCCGCGCTCAAGGACGTGACGGTGCGGCGGCTCAAGAGCGACCTGACGGGCAAGGGGTTCAAGGACCGGCAGGTCAAAATCCTTAACTTCACCCCCGAGGACAGCGAACAGAAGATGTTCTCGCTGCTCGACGAGATTGTCACCCGCAGCGCCAAACAGAACGGCACCAAGCCGGGCGGCGACATCGTCACCATGCTGCTCAAAAAGCGGTTCCTGTCCAGCCCGTTCGCCTTCGGAATGACCATCAGCCACTACCTCGACGCGCGGGTCGGGCGGGGCCTGCGCGACGACGATTACGACGACATCTTCGGCGAGGGCCAGGCCGACGAGGAAGAAGGGCTGTGGGAGCACGACGAGGCCGAGCGTCTGCGGGAGTCGAAAGCCTCCGATCCGCTCAGTGCCGCAGAACCCGGGCAGCTTCAGGAACTCGCCGACTGGGGGTTGAGCTACGAGAGCCGGCCCGATTCCCGAGTGGAGCGCCTACTCACCTTCCTGGACGCGGTGTGCCGGCCCGACGGCACCCACTGGACCAACGAGCGGGTCGTGGTGTTCACCGAATACGCCCACACTCTCGGCTGGCTACAACGGGTGTTGGCCCAACGCGGCTACGCTGACCGGCTAGCCGTCATCGAGGGCGCGACACCCACCGAAGACCGCGAGTACATCCGCTCGCAGTTCACCGCTGACCCGACCGAGGAACCGGTTCGAGTGTTGCTGGCCACGGACGCCGCCGGCGAAGGCATCGACTTGCAAACCCACTGCCACCGGCTGGTGAACTTCGACATCCCCTTCAACCCGTCCCGGCTCGAACAGCGCATCGGCCGCATCGACCGCTACGGGCAGACCCAGAAACCCGAGGTGTTTCACTTCGTCCCTGACGACAAGTCCTCCACCTACGCCGCCGACGCCGACTTCATGGCCCGCATCGCCAAAAAAATCGCCCAGGTCGAGGTGGATCTGGGATCGGCCAACCAGGTCATCGGCGAGCAAATCCAGCAGCACTTCGCCCGCCGAGCACCGGCCAAACGCAAGCCCAAAGGTCTCGATGGCAACAAGGTGATTCAAGAGGCCTTGGCCGGCGGCATCGCACTCAACACACGGCTCACCGAGCTGGAACGCGGCTACGACGCATCCCGGGCCGATCTGCACCTGGAACCGCAAAACCTGCGCCGCGTCGTCGACACCGCGCTACGCATCAACCATCAACTCCCGCTCGAGCCGGTCGGTGACGCCGGCACCGACGCCGAGGTGTTCGCGCTGCCAGCGCTGAGTCCAGCATGGCAGGACACCCTCAAAGGCCTGGCCACCCGGCTCAAACCCGATGTGCTGCGCCCGATCACGTTCGACCCGACCGCCGCCCAAGGACGGGCCGACCTGGTGTATGTGCACCTGGGTCATCCGATCGTGCAGAAGGCCCAACGTTTGCTGCGCCGTGCGCTGTGGAGTGTGGATTCCACCCTGAACCGCGTGACCGCGGTGGTCATCGACGGAATGGCGGAGTCGTTCGTAGCGGCGGTAACCCGCATGGTGCTCGTCGGCCGAGGCGGAGTGCGGTTGCACGAGGAGGTCTTCCTGGTCGGTGTCCGGCTACGTGGCCGCCGCACGATGGCCGAGGAGAAAGCCGAGCACGCCCTCGATCATGCCCTCGACGGGGACCGGCTGACCCTGGCCAGCCGCCGGACCCGCGACGAGCTATGCGCCCTTTGGAACGCGCCGGACGCTCCGATGCGGGCCCGGTTGGAGGAGTCCATGCACGCCCGCGCCGACCGTCGACACACCCGGGTGCTCGAACAGCTAGACAAGCGCCGCGCCGCGGATATTCAGCGAGCCCGCGACATCTTTGCCGCGTTCCGGGCGAATCTGGGTGAATCGTTGAATCTGTTGCGCAGCAAGGACGCCGAAGCCGAAGCCATGCTCTGGGGCGACGACCAGCAGAAGCAGTGGCGCCGCGACATCGAGTCGATGCAGCGCCGCCTTGAGGAACTCGACGACGAGGAGGCTCGCGAGATCGCGGCAATAGCCGACCGTTACGCCGACGTCAAACCCCACACCACCGCCGCCGCCGTGGTCTTCGCGCTCACTCCCGAGGACGCGGAAAGGGGGCTGCACTGATGGCACCGCGCACACCACGGTTGCGTTCAACACCGAATATTTCCGAACTGCACCGCGCGTGGCTCGAACTCGTTGACACCGACGGCCCGTTCCTGGCGATCGCACCACTCAAACGAGTATGGCCACAGGGCATTCCCGCTCTTGCGGGCTCACGCAAAGAGGCACTGTTCTACGCCCGCAGAGACTTTGAAGCAGCCTGGGAAGCATCGGACCGCACCACCGTCGACAGCGCGCCAGCAATGGATGCCTACCGCATCGCGCGCGACAAATGGGTGGAAACCGTGCTGCGCGACGTCGTCGGCTGGGCGGAATCCCTATCCTGGGGGCCGGTCGCCGGGATTGCGGCGCAATCACCGAACCGGGCGGTGACCGTCGGCGCACAGGCAGCCCTACTCGTCCCCGACGGCGCCATCGGCGCGTTGGTGTCGGTGATCGACCCAGTCGACTCGCTGCGCCAGGTCCCCGCCGATCTATGGGCGGCCACCCCGGTCGACCGGATGGAAGCGCTGCTGCGCGACAACGACATTCCGATCGGCATCGTGACCGACGGCCGCTGGTGGGCCCTGGTGTGCGCACGTCCCGGCGCGATGACTGCCTCGGGTGTCGTCGACGCGCTGACGTGGGTGGAGGAACCCCGCACCCGCGACGCGTTCCTGACGTTGATCTCACGTCAGCACATCGTCGGCGGGAACCCGAGCGAGCGCCTCCCGGTGCTGTTCGAGCAATCCGTAGCCGCCGCAGAGGAAATCACCGAAGCCCTCGGCGCGCAGGTGCGCCGCGCGGTGGAATTGCTTATCCAGTCGTTCTCCGAATCCGCCCGCGACGCCCTCGAACGAGGGGAAGGCGACCCACTCCCGACCGACACACATCAGAGCTATGAAGCCGCGGTGACGGTCATGATGCGGATCGTGTTTCTGCTGTTCGCCGAGGAACGCGGCCTGCTGCCCTCGGGGGAACTATTCGAGCAGGGTTATGGCATCTCCGGCGAACTCGACCGGCTACAGTCCCGCGAAGCCGAGGAAAGCGAAGAGGCACTGGATGCCACCTCGCTCACCTGGCACAGGCTGCTGGCGACCAGTCAGGCGCTCTACTGCGGTGCGTCTTTCGAGAACATGCGGGTGCCCGCCTACGGTAGCTCCCTTTTCGACCCGACCCGCTTCCCATTTTTGACTGCACTCACTACCCATGGCACCCTCGCGATCGCGGTGTCGGACCGGGTGATGTTGCACGCGCTGCGCTCGGTGCAGCAAGCGATCCTCAAAGGCGGCGAGGCACGCCGAATCTCGTTCCGCGACATCGACGTCGAACAGATCGGCTACATCTACGAAGGCCTGCTCGGCTATACCGCCGCCACCGTCCGCGAGACCTACCTCGGCCTCCAGGGAACCCGCGGCGAGGAACCCGAGATCACGCTGACCGAGCTGGAGCGACTCGCCGCGGCCCACACCGCTCCGAAGAAGCTCGCCGAGGCGATCCTTGCGCACATCGAGGATGACCAACCCTCCGCCAAACCTCAGTCGGCGGCCGCGATCGCGAAAGCCATTGGCGCTTCGGCGGACCCGAGTGTCGTCAGCGGCCTGGCGCAAGCGGTCGGCGACGACCCCGCCTTACGTGAACGGGTATTGCCCTGGCTGGGAATCCTGCGACTGGACCTCCGAGGCCGCCCGTTCGTGGTGCTCGACGGCGGGCTGCTGGTCAAGGAAACCCCGTCCCGCAAGAACGCCGGCGCCCACTACACCCCCAAGTCGCTGGCCAGAGAAGTCGTACTGCACGCCCTGCAACCCTTGTGCTACTCACCCGGCCCCTACCAGACTGCCGACGAATCACAGTGGAAACTGAAATCGTCTGACGACCTGCTAAGCCTCAAGGTGGCCGACATCGCCTGTGGTTCAGGAGCATTCCTGGTCTCGGCCGCCAACTATCTGGCCGACCGGGTGGTCGAGGCGTGGACTGCCGAGGATCCCGCCAACGCCCGCCGCGCCGACCGATACGGCCGCGCCATCCGCGAAGTCGTCGCCAACTGCCTCTACGGCGCCGACATCAACGACATGGCCGTCGAGATGTGCAAACTCTCGCTATGGCTTGTGTCGTTGGACCGTGACCTGCCGTTCTCCTTCGTGGATGACAAGATCTTCCTCGGCAATTCATTGTTGGGATTGACGGATTTAAAACAGCTTCGCAAGCTGCACATCGATCCGTCACGCGTACCGGTCGGCGAGATGTTCGACATCTTCGACGTCGACATCGACGCCATCATCGTCAAGGCCGCCGAACTGCGCCGGCAACTCGCCACCGAAATCGATGAGAGCAACCCAGCCCGCAACAGCGCCGCCAAACGCCGACAACTGGCTCGATTGCGCGATGTGACAGCGGAACTGCGCAAGATCGCTGACGGTGTCCTAGCAGCCGGGTTATCCGTCGGCGGGAAACCAGGCAAGCCCTTAGACGAGGCATACGAAAACCTGCGCATCGCGGTCAAAGCTGCGCATTCCGAATCCGGCCAACCCGACTCGACGATGCTTGACTCGATGATCAGCAGCGGCCTCACGCCGACCGTGCCTACCGACTACAAACGGTGGCATCCCAACCACTGGATCATCGAAGCCCCCGACGTGATAGTCGAACGCGGCGGTTTTGACGCGATCGTTGGAAATCCACCATTCCTTGGGGGTGGGAAGCTGGGCGGCGCAGTCGGGACCAATGTAAGAGAATGGCTCGTCAACGTACTGGCAGCAGGAACCAAAGGCACAGCCGATCAAGCGGCCTACTTCTTCCTACGTGCGAGAGATGTACTTTCTGAACATGGGACGCTAGGACTCATCGCCACAAACACCATTGCGCAAGGCGTCACCCGTGAAGTCGGACTGGACCGGCTCGTCAAATCAGGCATGACTATTACAAGGGCAATCCAAAGCCGCTCTTGGCCGGTAAAGACAGCCAACCTCGAATACGCCGCGGTTTGGGCGACGGCTCGAAGCATCGATCCCGCCGTTCCGTGTATTGCTGACGATCAGGCTGTACCGAAAGTTTCTACGCTGCTTGAGCCTGAGGGGAGATCAAGCGGATTCCCAAAACCGCTCCTATCTTGTCGCGGCATTGCGTTCAGAGGAGCCGAACCCGGAACGTTGGCCTTCTTGCTGGCGCCGGAGGACGCGCAGGCCATCCTCGTCAAGGCGCCTTCCGAAGGCGATGTTTTGAAGCCGCTCATTAACGGGCAGGATTTGAACAGTTCATCGACGATAACCGCAAGCCGATGGGTAATCGACTTTGGCGGTATCACCGAAGAAGAAGCGGAACGCTACACAAATTGCTTCGCATGGTTGGCCCGGTCGGTGGGTCGCCCTGCTCAACTGCTTCCTGACTGGTGGCGCTTTCGTCGTCCCGCTCCCGCTCTTCGGCAGGCCATTGCAGACCTTGATGAAGTGCTAGCGATTGCGCGTATAAGTAAGACTCTGATGCCTTTACGTGTTCCCACACGCCAGATGTTTAATGAAAAGGTCGTCATCTTCGCGACGGACAGCTTTGGTGAACAGGCTGTCCTTTCGTCGTCGTTACACCAGGCTTGGTCGACAAAGTATGGCGCGACGCTAAGAACGGACACCCAGTACACACCGTCCGAAGTGTTCGAGACCTTCCCGCGTCCAGACTCAACTGAGTGGATGGAAGCCATTGGGCATTCGCTTGACACGGAGCGCCGCGAGGTCATGTTACGTCGCGATCTAGGCCTCACCCAGCTTTACAATCTCGTCAATGAGCCACAAATAGCTGACGGTTCTGACTCGGATATTGCCCGGCTACGTGAGATTCATGCTGAGCTCGATCAGGCCGTGATAGCCGCTTACGGGTGGTCCGACATTCCGCTTAAGCACGGCTTCCACACTTACCGCCAGATGCAGCGCTGGACGGTGAGTCCGGCGGCGCGAGTCGAAATTTTGGATCGGCTGTTGGAGGAAAACCATCGCCGCGCCGACGAGGAAGCCAAACAGACGGTGAAGCCCAAAGCCAAAGACCGCCGTGGGAAGACGGTGTCGGACGAGCAAGGAACACTGCTGTAATGACCGACGGCACCGACAGGACGAATTGCGCCGCTGCGACCTACGAGTTGACCTACGAGCCGGACGGTTCATCGTTCACGGTCCGCGAGAACCTGGTCGACATCCTGGAACGCGAACTGCTGGGCCCGATCCGCGGCCCGGACGAGTTGCTGCCCTTCAGCCCACGCTCGCAATACCTGGTCGGGCACATCGCACCGGTGCGGCTCACCGTAGCTACTTCCGGCGGGGACGACACAAGCGAAGCCACCGAGCGCGGTGAGCTGACTGAGGCGCGCGCGGATGAAAACGCGGCCACGGAGGTGCGCGGCGTCCCCGCTTTCTCAACAGACGAACATGAGGCCGACTCTGATAACGACGATGCCGAGGACCGAGCGCCCAAACAGGGCTTGATGATTCCCTCCTCTATGGGACTGCGGTTCCAGGTGCCGCCCGACCTGCAGGCGTTCACCGTCACCGCATCGTGGGGAACTTACGAGTCGGTACAGACCGACAAAGTCACCAAGGCTGGCCGTCCGATCCGTCACTTCCAGCGCATCCCGGTCGAAGAATCTCGCACCATTCGACTTGCGGACCTCACCGCAGCTCAGATGACTACGATTGCGCTGCGCGACACCATCTGCCTTCGGGTGGACCGCTTCGACGACCCAGCGTGCGACCGGGTACTGATCGAGATCGCTTTGTGCAATGACCGTGAGACGCCAATGCCCATTCCGATCGGGATGTGGATGTTCCAGACCAAGCTGTATATCGACGCCGGCGGTGCAGAGGTGTTCCTGCCGGTTTGCGATGTCTTGGAACAGGACTGGTTCGAGCACGATCCCGAGGTGCAGCGACTAAACCTGCAGTACCGCAACCGACTTGAGTACGCGATTGGGCGGACGTGCTCGGTGGACTGGACAGTCGGGAAGGGCGCGCGGCGCGCCACGGCGGTGTGGACCACCTGGTTGCCGGTCGCCGAGACCCCGCAGACCCAGGCGCGCGATGTCGAGGACGCGCTGTTGTCGATGGACGCGTTGGCGACCGCGAGCGCAGATCAGCTCCGGGCCGGACTCCAACCGCTCATCGCCGGGTACGAACAGTGGATCGCGACCCAAGAGGCGGTGGCCACGCAGTTGCCGGCGCATCTGCGTGAGACCGCCGAGTTAGCGCTGCTAGAGGCTTCTCGCGCCCGCAAGCGCCTGCAAGACGGGCTCAATCACCTTGTCGCCGACACCGAAGCGCTGCGTTGCTTTGGGTTCATGAACGCCGTAATGCGCGATCAGCGCATCGCCTCCCAGGTGGCCGCGCTGCGGGCATCAGATCCCACCCTGTCGATTCCCGATGCGCACGCCAAGGTGGCCGAGGCTGGGGTGCAGGCTGCATCCTGGCGGCCCTTCCAGCTGGCGTTCATCCTGATGCAGCTGCATGCTTTGACCGAGCCGTCGGACCCGCTGCGCAGCGCCGATCACCTGGCCCGGGTGGAACTGCTGTTCTTCCCGACCGGTGGCGGCAAGACCGAGGCATACCTTGGCCTGGCCGCCTATACGTTCGCGATCCGCCGCCGCCAGGGTGTGGTCGATTCTGCCGAGGGCCACTTGGATGGCAGCGACGGTGTGGCGGTGCTGATGCGTTACACGTTGCGGCTGTTGACCGCCCAGCAGTTTCAGCGGGCCACCGCGTTGATGTGCGCGGCCGAGCTGGCGCGGCAGACCGACGAACGCACATGGGGCGTCGAGCCGTTCCGGATCGGGCTGTGGGTCGGCACTGATGTCAGCCCGAAGCGTTTCGAGGAGGCCGACGAGCAGCTGACGAAGGCCAACGAGTATGGCGCGCATCGTCTTACCGTGCTGCAGGTGCAGCGCTGTCCGTGGTGCGGGACCCCGATCACCGCCGCGCAGGTCAAGGCCGACGCTACGGCGCGACGGGTGTTCGTCTATTGCGGCGACGATCTTGCTCGCTGCCCGTTCGCGAAGGGCGGACAGATCGGCGGGGGCCTGCCGATCCTGACCGTGGACGAGGAGATCTACCGCCTCACGCCGGCATTCGTTATCGCCACCGTCGACAAGTTCGCTCGCCTGGCCCGCGAGGGCGAAGCCGCCGCTCTATTCGGCTACGTCGGGCGGCGCTGCGCCCGCCACGGCTACGTCCACCCCGATTACGCGGCGTGCAACATCTCCACCGCACATCCCGCTGCGCCCGGATACCCCACGGCCACTGTGCATCCGGTGAGTCGGCTGCGCCCGCCGGATCTGATCATCCAGGACGAGCTGCATCTGATCACCGGCGCGCTGGGCACCTCGGTGGGGCTGTTCGAGGTTGCCGTGGAGACCCTGGCGTCGTGGGAACGACCCAGTGGCCAGCCTGTGCGCCCGCTGATCGTTGCCTCCACAGCCACAGTGCGCAATGCTCAGGAACAGGTCCGTGGTCTTTACGGGCGCCGCGTCGAAGTCTTTCCCCCGCAGGTGCTCGACGTCGCCGACACCTACTTTTCCCGTGAGATCCCTGTCACCAGGTCCACGCCCGGCCGCCGCTATGTCGGGGTGAGCGCCCAGGGGGTGCGCCTGGCCAGCGCCGAAATCCGGTCGGCCGAGGTGCTGTTATCGGCGGGGCAGTTGCTGCTGGACCGCAGCGGCATCGCCGCCGACCCATATTTGACTTTGGTCGGGTACTTCAACGCCACCCGCGAGCTGGCCGGCATGACCCGCTACATGGGCGACGACGTGCAGAACCGGGTCAAGCGACCCCGCCAAGGCTCGGGGTTTCCGCCGCGCCACGGGGCTGCGTTCGGCCTGCTGAACACCGGCGAGCTGACCGCGCGCGTCGCGTCCTCAGAGATCGGGCGCACCCTGGACCGGCTCGGGCAGGAGTTCGACCCCGGCTACGACACCACGGCAGCCTTCCAAGCTCGGTTAGCCGCCCAACGCGACGGCAAAAAGGCGCCCCCCCGCAAGGAGGCGCCGTTCGATGTGGTTCTGGCGACCTCCATGCTGCAAGTTGGCGTTGACGTGCAGCGCCTCGGGCTGATGCTGGTGGTCGGCCAGCCCAAGAATACCGCCGAATACATTCAGGCGTCCTCGCGCGTCGGTCGCGACCCCGCGCGCCCGGGCCTGGTTGTCACGTTGGGCAATTGGGCACGACCGCGGGATCTGGCGCACTTTGAGCAGTTCCGCCACTACCACGAGACGTTCTATTCCCAGGTGGAGGCGCTGTCGGTGACACCGTATTCGCCGACGTCGCTGGATCGCGGTCTGGATGGACTACTGGTCAGCGTGGCCCGGGTGATCCAGGCGCCTCTGGACGACGGGCTTTCCCAGGAGCGCAACGCGTGGCGGATCAAAGACCAACGCGAGGCGGTCGAGCGAATCGCTGAGCGCCTCAAGGTACGGATCGCGGCGGCGGCGCTGGAGGAGTCGGCGGTGAAGTACGCCAACGACCTGCTGGTGAACCGGATCGACCGGTGGGCCGATCGAGCGACCGTCGCCAGCGGCATGCACAAGACACTGGTATACGAGCGCACCGGGGAAGAGGATAAGTACCTGCCGTTGTTGATGAGCCCGGACAACGCGAAGGCCGGTGTCGGGTCGTCGTCTCAGCCGCCGTTCGTCGTCGCCAACTCGATGCGCGAAGTGCAGCCAGAGATCAACATTCTGGTCAGCCCAATCCCCGAGCGCCTTTTCGCCCATGTCCCCGAGGGCGCCGCAAGCTGGACGCTGCCGGTGGGAGATGAAGACTGATGACCGACCCGACACCGGATGCGGTGATGCTGCACGACCCGGCCCAAACGCTGGACCCCTTGACCGACGCCGAAGAGGCGGTGGTCAAAAACCGCGCCAAGGTCGGATCGTCGCGCCCGTCGTCGCTGCTGTACACCTACGGCCCAGGTGCGATCATGGACCTGCCGGGCTTTTCAGTGATGCCCGCGGGCCTGGACGACTGGGAACCGATTTGGAAACGGCGCCAACATATTCCGTCGATCATCGAACCACGGCTGCTGGACGTGGTCCGCATGCACCTCGGGGACCAGGTGGATGTTCTGCGGCCCTACCCGTGGCAACCCAAACAGAACGCGTTCGCCCAAGACGGCGCCGACCTAGGCATCCCGGCGCGGGTCTTCCCACAATTGTTGCGCTGCACCGGGTGTGACTACCTGGGCCCGCTGCCGCGATTCACCTACACCAACACCCACCCCTTCCGTCCCGACTTGGCGCAGTTCACCCATAAGAGCTGCCCGGGTCGCGGCGCCGCGCGGGGGCCAGTGAAATCCGGGCGCCGCGAATCTCCCGCGGTACCCGCCCAGCACCTGCTGACGTGTACTAACGGACACCTTGACGAGTTCCCTTACGAACTATGGGTCCACCGCGGCCGGCGGTGCGCGAAGGCGGAGCGGCCCGACCTGAAGATGCGCGACGCCAACCTCGGCAAGAGCGTCGGATCGATGATCGCCTGCACTCAGTGCGGGGCCACCCGGGGCATGGCCGAGGCGCAAGGCTCAGTGGGCCGCGACAAGCTGCCCCAAACCTGCCGCGGCCGCCACCCGCACCTAAACGCCTTTGACCAGAAGTGCGGGGCCAGACCGGCGCTCATCATGATGGGAGCCTCCAACCTGTGGTTCGCTTCCACGCAGTCGATCATCGTGATGCCACGCACCGACGCCGAAAAGGCCGAGGCCCTCGCTGACCGCCTGCGGGTCGAACTCGGCGTCGAGCAGATTACGCAGTTCGCCGGCCAACTCGACGTCATCCGCGCGATGGCAGGTCTGAAGAAGGTCGACTTAAGCGCCGTGTCTGACGACAGCCTGGCTGCGGTAATCGCCGATGTTATGTCCCCGCGCGAATCCGACGAGCGGCGCAAGCAGAAGCTCGCTAGCTGGGATCCGGTCGAACTGCTGGTGCCCGAATGGCAGTACCTGCAAAAGCCGGCGCTGTTTCCTTCGCAGAAGAACACCACCGGGCTCATGGTGACCGAAATGGGTCGCGGCTCAAGGCTTCCCGGTCAGATCGGCCGGATCGTCGCAGTCAACCAAATGAAAAAGGTCAACGCCTTCATCGGATTTACCCGGCTCGATGAAATGGATCGCGTTAACGACCTGCCCGGTCGGCTGGTCAAGCTGAACCGTAACGGCAGACCGACGTGGGTTCCCGCGACCGAGGACCGCGGCGAGGGAATATTTCTCCAACTCAACCTCGATGCGGTCGAAGCCTGGGAGAACAGCCTCTACACCACCGCACTGTGGGCGGCGCACCGGGCGGCCAACCGCCGCAACTTCGCCCGCCGCTTCTCCGAGACCGCGAAGGCCGTTGACCCCGACACCCGTCTTCCCGCGCCGCGGTACTGGCTGCTGCACACCCTGTCTCACGTGCTGATCCGGGAGATGGCGATGTCGTGTGGCTATGGCGCGGCCAGCCTGAGCGAGCGGATCTACGGCTGGCCGGCCTCTGCGCACCGCGAGGGCGCAGCCGGGCTGCTGATCTGCACCACCGCCTCTGACAGCGAAGGCACCCTCGGCGGCCTGGTCGCGCTCTCAGAGCCATCCCGCTTAGAGGGGCTGGTCATCTCGGCGTTGCGCCGCGCCGCCCGGTGTTCATCAGATCCGGTGTGCGCGATGCGAACTCCCAGTGACCCCGAGGACTTTCTGCACGGGGCGGCATGTCACTGCTGCACCTTCGCCTCGGAGACATCGTGTGAGAAGGCCAACCGGTTCCTTGACCGCCGGTTCCTGCTTACACTGCCCAGCGCGGATGGCAAACCGGTGCCGGGGTTCTTCGGGAGCCCTGATGTCCGATGACCCGCTGAAGAGACTGGGGGAGTACCTCACCGCCACCGAGGCGGAAAGCCTCGCGGTGCTCCTAGGAGCCGGGGAGCACACCACCCACGCACTGGCATCGGTAAGTCCCGCGCGGCGTGAGAAAGCCGCAAAGCTGCTGACCGCGGCCGGCATTGGGCATCAGTTGCCCGAGCTGTCGGCAACGGTCCTTCGCGGAATTGCCGGAGCAAAGTCGGCGCTTCGTGACCTGATCCCGGTGTGGACGATGCCGGGAAACGAAGCGATGACCGGGCATCTGACCAACCAGTTCCACAACGTGGTCGCCGCCGCTCGCACCTCGGTGACATGCGCCACCTACAACTTCTCGCCGACATCGAACATGTGGGACGCACTCGAGGCGGCATCCGAAGAACCCGGCGTCGTGGTATGCGTTTACGTCGACGCAGCCAAAGGCGACCCTGCCGGCGTAAAGGCAAGATTGCCGCGGGCCACGGTGTACCGCTCAGCCAGCCTGCCCGACGGACAACCAATCGTCAGTCACACGAAGTTCATCGTCGTCGACCAAGAGCTCATCTTGCTGACGAGCGCGAACTTCTCCTACAGCGCCGAGAATCGCAACATCGAGTTCGGCCTGCTCATTCGCGACAGCGGCCTTGCGGCATCGATCGAATCGACCATGGCCAGCAAGCGGGGCAGTCTGTATGTGCTTGCGTAGCAAGAAAACATCGTCCACCGTGTCGCACTGACCGAAGGCGCCGCATGCTGAAAGCACGTCGGGGAAGGCAGGCCGGTCCCGTGTCGGCCGAACAGCTCCACCCGTCCGGCCGCTAGGCAGGACGTGCAGCGTGCGCCGTCGAATTTCGGCTCGACCGCTCAGTCGGCCCCATAACGTGGCTGGCCCGCTGTTGCAGGCTATCCCGTTCTAGCCGGCTCCCGCACCGGTGCTGGCCCTGGCTTGGGCGCGGGCGTTGGCTCTTGCACCGGCTTGCGTATTGGCGTTGTCGGCACCCTGATAACCCGGCGCCGTGGTTCACCGATGTCGCCCACTTGGTTCTCCTCCTACGGTTGCTGGCCTCTGTGGTGCGTAAAGACCGATCATGACGTCCCGGTCGAAGTATCGACGTGCGCCAGGGGCGCTGGCCGCACAGGCGGCGGCTAGCTCAGTGGCGTCCTCTGCGCACCACCAGGCCACGATCTGCGCCGCGTTCGCCTTCACGCCGTTGTCGCCCTCGATGGTCAGGCCGTCCAGACGAACGACCGTGACGATGCGGCGGGCGAAATCCAGATACTGATCAAGTAGTTCCTCGACGGTCCAGAAGGCGTAGACCCCGCACGTGCAGTCGGACGAGGGCACCTCATGGCTCGGGTTATCGGGATGGTTGAGGCAGATCGCCTCACACTTGCCGTCGTTCCAGTGACTGCCGTGCTGGGTGACGGAGGTCAACCTGCCGTTCTTCACGTCGAAAGTGCGCAGCGCGTAGGCGTCACCGACCTCGATCTCGGTGGGCAGATCACTCACCACCGGACCCCTCGTCCGTCGCCGATGTAGCCGATGTAGCCGCACATGGCAGATAGCGAGTCCACGCGTCCTCGAAGTATTCACGCCGGTAGCCTTTGGTGACCTTCGCGCCGATGCGCTGGTCCTTATTGGTCTGGTTTATCCCGTAGTCGTGCAACACGCGAGCCAGCCTTTTGCCGTCTAGCCTGCGCCAGCGCGGGTCCGTGCCGGATAGCTCGGCCAGCAGGGCCGTTGTGAAGATCACCTCAGTCGCCAGTCGATCGAAGACGGTCTTGATATCGGCCAACAGTTCGATGCCGGGGCTGGGTGCGGTCTTCACCCCGTCAGCGGCTACAGCGGCTACAGCGGCTACACGTGCTCGCTCTGGCCAGTGCCCACCCGCTAGTTCGGCGACCGCCAGCAGCGGCTCCCACACGTCGGCGTCACGGTCCTCGATGCCCTCGGGCAGCACTGGACGATCCGGTCCCACGTAGTACTGCGCGTAGCCGTGGACGAGTTCGGCCCAGCACTGTAGCCCCCAGCGGATCGCTTCGGCCGCGGCTGCGTGCTTACGCCGGTTCCACCGCTCGACCTTGTCCTGCGGGCGTCGGCGCTGCATCTGGATGGTGACGGACCGAGTGCGGATGGTGGCCGGCACGTCGTCAGTCGACATCTTTCCGGCCAACGCCATCGGGGTGTAAAGCCGGAACTCCTTGACACTCTTGCCCATCTTGCGAGCGACCGTCTCGTTCCGGTCGTGACCCGCGTTGATCTGGCGGCGCATTTCTTCGTTGCGGATTCGGCCGGTCTCGGCGCTGCCGAAGACGGTGTCGAACTCATCGAATAAGACGGTCGGCCGACCACCTTTGAGCTCCATCGCCTGATCTATCGAGTGATAAAGCGCAGCGGGTGTGAGGTCGGCGACGTGAACCGCTCTGGGCACGAACAGTCCGATGAGTGTCAGGGCGCGGGTCTTCCCGCAGCCTGCCTCCGGTGAGGTGAACAGTAGGCGCGGCGTGTGCTCCCAGCAGTCCAACAGCCAGCAGTGTGCGCACCAGAGCACAGCTATGTGTCGAGCGTGCTCGTCGGGCAGGGCGAGAAACGGGGCTATGAAGGTGTCGATCTGGTCGAGTACGTCCGCACCCAGGTTCGGCGCGAGATGGTAGTCACCGCCATTCAGGAGGAAGTACTCGAGCTGATGAGCCAGGCTTTCGTAGATGGGCACCGACTTAGCACTCACGTCGAGCCCGAAGTGCCGAATGTTCTTCTTCGCAACGGCGAACATCTGCGAGTTGGCAGGCTTGCATGTTTGTCACCAGCACTGTCCGGCGTGAATTAGCCGGCATTCGGGGCAGACGGAGGGCTCTGCGCGCTGGCCAACAACGACAGGTTTTGCGACTGCATCGACGGGTGGGGGCTTGCACCCGTCGTGCACGACGCCTGGGAAGTCCTGGTGGAACCGTACGTCGTCGCCCCGATTGATCCAGCGCCCGCACCTGTCACAGAGACCACGCCGACGGGCGCGGAACGATGATGTACGGATTGAAGAAGACTTGGTGGGATTGGTGCGCGGCTGACCTCGATATTCGCGCCAGGCGGACGCGAGAAGCTCAGCGTCACTCAGTTGCTGCGGACGGTGTCTCCGAGCCCGCCTGCGCGTCGCTCCGTTTGCGTTTCGGTCCATCAGCGCCGACCTTGCAGGACTATGACAACGCGCTCCACCTGTTCGTCGGACAGCGTTGCGATGCCGTTCATCAGTTCGGCAGCTTGGGCGGCGATCCGGGCGGTCACGAAGTCACGGCGGGCTTCGATAGTCCGAGCGTCATTGTGGCCGAATCTGCTCACCAGGTAGCCGTATTGGCCGGCGAGCCTTGATAAATCGTTCATGCAGGGAACCTCGCAACAGGTTGGAGTGCCGCACGGCCTCCGGATGAGGGACGAGTGTCGACACCCTCGTTCATCCGCGAGTGTGCGCTGTGCCTGAGCCTCAGCATCAATGTCGCGCTGTGCCCGGACGGACCCGTAGACGGAGAATTGCGCCTATCAAGTCACTGCTGTCGAACCGTGCGATCGCCCGGAGCGCTTGTGGGGTTGAGTCTACCAGGGTGCCCTGGGTCCCGAACACCCTAAATGTGTTCTGGCGCAACAGCTATTGCAGTAACTGTCACACTTTCTGGGCGCAGCCGTTGCAGTACCCGTCACACTTTCTAGGCGCAGAGGTAGTGCTGGTTTGGATCTTCCTTTTGTGGCGCAGACAGGTTGCGCTGCTTTGGATCTCATGTCGATTGCAGCTCCTGCGCATCTCTTTCCGGCGCAGAGGTGTTGCGGTTTGTGATCTCATGTTATGACGTAGAAGGGTTGCGCTGCTTTGGATCTCATGTTGTGGCGCAGTGGGATTGCTCTACGAGGTTTTGTTGCCTTCGTCGTCTCATAGACCTGTGGCGCCCAGATGCCGGGGTGGTTGGGCTGCGAACCAGGACCGGCTTCTGTTGCCTACTTGGCAATGCCAGAGGGCATGATCGAGTTAAGTGGCTTGCCATCGCCGTCGCCGTGGCGGGCAGCCTTTGAAGGCGCATCCTGACGTGACTACCACCCGGCGGCCCGAGTCTCTTGGCCACGAACCGGCAGACCGGCTAGTCCGACCAAGCCCCTGGGCAAACGATGCACCCGATGTGTGTGTGAGCCGTGGAGCGATGCACGACCGGTAGGATCTGATGCTCGACACCGTTGACGCCGTCAAGACGCGAAAACGAAACCGCAGGTAACGGGCGGGACTAAGTCGGAGCGGGACGTAACGAAACCGCAGGTAAGCGGGTATTTTGCCTGGTCAAAGCAGGGGTTCGAATCCCCTTAGCTCCACAGAGTTTGTACAGTTCAGGGCCTATTGGTCGGACTGGGCTTTCTACGCCGTCCGCAGTCACTCGAATGGCTGCATCGATACGGCGCACTACGGCGTCGAGGTCCTCATCGAAGATGTGCGCGTAAATGTCGCTGCGGCGAGTCCGGCGACTGGGAGTTGTCTACTTCAAGGGATTCAAGGTGCGGCCCAGGAAGTACTGAATGCGCTGTGGGAGTGGTCGTATGGCGGCGGCGGTCAGCTTGTTGACGGTGCCCGGTATGCAGACGGGCTTGCCGTCGGTCACGGCCGCCCATCCCTCGCGGACAACGGGATCAGGCTGTTGCCACATGAAGCCCGGCAGGCGGTCGGCGGCATCGCGGGTGCCCATCACGTCGTGGAACTCGCTGTAGGTGAAGCCAGGGCAGAGCGCGGTGACATGGATGCCGTGGGGTTTCAATTCCATGTCGAGGGATTGGGACATGTTCAGTACGTAGGACTTGATGCCGGTGTACAGCAACCCTTCTGCCGGCGGCGACATCGCGGCCAGTGAGGACAGATTGATGATGCGTCCCCAGCGTCGGTGTTTCATGCCGGGGATGGCGCGGTGGATCAATTCGGTTACTGCGGTGACCATCAGTTGAAGTTCTCCGGCGACCGAGTCCCATGGTGTATCGGAGAATTTGGTGCCGGCCGAAAGTCCGGCGTTGTTGACGAGCACGTCGATAGGCAGGCCCAATTCGGTTGCGCGGGTGATGATCGCAGCCGGGGTAGCGGGGTCGGTGAGGTCGGCGGGGAGTACTTCGGCGCGCACGCCGTGCTGTTGGTGCAGTTGAGTGGCGAGTTCTTCGAGGCGCTCGGCGCGGCGGGCGACGAGGAGCAGGTCGTAACCCTCGTTGGCGAGGTGGCGGGCGAAGGCCGCCCCGATGCCAGCGGAGGCCCCCGTGATCAGGGCGCCACGTCGGGTCGTGTTCATGGGTGGGTGTTCCTCACTGGTAGGCGTCGGCCACCGTAGCCGACGGATCGGGGGTGCGCGTGTGGTGCACAGCGCGGGTTCCGCGGACGTGGAATCCCGCCTGGCGTGGGGCTCACGCCAGTGTGACGTGGCGATTTAGGAAGTCAATCTGGTCGGCGATGATCCCGTCGAAGTGCGGGTCCAGGTACGGCTCGAAGTGCGCGATGTCATAGGAGCGGACTTCACCGTGTGGGATGCGGGTCACGATCTGCTGGGCTTTCGCGTACGGCGTGACGTCATCACGTTTTGCTAGTTGCACCAGGGTGGGCGCGGTGATGTTGGCGATCTTGCGTCCCGGTGAGTAGAACGGGATCCGCAACACGATGCGCGAAGCGACGTCATTCTCGGCGATTAATTCTTCGCGCTTGTCCCCGGCCATCCGTTCGACGAGCTCGGCGGCCCCCGGGGAGGTCATCATCGCGATGTCACCGGGGTAGCCGATAGCTGCTGTCCGGTAGGGCGGGCGCCCGAGCCATGCGCCGACTTGGTCGCGTAGACCGGCGAGGATCAACCGCGCTACCAGTTTTGGGGATTGGGAAAAGGTCGACGCTGGGCCACTGACGTGAGGGACCTGGACGATAGCGGCTGCGAGATCGTGGTCGTGGGCGGCCAAGGTGAGCACGTGGCCGCCGCCGAAGGAGGAACCCCAGGCCACCACCCGGGTGGTGTCGACGTTGTCCAGGCTGCGGGCGTAGGCGATGGCGGCCCGCCAGTCAGCGTGCTGTTTGGCGATGTCGAGGAGGCGGCGGGGTTGTCCTTCGCTGGCACCCCAGTGCCGGTAGTCGAACACCAGGGCGGCGTAGCCCGCCTGGGCGAATCGTGCGGCGTAGGCGTCCAGGCGCAGTTCGCGGAAGGCGGCAAACCCGTGAGCGAGCACGATGATGGGCGGATTCTCGACGCCTTCAGGCCGGTAGAGCCACGCCGCGCATGATGTGCCCTCGGAGATAAAAGTGACGTCGTGTCGGTCGTAGCTAGTTAGTTGGTTCATGGTCGTGGCCCCCATGGAGTATCTTGAATGGCGTTCAACAAAAGCTAACAAATTCTTGAATGTCGTTCAACACGATGTGATCCAGTCGATGCAGAGGAACGATGGCACGGAACAAACGCCCTCAGGCCGCCGAAGAGAAGCGCGCAGAAATTGTCGCGGCAGCACGCCGGCTGTTCATCGATGCTGGCTACGACGCCACCCCGATGAGTCGCCTCGCGAAGGAAGCCGGGGTGGCACCAAACACCATCTACTGGTACTTCGGGGACAAGGACGACGTCCTGATCGCTGTGCTCGACTCCGTCATGGCGGACATCTGGCCGCAGTACCAACAAGTTGCGACTGAACCGATCTCCGCTCGAGTGCTGTGGGTGGTTCGCCAGTTACGCCAGATGAGCCGCCTGGTGACGACGGTGCATGCCCGCGTCGAACATTCGGCCTCCATCGCCGAGTGGCATCGCAACTTCCATCTGATCACCGGCGGCATGTTCCGTTACGAATTGGAGACCGCGGGGGTCTCAACTTCGACTGTGGAAGCCGAGGTGATGATCGGCATCTTCACCGTCGAAGGACTCCTCATGCACGACCTGGATGAGATCGAGCAACGCGCCATTTGCGACACATTGGCTTCGCGCTGGATTGTGACCCAGCAGCGCCCGTCCTGAGCAGGGGCGCGGTTACTTGCTCGGACGTTCAGATGGAGAACGTATGATCATCACGCGGATCCCGGCATAATTGCTGCATCTTTTCCTTGAGTTTCGGCGATCTGGAGTTATGGTCATACATACAACGTCATGATGTCCAAAACATCCTCCATCTGGGTCTGAGCGGAAGTCGAGAGAACCATGAACGCGAACAGCACCGCTCCCAGCGTCTTCGACGCCGGCCTTCCCGCACTCAGCTACAGCTTCACCGCCACCCCCGGCGACATCCTCGAGGACGTCCGCCTGGCGCAATCCCGCGCTCCCATCGCCATCGGACCCCTCGGCCCGGAGATACTCTCCTACGAAATGTCTCGAGCCATGCTGCGGGACAACAGGTTTCGCATGCCACCCGGAATCACGCTGGCAGCGCAGGGCATCACGTCAGGTCCGTTGTACGACAAGCTGGTGAGCAGTCTGCTGGGCCTCGACGGCCCGCCACATACCCGCTTGCGCAAGCTGGTTTCGAAGGCGTTCACTCCCCGCGCGACATCGCGTCTTCGCGACACGATTCACGAAGTGGTGAACGGGCTGATCGATCGGGTGGTCGACTCCGGACGTTGTGACGTCGTGACGGACATCGCGCGGCCGTACCCCACCCCGATCATGTGCGCGCTGATCGGCGCGCCCAGCGAGGACTGGCGGTTGTTCTCGGAGTGGACCGACGAAATTTTCAAGGCCTTCAGTTTTCAGGCCGATGGCACCTTCGACGAATCCGCGATCATGCGGGCGTGGGGCGAGTTGGACGCCTATGTCGACGACATGGTCGCCGTCCGCCGGAACACTCTGACCGATGACCTGCTTTCCGAGCTCATACGCGCCGAAAGCGACGGCGATCGGCTGACTATCGACGAACTGCGCATGCTGGTGGCCGGCTTCTTGATGGCGGGAACCGATACGACGCGAAACCAACTGGCCGCGTCGGTGCAGGTGCTTTGCGAGCATCCGGATCAATGGGCGAAGCTGGGCAATGACCCCGAGCTCGCCATGCAAGCGGTCGAGGAGAGCATGCGCCACTCACCGGCTGTGTGTATCGCGCCACGCGCCGCCACTGGCGATGTCGAATTCGGCGGGTACACGTTCCCGGCAGGGACCTTCGTACTCGTGAACACCTTCGCGGCCAATCGCGATCCAGCGATCTATGACGAGGCTGACCGCTTCGACATCACGCGCGTGGATGCACCCGCGATTCTGACCTTCGGCGGCGGCGCGCACTACTGTCTGGGGGCCAACCTTGCACGCCGGGAATTGGCAGAAGCACTCGCAATCCTGACCCGACGTCTCCCCGCGCCCCATCGTGTCGGTCCGGCCCCGTGGAAATCCCTGCTGGGAATGACCGGCCCGACGACGCTGGAGATCGAGTTCGAAGCCGAAATGCTCGCGACAGCCGATGCGTAGCCGCGGCTGGGCGGGATCTACGCCCGCCTCCGACGAGGAGGCAATCGCCCGCATTCTGGATGCGGTGGACGAAGTGGTCGCCGAACACGGATCGGCGATACGCCTCGCCGACGTAGCCCGTCGGCTCGGCGTCACCCGCCAGACGGTGTACCGCTACTTCCCCAACGCCGATGCGCTGCTCATCGCCAGCGCGATGCGTGCGGTCGACGGATTTATTGACCAGGCTGTTCAACGCGCCAGCGGGCAGCACGACCCGGTCATTGCTGTCGTCGAATGCATCTCGTTCGGAATTGAGAATCTCGTCGGCGATCCGCAACTAGAGAGTCTGCTGACGGAGAGGCAGGAGGGCGCAGCCGTCGTCTCGCTGACCTCCGACACGGCGATCTCATTCTGTTTGTCGGCTTTCCAGCGTCTCGACGTCGATTGGGCCTTGCACGGCTTCGACACCGCAGCGCTAGGTGAGCTCGCCGAAATGACGTTGCGCAGTGTGCAGTCCCTGCTGACCGATCCCGGGCAGGTGCAGCGCGACGGAATCGCGTTGCGCCGCTTCGTCACTCGATGGCTAGGACCGGCGATCCTCTATCCGCGGATGGCGTCGTTGTCGATCCACGAAAGACACGGCGACTAGTCAATTTACGGATGCGCGACCAGATACGTCTCGTTCTGCAGCCCTGCGGTCAACTCCTCGACATCGAACGGCCGGTCCAGCCGCGCGTGCAGCGCCTTGACGTCGACGAGCAGGCTGATCTCAGCGGTCTGTCGGGCAAAAAGCCGGCCGATCAGCGGATAGATCCGACGCATCACCGCCCGCTCCCCGGCTGTGCACCGCGACGCGCAATACCCGACGTGCCCGATCTCATCGGTGAGGATTTCGGTGTACAGCAGTTCGATGCGTTCGGCCACCTCCGGTTCGTCGGCGAACAGCGAAGCGCCGGTGCGGCGCAACTCGTCGAACATGATGCACCCCGCCATCTCGGCGGCTCCGACGAACATGAAGCTCAACCGCTCGGGCACGAAGACGCCCATCTTGACGAACTGCCTGAGCACGAAAGGCGGTGGGACGACTTGAAATGTCAGATCGAAGACGTCGAGCGCGTAGGCCAGCAGCCGGGTGTGGTAGTGCTCCTCCAGTTCTAGGTAGACGTTTTCCGGTGGCAGGTTTTCATCGCTGTTGCGTCCGTAGGTCTCGCCGAGTCCGACGCCGAAGCGTTCCGCCTGGTTCAGTTTGGCGGTCGCCAGCAGGAACAGCATTTTCCTGTCCAGCCCGGGTTCTGGTCGGCGGCGACGCAGATTGCGCAGGAAGGTCGCGCGGTCGGCAGGGTGCGCCGACCGGACCGGGCTGGCTTCCAGCTCTTCGAAGAACTGCTCGCGCTTAGCCAACCGTCGGTTGAGCAGGTCGGCTTCGCCGTCGCGCCTGGCCAGGAAGTCCCGGTAACCTTCGATGCTGGTGCGATTCATCGTGTCTCCATTCCGTTGACAATCGTTGTCACATAACGGTGTAACTGGGCCGCGTCGTGTGTGCCGGTGGCCAACAGCGCGAAAAGCCCGGTGAGGAAGAACATTCCGAGTTCACCGGGGTCTGCGTCCGCGGAAACGTGCTGCGCTTCCTGCGCCCGGCTGATCACACCGACCAGAAATTCCAGGAGTGGATGCGCGGCCAACTCGTCTTCAGCCGGATGTGTCGAGGCGAAGTGCAGACCGAGCATGTCCCGGAAAACTACTGTCCCTAACCGGCTTTCGGCTTCAAGTACGCGGTCGACCAGCCGTGACAGTACCGACGACAGGTCACCGTCGGCAGTGCCGGGCTCGCCGGCAATCCGGGCCTCTTCGTTGCGCTCCAACTCAGCAAGAACATGTTCTTTGGTGGGGAAGTGAAAATAGAACGTTCCCCGCACCACGCCCGCGGCGGCGGCGATGGCGCTGACGTCGGCGGCGGCCAGTCCCCGATCGGAGATCTCGGCCAGGGCGGCGTCGAACAATCGCGCCCGCGTTTCGAGCCGCCGAGCCTCACGGGTGGACGCCGGAGCGGTCACAGTAACCCCATGCCGGTACCGTACAGCCGTTCACTGACGAACGTCAATGACAATCGTCAGTGAAACTCGAGTTTCGGCAGTAAGTTCTGGATAAACTCGTCGTTTGCTGGATAATGGGCCTCGTCGGTTCAACGCGATGCCGCGGTAGTGGTCTCCTGTCGAAAGCCCGCGCAATGTTCACTGTCCTGCTCGACACCACCGACCTCGGCGAGGCTGAGGAGGTCGTCAGCGCCAGCTTCGGGCGTGTCCGTATGGCTGCCGGTGAACACGGTGTACCGACCCGGAGCCGCTTGGAGCGCTCCATGGTCGGCTCCACCAGTGTCGATATCGCCGATTTCGACTACACCTTCAGCTACGCCATGGTCCCCCCGGAGCGAATCATGCTTGTCCGAGTCCGTTCGGGCAGCATCGACGCGCGTGTTGAGCGCGGCGCTTTCGAAGGATTCGGCGCGGGTGAGGTGGGTGCGTTCGGCGCCATCGCGGGAGAGTCGCTGATCGGGATGTGCCGCCACGCCAGTGCCGATATCTACTCGTTGGATCGGGCTCTGCTCAGCCATGTCGCGGCGGACTCGCCGGAGTCGCGGAACCAGGTGCGGCTCAACGGCTCAGTCCCGATCTCCGCTGCCGCGGGCACGCAGCTGGTCGCCGCGCTGGACCACGTTCGCGAAACGGTGGCGGCAGACGCCGAGGCATGCCGGAACCCGCTCGTGGTGGGCACTGCGCAGCGCTACATCGCGGCGAGCATGCTGGCCACATTCCCGAACAATGCGTTGATGGAACCGATCGCCATGGACCGGCGCGACAGCACGCCCGTTCTGCTGCGGCGCGCCATCGCATTCATCGAAGACAACGCCGACACGGATATCTCCCTGGCCGATATCGCGGGCGCCGTGTATGTCACGCCGCGCGCGCTGCAGTACATGTTCCGCAAACATCGTGATTGCACCCCGATGGAATACGTCCGCCGCGTCCGTCTGCATCAGGCCCACCTTGACCTCGTCACCGGTGACCAGGCAACCGCGACGGTGGGTGGCGTGGCGCGTCGCTGGGGTTTCGGACATCTGGGCCGCTTCGCCGTCTACTATCGGCAGCACTACGGCCAGAGTCCGCATGTGACACTTCGCGGCTAGGCCACATCCCCGAGTTGAGAAGACAGCACAAGGGGTACAAGGTTGCGATGAGTACCGGCAACGCAGTCGGCCGCCTCTGCGGCGACGACGAGACGGTGCGCTCAACATTTGACGGCCTGCCGGTGATCGCCTGCGCGCTGGAAGGACCTCGGCTGCGGCTGGTGGCCTGTAACGCGGCGCACCGGGCTTTCTATCCGAACGCGCTGCTGGGAGTGGCCGCCGATGACTTCGGGCCAGAACTGCGCGAGCAGGGCATTCTCGACATGTATGACCGCGTCTATCGGACCGGGGAACCGCTACACGTCGCCGAGGTGCGGGTCCAGGTCGATCTGGACGGGACCGGGGTTCGGGAACGGTTCGTCGACATCTCCGCGGTCCCGCAGCGCGGTCCACAGGGGCAGATCACCGGTGTCGTGATCGTGGGCGCCGACACCACCGAGTCGGTACAAGCCCGGTTGGCGGCGGAAGAACGCGCCCGCGACATGGCGGGCAGGTACGAGTCGGCGCGGGCCGCCGCCGCCGTCATGCAGCGCGCGCTGCTGTCGCCGAGCGTGCCGGTGCTGCCGGGAGCTGAAATCGCCGCCGCCTATCTGGTGGCGACGCAGGACACGGCGGCCGGCGGCGACTGGTTCGACGCACTCACCGACCCCGCCGGGCGACTGGTGCTGGTGGTCGGTGACGTGGTGGGGCACGGAGTGCGAGCGGCCGCGGTGATGGCCCAGTTACGTACCGCGGTCAGAATGCAATTTCACAGTGGCGCAGGCATTCTCGACGCGCTATCGGCGGTGGACCGGTTTGTCGCGGAGATCCCGGGGGCGAAGTCGACCACGCTGTGCGCCGCCCGCTTCGACACGGCGACAGGTGAACTCGAATACTGCACTGCCGGCCACCCGCCGCCGCTCGTCATCACCGGCCACGGCACGGCGCAGTATCTGCAAACCACCGGGGCGGGCCCGCTGGGCAGCGGTCGAGGCTTCAGCATCCGCAAGGCCACCTTGGCCGTGGGTGACCTGGTCATGCTCTACAGCGACGGCATCATCGAACGGCCCGGTCGCGACCTCGCCGCCAGTGCCGCCGAAGTCGCCGAAGTGATGGCCCGGGTCTTCAGCGGCAACACCTTCCCGCTCGACTCTGCCGAGGCGCCGGTGGAGAGGGTGTGTTCGCAAGCGGTGGAGTTGCTGGTGCGCACTACCGGATACAACGATGACATCACCCTGCTCGCCGCCCAGCGGCGCACTCCGCCACCGGCATTGCACATCGAAGGCCGCGCAGATGAGCTTGCTGAGCGCACCGTCCGGGCCAGGCTGCGCGTGTGGCTGGCGGGGCTGGGGGCCGATGCCGGCAACACCCAGTCCCTCGTGCACGCCGTCAGTGAACTGGTCGCCAATGTGGCCGAGCATGCTTACGCCACAACATCTCCCGGCGATTTTTCCATCGACGCGGTACTCGATGACAACGGCCGGGCTCGGGTGGTGGTGGCCGACTCCGGCACCTGGAAGACGGCAGCCAGCGGCGCCCACCGCGGCCGTGGCCTGTCGATCGCTCAAGCTGCGGTGCCCGATACGGTCGTCAGCCACGGCGCGGACGGCACCACCGCGACGGCCACCCAACAGCTGACCCGGCAATCGGTCTTCACGGACTTGGGCGCGCCCGTCCGGCGGGCCGCCGCGCCGACCACCTTCGAGGTCGGCACGTCTGAGGACGGCTACATCGTCGTCATAGGTGATGTCGACACACTCGCCGCGCCGGAATTGAAAGAGGTTCTCTCGGTGCGCAGTCAGGCCGGCACCAGGTCGATTCGGGTCGATCTCAGCGCGGTCACGCACCTCGGTTCGGCTGCCGTCAGTGTGCTCGCCGACGCATGCGAACTTGCCGGTCGGCAAAGCGCCGCATGCACGCTGATCGCGCTTCCCGGTGGCGCCGCACACAATATCCTCACCCTGGTGGGTTTGCCCGCGACCGAAGAGCCGATCGACTCGCCGCTATTCGGGTTCGAGTGAAAATAGCTCGGGTGCAATGGGTTTAGTCCGGTAGGTGCGGGTGCCCGAGGACACGGTCAGCACGATGCGCGGAGGTGGGTCCTCGGTACCGGCGACGTTGTCGGCGGCGGCGGCGAACCGCTGTGCGTGCCGGAACTCGGTGAGGAAGACGGCGCTGCCCTGGGGCGGTATCTCACACGGAACGTCGTCGCCGGCCACCGGCTTCTCGACCGGCACCAGCGACGTGCCGTCGGGATCGGTGCGGATGGCCCAGCCCGCGACGTGGAGCGGAGCCCGGCCCGCATTCACCACCTTGACGCCGACGATGAGCGGCATGTCCTCGAGCTGGTCCGCGACGGCGGCCAGTGACTCGCGTACGTCGCAGCTGGCGTCGTTGGTCACCAGCCCGTCGGTCGTCAGCCGCCCGATCACCGGCTTGAGTTTCGGACGGGGGCGTTGCCGGCGGTAGCCGACCAGTTGCCAGCCCAGCGATATCACCGCAAGCACCGTGGCGACCACGCCGAGAACGAACCCCGCGACGCTCACCGCACACCCCAGAATTCGGCCACGGGTAAACGCTACTGGCTAGAGTCGGTGCGTTGGGGGAAGGAGGGTGGGCAATGAGTGGCTGGATCGTCGCCAATGTTCCATCGTGGCTGTTGCTGGTATTGCTGGTCGTGGGCATCGCCGGCGGCGCGGTGCTGGCACGCAAACTCGTCCGCCGCAAGTTCCCTCAGCTGGCCGCCGGCGACCACAACGATGCCACCCGATTTGCCTATGGGGTCGTCGGCTTCGTCTACGCGTTCTTCATCGGGTTCGTCGTCTCCGGCATGTGGAGTCAGATCAACACCGAGGACGGCCAGGCGCGCGACGAAGGCACCGCCGGGATTCAGCTGGCCAGGGATCTCACGGCGTTCGACCAGCCCGACGCCGACCGGATTCGACAAGCGCTGCTGGACTACGAGCGAGCCGCGCTGGCCGAGTGGCCGCAGGCCGTACGCGGCTACGAGTACCCCCAGGCCGACAAGGCGCTGCAACGCGTCTACCTGGCATACCAGCAGGTCCAACCGCACACCGACACCCAAAAGACGTTCTTGGCAACGTCTTTCAGCACCCTGGACAAAATGAGCAAGTCGCGCACCGAGCGGGTGATGCAGGCTCAGACCAACACCGGGCCGTCATTTGCGTTATGGCTCGTGATCCTGCTGACCAGCGGCCTGGTGCTCACCTGCGCGATCATCTACGGCGTCGAACACCCGAGAATCCACAGCGTGATGGTCGCGACCGTGGGTGTGCTGGTGGCGGCGAACCTGTTTCTCGTCCTCGAGCTTTCGCACCCCTTCCTGGGTGAGATGGCGACCTCGCCGGACCCGCTGCGCGACGTCATCACTGTCCTGTCGAACCCGTCGAGCTGACCGCGCGGCGCAGAGCCTGATGAAGTTCCAAAAATCCGCTGAGCAATCGCTAAGACCGTGTTTCGGCGCGGGAAGGTGTCGTGGCCCGGCCCTAATCTCGTCGGATGAGCACCAAGTACTACCTGCAGAAGGTCCCCGTCGAATCCGTCGAACCCGGTTATTCGCTGGCCATCCGTGATGCTGGTCGAGATGGCGCCAGATTCCGCCTCTTCCAGGTCGAATGCACCCAGATGTCGCAGCGCAGCGGGCAACCCGTGATGATCGCCCTGACGTCGGAGACCGGCGCGGTCGTGGAATACGAGGCGGGCACTTCGGTTGTCCGGTTGTTCGGCGTCTGCGAGGCCGCCGCGTCCTAGCGCAGGCCGGTCAGGCCGGTTTGGTCGCCGTCACGAACTGCAGGGCCCGCTGCGTCTGCTGCTCGACGTCGGTCAATCCGGCCTCGGCGAACAGATCCACGAATGCGTCCTTGTCGAACATGGTGAGCCCGATCAGGCGGGCCGTGGTGTGCAGGGCGAGGTTGATCGGCGGGGGTTGGCCGGCGTAACTGGTGAGGATGGCGATCCGGCCACCGGGCCGCAGCACCCGGATCATCTCGCGTGCCACCCGGAACGGCTCGGGTATCAGGTACAAAGCCCCGAAACAGCAAACGGCGTCAAAGGTTTCGTCTCCGAACGGCAGCTCGCGTGCGTCACCGCGGACGTAGCAGGTCCGTGGCCCGTTGTTGTCCTGCACCGCCCGGGTCAGCATCGGCTCGGAGATGTCGAAGCCCACCGCGAGGCTTCCGGTGGACAGTTGAGCGGCTAGCGGGGCGGTGAAATTGCCTGGCCCGCAGGCCACGTCGAGCAGCCTTTTGGCGCTTCGCAGGTGCAGGGCCGTCGCCGCGCGCCGC
The DNA here is from genome assembly GCF_031583025.1 of Mycobacterium sp. Z3061. Classification (NCBI taxonomy): domain Bacteria; kingdom Bacillati; phylum Actinomycetota; class Actinomycetes; order Mycobacteriales; family Mycobacteriaceae; genus Mycobacterium; species Mycobacterium pumcae. The sequence goes on along the minus strand of NZ_CP134062.1, from coordinate 5,593,364 downwards.
TCCTCGGCCTGCGTGGTGACACCGCTGGCCACGTAGAAAGACGTCGGCCGCCACAGCCCTTCGTAGACGGCGGCGACGAACGGGCTGTTCATGGCGCGCTGGGCGAACGTCGGAACCGGCGCGGCGGTTGATTCGCCCAACACATCGAGATAGCCGTGGCGCAGCGTGGCCGGCTTGTCGAGCAGACTGCGGGTCAGTTCGACCCGGTCCTGGTTGTCGATCATTTCTGGTCCATTTCGGGAGTCTTGCGTCTTGCTGGCGACCTGCTGCCAGGCTAGTGCGGGTGCCGTCCGTCTCCTTGCAGGGGCGGCGGCCGACGCCATAACCTGAGGCGGATCGGACCCAAAGCTGGGCCCAAAACTGGGTATGCATGGACGGGATGGCCGAATTGAGCGGCGTGGGGGCCGAAGAACTCGCGGCAATGGACATCTTCAAGGGCTGTCCGGCCGAGGATCTGTCACCGCTGGCATCCTGTCTTGCGCCGCTGCAGGCCCCTGCCGGGCAGGTGCTGATGCGGCAGGGTGAGCAGGCGGTCTCCTTCCTGCTGATCAACTCGGGCAGCGCCGAGGTGATGCACGTCGGCGACGACGACACCGTGATCGTCGAGCAACTGGTGCCGGGCATGATCGTCGGCGAGATCGCGCTGCTCCGCGACATCCCGCGCACCGCGACGGTCACCACGCTCGAACCGCTGACCGGCTGGATCGGCGGCAAAGAGGCCCTGACCCAGATGGTGCACATCCCCGGGATCATGGAGCGGCTGGTCCGGACCGTCCGCCAGCGTCTGGCGGCCTTCATCACACCCATCCCGGTGCAAATGCGCGACGGTAGCCAGTTGATGCTGCGTCCGGTGCTGCCTGGTGACAGCGAGCGCACCGTGCACGGGCACATTCATTTCTCCAGCGAGACGATCTACCGTCGCTTCATGTCTGCGCGGGTGCCCAGCCTGGCGATGATGCACTACCTGGCCGAGGTCGACTACGTCGACCATTTCGTCTGGGTCATGGTCGACGGCAGCGACCCGGTGGCCGACGCCCGGTTCGTGCGCGACGAGAACGATCCGACGGTCGCCGAGATCGCGTTCACCGTTGCCGATGCCTACCAGGGACGCGGCATCGGGACCTTCCTGATCGGTGCGCTGGCCGTGGCCGCCCGGGTGGACGGTGTCGAAAGATTCTCTGCGCGAATGCTTTCCGACAACCTGCCGATGCGCACCATCATGGACCAGCACGGTGCGGTGTGGCAGCGCGAGGACATCGGAGTGATCACCACCGTCATTGACGTGCCCCGCCGCGTCGGCTTCGGGCAGGCCATGGAGGAACAGATCAAGCGGGTCGCCCGGCAGGTGATCGAGGTGGTGAGTTGATCACCGGCGAGGCCGTCCCGGCGTGATATGAACGGGCATGCGGCCGCACCGGTTTGGCCCGCTGCCGGCCTTGCTGCTGGCGGCCTGCGCTGCGTCGCCCGCGCCGACACCGTCGGTCGCCTCGCCATCGCCGACCGGGCACGCAGCCGGAATCACCCCCGCCAACATCCGCCGGGTGGGTCGTGAATTGCCGCCCGGATACGAGGTCTCCAATATCGCCCGTGCCGCGTCACCCCGCGCGATCTGGGGCCTCGGCGAGCAGCCGGCTGCCAACCCGCCGGAATGCGGGGCCCTGGCCGACCCCGCGGCCGGCCGCGAGCAGCCGGCACAGGGCATCTCCGGATCGGGGCCCGGCGGAATCGTCGACGCGGTCGTGGTGGCCGCGCCGGCCGCACTGTCGCGCGACATCGTGGCAGGCTGCACACACTGGGACCTGACCGCCGGGCGCACCGTGGTGAGTGTCGGCCTTATCGACGCACCCCAGGTGGACGGCGCCCAGACGCTGGGCATGGTCGCCGACATCCGGGCGGCCGTCGAGTCGGGTAGCGAAATTGATTCCCGGGCATACACATTCGTCGCCTACCTGGGCGATTACTACGCCTTCACCACGCTGACCACCGATCCCGGATCGATCCTGCCGCCCCTGCCGCCGCAGTTCGCGGCCGATCTCCTGGTCAAAACGGTCTCGACGTTGCGCGGCTGAGCATCCGGGTTGGGTAGATTGGCCACGATGTTCAAGCTGGTGCTCGCACTCGGTTCGGTGTGCCTGCTCGTCGGCTGTTCCCCGGGCGCTGACCCCTCCCGGCCCGCCAAGGGGGACATCGCCAAGATCCTGGACCTCAAGTCGAGCTTCGGGCCGGAGTTCAAGGTCACCGACATCACGCCCAGGGCGATCGACCCGCAATTCTTCAGTTCCCGCAAGCTGCCCGACGGGCTGACCTTCGACCCGGCCGGCTGTGCCAAGGCCGCGGTCGGCCCCGACATGCCGGCGGGTGTGGAAGGCAACATGGCGGCCATCTCCGCGGAGGGCAACGGCAACAGGTTCGTGGCCATCGCCGTGGAGACCTCGAAGGCGCTGCCGCTCAACGACCCCGGCAAAGACTGCGCCAAAGTCGGGTTTTCCGGTGCTCAGTTGCGCGGCGCCATCGAAGTGGTCGACGCCCCGCAGATCGACGGCGCCCACACCCAGGCCGTGCACCGGGTGCTGCAGGCGGTGGTCGAGGGCTCGCCGCGCACCGGGGAGCTCTACGACTATTCCGCTCAGTTCGGTGACTACCAGGTGATCGTCATCGCCAACCCGTTGGTGGTTCCCGGGCAGCCGGTGGCCAAGGTCGATACCCAGCGGGCCCGCGATCTGCTGGTCAAGGCCGTCAGCGCCGTGCGCGGCTAGCGGACGTCTCTGGGCCGGAACTGGATGCTGATCCGCGGACCCGCCGCCCCGGTCGTCTTGGGCACCGAATGCTCCCAGGTGCGCTGACACGATCCGCCCATGACCAGCAGGTCGCCGTGGGCCAGGGGCAATCGCAGAGAGGGGCCGCCGCCGCGGCGCCGCATCGCGAAGGTACGGGTGGCCCCCAGGCTGACGATTGCGACCATGGTGTCCTGCGAGCTGCTGCGACCGATCGTGTCGCCGTGCCAGGCCACGCTGTCCGAACCGTCCCGGTAGCAGCACAGTCCGACGGTGGTGAAAGGTTCGCCCAGCTCACCGCCGTAGATGTCATTGAGCCGCCGGCGCAGCCGCGCCAGCGCGGGGTGCGGCGGGGCTTCCACCGTCAGATCGTGGAAACTCACCAGCCGCGGCACGTCGACCATGCGGTCGTACATCTGCCGGCGTTCGGCCCGCCACGGCACCGAGTGCAGCAGCGCTGCGAGCAGGTCCAGGCCGTCTATCGGGCCGTCCCGCAGCCAATTCGCCCGGACGTCGATGAAGGCGCCGTCGCCGAGTTGTCTGCGTTCGTTGTGCTCGAACAGCGAGCCCTGTGCCGCGATCGCCACGGATTCGAGTCTATCGCACACCAGTTCGATCGTTCGGCGTGTGACGCGCCCGACGCGGGCTACGCGGCTACGGTTTGAGCTGTGGGTGTCGAGCTGGGCGTCAATTCCGAGGTGGGTACGTTGCGGGTCGCCATCCTGCACCGCCCGGGTGCCGAACTGCGCCGGCTCAACCCGAGCAACAACGACCAGTTGCTGTTCGACGGGTTGCCCTGGGTGGCACGGGCGCAGGACGAGCACGACCAATTCGCCGATCTGCTGCGCGGCCGCGGCGTCGAAGTGTTGCTGCTGTCGCAGCTGCTGACCGAGGCGCTGCAGCACAGCGGCGCCGCCCGGATGCAGGGCGTGGCAGCTGCTGTCGATGCCAGGCGACTGGGACCCATTCTGGCGCAACAACTTACGGAGTTTCTGCGGGCGCTGGAGCCGGCCGCGCTGGCCGACGTGCTCACCGCGGGCATGACCTTCGAGGAGTTGCCGTCCAGCACCCGAACCGGGGTGTCGCTGGTGCTGCGCATGCATCACGGCGGGGACTTCGTCATCGAACCGCTGCCGAACCTGGTGTTCACCCGCGACTCGTCGATCTGGATCGGGCCGCGGGTGGTGATCCCGTCGCTGGCCCTGCGGGCCCGCAGGCGTGAGGCGTCGCTGACCGACATCATCTATGCCCATCACCCGCGGTTCACCGGCGTGCGGCGGGCCTACGAGTCGCGCACCGCTCCGGTCGAGGGTGGGGATGTGCTGTTGCTCGCTCCGGGCGTGATCGCCGTGGGAGTGGGGGAGCGAACCACGCCCGCCGGTGCAGAAGCGTTGGCGCGCAGCTTGTTCGACGACGATCTCGCACACACCGTGCTCGCCGTGCCGATCGCCCAGAAGCGCGCGCAGATGCATCTGGACACCGTCTGCACCATGGTCGACACCGACACCATGGTGATGTATGCCAATGTCGTGGACACACTGTCGGCGTTCACCCTGCGCCGCACCGAGGCCGGGGTGGTGATCGAGGACGCCGAGCCGTTCGCGGAGGCGGCCGCCACCGCGATCGGCATCGAGAAGCTGCGCGTGATCGACACCGGCCGCGATCCCGTCGTCGCCGAACGCGAGCAGTGGGACGACGGCAACAACACCCTGGCTCTGGCGCCCGGGGTGGTCGTCGCCTACGAACGCAACGTCGCGACCAATACCCGGCTGCAGGACGCGGGTATCGAGGTGCTCACCATCGCCGGCTCGGAACTGGGCACCGGCCGCGGCGGGCCCCGGTGCATGTCCTGCCCGGCCGCGCGGGACCCGCTCTAGCTTTGGCGCGCGCGCGTCGAGATTGCCGTGGGGGTCGCGGGTGCGGCTAGTTTCACAGCCCTGACCGCAATGTGGGTGCGTCGCGCGCGTCGAGATTGCCGTGGGGGTCGCGGGTGCGGCTAGTTTCACAGCCCTGACCGCAATGTGGGTGCGTCGCGCGCGTCGAGATTGCCGTGGGGGTCGCGGGTGCGGCTAGTTTCACAGCCCTGACCGCAATGTGGGCGACTTGTCCCCAACCGATTCCGCTTCCTGGCTTGGAGGGCTCACACCATTCACGCAGGATCCCGCACGTGGCATCTGTATTTCGCGGGAGCGAAGCGCTGACGAGCGGCGGACTCACCCGCGGCCAATTGCGTTGGAGATACCGGAGGATCCACCCCGACATCTATCTGCCGAAAGGCGCATCCAGGACCCTGCGGGACAACATCTGTGCGGCGTGGCTGTGGTCGGGCCGCAAAGGTATCGTCGCCGGTCGGGCCGCCGCCGCAATGCATGGAGCGAGGTGGGTTGACGACTTCGCTCCGGTCGAGCTTCTCGGCCCGTTCAACCATCCGCCGCCCGGTGTGATCGTTCGCCGGGAACGGATCCTCGCCGAGGAAGTCACGGAGCTGGCCAGCATACCCGTAACTACCCCGGTGCGAACAGCTTTCGATCTTGGCCGGCACCTACCACGCAATATGGCCATCAGTCACTTGGACGCGCTGTCCGCCGCGACCGGGCTGGTCGAACAGGACGTGCAGCCGCTGCTAGTTCGGTACCGGGGGGCCAGGGGGACCCGGTTGTGCCGAAAAGCGTTGTGCCTGATGGACGGTGGCGCGCAGTCCCCGCGGGAAAGCTGGCTGCGGCTCTTGCTCATCGACGGTGGTCTGCCCAAGCCGGTCACCCAAATTGCGGTGCAGAGTGCCGGCGGCGCTGCGTTGGCCTACCTGGATATGGGGTGGGAGGAGCCGATGGTAGCTGTTGAATACGACGGCGAGCAGCATCGCACCGACCGGGGACAGTACGTCAAAGACATCAGGCGATGGGAGATGGTCGAAGATCTCGGCTGGCGGATCATCAGGGTGGTCAAGGAGGACCGGCCCAGCCGGATACTGCAGCGCGTACGGGATGCGCTGGCAGCGCGCGGATTTAAGACTTGAGCGGTCGAGATTGCCGTCATGGTCGCGGTTGACGCTGGACCACTGCCACTACGGCAATCTCGCGGCCCGCATCCATCTCAACGCCAGCTGGGCAGCCAGATCTCCATATCCCAGGTCTGCTGTGAGATCGGCAGTCCGGTCAGCACCGGGAACAGCCAGGCGAAATTCGTCACCACCAGCGACACGTAGCAACAGACGAAGATCAACCCCAGCGTGCGTCGCTCCTTGTTCTGCCGCGGCTGATGCAGGATGTCGCCGAGAATCAGCGCGATGGCCATCACCAGGAACGGACCCATGGTCGCGGCGTAGAAGAAGTACATCTGCCGGTCGATCTCCGCGAACCACGGCAACCACCCGGCGCAATAGCCCACCCACACCACCGTGTACCGCCAATCGCGGCGCACCAGCATGCGCCACGTGGTGTAGAGCAGCACCGGCACCGCCAGCCACCACAGGGCCGGGGTGCCCACCAGCATCACCGCCTTGACGCAGGACTGTTCCCCGCAGCCGGGCACGTTGTTCTGGTCGATGGCGTACAGCACCGGCCGCAGTGACATCGGCCAGCTCCAGGGCTTCGATTCCCAGGGGTGGTGATTGCCCGCGGAGTTGGTCAATGTCGCGTGGAAATGGAACGCCTTCGCGGTGTAGTACCACAGCGAACGGATGGCGTCCGGCAGCGGCAGCACGCTGTCCGGTCCGATGGTCTGGCCCACCTGATGGCGGTCGATCGCCGTCTCGGAGGCGAACCAGCCCGCATAGCTGGCCAGATAGACCCCGAACGGGATCAGCACCAATGCGTACAGCGAAGGGATGAGATCGCGGCGCAGCGTGCCCAGCCAGGGGCGCGGCACCTGGTACTGGCGCCGGGCGGCGATGTCGAAGGCCAGCGACATGACGCCGAAGAATGCGATGAAGTACAGCCCGGACCACTTGGTCCCGAACGCCAGGCCGAGCAGTACCCCAGCGCCGAAGCGCCACCAGCGCACCCCCAGCCGCGGGCCCCACACCGCCTCGGCGCAGCGACCTTCCAGGAAGGCCGTGTGCATCCGCGCGCGAACCTGGTCCCGGTCGACGATCAGCGCTCCGAAGGCCGCGACCACGAAGAACGTGAGGAACCCGTCCAGCAGCGCGGTCCGCGCCGTCACGAAGCTCACTCCGTCGCAGATGACAAGCACTCCGGCGATGCCGCCGACCAGAGTCGACCGGCTGATGCGCCGGACCGTCCGGGTCACCAGCACCACCAGACCCACACCCAGCAGTGCGCCGGTGAACCGCCACCCCAGGCCGGTGTAACCGAACAGGGCCTCGCCGATGGCGATCAGCTGTTTGCCGACCGGCGGATGGACGACCAGGCCGAACCCCGGATTGTCTTCGATCCAGTGGTTGTTGAGGGTCTGCCAGGCCTGCGGGGCGTAGTGCTTCTCGTCGAAGATCGGCGTGCCGGAATCGGTCGGCGAACCCAGGTTGAGGAACCGGGTCGCCGTCGCCAACACGGCGATGACAGCCGTCACGAGCCACCCGCGCAGCCGGTCTACCGGACCGAAATCGGCGACAGGCACCAGCGGGGCCGGACTGAGGACAGGTGCGGCACGCCCCGGGCCGGCCTCCTCGTCAAGGCCGGCCTCGCTGACGGAGGTTTCTCGGGGCGGGGCGGTCATCACGTCGATCGTAGGCTGTCCGTCATGACCAGTGGGCGCCTGTTACTCGCCGCGACACCGTTGGGGCAGCCCGCGGATGCGTCGCCCCGGCTGACCCGAGCCTTGGCGGAAGCCGATGTGGTGGCCGCGGAGGACACCCGCCGGGTGCGCAACCTCGCCAAGGCCCTGGACGTCACGATCGGCGGCCGGGTGCTCAGCCTGTTCGACCGGGTCGAGACCACCCGGGTCGGGACGCTCGTCGACGCGATCAGTTCCGGAGCCACCGTGTTGGTGGTCAGCGATGCCGGAATGCCGATCATCAGCGATCCCGGCTACCGCCTGGTCGCGGCCTGCATCGAAGCCGGTCTGCCGGTGCAGTGCCTGCCCGGGCCGTCGGCGGTCACGACCGCGCTGGTGGTCTCCGGCCTGCCGGCCGACAAGTTCTGCTTCGAGGGCTTCGCGCCCCGCAAAGGATCGGCACGCCGCACCTGGCTGGCCGGGCTGGCCGACGAACGGCGCACCTGTGTGTTCTTCGAGTCCCCGCGCCGGCTGGCCGCCTGCCTGCGCGACGCGGTCGAGCAGCTCGGCGGCGCCCGTCAGGCGGCTATCTGCCGGGAATTGACCAAAGTGCACGAGGAAGTGGTGCGCGGGTCGCTCGACGAGCTGGCGGCGTGGGCGGCCGATGGGGTGCTGGGCGAGGTCACCGTCGTGCTGGCCGGCGCGACGCCCCGCGCTGACCTGTCGACCCTGGTGATCGACCTGGTCGCCGAGGTGGAAAACCTGGTCGCCGGTGGTATTCGCGTCAAGGACGCCTGCAGCCACGTGGCTGCCGGATACCCGGATGTGCGATCGCGCCAGCTCTACGACGCGGTGCTCAAATCCCGGCGCGAGGCCGAGGAATCGGTCTAGAAAGGCCGAAGCGCGGGGACGCTCAGAAGCACGGGCCGCCCGGAATCGGGCACAAGGGCGGGTGTGGGATCGCCGGCAGGGCCGGCAACGGCGGCGGGGCCGGCAGTGGCGGCAGCCCCTGGGGCAGCGGCGGCAGGCCCTGTGGCAGCGCGGTCGGGATCCCCGCCGCTGCGGCCATGGCCGGCAGCGCGGCGATGATGGTGGCGGGGTCGACACCCGGCAGGGCCGGTGCGCCGCCCATCAGCGCAGGCAGCGCGGCTGCCAGCATGGCGGGGTCAACGCCCGGGATACCGCCGCCGGTCAACGCGGGCAGTGCGGCCGCCAGCATCGCCGGGTCGATGCCGGGCAGCGGCGGCAGACCCGGGATTCCGGCGGCGATCGCCGGCAGCGCGGCTACCAGCGCAGCCGGGTTCACACCCGGCAGGCTCGGCAGACCCGGGATGCCTCCGGCGGCGGCCAGCGCCAGCAGGTCCGTCGGCGACACACCCGGCAGACCGGGCAGGCCGGCCGAGGCCAGCGCCATCAGGTTCGCCGGCGAGATGTCCGGCAGGCCCGGCAGGCTGATGCCGGGCAGACCGCCGGCCGCGGCCAGGCCGATCAGACCGGCCGGAGAGATACCCGGCAGGCCGGGGATGTTGAGGGCGGGCAGGCCCGGCAGGCTCAGCGCGGGCAGAGCCGCGGCCGGAAGCGCCGCGGCCGCCGACGGCAGCAGCATCGAGCCGAGCGAGTTCAGTGTGCCCTGGGCCGCGGGCAGAATGCCCGAGGACTGTAAGGCGTTGTACGCCAACACCACGTAAGTGATGGCCAACGCGCTCGTGGACACCACGCTGGCGACGGTGTTGCCCACCCCCAGGACGCCGTTGACGACGGCTGACGCCGCGTTCACTCCGTACGGCACGCCGGCCAGGCCGGCTACGCCACCGGCGTAGCCATAGAGGTCGGGCAGCCCGGGGATGCCGACACCAGGAACTTCGCCGATGCCGGGAAGCGCCGCGGCGTTCGGGTCGAAGCCCGGCGGCAGCGCGCTTGGGGGAGGTGACGCCGGGGGAAGCGTGTTGTTCGCACCGGGCAACAATCCCGGGTTGGTGGGCGAGGGATTAGGAGGGGTGTAGGCAGTCGGCTCGGCGGGCGGGCGCGGCGCCACGGCCGGCGCTGCCGGCTCCGGCGGTTCGAGGGCCGACGGGGCTCCCTTCGGTGCCATCGCCGCCGGCTTGCCGGTTTCCGGCATCAGGACCGACGCCAGCTTGTCGCACTGCTGACCTGCGCTGCAGGTTCCGCCGGGCGACGTCCGGCTCTGGTTGGAGATCGTCAAGGGCGCAACCGCGAGCGCGCCACCCAACACGGCGGCAGCCGCAGCGCCAGCGATGGCAACTCTCATGGCTTTCCCTTCCCGGCCCTTCCCGACCCTGCCGAACCCCTCGCGTCTGACGCGCGACAAACACGCGTCGCTGGCAGAAGCTTATGCGTACCCGGCGGCTCATGTGGCCGATCGGGAAAATTCACAACCTTAAACTCGGCCTTTGTGAATTTGCTGAGCTAACTCACTCGACTCGCCGACACGGACGTGGGCAGCCCGACCACCGGGGCCGCCTTGTGCAGACACTCGGCCCATTCGGCATCCGGGTCGGAGTCGGCCGTGATGCCGCCGCCCACCCCGAGCACGGCATTGCCGGTTGCGTCGAACTCGACGGTGCGGATCGCGACGTTCAGCTCACATCCGGCTACTGGAGAGGCCATTCCGACTGTGCCGCAATATATTCCCCGGCGATTCCGTTCCCACTGCGAAATGAGCTGACGCGCACGCAGTTTGGGTGTCCCGGTGACCGAAGCGGGGGGAAAGGTGGCATCCAGCAGCTGCGACATCGGCAGCTCGGCCGGCACCTGCGCCGAGACCGTCGACACCAGGTGCCACACCCCCGGGGCGCGCCGGACCACCAGCAGTTCCGGTACCCGCACGGTACCGGTAATCGCAACTCGCCCAAGGTCATTGCGCACCAGATCGACGATCATGATGTTCTCGGCGACCTCTTTGGGCGACGCCCGCAGCGCCGACGGCCAGGCATCCAGCGGCAGTGTTCCTTTGATCGGGCTGGATGTCACCACATCATCGCGGCGGCGCAGGAAGAGTTCCGGAGACAGCGACGCCACCGCGCCCCAGGGCCCCGCGACGTACGCCGCTCGGGCCGGCGAGGTTCGGGCCACGCCCTCGATGAAGAAATCCAGCGATGACCCGTTGACGGTCCCGGTGAACCGGGTGCAGACACAAGCCTGGTAGACCTCCCCGGCTGCGATCGCCTCCAGGCAGGCCAGCACACCATCACGGTGTGCTGAGCGGTCTCCGGTCTCCCATTCGATCTGGCACATTGGTGCCGTTCTGGGGGTCAGGGTCAAGGCATCGGCCAACCAGGCCGGCATATGGGCGCCGGACAGGCTCTCATACCACCACTGTCCGTCGCGGTCGCGCCGCAGGACGCAGTCGGTCCAGCCGCCGGCGGCCTCGGGAATCCGGTGTGGCAGGCCGTCTGCTCCGGCATCGGGGTAGGACAGGTAGCCGATCCAGCCGCCGCCGACCGCGCCCACGTCGGCGACCGCCGCACCGGGAGCGCAGAACACGTCGTCCACCGCGACCTCTTGTAGCGGCACGCTGGGTGCGACGACGGCCAGCGCGCCGAACCACTCACCGGTCAGCGCGGCCGGCGGGGGGAGGCCGAGCCGGCTGGTGGCGCAGCCGACGGCGCGCAGCACCTGCGGCGCGCCGCCCAGATCGCCGAGCCGGTCGATTCGCACCGCCCTAGCTTGTCAGAACGGGGGATCCCCGCACGAGCCGAAGGTCAGCCGCGGCTGATCTGCCGGGCGTTGCCCAGCGCGACCAACTTGTCCGGATTGCGCATCGCGTAGAAGTTGGTGATCTTGCCGTCCACGATCTCGACCGTGATCACCCCCTCCATGCGCCCGGCGAGGTAGAGCACCACCGCGGGAGCGCTGTTGCAGGTCACCGTCTCGACCCGCAACTGCGCGTGGGTCTTGCGGAGCAGGCCGACGATGGCCTTGGCAACCTTCTCGGCGCCTACCACCGGCCTGCGCGCCGCGCTGACCTTGCCACCCCCGTCGGCCATCCACACCGCATCCGGGGCCAGCATGCCGACCAGCGCAGTGACGTCGCCGTTGGCGGCCGTGGCCAGGAACTGAGCGGTGATCTCCGCGTTGCGCCGGATGTCGACCGAGCCGAACCGCTTACGCCGCGCGTGCACGTGTTCGCGCGCCCGGTGGGCGACCTGGCGGACGGTCGCCGCCGGTTTGCCGACCGCATCGGCGATCTCGGCGTAGTCGAATCCGAAGACCTCGCGCAGCACGAATACCGCCCGCTCGTCCGGGGTGAGCGTCTCGAGCAGGATCAACATGGCCATGGACACCGACTCGGCCAGCACCACATCGGCGGAGGCGTCCTGGTCCTCGAGGAGCAGCGGTTCGGGCAGCCAGGGACCGACGTACTCCTCGCGGCGGCGCGCCTGGGCCCGCAGTGCGTTGAGTGCCTGCCGGGTGACCAGCCGGGCGAGGTAGGACTTGGTGTCCCGCACGGTCGACAGGTCGACGTCGGCCCAGCGCAGGTAGCTGTCCTGCAACACGTCGTCGGCCTCGGTCGCCGAGCCCAGGATTTCGTAGGCGATGGTGAACAGCAGCGGGCGCAGCAGGGTGAAGCGTTCCGCGTGCCCGCCTCTGTCCGATCCGTTGCTCACCGCAGCGCGGCCTGCTGCTCGGCGGGCAATTGCGCGGGCCGGTTACCGCCTTTGAGCCAGCGGTACCAGCCGGGCTTGGCGGCTTCCTTGCGCAGGCCCCACACCGTGCCCTTGCAGACCAGTTCCTTGATCGCCGCCGCCGTGCGTCCGCCGATGTACAGGTTCACCGGCGTGTCGTCGGTGCGGGCCAGCTGGATGGTGCCGAAGCTGCGGCCCACGCTGATGCACTGCCCGGTGAACGCCTGGTTGAGCAAGGCCGGAGCTGTGCCGGCGATGCGGGACAGCACCGTGTTGGCGGCTTGGGCGGCCAGTGGAATGGCCGCTTGGCAGCTCATCCGCAACGGCTGGTTGGAGGGCGCCGCGGCGTCACCGGCGGCGACGATGCGCTCGTCGCTGATGCTGGTCAGCGTCTCGTCGGTGAGCAGCCGGCCGAGCGAGTCGGTGCGCAGCCCGCTGCGCGCGGCCAGGTCCGGGACGCCGAATCCCGCGGTCCACACCGTGACGGCGCTGGGCAGCACGGTGCCGTCACCGAGCACCACCGAATCCCAGCGCACCTCGGTGACCGTGGCGGATTCGAGCACGTTCACGCCGAGTTTGCGGAGCTGCCTGGCCACCGAACGCCGGCCGGGGCCGCTCAGTGACGGGCCCAGGACGCCGCCGCAGACCAGGGTCACCTCGCGGCCTTGCTCACCGAACTCGCCGGCCGCCTCGATGCCGGTCAAGCCGGCTCCGACCACCACGACGGGGGCGTCGGTGCGCAGATCCGCAAGCGCGTAGCGCAGCTTCTGCGCGCCTTCCAGCTCGGACAGCACGTGCGCGTACTCGGATGCGCCGGGCACCGCGACCGGAGTGGCGCCGGTGCTGCCGATCGCATAGATCAGGTAGTCGTAGTCCAGCGCGGCGCCCGAGGCCAGCAGCACCCGCCGGGCGGCGGCGTCAATGTGGTCGGCGGTGTCGACGACCAGCCGGACACCGTTGCCCAGCAGCGTGCCGTAGTCGGCGGTGGCGGTGGCGGTGCCGGCGGCCAGTTGGTGCAGGCGGATCCGCTCGACGAATTGCGGGCGGGGGTTGACCAGAGTGATGTCGACATCGGTACGCAGCCGAAGATGGTTGGCCGCCATCGTCCCGGCGTACCCGCCGCCTAGCACGACGACGTGCGCTTTCCGGTGGGTTGAGTTCGTCTGTTCAGACATCGTTGTCTCCTTCTCGGTGTCGGTTACACCCTTCAGACACCGTCGGCCGGCCGTCCGTGACAGAAGGAGCGGCAAATGTGAGCTGTCTCACGTGTGGCTGGGGCCGTCAGGCGTCCGCCGGCTCGAAGACGAAGTTGTTGACGTACACGCCGCGCGGCGCCCAATCGTCCTCGGCGCCGCCGATGTTGTCCGGGTTCTGGTGAGCTGCGGCGTCGAACTCCTCGATCGGCCGGCGCTGGTCGTCGAGCCAGAAGTAGCCACGGAATCCCAGTCCGCTCAGCAGGGCGGTGATGTCGGCGACCGCGTTGGCGTGATGGCGTTCCTCGGCCTCCACCACGACGGTCGGCCGGTTGCGCCGCAGCGTGTTCACGGCGCCGCGAAGAACGGCGAGCTCATGACCCTCGACGTCGATCTTGACCAGGCCGACGTTGTCCAGCCGCAGGTCGTCGAGGCGCTTCACCGGGACCTCGATGGTCGCGACCGGACCACCGACCGCGGTGTCGAGGACGTTCTCGTGATCGATCGTGCTGCGGCCCGGGTCGGATTCCACCACCCGCATCGCCGTCATCCCCGGCTGGTCGGAGAGCGCGACCGCTTCGATGCGCACGGGCGCCCCGACGGCAGTGAACATCAAGGCCAGGTCGCGGGCCTGGGCGGGACGCGGCTCGAACGCGATCACAGACCGCGACGAGGGCAGCATCCCGATCGCGAATTCGCCGACGTCGGCGCCGATATCCAGCGACACCCGCTCGGGGTCACACAGCGAGGCCACCAGCGCCACATCCGGACGTGACTCCCCAAGACGCTGCAGGATCTTGAACTTGCGCTTCCAGAACATGTGTGGCGCGACGGTCTTGGCCGCCGGCGCGAGCAACCGTTTGGCTGACCGTGCGACAGACATCAGCCGACCCTAGCCGAAAAACGCGGTGTGACCCGAAGCGACCATGCAGGTCAGCTGGTTTTCAGGCGGGGGTGCAAAGGGCTTGCGTGCTAGTCTCTGGTAACCAGGAATCCATCCGTGACCTGCGCCGTCCGGGTATTCGGCCACTTCGATGCGCATCGTCGGGCATCGAAAACGGCGATTGCGAATACGGTCCGCCGACCGGGTGGGTCACCCATAATTGACGCAGTCGTTGAACACGTGCACAACATCGGAGGTCTCGTTGCCGCGCAGCTTGGACCTCGTCGTCACCTCCGTGGCCACCCAGCTCATGGAGGCGACCGCGTCCACCGCGACGCAGGTGAGCGAACGGGTTCTTGCGCAACTGGTGGAGCAGTTCGACGTCGACGCCAGCTTCCTACGGCACCACGACCACGACATCCGCGCCTCGGTCCTGGTGGCCGAATGGCCTCCGCGCGCTGACGTACCGGATCCCGACCCGCAGGCCGTCGTGCACTTCACCAGCGCCGACCCGGTGCTCGCCCAGTGCGAGCACGGCCGCAAGCCCGTGGTGATCCGGCCGGATCAGAGCAATCGGTCATTGCGCTGGGTGGGCGGCGCCAAGCAGACGGCGTCGCCGTCCGTAGCGGCCGCGCCGCTGGTGTCCGGGGAGATGACCACCGGCGTGCTGGGCTTCGTCAAGTTCGGCGCGCGCAAATGGAAACAGGAAGAGATCAACACCCTCGAGGCGGTCGCGGCACTGTTCGCGCAGTTGCAGGCCCGGATCGCCGCCGAGGAAAAGCTACGGTACCTGGCCGAACACGACGACCTCACGGGTCTGTACAACCGCCGGGCGCTGGTCGCGCACCTGTCCGACCGGCTGGCGGCCGGCAATCCCGGCCCCGTCGCGGTGCTCTACATGGACCTCGATCGGCTCAAGTCCATCAACGACTACCTCGGCCACACCGCGGGCGACTGGTTCATCCGCGTCTTCGCCCAGCGCCTGCGGGTGTGCGCCGGCAGTCAGAGCATGATCGCCCGCCTGGGTGGTGACGAGTTCGTCGTCATCCCGGATCAGACGATGTCGAGCGCGGCGGCCGAGTCGTTCGCGCGTCGACTGGGCACAATGCTGCGCGAACGCCTGGCGATCGGCGGTCACCAGATCACCCGCACGGTCAGCATCGGGCTGGCGGTCGGCATGCCGGGCCGGGACAACAGCACCGACCTGTTGCGCCGCGCCGACGAAGCGGTGCTGACGGCCAAGCGGGCCGGTGGAAATCAGGTGGCACTGTCCACCGACGACATGTCGCTCAAAAGCGCGTTCCGCAACGACATCGAGCTGCATCTGCAGGGCGACATCGACAGCGAAGCGCTGCTGCTGCACTACCTGCCCGAGGTCGATTTGTGGACGGGAGCGATCGTGGCCGCCGAGGCGCTGGTCCGGTGGCGGCACCCGATCTGGGGCCTGCTGCTGCCGGACTCGTTCATCGGGGTCGCCGAGTCGACCAACCTCGCCGGCGAGCTGGGCCGTTGGGTGATGCGCAGCGCATGCGCGGAGTTCAGCCGTTGGCGGTCCAACGGCGTGGGGCAGAGTGCGGTGCTGCGGATCAACGTCTCGCCCGTCCAGCTGATCACCCGCGGGTTCGTCCGCAGCGTCGCCGACACCATCGAGGAGTTCGGGATCGACGGCGGCTCGGTCTGCCTCGAGATCACCGAGCGCGCGGTGGTTCACGACATCGAAGCCACCCGCAAGACGCTCTCAGAGCTCAAAGAAGTCGGGGTGCAGATCGCCATCGACGACTTCGGCACCGGTTATGCGGTGCTGTCGCACCTGAAGTCACTTCCGGTCGACATGCTCAAGATCGACACCGGGTTCGTTCGCGACCTGGGCACCAACGCCGGTGACCTGGCGATCGTGCGCGCCATCATCGGTCTAGCCGAGGCATTCGGCCTGCAACTGGTGGCCGAGGGGGTCGAGACCCCGGCCGCCGCACTGACTTTGATGCAACATGGGTGTCACCGGGCGCAGGGATTCTTGCTGTCCCGCCCCGTTCCGGGCAACGCCATGGAGGCGTTGCTGGCCGCTCGCTGGATGCCGATGCCGTTCCTCGCCGACCGTGAGGCGCTGACGCTCGGCGCGATCTAGCTCACGCAGAGATTGGTTCGAACAATTAGGAAAATCACACTTGTCGCTGTCGCCTGCGTAACTGTCCTTGTCGCCGGCACGGCGCTGCTGATCAACGCCTGCAGCCGTCCGCACACCGACCCCGGCCCGCTGGCCGCCATGGTGAGTCCGGCGATCCCGCCTGCCGCGCAGGAGATCTCCAATCCGCTGCGCGGGCAGTACGAAGACCTGCTCGAGCCGCTCTTCCCGCAGGGTGAGCCGGCCCAGCAGCGCTACCCGGCCTGGCCGGCGTCCTACGATGCCAGCCTGCGGGTCACCTGGCGGCAGTTGCAACCGACCGATCCGGCCACGCTCCCCCCAGACGCACCCGATGACCGCAGGTTCGACTTCAGCGTCATCGACGACGCGCTGAACAAGCTCGCCGAGCGCCGGATGCGGCTGACGCTGCGGGTGCAGTCGTACAACTCATGCTGCAACGCCAGCTACCCGGACAACACGAACATCGAGATCCCGGATTGGGAGCGGGCCAAGGCCGGCACCAGCACCAGCTATCCCGCTACCGGGAACGGTCCGGTGCAGGTGGTGCCGAACTTCAACGACCCGACCTATCTGGGTGACTTCGGGCAGCTGCTGGCCGCGCTGGGCCGCCGCTATGACAACGACGAGCGGCTCAGTGTCTTCGAGTTCTCCGGCTACGGGGACTTCAGCGAGAATCACGTCGCCTATCTGCGTGACTCGCTGAACGCACCGGGCCCGAGCCCCGACCAGAGTGAGGCGGCGCTGGGCTATTACAGCCAGTTCCGCGACCAGAACATCACCAAGGCGTCGATCCAGCAGCTGGTCGCCGCCAACGTCAACGCCTTTACCCACACACAGCTGGTGGCCACTCCGAACAATCCCGAGATCATGCGCGAACTGCTGGCCGACGACGTCACCAGGAAGCTCGCCGCCCCGGTCGGCATCCGTTCGGACTGCCTTGGCGTCTACGCGCCGCTGCCGGTCTGGGCCGAGTCCGGGCACTACGTCCAGACCTCCGACCCGCTGGTCGGCGCCCTGAAGGATCGCCTGGGCAAGGCGCCGGTGATCACCGAGTGGTGTCAGCTGCCCGACGGGACCACGCCGCAGGCCTATTACGACAAGGGGCTGCACGACGTGATCCGGTACCACGTCTCGATGACGTCGAGCGTCAACTTCCCCGACCAGGACGCGACGTCACCGATGGACCCCAAGCTGTACGTGCTGTGGGCACAGGCCAATGCCGTCGCCGGCTACCGCTACTCGGTCGAGGCCCGGTCGGGGTCGCAATCGGTGCAGGACCAGGTGGCGTCCATCTCGGTCTCCTGGACCAACTACGGCGCCGCGGCGGCCACCGAGAAGTGGGTGCCGGGCTACCGGCTGGTCGACTTCGCCGGGCAGACGGTTCGGACGCTGCCTGCCACCATCGACCTGAAGGGCCTGGTCCCGGATTCGTCCGGCGACCGCAGCATCGACCAACCGCCGCCCGCGTCGGCCACCGAGAGCGTCCACATCGACTTGAAGGGTCTGGCGCCGGGGCACTACACGCTGCGTGCCGCGGTCGAGTGGCAACAGCACAAGCCGAACGGCTCGCACGCGGTGAACTACCCGCCGATGCAGTTGGCCCGGGACGGCCGTGACGACTCCGGGTTCTATCCGATCGCCACGCTGGACGTGCCCCGTGACGTGCTGGCAGGCAGCCCGAAGACGTGACGCGGGCGGACCGGCCATACCGATAGACTGGTCACAGTTTGTTTACCGTACCAAAAGTAGGTAAATTACTAACGGGGGACAGATTGCTCCTCGCTCGGTGAGGTGATCGCGCGGTAGCGCCAGAGAGGCATTAGATGGATTTCCGAACGTTCGTCCGGACCCTCCTGCTGCACTGGAAGCTCTTCCTGGGCGCCGTCCTGGCGTGCCTGGCCGGCGCGGCAGCGATCACGGCATTCCAGACCAAGAGCTACGAATCGTCGGCGACGGTGCTGATCTCGTTCTCCGGTGAAACCGACCTCATGCAGGTCTACCAGGGGACTCAGGCGGCCCAGGAGCGGCTGTCGTCATATGCGGCGATAGCCGGCGGCCACGCCGTGGCCGAGAAGGCCGTCACCCAGTTTCACCTGCCGGTCAACGCCGACCAGCTGGCCAGCCAGACCAAGGTGGCGTTCACGCCGAAGACCACGTTGTTCACCATCACCGTCACCGACACCGATCCACAGCGCGCGGCGACCCTGGCGAAGGCGGTGGCCGACGAGTTCACCCTGATGGTCGGCTCACTCGGAGGCACCCCGAAGCCGACGGGCGCACCTGCCACCACCACGCCGGCGACCACGCCCGTGTCGGCAGCTCCGGTCGCGGACGGCGAGCAGCCCACCACCCAACCCAGCGAGACACCGGTAGCGACGGCGACACCGTCGGACCCGGCCCAGACGCCCGCTTCCGCCACCCAGCTGCCGGTGGCCAGGGCGACCGTCGTCGAGCAACCCGGGGCACCCGATAAGCCGGTCAAGCCGGTGCCGGTGCGCAACATGGCGATGGGTCTGGTGGCCGGGCTGCTGCTCGGCACCGGGGTGGCGCTGACCCGGGAGGCCGCCGACCGCACGGTGCGCGACCGCGCGAAGGCGGAAAGTTTGTCAGGGCTGCCGACGCTGGCCGAGTTGCCCGGGCACCGCGGCAACGCACCGCGATTCGGCACCGACATCTCGTTCGACGACGCCGTGCGCGGCTTACGTGCCCGGCTGTTGCGGGCGATGGGGCCGGGAGCCAACCGGGTGCTGTTGACGGCGCCGTTCGGTGGTGAAGGCACGACGACGACCGCGATCAACCTGTCCCGGGCCTTCGCCGAACTCGGTGAGGACGTCCTGCTGATCGAGGGGGACACCCGCCGTCCGGTGATCGCCGGACTGCTGAAAGTCGAATCGGGAGAGGGATTGTCGAACGCCCTGTCCAATCCGGAGATCGCCACCGAAGCCACCAAACCGACCTCGATCCCCAAGCTGTTCGTCCTTGCGGCCCGGTCGATCCGCAAAGAGACCCTGCCGACCAGCGCCTACCTTCCCGAGGTGCTGGACAAGGTACTTCAGGACGTGGCAAAGACTTTCGAGCGCACCGTCGTCGACGGACCGCCGATGCTGGCCAGTGCCGACTCCGGTCTGCTCGGTGGCGCCGTCGACGCCACGGTGCTGGTGATCCGAGCCGGACGCACCACCGAGGACGAGCTCGCGGATGCCTTGACCGCGTTGCGTGCCGCCGGTGCCAACGTGGTGGGGACCGTGCTGACCGACGCCCGGATAGCCCGGCACACCAGGGCTGCCACGAAGACGTATCGCGCCAAGATCAGTGGACCGGCGTGATCCGCTACCTGCGGAGTCGTCATCGCCTGGCGATGGCCGCAATCATGTTGGCGCTCTTCCTGTTCGGGTGCTTCGTTTACGGCGCGCTGTCCGTCCGCAACACCACCCAGGGCATCTTGCTGGTCGGTCTGACGTTCTTCCTGATCGTCTACTGGGCCAAGCCGGAACTGATGATCGGGCTGGCGCTGTTTCTGGGGTGTGCCGCGCTGCCGCAGGGACTGCACGTGGGCAAAGTGATCGGTCCCGTGTCGATTTACGCCTCCCATGTGGTGCTGGTGCTGGCGATCTGCTTCGTGTTGCCGGTGGTGCGGCTGCGCATGTCCGATTATCTGCTGCCGGGGATGTTCGGACTCTTCGTGATTTACTTTGCCGCGGTTGGCTTCTCGATGGGACACAGCACCGCGATCGTGGTGCGGGAAACGACGTTTCTGTTGGAGATGCTCGCCGGTTTCGTGCTCGCGCTCGTGGTGGTGTACGGCGACTACCTGATGTTGTCGATGCACGCCATAGCGTTCACGCTGTGGTTCTCGGCCGGGATGGCCGTCCTGGGTTCCTCCGGTGGCATTCGGCTGGCCGGCCGCACCGAGAGCCTGCAGATGGACACCGGAGACGATGCGAACCGGATCATCACGTCCGCCCTGATTCCGGCCATCGCCGTGCTGACCGCGTTGGTCGCCGCGCAGATCCTCGGGCGGGTGAAGCCGGCCACCTACCTGCTGCTGGGTCCGCCCGCGCTGGTGGTGGCGGTGCTGGCGTTCACCCGCAACACCCTGATCTCGATCGGGGTGGCGGCCGTCGTCGCGTTCTTCGCGAGCATGGGCTGGTCGTCGGTGCGGCGGGCGGCCCGGCTGGCGGTGACCGCTGCGGGCATTCTGGCGGTGACGATCCCGGGTGCGCTGTTCCTGCTGGGCGACTCGTCGGCCGGGGTGTGGCTGGCCAATCAGATCACCGGGTTCAGTCACCGGGTGCTCGGCAGGTCATCGGGTGCGGCGCTCACGCAGGATCCGTCCACGCTGGCCAGATTCGAGGAAGACCGCCATCTCAACGAAGCGATCGCTCAGGCACCGCTGTTCGGGCATGGGCTCGGCTACGCCTACCAGTTGCCCTTTGGCGGTGACGATCCCAACGAGTTCACCCAGTCGCTGGGCACCACCTACGCGCACAACTTCTACCTGTGGTGGCTGGCCAAGTCTGGCGCCGTGGGGATGGCCGGTTTCGCGGTATTCGCGCTGACGCCACTGGTGCGCGCGCTGCGCAGCGCGTCGGTGCCGGCCAAGATCAGTGCGGCCGTCAGCACCGGTCTGATGGTGATGTGCATCATCGACCCGCTTCCGGAGGAACCGACCAACGCGATGACGCTCGGCATCACGCTGGGCGGGGCGATGGCATTCGCGATGCGGGGACGGCGGGCTGAGGAGAGCGTCGACATCTTGGAACCTGTCCCGGCCGAACCGGTGCTTGCCGGGGAGCCCCGGTGACGCGGGTGCTGGTGGTGGGTCCGGCGCCCGCGCAGGCGGCCAGCCGTGGCGGCATGGCCACCGTGATCACCTTGATGGCCGCCCACCCCGACGCCTGCGTCATCACGGTGCCGACGTATATCGAAGGGCCGCTGTGGTTTCGGCTCTGGGTCGGTGCGACGGGGATGATGCGGGCCGCGTGGCTGGTGGCACTGCGGCGGGTCGACGTGCTGCACGTGCACCTGGCGCACGGGGGCAGTGTGGTGCGCAAGGCGCTGCCACTGGCCGCAGCGCGCCGGGCGAACGTCCCGACCGTGGTGCACGCGCACAGCTACGACTTCGCCGGCTGGTTCGACGGACTGCGCCCGGCCGTGCAGCGACTGGTTCGGCGGGTGCTGGTGGCCGATCAGTGGCTGGTGCTCGGCCGCCGTCATGTCGAGGAGTACGCCGGCAGACTGGGGGTGCCCGTCGAGCGGATCGCGGTGCTGAACAATGCGGTTCCCATTCCGCCGGTTGCGGTTGAGCACGCGAATGTCGATCGGGTGCATGCCGTTTCGCTGGGCCGGTTGGGAGTGCGCAAGGGCAGCTACGACCTGATCGAAGCTGTCGGGGCGCTGGATGACGACATGCGGGCCCGGCTGCGGATGACGCTGGCGGGCGACGGGGAGGTGGACGAGGTACGTGCGGCGGTCGCCGCGGCCGGTCTGGGCGAGACCATTGATGTTGTGGGCTGGCTGGATCCGGCCGCGCGCGATGAATTACTGAGAGATGCACACATTTTCGTGCTGCCGAGCCACGACGAGGGCCTGCCGATGGCGTTGCTGGAAGCCATGTCGTACGGTCTTGCGCCGGTGACGACGCTGGTGGGAAGCATCGACGAGGCGATCACCGACCGGGTGACCGGGTTGGTGGTAGCGCCGGGCCGTCCCGAGCAGATCACCGATGCGCTGCACCAACTGCTCAAAGACTCCGACCTGCGAGCCAGTCTGGGCGCAGCCGCCCGAGGCCGAGCCCGCGACTTCGGGCTGGACTGCTGGTATCAGCGGTTGACACAGCTGTGGACCGCCCTTATCACAGAGGAAGGTAGTACCGGAATGTCGGTGAAAGATGTTCTGCGCCAGAGCGAAGCGGCCAACTGGGCGGCCAGGTATGTGACGGTGCGCAACGTAGGCCGGTTGCTGGGCCGGCCCGCGATGACGACGGCGACCGAGGCGCTTTGGCGCCGGCGGCGGACGCAGGATCTGGCGATGTCGGTGGCGGATCACTTCGCTCCCAGCGGTGCGGCCGTCGTCGACGTGGGTGCGAGCTGGGGCCTGTTCACCTACCATCTGGCCCGCCGAGTCGGAAAGTCCGGACGGCTCTACAGCTTTGAGCCGCATCCCGCCAACGCCCCGATGCTGCGCAAGCTCACTGACAGGTTTGCGCACGTGCACTTCAGCCAGGCGGCGGTTTCCGACGAGCCTGGCACCGCGCAACTGCTGGTGCCGGAGCACCGCCGGCGGCAGGTGACCGCGCAGGGCAGCCTGGCCCACGGGTTCGACGGGCAGAAGGTGGACGTCCGGCGGATTGAGGTTCCGCTGGTGCGACTCGACGACGTGCTCGGACCCGGCATCGACGTCGACTTCGTGAAGATCGACGTGGAAGGCCATGAGATGTCGGTGCTGCGCGGCGGCAGCGAGATGTTCCGGCGTTGCCGCCCAGCGATTTTGATCGAGATCGAGCAGCGTCATCTTTCGGTGCCGATCAGTGATGTGTTCGGTGAGATCGAGGGACTGGGTTATCACTTGTTCTATGTCACCGAGTCGGCGTTGCGGCCGATCGCCGAGTTCGATGTGCAGCGTGATCAGATCGCCTATTTGAATCCGGGGGAGAATTCGGAAGAGTTTCACCCCTTCGCCATGCCGCAGGGTTACGTGCACGACTTCGTGGCGGTCCGGTCACCGGAGTTGGTTGCGGGCTTCTGCGACTGAGGTATTGGCGCGGCGCAGGATTCAGATGTCAGTGCCCCGCAATAGAATTGGGGCGTGAGTTGCGGCACGCGTGAAGACTGGGCCGAGGCGTTGGGCGCGCTTGGCGGGTCGGTGTCGCGGTTGTTGGAGCTCACCGCGGAGACGTTGAGTTGGCCCGAGTTGCTGACGACGCTGGGCGGCTCCCTGGGTCAGGCGCTGGCCGATCGGCTGCGGCCGAACACCTGGACTTCGGACGGCCCCGCACCAACTGCATGCATCACCCGGAGAAACATCTGGAAACCGGCGACGACGACGGATAGCTGCCGCTGATCACGTCCAGTAGCCGCTGCGCCGCGTGGTCGACGGCGAACCGTTGCGCATAGTGTCGCGCCGCAACGGCGCCGAGGCGGGCCGCCACGGCCGGATCGGCGAGTTCGTCGAAAGTGGCTGCCAGACCGGCAACGTCGTCGACCCCGACCGGATGGCATTCCGGCGGTTGGTATTCGGGCAAGCCGCCCCGATCGGAGACGATGGGCATCACGCCCAGCTGCATCGACAGGACCTGCACTCCACTCTGCGAGGCGCGCCGGTAATGGGCCACCGAACCCTTGGCCGCGGCCAGCGTGCCGAGCACGTCGGCGTAGCGGTAGCGACCCGACCGCCATTCGGTGTGGGCCGGCAATCGCGCAGGGTCAATCGACCCGTCGCCGATCAGCACCAGTTTGTCCCCACGCCAGCATTTTCCACCGATATGCTGCTGCCAGGCCCGCAGCACCACGTCGAGGTTCTTGTAGGGATTCAACCGGCCGATCATGACGAAATCACGGCGATGCTGCGGGGCCACCGGCTCAGTGACGAGGGCCGGATCCAGGTCGCTGGTGAGCGGCAGCACGTGCACCGGCGTGCTGGCCACGTCGCGACGGGTAGTGACCCGTGCCGCAACGTAATTGCTGTACGTGACGGTGGCCGCCGAGCGGGCGCCCCAGCGGTCGAACACCGCGAGTTCATAGGACGGCCGCTGCTCGTCAGGGTCGTGCGGACGGTCGTCGTGCACCAGCTGAATACGCGGGGCCCGCCCCGCCAGAGCGATCCAACGGGGATCGCGGACCAGTTCCGTCACCACCACGTCCGGACGGTACTGGCGAATGCGTTGCCAAGCCGCAAGACTGGGACGCCACGTTGCCGCGGTGCGGAATCGCGGATCCAGGACGAGTTCGTACTCGCGGGCGGCACCGGACTCCGGGTGCTGGTCGGAAGTCACCAGCAGCACGTCGGCACCGTGTCGGCGCAGCGCCTCCACCTGCACGCGCGCCAGCGGCCGCAGCCACGGCGAAAGCCACAGAATCCGAGGCCGCTTCACGCTCGACCCTCGGCGACCGAAGAGCCGTGGTCCACCCACCAGCGTCCGTCCAACTGCGGGTAGGTGCGCCGCACTTCGTCGTAGAGGTACGGCAACGTCAGCAATACCCGATCGGGATCTGCGGCGATGAGCTGCTCGGGGGAGATGATCTCGATGTCTGTTCCCGGCACCCGGCGTCCATGCTTGTCGGGCGAGGCATCTGCAATTCCCTTGATGAGCCGCCGGTCTATCCCCGCGGCGCTGAACAACGCGGGCACCCGCGATCCGGCACAGTACGCATACACCGAGAGTTGTTGATCGGCCTGTGCTTCCAGCCACTGGCGCAGCTGTTCAACGTGAACGTCGACCGCCTTCTGCATTCTCCGAAGTACGTAGGGTTTCGTCACTCCGAACTGCCGCTCAAGCTTCAAGATCTCGTCCGCGCGCTCGTCCCGCGCGACCTGGCCGTGCACCGCCGCGGCCAGATATGTCCCGCCGAGCAAATCGAACTCCCACACGGTGGCGATGCTCATCCCCACCGACCCCAGCAGATTCGTCAGCGCGGTCAGTGAGTGGTAGCCGAAGTGGCTATGCCGCAACAGGTTCCACTGTCCCTGGCTGACCATAGCCATCAGTGACGGGATCTGCACCAGCAGAACTCCGTCGAGTGCGGTGGCCTTGGCCCGGAGTTCGAACGCGGCACGCTGATCCGGATCATGCATGAGCCCGAACGTGTCGAGTACCACGTCGGCGATCTCGGCCTCGCGATAACCGCGGTCGGTGAACATCGGCAGCCAGGTTCCGCCGTGCGGACTGCCGAACTCACGAACCGTACTGCCGCGCAGCCAGCCACCTGCCGCGACCCGTTGCACCGCTTCCGTCGCCTGGTCCAGCATCGCCTGCGGCTCGACACTCTGCTGCTCTTCGGCGGCTTGGAAGGCGTCGTCTCCGGCCAGTTGTGCAAGGCCGCAGCAGCCGCACAGGTCCATTGCGAGTGCGTGCATCGTCTCCGCCGGGGTGAGGGGTTCGGAGATCAGTGGAAACTGTTCGGCCGCAGGCGCTTTGCCCAGATCGAGAACCCGGGTCAGGTCAGTGTCGCCGCAGCCCCGGCAGCGGCTCACCCGGCCGCGGCACTGCGCGAATGCACGTTCGTCGCCAGGTGCAGATTCGGGAGCGGGTAGACGATCTGTCCGCCCCACTCGGTGACATAGCTGAGTTGCTCGGTGAGTTCGGTTTCCAGGTTCCAGGGCAGCACGAGCACAACATCCGGGCGGTCCTTGGCGATCATCTGCGGATCGTGAATCGGAATCCTGGTGCCGGGGGTGAAGTGACCGTGCTTGTACGGATTTCGGTCGACGGTGTACTCGAGCAGGTCGGTACGGATTCCGCAGTAGTTCAGCAAGGTGTTGCCCTTGCCCGGAGCACCGTAACCGACGACGCGCTTCCCCTCGGCGCGGCACTGCAGCAGGAACCGCAGCAGGTCGTGGCGGATCTCCTCGGTGCGGTGACGCAATTGCAGGTAGCCCTCGGGGCGGTGTAGTCCCGCGGCCTCTTCGATGCGCAGGATCTTGTTGACGCGCTCGGTGGGTGGTCCGGCAACTTCGATCGGCCGGGCCCACACGCGGATGGACCCGCCATGGGTGGGCAGCAGTTCGACGTCGACCACGGCCAGGCCGGCGCTGGCGAGCGCGTTCTGCGCCGAAAACACCGTGTAGTACTGGAAGTGCTCGTGATAGATCGTGTCGAACTGTCCCAGGCACACCAGGTTCAGCGCATGGTGCACCTCGATGCTCAGCCACCCGTCGTCGGCGAGCAGCCCGCGCAGCGATTGGGTGAAGCCACGCAGGTCGGGGATATGCGCGTACACGTTGTTGGCCACCACCAGGTTTGCCGAACCGTGTTGGGCGCGGACCCGGCGGGCCAGCGCCGGATTGAGGAACTCGGACACGGTGGGCACGCCACGTTTGGTGGCGGCCGCCCCGACGTTGAGCGAGGGCTCGATGCCCAAGCAGGGGATGCCCCGGGCGACAGCGTGCTGCAGCAGATACCCGTCGTTGCTGGCGACCTCGACCATGAACGAATCGGGTCCCAGCCCGAGGCGCTTGACGGCCTGATCGACAAACGTCTCGGCATGCTGGACCCAGCTGTCGGAATACGAGGAGTAGTAGGCGTATTCGGTGAAAGTTTCCTCGGGTGTGATCAGCGCGGGAATCTGCAGCAGCAGGCAGTCTTCACACAGGCGCAGGTGCAGCGGGTAGGTGGGCTCGGGCAGGTCGAGTTCCTCCGGGGAGAGGATCTTTTCACACGGCGGCGTCGCACCCAGGTCCAGCACGCTGAGCATGCGCTGCGAGTCGCACAGGCGGCACTTCATGTAATTCTCGATTCGTTTGGTCTGTTCAGGTTTCACGGGTGGCACGGTGAGGCTCACATCACCGCGCCGATCGCATCGAGGTAGGCATCGGTCATCGCCTCAACGGTGTAATGCGTTTGTAGCCGCTCGAAGCCGCGCCATCCGACCTCCGGCAGCGCATCGAGATCGGTGAGAATTTCTGCCAGTTGGTTGCGCCACGCGGATACCGACACGGGCTCGACGACGAAGCCGGCCTTGCCGAAGTCCAGCATCTCCGGGACCGCGCAGATGCCCGATGCTGCCACCGGCACCCCGCGTGCCATGGCCTCCAGGATCACCATAGGGAATGCCTCGGAACGGCTTGGCACGCAGAGCAGGTCGGCATCGGCCAGCGCCGGGCCGGGCCCGGGTGACCATCCGCGCCATTGAATGCGCCCGCGCAACGACTCCGGCGTGCGGGCTTCGAGGGTCTCCCGGTCGGGTCCGTCGCCGAAAATCGAGAGCCGCCAGGGCAGCTCGGTCAGGCCGCTCAGTGCGTCGATCAGCAGGTGCGGGTTCTTGTGCTCGACGATGCGCGACAGCATCACCAGGTGCGGCGGTTCACCGGCGGCGCGGACCCGTTCGGTGGGTTCGCCCGAGACGGCCACACCGTTGGGCGCCAGGAAGTGCCGTCCCTTGATGTTGTGGTGCGGGGTGAGCATGTCCCAATGACTTTGGGCGAGAACGATGAAGCCGTCGGCGCGATTCATCGCGGCGGTCAGCGGCCGGGAATAGATCGGCCGGTCGGACTCCGGCGGCACGTGCGGGGCCACCAGCCAGCGCCGGTCACGCGAGGCAGCCTTCCAGAGCGTTGCGAACCCGGTCTCGGTGTTGGTGTCTCCACTGATCAACACCGACGGGCCGTCCGGAAGATCGACCATCGGCGCCCACCAGGGCTGCCGTACTACCCGGATGCTGTGCGGGATCTCCTTGAGCAGCGGACCGAACCGTTGCATGCAGACGACCGTCACGGGGTAGCCGCGGCGATCCAATTCCGTTGCCAGTAGCGCCTTCTGTCGCTCCGCACCACCGTAGACGAGGCGATTGGTGGTGATGACGATGGAGGGCTTATCAGTGCGACGGGCATCGATGGCGCGTTTGCGGGCACCCCGTTTGGACCGTTGGACCCGGTCCAGCAACGAGGTGGCGGCCAGGAACGCGTCCCCGTGGTGAACACTGTCCTGGCGTTCCAGCAGCAGTGCGATGTTGGAACGCAACAAGTCCCGGTTCCGGAATCGTTCCACGGTGGAAACCTCGGCCCCGTGCGTGAAGACCGATTCGCGAGCGGCGGTGCCGGCCGCCGGGTTGCCGTGCTCGGCGTTCAGCTCGTCGGCCAGCAGGATGCGCCAGCCTGCGGCGGTGGCCCGCTCCTGCCAGTCGGTCTCTTCGCCGTACAGGAAGAATTCCTCGTCGAAGCCTCCGATCTCGTTCCAGGCGTCGCGGTTGATCGCCAGGCAGATGCCGGCCATGTACCCGTCGATATTCTCCGACTCGGTGGGCTGCTCGCGATAGAGGTGGGAGAACCGGGTGCCGCGTAGCCGGTCGGAATAGCCTGCGGCCGCCACGACCGACCGGGTCAGGGTTCGGTGCTTGGTGGCGATGTCCCACAGCCGCGGGCCCGGCGCCCCGGGGTCTTGGATCAGCGGCGACACGGCGGCGACGCCGGGTTGACGGAACAACTCGAGGGTCCGGGTCAGCGGCCCGGTCAGCCGTGTATCGGCGTTCAGCAGCAGAAAATCGGTGTCGTCGGGAGTGTGCTCAGCCAGTGCGTTGAAGGCCGCCCCGAAGCCGAGATTCACCGGACCGAGCACCCAGTGCACGTCGGGATGGCGCGCGGCCAGTTCCTCGCGGCCCGGGTACTGATCACCGCTGTTCTCGTAGACGTAGACCGGCAACTGCGGCGCGTGCTCGGCGACGCTGGCCAGGCACTGCTCCAACAGTTCGTGACTCTTGTAGGTCACGATCAGCACCGACAGGGGCCGTTCGGTTCTCATGCGGTCACCTTTTTCCGGAAAAGCGAGGTCAGTGTGGACCAGTTGACGGGACCGGCCACGACGTTGACGGCCAGGTAGGTGGCCGCGGCCGCGGCCAGTGTGAACACCACGTTCTGGTCCGAAAGCAGCAGCGCCACAATGGCGCTGGCCGACGTCGGAATCAGGAGGCGGATCAGGAAAGTCATGGGTGTGCGGTATCCGCAGTGACTACCCAGCCGCCAGCTGGCGAACGTCAACCCGATCAGCTCCGTGCACACCAGCGAGATGCCGGCGCCGACCGCGCCGAATCGACCGTCCAGCAACAGGTTCAGCGCCACGTTGGCGGCCAGGGCGCCCACGGACAACCGGAAGAAGAACCGCTGTTCGTGGCAGGCGAACAGGCCCTGCCCGAGGGTTCCCGTGACGAAGCGCAACGAGGCGGCGATGAGCAGCAACGCCAGGGTGGGTGCCCCGCGCGTCACGAACTCGGCGTCGCCGAACAGTTTGATCAGCGGGCCGGCCAGCAAGGTGCCGACGACGGCGACCGGGAAGGCCAGGAAGCTCATCAATTCGACGCTGCGGCGCAGGAACGCGACGTAAGCGCCGACGTCGCGCGAATACAGTCCGGTGGCCGTGGAAAGGGTGGACTTCTGGAAGAAGATGGACAGCGCCTCGGTGTTGAAGGCGATGGTGTACGCCAGCCCGTAGACGCCGACCTCGGCATGGCTGTTGAGCAGGGACAGGATCACCCCGTCGGCGCGCCAGTACAGGATGCCGACCAGCGCGACGCCCATCAGCGGCAGGCTTTCGCGCAGCAGGTCGATGGACTCGCGCGTGGAGAACACCGGCCGCAGCGACACGTGCCGTGCCGCCGCCGTGCCTTGAATCGCCAACTGCACCAACGGCGGTATGAGTTGTGCCACCGCGAACCAGATGATGTTCGCGTGTGTCGCCACCAGCCAGCTGACCATCGCCAGCGTGCCGATCCGGCCCGCGACGTCGGAGACGGCGACCGCGGCGAAACGCACGGTGGACAAGAAGACGGGCTCGAACCGGGTCCGCACCGTGAGCAGCAGCAGCTGCCCGGACAACACCACCAGCATCACTCGCACGTCGGCGTCGCGATAGATCAGCCACCCGGTGACTGCCGCCATCACCGCCAGCGGGACGCAATACATCAGGGACAGGCCGCTATTGACCCGAACGAGCCGCTCCAGCGCGCCGCGGCCCGCGGTGACCCGCCGCACGATCACGGTGTTGATACCGAGATCTGTTGCCGCGGTCCACATCCCGATGAATGCGACCGCCACCATCAGCTGCCCGTAGCGGCCGGGGCCCAGGTAGCGCGCGGTCATCGACACCGATACCACCGAGGCCAGCATGCCCAACACCCGGCAGACGAGCTGGACCGAGAACGCGTGCGCGATCCGCGACGGCGGCACCTCAGGCGCCGCCGCCGACTCGTGCGCCGGCGGCTCGATCACAATGTCGCTCCTCATGTCTAGTAGGCCCCGTCGCTGGCCAGCACGGCCCGCAGTGTGCGGGCGATGATCACCAGATCACCTGCCATCGACCAGTTGTCGACGTAGGAAAGATCGAGCCGGACCGAGTCCTCCCAAGACAGGTCGGATCGGCCGCTCACCTGCCAGAGGCCGGTGACACCGGGCTTGACCAGCAGCCGGCGCTTGACCTCACCGTCGTAGTTCTCCACCTCGCGGCGCAGCGGCGGCCGCGGACCGACAACGCTCATGTCCTGCTTGAGCACGTTGATGAATTGCGGCAGCTCATCAATACTGAAGCGGCGCAGCACCTTTCCGACTGATGTCACGCGCGGGTCCTGGTGGATCTTGAAGAGCACCCCGCCGGCACCCTGGTTCAGGGGCAGCAGTCGCTCCAGTTGTTTGTCCGCGCCGTCGACCATGGTGCGGAACTTCAGCATCGTGAAAGGCCTGCCGTCCAGGCCGATGCGTTCCGCGCGATAGAAGACAGGTCCCTTGCTGCTCAACTTGATTGAGACGGCGGCCGCGACCAGCAGCGGCGACGTCACCATCAGCGCCGCCAGCGCGAAACAGAAGTCGAAGGCGCGTTTCTGCAGGCGCTGAGTGCCCTCGTACTGCGGCTTGTCGACGTGCAGCAGGGGGTATCCGGCGATCGGCCGCATGGTCAGCCGGGCACCGGCAACATCCATCACGCCGGGTGACACGACCAGGTCGACGTCCATCGTCTCCAGCCGCCACATCAGATCGCGGATGCCGTGGACCCCGAAATGTTCGGTGCGGGTCACCGCGACGGTGTCGGCGCCGCACAGCCCGATCGCGGACACCGCGCTGGATTCGTCGCCCAGGATCGGAATCTCGCGGCCCTGTACCCGGAGCGTCTCGTCGCGTTGCAGCCCGTACCCCGGGATGCACACGCCCACAACGACATAACCCTCCTTCGGGTTGCGGATCAATTCGTGGGCGAGGTGGGTGACTCCGGAGCGGTCGCCGATCGCCAGCACCATGGTCTGGTACTGGCCGCGGGCGCGCATGCGCCACACGTACTTCCGCCACATGTTGCGGCTGGCCAGCAGGCCCAGGGTGCCGGCCGGGAGGGCGACCGCCAGGTAGCCGCGGGCCAGATCGATCTTGGCCAGCAACGTGACCATCGCGATGATGCCGAACACCGAGAACGACGCGCTCGCCAGCCGCCGGTACTCGTCGATGCCGGCGCCGATGATCCGGGGGGACCGGGTGTGGAACACCGAGATCGAGGTCAGCCACAGCAACGCGAACAGGCAGGAGAACAGCGTCATCACCGGACCCGGGTAGCCCGACATGTTCGGCGAGTCGCCGAACCGGACGAACTGCGCGAGCACGATTGCCGCGCAGACGATGACCGAGTCGGTGATACGCAGCCGCGCCGAATACTGTTGCTGCCAGCGCGGAACGGTGCTGACGCGTTGCGGCGGCACCGCGACCAGGCGTGAGCGGCCGGTTTTCGCATGCAGGGTGGCCGTCATGCTGGCCGATCTCTCTGTCATGCGGACACCGCTTCGGTTGCGGCGCCACAGGTTTCGATGTGGTCAGGCGCGGGTGCGGCTACGTAGTGCACGCCGGGGTAGCAGATGAGCTGCGCCCGTAGGGCACGCAGCAGTGCGATCGGCCCCTGCAGCAGATAGCGACGCGCGAGCCGGCGCGGTTCGCGGGTCAACCGATACAGCCATTCCAGGCCGGCGCGCTGCATCCAGTGCGGTGCCCGGCTGGTCATGCCGGCCAGGAAATCGACGGCACCGCCGGAGGGCAGGAACACCCGGGCGCCGGTCGCATGTCCGTACTCGTCGACCCAGCGCTCCTGGCGCGGCTTGCCCAGGCTGACGACCAGGAGCTCGGTGCGTGCCGCACGGATCGCCGAACACAATGCGGGCGAACGTGATTCGATGTCGTCAAGGTCGGGCGCCCACATACCGGAGACCACCAGGGCCGGATAATTCGTCTGCAGGTGCTCGGCCAGCGACCGGTGAGTCTGCGGGCTGCCGCCGAAGAAGCCGACCCGGTGACCGTTCGCTTCGGCCAGTGCCAGTAGCGACGGCAGCAGGTCAGCCCCGGTGACGCGGGGCCACGGCCGTGCGGTCAGCAATTTGCCCCGCCAGGCGATCGGCATGCCGTCGGCCAGCAACAGCCATTCCACCAGTCCGTTGGGGGCGGCGCTCGCGACACGGAAGTGATGCAGATGGTCCAGGTTCACCGATCCCACGGCCAGACCGCGACCGGACGGCGATCGCAGGCGCGAGTCGACGATCGACAGCACCTCGTGTGTTTCGCAACGCTCGACGATGCTTCCGCTGACGACCATGCGCACCGGTGCCTGGGGGAGAGTGTTCTCGGCCATGATCGGGCTACCCGGCGGCCGGACTCAGCACGGCCTTCTCCGTCACGAAGCCCTCGGCGTAGCGGGCGCGACTCTGCACCCCGCGCACCCGCATCAAGCCGAGGAACGTCTCGTCGTCGAACCAGTCCCGCCCTGCCTGCGACGGGTAGTGCTCGGCGAGCAGCCGTGTCTTGGCGGCCGCGACGTCAGCCGGAACCGGCACGTAGAGCATGGGATTCGGCAGGTCTGACTCCCACTTGAGGATTTCGTAGCCCAGCACCAGGTGGGCCCGGAACTCGGTTGGGATCAGTTTGGCCAGTAGCCGGTGATCCTGGTGGTAGTCGGCGCGCTGGGGACCCAGCACCAGGTCGGGCTCGCAGCCGCGGCGGAATGCAGCGAGGTGTCGTTTGACGGTGCCCCAGTGTTCAGGGAGGTGGCCGTCGGGCAGGTCGGTCACCGTCAGGCGCACGTCGGCCTGGGGAAAGAAAGCCGCAAAGGCGCTTTTCTCCTCGATTTCGCGCTCGGTCCCGGCGCCGGTCAGGACGAGTGCGTGGATGACAAGGCCGGGGTTGCTGCGCTCGAGCTGCATCAGGGTGGCGCCGGCACCGATGAGGATGTCGTCGCAGTGCGCACCGATCGCCGCGACCGAGCTGATGCCCGATCCGGAGAAAGTCAGCGGGATCATGCCGACGCTTCCACCAATGCCGTCGGCGTCTCCCAGACCGCCCACGGGCGAACGCCACGGTTGTAGTCGGCGTCGAGTTCGGCACGCTCTTTGAAGGTGTCGGCGGGCTTCCAGAAGCCGTCGTGCTGGTAGCCCAGCAAGCGCCCGGTGCCGGCCAGCTCCATGCACGCGTCGCCGACCAGGTCGCCGTTCTCGGGGATGAGGTCGATGACGTCCTGACGGAGCACGAAGTAGCCGCCGTTGACCCAGATGGGGAACTTGGCGATCGGAGCGATCTCCTTGATATCCCCGTGAGTACTGACGTCGACGCAGTGGAACGACGACTGCGGGGGTACGACCAGCATCGACGCGGCGGCACCGGCCGCGTGGAACCGCTCGATCATGGTGTCCAGCGGCGCGTCGGTCAGGACGTCGGCGTAGTTGGCGAGGAAGTACTCGTCATCACCGAGGTGCTTGCGAACCCGGCGCAGCCGCTCGCCGATCGGCGACTCCAGGCCGGTGTCGACGAAGGTGATCGTCCAGTTCGACATGTCGGTGTCGAGCAGCTCGACTTTGCCGCCCCGCATGACGAAGTCGTTGGACTCCGTTTCCCGGTAGTTGACGAAGAAGTCCTTCACCAACGACTGTCCGTAACCCAGGCACAGGATGAACTCCGTGTGGCCGTAGTGCGCGTAGTAGCGCATCACGTGCCACAACAGGGGTCGGGGCCCGACCATCTGAAGGGGCTTCGGAATGAGATCCCCGGCGGCGCTGCGCATCCGCATGCCGTAACCGCCACAGAACAGTACGACCTTCATTTCCGTGCCCCCCTCTGCAAACCGCTCACTGCTGCTCTCCTACGGCCGTCGTTGGGCTGTCATACCCAACTACCTGACAGAACCATTATTACATACTTTTCGGACGAGATAAGGCCAAAAAACGAGCGATAAGTACTTCAGATGGTGATTTATTGAACTTGTAACCTGGTAAAACGGTAAGTTGGTGGTCAGCTGTTCAAACCGCACGATCACGCCGTACCGGCGTCAGATCACGCCGCCGTACCCCGCGGACGGCGGTTGTGCCATCACGGTGGGGACCAGTCCGTACCTCGGCCCCGGTGCGCCACCTGGAGCCGCGGCCGCACGCGGCAGCCCGCCTAACAGGCTCGGCGGCATCGTGCCCGTAGCGCCCGGCGCGCCCCCCGGCAGAGCAGAACTGACGCCGGCCAGATGGGCCGTCGGGATGACGCTGGTCCAGGCCGGTGGCACCGATAGCGAACCCAGGCTGGCCGCCTGCCCCATGGCTCCCAGTGCAGCCCCCCCGGCCGCTTCCGCGCCGGCGGCGGCCGCGCCGGCGGCGGCCTCCGCGGCTTCGGCGGCCACCTCGCCCACCTGGGCGGCGGCGGCAGTCATGCCCTGCAGTGTCTGGGCGATGCCCAACACGCTGCTGATCGCGAAGAGCGGCATCACCGCGATATTCAGCAGGTTGGCGATGTCGCCAGTGGAGGTGGTGCTGATCGGCACACCGGCCGCGGCCGTACCGAGCGACGCCGGCGTTGCCATGCTCTGCAGCGTGTTCGGAAGTGCGCTGACCAGCGAGGCCAGGGTGGCCTGGGTCGCCGCGGCCTCGCCGGTGGCCTCCGACACTGCAGTGGCCTGCGCCGCGGCGCCGGCCGGGTCGGTGACCTGTGGTGGCGCCTCGAACGGAGTCAGCGTCGAAGCCGCCGCCGAGCCCGCCGCGTAGCCGTACATGGCCGCGGCGTCCTGCGCCCACATCTCGCTGTAGTGGGCCTCCGTCGCTGCGATCGCCGGAGAGTTCTGGCCGAAGAAATTGGTCGCCACCAGCATGGCCAGCAGTGCCCGATTGGCCGCGATAACAGCTGGTGGGACCGTCATCGCGTACGCCGCCTCGTAGGCGCTCACCGCGGCCCTGGCCTGGGCGGCGGATTGCTCGGCCTGGGTGGCCGTGGCTCCCATCCATACCGCGTAGGGGGTGGCGGCCGAGGCCGCGGAGATCGCGGCGGGGCCGAGCCAGGGCCCACTGGTGAGGCCTGCGATCACCGACGCGTAGGACGAGGCCGCGCTCGCCAACTCGGCGGCCAGCTCATCCCAGGCGACGGAGGCCGCCAGCAGCGGCTCCGCCCCCGCGCCGGTGTACATCCGCGCGGAGTTGATCTCCGGTGGCAGTGCGCCGAAATCCATTGTCGATACCCCTGTCCGTCAGCGGGCCGCCGCGGCGTTGGCCGCTTCCGTGGCGGCGTACGAACCGGCGCTGACCCCCAGGACCTGGACAAACATCTCGTGAATAGCGGCAGCTTGGGCGCTCACCGCCTGGTACAGGTGGCCGTGCGCGGCGAATTGCGCGGCCGTCAGCGCCGACACCTCATCGCCGGCGGCCGGGACGATCGCGGTGGTCGGACCGGCCGCGGCCGCGCTGACCGTGTCGACGGCACAGCCGACGCCCTGCAGCGTGCTGGCCGACGCGGTCAGGGATTCTGGCTGCGTGGTGACGAACGACATGCGGCTCTCCTAACGCAAACGGGTGTCGGTGCAGTGGGCCGGGAGGGCGGCAGTAATCGCGACCAGGCCGAACTGGTGGTTCGGACCCGTTTGTCCGCCCTCCACAGACCAACAGATCACGTATATACCCATTCTACATACTTTTAGAACCTATTGCAGCGTGAGAGCAGACCTAAGGTATTGCCAGGGGACGGATGCAGTCAGGTCGGCGTGTAACCCTGCAGGTCGCCGCGAACTTGATAACCTCACAGGTGGCGTCCAATGTGCCGCCTGAGACACACGCCGGTGGACGGCTCACCATCCGATGGTCTGGCCACCTGGTCGAGGAAGGCATCGCGATGGTGAAGGTGATCGCTCCGCTCAACGCTGCTGCCCGCTATTCGGCACGCCCGAAAGCGTGCCGCGGGTAGATGTCGACTGAATCGGCCGACGGACGAGCAGACAGCACCCGGCAACAGATTCTGCGGGCGGCCGCACACCAGTTCGCCCGCCGCGCGTACCACGATGTCGGACTGGACGACATTCTCGCCGAGGCCGAACTGACCAAGGGCGCGATGTACTTCCACTTCCGCTCCAAGCACGCCCTTGCGGTGGCCATCATCGAGCAACACACCTCAATGGGCAGGGTGGCCGTCGAGGACCTGCTGTCCCGCCAGCTGTCCGGCCTGGAAACCCTGATCGACTTCTGCTACCTGATCGCCGTGCAGGACATCTCGAAGGACGTGGCCAGAGCCGCTTTGCACCTGATTGAGTCGGTGGGGCGCACCGAAGGGTTGCAGGCCAGTCTGCTGGGCGGCTGGGTCGATGCCCTGGCCAGCGTCGCCAAGCGCGCCATCAGCGAGGGGGACGTGGCCCAGCGCTGGGAGCCGCGTGACATCGGGCGGTTGATCGTGTCGATGTACCTGGGACTGCGTCAGACCAGCGACCTGGACGACCCGCGAAGTTTCCTGCTCGACCTGGAACGGAACTGGGTGCTGATCCTTGCCGCTGTCCTGCAACCGGACCGGGCCGACTACTTCGCGCAATTCCTTCGACGGCGTACGGCGCTGGCGGTCAAGGCCGCCCCGGCCCAGGTGATTGCTCCATGATTTCGACACCGGAGACGATCTGGCACGCGCGATCGGAAACGCCGCACCTGCTGCTGCTACGCTTATCCGGCTGACCAGCAGGAACAAGACGCCGAGGTCCGGAGCTGAACCGGATTGACATCACTGGGGAGGCATGGCCAATGGCGCGCCAGGTTCGATCCGAGGTAACCCGGCGGAAGATTCTGGACGCGGCGATCGACGTCTTCAGTGAGGTCGGGTACGCCGCCGCCGGTTGGGGCACCATCATCGAGCGCACCGGGATGACCAAGGGCGCCCTTTACCACCACTTCGATTCAAAAGAAGCGCTCGCGTCCGACATCATCGACGAGGGCGCCGAAGTGCTCATCGGGGCGTTTCGCAACGTGTGTGGATCGGCTTCGCCGGCGCTGGAGAACATGATTCACGGCACCTTTGCGATCGCCAACGTGCTCAGTACGGACAAGACCGCACGTGCGGCCGAGCAACTGATCGCCGCGCTCAGCGGGTTTAACGACGCGGCGGCGCGCTGCTGCGCCGGCTGGGTGGCGGAAATGGCGGTCCAGGCCCGCGAGGCGATCGACGAAGGGGACCTGCGGGAGGACGTCGACCCGCAATCGCTCGCCGAGACGATCGTCGGCGCGATGTTCGGGACCCGGTTGCTCTCCATCGCCATGGCGCGGACCCGGCAGAGCGACGGCATGCTCGACGAACTCAACGGGCGGCTGAGCCAGATTTGGATTTCTCTGCTTCCCGGTGTCGCCGCGGAAGCGTCGCTGCCGTACTTCCGGCAGTTCCTCGCCCGGGAAGCTTTGCGGCACACCCGGCCCACCGCGCCGGCGGGCGCCGTAGCCGGTGTGCCGGAGAGCAGCTAGCGCTAGGCGCTGACGGCGCGGGTCCTGCGGTCCTTGACGATGCGGGCGGGAACGCCCGCGACGTCGACATCGTCGGGCACCGGCTTGGTCACCACCGCGCCCGCGTAGATGCCGACGCGGCTGCCGACATCGGCGCCGAGCACCATTGCGCCCGGATAGATGAACACGTCGTCACCGATGCTGGGGTACTCGCCGGGGCGGCCCTCGCCGATCGTCACGCCCTGGTGGATCCGGCAGTTGGCGCCGATTTTCGCGCGGTGGTGTACGTGCACCCAGCCGACGTGGGCGACGGACAGGCCGGGACCGAAGGCGTTGAGCGGGATGCCGAATCCCAGCTTCTCGCCCAGGAACTTCAGCCGCAGGCGCAGGTATGCCGCGACGAGTCGGCCGAAGGGCGTCCGGGCCGTGTTCGTCCAATACTCAGTCTTGCGCAGCATGCGCTGGAAGTATGGGGCTCGGTGCATGACCCGGTAGCGATGCCGCCAGCGCTCAAGTCCTTGCGCATGCAAGTCCGCCTCGAGGTACGACTCCAAGTCGTTGCGAGTCTTGATCACACGCAAAACCATACTACAAGTATCAAGAAAGCCTTATTCGGATACCTACAGTCTATGTGAATTCATATGTTGACGGCTCGGCAGGACACCCCTGGGTCGTGGGAGGGCTAGCGCTCTTCTTCCCACAACTGTTCGGTCAGGTCCTGGAATGCGGCCAGAGCAAATTTGTCGTCAGCGCGCATCACGGCCGACCGGCTCATCAGGGCCCGGACCACCGAGCCGTCCTTGTGTGCCAGCTCGACCACCATGTTCGCCAGAGCGTGCACGAAGGAAAGCAGTGAGGACTCCGACTGCGGCGCCTGGTGGAAGATCTCGTGAAAGCGCAGTGCCAGCACCTCTTCCGGGTCGCACCCCACCATCTGGGCGAATGCGGTGTTGGTGAACAGGATGCTGCCGTCATCCGCGATTGCTAGGACGGGGACCGGGATCCGCTCGAGTACCACCAGTGCAGGCAACTGCTTCAGGGTGGTCATCGGGGATTGGCTGGGCTGCCGATTCCGTCTTCGCTCCACTTGGCGATTATGGCCTATCGCTGAAGTGGGCCTCACACCGCTTGGCACCAAAACGCGAACTCGGGTTCGTAATGTGGCCATCCGGCTTCGTGAACGTGACTTGACGATTCTTCAGAATCGCTCCGCTCACTCGGCTTCGGGCCTGATGCTCGCCTCGTTCCCGTCACTGCCTTCCGCTCACTCGGCTTCGGGGCCTTTTGCTCGCCTCGTTCCCGTCACTGCGTTCCGCTCACTCGGCTTCGGGCGCCTGATACCGCGGGAACACACCGGACGGCGCGGGCAGCGCAGTCCCGGGCGTCAGGCGCGCGCCGGCAGCGGCGAATGTCCGTTGCTCATCGGTCTGGCCGAGCAGGTCCAGCAACTTATCCGCTGAATCCGGCATGACCGGGCTGACCAGCAGCGCCGCGATGCGGACCACCTCGCAGGTGACGTACAGGGTGGTCCGGAACCGCTCCTGGTCTGACTGCGCCTCGCTCTTGCGCAACACCCACGGCTGTTGCGCGGAGAAGTACCGGTTCGCGTCGCCGAGCATCAGCCAGATTGCCTCAAGCGCCAAATGCATTGCCTGCGAATCGAAATGGACGCGAACCCGATCGAGCAGGCCGTCGGCCGTGGCCAGCAACTCGGTATCCGCGGCGATGAACTCACCTGGTTCGGGCACCGTCGCGCCCAGGTTCTTGGCCACCATGGACAGCGACCGCTGGGCCAGGTTCCCGAGCTCGTTGGCCAGGTCGGTGTTGATCCGGGTGATGAT
Source organism: Mycobacterium sp. Z3061 (assembly GCF_031583025.1). Taxonomy (NCBI): domain Bacteria; kingdom Bacillati; phylum Actinomycetota; class Actinomycetes; order Mycobacteriales; family Mycobacteriaceae; genus Mycobacterium; species Mycobacterium pumcae. Next base: position 5,553,830 of record NZ_CP134062.1, on the reverse strand, counting down.
CGATTCGTCGCTGTAGCTGCCGTCCTGTCCAAAAGGTATCTCTCGCAACAGGAAATAGCGGACCTGGTCCACGCCGAAGGTGTCGACCAGCGCCACCGGATCGACGATGTTTCCCACCGACTTGCTCATCTTCTCGCCCCGGTTGTGCAGGAAGCCGTGCGCGAAAACCCTACGCGGCAAATCGATTCCGGCCGACATCAGAAACGCCGGCCAGTACACGGCGTGAAACCTGATGATGTCCTTGCCGATCATGTGCAGGTCCGCGGGCCAGTAGCGGGCGAACAGCTCCGAGTCGGTGTCGGGAAAGCCGGCGCCGGTCAGATAATTGGTCAGCGCATCGACCCAGACGTACATGATGTGGTCCGGATGGCCGGGAACCTGCACGCCCCAGTCGAACGAGGTGCGCGAGATCGACAGATCGTCCAGACCGCCCGAGACGAAGCTGACGACCTCATTGCGGCGAGTCTCGGGGGCGATGAAACCCGGGTTGTCGCGGTAATGCGTCAGCAGCTTTTCGGCGTAGGCCGACAGCCGGAAGAAGTACGTCTGCTCCTCGGTCCACGTCACCGGCGTGCCGGTCTCGACCGCGATCCGGCTGCCGTCGTCGAGTAATTGGGTCTCCGATTCGACGAAGAACCGCTCGTCACGCACCGAGTACCAGCCGGCGTAGTTGTCCAGATAGATATCGCCGGCGGCTTCCATCCGCCGCCAGATTTCCTTCGAGGACACGTGATGGTCGGGGTCGGTGGTGCGGATGAACCGGTCGAAGGAGATGTTGAGCTTCTCCTGCATGCGCTGGAAGACGTCGGAGTTGCTGCGCGCCAGCTGCGCGGTCGGCACCCCGGCGGCCGCCGCGGCCTGGGCGACCTTGAGGCCGTGCTCGTCGGTTCCGGTGAGGAAACGCACGTCGAAACCATCGAGTCGCTTGAAGCGGGCGATGGCGTCGGTGGCGATGTATTCGTAGGCGTGACCCATATGCGGCGCCCCATTGGGATAGGCGATCGCGGTGGTGACGTAATACGGCTTCGGCTGGTGTTGGTTCATTGCGGCTCCACCCTAATCGGGTCGCCGGGTGCCTCGCGTGTGCACATATCGTGGGCGCGTGAGCGCCAAACGAGAAGCACCGCCACCGCCGGAGCCGCTTTCACCGTTGATCGACGCCCACACCCACCTCGACGCCTGCGGCGTATCCGACGAGGCGGGAGTGCGCGCCCTCGTCGACCGCGCGGCGGCCGTCGGGGTCGAAGCGGTGGTCACCATCGCCGACGACCTGGAATCGGCGCGCTGGGTGACGCGGGCTGTCGAATGGGACAGACGGGTCTACGGCGCGGTCGCCCTGCATCCGACGCGCACGGAGGCGCTGACCGAGGACGCGCGCGCGGAGATCGAAAGGTTGGCGGCCCATCCCCGCGTGGTGGCCGTCGGCGAGACGGGGATGGATATGTACTGGCCGGGACGGCTCGACGGCTGCGCCCGCCCGGAGGTGCAACGCGAAGCATTCGCCTGGCACATCGACCTGGCCAAGCGGACCGGCAAGCCGTTGATGATCCACAACCGCGAGGCCGACCGGGAGGTGCTCGATGTGCTGCGTGCCGAGGGCGCGCCCGAGATTGTGATTTTTCACTGCTTCTCTTCCGGCAGTGAGATGGCTCGCACTTGCGCGGCGGCGGGATGGTTGCTGAGCCTGTCTGGGACGGTGAGCTTCCGTAACGCCCGCGACCTGCGCGAAGCCGTTCCGCTGATACCGTTGGACCAGCTATTGGTGGAAACCGACGCTCCATTTCTCACCCCACATCCATATCGGGGCGCAGCTAACGAATCGTACTGCCTGCCCTACACCGTTCGTGCCCTTGCTGAACTGGTGAATCGCCATCCTGAGGAATTAGCGGAAATCACCACGAGCAACGCTCGCCGGGCATACCGGCTGAATCGGGCGCCGGCGCTCTAACGCCTGTATCCCAAAAGAATCCACTCGCAGGAGTTGCCCTGCACTGGTCGGTTCGTTACCGTCTTGTGATCGAACGGGTGGGCCTATGGGCCCATTTGTTATTTCAGCTGAATATGGTCGGTAGCTCGTCTCGAACTTTTGCTGCGTTGTTGCTGCGTAAGGGTCGTGGTAGGTCGGAACAGACTTGGGATACGTAGAGATTGACTGGGATTGACATTGAAACTGCTTACTAAACTTCATCAAACCGAATCGCCCACATTGCGCCTGCTGGTCGGCGCCCTGCTGCTGGTACTGGCATTCGCCGGCGGATACGCCGTGTCCGCATCGAAGACTGTCACGCTGACCGTGGATGGCACCTCGATGAAGGTGCAGACCATGAGGTCGCGGGTGATCGACATCGTTCGGGAGAACGGGTTCTCCGTCGAAGGTCGCGACGACCTGTTCCCGGCCGGCGACGTCTCCGTAGGCGACGCGGCCACGATCGTGCTGCGCCGCAGCCGTCCTCTGGAGATCACCCTGGACGGCCAGAATTCCCGGCAGGTGTGGACCACGGCGTCGACGGTGGATGAGGCGCTCGCGCAGTTGGCGATGACCGACACCGCTCCCGCAGCCGCTTCCCGCGCCAGCCGCGTCCCGCTGTCGGGCATGGCCCTGCCCGTCGTCAGCGCCAAAACCGTCCAGATCGACGACGGCGGCGCGGTCCGCACGGTGCACCTGCCGGCGCCGAACGTCGCCGGGCTGCTGAGCGCGGCCGGCGCACCGCTGCAGGACAGCGACCAGGTGAACCCCGCACCGGCGACACCGATCACGGACGGCATGCTGATCCAGGTCACCCGTAACCGCATCGAACGGGTCACCGAGCGGATGCCGCTGCCCCCACCGGCGCGCCGCATCGAAGACCCCGAGATGAACATGAGCCGCGAGGTCGTCGAAGACCCGGGCAGCCCGGGCACCCAGGACGTCACGTTCTCGGTAGCCGAGATCAACGGCGTCGAGACCGGCCGCCTGCCGATCGCCAACGTGGTCGTGACCCCGGCCCGCGAAGCGGTCGTGCGGGTCGGCGCCAAACCGGGCACCGAGGTACCGCCCGTCAGTGACGGAACCATCTGGGACTCGCTGGCGGGCTGCGAGGCCGGCGGAAACTGGGCGATCAACACCGGAAACGGATTTTTCGGCGGCGTCCAGTTCGACCAGGGCACCTGGGAAGCCAACGGCGGGCTGCGCTATGCCCCCCGCGCCGACCTGGCCACCCGCGAAGAGCAGATCGCGATCGCCGACGTGACCCGGCAGCGTCAGGGCTGGGGTGCCTGGCCCGTGTGCAGTGGACGAGTGGGTGCCCGCTGACGATCCGGCTGCTCGGGCGCACCGAGATCCGGCGGTTGGCCAAGGAGCTTGATTTCCGGCCGCGGAAATCCTATGGACAGAACTTCGTGCACGACGCCAACACGGTTCGCCGAATCGTCACGGCATCCGGCATCGGCAAGTCCGACGTCGTTCTGGAAGTAGGCCCGGGACTGGGTTCGTTGACGCTCGCGCTACTTGACCGCGGCGCGACCGTGGCAGCCGTCGAGATCGATCCGGTGCTGGCCGCAAGGCTGCCGCAGACGGTCGCCGAGCATTCCAACAGCGAAGCCCAGCGGTTGACCGTGCTCCATCGCGATGTGCTGACGCTGCGCCGCGAGGACCTGTCCCCGGAACCGACGGCGGTGGTGGCCAACCTGCCGTACAACGTCGCCGTTCCCGCGCTCCTGCACCTGCTCGCCGAGTTTCCTTCTATCCGCACCGTGACGGTGATGGTGCAGGCCGAGGTCGCCGAGCGCCTGGCCGCCGAGCCGGGTGGCAAGGAATACGGCGTGCCCAGCGTCAAGGTGAACTTCTACGGCCGGGTACGACGCTGCGGCACCGTGTCGCCGACGGTGTTCTGGCCGATTCCGCGCGTTTACTCCGGCCTGGTGCGTATTGATCGCTACGAGACCTCGCCGTGGCCCACCGACGAGGCTTTTCGCAAGCGGGTTTTCGAGCTTGTCGACATCGCCTTCGCGCAACGGCGCAAGACGTCGCGCAACGCGTTCGTGGAGTGGGCCGGATCGGGCAACGAGTCGGCCAGCCGGCTGCTGGCGGCCAGCATCGACCCCGCCCGCCGCGGCGAGACGCTGTCCATCGAAGACTTCGTCCGGCTGTTGCAGCGGTCCGGCGACCTCGGCGACGGCGCCGCGGCGGATCCCGCCCCGGCGTCCACCCGCTGAGGCACGGATGACAGTGGTGGCGGTGCCGCTGCGTGTGATTCACCGATGGCAGCGATAGTCTGCTGCGGTGTCAGCATCTGACGGCAACACCGCCGAGCTGTGGGTGCCCACCGGGTCGACCACCGTTCGGGTGCCGGGGAAGGTCAACCTCTACCTGGCCGTGGGCGACCGCCGCGACGACGGCTACCACGAGCTGACGACCGTGTTCCACGCCGTCTCGCTGTTCGACGAGGTGACGGTGCGCAGTGCCGATGTGCTATCCCTCGAGCACGTCGGAGAGGGCGCCGACACGCTGCCCACCGACGAACGCAACCTGGCCTGGCGGGCGGCCGAACTGATGGCCGACCACGTGGGCCGTGCCCCCGACGTGTCGATCCTGATCGACAAGTCGATTCCGCTGGCCGGCGGCATGGCGGGCGGCAGCGCCGATGCGGCCGCCGTGCTGGTGGCGATGAACGCGCTGTGGGAACTCAATCTGCCCCGCCGAGACCTGCGGATGCTGGCCGCGCAGCTGGGCAGCGACGTGCCGTTCGCGCTGCACGGCGGCACCGCGTTGGGCACCGGACGCGGCGAGGAGCTGGCGACGGTGTTGTCGCGCAACACCTTTCACTGGGTGCTGGCTTTCGCCGACAGCGGGCTGCTGACGCCGGCGGTCTATGCGGAACTGGATCGGCTGCGTGAGGTCGGGGATCCGCCTCGCCTGGACGAGCCCGGCCCGGTGTTGGCCGCCCTGGCTGCCGGAGATCCCAAGCAGCTGGCACCGCTGCTGGGCAACGAGATGCAGGCCGCCGCGGTCAGCCTGGATCCGGCGCTGCGGCGCGCACTGCGCGCGGGCGTCGAGGCGGGCGCGCTGGCCGGCATCGTGTCCGGCTCGGGCCCCACGTGCGCATTCCTGTGTGACTCGGCGGACTCCGCCGTCGACGTCGGCACCCAGCTGTCCGGGGCGGGCGTGTGCCGTACCGTCCGGGTTGCCAGCGGGCCGGTACCGGGGGCCCGTGTGGTGCCGGCGCCGGCGACTCCGGGCGACTGAGGTGCTCGGCCGTTAACGCGGCTGTGACATGGCACTCATATCGCGTTACCGTTTGGCAGTTACTTAAGAGTTGCTTAAGATAAGCCGCGGTGGCGAGTACCGGCAGCCCAACGCAGGGCCGCAGCTCTCTACCAAATCGAGACCTAAACGCTGTCCAACGTGTGCGCGCGCCTGCTTACAAGCGTGATCTGGCGAGTGCAACATGAAAGCTCGGACCTTGGGCACAGCGCTAGTACCGAGGAGGTTTGCGTGAGCAGGTTTACCGAGAAGATGTTCCGCAATGCCCGCACGGCGACGACGGGCATGGTCACCGGTGAACCCCACGAACCTGTCCGACACACCTGGGGCGAGGTGCACGAACGCGCCCGGTGCATCGCGGGCGGCCTTGCCGCCGCGGGCGTCGGCCTCGGCGATGCCGTCGGCGTTCTCGCCGGATTCCCGGTGGAGATCGCCCCCACTGCCCAGGGCCTGTGGATGCGCGGCGCCAGCCTGACCATGCTGCACCAACCCACCCCGCGCACCGACCTGGCCGTGTGGGCCGAAGACACCATGACCGTGATCGGCATGATCGAGGCCAAGGCCGTCATCGTCTCGGAGCCCTTCACGGTGGCCATCCCGGTGCTGGAGGAGAAGGGCATCAAGGTCCTCACCGTCTCCGACCTGCTGGCGTCGGAGCCCATTGACCCGATCGAGGTCGGCGAGGACGACCTGGCGCTCATGCAGCTGACGTCGGGATCCACCGGCTCGCCGAAGGCGGTGCAGATCACCCACCGCAACATCTACTCCAACGCCGAGGCGATGTTCATCGGCGCCGAGTATGACGTCGACAAAGACGTGATGGTCAGCTGGCTGCCCTGCTTCCACGACATGGGCATGGTCGGCTTCCTCACCATCCCGATGTTCTTCGGCGCCGAGCTGGTCAAGGTCACGCCGATGGACTTCCTGCGTGACACGCTGCTGTGGGCCAAGCTCATCGACAAGTACAAGGGCACCATGACCGCGGCGCCCAACTTCGCCTACGCCCTGCTGGCCAAGCGGTTGCGCCGCAACGCCAAGCCGGGCGACTTCGACCTGTCGACGCTGCGCTTCGCGTTGTCCGGCGCCGAGCCCGTCGAGCCGGCTGACGTCGAGGACCTGCTGGACGCCGGCAAGCCGTTCGGCCTGCGGTCGTCGGCGATCCTGCCGGCCTACGGCATGGCCGAGACCACGCTGGCCGTGTCCTTCTCCAAGTGCAACTCGGGGCTGGTGGTCGACGAGGTCGACGCCGATCTGATGGCCGCACTGCGCCGGGCCGTGCCCGCGACCAAGGGCAACACCCGCCGGCTGGCCACGCTGGGACCGCTGCTGAAAGACCTCGAGGCTCGCGTGATCGACGAGAACGGCAGTGTGATGCCGGCCCGCGGCGTCGGTGTCATCGAGCTGCGCGGCGAGTCGCTCACACCGGGCTACATCACCATGGGCGGCTTCATCCCCGCGCAGGACGAGCACGGCTGGTACGACACCGGTGACCTCGGCTACCTCACCGACGAGGGCCACGTAGTGGTGTGTGGCCGCGTCAAGGACGTCATCATCATGGCCGGCCGCAATATCTACCCGACCGACATCGAGCGGGCCGCCGGTCGCGTCGAGGGTGTCCGTCCCGGCTGCGCGGTGGCCGTGCGCCTGGACGCCGGACACTCCCGGGAATCTTTCGCGGTCGCGGTCGAGTCGAACGCTTTCGAAGACCCGGCCGAGGTGCGCCGCATCGAGCACCAGGTGGCGCACGAGGTGGTCAAGGAGGTCGACGTGCGGCCCCGCAACGTCGTCGTACTGGGCCCGGGAACCATTCCGAAGACGCCGTCGGGCAAGCTGCGCCGGTCGAACTCGGTCACCCTGGTCACCTAGTCGGCGCCAGGGCGACCTCCGGGCTCGCCGAGCAGACGCAAAAGCACCCATTTCGTGCCGAAATAGGGTGCTTTTGCGTCTGTTCGCGCGGGGTGGCTACCCCACTTTCGCAAGCTGACCTTCGGCTATTGAGATCGTTGCGCCGATGGTGGAGTCTCATGGGACGTCGTTGCCCGTCGAGGTCGAGGGAGCAGACCTATGTGCCCCACATTCCGAGCGATATTGGCGCAAGTCGTCTTGGTTGTATCCGTCGTCGTGACGGTGGCCGGTTGTCATGACGGGCGCAGCATGGGACCCGCCGGGGCGCCGACCAGCGCCGGCCCCGCCGACGGGTCGCGCGGCGTGTCGACGAAGTTCGTCAGCTACACCGCCAACCAAGGTTTCGAGGCCACGGTCGGTGCGCTGACCAAGGCGGCCGGCGATCACGGCATGACGATCGTCGGTGAGGTGAACCAGGACGCTGAGTTGGCGGCCAACGGGTTGCGCCTGCCCGGCGCGCACACGTTCTTCGTCGGTAACCCTGAACTCGGCAAGACGTTTTTCGATGTAACCAAAGCCATCGGTGCGGTGGTTCCGGTGCGCATGCACGTCTGGGCGGACGCCGACGGTCCGGCCCACATCGGCTATTTCGATCCGGCACCGGAGTTCGCCGCGGTCGATCCCGCACTCAGTAACGGCGGGCAGCAGATATCCCAGCAGATCCGAACGATCGCCGAAGCCGCCGCCGGTGGCCCGATGGCGGCAACCGCGGTCGACACGCGGTTCATCACGGTGACCGCCAACGGCGAGTACGAGGCGACGATAGGTGCCCTGCACGACGCCGCCGACAAACACGGCATGGTCATCCTCGGTGACTTGAACGAAGAGACCAGATTGAAGGCGGTGGGTGTGCCGTCGCAACGCGCGCACAGTTTCTTCATGGGCGACCCGCAGATCGGCAAGACGTTGTTCGGTGCCACCCAGGCCATCGGCGCGGTGGTTCCGGTGCGGGTGACCGTGTGGGCGAACGACCGCGGGGGCCCGGCCCAGATCAGCTACTTCGATCCGGCGCCGGAGTTCACCGCCGTCGATCCGGCACTTGCGGATCCGGGAACGCGGCTGTCCGGAGCCATCCGCGCGACCGTCGACGCCGCGGCCGGCAAACAGTAATAGGAATACCGGTCTTTGGCGGGTGCCGACCGGGGGACTCCGCCACGTGCGCCAGCAAAACGGCCCGCGGCGCAGGTGACCGCGATCGAGCGGCGGGGACGCCGCAATCTCAACTCTTGGACAGCCGATCATCGAATCCCTCCAGCGGGCAAGGTGTCGTCGGCGGCGCAGCCGAAATCAACTCTCTGACAACCAGACTCGTTATCTAGCCTTGAACTCACCCAAATCGGCAACACATTGCGTTGCGTTGAAGGTGAATTCGCTTGATGCCGAGTCGACTTGGTGGCTTCCCACCATCGCGTCGTTGACCGCCGATGTGATCGGCGACCGGTGGCTGGACGAGATCGCGCACGCCGATCAACGAAGGATCTCAGGCCGTAGTGCCGCCCGCTTTCTTGTTTTTCCCGCCGACAATGCGGTCGGTGGCCATGGAGCCGGCGCACTCGAAAACGATATCCTGGTGCAGCGCAACAAACTTGGTTGCAGGGTTGCCGACGGCCAAATGATCCGGTAACGACAGGTCGTTGTTTGCGCGGACCTCTCTTCGGGCGGGGCTGGCAAATGCCGTCGCTCCACGCACCAACAGCGACGTGCAGCGCCAATCCTGCTCGTGCCGGTGCAGTGGCGCGCGCCCCGCGGCATCGGGCCTACCGGCATTCGTCCGGGGGAATGAACTGTTCCTGCTCGACACGCGGGGACGTCCTCTAAACGACACGCCAAAATCCGCAAAACGAACACTGGTCCTCTGGCGGCGGTGTCTGCTATGAATTTATCGCTATTAGAACCCCGTTCTGCCGAGAGTCAATTGAAGATGGGAGCCGCGAATGTCGTCGTACCTGCTGGTCGCACCCGAGGTGTTGAATGCCGCGTCGGCTGACATCGCCAGTATTGGGTCTGCACTCAAATCGGCAGCCGGCGCGGCGGCGCCTGCGACGACGGAATTGCTGCCCGCGGCCGCCGATGAGGTATCGGCGGCGATCTCGAGATTCTTCGGCGGATACGGTCAACAATTCACGGCGCTCAATGCCCGGGCAGCCGCATATCATGCCGAATTCGTGCGCGCATTGACGAGCGCGGGGGGTGCATATGCGGCGGTTGAGGCGGCCAGCGCATCGCCCCTTCAGACCTTGGAGCAAGACATCCTGGGCATCATCAATGCGCCCACCAACGCATTGTTCGGGCGTCCGTTGATCGGCAATGGCACCAATGGTGCGGCGGGTACCGGCCAGGCTGGTGGGGCCGGCGGCATCCTCTGGGGTAACGGTGGCAATGGTGGCTCCGGGGCGGCCGGACAGGCGGGTGGAGCCGGCGGCGCGGCCGGGTTGTTCGGCAACGGTGGTGCCGGCGGGGCAGGGGGTGTCGGCACGGCGACCGCGGTCGGTGGGGTCGGTGGGGTCGGTGGCGCCGGTGGCTTCCTAGGAGGCAACGGCGGGGCCGGCGGGACCGGCGGAGTCGGCTTTGCCAACCCGACCGGCATCGGCGGGACCGGCGGCGCCGGAGGTGCCGGTGGCGTCGACAGGGCTCTCTTGTCGTTCCTGTGGTCCGGTGGAGCCGGCGGGGCAGGAGGCCAGGGCGGGGCCGGAGCCGTCGGCACGGCGGCTACGGCCGGCATCGTCGGCACGGACGGATTCACCGGCGGCACAGGGGGAGCGGGTGGGGCGGGCGGTGCCAGCACGGGATTGTTCGGGCGTGGCGGGGTCGGCGGTGTGGGCGGCCAAGGTGGCCTCGGTGGTGACGGCGGTGCCAGCGGCGCTGTCGGCACTACGGCGAGCGGCATGGTCGGTGGCAACGGCGCCGACGGCGGCCTGGGTGGCCATGGCGGCGCGGGCGGCGGCGCAGGCTTCGGCGGTACAACCGGTGCCGGCGGCAGCGGCGGTCACGGCGGCACCGCAGGCACGGGTGCGGGCGGCACCGGTGTGCTCGGCGGAACCGGCAGCGCCGGCGGCGCCAACGTGGGAAGTGCCGGTGGCGTCGGCGGCGCCGGCGGACACGCCGGCATCAGCACCATCAGTGTCGGCGGCAATCCGAGCGGGATCGCGCTGGACCCTGTCAACGGCAATCTCTACGTCGCGAATTTCTTCGATGGCTCGGTGTCGGTGATCAACCCCGCCACCAACCAGGTCCTCACCACTATCCCGATCACTCCTCCCGCTGGCTTCACCGGCAACAGCCCACAAGGAGTCGCGGTCAGCCCCACCACCGGCAATGTCTACGTCACCAATTCCAACGGGAACTACGTGTCGGTGATCGACCCTGCTACCAACCAGGTGACGGCCACCATCACCATCACCGGTACCGGCGCCAACGTCTTCAATGTCCCGGTCGGGTTGACCGTGGCCGCCGACGGTCGGATCTATGTTGCCAACTCCGGATCCAACCTGGTGTCGGTGATAACCCCGCAAGGCAACAATACCTACACCGTGAGCAATATCAGCAGCGCCTCGTTCAACAAACCCGCGTACGTGGCGGCCAGCGGCAATAATGTCTACGTCACAAACATCACCAATAATTCATTAGTCGCTATAGATACAAATACAAACAATGTGACGCCGTTGATCGGTAATTTGAAAGCTCCCGAAGGTGTCGCGGTAGGTGGCAATGGCGACGTCTACTTCGCCAGCTCACTGGGCAACTACACAGGGATCTACAACTCGACCGACGGCCTCAGCTCTGTCAGCTTGACGCCGACGAGCGGCGGTAATCCGAATCCGTTCGCGGTGGCCATTGATCCCGCTACCGGCCACATCTACGTCACCAACTCGGGGACTCAGAGCGTGCCGACTGCCGGCGGTAACACGGTGTCGGTGGTCGATCCGAACTCGGGCTCTGTCCTGTCCACCGTCGGGGTGGGCCTCCAGCCCCTGGGCATTGCCATCGACCCCACTGGCGGGAACGCCTACATCACCAACTCCAATAGCAATTCGGTGTCGGTGATTCACCTGTGACCGCCCGCGCGGGCGCTCGCGGGTTGGTCAGCGCCGGCGTGACCAGTCGCGCGTCGCCGAAATGAAGCTGGACACGAATTCGCGTTGCGCCGTATCGAATTCGGCGCTGTAGTCCAAGGCGTCGTTGACCGCACGGTGTTCGAATTGCAGCGTGCAGCAGTCGGTCAGGTAGCCCTCTATGTACATGCTGTTGGCGCTGAGGGCCATCAAAGCCGTGTCGTCGGTGACGGGTGGGTCGACGAGGTTTCGCGACCCGCTGCGCAGGATGCGGATCTGGTCATCGACGAAGTGGCCGGCCTCCCTGGCGGCACTGGCACTGAGGATGCCGGTGGGACCCAGGTAGTGGCAGTTCAGCGTTTCGCTGTTGGCACTGCCGCGCGCCATCGCCACTTTTCCGCCGACGATGTGTTCGGCGACCCGGACGCCGGCGCATTCGGGAGCGATATCCTGTTGCGGTGGAACGAAATCCGTCGGCAGCTTCTGGGCGACGATCCTGGCCAGGATGACCAGTTGCTGCTGCGTGACCATCTCATTGGGTGCGCCCAGTAGTGGTGTCCAGGTGAGCACGAACTGCATCGAGCCGTGATCCACGGCAATCGCCGACTCGGTCTCCCCGCGCACGAAAAACGCTTTGTCGGAATCGACGGTGACGTCCTGGCTGTTTCGGGCGCGGCGCCCACCGATGAGATTCGCGACTTCGGCAACCGGGCCGCCGATCGGAACGCCCAGCACCACCCCGCCCAAGTCGTCCTTCGGGCTGTAATGACACGACGCCATACCTGCCGGGTGCAGTTTCGAAGCGTCCAGGCGCTTTGTCGCCAGCAGCGTGGGCGTCACGCGGTGGTAGGTGCTCTGAACATCAGCGATCGGCAAGGTCGAGCAAAGGTCCGACAGGTGCGCCGGCGGCGGGGTCGGCGCAGGTTCACAACCCGTTGTGGCCAGCAGTACGGCGGTCGCCAACAACGGGTATGCGATCCATGGCTTGCGTCGTATCCTCCGCATCCGGGCCGACGTTACGGGATTCCGGTTGGCCGGCCTACCACGCATGCACACGGTTTTGCGCGGGCTCGAGACCGAGTTCGATGAGCATCTCCGTGGCATCGGCGGCCTGCTCGCAGATCGTGGGTACCTCGGCGCGCTCGGCGGCGTTGAAGGGCTCCAGGACGAAGGCCGCCGGGTCTTTGCGCCCCGGGGGACGGCCGATCCCTATCCGGACTCGGTGAAAGTCCTTGGTGCCCAACGCGGCAGCCACCGAACGCAACCCGTTGTGACCACCTTCGCCGCCGCCCAGCTTGAGCCGGATGCGTCCGAAGTCGAGGTCGAGTTCGTCGTGCAGCACCACGATGTCGGCCGGTTGCACCGAATAGAACTTGGCCAACGGGCCCACTTGGCGGCCCGACTCGTTCATGTAGCAGCGTGGCTTGGCCAGCACCACCGCACGTCCCGCCAACCGGCCGGTGCTTATCTCGGCACCAGAACGCTTGTGCGCCTTGAATTTCGCTCCCAGCCGGGCGGCGAGGACGTCGGCAACCATGAACCCGACGTTGTGCCGGGTCCGGGCGTAGTTCTCGCCGGGATTGCCCAGGCCGACCACCAGGAGGGGTTCGGCCACGTCGCGCTACTCGGACTCGGCTTCGGCTGCCTCGGCGGCTTCCTCGCCGGCCTCGCTCTCGCCTTCGGCAGCTCCGCCTTCATCGCCCGCGCCCTCTTCGGCAAGGTCCTCGGCCGTCGGCGCCTGCACCACGTTGACTACGAGCAGTTCCGGGTCGGAGATCAGGTTCACGCCGCGGGGCAGCTCGATCTGGCCTGCGGTGAACTGGGTACCGGCCTCGGCGCCCTCGATGGACACGGTGAGCTGTTCGGGGATCGACAGCGCCTCAGCCTCGATCTCGATGGTGTTGGCGTCCTGGGTGACCAGGGTGTCAGGACCTGCGTCGCCCTCGACGACGACGTTGACCTCGACGGTCACCTTCTCGCCGCGACGCACGATGATGAGGTCGGCGTGCTGGATGGTGCGCCTGATCGGGTGGATCTCGATGGCCTTGGTCAGCGCGAGCTGCTCCTTGCCGGCGATGTCCAGGGTCAGCACCGCGTTGGTGCCCGAGTGTCGCAGCACGGCCGCGAAGTCGTGTCCGGGCAGCTCAAGATGCTGGGGGTCGCTGCCGTGGCCGTAGAGGACGGCGGGAATCTTGCCCTCGCGGCGGGCCCGGCGGGATGCGCCCTTGCCGGTCTCGCTGCGCACCGTAACGGCAAGTTGGTTGACTGTCGCTTTAGCCATGTGTCGCTCCTGTGTGTAGGGCACGGCCAGGGATCGCGACAGAATGCCGGTCTCCGTCGATAACGGTGCTGGTCTGATGACCAGCCACCCTCGCCGTGACGCCGGGCCAGGTTATCGCACCCTCGCGAGCAGACGCAAAATCGCCCCGGAGCGTGCGCTCCAGGGCGATTTTGCGTCTGCTCGCGAGCGGGAGGGGCCCCCAGGCTCGGCGGGGTTCAGAGGGGAAATTTGGTGCCGGTGAGCTGCTCGGACAGCTCCCACAGCGCGGCGGCGGTCTTGGTGTCGCGGGCGGCCCGGCTGCGCCCGACGGGCTGGGTCCGGCCGACGTAACCGAATCGCGGGCCGATGAACGAGTTGCCGGGCACATCCTGGGAGGCGGCGTACAGCGTCTGCCGTGCACCGAAGTCGGCGTCGGTGGCCACGATGCGAGTGGCCGTCGACATGACCGCGTCACTGAGCTTGCGCCCCGAGGCACCCTGCAGGTTCGTGTGCGAGTAGCCCGGGTGCGCGGCCAGCGAGCGCAGCGGCGAACCGGCCTGGTCGAGCCGGCGTTGCAGTTCGCTGGTGAACAACAGGTTGGCCAGCTTGGACTGCGCGTAGGCCAGCCACGGCGCATAGCGGCGGTGCTGGTAGTTCAGGTCAGCCAGGTCGATCCGGCCGGGCCAGTGTGCCATCGAGGACACCGTCACGACACGGTCGCTGAGCCTCGGCAGCAGCAGGTTGGTCAGCGCGAAGTGGCCGAGGTGGTTGGTGCCGATCTGGCTCTCGAAGCCGTCCTTGGTCATCGAATACGGGGCGGCCATGATGCCGGCGTTGTTGATCAGGATGTCGGCGCCGTCGACGCCGTCGGCGAACAGCCGTACCGACGACAGATCCTGCAGGTCGAGGGCCCGGACCTCGACCAGGCCGCGAATGCTGGCTGCCGCTTTCTCGCCCTTGGCCGTGTTGCGGACGGCCATGATGATCTTGGCTCCCCGGCCGGCCAGCTCACGGGCGGTCACCTCACCGAGTCCGCTGTTGGCGCCGGTGATGATGACGGTGCGTCCGGCGAACGAGGGGAGATCCGCGGCGGTCCAGTTGGTCATGGCTCTCAGTCTGCGGGGTCGAACTCGAGCGGCACGCTGAGGGGTCCGGTGATGCCGGCCATCGCCTTCCATTGCACGGGACCGCTCAGGCGGGGATTGGGCATCCGCGTGGTGATCACCCGAAGCGCTTCCGTCAGCTCGAGGCGGGCGAGGTGAGCACCGAGGCAGTAGTGCACTCCGCCACCGAAGTTCAGGATCGGCACCGGGCCTACCCGGGTGATGTCCACGCGGTCCGGGTCCTCGTAGATCTCGGGATCGCGGTTGGCCGAGGCGATGTTCGCGAACACGATCGTGCCGGCGGCTATCGGGACCCCGGCCAGTTCGACGTCCTCGGCGGCCTGCCGGATGACGCCGAAAATGATTGGCCGGTAACGCATCAGCTCATGGACGGCATCGAGCGCCAGCTCGGGGTGACGGGCCAACATGTCCCACTGGGCCGGGTGCGCTGCCAGGGCCTGAACCGCCGCGGCGAGTTGGTTGCGGGTGGTATCGGTGCCGGCACCGAGCAACGTGGCGCACAGCATGAGCAGCTCGTCGTGGGTGAGTCGGTCTCCGTCGTCTTCGGCCCGGATGAGGTCGGAGATCAGGTCGTCGCTCAGCGATGCGCGGCGCCGGGCGATCAGGTCCTCGAGGTAGGCGTCCAATTCGTTCCACGCCGCGAGGATCACCGGGGCATCGTCGGCGACGCTGGGCTCGAACAGTTTCTTGATGTCCTCGGTCCAGTCGGAGAACAGATGCCAGTCCTCGACGGGTGCGCCCAGCAGGGCGCAGATGATGGCCGTCGGGTAACCCTTGGCGATATCGGTGACGAGGTCGCAGTGCCCGATACCCGCGACGTGTTCCACCAGGTTGGTGATGACGTCGACCGTCAGGCTGCGAAAGCGGTCGGCGGCGCGCGGCGAGAACGCCTTCGACACGAGTCGGCGCAGTCGATGGTGTTCGACCCCGTCCATTCCCAGGATGTTGCTGATGGCGCGGTCCCAGAGGGGACCGGAGGTGACGCCGAACGCGCCCAGTCCCAAGCCTTCGGCCGTGACGAACCGGTTGTCTCGCAACACGGTTCGCACCAGCTCGTGACTCAACACCTCGGGACCGTAGGGGCCCAGGGCGATCGGTGCTTGGGCGCGGGCTTCGGCGATCGCCTGGTGTGCTTCCTCCGGGTCGGTGAGGTGGGCGTAGGCGATGGTGGGGCATTCGAGCGCGGTTGTGATGGTCATGGCCTCGACTATTCGGTGACGGCCCACCAATTCCATCCGCCGCAGCGCGTAGTTCTGACCGGCCGATAGCGCAATTCCGCGGGAAGCACGCCGCAATTTGCGCGGTCTGGCGGATGTAATGCCTGGGTTGCGGGCCTGATGCTGGCTACCATGAGCCAACACGCGGAGATGCCGGCGCTGACCTGGGGTGATTTGAGTGTGAGCGAGTTCCTGCCGACCGGGACGGTGACGCTGCTGCTCGCGGACGTGGAGGGGTCGACTGCGCTGTGGGAGACCCAGCCTGAGGCGATGGCCGCCGCCCTGGCGTCGTTGAACCGGACTGTGGACGAATTGGTTGCCGCGTATGACGGCGTGCGGCCGGTGGAGCAGGGTGAGGGCGACAGCTTCGTAGCCGCGTTCGCGCGTGCTTCGGATGCGGTGGCGTGTGCGGTGGCGTTGCAGCGGGCGCCGCTGGCCCCGATCCGGATTCGGATCGGGTTGCATACCGGCGAGATTCAACTGCGCGACGAGGGTAACTACGCGGGGCCGACGATCAACCGAACGGCCCGGATTCGTGATCTGGCGCATGGTGGGCAGACCGTGTTGTCGGGGGTGACCGAATCGTTGGTGATGGACCGGTTGCCCGACGGGGTATGGCTGACCGAGCTGGGTCGTTATGCGTTGCGGGGTGTGCCGCGTCCTGAGCGGGTGGTGCAGTTGTGTCATCCGGATCTGCAAAGCGAGTTCCCGCCGCTGCGGGTGCGGACTGTCGTTGCGTCGCACAATCTTCCGGCGCGGCTGACCAGTTTCGTCGGACGCCACGCGCAGCTGGCGGACTTGCGTCAGCTCATCACCGACAACCGGTTGGTGACACTGACGGGCGCCGGGGGCGCGGGCAAGACGAGACTGGCGGTGGAACTGGCGGGGCAACTGGCCGCTGAGTTCGCCGATGGTGTGTGGTACATCGACCTTGCGCCCCTTACCAATCCCGCCGCAGCGCCGGTGACGGTCGCGCGCACCCTGGGATTGCCCGATCAACCGGGCCGCTCGACGAGGGAACTGCTGCTGCAGTTCTTCAGCCCGAAGAAAGTGCTGCTGCTGCTCGACAACTGCGAGCATTTGCTCGATGCGTGCGGGCAGCTCGTGGTCGAGTTACTGCCGACCTGTCCGCAATTGACCATCCTGGCCACCAGTCGAGAGCAACTGGGCGTGCCCGGCGAGCTGAGCTGGCGGGTGCCGTCATTGTCGCTTGCCGACGAGGCGGTCGATCTGTTTATTGACCGCGCCCGCCGGGTGCGGCCGGATTTCGTTGTGGGCCAGGACAATACCGCGCTCATAGGAGAGGTCTGTGAGCGCCTCGACGGCATGCCCCTGGCAATCGAGTTGGCCGCAGCGCGGATCAGGGCGCTGTCGCTGCAACAGATCTTCGACAGCCTGCACGACCGGTTCCGGTTGCTCACCGGTGGAGCGCGTACCGCGGTGCGCCGCCAGCAGACGCTGCGGGCGTCGGTGGACTGGTCGCACGCGATGCTCACCGAACCTGAGCGCATCCTCTTCCGCCGCCTCGCGGTCTTCATGGGCGGGTTCGACCTGGACGCCGCGCACGCGGTGGGGGCCGACACCGAGGTCGAGCGTTTCCAGCTGATTGATGTTCTCGGGCTGCTGGTCGACAAGTCGCTCCTCGTCGCTGAGGAAGTTCACAACGCGATGCGGTACCGCGTGCTGGAGACGGTGCGTCAGTACGGACTCGAAAAGCTCGGCGAGTCAGGCGAAGCCGGGACGGTGCGCGCCCGGCACCGCGACTTTTACACCACCACCGCGGCTGCCCTTGCGTCAGGACCGCAAGGTCCACTGGTGCAGTGGGCCGACGTCGAGATAGACAATCTACGAGCGGCCCACGCGTGGAGTCGCGAGACGGCGCAGGTCGGGACGGCGCTCGAGCTCGCGGCGTCGTTGCAGCAGTTCTGGTTGACACGCGGGCGGTTCCGTGAGGGGCTGGCCGCTTTCGACGCCGTCTTTGCCGACGACCTCTACGAGTCGAGCGGCATCGAGCCGGCCATCCTGGTCCGCGCAGTCGCCGACGCGGCGGTTCTCGCGGTCTGGGTGTCCGTTCCGGCCAGCCTGCAGCGAGCGGAGCGGGCACTGGCCGTCGCGCGTCAACTCGACGACCCGGCGCTCGTGGCACGCATCCTGATGGGCTGCGGCATGCTCAATTTCTACAGCGCCGACGCGTACTTCAACGAGGCGATCGAGCTGGCCCGCGCGTCGGGTGAGCTGTCTGTGCAATGCCACCTCCGCGCCTATCAGTCCTTCGCCTGCACTGTCGCCGGCGATCCGATCGCAGCTGAGGCAGCCGGTCAGGAAGGCCGCGCCATCGCCGACACGCTCGGCGACGGGTTCATATCCCGCTACTCTCAGGCATTCGTCAGCATTGCGCTGGGTATGCAGGGCAAATTGAGCGAGGCCGTCGAGCTGGCGCG
The DNA here is from genome assembly GCF_031583025.1 of Mycobacterium sp. Z3061. Taxonomy (NCBI): domain Bacteria; kingdom Bacillati; phylum Actinomycetota; class Actinomycetes; order Mycobacteriales; family Mycobacteriaceae; genus Mycobacterium; species Mycobacterium pumcae. The sequence goes on along the minus strand of NZ_CP134062.1, from coordinate 5,535,589 downwards.
GTCGCTGGTGGAGGACGCGCGCACCGCCGAAGATCGCGCGATGGAGACGTTCGGTCTGATCACCCTCGGCCAGGCGCTCGCGCTGCGAGGTGATGTCGCGTCGGCGCACACCGCGGCCGCGGCAGCTATTGAGGCCGCGAGTGCCCTGGGCGGCTTCCACCAGGACACGGCCTACGTGCCGCTGGCCGGCGCCGCCCTGGCCGGTGGCGACGCGGTGGCGGCCAGAGACGCCTGCGAGGCGGCGATGCGGCATACCTATCCGCTGAAAGAGTTGTTCACCCGGAGCATCGTTCCGATGACCGACGCAGCCCTGGGCTGCGGTGACCTCGTCGCCGCGCGGCGCTGGGCGGACGACACCGTCGCCGTCGCCCCGGGATGCCACCAGATCCTGGCCCTGACGGGACGGGCCCGGGTCGCCCTCGCGCAGGCCGAGCCGGACCAGGCCGAACGAGACGCTCACGAGGCACTGGTTGTCGCCGCCCGCACCCGAGCATATGTGGGGGTGGCCGACGCTCTGGAAATCCTCGCTGGCCTGGCGGCCGACGTTGGCAACTGCGCCGGTGCGGCGCGGATTCTCGGTGCGGCGCAGGATCTTCGTCAGCGCTCCGAAAGACCCCGGCTGCCGATGTATCACGCGGATTACGACGCCACGGTGGTGAAAGTCCGGGAAGCGTTGGGACAGCACGATTTCGATGTGGCATGGGCCGAAGGTGCAGCTCTGTCCGTCGAAGAAGCCATCGCCTATGCCCAGCGCGGCCGGGGCGAGCGCAAACGTCCCGCGACGGGCTGGGCTTCCTTGACCCCCATGGAACTCGACGTAGTACGTCTGGTCGCAGAAGGGTTGGGCAACAAAGACATCGGCGCGCGGTTGTTCATTTCACCGCGCACCGTCCAGAGTCATCTCACGCACGTCTACGCCAAGCTCGGGTTGACCTCCCGCGTCCAGCTCGTCCAGGAAAGCGGCAGACGGGCCTGACGGGTTGTGGGCCCGGTATCTGGCGCAGCACGACGTGGCTCGGCAAGACTGGGCAGATGACATCCAAGACCGAGAAGGTCCTGTTCAAGTTCCTCAGTCTGCACGACAAGATCTATCAGGCGACGAATGGCCGGATCGGGCACCGGGTGCCGGGCATGCCACCCAACCTGCTCCTGCACACGGTTGGTGCCAAGACGGGTAAGGCGCGCACGAACACGCTGACCTACGCCAAAGATGGCGACGATTACCTGGTCGTGGCATCGAAAGCCGGCTATCCCAAAGCTCCCGGTTGGTATCACAACTTAAAGGCGAATCCCGAGGTCGAGATCAACGTCGGCTCAAGGCGTTTTGCAGTCACCGCCCACCCCGTGTTGCCCGACAGCCTCGACTACGCGCGGCTGTGGAAAATCGTCAACAAGAACAACGCCAACCGTTATGTCGAGTACCAGAAGAAGACATCGCGACCGATTCCGGTGATCGCTCTGCGGCCCACCCCCTGAATAGTTCCCCCCGGGAATTGCGCCTTCTGGCGGATGTAGTGGGCGGCGTTGGGCGTGATGCTGGCTAGCATGAGCCAACATGCGGAGATGCCGGCGCTGACCTGGGGTGAGTTGGGTGTGAGTGAGTTGTTGCCGACGGGGACGGTGACGTTGCTGTTGGCTGATGTCGAGGGTTCGACGGCGTTGTGGGAGACCCAGCCTGAGCAGATGACGGCTGCGCTGGGGTTGTTGAACCGGACGGTGGACGAGGCGGTGGCCGCCTGTGGCGGGGTGCGTCCGGTGGAGCAGGGTGAGGGTGACAGTTTCGTGGCCGCGTTCGCGCGTGCTTCGGATGCGGTGGCGTGTGCGGTGGCGTTGCAGCGGGCGCCGTTGGCGCCGATCCGGATTCGGATCGGATTGCACACCGGTGAGATTCAGTTGCGCGATGAGGGGAATTACGCGGGGCCGACGATCAACCGAACGGCCCGGATCCGTGATCTGGCCCATGGTGGGCAGACGGTGTTGTCGGGAGTGACCGAATCGTTGGTGGTGGATCGGTTGCCCGAGGGGGTGTGGTTGAGCGATCTGGGTAGCTATCCGTTGCGGGGTGTGCCGCGTCCTGAGCGGGTGATGCAGCTGTGTCATCCGGATCTGCGCAACGACTTTCCGCCGCTGCGGGTACGCACGGAGATCGCGTCGCACAATCTGCCGGCGCAGCTGACCAGTTTCGTCGGACGTCAGACGCAGATGTCGGACGTGCGGCAGCTGGTCATCAGCAACCGGCTGGTCACCCTGACCGGGGCCGGGGGTGTCGGCAAGACGCGGCTGGCCGTCGAGGTCTCCTCGCTGCTGAATCCCGAATTCCCGGACGGCATCCGGTATGTGGACCTGGCGCCGATCACGAACGCCGCGGTCGCGCCGTTGACGGTTGCACGCACCCTGGGGCTGCCCGATCAACCCGGGCGCTCCACGATGGAGTTACTGGTTCGGTTCCTCGGCGAGAAGTCCATGTTGTTGGTGCTGGACAACTGCGAGCACCTTCTCGACGCCTGCGGAGACATGGTGGTCGAGTTGCTGGGTTGCTGCCCGCAATTGACGATCCTTTCCACCAGCCGGGAGCCGCTCGGTGTGCCCGGGGAGCTGACCTGGCGCGTGCCGTCGCTTTCGCTTGCCGGTGAGGCCGTCGAATTGTTCGCCGACCGCGCTCGTCAAGCTCGTCCGGATTTCGTTGTCAATGAAGGAAATACGGCCCTCATCAGAGAGATCTGCGAGCGCCTCGACGGTATGCCGCTGGCGATCGAGCTTGCCGCCGCACGCATCCGGGCACTGTCTTTGCAACAGATCGGCAGCTCTCTTCATGACAGGTTCCGGTTGCTGACCGGCGGTGCGCGCACCGCGGTGCGACGACAGCAGACACTGCGGGCATCGGTGGATTGGTCCCATGCGCTCCTGACCGATCCGGAACGGGTCTTGTTCCGCCGGCTTGCCGTGTTCACCGGAGGGTTCGATCTCGAGGCGGCACAGGCGATCGGTGCCTGCACTGAGATGGAGAGCTATCAACTTCTGGACCAGCTCAGCCTGTTGGTGGACAAGTCGCTGGTGGTTGCCCTCGAAACAAGCAATGACGGCGGGATGCGGTATTCGTTGCTGGAGACGGTGCGTCAGTACGCGCAGGAAAAACTGGGTGAGTCGGGTGAGGCCGAGGAGACACGCACCCGGCACCGTGACTACTACACCGCAACGGCAACGGAATTGGCGTCGCAGGGCCTCGCCGGCGTGGAGCGGCTCCTGGCTTGGGCGCGGGCCGAAAGCGACAATCTGCGAGCGGCATTCGCGTGGAGCCTGGACAGTGGCGACCGTGAATCGGCATTACGTCTGGCGTCATCATTGCAGGAATTCTGGCTTCGCACCGGAATCTTCCGCGAAGCGCTGGCGGCGTTCGATGCGGTCCTGACCGACCGTCGGCCGGAGGAAATTGCGCCTGGCGTCTGGGTGCGCGCTGTTGCCGACCAGTGCGCGATCGCGGGCTGGGCGGGCGCACACGGTCACACCGACCTGGCACAGGAGGCGCTCGAGGTCGCCCGCAAACTCGATGACCCGGCGCTGCTGGCCCGGGCGCTCGGTGCGTGCGGCACTGCGACTTTCTACAACGCCGAGGTCGCACAGGCCCACTTCACCGAAGCGATCGAATTGGCTCGCGCCGCAGGCGAAGAGTGGAGCCTCATGCCGATCTTCAGCTATCAGGCGACCGCGGCCGTCGTCGCCGGAGAACCTCTGGCGGCAGTCGCGGCGGCCGAAGCGGGACGTGATCTCGCCGATGCACTGGGCGACGGCTTCTTTTCGCGAAACAACCGGGCCTGGCTGGGATGCGGGTTGTGGTTCCACGGTGACCTCGACGAGGCTATCGAAGTCCTTCGCTCCGTGGTCGCGGAGGCCGAAGCGGCGGCCGACCCGTCGGCGACGATCTTCGGGCAGGTCTGCCTCAGCGGAACCCTTGCGTTCCACGGGCAGGTGGCTGCCGCACATTCCGCCGCGCTGGCCGCGCTGGCCGCCTCGGACAGTGTGGGTGGGATGACCGAGGACACGGTGAACGGGGCGATTGCGCACGCCGCCCTGGCCGGCGGTGACGCCGAGGCGGCGAGGCAGGCAGCCCAGGAAGCCTTGCGGCACAGCGTTCCAGACCGCGAAGCGTTCACCCGCAGCGTCGCCCCGCTGGCGGAGGCGCTTCTCGCATGCGGTGATCTCGTCGCCGCACGACACTGGGTCGACGAGTGCATCGCCATGGTGCCCGGCATTTTCAAGATGACTGCGCTGACCGTGCGCGCTTTCATCGCAGCTGCCCAGGGCGAGCCCGAACAGGCCGAGCGCGACGTCCACGACGCGCTGACGATAGCGGCCCAGACGCAGGGATACATGAAGGTGGCCGACACCCTGGAATGCCTGGCACGTCTCGCGGCTGACGAAGGCAATGCCGCGTATGCGGCTCGACTGTTGGGCGCGGCGCACGGTATTCGGCAGCGCAAGGGGCACGCCCGCTATCCGATGTATCAAGCCGGCTACGAGGCCGCCGTTGCCGCCGTCCGTGAGGTATTGGGGGACAGCGCATTCGGTGATGCATGGGCCGAAGGCGCGGCGCTGTCCATCGAGGAAGCGATCGCGTACGCCCAGCGGGGACGCGGCGAACGGAAGCGTCCCGCCAGCGGCTGGGGCGCGCTGACGCCGATGGAGCTCGACGTGGCACGGTTGGTTGCAGAAGGTCTGGGCAACAAGGACATCGGCGCGCGGTTGTTCGTGTCACCGCGTACGGTGCAGAGCCATCTCCGGCACGCCTACGCCAAGCTCGGCCTGACTTCGCGTGTGCAGCTGGTGCAGGAAGTATTGCGGCACGCTTGATCTGGCGAGCAGACGCAAAGTCGCCCAATTGTGGCCAGCGATGGGCGAGTTTGCGTCTGCTCGCGGCTATTTCCGGGCGACCACGAACCCCCGGATGATCGTCTCGACATCGTTGCTCTCCGAGACGGCCTGTTCGGCCAGACTGGTGATGATCAGTTGCACCAGGTACCGCTGGTTGTCCGGCGCCGGGCCGGTGGGCATCACCACCCGGTTCCAGCTGCGCATCCGCGCGCCCTTCAGCTCGTACGTGCCCTGGACCATCGACGACGGGAAGCCGTTGTAGTCGGCGGTCGAGGCGTCGAGTTGGTGGAAACTGTCCGGCAGGTCGGTGTTGGCGTGCTTGATCGCCTCGGTGGGATTGAATTCGCCGCGCAGCTTGAACACCACCAGCATCGCTGCCGGATAGCTGTCGCCTTTGGAGATCATCACCGCTTTCGGGCTGGTCTTAGAGTCGACGGCGCGCGGTTTCCAGCCCGGTGGCGTCGGGATCGACACGACCATGTCGGTCAGGTCGCTGGGCAGCACCGGATCGCCCAGGACGCCTTCACCTTCCAGATACTTCGACAGCGGAACCGGAGGCTCGGTGGGTTTCGGTGAGGTACTGGTCGCCGATGACGGTGTCGTCCAGATCGACTGATAATCAGCAGCTTTCGGTCCGCACGCAGCCGTGAGCGTCAACGTGGCCATCCCGACAGATGCCATGCACGCGCGTATCGCCTTGACAGTCACAGAATCTCGCGTACCCCGTCGATCGGGCGAGCCAACCGGGTGCCTTTCGCAGTCACCACGAATGGCCGTTCGATCAATATCGGGTGGGCCGCCATGGCGTCCAGCAACTCGTCGTCGGTGGCGTCGGCAAGGTTCAGTTCGGTGTAGAGCGATTCGCGTTTGCGCACCGCGGCCCGCACCTCGATGCCCGCGTCGCGGATCATGCGCACCAACTCGTCCCGCGAGGGCGGTGTCTTCAAGTACTGGATCACCGTCGGGTCAATACCGTTGTCCCGCAACAACTCGAGCGTCTTGCGCGAGGTGCTGCATTTGGGGTTGTGGTAGATGACGGCCTCGCCCATCTAGGCGTCCCCGTCGAACAGTCCTGTGACCGAGCCGTTTTCGAAGACCGCGCGGATGGTGCTGGCCAGCAGCGGCGCGATGGACAGCACGGTGAGCTGCGGGAAACGCTTCTCCTCACCGATGGGCAGGGTGTTCGTCACGATCACCTCGCGGGCGCCGCAGGAGGCCAGTCGTTCGGCGGCCGGGTCGGACAGCACGCCATGGGTGGCCGCGATGATCACGTCCTTGGCGCCGTCGTTGTGCAACAGCTTCACGGCGCCGGCGATGGTGCCGCCGGTGTCGATCATGTCGTCGATCAGCACACAGGTGCGTCCGGCCACCTCGCCGACCACGCGGTTGGACACCACCTGGTTGGGCACCCGCGGGTCGCGGGTCTTGTGGATGAAGGCCAGCGGCACGCCGCCCAGGGCGTCGGCCCACTTCTCGGCGATGCGTACCCGGCCGGAGTCGGGGGAGACCACGACCATGTTGCCGTCGGGGTAGTTGTCCCGGATGTATCCGGTGAGCAGGTTCTGGCCGCGCATGTGGTCCACGGGCCCGTCGAAGAAGCCCTGGATCTGATCGGTGTGCAGGTCGACGGTCACGATCCGGTCGGCGCCGGCGGTCTTGAGCAGGTCGGCCACCAGGCGCGCCGAAATCGGTTCGCGGCCGCGGTGCTTCTTGTCCTGGCGGGCATAGGGGTAGAACGGCATGACGGCGGTGATCCGCTTGGCGCTGCCCCGCTTGAGCGCGTCGATCATGATCAGCTGCTCCATGAGCCACTGATTGACCGGCATCGGGCAGGACTGCAGCACGAACGCGTCGCAGCCGCGGACCGACTCCTGGAACCGCACGAAGATCTCGCCGTTGGCGAAATCCCGGGCAGTCTGCGCGGTGACGTGGACGTCGAGCTCTTTGGCTACCTGCTCGGCCAGCTCCGGGTGGGCCCGGCCGCTGAAGAGCATCAGATTTTTGCGGTTATCGGTCCAGTCGTGGCTCACCGGGCTGCCCTCGCCGTGTCGGGATCGAAAGAAAAGGAACGCCCCATCGTAGCCGGGTTACCGAAAAGCGAAATCACGGTGTCTCACTGGCTGCGGAGTTGCGGGTGGCCCGCTCGGCGGCTTCGGCCGCCGCTGTGCCGGGCCGCTTGCGCTGTACCCAGTTCTCGATGTTGCGCTGCGGGCCGGCCGAGACCGCCAGGGCGCCCGGCGGGACGTCCTCGCGTACGACGGTCCCGGCTCCGGTGTAGGCGCCGTCGCCGACGGTCACCGGGGCGACGAACATGGTGTCCGAGCCGGTGCGCACGTGCGAGCCGATGGTGGTGCGGCTCTTGTTGGTGCCGTCGTAGTTGACGAACACGCTGGACGCGCCGATGTTGCTGTGTTCGCCGATGTCGGCGTCGCCGACGTAGGTCAGGTGCGGCACCTTGGTCCCGGCGCCGATCGTGGCGTTCTTGGTCTCGACGAAGGCGCCCAGCTTGCCTTCGACGCCCAGCACGGTTCCGGGCCGCAGGAAGGTGAAGGGGCCGACCGTGGCGCCGGCGCCGATGGTCGCCGACGCGCCGTGCGTGCGGCAGACGGTGGCGTTGTCGCCGACGCTCACGTCGTTCAGCGTGGTGTCGGGCCCGACGGTGCAGTGGCCGCCGATCTGAGTGCGGCCCAGTAGCTGCGTGCCCGGGTAGATCACCGTGTCGCGGCCGATGGTCACGTCGACGTCGATCCAGGTCGTCGCCGGATCGATCACGGTGACGCCGGCCAGCTGGTGAGCCGCGACGATCCGGCGGTTGAGCTCCGCGCCCAGCTCGGCGAGCTGGACCCGATTGTTGACGCCCGCGACCACGGCACTGTCGTCGATGTGCTGGGCGCTGACGGTGTGGCCGTCGCGGCGCAGGATCGCGATGACGTCGGTGAGGTAGAGCTCCTGCTGGGCGTTGTTGGAGCTGAGCCGGCTCAGCGCGGACTTCAGCGCCGCGATGTCGAAGGCGTAGACGCCGGTGTTGACCTCGCGGATCCCGCGCTGCGAGGGCGTCGCGTCGGTCTGCTCGACGATGGCCATCACTTCGTTGTCCTGGGTGCGCAGGATGCGGCCGTAGCCGTGTGGGTCATCGAGCGTGGTGGTGAGGACGGTGACGGCCGCCCCGGCGGATCTGTGGGTGGCGATGAGGTCGGCCAGGGTGTCGGCGTCCAGCAACGGGGTGTCACCCGCGGCGACGACGACGATCCCGGCGTAGTCCTCAGGCAGGGCGGATAGGCCGCACAACACCGCATGGCCGGTTCCCTGCGGTTTGTCCTGCAGCGCGACGTCGATGGTGCGGCCCAGGCTGTCGGCCAGCTCAGCGACCAGCGGTGAGATGCGCTCGTGGTCGTGACCCAGCACCACGACGAGATGCTGAGGCGCGAGTTTGGTCATCGCGTGCAGGGAATGGGAGAGCATGCTGCGGCCGCCGAGGGCGTGCAGCACTTTGGGGGTGTCTGACCGCATCCGGGTGCCGGGCCCGGCCGCGAGGACCAGAACCGCGGTGTCACCACGAAAACTCATCAACTCTCCTCAAGTTTCGCCTGGCGAGCGTGCACACTTGCACGCCGACACGCCGTTAAGAGTGGCATTGAGTGCACGCTCGCGGCAAAAAGCGGCATATAAGCAGAGCTCCGTCGCCAGGACTCGAACCTGAACTATCTGAACCAAAATCAGAGGTGCTGCCGATTACACCACGACGGATCGCTTCTGAGACTTTAGTCTGCCGACGATGCAGGCCGCTCGAGTGTGCGTCCACTGCTCTGACATTGCGGCCACCGCGGACGAATCGCGAATTCCGCGTGGTGGACGCACACGCAACGCGCTGAGCACACACTCGATCGGTCAGCACCCCGATACTCTGAGCACGTGGCGCAACCGGATAAGGGCCCGGACAAAGAAGTGCGGGCGCCGCGCGCCCGGATGACCGGTAGCGAGCGTCGGCGCCAACTCATCGGCATCGCCCGCTCGCTGTTCGCCGAACGCGGCTACGAAGGCACGTCGATCGAGGAGATCGCCCAGCGCGCCAATGTCTCGAAGCCCGTCGTCTACGAGCATTTCGGCGGCAAGGAAGGCCTCTACGCCGTCGTCGTGGACCGGGAGATGTCGGCATTGCTGGACGGCATCACCTCGTCGCTGACCAACAACCGGTCCCGAGTGCGCGTCGAGCGGGTCGCGCTGGCATTGCTCACCTACGTCGAGGAACGCACCGACGGGTTCCGCATCATGCTCCGCGACTCGCCCGCAGCGATCAGCTCGGGCACCTACTCCAGCCTGCTCAACGACGCCGTCAGCCAGGTCAGCTCCATCCTCGCCGGGGACTTCGCCCGCCGCGGACTGGATCCCGACCTGGCGCCGCTCTACGCCCAGGCGCTGGTGGGTTCGGTGTCGATGACGGCCCAGTGGTGGCTGGACACCCGGGAGCCAAAAAAGGAAGTTGTGGCCGCGCACCTGGTCAATCTGATGTGGAATGGCCTCACCCACCTGGAGGCCGACCCGCAACTGCAGGACGAGTAGCAGCGCGCGCGTGCAAGAACTTCGCAAGCGTCAGCTGTTGTGATCGGTAGCAGCCCGAGCCGTGTGCACTTATGCACCAGAACCCGAACGAAAGGCTCATCATGCGTTCCCTGCTACCCGCGCTGTCCAACGCTCTGACCGGTCTCGCAATCACCCTGCTGGTTTCCGTGGGCTTGATGCTCTCGCCGCCCGCGCACGCCGAGCAGGGCAACTGCCCGCGTCTGCAGGCCTGCACCACCTGGTGCCCCGGTGACCCCAACCCGGCGGGACGCCCGGTGCCGTGGGACGGCAGCGTCTGCCACGACTATTACTGGGACTCCTACGGCGTCCACGACGTAGGCACCGGAGCTTTCTACTCCTGGGCCACGATGCCCTGGTAATCACCTGCCGGCACCTCGACGACGACGGCGGGCCGGGGGAAATGCTCGGCCGCGCAGCCGTCGTCGAGCGCATCCTCGATGATCCCGGCCAGCTCGCGGGGATCGCCGCAACGCACACCGCCGAGGCTGAGTTCGGTGAGGATGACGCCGTGATGGGCGCGCACGTCGGCCATTGCGGCGACCATCCGCCGAATCGCTTCGCCGCACAGGGCCGGGTCGGCGATATGGCAGTGCATCCCGACCAGGTCGAGAGTGCGGTGCGCGAGCACCCACCGGACGCCGTCGGCGGCGTGATCGCCAGCCATAGTGAACCCGAACTCCTGGTCACTGATCCCTGCACCGCGTTGCCCGTGGATGTCGACATCCGGAATGACCTGGATGAGCACGCGTTGGTGTCGCACCAGATTGGCCAGGTAGCCGACTTCCAGCGGGTCGTCGACAACGATGCGGCCCACCCCGGCGGCCGCCGCGCCGCCCAGCTCGTCAAGGGACATCGCGTTCACGTGCACCATGACGTGGGCGGGGTCGATTCCACTGGATAGGGCGACCGCCAGTTCGTTGGACGAGCAGACGTCGACGCCGAGTCTTTTGTCGCGCACCCAGCGGGCCACCGCCGCGGCCGAAAGCGACTTTCCCGGGTAGACCATCTCGACATCACGGAAGGCTCGACGGCCGCGGCGGGCACGATCCCGGAAGTCAGCTTCGTCACAAATGGCGGTCGCCGGCTCGATTGCACGGCCCAGAATTCGCGGGGCTGCCCGGCCGGCCAAGGGCAGCATGTGCAGCAGTGTCATGCCTTTAAACTGCGCCGATGCCGGCACGAGCGGTGCTTTCCTAACGCTTTCTTGACGGAACCGGGCTCAATATTGACGAATTGCAGCGCCCTAGAATGGTGCACACCATGACCGCACCGGGGACTGCGAGCCCAGATACCCCGATCGCGGGGCTCGTCGAATTGGCGCTCACCGCGCCGACATTTCAACAGCTGATCGAGCGCGCCTCCGATCGACCTGAACAATTGCCGCTGGTCGGGCCCGCGAGCGCGCGCCTCTACGTCGCTGCTGCGCTGGCCCGGCAGGGGCCGCTTCTGGTGGTCACCGCTACGGGTCGGGAAGCCGACGACCTGAGCGCCGAACTGCGCGGCGTGCTCGGCGACGCGGTTGCGGTTTTTCCGTCCTGGGAGACGCTGCCGCACGAGCGGCTTTCGCCCGGCATCGACACCGTCGGCACCCGGATGATGGTGCTGCGCCGGCTGGCCCATCCCGATGATGCCCGGCTTGGCCCACCACTGCGCGTCGTGGTGACCGCTGTCCGTTCCCTGCTGCAGCCGATGGCGCCACAGCTGGGCCGCCAGGAGCCGCTGACTCTGACGGTCGGCGACGAGATTCCGTTCGAGGACCTCGTCCAACGCCTGGTCGATCTGGCCTATACGCGCGTCGACATGGTCGGACGGCGCGGTGAGTTCGCCGTGCGCGGCGGCATTCTGGACATCTTCGCCCCGACCGCCGAGCACCCCGTGCGCATCGAATTCTGGGGTGACGAGATCACCGAGATGCGGATGTTCTCGGTCGCCGACCAGCGCTCGATCCCGGAGATCGACGTCGACACGTTAGTAGCCGTCGCATGCCGCGAGCTGCTGCTCACCGACGATGTCCGGGCCCGCGCTGCCGAGCTGGCCGGCAAACATCCGGCGTCGGAGAACACGGTCACCGGCAGCATCATCGACATGCTGGCCAAGCTGGCCGAAGGCATCCCGGTCGACGGCATGGAGGCGCTGCAATCTGTGTTGCAACCCTCGAACGACGGGGCCCATACGCTGCTCACCGATCAGCTGGCCGAGGGAACCCCGGTGCTCATCTGCGATCCGGAAAAGGTGCGGACGCGCGCCGCCGACCTGATCAAGACGGGCCGGGAGTTCCTGGAAGCGTCCTGGTCGGTCGCGGCCCTGGGCACCGATGCGCCGGTCGACGTCGAACAGCTGGGCGGTTCGGGCTTCGCCGAACTCGACGAGGCGCGGGAGGCGGCCCGCGCGGCCGGCCATCCGTGGTGGACGCTGAGCCAGCTGTCCGATGAGTCGGCGCTCGAACTCGACATCAGGTCCGCCCCGTCGGCACGCGGGCACCAGCACGATATCGACGGAATCTTCGCCATGCTGCGCGCGCACGTCGCCACCGGTGGCTACGCGGCGATGGTGGCGCCCGGCACCGGGACCGCGCACCGCATGGTCGAGCGGCTGGCCGAGTCCGACATCCCCGCCGGCATGCTGGACCCGGGCCAGACGCCCAAGTCCGGAGTCGTCGGCGTCCTGCGCGGTCCGCTGCACGACGGGGTCGTCATCGCGGGCGCCAACCTGGTCGTCATCACCGAGGCCGACCTGACGGGCAGCCGGGCCACCGCCAGTGAGGGCAAACGGCTCGCTGCCAAGCGGCGCAACACCGTCGATCCGCTGGCGCTTCAGGCCGGTGACCTGGTGGTTCACGATCAGCACGGCATCGGGCGGTTCGTGGAAATGGTGGAACGCACGGTAGGTGGGGCGCGTCGGGAGTACCTGGTGCTGGAGTACGCGTCCTCCAAAAGGGGTGGGGGTTCCGACAAGCTGTACGTCCCGATGGACTCACTCGACCAGTTGTCGCGCTACGTGGGCGGGCAGGCGCCGGCGCTGAGCAAACTCGGCGGCAGCGACTGGACCAACACGAAGACCAAAGCCCGCCGCGCGGTGCGTGAGATCGCCGGTGAGTTGGTGGCGCTGTACGCCAAGCGGCAGGCCAGCCCGGGACACGCGTTCGCGCCGGACACACCCTGGCAGGCCGAGATGGAGGACGCGTTCGGCTTCACCGAGACCATGGACCAGCTCACCGCGATCACCGAGGTCAAGTCCGACATGGAGAAGGCGATCCCGATGGACCGGGTGATCTGCGGCGACGTCGGCTACGGCAAGACCGAGATCGCGGTGCGGGCGGCGTTCAAGGCGGTTCAGGACGGCAAACAGGTCGCCGTACTGGTGCCGACCACGTTGCTGGCCGATCAGCATCTGCAGACCTTCACCGACCGGATGGCCGGCTTCCCGGTGACGGTCAAGGGGCTGTCCCGTTTCACCGACCCCGCTGAGTCCCGCAAGGTGATCGAGGGCATGGCCGACGGCTCGGTCGACGTGGTGATCGGTACCCACCGGCTGCTGCAGACTGGGGTGCGCTGGAAGGACCTCGGTCTGGTGGTCGTCGACGAGGAGCAGCGCTTCGGCGTCGAGCACAAGGAACACATCAAGGCGCTGCGCAGCCACGTCGACGTGCTGACGATGAGCGCCACGCCGATCCCGCGCACGCTCGAGATGAGCCTGGCCGGCATCCGCGAGATGTCGACGATCCTGACCCCGCCCGAAGAGCGCTACCCGGTGCTGACCTACGTCGGCCCGCACGACGACAAGCAGATCGCCGCCGCCCTGCGACGCGAGTTGCTGCGCGACGGGCAGGCCTTCTACGTGCACAACCGGGTGAGCTCCATCGACCGGGCCGCCGCCCACGTCCGCGAGCTGGTTCCTGAGGCGCGCGTGGTCGTCGCCCACGGACAGATGCCCGAAGAACTGCTGGAACGCACCGTGCAGGGCTTCTGGAACCGCGAATACGACATCCTGGTGTGCACCACGATCGTGGAAACCGGACTGGACATCTCCAACGCCAACACGCTGATCGTCGAGCGCGCCGACACCTTCGGCCTGTCCCAGCTGCATCAGTTGCGCGGGCGGGTGGGCCGCAGTCGCGAGCGCGGCTACGCGTACTTCCTCTACCCGCCGAACGCGCCGCTGACCGAGACGGCCTACGACCGGTTGGCGACGATCGCCCAGAACAACGAATTGGGCGCCGGCATGGCAGTGGCGCTCAAGGACCTGGAGATTCGTGGCGCGGGCAACGTGCTCGGCGTCGAGCAGTCCGGGCACGTCGCCGGGGTCGGTTTCGACCTGTACGTCCGGCTGGTCGGTGAGGCAGTGGAGGCTTACCGCGCCGCGGCCGACGGGCAGACGGTGACCACGCCGGAGGAGACCAAGGATGTGCGCATCGACCTGCCGGTCGATGCGCACCTACCGCCGGACTACATCTCCAGCGACCGGCTCCGGCTGGAGGGGTACCGCCGGCTGGCCTCCGCCTCGTCCGACAGCGATATCGCCGCCGTTATCGAAGAGCTCGTGGACCGCTACGGTCCATTGCCCGAGCCCGCCGAGCGACTGGTGGCCGTGGCGCGGCTGCGGTTGCTGTGCAAGGCCTCGGGCATCACCGAGGTCAGTGCCGTTTCGGCGACAACGGTTCGGCTGTCCCCGTTGACGCTGCCGGACTCCGCGCAGGTTCGCCTGGCGCGCATGTACCCGGGCGGCCGCTACCGTGCGACGACGTCGACGGTGCAGGTTCCCATACCGCGTGCGGGCGGTATCGGCGCCGGGCACATCCGCGATGTCGAGCTGGTGCAGATGGTTGCCGATTTGGTGACTGCGCTGGCCGGGAAACCGCAGCAAGATGTTGGTATGACGAACACGGGGAAGGAACGGGCCTGATGATTGTCGTCCTGGTCGACCCCCGGCGCCCGGCGCTGGTGCCGGTGGAAGCCATCGAGCTGCTTTCCGGACCCGTGCAGTACACCGAAGAGATGCCGATCGCGGTGCCCTGGTCGCTGCCGGACGCGCACCCGGCCTACACCGGCGAGGACGCGCCGGTGCTGTTGTCGTCGGACCCCAACCATCCCGCGGTCACCGCCCGCCTGGCCGCCGGGGCCCGGCTGATCGCGGCCCCGGAACGTCAGCGCGGCGAACGACTGATCGACGCCGTCGCCATGATGGACAAACTGCGCACCGCCGGGCCCTGGGAAAGTGAACAAACCCACGACTCGCTGCGCCGGTACCTGCTGGAAGAGACCTACGAGCTGTTGGACGCGGTGCACAGCGGCAACGTCGACCAACTGCGTGAAGAACTCGGTGACTTGTTGTTGCAGGTGCTTTTCCACTCGCGCATCGCCGAGGATGCCGCGTTGCTTCCCTTCAGCATCGACGACGTCGCCGACACGCTGATGCGCAAACTCGGCAACCGGGTGCCGGGAGTGCTTGCCGGCGAAGAGATTTCGCTGCAGGATCAGCTGGCCAAGTGGGAAGAGGCCAAGGCCGCCGAGCGCTCACAGAAGTCGCGCAACTCGGTGCTGGACGACGTCCACACCGGTCAGCCGGCATTGGCGCTGGCGCAGAAGGTCATTCAGCGGGTGTGTCAAGCCGGCCTGCCCGCCGAATTCATTCCCACCGAGCTCACCGCGATCACGCTCTCGGCCGATGTCGACGCGGAGAACACGCTGCGCGCAGCCGTGTTGGACTTCGTCGAAACGGTTCGCGGTGTCGAGAAGTCGATTGCCGTCACCCGCCGCGGCGACAGTATCGCCGAAGAACTCGACATGACGCCGTTGGGCTTCGTCACCGAGGAGGAGTGGCGGGCGCACTGGCCGTCCGACGGGCCGGCTCTCGAGGAGGCGGAGCCCGAGCATGTCTTGGAGGTCGGCTCCGAGGTGCCGGGTGACCTGCCCGAAGAACCCAAGGAGTCCCGGCCCAAAAAGCGCAAGGGACGGCGCTGACTCACAGGTTTGCGACAACTCAGAGAGGCTGCACAAACAGCCAGTTCGCGGGTCGATAGCCGGCGGGAATTTTGTGTGCTGGACGGTTCGGCGAGCGGGGCACTCCCGCGACTCATGGGACGATGAGCTAGGCCGAAATGGGTGAGGGGCCCCGATAGGGAGATCGACAGGGAGAGTCTGTGTCGCCGAGACGCTGGTTGCGCGCGGTCGCCGTGATAGGGGCGACCGCGATGCTGTTGGCGTCAAGTTGCACCTGGCAACTCAGCCTGTTCATCCCGGAGGGCGTGCCGCCCCCGGCCGGCGATCCGGTGCCGCCGGTGGACACCCACGCCGTCGGGCGCCCCGCCGACCAGTTGCGGGAATGGGCCGAGGCGCGGGCTCCGGCGCTCGAGATGCCGGTCGTCGCGCTGGAGGCCTACGCCTACGCCGCGCGCGTCGCCGAGGTGGAGAACCCGAAGTGCCACATCGCCTGGACGACGCTGGCGGGCATCGGGCAGGTGGAGAGCCATAACGGCACCTACCGTGGCGCGACGATAGCGCCCAACGGTGACGTCAGACCGCCGATCCGGGGTGTCCTGCTCGACGGCAGCGGCGGCAACCTGCGCATCGTCGACAACGACGGCAGCCTGCTCGACGGGGACAACGGCTTGGAGCGCGCGATGGGGCCGATGCAGTTCATCTCCGAGACCTGGAAACTGTACGGGGTCGACGCCAACAACGACGGCACCGCCAGCCCGGACAACATCGATGACGCCGCATTGTCGGCCGCTGGATATTTGTGTTGGCGCGGAAAGGATCTCTCGACTGCGCGCGGCTGGATCAACGCGTTGCGGGCCTACAACAACTCCGGCGTTTACGCGCGGGCGGTACGGGACTGGGCAACCGCCTATGCGGCGGGTCATCCGCTGTAGAAAGATGTACCGCCGGGGGCCTGAACAGAGCCAAGAGCGCAAAGGAGAACCCAGTGCCGATTATCGAGCAGGTCGGAGCCCGCGAGATCCTCGACTCCCGCGGCAACCCGACCGTCGAGGTCGAGGTCGCGCTGATCGACGGAACATTCGCCCGTGCGGCGGTGCCGTCGGGCGCGTCGACCGGCGAGCACGAGGCGGTCGAATTGCGCGACGGCGGTGACCGGTACGGCGGCAAGGGGGTGAAGAAGGCCGTTCAGGCGGTGCTGGACGAGATCGGGCCGGCGGTCATCGGTCTGAACGCCGACGACCAGCGGTTGGTCGACCAGGCGCTGGTCGACCTCGACGGCACCCCCGACAAGTCCCGGCTGGGGGCTAATGCAATCCTCGGCATCTCGCTGGCCGTCGCCAAGGCGGCGGCCGACTCGGCGGCGCTGCCGCTGTTTCGGTACCTGGGCGGACCGAACGCCCACATCCTGCCGGTGCCGATGATGAACATCGTCAACGGCGGCGCGCACGCCGACACCGGCGTCGACGTCCAGGAGTTCATGGTGGCGCCCATCGGCGCCCCCAGCTTCAGCGAGTCGCTGCGCTGGGGCGCCGAGGTGTACCACGCGCTCAAGTCGGTGCTGAAGAAGGAGGGGCTGTCCACGGGGCTGGGCGACGAGGGTGGTTTCGCCCCGGACGTCGCCGGCACCACCGCAGCCCTCGATTTGATCAGCCGCGCCATCGAGTCGGCCGGCTTCAAACTCGGTGTGGATGTCGCGCTGGCGCTCGATGTGGCGGCAACCGAGTTCTACACCGAGGGCACTGGATACAGCTTCGAGGGCTCGACCCGGACGGCCGATGAGATGACGGAGTTCTACGCCGGGCTGCTCAACGCCTACCCGCTGGTGTCCATCGAAGACCCGCTGTCCGAGGATGATTGGGACGGTTGGACCGCGCTGACGGCCGGTATCGGTGACCGGGTGCAGATCGTCGGCGACGACCTGTTCGTCACCAATCCCGAGCGCCTCGAAGAAGGCATCGAACGCGGTGCGGCAAATGCGTTGCTGGTCAAGGTGAATCAGATCGGGACACTGACCGAGACGCTGGACGCGGTCGCCCTGGCGCACCACAGCGGATACCGCACGATGATGAGCCACCGCAGCGGCGAGACGGAGGACACGACCATCGCCGATCTGGCCGTGGCGGTGGGCAGCGGCCAGATCAAGACGGGCGCGCCCGCGCGCAGTGAACGGGTCGCGAAGTACAACCAGTTGCTGCGGATCGAAGAGGCGCTGGGGGATGCGGCCCGCTATGCCGGCGACCTGGCGTTCCCCCGGTACGGAGCGGACCCCAAGTAGCTTGTCTCCCAAGCCTGATCCGAAACGGCGATCCCCGGCGTCACGGCCGGGGAAGCCGGGTGATTCGGCTCGGGCGCGTCGGACCGGTGGTTCGTCGAAGTCCTACGCCAGTCCTGTTTCGAGGCCGGTTTCCAAGCCGGCGCAGACGGCTCCTGACGAGAGCCGGTCCACCGGCTCGTTGCACGAGCATGTGGTGGATCCCATCAAGCGGTCCTTCACCGAATCCGTTGAGCAGCGGTCGGATCAGCGGCTGGGTTTCACCGCTCGGCGCGCCGCCATCCTGGCCGCGGTGGTGTGTGTGCTGACGCTGACGATTGCCGGCCCGGTGCGCACGTACTTCTCGCAACGCACCGAGATGGCGCAACTGTCGGCGACCGAGGCCGCGCTGCGCCGCCAGATTGCGGACCTGGAACAACGCAAGGGCCAACTGGCCGATCCGGCCTATGTCGCGGCGCAGGCGCGCGAGCGCCTCGGCTTCGTCAAGCCCGGGGACATTCCGTTCCAGGTTCAGCTGCCGCCCGGGTCCGCGGCGGCGCCGCAGCCGGGCGCCGAGGTGGGCGGTGCGGTGAAGAACGAGCCCTGGTACACCTCGTTGTGGCACACGATCGCCGACGCGCCGCACCTGCCGCCCGCGGCCGGCCCGGCGCCCGAGCAGGCGCCGCCCAACCCGCCGCCGCCCGGTGGTTGATCAGGCGGACCTGGAGGCGGTGGCGCGTCAGCTGGGTCGCGAGCCTCGAGGTGTGCTCGAAGTCGCCTACCGGTGCTTGGACGGCGAACCGGGAGTGGTGAAGACCGCGCCGAAACTTCCTGACGGGACGCCGTTTCCGACGCTGTACTACCTGACGCATCCGGTGCTCACCGCAGCGGCGAGCCGATTGGAAACGACGGGGCTCATGCGCGACATGACCGAGAGGTTGGGCCGTGATCCAGATCTGGCCACCGCGTACCGTCGCGCGCACGAGTCGTATCTGGCCGAGCGGGATGCGATCGAACCCTTGGGTACCACGTTCTCCGGCGGTGGCATGCCGGACCGGGTCAAATGCCTGCATGTGCTGATCGCACACTCGCTGGCCAAGGGGCCTGGGGTCAACCCCTTCGGTGACGAAGCGTTGGCGCTGCTGGCCGCCGAGTCCGGTGCTGCGGCTTCTTTAGTTGGGAGACAATGGCTTTGACGCGACTGGCTGGTATCGACTGCGGAACCAACTCGATTCGGTTGTTGATCGCCGATGTCGAGGGGGAGCGGCTGCGCGATGTCCATCGCGAGATGCGCATCGTCCGGTTGGGTCAGGGTGTCGACGCGACGGGGGAGTTCGCGCCCGAGGCGATCGCCCGGACCCGGGCGGCGCTGGTCGATTACGCCGGGTTGCTTCGTCTGCACAGTGCCGAGCGGGTGCGAATGGTGGCCACCTCGGCGACGCGCGATGCCGCCAATCGCGATGTCTTCTTTGCGATGACCGCCGAGGTGCTGGGGGCGGTGATTCCAGGGGCGGTTGCCGAGGTGATCACCGGCGACGAGGAGGCCAGTCTGTCATTCCGGGGTGCGGTCGGCGAGTTGGACAGTGCCGGTGCGCCTTTCGTCGTTGTCGACCTGGGCGGGGGTTCGACGGAAATCGTGGTCGGCACGGCGGCCGATGAGATCGTGGCGAGTTACTCGGCCGACATCGGTTGCGTGCGTCTGACCGAACGGTGTCTGCACTCCGACCCGCCGGCTGCGGATGAAGTCGCGGCGGCCCGCGAAGTGGTGCGTGAGCGGCTCGACGTCGCCTTGCGCGCGGTGCCGGTGGCGGGGGCGCGCACCTGGGTCGGGCTGGCGGGGACGATGACGACGCTGTCGGCGCTGGCGCAGGGTCTGACTGGCTATGACGCTGCGGCAATTCATCTTTCGCGGGTGCCGTTTGGTGAGCTGCTGCAGGTGTGCGACCGGCTGATCGGTATGACCCGGGCGCAGCGTGCTGCGCTCGGTCCCATGCACGAGGGCCGGGTGGACGTGATCGGTGGCGGTGCGATCGTGGTGCAGGAGTTGGCGAGGGAATTGGGTTCGCGCGCCGGCATATCGGAGTTGGTGGTCAGTGAGCACGACATCCTGGACGGGATCGTCTTGTCGATCGCGTAACGCCGGATGCTGCGACGACTTCGCGGTTGGCCGCGAATAGGCTGCCGGGCCGGCGCGGAAACTTGGGTGGATCGGCGGCGCGCAGTCCATTGAAATCGGTTTGTCGAACTTGAGACGCATATGTCTTTTTCGTACCAAAAGCAGACCATTCTAGACGAAAAATCTGTTAGTGCTATCCGCGGTATCCCCCGATTGCGGTGCCTTCTTGTACCGTTGGTTGCCGACATTGCTCAAACTAAATTCACTACTCAAATCGCGTCACATCCGTTTTCGGCATTCACGTCAGGTGACTTGTTCAACATAGACACGAATCGAGGGGACATTGTGTTGAGGCTCTCTGCTACGGCGCTGCAGCGCGGTAGCGCTCCGGTGCTGCACGACTCGATTCTGGATGCGGTGCGGCTCTTGCTGTTGACTCGCGATTGGTCCGCCATCACATTGTCGGATGTGGCTCGCGCCGCCGGTATCAGCCGGCAGACGATCTACAACGAGTTCGGCTCCCGGCAGGGCTTGGCGCAGGGTTACGCCCTGCGACTCGCTGACCAACTCGTGGACTCCGTCAAGGCCAGTCTCGACGCCAACAACGGGAGTACCTACGAATCGCTTCTGCAGGCCTTTCAGGCCTTCTTCAGCGCGTCGGCGGCCGACCCGCTGATCATCTCGCTGCTGACCGGTGTCGCCAAGCCCGATCTGCTGCAACTTGTCACGATCGACAGCGCACCCATCATCAGCCGCGCGTCAACCCGCCTGTTGACGGTGTTCGACCAGACCTGGCCGGTCGCCCGCGACGACGATGCCAGTGTCGTGTCCAGGGCGATCGTCCGCCTGTGCCTGAGCTACATCTCGATGCCGCCCGAGACCGGCCAAGACGTCGCGGCGGACCTGGCCGGATTGATAACCCCGATGGTAGAGCGACGCTTCGTCGTCGATGATTCCGACGAAACCGGAGTGGCGGACAACGAGCACCTGGGAAACGCCTGAATCGGAAAAGTCTCAGCAAAGAAAAATCTGTCGCATTTCCCCCATTTTAGCGCCGGGGGCGAAACGCCGGCGCGATATGTATACGCAGTCGGGCGTCGCGCAGTAAGTTTATACGTATGGACGGCGGTCAATATTGCGTGGGTGAACGCGTTCGCGTCTATCCCGGTAGTAACGGGGAATGTAGCGGGGTCATCGTGGAGGATTTCGCAGAAGCTGCCGGCTACTCCGTCTGCATCGGTGACAAACAGATCGTCAACGCGAGTCGGCGCTGGGCCGTTGCCCTCGACGACGGGACGTTGGTGTTCGTCGACACCAACGACTTACAGGCGTCAGCAGACCCAGCGATCGACTAACGCGGAGTCGTCGTGGTGCCGCAGATGCCGGTACTTCACGCCTCGAAGCGGTAGCCCATACCGGATTCAGTCAGCAGATGCCGGGGATGCGACGGATCATCCTCGAGCTTGCGCCGCAGCTGCGCCAGATATACACGGAGATAATGGGTTTCGGTCGCATACCCCGGACCCCAGACCTCCTTCAAAAGCTCCTCGCGACCGACCAGCTTGCCGCGATTTCGGGCCAGCACCTCCAGCATCCCCCACTCGGTCGGCGTCAAGTGCACCTCCGCGCCGTTCTTCACGACTTTCTTGGCCGCCAGATCGATGGTGAATGCCGCTGTCTCGATAACCGGCTGGTCGATCTCGGACGCCGCCGTGTTGCGCCGCACCGCCGCGCGCAACCGGGCCAGAAACTCGTCCATTCCAAAGGGTTTCGTCACGTAGTCGTCGGCGCCCGCATCCAGCGCCTCCACTTTGTCCGCGGAGTCACTGCGCGCCGATAACACGATCACCGGCGCCGACAGCCAGCCCCGCAAACCACCCAGCACGTCGATACCCGAGATGTCCGGCAACCCCAGATCCAGGATCACCACGTCAGGCGGATGCTCGGCAGCGGCGCGCAACGCCCCGGCACCGGTCGAGGCGGTGGTCACCTCGTACCCCCGCACGGTCAAATTGATCTTCAGCGCCCGCAGAATGTGTGGCTCGTCGTCTATCACCAGTACCCGCGTCATGGCGCACCCAACTCCACCATGACGGTCAGTCCGCCGCCGGGAGTATCACCGGCCGAGATCGTTCCGCCCATGGCCTCGACGAACCCGCGTGCCACCGACATGCCCAGGCCCACACCGGTGGTGTTGTCGTGATCGCCGAGACGCTGAAACGGCTCGAAAATCTGCTCCTCGGCACCGTGCAGGATGCCGGGGCCCTCGTCGATGACATTGATCAGCACCCGGTCGCCGACCCGGCCCGCGTTCACCCGCACCACGCAGTCAGGTGCGTAGCGCAGCGAGTTGTCGATCAGGTTGGCCAGCACCCGTTCCAGCAGACCGGCATCGGCCATCGCCACCGCATCGCCGACGTCGACTTTGACGCGGTCGATCGCGGAACGAAAGAAGCCGGTAGCGCCGCGTCCGATACTGACCAGCGCGCGCTGCACCACTTCCTCCAGGTACACCCGCTGCAGATTCGGGTGGACCACACCGGCTGCCAGCCGGGACGAATCGAGCAGATTGCCCACCAGTGCCGTCAACGAGTCGATGGACTCCTCGATGGTGGCCAGCAGTTCGGCGGTGTCCTCGGCGGAGAAGGCGACATCTCCGGCGCGCAGGCTTGAGACCGCAACCTTGGCCGCCGCCAACGGCGTTCGCAGATCGTGGCTGACCGCCGACAACAGGGAACGACGCAGCTCGTCGGCCCGCACGATCGCCTCGGTGCGGCTGGCTTCGTCGGCGAGTTCACGTTGCTTGATCAGACCTGCCGCCTGTGTCGCCACGGCGTGGAGCACGCGGCGATCCCGCGCGGCGAGCCTGCGGCCTCCTAGCAGCATCCAGAATTCGTCGTCTCCGACCTCGATCGCGGTATCGGCGGAATCGACTGTGGCGCAGGCGTCCTTGCCCACCGACGCGACCACACGGCTGCGCGGGCGCCCGTCGACAGTGTCTTCGCGCAACATACTGACCGCGCGCTGCGAATAGGTTTCGCGTACCCGCTCCAGCAGGGTGTCCAGGTCCGCACCGCGCAATACCGACCCGGCGAACAACGTCAGCAGTTCGGCTTCCTGGGACGCGCGGCGCGCTTCGCGCGAGCGCTTGGCCGCACCGTCGACCAGTACCGCGACCGCCACCGCGATCAACAGCAGCACCAGTTCGGTGACCGCGCTGTTCGGCTCCGCGATGGTGAAGCTGTGTCGCGGCGTGATCAAGAAATAATTCAACAGCAGGCCGGACAGCACGGCCGAAAGCACAGCGGGTGCAACGCCTCCCAGCAATCCCACCAGCAGCACGCCGACGAAGAACAGGGCGCTTTCGCCGCCGTTGTCCAGATACCGGTCCAGCCAGCTCACCGTGATGCCGCAGATCAGTGACGGCACGACGACCGCCGCCAGCCAGGACGCCACCCGGCGCTCCCGTGGTGAAATCGACGCGGTGCGCACCCCGCGCTTGGATTCCTCGTGGGTCACCATGTGCACGTCGATCTTGCCGGAATGCTCGACGATGGCCGGGCCGATGCCCTCATCGAAGATGCGCGCCCAGCGCGGGCGCCGGGACGTGCCGACCACCAACTGCGTCGCATTCATCTCGCGCGCGAAATCCAGCAGGGCGCCGGGCACGTCGTCACCGACGACGGTGTGCAGGGAGGCGTCCAGGCTGTTCGCCAATTCGCGGATCTTGGCCATTCGGGTCTCGGACAGGCCCGCCAGCCCGTCACCGCGCACCACATGAACCACCATCAGCTCGGCAGTGGACTTCGATGCGATTCGAGACGCTCTGCGCACCAACGTCTCTGACTCCGGACCACCCGTGACGGCTACCACGACGCGCTCGCGGGCCTCCCACGTCGCGGTGATCTTGTTGTCCGCGCGGTATTTGGCAAGCGCGGTGTCGACCTGGTCGGCCAGCCACAGCAACGCCAATTCCCGCAGCGCGGTGAGATTTCCGGGACGGAAGTAGTTGGACAGCGCGGCATCGATGCGCTCCGACGCATAGACGTTTCCGTGGGATAGCCGGCGCCGCAACGCTTCCGGCGTGATGTCGATCAGCTCTACCTGCGACGCCTGCCGGACGATCGAATCGGGGATCGTTTCTTTCTGCTCGATGCCGGTGATTTGCGCGACGACGTCGTTCAAGCTCTCCAGATGCTGAATGTTCACCGTGGAGATCACCGTGATGCCGGCGTCGAGCAGCTCTTCGACATCCTGCCAGCGCTTCGCGTTCTTGCTGCCCGGTGTGTTGGTGTGGGCAAGCTCGTCGACCAGGACGACATGCGGATGGCGCGCCAGCACGGCCGGCACGTCGAGTTCGGGGAAACTGCCGCCCCGGTATTCGATGAACCGCGGTGGGATCGTCTCGATGCCTTTAAGCAGCTCAGCGGTTTTCGCCCGTCCGTGAGTTTCGATGACTGCCGCTACCAGGTCGGTGCCGCGCTCCAGCCGTCGATGCGCCTCGCCGAGCATCGCGTAGGTTTTGCCGACTCCAGGTGCCGCGCCGAGATAGATGCGCAGCTCACCGCGCTTGGTCCGGTGCTCGTCGAGGTTGACGTCGGTCACGTCAACCATCATCCTCCGCGACCCTAACCGTTGACCGGGTATCGGCGGTCAAGTTGCAGGTTGAGCTGCAGGACGTTGACACAAGGTTCTCCGACGAAGCCGAGCAACCGACCCGTGCGGTACTGAGCGAGCACATCTCTTACCTGCTGCGGGCTCACATGGCGGGCTCTGGCCACCCGCGCCACCTGAAGGTCGGCGTAGGCCACCGAGATATCCGGGTCCAATCCGCTGCCACTGCCGCTCACCGCGTCGGCGGGCACCACGGGGTCCGCGGGCGCGGCGCCGCGAATCGGTACCATCTGGCCGAGTGAGTAGTCCTCACCTTTCTTGGCGCACTCCACTCGCACCCCCTCATAGCTGGCCACGAAGGGCACCGACGTCGACTCGCACGGTTCGTTCACGCTGATCACCCGGGTGGGATGGACCACGGCACCGCGGGCATCACGGGGGCCGATCACCGCGAGCACCGCCCCGACACCACCGCCGGTGCAGAACGGCCGTGACCCGTCAACCTGTTCGAACTTGCCCACCGCCACGCTGCGCGAGCACACCTGATTCAGCAGGCTCATGCTCTCCGGTCCGAGGTTGCTGGCACCGCTGGACAGCGGGTCATATCCGTTGCCGGCCGCCGACGGGCGGCTCTGGAAGTACTGCGGCAGCGGGTTTCCGGCAGGGTCGGTGAACAGCTGACCGATCAGCCGGCTACCTACCGGCTTACCGCCGGCGGTGACGATGGATCCTTCGGCCTTGGTGTGCAGTCCCGGCATCTGGGCTACCAGCCAGATGAACAATGGATAGGCCAGTCCGGTGATCACGGTCAGCACCAGCAGCGCGCGCGCTGCGGCCCAATGGATGCGAAGAAAGCTGGAGAACTTCATGTCAGGACATCCCGGGGACGAATTGGATGATCAGGTCGATCAGCTTGATCCCGATGAACGGGGCCACGATCCCTCCGAGTCCGTAGACATAGAGGTTGCGGCTCAACAATTTTGACGCGCTGCTCGGCCTGTACCGCACACCCCGCAGTGACAGCGGGATCAGCGCCACGATGATGATCGCGTTGAAGATCACCGCCGACAGGATCGCCGATTGCGGGCTGTGCAAGCGCATCACGTTCAACATGTCCAGGCCTGGGAACAGGGTGACGAACATCGCCGGAATGATCGCGAAGTACTTGGCGATGTCGTTGGCGATGGAGAAGGTGGTCAGCGCGCCGCGGGTGATCAGCAGTTGCTTGCCGATTTCGACGATTTCGATCAGCTTGGTGGGATCGGAGTCGAGATCGACCATGTTCCCGGCCTCTTTGGCGGCCGACGTCCCGGTATTCATCGCCACACCCACGTCGGCCTGAGCCAACGCCGGCGCGTCGTTGGTGCCGTCACCGGTCATCGCGACCAGCTTGCCGCCTTCCTGTTCCCGCTTGATCAGCGCGAGCTTGTCCTCTGGTGTGGCTTCGGCGAGGAAGTCGTCAACCCCGGCCTCGTCGGCAATCGCCCTGGCGGTCAACGGGTTATCGCCGGTGATCATCACGGTGCGGATGCCCATCCGGCGCATCTCGTCGAACCGCTCGCGCATGCCCTGTTTGACGACGTCCTTGAGGTGGATCACACCTAGAACGGTCGCTTCGCCGCCACGGCATTCACCGACGACCAAGGGGGTGCCGCCGCCGGCCGAGACGCCGTCGACGATCTCCCCGAGTTGCCTGGGCACCTTACCGCCCTGTGCGCGTACCCATTCCGCGACCGAACTTGCCGCGCCCTTACGCAACTGGTGATCGTCGACGTCGACACCGGACATCCGCGTGGCGGCCGAGAACGTCACCCAGTGTGCGTGGGCGAGTTCACCCGGGGTGCGTGCGCGTAACCCGAAGTGCTCCTTGGCGAATACGACGACCGAACGACCCTCCGGTGTTTCGTCGGCGAGGCTGGACAATTGCGCGGCGTCGGCCAGTTCCTCCGGCGAGACTCCGTCGACCGGGATGAAGGCGGCGGCCTGCCGGTTGCCCAGTGTGATGGTGCCGGTCTTGTCCAGCAGCAGCGTGTTCACGTCGCCGGCCGCCTCCACCGCGCGTCCGGACATCGCCAGCACGTTGCGCTGCACCAGCCGGTCCATGCCGGCGATGCCGATGGCCGACAGCAATGCCCCGATGGTGGTGGGGATCAGGCACACCAGCAGCGACACCATGACGATGCCGGTGACTCCACTTCCGTTGAGCGCCTCGGTGTCTGGCACGCCAGGATTGTCCAGCTTCGAATAGATGGCCAAGGGCTGCAGGGTCGCTACGGCGAAGATGAAGATGATCGTCAACGCGGCCAGCAGAATGTTGAGCGCGATCTCGTTCGGTGTTTTCTGCCGATTGGCGCCCTCGACGAGCGCAATCATCCGGTCGATGAAGCTTTCACCGGGCTTCTGGGTGATCTTGACGATGATGCGGTCGCTCAGCACGGTGGTGCCGCCGGTGACCGCTGAGCGGTCGCCGCCGGACTCCCGGATCACCGGAGCTGACTCGCCCGTGATCGCCGACTCGTCCACGGAGGCAATGCCTTCCACCACATCACCGTCGCCCGGGATTACCTGCCCCGCCTCGACGACGACGATGTCACCCTGTTGCAGCAGGGGGGCGGCGACTTCTTCCTCGACCAGCGGTGAGCCGGGCGTCCAGCCGGTGAGGCGCCGCGCCATGGTCTGGGTCTTGGCCTTGCGCAATGTCTCGGCCTGAGCCTTGCCGCGGCCTTCGGCGACCGCCTCGGCGAGGTTCGCGAAGACGACCGTCAGCCACAACCACACCACGATCAGCCAGGCGAACCAGGTCGGTTCGGTGACCGCCAGCACGGTGGCCCAGACGGCGCCGACTTCGACGATGAACATCACCGGGTTGCGCCACAGCGTGCGCGGATCGAGTTTGGTCAGCGCCTGCGGAGCCGACTTCCACAGCATTGCCGGATTGAGCACGCCGCCCGCCATCCGCTTGGTGTCCGCGGTCATCAGTGAATTCCTTCAGCGAGGGGCCCGAGCGCGAGCATGGGCAGAAACGTAAGGGCGACGAGGATCAAGGTGACGCCGGCGACCATGCCGACGAACTGTGGCCGGTGAGTGGGCAGGGTTCCCGCCGATTCCGGTGTGGTGCCTTGTCTGGCCAGCGACCCGGCCAGAGCGAGCACCACCACGATGGGCAGGAACCGGCCGAACAGCATTGCCAGCCCGAGTGCGGTGTTGTACCAGTCGGTGTTGACGCTGAGCCCGGCGAAGGCCGACCCGTTGTTGTTGGCCGCGGAGGTGAATGCGTACAGGATCTCCGAGAGTCCGTGCGGCCCACCGTTGAGCATGCCGGCCCGTTCGCCCGGCAGCGCCATGGCTATCGCGGTGCCGGTCAGCACGATCAGCGGCGTTACCAGGAAATAGCTTGCGGCCAGCTTGATTTCGCGCGGATTGATCTTCTTGCCCAGGTATTCCGGGGTCCGGCCGACCATCAGCCCGGCGACGAAGACGGTGATCAACGCGAGGATCAACATGCCGTACAGGCCCGAACCGGTGCCACCGGGCGCGACCTCGCCGAGCTGCATGTTGAACATCGTCATCATGCCGCCCAGGCTGGTGTAGGAGTCGTGGAACGAGTCGACGGCGCCGGTGGAGGTGAGCGTGGTGGCATCGGCGAAGACGGCCGAGTCCGCGACGCCGAACCGCTGCTCGACGCCCTCGGTGGCCGCGCCGAGCGCGGTCGGGACGGTGCCGTGGTGCTGCAGCTGGAACCCCAACATCAGCGACACGCTGATGCCGGCCAGCGTCGTCATGACCGCCGCTATCGCGTAACCCTGCTTCTTGCTGCCGACCATCCGTCCGAAGGTGCGGGGCAGCGAGAAGCTGACCACCAGCAGCAGGAAGATTTCCAGCCAGTTCGTCCATGCGGTGGGGTTCTCGAACGGATGGGAGGAGTTGGCGTTATAGAAGCCACCGCCGTTGGTGCCCAGCTCTTTGATGGCTTCCTGACTGGCCACCGGGCCGCCGGTGATCGTCTGCTGGGCGCCGCCCAGGGTGGTCACCACCTGGTCGTGCAGGTGGAAGTTCTGGATCGCCCCACCCGCGATGAGCAAAATGGCGGCGACGACGGCGACGGGCAGCAGGATGCGCAAGGTGCCGCGCACCAGATCGACCCAGAAGTTGCCCAGTTCGCCGGTGCGCGTCCGGGCGAACCCGCGCACCAGCGCGATTGCCACCGCCATGCCAACGGCTGCCGAGACGAAGTTCTGGACCGTCAGGCCCGCCATCTGGACCAGGTGGCCCTGCGTGGACTCGCCGGAGTAGGCCTGCCAGTTGGTGTTGGTGACGAAGCTGACCGCCGTGTTCCAGGCCAGCGCCGGCGTCATCTTCGTGGCGGGGTCGTGCAGGTGCAGCGGCAACCCGCCCTGCACCAGCTGCAAGGCGAACAGGAACAGGATGCTGATTGAGGAGAACGCCAGCACGCTTCGTGCGTAAGCGCCCCACGTCTGTTCCGAGCGCGCATCGACGCCGATGAGGCGGTAGATCCATGACTCGACCCGTAAGTCGTTGTCCGAGGAGTAGACCCGGTACATGTAGTCGCCGAAAGGCACGTGGACCAAAGCCAGCGCCACGACGAGAACGACGAGGAAGACGATCCCGGCGGTCGTTGTGCTCACTAGAACCTCTCCGGAAACAGCAGTGCGCCAACCATGAACAGCGCGAGAAGGACGGCCAGCACCAGGCCGACGATGTTCTGGTAACTCACAGTCGCTCGACCAACTTCTGCACCATTCCCAGCACGGCGAATACCGCCACCGTGAGCACGGCAAATGTCAACACGCCCATCATGTCTCCGTTCGGCGCCTGCTATCGCATACGAAACGGCCTCGTCGAGTCAGCCCCCTGGCGCAGTGCTCGAAAGGCAAGGTCAGCCTGACGCTAACCGGGCCCTCGCAGCTAGGGCCTTTGGTTGACACTTTCCTAACGGCATCGGGGTGTGCCTTTACGCTTTCTTTACGCCCCGGGATACCTGTGACGGCCGCCATGGTGGCCGGCGGAAGGTCGTGTAAAGATTCGCGGTTGCGCCGTATGGAATCCGTTGGGAACCGAGCGATTGTCGTCGTCCCGGAGTACATCGAAAGGATGACCGACACGCGACACCGAGTCATCGAACCGGTTCCACCGCAACCGATTAACGAGACAACGCCGAGATGGCCAGTCCGTCCGCGCCTGCTCGGCGGCGGCCGCCGGTGGGGCTCGTTCGACGCGGTGGTCGGCCAGTACGGCGTCCGTCGTTACCGACTGACGATCTACCCGCCGGGCACGGGTATCAATGACCGGTTTGCGGCGAGGCTGTGGCGGGACTGGCCGATAGGTGGCGCGGCGCTGATCGTGTTGGCGGAGATGCTGCTCGGCGATGTGCTGGCGTCAGCGGGCACCGTGCTGGTGACCGCGGCGGCCGTCTACGTTGCCACCGGTGCGATGCTGTTGGTTCGGGGTGGCCCCGCCCGCGTGCCGGTCAGGTCCATGACCGTCGTGGTGATGCCCAAAAGTGTTGATGTCCAAGAGCTATGCCGTTACACGTATTGGCGGGCGCTGGTCGACATGCTGACTGACGCCGACCATCGGCTGGCGTACGGCGATATCTGCGCAGTGCAGCATGAAGCGATCTGGTGGGAGGCCTACGAGCGTCTGGGGGAGTGGTCACGCCCGTCGGCCGCAAGCCTCGGCTAGGACGACGTCGGACGTTCGATCATCGGGATCCGGACGCGAAAGACCGTTTCTCCGTTAGCGGATTCGGCGCAGACCGTCCCTCGGTGCGCCTTGACGATCGAATTGACGATTGCCAGACCGAGCCCGTGGCCGGCGCCGTTGGAGCGGGCCTTGTCGGCCCGCACGAAGCGCTCGAACAACCTCGGTAGGACGTCGGGGTCGATGTCGGGTCCGTCGTCGGTAACCGTCAATTCGACGTAGGGCGCGCTCGGGCCGTCGGGGGTTGGGGATCTGTGGCACGTGATGCCCGTGGTCACCGTGACGTCCGGGGGAGTGTGCACCCACGCGTTGGTGAGCAGGTTGCTGACGGCCTGATGGAGTCGGGCGTGGTCTCCGGTGACCCACACCGGTTGATCGGGAAGCTTTTTGACCCACTGGTGCGTCGGCGCCGCGACTGCCGCGTCGTTGACCGCGTTCATCACCAGGTTGGTGAAGTCCAGGTCTTCGGACTGCAGATCCTGACCTTCGCCGAGGCGGGAGAGCAGCAGCAACTCGTCGACCAGCGACGCCATTCGCCGCGCCTCGGACTCGATGCGCGCCAGGGCGTATTCGGTGGTCGGCGGCAGCGCCGAGCTGTCCTGGCGAGTCAACTCGGCATAACCCTGGATTGCCGCCAACGGTGTGCGCAGTTCGTGACTGGCGTCGGTGATGAATTGCCGCATCCGCAAATCGGATTCGACACGGTGCGCCAGCGCGCTGTCGACGTTGTCGAGAAGTTTGTTGAGGGTGTGACCGACGATTCCGACCTCGTTGTCGGGGTCGGTGTCTTCGCGCCGGACCCGCACGCTGATCTTGTGGTCTTCGTCGGCCAGTGGCATGGCGGCGACCTCCGCGGCCGTCGCGGCGACCCGGCTCAGCGGGCGCAGGGCGTAACCCACCACCCAGGCGGTGAGCGCGGCCGTGATCACCAGCGCAGTGGCCACCAGGAGCGTGGTGGTGAGTTGCTTACGGGCGATGATCTGGTCGGCGAGGCTCAGCGAAACGCCGACCACCAGACGGTCGGACCCGGCGGTGCGGCTGTCGACCTGGTGCGCGCCCAGGCTGCCCAGGTTCTCGATACGCGACGGGCCGTCGGTCCATGACTGCGCCTCGATGGCGCGGACGACGTCCGGAGGTGCGGGTCGTGGTTCATCCTCGGAAAAGACCGCTGAGGCAACGACTTTGCCGTCGCGGACCACCGCGATGAGGTTCCCGGGCGTTTGCCCGGTGAACTCCAGCAGAGCTTGGGAGACGGGCGGAATGCCGTTGTGGACCGAGGTGTGTTCGCCGTTGCGGTATCTGCCGTAGGCGTGCGTGAACGCATGCATGGATTCGGCGACTTCGGCGTCGTTCATCGCGGTGACATAGCCCCGCAGGGTCAGCACCGAGACGACCCCGACGGCCACCAGGACCAGTGTCACCACCGTGAGAACGCCCAGCAACAGCTGTCGGCGCAGGGAACGGGGGAGCCATCGCGGGATCTGGCGGTCCCCCGTCATACCAAGCTCATTCCGGTGGTCGGAGCATGTATCCAATGCCACGGACGGTGTGGATCATCGGCTCTCGGTCGGCGTCGATCTTCTTCCTCAGGTACGAAATGTACAGGTCGACGATGCTGGTGCGGCCGGCGAAGTCGTAGTTCCACACACGGTCCAGGATCTCGGTGCGGCTGAGCGCGCGGCGCGGGTTGCGCATCAGGAACCGGAGCAGTTCGAACTCCGTCGACGACAGCGACATCGGGGTGCCGCCGCGGGTGACCTCACGGCTCGCCGCGTCCAGTTTCAGGTCGCCCACCTTGAGGGACTCGTCGGCGGGCGGCGCCAGATGGCTGGAACGCCGCAGTAGGCCGCGTAACCGGGCGACCAACTCCTCGAGGCTGAACGGCTTCGTCATGTAGTCATCTGCGCCGGCGGTGAGACCGGTGACCCGGTCCATCACCGAGTCCCGTGCGGTGAGGAACAGGGTGGGCGTGTAGGACTCTGATTCCCGGACCCGCTGCAGGATCTGCAGGCCGTCCACGTCGGGCAGCATGATGTCCAGGACCAGCACGTCGGGATTGATTCGGTCGAATTTGGCGATGGCTTCGCGCCCGTTGTGGGCGATCTCGACGTCCCAGCCCTCGTAGTGCAGCGCCATCTTGACCAGATTGGTCAGCGCGGGTTCGTCGTCTACCAGCAACACTCGGATCGGTGAACCGTCAGCCCGATTGATCCGGGGCAGCTGGCCCAGGATCGCCTGGCGT
The DNA here is from genome assembly GCF_031583025.1 of Mycobacterium sp. Z3061. Classification (NCBI taxonomy): domain Bacteria; kingdom Bacillati; phylum Actinomycetota; class Actinomycetes; order Mycobacteriales; family Mycobacteriaceae; genus Mycobacterium; species Mycobacterium pumcae. The sequence goes on along the minus strand of NZ_CP134062.1, from coordinate 5,503,256 downwards.
GGACGTTGGCTGCGCGCATATCCCTGCATTGCGGTCATATTGGATCATTCTTTCAACCACACATATGGTTGTCACGGTCTTCATAGAGATCTCAAATGTAATGGTACCGGGCAACGGTACCCATTCGTCTGGCAAGCGGGATCGGGCGGCCTCCGGCCCCCGCTCGCAGGCGTTGACCGCGGCCACCAAAAACTCTGTAGCACAACTGGATTAGCCGCTCTGGGACACGAGGTGCCATGCACCGGGGGCGGCGTCCGCTCATGGGCCGAGCAAACCATGCTCGGCCGGTGCACATTTACGTCCTGTGTGAGCGGCACTGTGACCGCCGGTGCCCGTGTGCGGACTTCCGCCGACCATTGGGCCCGTGGCGTTATGCGGTGCGGCGAGGCCCGTCGCGGCGGTGTGAGTGGTCATCGACCATCAGAACGGTGCCCGCCGGCAAACAACGGGCGAGTAGCGCAGGTGGCACTTAAACGACGTGGCCGCACACCTGGTGGTGTGCGGCCACGCCGTCGGTCAAGACGTAGATCAGGCCCAGCTGGACCCGACTGCGCTGTCCGTCTGCGCCATGTTGTTACCGGCGCTCTGGACCTTCTGGCCGTGGGCGTTGGCCTGCTCGTAGATCACCTGGAAGTTGCGGCCCAACTGGGCGATGAACTCCTGGCAAGCCACCGAACCGGCGCCGCCCCAGAAGTCACCGGCAGCCAGCACATCGCGAACGATGGCCTGGTGCTCGGCCTCGAGGTTGGCGGCCTGGGCGCGGATGAGCGCGCCGTGGGCGTCGACGTCGCCGAACTGGTAATTGATCGTCATTTTCCAAGTTCCTTTCTTAGGTCCCTTGCTTAGCTGCTGAGGATCTGCTGGGAGGCTTGCTCTTGCTGCTCGTAGTTGTTCGCGTCGCGGATCAGTCCGTCGCGAACGCCGTGCAGCATGTTGACGATGTTGCGGAACGCCGTGTTCATCTGGCCCATGGTGTCCAGCGAGGTGGCCGAGGCCAGACCGCTCCAGCCAGCGCCGGAGATGTTCTGCGAGGACGCCCACATGCGACGGGCCTCGTCCTCAACGGTCTGGGCGTGGGTCTCGAAACGACCCGCCATGTCGCGCATGGCGTGCGGGTCAGTCATGAAACGCGTTGTCATATTTCGTCTCCTATCTCGATGTTGATGATGCGTGTCCTAGCCGTCCAGCGGTAGACACTACGGCTAGGCGGCTATTTGATGGCCTAAACGAGTGACTTGTCCCCCTTTTTATTTGGCGTCACACAACGACCTGCTTGGGCATGACGATCGGCTTGAAGCCGTACCGCGGACCGGCGTAGGCGCCGGCGCCCTTGGCGGCTGCGGCCATGCCGGGCATGCCGGCCATCATTCCCGGAGCCGCGCCTTCCTCGGGGACGGTCCAGCCGCTGCCCGCCAACGCCGTTCCGGCTGCTGCCTCGACCGCCGGGGTGGCGCCCGCCCAGCTGGCTGGCACCGACAGGCTTCCGACCAGAGAGGCCTCGCCCAGGCTGGCTGCCGCGCCCGCGGCTCCCACCTCGCTGGCCAGCCCTGCGGCCGCGCCCTCGGCCGCGGCCGCCGCCGGGGCCGCCGCCTCCGCGGCTGCGGCCGCGATGTTGGCGTCGATGGTGTGAGCGGCGAAAATGCCGTTCGGGATGGCGGCGAACATGAACCACGACGCCGTGACACCGACCTGCTGAATGCCGTTGAAGATCAGCGGGGTGCCCAGGAAGCCGTCCAGCGAGGTGAGCAGTTCCTGTACCGGCACCGGCAAGGCATTGAACAGGCCGGTACCGATCGACGAGGTGCCCAGCGCGAGGTTGCCCAGCTCGGTCTGCAGGCCGCTGACGATGTCGCCCAGCGAGGCCGCAGGTCCCTCCGCCGCGGCTGCGGCGACGGCGGCCTGCTGCAGTCCCGCACCACCGGGGTTGGTGGTCTGTGTCGCCGGCACGATCGGCTCGAGAACCGCCGCCGCAGCCGCGCCGGCCTGGTAGGTCGTCATCGCGACGACGTCCTGGACCCACATCTCCATGTACTGGGCCTCAGTCGCCATGATCGCCGGCGTGTTGATGCCCAGGAAGTTGGTGGCCACCAGCGCGGCGAGCAGTGCCCGGTTGGCCGCGATCACCGGCGGCGGCACCGTCGCGGTGAACGCCGCCTCATAGGCGGCCGCCGATGCGGCGGCTTGGATGCCGGCCTGCTCGGCGGCAGCCGCCGTGGTGGTCAGCCACTCCACGTACGGCTGAGCGGCAGCCGCTGCGGACGCCGAGCCGGCACCGGTCCACTGTTCGGTGGTCAGCGAGGTGACGATCGACTCGTACTGGGCCGCGGTGGTGCTCAGCTCGGAGGCCAGGTTGTTCCAGGCAGCCGCGGCCGCCATGAACGGTCCGGCGCCCGCGCCGCTGTACATGAGCCCGGAGTTCACCTCGGGTGGGAAACCTGCGTAAGACATTTTCTATCCCGTCTCTCTTGGCTTGTTGGTGGTCGCTGGTGGGTGCGGTGGCTTAGACGGCCGTCAGCTTCGGCATGACGATCGGCTTCACGCCGTAGCGCGGTGCGCCGAAGCCCGCGCTGTTGCGTGCCGCCGAGGCCAGACCCGGAACGCCGGGGTAGATGCCCCCGGCCGCGGTCGCCGGGGCGGCCGAGATGCTGGCACCGGACAGCGCGGAAGGAGCGGTGCTGGACACCAGCGTGGTCCCGGCGGCCCAGCTCGGCGGCGCCGACATCGCGCCGACGAGCGTGGAGCTTCCGACGCTGGCGGCCACCGGACCGACGGCGCCGCCGGCACTGGTGAGGCCGCCCTCGATCGCGGCACCCTCGACTGCCGCGTCCGCGGCGAGGTCTTCGGGGACACCGAAGCCCTCCGGGAACAGGCCACCACTGGTCAGACCCAGCATGTTCGAGGAGGCCGAGGCGAAGTTACCGATTTCGTAGCTTGCGACGTTGGCCGAGTTGCCCGAGAGGCTGAACGGCTGGCCGCCGACGCTGGTGACGGGGCCACCGAGCAGCGTGCTGATCTGGTTGATGAAGTCATCGACCGGGGACGATGCCGCCGGTGAGGCCGCCGCGTTGGCCAGCGTGGTAGCCGCCGCGTTCGCCGCCTCGGACTGCTCGTAGGTACCGCTGCTGAGCCCCAAGGTCTGCACGAACTGCTCTTGGATGGCCTGGGCCTCGGCGGCGATCTGCTGATACAGAGCTCCATATGCGGTGAAGATGCCGGATTGCAGGATCGAGACCTGGTCGGCGGCCGCGGGAGCGATCGCGGTGGTCGGGGCTGCAGCACCTGCGTTCTGCGCCGCGAGTGCACTGCCGATTGCTCCCAGCTGGGCCGCCGCGGCGGCCAATTCTGCGGGCACTGCTGTCAGAAATGACATCTATTGCTCCTTTGATGTGAAGACATGACGACCGCTGAATCCCCTGGTCGTCCCTGTGTGTTTGCGTACCGGCCCCTGTGCGTTGGCGTAACGCTAACTAGCCCGAGCTCCACAGTTATGGTCGAAAAGCGCAGGGTGACGGACGTTTACGGCTTCTTAACGAGGGCGCTCGCAGTTTTAACAAGCTCTTGGCGGGCGATACGGCCGCGTCATCTGACCGACGGGGTCTTGGGGCCTCTGAGGGCGCGCGGCGCGCGATCCTACATAGGAAGCGGCCGTCGCGCACGCTAGCGTTTCGGGGGTATGCGACGTCCCGGATCTGGCCTGCGCAGGCTAGATTCGCCGCCGGGCCCCCATAGCCCAATTGGCAGAGGCAGCGGACTTAAAATCCGCCAAGTGTCGGTTCGAGTCCGACTGGGGGCACCGGGAATTGGCTGTTGGCTGGCCTATACCGCGGTTGATTACCGCGTCCTGAAGCGATGTTGTATGCAGCCGGTAAACTCTGTGCCATGGAGACGCCAGCCGAGAAGGCTGATACACCCACTAAGTCAATCAAAAGAACCCCTGGTACCGGCGGTGTGATTGACCTGTGGAAGAACAGCAAGGATGGCAACCCCACCAAGCTGGCGACTGGGCGATGGGCGGTGGGTGAGGGTAAGCCGCAGGGTGTCGGCAAGCGGTGGCGTGGTTGGTACGTCGGGGATGACGGTAGGCAGTGCACGAGGCGATTTCGCACCGAGGTCGAGGCGAAAGCCTGGTCAGACTCGGAGCGTGGCAAGGTCGTCACTCATCAGTGGGTGAGCCCGAAGGTCGGCGCAGATGCTTTCCGTGCAGTCGCGGCGAGATGGTTGACGACAAAAGAGGGAGCGCAGCGCAAACCCAAGACGTTGGCGGGTTACCGGAGCATCTTGGACACCCTCGTGCTTCCGAGGTGGGGCGATACCCCAATGAAAGAAATCACTTACTCCGAACTGTCGGCCTGGATCGCTGGCCTGTCGGTAGACGGCTCCCAAGCTGGCACCTCTCTATCTGCCAGCCGCATCCGGCAGACGCATCAACTTATGGGCGCAGTCTTCAAGTACGCGGTCAGAGCCGGGCTGGCGTCCAAGAACATCGCTGCCGAGATCGACCGCCGTCATGACTTGCCGGAGCCTGAGGTTAAGCAGCACTATCTGACCCATGCTCAGCTTTTGGACCTCGCGGGGGCGGCAGGCCGGTTCGGCACCATGACGCTGGTCCTCGGGTACTGCGGTCTGCGGTTCGGCGAGGCGGCGGCATTGCGCCGCGAGGACGTAGGCGTCAAGCAGATCACCGTTCGTAACTCCGCCACCTACGTCCAGGGTCAGGGCATCGTTGAGACTGGAACCAAGACCAAGCGAACCCGGCGCGTGCCTGTCCCCGGTCCTGTCTGGGAGCATCTCAAGACAGAGCTACCCGCCGAGCCGGGCTCGTTTGTGTTTCCAGGCCGCAAGGGTGGACACCTGCCGCTCGGGGAGTACCGCTGGACTTTTGACAACGCCCTGAAGGCGGCACAGGACCGCGCCGCGGCGAAACGTCAGCAAGAGATGGCTGACGGCGAGGTGACGACACCGACCTTCCCGACGATCACACCGCACGACTTACGGCACACGTGTGCATCCCTGGCGATTTCGGCGGGCGCGAACGTCAAGGTCGTGCAGCACATGCTTGGCCACGCCACTGCTGCGATGACGCTGGACCTATATGGGCATCTCATGAGCGATGACTTGGCAGGGGTAGCCGACGCGCTGGGCAAAGCTATGGCCGCAGCGCAGAAGGCCGCCGGGTGATGCCCTTTCCAGGCCCTCAGCGTCGCGCTCGCTGACGTTGGGGGCCCGCCCGTCCCAAGGGTATGGCGGTGACGGCACAGGGCTATTCAGCGTCAGATTGCGCTCCCGCTAGACCTCGAACTTATTGCCATACCGTCGACCGGGTCGACATACGCTGGCCGTGACGGCGAGCGACCGTGAAGGCGAACGACGAGGCCCCATAGCAAGGCGCGTCAGAACAGAAGGAGTCGAAACATTGTTTCTCCGAATGACTCTCGCGAAGCGGCGAGTGGATCCCTTCAGGCATCAACCCTTTCGAATCTTGGAGCAGCAGTGAGCGAACTACTTCGCACCCGTCAGGTTCATGAAAAGTACGGCATATCAGAGGACACTCTGCGGTGGTGGCGTCACCGTGGGGAAGGTCCGCCGTCCTTCAAGCTAGGCAAGAAGATTGTCGTGTATCCCGCTGATGCGCTGGAAGTCTGGATCAGTGCGAACCGGGCCGCGAGCACCCGGGGCGATCAACTGTGACCGTGGAGGCTCCTTGGGTGAAGGTTTCGCAAGGCGGCTTGGAACAGCGCGCACTCGAGCTGAGTCAACCCCTCTGGCTGAGGATGACGCTTATGGCATATGCCCGAGTCGGAGCTAATGGGCACGCGCCCTTTCAGCGCGGCGAGCTTCGCGAGTTGATGGGCAAGTGCCGACAGGACATCAACCGCGCCATACGAGTCGCCATGGAGAACGGCTGGCTGGAGAAAGGGTCGTGCACCGAATGCCTGCTCCCTCCAAGCGATTTCATCGAAACAAACCTCGGCAGTAGCCGCAAGGCGTGCAAAGTACATCGTGGTCTGAAAGAGATCAATAGAGGGGGCGTGGAAACGCCGAGGTCACAGGCTCACGGTGAAGCAACCAGTGCTACATATGTCAGCAGTCAGTGCCTACAACACCATGCATTCAGTGCTTCAAGTCAGGTGGTCGCATGAGTGCAACCAACCTGTCATGCAAATGCCTGGGCGGAGGATCAGTGGGGAGAGAGACGGGTACTTGCAGTGCCTGTCCGGCCGCACGCGCTGCGGGGGTACCCCCCAGGCAAGGGCTGTCGACCACGGAGACAGGCCGAAAGCCGCTGCCTTGCAAGCAAACAGGCTGCGGGAGGCGAGCACGCTCGCGCGGCTGGTGCACAACCCACTACAGGCGTTGGCGTACAGGCCAACGAATGGACGCACCCATTCGACGGTATGCGCGGAGGAGAAAGCTCAAGCGGGAAAATCCGTTCGCAGCTGAGTACGCCCTGCTGGCAGAGTTAGGACTCCGTCGGGACTGACGCTAGTTGCTGATGTGGTCGGCCAGTGCCCGGTAGACAGTCGCGCGGCTTACGCCAAGTGCGGTCGCAATGGTGCTCGCCGATTCACCAGATGCGTGCATCCTCTGCGCCAGAGCTGCCTTTGACGCATCCAGGGCCTTCGGTCGACCGATAGCTTGGCCGCGAGCACGGCGTGCCTCACGAGCGGCTGAGCGACGTTCCCGACCTAGCTCAAGTTCAAGCTCGGCCAAGCTAGCGAGTACCCCAGCCACCATCCGCCCTGTGGCGTTTGATGTATCAATGCCCTCGCGAATTGAGCGCAGGACGATTCCACGCTCGCCAAGCTCGCGAATAGTGGTCATAACCTCTGCGGCGTTGCGACCCAATCGGTCAATGCCAACCACGACGATGGCATCCCCGTGTCGTGCATAGTCCATTAAGGCGGCAAGCCCAGGCCGCTGCTCACGGGTTGATGTTCCGGAAAGTTTGTCCGTGTAGACGCGATCCGAGTCCACCCCGACACCCGTGAGCGCGTCCAATTGTTGGTCCAGGGACTGGTGGCCGGTTGAGACGCGGGCGTATCCGAGTTGAATGCCTGTGGCGCTGGCGCTGGCGGCTGCGTTGTTCATAACGCGAGACTGTCTCATAAATCGCAAAACTACAAGTATTGAGACAATCGTTCTGAGGCGACTTTTGCGATGGCGCGACGTGGGTTTTATTCTCCCGCAGAGTGACTATGGCGTCTGTCTCACAACTAAAGTATTGAGAAAGAACCAACCCTTCGGCCAATCCGCGTTTCTATCGCGCGTTCCACACCCAACCGGAGACCCTGTCGAGCTTCGCGCGGCGTTCTGGCTTTATGACTCCCTTTCGGAACATGGTTCGCTGGACCGTGACCCACTGACCGAGCTTGTAGCCGTGGAAAACCTTTCCGGCGGGGACCGCTCCGTCGCCGTATTGCTCGACGTAATTCAGTAGGTGATCGAAGCCCTCATCCCAGAGCGCCTGCTTGGTGTTGAGCGTCCAACCAGGAAGCTTGCGCAGCCTCTCCTTCCGCTCCGCGCTGAGGGTCGCCCAGTTTTGCCGTTGCGTGTTAATCCAGATACCGAGCTTGAACCCGTTGAATTCGTGCTTACTAGGCATCCGCGCAGAGCCGTTGACCTTCACATAATCTTTAAGGTGACCGAACCCTTCCTCCCAGCGGGCGGTGCGGGCATCCAACGTCCAACCAGGGAGGCTTGAAAGCCGTTGCTGGCGTTGGGGACTGAGGGTCTTCCAGCGCGTCTTCTGGTTACTGACCCACTGTCCGAGCGCGAACCCGTGATAGTCGATGTTCTGACGCAGCAGCGCCGTCCCGTGCTCGGCAACGTAGTCCTGAAGGTGCCCGAACCCTTCCTCCCACCAGACCCCCCGCGCATCAAGCGTCCATCCGGAAAGGCTATTGAGCCTGGCTCGCTGCTCGTCGGTAAGTCGGTCCCATCGGTCGCGCTGTTTGCTGACCCACCTTCCCAACGGCACTCCATCGGTAACGAGCGCCTGCGGGACTTGAGCATTCCCGTGCTCGCTCACGTATGCCTCCAGCAAGCCGCAGGCCCTGTCCCACTTTTCAGCCAGAAGGTCGACCATCCAGCAGTCAATCTGGCGAAGGCGTTCGCGCCTGTCTTCGGACAGCTTCTCCCAGTTCGCGCGCTGGGTCCTGACCCAGATCCCTAATCGAAACCCCTCGGATTCGTAATCGCTCGGTGGGTTAGCGTCGCCCGTCTGGACTGCGTATTGCTGTAGTAGCTGAAGGCCCCTCTCCCACCTTGCGGTCATCGCGTCGTGTGTCCAGCCCGGAAGTTCATTCAACCGCTCACGCTGAGTCTCGGTCAGCTTCTCCCACTTGGTCCGCTGTTTTCCAACCCACTTGCCGAGTCTGTAGCCGTTCTCGGCGACCCACTCATCATGGACTTGGGCGTTACCGCGCTCGGCGACGTATTTCAGCAGGTGGGCGAATCCTTCTTCCCATTGGGTTTCACGTACATCGACTGTCCAACCGGGAAGTAGGCGGAGTCGGCTGCGACGTTCTTCGGAGAGGGTTTCCCACTTGGTCCGCTGCACAATAACCCACTGCCCGAGTCTGTATCCGCCGTACATCTCCTTCCCGCGAACCCAGGCGGTCCCATGTTCAGCCACGTACTTTTCAAGCAGCCCGTACCAGAACTCCCAAGACACCGTTGTCCGTTCCACAAGGCGCACGTCGAAAGCGCGGGCGAAGTCGGTGCCCACTCTGGGGGGAACATCGAGGTGAATCTTGGCCGGCAGGCGGGGCCGAGTACCCCTCCTCCCCATGGCCCGGCGCATCTCGTCGAGCTGCTCGCCCAGCACGTCGTCGTGGGCGCGAAGGGCTTTGATGACATCCCACACCGGCTTAAATGCCGAGGAATCCAGAGCGATCTCGGCATCGGCGTCTGTGTCGATGAATACAGGGATGACGATGGTGCCAACGTTCTTATCAGTTGACTTGCGAATCGCCCGCCCGACAGCCTGCACGATATCCACCTCGGAGGACCGGGGATCGATAAACGCGACGCCGTCGAGGGCGGGCACGTCGACGCCTTCAGAGAGGCAACGGGCATTCGTCAATAGACCACGTTCCCCGTCGTCGAGCCGGCTCAGATGCCGGAGGCGAACGTGCCGCTCACCGGCGGTCATCTCACCCGAGGCGTAACTCGACCACAGCGCACCGTTCGGTCGCTGGCCTGCAGGCATCCATGCGATGACTTCAGGCATATCCAAGGCGAACTCGCGGGCACGGGCAACGCGGGAGTGGAAGGAGATCGTGCGGTGAAGGTTGTACTTACGCATCGCCTTGGCCAATCCAATTTGTCCCGCCAGGGCGCGGGCGTCGGTGACCTTCCGGTCGCGGGTTACGAGGGCGCCTCTCTCCGCCCACTCTTTGTACGTGGCGTTGTCCACACCGACGACCGCGACCTGATAGTCCGTCAGCAATTCGCGACCGATCGCCGCGCTGAAGGTTAGACGGTGAAAGACCGTGCCGAACTTGCCTTGGTTGTCCATCGAGGCCACTTCGAGGTCTGCTTCCTGCGCAGCTTTCAGCACCCGCCCCGTGAAGTAGCGCGGGGTTGCCGTCATGAACAGCCGCCGCCCCGCCTTGATCTGTCCCCCGTCGAGAACCGTTGCGAAATTGGAAGACGCAGGACCAGCGATCCTGTGCGCTTCGTCAGCGATCACCAAGTCGAATGCGGGCACCCGCCCTGACGCGAACGCGGCGGCGATCTGCGGGGAGGACTGGTATGTCGAGAACACCACTCGCGGTCCCGACCGCCGCCGGAGGAACGCGCCGATCTCGGCGGGGCTCGTGGTGACGGGAAGACCCAGCTCGCTTGTGTGGGTCACCGCCTCATCCTCGCTCTGCTTAACCGTCTCGTCGGAGCAAACCGGCAGCGCCCAGAACGGCGCTGTGGCGTGGGTCCTCCAGACCTGCATCGTCTGCTTCAGCAGCGACAGCGATGGCAGCAGCACCAGTGTCCGTTGGGCGTTCAACTGATCCCTAATGAACACCGATGTGAGAGTCTTCCCTGTCCCGCAGGCCATGATGAGCTGACCCCGATCCGATGTACTGAACCCCTTCACAACATCGTTGATGGCCTCGCGCTGATGCTGCCTCGGTCGCGCGCGTTTTGGTGGCGGGGATGGTCGCATGCGCAGCGGATCAGCGGGCCAATTCACCTCGGACGTGAGCAGATCGCTCAACCCGACGAAGGCGACTTGCTTTTCCTGCTCGTTAATTGTCCGCCGCGCAACGTGGTGGAGCTTGTCAGTGGTTGCGATCAACAGTCGATAGGAGAACACCGACCGGGATGATTCCGCCAGGAATTTGTCCACGTCTGCTTTGGTCACGGCGTTTGCCGGGTCATAGGCCTTTGCCTGGACAGCCCACAGCCGTCCATCATGGGCTTCGGCGACAAGGTCGATACCTGAGTCTCCGCCCCAACGTCCCACCCAATCGCGCCAAAGCCAAACCCGACGCAGGGTGCTTCTGTAGTTCGGGTCGTTGGCGAGAAACCACTCACAAACACGCTCGAATTGCTTGCCTCGGACGGCCGGGTCTGGGTCGAGACCCGCCAATAAGGCGTTGAATGTTGCCACGGAGAAGATGCTAATCGAGGGCTATGACATCGAACGGTGCACGCTATCGGTCGACCCGACGGTCAATCGCGATAACAGCGTTCGGCTATTTATTCGGGGGGATTCGCATCCGACGATTCAATAGTTTTCGTGTCGTCGATCTCCGGAAGCCCTGGAATTGCCCACGTGTGTTGCTGGTCCTGGTAGGCAAGTACGCCCAAAGCTATTCTCGTCAAAGTCATAAGGGATACAGGACGCTCCGACGCCACGATTGAGGTGTCGAAGTTCACGGCGACTTCGGTTAATGCGGCGTCCTCGTTGGCGGACGGCAGGGCGAGGGTTACATTGCGCACGTAGTACGTGTCGTCGACTGAGCTGGCGAAGGTGGCTACATCGGCAGAAACATCTGCGCTTTGTTCTGCATGGATGATGATCGAGCGACTGACGCCTCGAAGATTCGCGGAGACTACATCGTATTCTCCGAGTGTGCCCGCGAGATCATCCCAGAGAACGCCGGACATACCACCGCGCCCTCGGATTTCGTAACCACTCGGCGCGAGATGAAGGCGTCGACCGCCGCTATTTATCCCGAGCGTAGAACCTAGAAGGCCCCATACTCCATCAGCCCGAATAGCCGTTTCGGCTGCCGTGGCATTTTCAGGTGGGATATTTTCGAGGCCAATGAATGCGCGCTTTCCGGACCATTTGCGCAAATTAGAAGAAATCAGTGGAGTCAGATCGACGTTTGCCAACGCATCGCGATATGCGATGACGTCGGTTAAATCGAGCATCGATCCTATGTATTGCCAGAAACGTGGATCCCGAGTGGTGTCGGGGCGTGTTAAAAGCCACGGTAAAAGTGTTTGAACTTCGTCCTGGCTCAGGCTCGCTGTGGACGGTTCAGGCAATGCCGAAAAATCCTCACCAAACGCTATCTCAACCAAATTGGCTGTTCGTGCAATACGTGCGGCAGCTTCAGGAAGAAAGTTTTCAGACAACCGCTCAGAGATCGGTGCCTTATCTTTTGGGCTGGCAGGTGTGCCGATGTTTAGTAGTTCCTCGACTAATGCAGGTGTGAGTAGGCCACGTCCACCTCGCGGCAAGTTGGTTCGTACGAGGGTCGCGACGGGTGACTCGGATGTCTCACCTTGAGTGACCGTGTCAGTCATCATGTCGAACGCATCTGGGCCGGCAATCAGAGTTTGAGGCGCTGCTTGTGATTGCTGACTAATTTCCGCAGTCGGTGCGGGTTTCTCCTCTGACGAATGAAGGGCTAGCAGGACAGGCTGCGAGTCGTTAAAGCGAACTGCATCGTTCCCAGCCACAATCGACTCGTATGAATTTCTCAGATACAGGCGACGTTCAGATCGGTCCGGCCATCGGATAACAAAATCAGGCACAGCGGAATGATTAAAGTAGAGTGTGTCTTCTAATTGTGCTGCGTCGTCTATTCTGCCAAACTCGTTACGAACGGCGAGTTTGATGCGTTCTATATATATCTCGGGATCAGTTGCAGTCCGAGCGAATGCGAGCTCGCTCGTGAAGTCGCTCATAAAGTTGACTCCTTACGCTTTAGAACCGTCAACACCGCCATCAACTCATGGTTCGGCAGCGATATCGCCTCTTGCTTTTCATGCATCACCAGAACCCAAACCCGTTGAGCAAGCTTACTGATAGTGGCGTCGTCAATGGGTTCGTTATTAAGCAGCGCACTGTTAGCTTCGACGGACTGGCGAATCTTGGCTTCCGTAGTAAGGGTAGCCCACTCGGATATTTGAAAAGGGTGTTTAGTTACCCAGATATACTCACGCTTCGCGTCCGCGCCTCGGTCTTTTGTATCGCGTATAGTCGAACTATAAGCAATTGCAAGAAATTCCTTGAAGTACTTATGCTGAGAATTTGACGAGTTGTACCATTTGCACTCGACTACCACGGGATCCCGCCGACTTCCTATGAAGGAGCCCGCCAGATCGAACTTCTTCTGACTGCCGTCAGCGCAGACCATCACGCACATGGCCGGATCCTCGTAGACATTCCAGTTCAACTCAATGAAGGTGGTGGCCTCCAGCCACTGCTTGATCGCTGCAACGCCTCTGCGCCCAAGCTCTTGCACCTCTTCCGCATCGGGCATCTCCGCATCGTATGACGTGGACCTGTCGGCAACGGGTTGACTCATGGCCGCGAGTCGCAACGAGCTGTGGGTGTGGCTGATGAATCCGCTGCAATTCTAGCCTAAGACTGAGGGCCACCGAGGTACAGCGTAAACAAACTGTATGCACATGGCACCGAAACGTGACTACGGCCGCCAACGGAAGAAAGGGCGTAACCGCAGCTAGAACTTGGAAATTGCGCACGGTGCCGTAGTCTGCCAACGCCAGCAAATCCCCAGAATAGCGGACTTAAAATCCGCCAAGTGTCGGTTCGAGTCCGACTGGGGGCACAGTAAAAGTGCAGGTGAGCGGCATATTCACTGAACTGCGGCTACTCGTGCAGCTGGTATCGTCCGCAGGGCGTCCGCAGTGGTTTTGGCGGCAGCATCGAAAGCGTCCGCAATGCTGCCCAGGTCATCGGGAAATAGGTGCCCGTAGCGGTCCAGTGTCAAAGTCGCCGTCTTATGGCCTAACAGGGTCTGCAGCACCTTCACGTTGGCCCCGGCGCTAATCGCCAGGGATGCGCAGGTGTGGCGCAAGTCGTGTGGAGTGATCGTCGGAAACTCCAAAGTGGTCGGCTGGCCCGTCTCCTCGACCTCCTGCTGGCGTTGCGCTTTGGCGGCAGCACGGACGGTCTGCACGGCCGGGTCAAACACTCAACGAGCTTCTCCCAGGGTGAGAAAGCCACCGTGACGCGAAGGGAAGACCAGTGCAGCGCCGTCGTGGTCGCGCTGGATCTCTGTGGCCAACATTGGCGCAAGGAACCTGGGCACTGGCACGGTGCGCGCACTGTGATTCTTGGTTGGCCCCTCGACCAACCCCTTCCCTGGAACGTAGGTCACCGATCGGCTGACCCGGATGCGCCTTGCCTTAATATTCACATCGTCCACGCGGAGGGCGGCGGCTTCACCGAACCGAAGTCCGCAGTAGCCCAGAGTAAGGATAAAGGTGCGAAACCGGCCCGAGGCGATCGCCAGTCGGTGTAGTTGCTCGTGAGTGAGATAGCGCTGCTCCACCTATCTGTGGGAAGTTGCTCCTCCTACCCAAGGAGTGCACGTAAGAGGCGCTTCGTGTGCAGGACAACTAGCTTGGTCGTCGTCCAGGACAGCCGATAATTACCTGATTACTTGTCAACCCGCCGATATAGTGACGTCTAACCCAGTTGCCGGACCCGGATCGCTGTGGAAACCACCGGGCAACATATAGCTTCAGCGAGGTGACTGCACCAAGTCATGAGCCGACGGGCATGTTGGGATCGGTATACTCGGAAGGAAGGGATCGGTTGCGAGTACCGTCCGGGGCTTTAGCATGCGAGTACGCACTCTACGCCGCTGTTGCACATGGGTTTTCGCCGATGGCACTGCGGGGGCACGCGAAGGACTTCTTTACGACCGAGATCGCTCAGGAGTGGTCCCCTACGGTGCAGGCCGGAGTGATCGCCACGTTTCTCGACACTGGTCGAGCCGCAGTTGGAGCGCATCGACTTTTGCATCGACGAGGGCATCCCTCCGGCCTTGCGGTCGTCTATCGCCGCTGCCTTCACCGACACCGTCGAGGTCCTGGACCGCATCTCACACTGAGAGCTATCCGATACAGCAGCTGCTGTCGTCAGGTGACGTTACCTTCGTTCCTTCTCGCGTCGCGCGCGAGGTCCTCGATAACTCGGCAAGTCTCCCAGAGCTTTTCCTGACTTTCTGGTGGCCACTCAGCTATTGGCGGAAGGGTCAGAACGCCGTCGATGAGCTTGTTCCGTTTCTCGTTGTCTCTAGTTTCTGCAGCCGTGTGGGCCAGCAGCGCTTGGAACGCAGCGTCAACGGGTTTCACATCATCATCGGATTTCACAGAGTGGAGAGTAGACCCGAGTACCGACAGAGGAGCGAGGTCAACCAGTAAGTGACTGGCTACTGCCCACAGGACAATGCCGCAACAGGTAATACGAAAACTTCTCAGATGTCCGGCAATTCGACGGGCCAAAAGGGATAGCAGCGGCAGGGACGCTCATGGTGGCGACATGCCATGGCTAAATTCATGACGGCCTGATCGAGGCGATGAATGTTAGGTGCACCGGCGAAGTGGTTCTGCCGGTTGGCTAGGTTCTGGGCGAAGTGGGCGTAGACGCGAGACCGGTGCCAGAGACGTGCCTTTTTCGCGGCCTCAGCCCCGTATACAGCTTCGATTGTCCAGCGATCTACCACAGGAAACACCGCGGGAAGAAGGAACGACAGAAAAGCTGAGGCCATGGGGTAGCCAAATCCTTCAAGACCAAGAAGTCCAGTGCGGTCAGGCTTCGATCCGATCGCGGTCGCTGCGCACTCGCGCCAAGCGTCCCAATCAATTTGCTCGCGAAGCAAGTCCGTCTCGCGCCACGGTGCAATTGCACTGATCGCGGCGGCGCTCCGTGACGCGATAGCATCCTCCGAGTTGAGCGAGAGCGGCGCGAGTCCCCGGGCCGATTTCCAGGCAGCCACCCTAAACATTTGAAGTGCCGACCACTGCCCGCGTTCCCAAATCGATTCCCGGATATCTTGGCCCGGCTCCTCCTGATAGCTCTGACCTGCCAAGTTAGTAGCCTCCCAAAGTTGGATTGTAAGACGCAAAATTACAGCTGCTCCCCAAGCGACGAGTCGCGAGCTTCGAGGCGCAACGCCGTTCGGCAAACTGACGGGGCTTCAGTTGCATTCCCTGGTGTTTGAACTGCAACTATCGTGCAGACATCCTGACGATGGGAAGCCGGGAGGACCAGGTGGAGGGAACACCATTCGGGCAGTACCGACTCGTCGAGTTGCTGGGTCGAGGCGGTATGGGCGAGGTGTGGCGCGCCCACGATACCGACACCGACAGGATCGTCGCAATCAAGGTGTTACCCGAACATCTGTCGCGAGACGCCGAGTTCCAACGGCGGTTTCGCCGGGAAGCGCACGCAGCCGCCCGGTTGAACAGCCCACATGTGATCCCGATCCATCACTACGGCGAGATAGACGGTCGCCTCTATGTCGACATGCGCCTGATAGAGGGCCGCGACTTGAGTACTGTCCTGGCCGCTGGCCCGCTAGAACCCGGGCGCGCGGTGCATGTGGTTGAGCAAATCGCCAAGGCTTTGCACGCGGCGCATCGAGTCGGACTGATGCATCGGGATATTAAGCCATCCAACATCCTGCTTGATGACGACGATTTCGCCTACTTGATCGATTTTGGGATCGCCCGCGCCGCCGATGAAACGCGGATGACCCGATCCGGCAACATAATTGGTACCTTCGCCTACATCGCACCAGAGCGTCTGGATCCTGATGCCGACGAAGACGCTCGCGCTGACATCTACTCGCTGGCTTGCGTCCTCTTCGAATCTCTAACTGGGCGGCCACCTTTCGCCGGTAGCACAATGGCACAGTTGGTCGCCTCGCACCTAAACACGCCGCCACCTCGCGCCTCAATGAAGCAATTGGGAGTACCCCGGCGGGTCGATGACGTGATCGCGATCGGGATGGCCAAGGACCCAAATCAACGGTATGCCACGACTGTCGAATTCGCCTATGCAGCACGTGACGCGATCACCGTTCCCATTAATCCAACGAGGCTAAATCCGGCGGTGCAGAGCAAGGCCCACGCCGAGCCGCTGAAGGATCGCCCGCCATCCGGCGATCGGTTGTCCTACAGAGGTATTCCTACTGCGGCCTCGTCCGTCGCCGCCAAGGAGCCCTCGACCCCGAAGGCGACTGGCAGCAAGAAGCGTCAAGCTCACATAGGAGGAACCCCAGACACGTACTTTTCCCCGGGTAGCTGGGCGAGAGTCACAGCGTCTGGTGACGACCACTACGGACAGATCGGACAGATCGACCCGGCATACCAAGACGAGGTACACGTCTTTTTGCAATTCGAAGGCGAAAGCGATCTATATGCATTCGAAAGAAGTGAGATCGAACCTGTGAGAGACCCGCCCGCGCGGCAAGCCTCTCGGGCGAATGACGTGAGGCGGGCGTCGCGAACACGAACCGGCACCCCCGTCCCCCCAGGTAACTGGGCGAGAGTCACAGCGTCTGGTGACGACCACTACGGACAGATCGGACAGATCGATCCGGCATACCAAGACGAGGTACACGTCTTTTTGCAATTTCAAGGCGACAGGGACCTCTATGCCTTTGAGAGAGGCGAGATCGAACCCATCTGAGGCGCGCCCGTAGTATGACGCCCTCGCCGCGTCCAGTAGTGATCCTGTCTCGAAAACGATCCTCGCTTACGAAATGGCCAAAGGCATCTGCCGACATACGATGCTGAGGGTGTTGGAGGCAACCGGGGAATGGGGTGTCGTGAACGGAGCGAGGCCAGGCGCAGTGGTTCCGCCGCAGTGAGGGGACGCGATTGACGGACGATGTTCGTGGCAAGTGGCCACACGACTACTTCGACAGCGCGCCCAACTGGACCGACACGCTGCCCGACTACCGAAGGCTGGCCCGCGAGATCGGACAAGAGATCGCCGCCACCAGGCCGCCGAATGTCCTGACGCACAATGGTCGGGCGTTCTGGAAGCTCACCGAGGCCGACAGTGGAGAACTCACCTGGCTCGCATTCACCCGGCCTGATGCGCGGTCGGCACTCGCCCGGCGCAAGGTCTGGACTCTCATCCCGCACCTGCAGGAATTCATGGCGAACTGGTTCGTGAGCGTCGACCACGCGCTCACCGATCAGAACCAGTGGATACACACCAACATCGACGTTTATGAGGCACGCGAACTGGCACTACTGGTGCCGCAGCCGAACGTCGAGGACATTAAGCGGATCACCCGGCCCGAAGCGGTGCTGACCCTCGACGACATCGACCGGCACAAAGTGACGACCGTGCTGGGCAAGGGAACTGCACAAGCGATGAAGGCTCGGAGATGACTCACCTGAACAAACAAGAATTCTGGGAGTGGGCGTACGACGACTTACTCGCTAACACCACGCGCGGCGTGCTGGCCGAGTACATCGTGGCTAGAGCGCTCGGCATTGTCGACAAGCGCGTCGAATGGCACAGGCACGACCTTGACGTCGACGGTTTCGGGGTGGAAGTGAAATCAGCTGCCTACGTGCAATCGTGGAAGCAAACCAGGGACTCAGTGATCGGATTCGGCATCGGCCCCACAATGGGCTGGGACGCTGGCACCGACACCTACCCGGCCATCGCAGAGCGAAGCGCCGACGTGTATATCTTCTGTCTGCTTAAAGGCAAGCTCGGCGATCACATCAACCCGCTCGACGCCGCACAATGGACGTTCTACGTGCTGCCAACAAGTGTTCTCAACGATAAAGTGCCGGTGCAGAAGAGAATTGGACTCGCGCGGCTGAAAGCCCTCGAACCGAAAGAGTGCGCCTATGAGGGACTCAAGGCCGCCATTCATGAGGCAGCAGCGGCCAATCGCGGCGCCTAGAGCATCGTCCGCCGTCGCATCGACGCCCATAGAGACGCGGTGCCGCCGTTGCGGGCGGCGGCGTGACTCGGCGGGAAGGCGACAAAAAGCCGCTATGCCCGTGTCTCGAAAACGATGGGTTGTTGCGACTGAGCCTCACCGTTGTTGGCGCACCCGTTTCTCCGCACAAGGAGTCCGTCGACTGTCTTGGAACCCGTATGAAAACCCGTGTTCGCAATGCCAGGAGCTTGAGGGGATTATGACGCAAAGGGGTGGCCCTGACCGAAGGAAGGGGTGAAGGTTCGGCTGATGGTTGGCGACAATGGTTTCGACGACTTGTCGGTGCGCAGCGTTACCTTATGGCGATGCGCTGGTATGCCCGTCCTGAAAACCACCCCCTGCAGTTGAGCGTCGCGCCTCGCCTGGCGTCGTGGAATAAGGCTGGCCATCCGGATCAGGTTCGGCTGCGGGTGTATCTCGAACACGCCGAATCGCTACTCGCAGCCTCGCGGATCGACGGCCCGTGGGCGTTGCGACTCGATGTCGGTCTGCCTGGTACGCGGGATCTGCTCGACGCAGCCGACCTCGACAACTATGCGTATCCACTCGCCTATCGCTTGAAGCACCCTGACCTGGTGTCGGTGTGGTGCACGAAGCAGCACAGCGAGCGGTCGTTCGTGCGGATCGAACCCGCCCGCGAGGTGCAGCCGCCCTCGACGGGCGTGTTATTCGCCTCAACAACCGCATCAGCGTCGACCGTCGCCTTCAAGGAGCAGATCCGCGCCGCCGTCGCAGGCACAGCAGAACTGCTGCCTGGACCGGTCCGGCTCGAATTGTCCTTCGTCGTCGGTCCACGTCGGAACTGGCTGAGCCTCTGGAAGCAGACAATCGATTCACTCGACCCGCTATTGGGACGCACCTCCCCCGATCGCGCCTGGCATCCACGCGACGGCAGGATCACTGAGCTTGGCATGCACGTGACCGTTGACCCTGCTGCCCGCTGGAAGGTCGCGGTCGGCATCAATGCCTCGCCAGGAAGGATGCGTGTCAGCCCATATGGCCGCCTCGACCTGAACGACAAGGTTCTGATCGACCAGCCCGGCACCCGCGACCACCGCCGCGTAGCCACGGTCGTCGGCCTGGGGCCAGGCGATGGGACGATACTCGAAATCGGACAGCTCACCTTCGGTGGCCCGCCGATCAGCAAGCTCAACATCATCGACAACCGCATTCCGGAGGGGGCGGTGATCACTGACCTGTTCGGCCACAAAGGGCCTTGCCGCGACACCGAGGGCACGCCCCGACGCTGCGACGTCATCATGGCCCGGGGTTACACAACGCCCGATGACCACGAGTTGCGTAGCTTCCGGTGCGACGGGTCGATAGACCCCCCCGAGCCGGAATTGCAAGAAGCTAACCCGCGGGGCAACATGCAAGTCACTTTGCGCGCAGCCGCCCGCGCCAGCGGGTGGCAGGTGGTCGGGGCGAATAACGAGAAAGACGTCTACCTGCTGCCGGACGAGCCGGACAAGATGGTCCAGGTGTATTGGGCCGCCTCAGGCAACGTACTTATGGCGTTCGGAATTGGGAAATTCATCAGCCGGTACGACGATCCATCGACAAAGAACGACCG
Organism: Mycobacterium sp. Z3061; assembly: GCF_031583025.1. Classification (NCBI taxonomy): domain Bacteria; kingdom Bacillati; phylum Actinomycetota; class Actinomycetes; order Mycobacteriales; family Mycobacteriaceae; genus Mycobacterium; species Mycobacterium pumcae. The sequence goes on along the minus strand of NZ_CP134062.1, from coordinate 5,483,498 downwards.
CGTCTTGAGTGCACTGGCGAACCGATCTGACGAGTTCCCGCCAGCCCCCCAGAAGGCTGCAACCCGCCCCGAGTGTGAGCCATGCGACAAATGTTTCGTGATCCACAGCGGCGAATGCCCAGAGTCTGACGTCGGCGTTCGTGCAGATAACGCCAATCCCGGCTCGCGCGAGTTCCGTGACGACGACGCCGGATATCTGGACTGGCTCAACGCCCACCCCGGCGGCTACGTGATCAACATCCGACGCGACCACAGCGCGGAAGCAGCGCGCGTGCACCGTGCCGGTTGCCGGACGATCAGCGGTCAGAACCCACACCGAGGGCCGTGGACAGGACGGTACGCGAAAGTCTGCGCCACACAGTTGGCCGACCTTGAACAATGGGCGACCGATCACGTGCGTGATCTGATTCCGCCGTGCGGGATATGCCGCCCGGGGTCCACTGCTTCAGCTCGCTGATTGTCTATCTGGGCTCTGGTCCACTTAGACGTGTCGCACGTGGAGGCGTCTTGGCCTAGCTCCGGTCCCGTTGACCATTTCGGCCCGGTTAGGCGGACGCTCAGCTATGTATGAAATCTCGGACCCCATCGACGCGCGTATGCGCGTAGTCTGCGGGAGTCAGCACACGGATCGCGCAGCTACGGCGCATAGGGAGGCATCCCTCGCGGATCGCGTCAGCTATGCAAGGTTGATTGCAACTCGCTGGTATTCCGCATGGGGGGATGAGTGCAAGGACGTAAGCCGCCAGTCACGTCAGGTCGGCCCAAGCTCAGTTGGCAAGCAATCGCACCCGATGAGGATGTCCGCGTCGGTGAGGTCCGCGCAGTTCTGCCGAATGGCACGGCCTACGAACTACGGCGGTCCGGTGACGGCAGCTGGCGTGCCTCGCTAATTGGACCGGGAAATGAAGTAGAAGTTCTCAGGTCCGGCATTGGTCGCCAAGCTGCCTACAACGTGGCCAAGGACCACTACCACTGGGATGGTGACAAGCCAGCCGCGCAGAACGACGTTGCCAAGTCGGTCCATCCGAACAAGGTCTGGATTTTTCAGGCTAACCCTGAGTTGTTCGATTTGATGGACTTCCTCACCCAGCCGCAGACCCAGATTGGCACTGTCGATAGCTGGTTGCTAAGACAGCGCGCCGATGAGATTTCGGACGGCGACACCGTCCTGTTGTGGAAGTCGGGCGAGAATGCAGGCATTTACGCCACCGGCACTATTGTCGGCGAAAGCTTCATAAGGGGCCGCGAGGAATGGGAACCAGCCGACGCGCCGTCGCATAGCCGCGCCATCCGCTACCGTCTTGAGCGCATATTTCGGGACCGACCGGTCTTGCGTCGAGACTTGATGAACCACCCGCTGCTAAAGGATCTCTTGATCATCCGCCAGCCCAACGGCACCAACTTCCCTGTCACCGAAGCGCAGTGGGAAGTGTTGCGCCCGCTGATTGAACAATCGGGCGGCACGAAAGTGACTGCGCCCCCGCGGCGGCTTGACCCACAGGACGATTTGCGCCAGTTGCTGGACGAAACCCTATGGAGCAGAGCTGAACTTGACGAAGTCCTCGACACGCTGAAAACACGCAGAGCCCAGATCATTTTGGCGGGACCGCCCGGCACAGGAAAGACCTGGGTCGCTGAGCGTATCGGGCGATTTCTCGCCGGAGGGCAACCGGATGCTGTTCACGTGGTGCAGTTTCACCCCAGCTATGCCTACGAAGATTTCGTGGAAGGGTTGCGCCCGGTGGCACGCGACGGGCAGGTCGCGTTCGACGTGGTTCCCGGAGCACTGGTCAAAGTTGCTGACCATGCTCGTCGGGTCGATCATCCCGTAGTCCTGGTAATCGACGAGATGAACCGCGCGAACTTGCCCAGCGTCTTCGGTGAGCTGTTGTACCTGCTCGAATATCGCGACAGGGAAATTCGGCTGCTGCACCGTGATCGCTTCTCACTGCCGCTGAACCTGTATGTCATCGGCACGATGAACACAGCAGATCGCAGCATCCGCAGCGTCGACACCGCCCTGCGAAGGCGATTCGACATCTTCGACTGCCCACCACGGCCTTACCTACTCGATGCGTTTTACCGGCGCGCAGAGAACGACACCGAGGTTTCCAACCTGGCCGAGGGCCTACGCGGATTGAACGACATGTTGACCCAACACCTGGACCATCATCACACCATCGGGCACAGCTACTTCATGGCAAAACAATTCAGCTATAACGACCTTCACCGCACGTGGCTGCGCCAGATCCGGCCACTGATCGATGAGTATTTCTTTGACCAGCCTGACCTGGTCCAGCAGTTCGACTTAAAGCTGTTTTGGCCGAGCCACCCCAGCCTGTGAAGACTGAGCGACTCGTCGAGTCAAGAACATTCACCCTCAGACTCACCGACAGTCAAGCCGACGAACTGCGCCGGATCGGGGGTGCCCTGGCATCCCAGAAACAATGGTGGGGAGCCATAAAGGACGTCGACACTCCGGACCGCAGCGTTGTGCGATGCGAACGGATCAGCGACGACCGGCACACCGTCAGAGTGTCTGACGCGATCGGAGCCATCGGGCTTGGAGACCTTCAACTTATCGTCGAACCGAAGATCCCTCTGCGGCATGTGCTCTATCTCCTGGTCGAGTCCAATCAGTTCCCACGGTCGCTATATGAACGCTCCAGCCTCGGGGTCGACAACAATTTCTTCAGCCTTGTCGCGCACTGGTTCGTTCACACCTGTGAGGTCCTGCTGAGGAACGGACTGGTCAGTGATTACGGGAGGGTCAAAGCGGACTTGCCCTGTGCGCGTGGACGGATTCAGACGGTCAAGACCGCGCAATCGATCGCTGCCGGACGTCCCTCAATTCGCTGTCAATTCGATCAGTTTGGCGAAGACACTAGCCTGAATCGCGTGTTGAAAGCAGCAGCCGTGAGACTGCTAGGGATGCCCGGTTCGCCTGTGGGTCTGCGGGCGCGCTGCCGACGAATCCTTTACCGACTCAGCGACATAGGGGACCTTCGGACAGGCGATCTCGTCGTCACACCTGATGCATTGAGCCGGCGCTATCGAGATGCTTATCCACTTGCGCTAGCCATAATTGCCAGCACTGGCCTCGATATAGAGGCAGGAGACAAGTCAACCTGGACATTCCTGTTCCGAACCCCTGAGGCGGTTGAAGAGGGTCTGCGCAATTCGCTGCGCACACACCTCGATCCAGCCTGGAAGGTCCAGAAAACAGCCAAAATCCTGCTCGGCGATCGCAACCGGAGCCTTAACCCAGACCTGGTCTTCGGCGACAACGCCGCTGTCGGCGATGTGAAGTATCAATTGAACCCCGACGGAGAAATCAAACGGGGACACCTTTACCAAGTCACTACTTTCGCTACCGGTTACCACGCAAAGAAGGCAACCGTCATCGCGTTCGGCGCATGCGAGACAGGTGAGGAATTGCACGTGGGATCAGTCCAGGTGAACGGGTTCAACTGGAACTTCGACGACGCGACACCCGAGCAAGCCGCCAAGAGACTCGCCGACACAATTCGAAGCTGGCTCGGCGGTTGCCGCTGATGGCTGAAACCTACGTCAGCTACGACGACGCGGCAGCGTATCTCGGCGTCCATCGGTCGACGCTCAACGATTGGATCGCGCAGGGTCGGCTTGACCGTGTACTTATCGACGGTCATGGCTATGTCGTCGCGGAAACGTTGTTTGCGCTCAAGCAGAAGCGGTCAAAATCCGATAACCGACGGCTGTCAGCCAGTGATAAGGCAGCAGGCAACCCACAGTCTAAGCGACCGAAGTCAGGTCAAATTGGCTCTGCCGCTGCTGAACTCGCAGGGTACACGGCTCGTCCGACTCCCGAACATCAACTTCGGCCAGGCAGGTCATCGGTCAACTTGTCATCCGAGATTTCCGCGCTTGTGCGGCAACTCACTCGCCAGGACGCTGCGACCAAACCAGCTCTATTTCCCGCCGACGCTCTTCAAGCTGCGCGCCCCGGGATGTACTCGTGGTGGGGCGATGACGAAGCATGCAATGTCGTAGGCGAGGCGGTCGGGATGCACCTGCCCCCCCTTCTGTACGTCGGGCAAGCCGGTGCCACGAGATGGCCGTCCGGCGCAAAATCGGCAGCCACCCTTCTGAGCAGGATCGGCACCCAGCACATCAGGGGCAACGCGAGGTCATCCACGTTCCGGCTCACAGTCTCTAGCCTGCTGGCTGATCGCCTGTCCCTGGTGCCGGTCAAGGGCGGGAAGCTCGATCCGAATAGCAACGCGCAGGTTTCGGCCTGGATCGCTGACCATCTTCGGGTTGTGATCGCCCCGTTTGACGACCGGGACGCGCTGGGTCAGGTAGAGAAAGGCGTTGTTGCGCAACTAGATCCGCCGCTCAATCTTGAGCACTGCCGTCCCTCGCAGGCGCGGACCCGCCTGACTCAGCTCCGTGGCAACTTTCGCCGATAGGGATCCGGCGCGGAGCGCTGGTCTTGCCGCCTCGATCACGACCCTTCTGGGCCGCAGCCCCGTCCCGATGCGGCATGGTAGTGGGGTGTTCTTCGTCGGGATGGATTTGGCGTGGGGTGAGAACAGACGAACTGGCATCGCGGTTCTCGATGCCGACGGTGAGCTGAAGTTTGTGGGAGCCGCGCTGCACGACGACGCGATCATCGACGCGGTGGCACCCTACGTTCAAGGTGAGTGTCTGGTGGCCATCGACGCCCCACTCATCGTCGCCAATCCAACTGGGCAACGGGCCGCCGAACGTGCACTCAACGCCGATTTCAGCCGCTTCCACGCCGGGGCACACTCGGCGAACACCGGTATCCCCGTCTTCTCGTCAGGTATACGTGGTGCCCGCATCGCGGAGGCCCTCGGCCTAGACATGAACCCCTCCTCGACAGCGGCCCGTCGGGCCATCGAGGTATATCCCCACCCGGCCACCATCGCTCTGTTTCGCTTAGGCCGCACCCTGAAGTACAAGCACAAGCCGAACCGCAGCTTCGGGCAGCTGCAGTCCGAGCAGCTCCGGCTGATCATGCTGATCGAGGACCTAGTCGGTGCCGATGTGGGCATGCGTGTGGCGGGAAACTCAGACTGGGCACGGCTACGTCGAATGGTTGAGACGGCCACCACCAAAGCCGAACTGCGCAGGGCCGAAGACCCTGTCGACGCGGTGCTATGTGCCTACATCGGACACTACGCCACCGAGCGGCCAGACGACGTCACGATCTACGGTGACTTCGAGACCGGCTACATCATCACACCCACGCTGCCATCTGATCTGCGTCCGACGCCACGTCAGCTTATCGACGAACCTGTTGAGGCACCGGTTGCCGACCCGCAACTCGAAGGGGTTCGTCGGGCTGCCGCAAGCCTCGAAGTTGCTCAGGCGGCTCTGCAGGAGGCAGTCGCGCAGCTTCGACTGCGAGGTGGCTCCTGGACCGTGATTGGCGATGCGTTAGGGCTGCCGGAGGACGAAGCCAGGCGGCGCTTCGGCTAGACCGTCGTTGCGCTATAGATCTCCCCGCGCCGGAAGGTGAAGTCCAACTTGTTATGCAGCCCTTGAACTACTTGTGTGGCCCTCGATGGTGATTACGTCGGCTTGACGAGACCCACCGGGCGTGGCACCCGCTCTGCGCCTTGAACGGAGAAACACAACGTGCGGGGGGCGCGGTTACTTAGTGAGGGATCTCTTCTAGGCCGTTGGCGGCCAGAGTTGCGGTCATCGCAGCGACGACCCGGTCAGCGGGCCACTCGTCTGGTGCGGAAATGAGCATTCCTCCGGCCAGCTCCTTGGACGTCAGTCCTTCTTCTAGCTGGCTTATCGTTCCCAATTCTGTGTTGACCAACGTTCGGTAGCCGACGGGGATCTTCCACCCGCCACGGCGGGCCGTGCGGTTGACCAGTAGGTCAGACAAACTCAGGGCGGCAGGCGTCCAAGCCTCGGCAACAGCGGTGCAGAGCGCGTCACCCATCTCCGCTGTGACCCCGCCGGGCGCTATCTCACGTACATCAATGGCGATGGCGTGAAGGGGAACACGTCGTCCCTTTGATCGCGATCCCGCTGAAACTTGCACATGAAGCGCAGCCGCAGGGCCTTTCCCTGAGACCGTGAACAGATAGCCGTTCTCCGGTTCCGGATCGCCGAACGTTCCAGTTGTGACGTGGCTTCTTACGATGTCCGCCAACGCTTCTGGCGTTTTTCGCCATTCTTGATGCTGCGGTGTCTCCCAGCTAGGTATCGACAGCGCATACGCCAACGTGGACAAGAGTGCGTCGGTGCGGCGGGCGATCCATTCTGGCGACTCTCCGGTAGCGACCCAAATCGCATTCACTGAAAAGTCGGCAGCCCAGATAGGCCGTTGACGCCGAGGGGCCAGATCTGTCGTCAATGGTCACACCGGCCCGTTTTGAGGGCAGTCGATATTGCGCGCGGCGCGGATGACGGCGCTGAGTTGTTGGTTGTCGAATCCAAGTGTGGCTTGAGTGCGCATAGCTGCGGTGATGTTGGGGGATATGCCGACGAAGATGCCGCCCTGGTTTTGCTGCACCGCAGCGTTGCATAGGTCGTCTGCAGCTCCAATGAGTGCATCTCGGTCTGCAATGACGCCTTGTGATGTGACGGCGGCGACGTAGTCGCTAGCACTGTCGGCGTGCGCGACAGCCGCTGACACGAATGTTGCTACCAGCAGGGCGGTGAAGGCAATGTTCCACATCGTTTCCTCCTCGCGGTGGTCGTAGTCTTCGCCGCTGGGCGTGTTTATTCAGGCCCCAGTCGCTCACTGAGGCAGCTCGACGTCCATCTCCACCAAGACGCGGCGTAGCAGCTTGCCGGTCGCGTTCCTGGGTAGCTCTTCGACGAATACCACGTCGCGGGGCACCTTGTGGCGCGCGAGGTTGTTCTTCACGTACTGCTTGATCTCCGCCGGATCCCGCGTGGCGCCCGGTTCGGAAACGATGAAGGCGCGCAACCGCTTTCCGAACTCGACATCATCGACACCCACCACAGCCACTTCGGCGATGTCTGACCGCTCTTCGAGCAGATTCTCCACCTCCTGCGGGAAGACGTTCTCCCCGCCCGAGACGATCATGTCGTCGTCGCGGCCGTCGACGAAAAGCAGGCCCTGCTCGGTGAAATGGCCCATGTCGCCGCTGGACATGTAGCCGTCGATGATCTGCTTGCTGCGCCCATCGGTGTAGCCGGAAAACGGGGCGCCATTGCGGACGAAAATCCGCCCGCGACGATTCGGGCCCGTCACGCGTTGGTCGTGTTCGTCATACAGCACCACCTCGCAGGTCACCGGAGCGCGGCCGGCGGTGCCCGGCGCGGCGCGAAGCTCGGCTGGGGTGGCGACGGTCGCGATGGCGCATTCCGTCGAGCCGTACATGTTGTAGAGGACGTCACCGAAGGTGTCCTGCGCCCGCGACGACAGCTCGGGGCTCAGTGCCGAGCCGGCAACCAGGATCACCTTCAAAGACGAGGTGTCGTGCTGCGCGATGACGTCAGGCGGGAGTTCGACCATCCTGTGCAGCATCGTCGGGACCGCGACCAGCATGTCGGCCCGGTGCTCGGCGACGAGCTTGAGCGTGAGCTCCGGCTTGAACCGCCTTGCGGTGACCACCTTGTTGCCCAGCGCGGCGCCGACGGTGTACGTGGCCCATCCGGTGCTGTGAAAAATCGGCGACACGATGACCATGGTTCCCTTGCGCGGGAAAGGAATTCGGTCGATGATCTGTGCCGTCGCGAGGGGATTGACCGAGTCGCGGGGCGCGCCCTTGGGTAGGCCGGTGGTGCCGCTGGTAAGAATCACGGACCCACCCGATTTAGCCGGTGGCGGCAGGGGATCGGTGCGGTTCGCCGCGACGATGTCATCGAGGGTCTGCGCACCCGTCGGCACCTCGGCGCCCTCGTCGACCCAGACCAGCACCCTCGGCAGCTCGGGAGGCAGGGCGTCGAGCAGCCCGAGGAACTCGCTGTCGTGCAGCACCACGCTCACACCCTCGCGCTGGCACACTTCGGCGAACTGCGGCTTGGCGAATCCGGTGTTCATCAGCACCAGGCGGGCGCCGAGTTTGCCGCACGCGGCCATCGCGATGACCAGGCCGCGGTGATCGCGACACAGTAACCCCACGACGGAGCCCGCCGCGACGCCACGAGACTTCAAACCGTGAGCCAGTGCCCAGGACTGGTGGTCGACCTCCTCGTACGTCAACGCCCCGCGCTCGTCGACGATCGCCGGCAACGTCGCATACCTTCGGCCGCCCAGGATCGTCATGGTCGCCTGCGGACCGTAGACGCCGGAAAGCTTCGCGGCTTGAACCGTCGACTTCAGGTCTCGCACGTCGAGGATGCCCGATTCGGCGAGTCGCTTCACAGCGCGCGCTGACTCGCCGATGCGCAGCAGCTTCTGCTGAATGCCGGTCAGTGCGGTGGCCATCGGTCCTCCTTGGCGGCAAGTTCGAGGAGAAAGGTAGCAGTCGAGTCGTCTGTGGGAGCCGCGGCCAAGCTCCGTCATCGCCCGGGCGGGGCCAACCGGTAAATCGCCCCCGCGTCGTCGTCAGTGACGTACACCGCCCCGTCCGGCCCGACGACTGCGGCGACCGGACGGCCCCACCGGGACCCGTCCTCGGCCTGGAAGCCCCCGACCAGAGTCTGCTGGTCACCTAGCGCACCATCCCGCCACGCAAAGAACGACACCTCCGGTGCCCGCGGCGGTTTGCGGTTCCACGAACCGTGGATGCCGACCAGCGCGCCGTCGGCGTACGGCCCCGGCAGCACACCCGTGGTAAATGCCAGACCTAACGGCGCCGAATGGGCGCCCATGCTCTGCTCGACGGGCGGCAACGTCGCACAATCCAGCTGAGATCCGTCCCTATTGGTCGACATGTCGCGCACGAACGGCAAGTTCGCCGGCCCTCCGTCGGGATTGCAATAGGGCCAACCCAATTCGCGCCCGGGAGTCAAACGCGCCAGCGACTCCGGCGGATGGTCGTTGACATAGCCGACGTCGACCTGGCCGTCCGGGTCGGGGGTGTTGTCGCGATTGTTGACCGCGGTCCACAACGAGCCGTCCGGCGCGACGGCGAGGCCCGTTCCGTTGCGCACGCCCGTCGCGAACGGCTCGGCCGGGCCGCCGCCGGGCGGAATCCGCATGATCGTCGCCCTGGGCGGGCTCGCCGTGCGGTCCTGCGGCGAGATGTTGGCCGTCGAACCGATCGAGAAATAGACCGCGCCGTCGGGGCCGACGGCCACGCTCTTAAGCGCATGCGCGTAGGCGCCGTGCAGGTCGGGACTGCGCGCGTCGGGTAGGCCGGAGGCGACGGTCCGGCCGTTGATCGCCCTTCCGCCGGTGTAGTCGTACGCGTCGATCCGGTTGCTCTCGGCGACATACAGCGTCGACCCCGCGAACGTCATGCCGTGCGGTTGGTCGAGCCCTTCGAGCAGCGGGGCCGGCGCCGCGCCGGGTGTCACCCTGACGATCTGACCGCGGCTCGGCACCGACACCAGCAGGGTGCCATCGGGCGTCCAGGTTGCCAAGCGCGCCTTCGGGATTCGCGCCCACACCGAGATCGTCCAGCCGTCGGGAATGAGCGCCTGTCGTGGTTGGTCGAGCGGCGCCTGCGCCAGGTCGGCGGGCACTCTGATGGGGGCCGGCACCAGCTTGCCGGGCGCCGCCGCGGGAGGCGCGGGCGACGACTGCGGCGACGGGCTCGAGCACGCCACCAACAGGAGGATGCCGACCAGGGCGGCGGCGACTACGCCACGCGGAGGGGGGATTCGCACGCGATGATGCATACCCGGCACAACAGCGGTCAACGCAGCGGCGGTCTTGGCGGCAACTCGTGAACCCGGGCTACGCTCCGGGATATGCATAGCCAGCACGGGCGACGTGTGGAAACCCGGCCCCCGGGTACCCCAGCGGCCATATGACTACAGCACGGACACAACCGGATCAGCGCGATCTTGACGGAATCCGGCGGATCGTCGACGCCATCTCCGAGGCGTTCGCCGCCAAGATCGTCGGGCAACAAGAGTTACGGGAATCGCTGCTGATCGGACTGTTATCGGGCGGCCACGTCTTGCTGGAAAGCGTCCCCGGCCTGGCCAAGACCACTGCCGCCAAGGTCCTTGCCGAATCGATTCACGGCCGCTTCCAACGCATCCAATGCACCCCTGACCTGCTGCCCAGCGACATCATCGGCACCCAGATCTACGACTCGTCGACCAACTCGTTCGTCACCCAACTGGGACCCGTGCACGCCAACATCGTGCTGCTCGACGAGATCAACCGGTCCAGCGCCAAGACCCAGAGCGCGATGCTCGAGGCGATGGAGGAGCGGCAGACCACGATCGCCGGCCAGGTGCACACGCTCACCGACCCGTTCCTGGTCATCGCGACGCAGAACCCCGTCGACCAGGAAGGCACTTACCCGCTGTCGGAGGCGCAGACCGACCGGTTCCTGCTCAAGGAGATCGTGCGCTACCCCTCTCCCGAGGAAGAGGTGGAAGTGATGGCGCGGATCGACGCCGGCGTCTACGACACCCGACGACCCGCGGCGCCCGTCGTCAGCCTCGATGATGTACTGCGCCTACAGGACGTGGTGCGCCACGTCTACATGGACCGGGCGCTGATGCTCTACGCCAGCCAACTGGTGGACGTGACCCGCCACCCCGGGCGGGCGCTGCCCAAGCAGACCGCGCGCCTGGTCGAGTACGGTGCCAGCCCGCGTGCCACCATCGCCTTCTGCAAGGCGGCAAGGGCGCAGGCGGTGCTGTCCGGGCGGGCACACGTACTCCCGGAGGACATTGCGAAGCTCGCGCACCGGGTGCTGCGGCACCGGCTCATTCTCGGATTCGAGGCGGCCAGCGCCAACGTCACTCCCGAGACCGTGATCGACGCCGCCCTGCGCGCCGTCCGGGTGCCCTGAGTTCGTCTTGGGCAAGCACCTCAACCGGGCCAAGGCGCACTTCGGCACCGACACCCGCGGGCTGCTCGAAGGCGGTCGCTACGCGCTATCGCACACGCGCAGCATGGAATTCGACGACCTGCGCCCATATGTTCCCGGCGACGACGTCCGCGACATCGACTGGAAAGCCTCCGCCCGATCCGGCAGCGTGCTCATCAAACGGTTCGTCTCCGAGAAGCACCACAAGATCCTGCTCGTCGCCGATGCCGGCCGCAACATGGCGGCACTGGCCCCCAGCGGGGAGTACAAGCGCGACGTAGCCGCCCACATCATGGGCGCCGTCGGATTGATCGGCCTGCGGCGCTCCGATCAGATCGGCATGGTGTTCGGCGATAGTCGCGGCTGCGTGAACGTCCCGCAGCGTCGCGGCGAGACGCACGTCGAAGGTCTGTTGCACCGCTGGTACCAGCACACCATGACCCATCCCGGCAGCAGCGACATCGCCGCCCAACTCGATTACGTTGCAACGCATTACCGCCACTCCATGCTGATCGTCGTGGTCTCCGACGAACCCGGCGTCAGCGAGGAACTCCACGGCGTTCTCGCCAGATTGAGGGGGCGCCACGACATGCTGTGGGCGATGGTGTCCGACATGCCCGCGGTGGGGCCGGACAACACCGACGGGTACGACGTCGACACCGGCCGATTCGTGCTGAACGGAGCCGACCTGGGTCCGCGTGTCGTCGCCGCCTACCGCCGCGCCGAACAGGCTCGCCGCGACCGACTGGCGAAGTTCCTGACTCGTCGCGCGATCCCGTACGCCGCCATCTCCGGCAGCGATGACATCCGCCGCGAACTCGTCGGCCTGACCGAGGCGGCCGGTCGTGCCGGATGATCTGCTGCGCCATGTGTTCGGTCCGCAGCCCTACTCATCGGCGTGGCTGTTATGGGCCGTACTGCTGATCCTTGCCGTCATCGGTTGGTACGCAGGCATTTTCGTGTGGACGCTGCCATCGCACCGGTTGCGCCGGATCCCCGTCGTGCGACGGATACACGCCCGGGTGATCCGCGACCGTTTCGCCCGCCGCGTGCAGCGCCTGGCCGGCGAATACCGCGCCGGGCGGATGTCGCGGCCGCAGGCCAGCGCGGCGATCGCCCGGACGGTACGCAGCTTTCTGCACCAGGCGACCGGTGCGAAAGCCCAGTATCTGCATATCGGCGCCCTGGCCGAGGACCAGCTCGACGCGGCCGCGCCCCTGCTCGCCCTGCTCGATGATGCGCAGTTCAACGCCGAGACGAGCGTCGAGGTCGGCGAGGTGAGCCCCATGGCGCAGGAGTTGATCCGCTCGTGGACCTGAAGTGGTGGCCGGTAGCGGCCGTCGGATCAGGCTGCTTCGTCGTCGCGGTCTTGCTGGCGGCGGTGCTACCGATGACCGCGGCGCGCCGGCGGTTACGCCCGCTGGCCAACATCGCACGACTGACGCGGTTGCCCGAGTACGCCAGAGTGGCGCGGCTGCGCTCGCTGTCGACGGTCGTGACCCTGATGGTGCTGACGGTCATGTTCGGCGCCGCCACGTGGGCGGCCTCCCGTCCGGCCGCGGCCGGTGAGGAGTTCGACGCCGCGTCCTCCGAGGACGTGATGCTGTGTGTCGGGCAGCCGCTGCCGGATCGCGCGACGGTGGAGATGCTGGACTACTTCGCGCAACAGGCCGGCGCAGCGCCGCAGACCCAACGCATCGGTCTGACGTCGGTGAACCGCCGGCTGGTACCGCTTACGCGCGACCACCAGTACGCCGTGTCGCGATTCGGCGAGTACGCTCGCGCGCCCCGGTTGCAGTCGGCGTCGTTCGCGCCGACGGTGCCGTACACCGATTACGCGACGAGTGTGGAAGATGTTCTGGCGCTGTGTGTTTCGGGTTTTCCTCATTTCGAGCAGCCCGGCACGCACCGACGATCGGTGATCTATCTGGGGCCGTCGGATCTGCGCATGGCGGGGGAGCCGCGAGCCGCGTTGTTCACCGGCGGCGCGGTGCGGGAGTTGGCCGACCGCGCCGGGGTCCAACTCAATGTGGTCGACACGGCGCCGTCACCGAAAAGCGGGTCGTTGCTCGCCCTCACCGAACAGACCGGCGGGCGATATCTGGTGCCGGGATCGGTATCGGGGGCCCTGGATGACATCCGGGCGCACAACCGTGCGGCACGCCACGGCGCCGTCGCCAAAGCGGATTCCGCGGACTCGCCGGTGGTGCCCCTCGCGATCGCGCTGTTCTCGGCGACCGTGCTTTCGGTGGCGCTGATGGGGTTGCGCCGATGACGTTCCAACCCGTGCTGCCCTGGCCGATTCTCGCCGTCGTCGCCGGCGCGCTCGTCTTGGCCCGCGTGGTTGCGCTGCGGCAGGTGTTGTTGGGAGCAGGACGCCGACGTGCCCGCACCGTGCTGCGCTGGGGCGGGGTGACGCTGGCGGTGATGCTGATAATCGCGGCTGCCGCCCGCCCCGCATTGCGCGACGACAGTACCCGTGCGGGAACAACGGCTTCGGCCGGCGAGAACCTCAATGTGTTTCTGCTCGTGGACCGGTCGGTGGATTCGGACGTGATGCCTGGCATGCGCGACGACATTGCGGCTTTCATCAAGCGGTACCCGGCGGCGCGATACGCGCTCATCGACTTCGCGGCACGGGCCACCCTGGATTGGCCGCTCTCCGAGGACGTCTGGAGTCTGCGGCCTACCATCGCCGCTTTGGATTCCTACCGCGGCGGCCCGAGTGCGGGACTCGACGTCGATGCCGCGGCAGCAAGCAACGTGCTGCGATATCAACTCATTCAGGCGACCCAGCAGTATCCGGGAACCCGAAATATCGTGCTGTACTTCGGTTCCGGGGCCCCCGGAACGCGTGCTCCGCAGGACGACTTCAACAGCGGATCGGTCGACGGCGGAGCGGTGCTGGGCTACGGCCGCGCCGACGGGATCGACGAGGCCGAACTGCGCAAGGTGGCGGGGCAACTCGTCGTGCCGTATCAGCACCGGGAACCCGGTCAGCCGCTCCAGCCGGACCTGCCCGACCGGCCGAGCGCCGCCGGCACCCGCGCGGAGGCCGACGACCTGCTCGAGTTGTACTGGCTGCCCGCGCTTCTCGCCGCGGTGCTGCTGCTCAGTGAGATCTACCTTTCGGTGCGCGAGTTCCGGCGCACCCGCCTCACCCGGCGGGACGCGGCATGACGCGGCGACCGGAACGGCTGCGACTGCGACGGCGGCTGCTGATCTACTCGGCTCCGCTGGTGCTGCTCGTGGTGTTGATCGTGGCGAAGCTGATATCGGTTGTGGTGGCCGGAGATTCGGCGGCGTCGGCTTTCGGGCGCGGCGACGGGGGTGCCGTGCGGGACGACGCGGCGGTGCTCGGCGTGGCCAACGTGATCGAACCGGCGAAGGCGCCGTTCGCCGCGGGCGCCGCCGCTGTCCTCGACGGACGGCTCGACGAGGCGGACGCGGACTTCGTCGCCGCGCTCGCCCGCACCGGCACGGCGGACTCCTGCCCGGTGCGGGTCAACCTCGAGTTGGTCCGCGAAACCCAGGGCGACCGCGCCGCGGCGGCCGGAGACCGGTCACGCGCCGACGAACGCTATGCGAGCGCGTTGACGGTCGTGGGTGACGCGCCGCCGGTCTGCTTTGCCGACAACAGCGACGCGGATACGCAGCGCCAGGCCCTCCGCCGTGACGCCTCAAATCGGTTGACGGACAAGCGGAATGCTCTGAACTCCCCGCCGGCCGCCGCCGCTCAGCCGCCGCCCCCACCGCCGCCGCCCCCGGTAGCGCTGCCGATCCCGGTCGCGGTGGCACCCGACGGACGGGAGATTCCGCCACGCCGGCTCGACCCGACCGAGGGCGATCCGCTGACCAAGTTGCAGCAGGTGCTGCAGGACGCGGCCGGCGCAGCGCCGCCGGGCTAGGCCGCGTTGGGCCTGCGCCGGCGGCGAATTTGTGCGAATAGCCACCGCCCTGGGAGCAGGATCGGCGCCTTGTGCAGTCAGTGACTGCGCGGCTGCAGAAGTGGGTAATCACGTTGCCAGCGCGGGCGTGCCGCGTCGTGAATCCGTCCACTATCAGGAAGGGCATCGAATGGGTCATCAAGAGGGCGGCCGTTGGGATGTCGGTATCGAACACAATGCGGTTTACCTGGAGCGCATCTCTGAGGGCGACGATCGGCTGTTCGAAGATGCACTGGAACCTGAAGAGGCGCGTCAGCTCGCCGGGCTGTTGAAGAAGTACGCAGACAAGCTGGACGAGGCCAGGGAGTCCGGGGACATCGGCGAAGACGGCGAGGACGAAAAGGACGGCGAGGACGAAGAGGACGACCAGGACGAAAAGGACAACAGCGAAGAAGACGATGACGACGATGACGATGACGACGATGACGACGACGATGACGACGAGGACGAGGACGACAAATAGGTCGCGTCAGACGTCGTGATCATCCTGTGCCGATGTAGCAACCAACGACCCCTTGACAGGGGCCTTAATGCCCTGGTAGCGGCCGGTATTGCGGGGTAATGTCCGACACACCGCCAGGTCGGGATTTGTAGCAGTGCCCCGGCGTGACGGAGACAACCTCGCTAAGGGAGCACAGAGATGTTGAACAGCGTACCGATGCACAATAACGGGGTATCTCAGCGGCGCACGCAGGATGCGGAGCTACTCAAGAAGTCTGGCGCGCACAAGCTCGTGGTCGCAGATCGCGACGGCAACTGCTTGGCGTTCCTGTTGGCTTGGGACAGCTTCGACTACGACCCTGAGACCGACACCTATGTGTGCGTCGCCGACAGCGATGGCCGAGAACTCATGACGATGTACACCGCCGGGGAGATCAAGGCGGCTCCCGGTGCGAACATGTACGTTGTCACCGCGCCGGACGCGACCAGCCGCAGCAGGCCGTTGCAGGCTTTGTAAATCCCCGAGTTCCGACTCGGAACTCGTCGCGGCCGGCGTGTGGGTGCGCGCCGGGTCGCGCTGTGCGCCGGCGATGACGCGGATGTCGTTGGGGGATGTTCAGGCGGCGATGGTTATGATAGACCGTTCGTACGGTTAGTCTACGCCGAAGGTGTCAAATGCCCAGATCACCTGGCAGACGTAGCGAGATTCTCGACGCGTTTGTCCGCTACGTCGCCGAACGTGGTTATGAGAGAACAAATATCGGTGATATCGCCGATGAGTTGGGAATGTCCAAGGGCACCATCGTTCACCACTTCGGCACCAAGGCGCAGATGCTCCGGGAGCTGACCGAAGCCCATCTGGCAAACCAGCTCGACGTGTTGCGGATGGTGTGGGATCGGGTGGCTGCCCCGCACGAGCGCATCGCTGCCATCATTTTCACGTCCGCACTGCTACAGGTGATGGCCCGCGACGCGACGGTGGCGAGCCAGCGGGAAGTGGTGCAGTTGGCGGACGATCCGGCGATGCAGCAGGTGCGCAAGTTGCGCCACCAATTGCAGGCACTCACCATCGACGAGATCCGCAACGGGGTGGAGTGCGGCGTATTCCGAAGTGTCGACGTCGATCTCGCGGCACTACAGCTCTGGGGATCGCTCGAGTGGATGTGGGTGTGGTTCGACCCGAACGACTCCCGGACCCCCGAGCGAGTGGGTGCCGCATTCGTGGACGTATTCCTCGGCGGACTGCTGCTGGACCGGCTGGGGCTGAACAAATGGGCCAGCCCGTCGTCGGACGTCGTCTCGGTGGTGCGCGAGTGTCTCAGCGCGGTCACCGCCGGCTCGCGCTGACCGGAAACAAATCGAATCCTGCTCGCCGCGTGGAGAATTGGTCGCCGACACCCGTGCAACCGGAAATTGACTGTACGTATAGTCCGAAGCGCCATACCGAAGGCCGCACCGCCGCGACGTCACTGCACCCGGTCAACATCTAAGCACGTAAACTCGCTGCTCAACGCCGGTAAGCGCCGGTGGTGGGAGATCCGCGCCGAAGTCAGCAGCAGCCGGCGCATCATCGAGATTTTGCAATCTGTTGACTGCACGTACGGTCTAATGCCATAGTTGCGCCGTGGCGCAATCGCGGGCGGCATGGAGCCGAAGGGTGGGGACCGGGACTGCCGGTCAACCCGACCATGTACTGCGCCCGAGCGGTGCAACCACTGCTATGCACCGCCCTACCGGGAGTCGAGAAATGCTGTCCCGCAACCGAATTAGGTATCACGACGCCAACCCGCCGGTGGCCGCCTGGAGTACATGCCGATGACCGCCTCACACACCATCGCCGGCCGGGTGGGCAACAAGATCCGGCCGGGCACCGAAGTGGCCGGCGGGTTCTTCCGGATGTGCGTGCTGACCGCCAAAGCCCTGAAACGGCCGTTCGAGTGGCGCGAGTTCATCTGGATCGGCTGGTTCCTGATGCGGGTGTCGCTGCTACCCACCATCGCGGTGTCGATCCCCGAAACCGTGCTGCTCATCTTCACCCTCAATGTCCTGCTGGCCGAGTTCGGTGCGGCCGATGTCTCCGGGGCCGGCGCGGGGATCGGCGCGGTCACTCAACTGGGGCCGATCGTGACGGTGCTGGTGGTCGCGGGCGCCGGGGGCACGGCCATCTGCGCCGACCTCGGTGCGCGCACCATCCGGGAGGAGATCGACGCGCTCGAGGTGCTCGGCATCGACCCCATCCACCGACTGGTGCTCCCCCGCGTCGTCGCATCGACGATCGTCGCCGTGCTGCTCAACGGCTTGGTGATCGCCGTCGGACTGGGCGGCGGCTACCTGTTCAGCGTGTACCTGCAGAACGTCTCCAGCGGTGCTTATCTGTCCACCCTGACCGCCCTCACCGGCCTGCCCGAAGTGGTGATCGCGAACATCAAGGCCGCGACCTTCGGGCTGATCGCGGGGTTGGTCGGCTGCTACCGCGGGCTGATCGTCCGCGGCGGGTCCAAGGGCCTGGGCACGGCCGTCAACGAGACGGTCGTGTTGTGTTTCATCGCGCTGTTCGCGGTCAACGCGGCACTGACCACGATCGGCGTCAGATTCGGAACGGGACGCTGATATGGCTACTGCCGCAACATATCTCAAGAGGCCCCGAGCAAACCTCGGTCGCTACGGGGAAGTGCCGGCCAAGGTGCTGCTGGAGCTCGGCCAGATGGTCTGGTTCGCGGTGACCGCGGTCGCCCAGATCCCGTTCGCCCTGCGCCGCTACCCCAAGGAGCTGGTGCGGATGGTCGCCCAGATGGGGATGGGTACCGGCGCGATGGCCGTGGCCGGCGGGACGGCCGCCATCGTCGGGTTCATCACCCTCTCCGCGGGTTCGTTGGTCGCCATCCAGGGCTACGCGTCGCTGGGGAATATCGGCGTGGAGGCCTTCACCGGGTTCCTGGCCGCCATGGTCAATGTCCGGTTCGTGGCGCCGGTGGCCGCCGGTCAGGCGCTGGCAGCCACCGTTGGCGCCGGCGCCACCGCCGAACTGGGCGCCATGCGCATCAGCGAAGAGATCGACGCGCTGGAAGTGATGAGTGTCAGGTCGGTCGCCTACCTGGCGTCCACCCGGGTGGTGGCGGGTCTGATCGTCATCGTCCCGCTGTACGCGCTGGGGATCACCATGGCCTTCGTGTCCACGCAGGTCACCACCGTTTTCTTGTACGGGCAGTCCGCCGGCACATACAACCATTACTTCCACACCTTCCTGCGCCTCAACGACGTGGGTTGGTCGTTCGCCGAGGTGATCCTGGTCGCGGTGGTCGTGATGACGACTCACTCCTACTACGGCTACACCGCCCACGGCGGGCCGGTCGGCGTCGGTGAGGCGGTGGGCCGGTCGATGCGGCTGTCGCTGATCACCATCGTCGTCGTGGTGGTGCTGACCGCGATGGCGGTCTACGGCAAAAACCCGAACTTCAACCTCACGGTGTAGCCGATATGACCATGCCGGTGAAGGAGAATCCGCCACGCATCCCGCCCTACAAGACGGCGGCGGTGGCGTTCCTGGTGGTCTTCTCGGTGGCGCTGGGGTTCGTCTGGTTTCAGTTCCGGGGCAAGCTGACGCCGAAGACTCCCTTGACGATGGTGGCCCCTCGGGCCGGCCTGGTGATGGACCCGGGATCGAAGGTCACCTACAACGGGGTGGAAATCGGTCGTGTCACCAACATCTCGGAGATCCAGCGCGACGGCGTGCCGGTGGCCAAGTTCTCTATGGAAGTCAATCCGGAGTACATCAGGCTGATCCCGGCCAATGTGGAGGCCAATATCAAGGCCACCACCGTCTTCGGCAATAAATTCGTCTCCCTCACGTCGCCGAAGAATCCGACACCGCAGCGGATTTCATCAAAGCAGGAAATCGATGCGCGGTCGGTGACGACCGAGTTCAATACGCTGTTCGAGACTCTTACCGCGATCGCGGAGAAGGTCGACCCGGTCAAGCTGAACCTGACGCTGTCCGCGGCCGCGCAGGCCCTGACCGGTTTGGGGGACAAGGTCGGGCAGTCGATCATCAACGCCAACGCCATCCTTGACGACATCAACCCTCGAATGCCGCAGGTGCGTCACGACATTCAACAGCTCGCCGCCCTGGCCGACACCTACAATAACGCCGCGCCGGATCTGTTGGACGCGCTGAATCACGCGGTGATCACCGCGCGCACGTTACACGGGCAGGAAGCCGAACTGGATTCCGCGCTGTTGGCTGCCGCCGGCATGGGAAACACCGGTGCGGAGATCTTCGAGCGCGGTGGCCCCTATCTACAGCGCGGCATCTCGGACCTGCTCCCCACCGCCCAGCTGTTCGACACGTACAGTCCCGAAATCTTCTGCACGATAAGGAATTACCACGACGCCGAGCCGGCGGCGTATGAGACGACGGGTGGCGGCAACGGGTACGCACTGAAGACGATGACCGAATTGACGTCCGGTTTGGGCGGCATCCTGACGCTGCCGGGGCTGACCGGCGCGGTGCTCTCGCAGGGACTGCTGGGTGTGGCCGGGCTAGTCGGTGGCGCGCCGAATCCCTACACCTATCCAGAGAATCTTCCGCGGGTGAACGCCCGTGGTGGGCCGGGTGGCGCGCCGGGCTGCTGGCAGCCGATCAACCATGACTTCTGGCCGGCGCCGAGCCTGGTGGTTGACACCGGCGCCAGCCTCGCACCGTACAACCACGTGGACACCGGTTCGCCATACGCACTCGAGTACGTGTGGGGCCGCCAAGTCGGGGACAACACGATCAACCCATGAAAATCACCGGTAGCGCAATCAAACTCGGCATCGTCTCGCTGGTGCTCTTCCTGATCGTCGTGTCGATCGTCGTGGTGTTCGCGCAGATGCGTTTCACCAGCACCAACACCTACTCCGCGGAGTTCGCCAACGGCAGCGGCCTGAAGGACGGCCAGTTCGTGCGCGCCTCCGGAGTGGAGATCGGCAAGGTCAAATCCGTAAACCTGATCGACGGTGGCAACCGGGTGCGGGTCGACTTCGCCGTCGACCGCTCGATCCAGCTGTACCAGTCGACCACCGCGCAGATCCGCTACCTCGACCTGCTCGGCAACCGTTTCGTCGAGCTGAAACGAGGCATGGGTGACGGCGCAGACCAGATACTGCCGGCGGGCGGATTGATCCCGCTGTCCCGGACTTCACCGGCCCTGGACCTCGACGCCCTGATCGGCGGATTCAAGCCGCTGTTCAAGGCTCTGGAACCGGACAAGGTCAACACCATCGCCTCGGCCATCGTCACCGTCTTTCAGGGTCAAGGCGGAACCATCAACGACATCCTCGACCAGACGGCACAGTTGACCTCGCACATCGCCGAACGCGACCAGGCGATCGGTGAGGTGGTCAAGAACCTCAACATCGTCCTGGACACCACCGTCCGGCACCGCCAGGAGTTCGACGAAACGGTGGACAACTTCGAAAGGTTGATCACCGGTCTGAGCAACCACGCCGACCCGCTGGCCGCGGGCCTGGCCAACATCAGCAACGCCGCCGGAACGGTGTCCGAGCTGCTGGCGGACAATCGCGCGTTGTTGCACAAGGAGATCAACTACCTGCAGGCCTTCCAACAGCCGCTCATCGACCAGCGCGACCAGCTCAGCGACCTCATCCACAAGACCCCCACCGCGCTCAACCTGATCGGACGCAGCATCGGTCTCTACGGCGACTGGGTGAACTTCTACGTATGCGACCTCTCGATCCGGTGGAACGGGTTGCAGGGCGGCGGCCCGGTTCGCACGGTCCGGATCTGGAAGCAGCCCACCGGCAGGTGCACACCCCAATGAGGACACTCACCGAATTCAACCGCAACCGGGTAGGGCTGATGGGCATCACGGTGCTGGTGCTCGTCGTCCTCGTCGGCCAGAGTTTCACCAGTGTCCCAATGATGTTCGCCGCCCCGGCCTACTACGGGCAATTCACCGAATCGGGTCAGTTGAACAAGAACGACAAGGTGCGCATCACCGGTGTCAATGTCGGCAAAGTGGAGAGCATCGACGTCGAGGGCGACCACGTCCTCATCAAATTCTCCATCGGCGCCAACACCATCGGCACCGAAAGCCGGTTGGCAATCAAGACCGACACCATCCTGGGTAAGAAGGTGCTCGAGATCGAGCCGCGGGGGACGAAAGTCCTGCGGCCCGGGGGCGTGCTCCCGCTGGGCCAGAGCACCACGCCCTACCAGCTTTACGACGCGAACTTCGACATCGTCAGGGCTGCAACGGGATGGAACATCGACACCGTCAAGCAATCGCTGAATGTGCTGTCTGAGACCATCGATCAGACCTACCCGCACATCAGTGCCGCGCTCGACGGCGTGGCCAGGTTCTCCGACACCATCGGCAAGCGCGATGACGAGATCAAACATCTGCTCGCGCAAGCCAACAAGGTGGCCAGCGTTCTCGGGGACCGCAGCGAGCAGATCAACCGGTTGCTGGTCAACGCCAAGGCGCTGCTCGTCGCGTTCAATGAACGCGGCCGGGCCATCGACGCTCTGCTGCGGAACATTTCGGGTGTCGCGGCTCAGATCAAGGGGTTCATCAACGACAACCCGAACTTGAACGCGGCGCTGGAGCAGTTGCACACCCTCACCGACGTACTGGTCCAGCGTAAAGACGACCTGGCTCAAACCCTCACTTTCGTAAGCTCGTTCGCGGCATCGCTGGGCGAGTCCGTCGCGTCGGGACCGTATTTCAAGATCGTCCTGTCCAACCTGCTTCCGTACTGGATGCTGCAGCCGTTCGTCGATGCCGCGTTCAAGGAGCGCGGTCTGGACCCGGAAGAGTTCTGGCGCAGTACCGGACTGCCCGCCTTCCGCTTCCCCGATCCCAACGGCACCCGGTTCCCCAATGGCGCACCACCACCCGCGCCTCCGGTGCTCGAAGGTACCCCGGAGCATCCGGGTCCGGCCGTCCCGCCGGGATCGGCGTGCTCGTACACGCCGGCACCGGACGCGCTGCCGCGCCCGTGGAATCCATTGCCCTGCGCCGGCGTTGACGTCGGCCCGTTCGGCGGCAGTTTCCCGGCCCCGCTCGACGTGCAGGCCTCGCCGCCGAACCCGAACGGGCTGCCCCCGACGCCGGGAATCCCGATCGCCGGGCGGCCGGGCGAGGCCCCGCCGGACGTGCCCGGCACTCCGGTGCCGCTGCCGCCCAACGCGCCGCCCGGGGCGCGCACCGAAGGCACGACGGGAGGCCAGAGTTGAGCAACGGTTTCACTTTTCGCAAGCCGCGGCCGCGGAACATCATCGCCACGCTGGCCGTGATCGTAGGCTTGGTCGCCGCGTTCGTCGGGTGGCAGTTCTACCAGAAGATGAGCAACAACACCGTGGTCGCCTACCTGCCCGCGGCGATCGCGTTGTACTCCGGCGACAAGGTCCAGATCATGGGCGTCCGTGTCGGTTCCATCGACTCCATCGAGCCGGCCGGCGACAAGATGAAGGTGACGTTTCACTACGCCAACAAGTACAAGGTGCCCGCCAACGCGTCCGCGGTCATCGTGAACCCGACACTGGTGGCATCCCGCAGTATTCAGCTCGAGCCGCCCTACAAGGGCGGCCCGGTGATGGCCGATCACGCGGTGATTCCCATCGAGCGCACACAGGTGCCGACCGAGTGGGATGAGCTGCGCGCCAGCGTCGCCAACATCATCGACAAGCTGGGTCCGACACCCGAGCAGCCCAAGGGTCCGTTCGGTGACCTGATCGAGTCATTCGCCGATGGATTGGCCGGTAAGGGCAAGCAGTTCAACACGACACTGGACAGCCTGTCTCGGGCGCTCACCGCCCTCAACGAAGGTCGTGGTGACTTCTTCGCGGTGGTGCGCAGCCTGGCACGGTTTGTCAACGCCCTGCACAAGGACGACAAGCAGTTCGTCGCGCTGAACACCAACCTGGCCCAATTCACGGACAAACTAACCAGTTCTGACCGCGCGCTTGCCGACGCCATTCAGCAGTTCGACGGCCTGCTCGCCACGCTGCGCCCGTTCCTGACCGAGAACCGTGAGGTGCTCGCCCAGGACGTCGGAAACCTGGCCACCCTGACCACCACCCTGGTTCAACCCGAGCCGCTGAACGGCTTGGAAACCGCGTTGCACGTACTGCCGACGCTGGAAACCAACCTCAGCCAGATCTACCATCCGTCACACGGCGCGGTCATGTCGATCCCGGCTATCCCGAACTTCGCCAACCCGATGCAATTCATGTGCAGCATGATTCAGGCCGGCAGCCGGCTGGGCTACCAGGACTCGGCCGAACTGTGCGCGCAGTACCTGGCACCGGTGCTCGATGCGATCAAGTTCAACTATCTCCCGGTGGGGCTGAACCTGTTCAGCACGGCCGAGACGCTGCCCAAGGAGGTCGCTTACTCCGAGCCGCGTTTGCAGCCGCCGAACGGGTACAAAGACACCACGGTGCCCGGGATCTGGGTGCCCGACACCCCGCTGTCGCACCGCAACACCCACCCCGGCTGGGTGGTCGCGCCGGGCATGCAGGGTGCCCAGGTGGGGCCGATCACGGCGGGCCTGCTGACCCCGGAGTCGCTGTCGGAACTGATGGGCGGCACCGACATCGCACCCCCGCAGTCCGGGCTGCAGACCCCGCCGGGTCCGCCGAACGCCTACGACGAGTACCCGGTGCTGCCGCCGATCGGCCTACAGGCGCAGGTGCCGATCCCGCCGCCGCCACCGGGGCCGGGGGTGGTACCCGGACCGGTCACGCTTCCCGGTCCGCCGCTGCCCGCGGAGGCGGCCGTAGCGGGCGGGGCGGGCTCGTGAAAACCCCCATCCGCCAGGGACTGGTCCTGTTCCTATCGACGCTGGCGCTGGTGTCGTGCGCGGATTGGCGTGGGGTGGCCAATATTCCGATGCCCGGGGGTCCGGGATCGGGGTCGGGCTCCTACACCGTCTACGTGCAGATGGCCGATACGCTGGCGCTCAACACCAACAGCCGGATCCGGGTCGCCGACGTGTTCGTCGGCACGGTTCGCTCGATCCAACTGAAGAACTGGGTCGCCACCCTGACGCTCCGCCTGGACAAGGGCGTCAAATTGCCCCGGAACGCCACCGCCAAGATCGGGCAGACCAGCCTGCTGGGCTCACAGCACATCGAACTGGCCGCGCCACCGGATCCGTCTCCCGAGCCGCTGCGGTCGGGAGACACTATCCCACTGAAGAATTCGTCGACCTATCCGACGACCGAGCAGACGCTGGCAAGTCTCGCGATGATCTTGCGCGGGGGCGGCGTGCCGAACGTGGAGGTGTTGCAGAACGAGGTCTACGACATCCTGCATGGTCGGGCCAACGAGATCAGGGCCTTCCTGGGCAAGCTCGACACGTTCACCGCCCGACTCAATGAGCAACGCGACGACATCACCAGAGCGATCGACTCCAGCGACCGGCTGTTGAGCTACGTCGGTCATCGCTCGGACGTGCTGGACCGGGTGTTCACTGAATTCCCGCCGCTGCTCAAGCATTTCGCGGACAAGCAGAACCTGCTGATCAATGCGGTGGACTCGGTGGGGCGGCTCGGCGAGGTTGCCGACCAGTACCTGTCTCCGTCGCGGGGCGATCTGCACCAGGATCTGGTGGCACTGCAGTGTCCGTTGCGGGAGTTCGGCCGTGCCGCACCGTATCTGATCAAGGCGCTCAAGCTGATGCTGGTCCGGCCGTTCGACGTCGACTCCGTGCCCAAGGCGTTCCGCGGCGATTACTACAATCTGTCGCTCACCCTCGACCTCACCATGAGCGCCGTCGACAACGCGGTCCTCACCGGGACGGGTTTCTCCGGAGCGCTGCGCGCACTCGAGCAATCCTGGGGCCGTGACCCGGAAACGATGATCCCCGACGTCCGGTACACCCCGAACCCCAATGACGCTCCCGGCGGCCCGCTGGTCGAAAGGGCGGACCGGCAATGCTGACCCGTTTCATCTGGCGCCAAATATTCTTGTTCACACTTTTGAGTCTGGTGACCGCAGTTGCGTTGGGCTGGTACTACTTACGGATCCCCACCGCAGCAGGCATCGGCCAGTACACGCTGAACGCCACCCTGCCCACATCCGGTGGTCTGTACAAGACGGCCAATGTGACCTATCGCGGGGAGACCATCGGCACGGTCACCTCCGTCGAGCCCACCGAGAACGGCGCGCTGGTGAGGATGAGCGTCGCCGACCGCTTCAAGATTCCGGTCGACGCGTCGGCGAACGTACGTTCCATGTCGGCGGTCGGCGAGCAGTATCTGGACCTGGTTTCGTCGGGTAATCCGGGCAGATATTTCTCACCGGGACAGACCATCACCAAAGGCACCGTGCCCTCTGAGATCGGGCCGGCGCTGGATGCGGCCAACCGCGGGCTGGCTGCCCTTCCCGCCGGCAAGATCCCGGCGATACTCGACGAAACAGCCCAAGCCGTAGGTGGATTGGGCCCTGCCCTACAGCGACTCGTCGATGCGACCCAGGCCATCGCCGGCGATTTCAAAGCCAATCTCACCGAGATCGACGACATCATCCAGAACTCCGGCCCCGTGATCGACAGCCAAGTCGAGTCGGGTGACGCGATCGGGCGCTGGTCCCACAACCTGGACACGCTGGCCGCGCAGGCCGCGGAAAACGACCCGCACGTGCGAAGCATCCTGAACCAGGCAACTCCGACCACCGATCTGGTCAACGCGGTGTTCAACGACGTGCGCGAATCACTGCCGCAGACCCTGGCGAATCTCGAGATCGTGCTGGAAATGCTCAAGCGCTACCACAAGGGGGTGGAGCAGCTACTGGTCGCCTACCCGCAGGGCGCGTCCGAGGGGCAGACGGTGACGTCGGCGTTTCCCGGCTTCGCCTCTCTCGGTACGCATTTGACCATCAATCAGCCGCCGCCCTGTCTGACGGGTTTCCTGCCCGCACCGCAGTGGCGGTCACCGGCGGACACCAGCCTGGCGCCGATGCCGTCCGGAACGTATTGCAAAATCCCGCAGGAGACTCCCGGCAACGCCGTGCGCGGGGCGCGCAACCTGCCCTGTGTCGACGTGCCGGGTAAACGCGCCGCGACGCCGCGCGAGTGCCGCGACTCGAAACCCTATGAGCCGATGGGCACCAACCCCTGGTACGGCGACCCGAACCAGATCCTGACCTGCCCGGCGGCCGCGGCCCGCTGCGACCAGCCGGTCAAGCCCGGGCAGGTAGTGCCCGCGCCGTCGATCAACAACGGTATGAATCCGGCCCCCGCCGACCGGGTGCCCGGAACCCCCCCGCCGGTCAGTGACCCGCTGTCGCGGCCGAATTCGGGAACCGTGGTGTGTAACGGTCAGCAGCCCAACCCCTGCGTCTACACCGGGAACGAACCGCCGGTGGCCGTCTACAGCCCACAGCGGGGTGAACTGGTCGGGCCCGACGGGGTCAGGTACGCCGTCGAGAACTCGACCAGGACCGGGGACGATGGCTGGCAGGGCATGTTGTCGCCACGTTGACACTGACCGCACGTACAGTCATATAATGGGCGAGTGACCTTCGGTCGTGTCGGTCGCGTGCGAAGATCGGAGCGAGATGCCGGAAGTGATTGGCCTGGGCCAACTCCGGAGTGACGCCTGCACGTACCTCGAGCGGGTTGCCGGGGGCGAGGCGCTCGAGGTCGTCAGGCGCGGCAAGTTGGTGGCGCGGATCGAACCAGTGGGTGACTGGCGGGTGGCGCCGATTCCGGCGCGGTCGGTCGACCCCGCGGACGCGGGTTGGGTCGGACTGGACGAACTGCGGACGCGCGCCGGACGGTGCTTCGACCGGGTAGCCGCGGGGGAGACGCTGTACGTGGTCCGCGGCGGTCGGATACTGGCGCGGATAGTGGCGGCCGGGGAATTGGCTGTGTCGGCAGGGGTGCCGGCGGATGCGGGCCGCCCGATCGAACTCGACGAACTGCGAAACCGCGCTGGACGCTACATCGATCGGGTCGCGGCAGGACAGACCATCGAGGTCAGTCGCGGTGGCAAGGTCGTCGCCCGGATCGTCTCGGTTGCATAGCCGCTTCGCATACTGGCTAGCCGCCAGAGGTTTGAATTTGCGTCACCTCGGGTAACGATGAACCCATCGAAAAGGGAAACGCCAGCTCGTAACGCGCGCGGTCGGTGACATGTGGCGGACTATTACCCATGCGAATCTGAGGGGTCTGAGCAAATGAAGCGTGTCACCCGAGCCGCTTTCTCGGCACTGGCAGTCACCGCACTTTCCGGACTGGTCGCTCCGCCGGCGTACGCCGACTCGAGCACCGTGATCTTCGAGGCGCTGGGGACGGGCACCGCCACCACGATCGACACCGATCCGGCGATCGACCGCGTCTACAACGCGCCCTTGCCATGGAGCCGGACCATCCAGGCCGGCCCGGACGTCACCCTCTTCCAGGTGGTGGTCGTCGGGTCGGGCACGACCAGTCCCGGCTGCCGCATCACGATCGGCGGCCACGTGGTGGCCGAGCAGCCGGTCGGCGGCTCGGCGCACTGCATCTACTCGCGGTAGCGCGGCGCGGGCCGGTTTCCAAAAGCCCGTCGGCACACCGGCCATCGGGGCGATCATGCTTGACTATGTCAAGTAAAATGGCCGGGTGGCCACCAAACGCGACATGCTGGATTCGATCAGTGCGACGATGTCGAGGATCATGCGCCTGAGCGGCAGCCGGGCGATGTTCAAGCGCCAGGCCGCCGCCGCGGCGGTAGAACTGTCGCAGCCGTCGTATGTCCTGCTGCGGGTGGTGGCCGACGAGGGTCCGCTGCCGATGGGTCAACTCGCCCGCCTGGCACACATGGATCTCGGGATGGCCGCCCGCCGGGTGCAGAGCCTGCAGGACGACGGGATGGTCGCCAGGCAGTCGGATCTGGCAGATGCGCGCAAGACGATGGTGGAGGCCACCGCCGCCGGTGCGCGGGCCGCGCGCGCCCTGCAGGCGGTGCGCCGCGAGCACCTGCAGCGAGCTCTCGCGCAGTGGTCGGCCGCCGACCTCCGCGAGTTCGACCGGCTGCTGGCCCGCTTTCTCGCCGATACCACGGTGACGCCGATCGACTGACCGCTCCGCGATGAACTCCGCTGCGAAACTGTTTGACAATGTCAAATACCTGGGCATACGCTCCCCGCTAAAGGTGATGCGGGTGAGGGAATTTCATGTATGGATCGCGCTTCTACTTCGACTGGTCCAAATTCGCCACCATGCTGCGGCTGCTGCGTGACGATCCCGCCACCCCCCGCAAGCGGTATCTGGCCTTCATGGTCGCCATGCCGACGATCGCGGCATTTCACGCGCTCTGCTTCGCGCTCGACCCGGTCCTGTTCCCGTCGCTACGGCGCATGGAGGTTCGGGCTCCCACGTTCAGCGTCGGCCACGCGCGCAGCGGCACCACCTACCTGCACCGGTTGATGGCCGCCGACCCGCAATTCAGCTACGCGTTGATGTACGAACTGTTCTTCCCGTCGCTGCTGCAGAAACGGTTGCTGCGCCTGATCCTGCGCATCGATGCCAGGCTCGGTAAACCGCTGCGCCGCCGGCTTGACGCCGCGGAGGAAAAGCTGTTCTCCGAGACCGACGATATGCACAAAACGGGTTTCTTCGTCCCGGAGGAAGATGACTTCTTCCTGACCTGGTCGCTGAACTCCGGTTTCTGGATCGTGATGTTCCCCTACATGGGCGAGCTGGACTTCTACCACCTGGATCGATGGCGCGCGCGCAAGCGCCGCCGTCTCATGGCGTTCTACCGCGAATGTGTGCGCCGCCAACTCCTGCTGAACGGTGGCGGTACGCACCTGAGCAAGAATCCCACCTTCTGCGGTCGGGTGGAGGCCCTGATCGAAGCGTTTCCCGACGCGAGATTCATTGTCCCGATGCGTAATCCGTACGAGACCATTCCCAGCCTGTTGAAGATGATGCAGACCGAGTGGCGCCTGCGTGGACGCGATGAACGGCTCATCGAGCAGTCACTACGGGTGCTCGCCGACCAGTCCATCCACTCCTACACCCATCCGCTGGACGTGCTGGCCAGACATCCCGAGGTGCGCTCGGCCGTAGTGGACTACCGCGAACTGGTAGCGGCTCCCACCGCGACGATGCGGCGCGTCTACGACGAACTGGGGCTGCATCTGGGGCCCGAGGCCGCCGCCGAATTCGAGGCCGCCGGGCGCCGGCGCGGCCACGAGACGGCACACCGCTACAGTCTGGGCGAATTCGGTCTGGACGCAACCGGCATCAGGACGCGCCTGGCCCCGCTCTTCGACGAATTCGGCTGGGAAGCAGAGGAAAAAGGCAGGGCACATGTCAACTGAGCAGACCGGGCACACGCTGCGCGCGGCTTGGACGGACCTGATCGACGCGCTCAACCGCGCCCGCGACTACATCGATTCGCCGGCGTTGCACGCGCCGCCACCGACCGAGCAGGGGTTGGCCGAAGGTCATCGATACCTCCTCGGTTTCCTGTTCAGCTCGATTGAGCGCGCCTGTCTCGAAGACCCGGACTTCCCATATTTCCGGCGCGCCATCCAGCCGCAGGACAAGGCCACCATCGACAACGCCGACGCGTTGTACCTGTCGGCGCGGATCGACGGCGCCGCGAGCTATTGGATAACCGGCCGCGTCGCCGACCACCGGCACTGGGGCGGCGGCAGCCGGGCGAACGGCCCAGTGGCGCCGCAGTACGTCGTCTTCGAAGCGCACAGCATCTACGCGGGGGACACCGGCAGCCTGATGGAACTCGCGCCCGGCGGACGGGTGGTGACCGGCCTGCTGGACAGCACCGACCTGGCGGTGGATCCGGACGGGCGCTTCGAAATCCTCTGCGCGCCAAAGTGCCCCGCCGATCACACCGGCAATTTCATCGCCACGGCCAAGGACGGTAGGGACACCGCCCAGTATCTGATCGTGCGGTCACTGTTCGGTGATTGGGCCAACGAAGTCTCACCCGAGCTGCGCATCGTGCAGATCGGATCGCGCGGTAGACAACCGTCGCCCGTCGACCCCGCGGGCACGGCCGCCGCGGTGCGGCGGGTCGGCGAACTCGTCGAGCACCAGATGCGGTTCTGGAACGAGTTCTACGACATCGTGCTGGAGTCCAACGGCGACAAGAACGGCGACGGCATCACCTTCATGCCGCACAACGCACTCAACGAACCGGCAGCGGCCAATCTCGCGTCCGGCGGCGGCCAGAGCACCAACGTGTACTCGGGGGGTGTCTTCGAGCTCGACGAGGACGAAGCCCTGCTGATCGAGGTCAGCGTGCCCGTCGAACCTGCCTATCTGGGCTTTCACCTGTCCAACGTCTGGGGCGAGTCACTGGACTACGCCAACCACGTGAGCAGCCTCAACGGCTTCCAGACTGCGGTGGACCCCGACGGCGTGCGCCGCTACGTGGTCGCGCACCGCGATCCGGGGGTGCCGAACTGGCTGGACACCGTGGGTCACCGCACGGGTTTCCTCACGGTGCGCTGGACCTACCCCAGGCCACCGGAGCGGATGCCGACGACAGCCGTGCACAAGGTCGCGCTGACCGGCCTGCGGGACCGGCTGCCGTCGGGCACCGCAGCGGTGAGCGCCGAGCAACGCGCCGCGCAGATCGAGGTCCGGCAGGAGCACGTGGCCCGCCGGTACCGGCAGTACTGAGCGCCCGCGCCACGGCGCTACAGCACACGGCCATACACTGACCCTTCGTGGGCATGCTTTTTGGCTTTGCGCCGTGGATTGTGTACTGGGTGCTGGTCGGTAACGTCCCGTTTGCCACGGCCGTATCGATCGCGCTGCTGATGGCCATCGCGGTGTTCGCCGTCGGCCGCACCACCGACAAACCCGGGCACACCCTCGAAATCGGGGCTGTCGCAACGTTTGTGCTGCTGGCCGTGCTGACCTTTGCCCTCTCCGACGAGTTCATGGCGCGCTGGATTCAGCCGCTGAGCAACCTGGGGATTTTCCTGGTGGCGCTGGTCGGTGTGCTGATCGGCAAGCCGTTCGTGCGTGAGTTCGCCGCGGCCGAGCAACCCCCCGACATCGTCAACACGGAGTTGTTCAGACGGATCACCACGGTGCTGACCTGGATCTGGGTGGGCGCCTTCGCCGGGATGACCATCTCGTCGGCGATTCCGCCGATCGTGCAGGGTAACGCGACGATCCTGGACACCAAGACCCCGCTGTCGTTCGTCTGCTACTGGGTCGTCCCGTTCTCGCTGCTCGGCGCCGCGGCCCTGGCGTCGCGATTCCTGCCGGACCGGATGCTGGCCGGCATCGAGGACGCGGCGCGAGAGACCTCGTTCGTGGCCTACGACGAGGCCACCATCGACGAGCTGTACTACCTGGCCCAAGAGCATGCCAACCGGGAAGTGGGACCGGGCAAAGAGGCCTACAACGTGAAAGTCGGCGGCATGGGAACCCCGTTGACCGGCGACGAGTCGCGAAAATCGTGGCCGTCGACGTACAAGGTCAGGGACAAGAAGCATTAACGGCGCTCGGCGGGTGTACACCGGCACGTCAACTTGGCTTGCTAAACAATGCAAATGGCACACACGCGGATGGAATACACGATGAGAACGCTCGCCGTGTTCGCCACGGTGCTGGTCGCCGTCGCGGGCTGCGCGTCGAGCGCCAAGCCTTCCCTGCCGACGGCCTCGGGCAAGGCCGAGTTCAGTGCGTCGGCCGGTAAACCACTCAACATCACCCCGGACCGGATGCTGGCCGCCACCGGCGGCATCACGCCGGTGGCGTTCGGCAAGCCCGCGCACGGCAAGATCAGCTACGGAATCAACGGGACGGTCGTCTACACCCCCGACGCCGGCTTCAAGGGCAACGACGAACTGCCCGTCACCGTCAGTCGGGCCGTCAAGCTCTACTCGGAGAACCAACTGCCCCTGGCCACCATGGGTGGCATCGACATCCAGGCCAGCGCCCACGGATCCGGTATCGCCCCGGTGCCCGGCAGCAGCGACGAGATCTACGGGCTCACCGACCGCGGCCCCAACGTCGAAGGACGCACACCGAACGAGATCGTTTTTCCGGTTCCCGAGTATCACCCGCACATCGCGAAACTCAAACTCGCCGACGGGGTGGCCACGGTGCAGCGGACGATCATGCTGCAGGGGCCGGATGGTCATCCGCTGGAAGGGTTGCTGGACCCGCACGCCATTCCCGGTGAAACGATGGTGGACCTCAACGGTGCGCCACTGCCGCCCGCGGACTACGGCATAGACCCCGAGGGACTGGTCGCGACGCTCGACGGGAACTTCTGGGTGTCCGACGAGTACGGCCCCTACATCGTCCATTTCGATTCCAATGGCAAAGAGCTGGAACGTCTTTCGCCCTATGACGACACCCTGCCGCGGGAGCTTTCGCTGCGTGCCCCGAACCAGGGTCTGGAGGGTCTGACGATCACCCCGGACGGCAACACGCTGGTGGCCGTCATGCAGTCGGCGCTGCAGACCCCGGGACTGCCGGGCCCGGCAAAGGCGGTCCCGATCACCCGCATCGTCACCATCAACCTGGTGAACCGCAACATCATGCACGAGTACATCTACCCGCTGGCCAACCCGCAGGAGTCGAAGGTCGGGATCTCCGAAATCACCGCGCTCAGCGCCACGACCTTCCTGGTGGACGAGCGCAACAGCAAGAACCCGCCGGACGGCAACGCGAAGATCTACGTGGCCGACATCTCCGCGGCCACGGACGTGGGGCCGAACTCGACCGTGCCGGGCGCGACTTACGACGCGGCCGCGGGCGGCCTGCTGATCAACAAGATGCCGATCGAGAACCTGGT
The DNA here is from genome assembly GCF_031583025.1 of Mycobacterium sp. Z3061. Classification (NCBI taxonomy): domain Bacteria; kingdom Bacillati; phylum Actinomycetota; class Actinomycetes; order Mycobacteriales; family Mycobacteriaceae; genus Mycobacterium; species Mycobacterium pumcae. The sequence goes on along the minus strand of NZ_CP134062.1, from coordinate 5,450,391 downwards.
GGGCGTCGGTACCGATGCCGAAGCGCTGGCCAGGCTCAAGGGCGCCGGAATCACCGCAGCCACAAAGACTTTGCAGCTGGATGTCTCCGCGATGCTCCGCTCGCTGTCGCCCAAGGGCGACTTCTTCGGGCACGACAAGATCGAGGGTGTAGCCACCCGCGATGGTGGAAAGACGCTGCTGCTGGCCAACGACAGCGACTTCGGGCTGAGTGGGCTGGCGTCGGACACTCCGCCGTTTCGGCTGAAGCCCAAGACGCTGCCCAACGGAACCCAGGACAGCGGCGAGATCCTGGCGGTCGACACCGACCAGCTGCCCGCCAAAACCGAGAAGGTGACGGTGGCCGTCAAAGTCGGCTGAGTGCGTCCCTTCCCGCGACAGTGGCAAGCTGAAGCCGTGAACGCTCACAGCCCAGACGCAATTCAGGCCGAAACCATCAGTATCACCGGTCACGGTGGTGACGAGATCGAGGCATACCGGGCGACACCACTCGCCGCAGGCTCGCGCGGTTCGGTGGTATGGATCCATCACATGCCCGGATATGACCGTGAGACAAAGGAATTCGTGCGGCGGCTAGCGGTCGCCGGTTTTAGCACGGTGGCGCCGAACCTGTACTCCCGCGAAGCGCCCGGGGCCGCACCCGACGACGCCGCAGCAGCCGCCCGGGCCGCCGGCGGGGTGCCCGATGAGCGGTTGGTGGGCGACGTCGCCGGGGCGGTCGAGCACCTCCGCTCGCTGCCGGGCGCCAACGGCAAATTCGGCGTGATCGGGCACTGCTCGGGCGGACGGCACGCCTTCCTGGCGGCCTGCTCGTTGAAGTTCGACGCCGCGGTGAACTGTTATGGAGCGTTCATCGTCGAGGACGCGCCGGAAGGAATGCCCAAGACCATGCAGCCGATCCTCGGCTTGGCCGGGGGGCTGAGCTGCCCGATGCTGGGCCTGTTCGGCGCTGAGGACCGCTTCCCGGCACCGGACGGAGTGGCGACGCTGGACGCCGAGCTGACCCGGCTGGGCAAGCCTCACGAATTCCACTCGTATGCCGGTGCGGGGCACAGCTTCTTCTCCGTCGACCGGCCGGCCTACCGTCCGGAAGCCGCGGTGGACGGCTGGCGCCGCATCGACGCTTTCTTCTCCACTCACCTGAAAGGCTAGATCTGTGTGCACTTATCTCACCGAACACGTCGAGATCGACGGCAGCGGCAAGGGTGCGACGGGATGGTTCGGAGCCAGCCGCGCAACGGTGTACGTCGATCACCCCGTGCACGCGCAGTACGGGCACACCGTCAACATCGACGTCATCAATCCGGAGCTGGGCCCCTCGGCGCGGGTGGCGCTGGAACTCACTGAGGAGAGCGCGCTGGCCCTGGCCGACGCGATCCGCGCCGCCATCGCGCATGCGCCGGCGGGCCTGGCGTCCAGGAACCAGTCATGAGCGCCGAACACGACTTCCCGCAAATGGCGGCCGCGCGAGGGCGGATCGAGCCCGCACCGCGCCGGGTGCGCGGCTACCTCGGCGCAGAACTGGTATTCGACACCACCGCGGCGCGCTACGTGTGGGAATTCCCTTACTACCCGGCGTATTACATCCCGCTGGCTGACGTGCGCACCGAATTCCTCAGCGATGATAACCATCCGCAGCGGGTGCAACTCGGCCCGTCGCGGCTGCAATCCCTGGTGGGCGCGGGACAGACGCACCCCTCGGCCGCGCGGGTGTTCGATGCCGACAGCGAGAGCCCCGTCGCGGGGTTCGTGCGGTTCGAGTGGGATCCGTTGCGTTGGTTGGAGGAGGACGAGCAGATCTACGGTCACCCGCGCAATCCGTACGCGCGCGTCGATGCGCTGCGTTCCCACCGGCACGTCCGGGTGGAGCTGGACGGCGTCGTGCTCGCCGACACCCGGTCGCCGGTGCTGCTCTTCGAAACAGGTTTGCCGACAAGGTATTACATCGATCCGGCCGATGTCGCCTTCGAGCACCTCGAATCCACCTCGACCCAGTCGCTCTGCCCGTACAAGGGCGTGACATCGGGTTACTGGTCCGTGCGGGTGGGCGAAGCGCTACATCCGGACCTGGCGTGGACCTACCACTACCCGCTGCCGGCCGTCGCTCCGATCGCCGGGCTGGTGGCCTTCTACAACGAGAAGCTCGACATCATCGTCGACGGTGCTGCGCTGTCCCGGCCACGCACGCAATTCAGCTGAGGCCTCAGGGCGAAATGTTCTGGCAATACCTCAAGGCCCAACTCTGGGTTCTATTGTGCGGCGGGGTGGCCGGGCCGATCTTCCTGGGCGTCTACCTGTCGGTCGGTGAGCCGGGCGTGCCGGCCTGGATGTGGTGGGCAGGGCTGTTGATCACGGTCGCGAGCGTGCTTCTCGCGTTGGTGCTGACCGCCCGCGGCATGAAGCTCGTTGCGGGGCAGGAGGAGCTCCGGCGGACCGGGGTGCTGGCCCTGGCCGACATCACCGGCATCGCCGAGACTGGTGTCAGCATCGGCGACGAGCCCGTCGTCAAAGTGTCATTGCACGTTGCGGCACCAGAATTCACGGCCTTCGACTCCGAGCTCCGGGTCACCGCCAGCGTGCTGCGTTTGTCCAACATCACCTCCCGCAAGCTTGTCGTCCTGGTCGACCCGAGCACTAGGGAGCATCAAATCGACTGGGAACGTAGCAGTCTCGTCAACGGGCTGGTGCCGGCCCATTTCTCACTTCCGGGTGACGACCGGACCTACGACCTGTCGGGACAAGCCGGGCCGCTGATGGAGATCTTCGGCATATTGCGGGATCACGGCATTCCTTTGAGCCAGATGGTCGACGTCCGTTCCAACCCGGCTGCGGGTCAACAGCTTCAGGCTGTGGTGCGTCGCGCGACGTCCGGAGAGTACAAAGCGTCGGTAGCCGAAAGACTGCGGGAGCTTGAAAAGTTGCGAGACGATGGAACGGTGACCGTTGAGGAGTACACCGCCCTGCGCAGCCAGATCCTGTCCGATCTATAGCCGGGCTTGGTCGCGCCCGGGCCAGGCGCGATCGCGCAGCAGTCGCAGGCCGTTGAGGCCGACGAGTACCGTCGACCCTTCGTGCCCCGCGACGCCCAGGGGCAGCGGAAGGTGTCCCAGCAGGTCCCAGGTGACCAGGACGGCGATGAAGGTCGCGGCGATCACCAGGTTGGCGGCGACCACTCGGCGGGCCCGGCGGGCCAGTGCGACGACGGCCGGCAACGCTGCCAGGTCGTCGCGGGTGATCACCGCGTCCGACGTTTCCAGGGCAAGGTCGGATCCGGAACGGCCCATGGCGACGCCCACGTGGGCGGCGGCCATCGCCGGCGCGTCGTTGACTCCGTCCCCGACGAACAGGACCCTGGCGCCGTCTGCCGCCAGGCCGCGCACGACGCCGACCTTGTCGTCGGGCAGCAGGCCGGCGCGGACATCGGTGATCCCCACTTCGCCGGCCAGCCGGCCGGCGGCCCGCTGGTTGTCTCCGGTCACCAGTAAAGGTGTTGTGCCGGTGAGGAATTGAAGGCTTGTCACAGCCCCGGCGGCCTCGTCACGAGCATGATCGGTCAGCCCGAGGGCGCCGGCGGGGGCGCCGTCGACCAGCACGACGACCGCGGTGTATCCGGCCTGCTCGAACTGCGTGGCCACTCGGTATTCGCCGAGCGCCATCGGGCTGCCCACCTCGACCGTGTGGTCGCCGATGCGGGCGCGGACACCCCGTCCCGGCGCGGAGACGAACTCTCCCGCCGGCCGCACGGCTAGGCCCGCTTCGCGGGCAGCGGCGACGATGGCGCGACCCAGCGGATGTTCGGAAGGATTCTCCGCCGACGCGGCCAGCGTCAGCAGCGCGGTCTCGGTGTATCCGGCCTCCGGGTGAACTGCGGCGAGTCGCGGCGTTCCCCTGGTCAGAGTGCCGGTCTTGTCGAACGCGACGTGGCTGACGCCGGCCAGTTTCTCCAGCACCACTGCCGACTTGACCAGCACACCGTGGCGACCGGCGTTGGCGATCGACGCCAGCAGCGGGGGCATGGTGGACAACACCAGCGCGCAGGGTGAGGCCACGATCATGAACGTCATCGCGCGCAGCAGCGACGATCGCAGATCGTCGCCGGCGAGTAGGGGAACCACCAGCAACGCAAGGGTCGCGACGACCATGAGCACCGAGTAGCGCTGCTCGACTTTCTCGATGAACAGCTGGGTACGCGCTTTGGTCGCGCTGGCTTCGGCGACCATCGCCGCGATGCGGCTGACGACGGTGTCGGCGCTCGGGCGTACCACCCGGATCCGCAGCGTGCCGGTGCCGTTGACGGTCCCGGCGAAAACCTCGTCACCGGGCGCCTTGTCAGCCGGTAGGGGCTCCCCGGTGATGCCGGCCTGGTCGACCGCGCTGGTGCCCTCGAGCACCACGCCGTCACCGCCGATGCGCTCGCCGGGGCGGATCAGCAGCACATCGTCGACCTCCAACTGGTCGGTGCCCACCTGTTCCTCGATGTCGAAATCGGTTATTCGGGTTACGGTTTCAGGAGTGAGGCCGAGCAGTACCCGCACCGAGTCTTCGGTGCGACGGGTCGCTACGGCTTCCAGCGCGCCGGAGGTGGCGAAGATGACGATCAGCAGTGCGCCGTCGAAGACCTGACCGATGGCGGCGGCTCCGAGTGCCGCCAGCACCATGAGCAGGTCGACATCCAGGACCCGGTTGCGCAGCGCCTGCAGGCCGGCCCGCCCTGGTTGCCAACCGCCGGCCGCGTAACAGAGCAGGTACAACGCCCAGAACACCCAGCCGGGTGCGCCGGCGAGCTGGGCGATCAGGCCCGAGGCGAAGAGTCCGGCCGCGACCAGCGCCCACCGGACTTCGGAGAGCGCCGCGGGACCCGTCCGTGCGCGCTCCGGCGCACTGGCGGCATCGCGGACTGCGGTTGTGGGCACGTCGCCACTATAGCTGCGTATATGTGAAGGTATGCAACTGCAATTACAGATGGATGCGCAATTGCACTGGTCAGCGGTACGATTGGTGTCGTGCACACGTCGATTGCCGGCTTCTCCATGCCTTCCGAGGAGCAGGTGACCCGTGCCGCAGAGACATTCCGGATGCTCAGCGACCCCACCCGGGTCAAGGTGCTGTGGGCGTTACTGCAGGGTGAGACGTCGGTGGCGTGCCTCGCGGAGCTGGCGCAGGTTGCGCCCACCGTCGTCAGCCAGCATCTGGCGAAATTGCGGCTGGCCGGGTTGGTGAAAACCCGCCGAGAAGGGACCTTCGTCTATTACTCCCCGGCAGACCAGGACATTCTGCGCGTGCTCAGCCAGGCGCTGACGGGTGCCGATACCGTCGGAAGCGACAGCACGCCCGGTGCCCAGCATCCGGCGTAATTCTGAACGACACGCGAAGTCGGCCGATGTGATATTCGCCTCGTTCGGCGATTAATTATAAGAATTTCTTATTTACGAAGTGTCCCGGAGTGCTCGAAATCCTTCGCTGTCGGTCAGTAGGAACAGCTCAGAGCGGCCAAACTGTTTGCCGGGCATGCTTTGTCCAATTACTGCCCACCGTCATCCTGAGCGTAGACTGAGCTGTCCGCGTGATGTAGGTAACAACCGCGAAATTGAATTCTTTTTACCTGAAATTCGGCCGGTAGAATCGCTGTTATCCATGACGAAGCAGCCCTTTTCGGTGCTGATATGCGCTTTATCGGATGACGGGTCGCACACAGCCGCGCGTTTCGCTCATCCGTCCGGAGAGTTCGACGAACAGAGCAAAGGCGGTGCCAGCGTGAGCTTCGAGAGCAAGGTGAGTGGCCGGGAGGTCATCGAGTTCGGGGCGAACAGCCCGGTTGCCGTCCAGATCCCGGTGCGCAAAGGCCCCATCAGTGACGTGGCGGTCAGCCCGGACGGCAAGCGCCTGATGGTGACCAACTACGGCAGCGACAACCTCTCGGTGATCGACATCGACTCCTGCCGTGTGGTGGAAACCGTCGACGGCCTCGCCGAACCGTTCGCGATCGCCCTCGGTGGCGCCGATCGTGCCTACGTGAGCACCGTTTCCCCGGCCTATGACGCGATCCAGGTCATCGACCTCGCCACCAACAGCGTCGTCGCGTCGCACCGGGTTGCGCTCAGTGTCAGCGACCTGGCGGTGAGCGCGGACGGCGCGCACGTCTACATCAGCCGTAACGGTGCGCGTGGTGCTGACGTCGCGGCCCTGGACGTCGCCACCGGGCGGATCCAGGTCGTCGACATCGCCACGGCTGCCGGCACCACCACCGAATCCCTGCAGGTCAGCCCCGACGGGAGCCGGTTGTACGTCGGTGTCAACGGGCCCGCCGGGGGTCAGGTGGTCGTCATCGACACCGGCCTGAATTCCGAGGAGCCCGCAGGACGTGCCCGTTGGCGCCGCAAGAGCACCAAGAGCACCAAGAGCACCAAATCGGCGCGGCAGCCCGCGGGCCCGTCGGTGATCGCCACCATCGAGATCGGCTTGCCGGTCCGCGACGTCGCTATCGGCCCCAAGGGCGCTCTGGTCTATGTCGCCAGCAGTGGCCCCGAGGCCGCGGTGATCGACATGGTGGACACACGCACCAACAAGATCAGCGGGACTCGCAAGATTGCCGAGGTCACCGGTCTGATCACCCGCCTCACGCTCAGCGGTGACGGCGACCGCGCGTATCTGGTGAGCGACGACAGCGTCACCATGCTGTGCACACTCACCCAGGACGTCATCGACACCGTCGGTCTGGCGGGCCAGCCGTCCTGCGTGGCCGAGAGTCCCGACGGCAGGATCCTCTACATCGCCGATTACTCCGGTGACGTCACCGTGGTACCGGTCGCGGCGAACACCGAGGCTCAATTCGAGCAGGCCGCACTGGAAAGCAAGCGGTCGGTGGACCTCTTCGTGCCCGACTTGCTGCAGTACGACGCAGCTCTGGTCTGACGCGGGTCTCATTGGCCCGGCGTTCGATATCCCGCGGCGCGGAGATAGCATTCGCCCACGGGAAACGACAGGCGGTGCTGCGCCGAGACGCGTGAGGCGGTACATCGATGTACAGCACGATGCAGGAATTTCCGCTGACGATCACCGCGATCATGCGGCACGGCTGCGGCGTCCACGGTTTGCGCGAGGCCATCACCGCGACCGGTGACGGCTACCGGCGCATCACGTATCGGGAACTGGGTCAACAGGCTGCCCAACTGGCGAACGCGTTGCGCAGCCTCGGTGTGACCGGCGACCAACGCGTCGCCACCTTCATGTGGAACAACGCCGAGCATCTGGCGACCTACCTGGCGGTCCCCTCCATGGGTGCCGTGCTGCACACCCTCAACATCCGGTTGTTCCCGCACCAGATCGCCTATGTGGCCAACGAAGCCGAGGACCAGGTGGTACTGGTCGACATGTCCCTGGTCAAGCTGCTCGCGCCGGTGCTGCCCGAACTCGAGACCGTGCACACGGTGGTCGCGGTCGGCGAGGGCGACATCGCGGCGCTGCAGGAATCCGGCAAGACGGTGGTGCGCTACCACGAGCTGATCGAAGGCGAGTCGACCGAATTCGACTGGCCGACGATCGAGGAGAACTCGGCGGCGGCCATGTGCTACACCAGCGGCACCACCGGGAATCCCAAAGGCGTTGTCTACAGCCATCGTTCGAGCTTCCTGCACTCCATGGCAGCCTGCACCGTCAACGGTATCGGGGTGGGTTCCAGCGATCGGGTGCTGCCGATCGTGCCGATGTTCCACGCCAACGCCTGGGGTCTGCCGTACGCGGCCCTGATGGCCGGCGCCGATCTGGTGCTGCCCGACCGTCATCTGGACGCCCGGTCGCTGATCGACATGGTGGAGACGCTGCGTCCCACGCGGGCCGGCGCGGTGCCCACCATCTGGAACGACGTCATGCACCACCTGGAAAAGGAACCGGGGCACGACATGTCGTCACTGAAGATGGTCGCTTGCGGCGGCTCGGCGGTTCCGGAATCGCTGATGCGGACCTTCGAGGACAAACATGACGTCCAGATCCGGCAGCTGTGGGGGATGACGGAGACTTCGCCGCTGGCCACCATGGCGTGGCCGCCGCCGGGGACGCCGGACGACCAGCACTGGGCGTTCCGGGTGACGCAGGGCCAGCCGGTGTGTGGCGTGGAGACCCGGATCGTCGACGACGACGGCAAGGTACTGCCCAATGACGGCAAGGCTGTGGGCGAGGTGGAGGTCCGGGGTCCGTGGATCACCGGCGCCTACTACAAGGGGTACGACGAGTCCAAGTTCGATTCCGGCTGGCTGCGCACCGGCGACGTGGGCCGCATCGACGAACAGGGTTTCATCACGCTGACCGACCGCGCCAAGGACGTGATCAAGTCCGGTGGGGAATGGATTTCCTCGGTGGAGTTGGAGAACTGCCTGATCGGCCATCCCGACGTGGTCGAGGCCGCCGTTGTCGGGGTTCCCGACGAACGCTGGGACGAACGGCCGCTGGCGGTTGTCGTCGCCCGGGAGGGTGCCGACGTCAAACCGTCCGAGCTACGAAAATTCTTGAGCGACAAGGTGGTTCGTTGGTGGTTGCCCGAGCGGTGGGCATTCACCGACGAGGTTCCGCGGACCAGCGTGGGTAAGTACGACAAGAAGACCATCCGGTCGCGTTACACCGACGGGGACTACGAGGTCTTCGAAATACACGACTGACCGACTAGGCGCGAGCAGACACAAACTCGCACGTTCGGCGCCCGAAACACGCGATTTTGTGTCTGCTCGCGAGAGAGAGGGACCACGATGAGCCTGCGGGTCGTGCAGTGGGCGACCGGATCGGTCGGGGTGGCCGCGATCAAAGGCGTGCTCGAACATCCCGAACTCGAACTCGCCGGCTGCTGGGTACATTCGGAAGCCAAGAACGGCAAGGACGTCGGCGAGATCATCGGCGGCCCCGCGCTGGGTGTCACCGCGACCAACGACATCGACGACATCCTGCGACTCGATGCCGACGCCGTGATCTACGCGCCGTTGCTGCCCAGCGTCGACGAAGTGGCTGCGCTGCTGCGCTCCGGCAAGAACGTGGTCAGTCCGCTCGGCTGGTTCTACCCGACCGAAAAAGAAGCCGCCCCACTGGAAGTCGCCGCCCAGGCCGGCAACACCACATTGCACGGCGCCGGAATCGGGCCGGGGGCAGCCACCGAATTGTTCCCGTTACTGCTGTCGGTGATGTCCACCGGTGTGACTTTCGTTCGCGCCGAGGAGTTTTCCGATCTTCGCACCTACGGCGCACCGGACGTGCTGCGCTACGTGATGGGATTCGGCGGCACCCCGGACAGCGCGCTGACCGGGCCGATGCAGAAGCTGCTCAATGGCGGCTTCTTCCAATCGGTGCGGTTGTGCGTCGACAAACTGGGCTTCGCCGCCAACCCCGAGATCCGTCCTTCGCAGGAAGTGGCCGTCGCGACAGCGCCTATCGACTCACCGATCGGGGTGATCGAGCCCGGGCAGGTGGCGGGCCGCCGCTTCCACTGGGAGGCGCTGGTCGGCGACACCCCGGTCGTTCAGATCACCGTGAACTGGTTGATGGGTGAGGAAAATCTCGATCCGCCATGGTCTTTCGGGCCCGCGGGGGAGCGTTACGAGATCGAGGTGCGGGGCAACCCGGACACCTTCGTCACGATCAAGGGGTGGCAGCCGGAAAGTGTGCAGGCCGGGCTGGTCAGCAACCCGGGCATTGTCGCCACCGCCGCGCACTGCGTCAACGCGGTCCCGGCAACCTGCGCCGCTCCGGCGGGAATCCAGAGCTTCTTCGATCTGCCGCTCATCACCGGCCGGGCCGCGCCACGGCTGTCACGAGAAAGCAAAGAGGTCTGATGGCAAAGTCGGTTGTGGTCCAGCAGTCACGCGCGATACCGATCTCGGTCGAGGATGCCTTCGCCCAGACGCTGCCCATATCGCTGCCGGTCATCTGCGCGCAGTGGTACGGAATCATCCCGCCCATCAAAGAGGTGCGCGACCAGGTCGGCGACTGGGACGCGGCCGGCCAGACCCGAACCATCCTGATGGTGGGTGGCGGCCGGGTGCACGAACAGCTGACCAGCGTCGACCCACCGCGCTCGTTCGGCTACACGCTCTCCGACATCAGCGGACCGCTGGCCACGCTGGTGCGCACGGTGGACGGCGTGTGGTCGTTTGCGCCGGCCGGCACCGGTACCCGGGTGACCTGGCAGTGGACGCTGCATCCGAAGTCGTCGGCCGCGGCGCCGCTGCTGCCGGTATTCGGCAAGATGTGGAAGGGCTACGCGCGCGTGGTGCTCGAGAAGCTGTCCGCGCAACTGGTGACCGACTGAACATGTGTCGACTCTTCGGCCTGCACGCCGGCACCGAAGTCGTGACCGCGACATTCTGGTTGCTGGAAGCACCGGACAGCCTTGCCCAGCAGAGCCTGAAGAACCCCGACGGCACAGGGCTGGGAGTGTTCGACGAGCGCGGCCTTCCGCGGCTGTACAAGGAACCGATCGCGGCCTGGCGGGACGCGACGTTCGCCACCGAGGCGCATCAACTCGACGGCACCACCTTCATCGCCCATGTTCGTTATGCGACAACGGGATCACTCGATGTGCGCAACACCCACCCGTTCCTGCAGGACGGCCGGATCTTCGCGCACAACGGGATGATCGAGGGTCTCGGCCCGGTCGAAGACCGGCTTCGTGAACTCGGCACGTTCGAACTGGTGCAGGGCCAGACCGATTCCGAGCGAGTCTTCGCACTGATCACCGCGGCCATTCGCGCGCACGACGGCGACGTGTCGGCCGGGATCCTGGACGCCGTCAGCTGGCTTGCCGACAATGTGCCGGTCTACGCCGTCAACATCCTGCTGTGCATGGGAACTCAGATGTGGGCACTGCGGTACCCGGACACCCACCAGCTATTCATGCTGGACAGGCGGGTCGACGGGGTACCCGATTTCGACATGAGCACCAGCAGGATTCACGCGCAGAGCCAGACACTGACCGAAAGATCGTCGGTGGTGTTCGCGACCGAACCGATGGACGACGACCACCGGTGGTGTCTGCTCGAGCCCGGCGAGCTGGTCTATGTCGATGCGGCGCTGAACATCAGCCGAAGTGTGGTGTTGCCCGATCCGCCCCGGCATCTGGTGCGCCGGGATGATCTGAGTCAGCCGGTCTTCCGTGCGCAGCACGCGCTTCCCGGAACGCGGCACCGGCCATGACGTCCCGGCGGGCGCTGGTGCTGGCCGGCGGTGGGGTAGCCGGAATCGCCTGGGAGACAGGGATTCTGCGCGGCATCGCCGACGAGTCCCCGCCGGCCGCGCAACGGTTGCTGGAATCCGACGTGCTGGTCGGCACATCCGCGGGTTCGACCGTCGCCGCGCAGATCAGCAGCGGCTGTTCATTGCAGACACTGTTCGATCGGCAGGTCGCCGAGACCTCGGCCGAGATGGACCCTGGCGTCGACATCGAGGCGATCACCGAGCTGTTTCTGGACGCGCTACGCGAACCGCGCGCTCCCGGCGGGGACAGAACCACAGGGCGACTGAAGCGGATCGGCGGGGTGGCACTCGCCGTCGACACCGTCCCGGAATCCGTCCGGCGCGAGGTGATCGCTGCCCGCCTGCCCTCGCACGAGTGGCCGGAGCGTGCCGTGCGGCTCGTCGCAATTGACACGGCGACAGGAGAATTGGTCGTTTTCGACCGCGACAGCGGGGTCGGGTTGGTCGATGCGGTGGCGGCCAGTTGCGCGGTGCCCGGGGCATGGCCGCCGGTGACGATCGCGGGCCGGCGGTACATGGACGGTGGTGTGCACAGCACGGTCAACGTCGGGGTGGCCGACGACTGTGACGTGGCAGTCGTGCTGGTGCCGGCGGGCGCCGACGCGCCGTCGCCCTTCGGTCCCGGGCCCGCCGCCGAGATCGCGGCATTCGCCGGGAAGACTTTCAGCGTTTTCGCCGACGAGGGCTCGCTCGCGGCGTTCGGTGCCAATCCGCTGGATCCGCGCTGCCGGATCGGCTCGGCCCAGGCCGGACGTGTGCAGGGTCGCCGCGAAGCCGCCGCCGTCGCGCTCTTCCTGGGCGTCTGATCACGCCGTGCCGTTCAGTGCCTGCGAACCGGAAGTTGAAGAATTGTTGAATCGGTATGTAATCAGCGTTTTTCGGGCTTTTTGTCGGTTGTAGCGCCAATCGTCAGCGTGTTATACCTAGCTGGTCGCAGCGTCATAACTCTTGAAATGCCGGAGCGCTGCGTTAATTGCTTCCTTCACCGCTTCGAAAGGGAAATACAATGACTTATGGCGTAACCGCGCGAAATGGTTCGGTGCAGCGCAATGGTGTTCCGGTGGGGCACTACCGTGGGCGTCCCGCGCCGGTTCCGCAGCCGCCGGTGCGACCTGCCGCCCCGCCGCAGGCGGGTGCGCCGCCGTCGCCGGTGCGGCGGGCGGCGCCGACGGAGCTGACCAAGGTCTCGATCTATCTCGACGAACCGACTGATGCTTTTCTCGAAACGATCCGTACCGCAGCGCGTTTCGCGAAGCCTCGGGTAGACGCCACGCGTAGTGCCGTGGTGCGGTTGGCGCTCAACAGGCTGGCTCAGCAACTCCACCCGTCGGACCTGGTCGCCGAGTTGCAGCGCAAAGCGGCCGCCCACACAGGGCCGGGGCGCAAACGCGCCTAGTCGATCGGAGTTATTGCGAAGATTTACGCAATTTCACCCCGGGTATTTACCGGACATGCCGGGCCATAAACGGTTTATCAACCCTCGATTGCGGGTGCTTGCGTGTCGTCGGCATCGGCATTCTCAAAAGCGTCCAATGCGCGCGCGGCCAGTGCCCTGCCGACGGCGATCACCTCGACCGCGCGATGGAATTCCAGGCTGCGGCAGGTGGTGCGCGGCACCTCGATGAGCAGGTCCGGCGGGTAGGCCGCCAGCGTGTGGCGGGCCAGTGCGGACTGGGCGATGTCGATCGTCCGGTTCATCACCTCGAAGCTGCCCAGCTTGGGCACTTCGGGTGCGTCGTCGTCCGGCTCCTCGGAAGAGTCCGACCAGTCGTCGGACTCCGTCTCCGGTGGCGTCGCTCCGAACCGGCTCAGGACCGCCCGCGCCGTCGGCCGATCGAGCAGCGACTTGGCGGCGTTGGTGTCAAGCAGCGCGGTGGTGCTGCGCACCATGCGGTTCAGCCACTCGGCGGTCACGCCCGGTTCAGCGTCCCGGGTGGCGCCCGGTTCGCTGCCGTTGAGGCTGACTGCGATGGTCAGGTCGGCATTGACGGCCGCGACCGGCGCCATCGGCAACGGGTCCAGGATTCCGCCGTCTGCCAGTAGCCGTCCGCCCACCTCGTGCGGGGCGATCACTCCCGGAATGGCGATGGAGGCGCGGATCGCCTCGTCCAGGGGACCACGCTGGAACCACACGGACTTGCCGGTCAGCAGATCGGTGGCCACGGCGGTGTACGGAACCGACAGTTCTTCGATGGTGACCGGGCCGAGGATATCGCGGACCGCGTCCAGGATCTTTTCCGCCCGCAACACTCCCGCCGCGGTGAGTGAGGGGTCCAGCAGGCGAAGAATCGTGCGTTGCGTGAGCGACGTCGCCCAGTCGGCAAGCTCGTTGAGCCGTCCGGCGGCCTGCACACCGCCCACCAGGGCGCCCATCGACGAGCCGGCGATGCCGACGATCTCATAACCCCGCTCCTGCAGCTCCTGGATCACGCCGATGTGAGCGTATCCACGGGCGCCGCCGCTGCCCAGGGCCAGCGCGACGCGACTTGCAGAGGTCCCGTGCGGGCGAAGGGGTATTGGTCCGGACATGCCCACATTGTGCTTGGCGAGCGGTTGCCTGCTGGAACCGGCCGACAGTTTCGCGCAGGCCTGATTTCAATTCAGCAGGCGCCGCGATTGGTCAACCGCATTCACCTCTGCCGGCGGCTTGCGCCGCAACGATAACCGCGGCCTGGCGCTCCGGGCCAAGTTCCGCCCAGCGCTTGTTCCAGCTGCCCGCAGCGCCGGGCGCGGACGTCTGCACCATCGCCAGATAGGGCTCGATCTGCGCTTCGCCGGTGCCGCCCTGGGCGTCCATCCACACCTTCGCGGCATGGCAGGCCTGGAAATACTCTTCCTCGGTCGACTCCGCGGGGGCATCGACCCGGGTGGTCACGCCGCCGGGGGAGATGCCGATCGCGCCCGGCGGGAGCGAACCGGCCGTGGTCGGCGATCGGGCCGGCGACGATGTGGTCCTGCCCCCGTCGTCGCTGTGCGAGCAGGCCGCGACAGCCGGCAGGCACGCCAGGGCGCCGAGCAGCGCTGCCCATCGTCGGTGTCCGCGCACGGGTCCCAATCTATGCAAGACTGTCGGCGTGATGGAGCGGTTCGGATTTTGTTGCGAGTGTTGTCGGCCCTGACGCGCCGCCGCTTGCCCAATCCGTTTCACACTCCGGAGTTCTCCCATGGCTATCGCCCTCGCTCGTCCGTACCCCGGCGTCAACAACCCAAGTTCAGGCCCCACCCGGCTGCGGGTACCCGATCTGCTGCACGCCACCGATCAGGCCGCCGATGACGTCCTGAGCGGACGGTGCGACCACCTGCTGCCCGACGGCGGTGTGCCAGAGACCGAACGCTGGTTCACCCGGATTTACGGCGACGACGAGCTCGACATCTGGCTGATCAGTTGGGTCCCCGGGCACGCCACCGAACTGCACGACCACGGCGGCTCGCTGGGGGCGCTGACCGTGCTGTCCGGTTCCCTCAGCGAATATCGTTGGGACGGAAGCCGCTTGCGCCGACGTCGGCTCGACGCCGGTGACCAGGCCGGCTTCCCGCTGGGTTGGGTGCACGACGTGGTGTGGGCGCCTCGCCCCGCAGCGATCACCACCCCGGCGCCGGTGGCGCCGACGCTGAGTGTGCACGCCTACTCCCCGCCGCTGACCGCCATGTCCTACTACGACGTCACCGAGCGCAACACGCTGCGCCGCCAGCGCACCGTATTGACCGATCAACCCGAAGGGCCGTGATGAGCAGGATCGACCGGATTCTTCAGGACGTCCGCGATCGCTACCAGCGGCTGCCGGCCGATCAGGTGCCCGAGGCCCTGCGCCGGGGAGCGGTGTTGGTCGACATCAGGCCGGCCGCTCAGCGCGCCCGCGAAGGTGAGGTGCCCGGCGCGTTGGTGATCGAGCGCAACGTACTGGAATGGCGATGTGACCCGACCAGTGACGCGCGGCTGCCGCAGGCCGCCGGCGACGACGTCGAGTGGGTCATCTTGTGTTCGGAGGGTTACACCTCGAGCCTGGCCGCCGCGGCGCTGCTGGACCTCGGTCTGCACCGCGCGACGGACGTCGTGGGTGGATATCACGCGCTGGTCGCCGCGGGCGTGCTGGCGGAGGTCGGTTCAGGCCAGCCCGTCCTGACCTGACACGCCGTCGGCTCCGCTAGCCGGAGGTTCCCGCCGTCGAGTCGGCGTGCAACAGAGGCCGCAACTTCGCGGTCTTGTCCGGCGTCCACCCCGGCGGCGACAGCACCGCGGCCCAGCCGTCAGCGCAGTTGGCGACGTAGCGGTGGCCGTGGCCGTCGGGGACGTCGACGGCGACCGCCATGTCGGCCGACACCTGCAGGAACGTCACCAGCGGGAACCAGCGCATCTCGGGCACCACGTCGTAGCCCCGCTTCTCGCGCAGCCAGTCCGGTTTGCTGAACATCAGGTCGGGCGTCCACCAGGCGATCGGGTCGGATGCGTGCTGCAGATAGACCACCCGCGGATGATTCCAGGCTGCTTTGGGGCGGTCCAGGTTCTCCGGCCGGGCGACGAACCGCACATTGCGGCCGTCGTCGTAGATCGGCAACCATTCCGGTGAGCCGTTGTCGCGGTTCGCGGTCAACTGGGTCCAGATGGTGTTGTTGAATGTCGGCCCGCTGAACAGGGCGCCGTCGGTACGGGCCAGCACGTTGTTGATGCTCATGAACGGCGCCTCACCGCCGAACGACCCCAGGCTCTCGCCGAAGACGACCAGCTTGGGCCGCTTGAACTCCGGCATCTGCCGGATCAGCTTGTCGACGGCCTCGAACAGCGCCTGGCCGGCGTGCCGGGCGTTCTCCTTGTCCACCAGAAACGACAGCCAGCTGGGCAGGAAGGAGTACTGCATGCTCACGATCGCGGTGTTGCCGTTGTACATGTACTCCAGCGCCGAGGCTTCGGCCTCGTTGATCCAGCCGGTACCGGTGGTGGTCCCCACCGCGACCACGGCGCGTTGTAATCCGCCGGTGCGCAACAACTCCCGGGCCGCGAGGTCGGCGGTCGCGTCAATGTCTTCGGCGGATTTCAACCCGGCGTACGCCCGGATCGGTTCAATGGCCGGGGTGCCGTTGAATGCGCTCAGTTTGCTGACCGCAGGCCCACCCTCGACGAAGATGCGGCCCTGGTGCCCCAGGGACTCCCAGGACACCAGTGACTCCGGGCCGCCCGAGCGCAGCTTGGACTTGGGCGGGCTGAAGCCGGGGTCCATTTCGTTGTTGACCGCAGCGAAACTGCCGTTCATCGAACGCATTGCGAACTTGAGGACGACGCCGTTGAGCAAGGTGATCGTCAACACGATCAGCCCGATCACCACGATGGTCGCGGACACCCGGAACGGTGCGATCCGATCTACTTGTCCCACAAGCACAATGACCAGCCGGCGGATGAGCTGGCCGATCTCGACCAGCGAGAACAGCACGATCACTCCGAGTACCGCGGTGAGCGGATAGTCGTACCATTTGAGGTGCTCGACGCCCATCATGTCGCGCACATGGTCCTGCCAGACATGGAACCGCACGGCCATGACGACGACGCCGATCGCGCCGACCCCGATCAGTGGCGGCCAAACCCACGGCGGCGCAGGGGGACTGGTGTTCTGCGACCGCATGTAGCGGACCAGCCAGACGGCGAATACGCCCAGCCCGTAACCGATGGCGCCCGAGCAACCGCTGACCACGCCCTGGAACAGCGGACCGCGCGGCAGCAACGACGGAGTGAGCGACAACCAGATGAAGATCAGGCCGAACAGGGTCCCGGTATAGGTGTAGTGGCGGACCCACCAGCGGCCGCGGTAGCGATGCCACCAGGGGGCCGCTGCCGCGGCGTCGGTGTGCTCCGCCGGGTCCTGCTCGGTGGTTGCGGCGACCGGGGATTCGCTCATCGGTGGTTGAAGTCGGGCGGGCGCTTTTCGATGAAGGCCGCCATGCCCTCGGACTGGTCGTCGGTGGCGAAGGTGGAGTGAAAGAGCCGGCGCTCGTAGAGAAGTCCTTCGGTCAGCGTCGATTCGAAGGCCCGGTTGACGGCCTCCTTGGCCATCTGAGCGGACGGCAGCGACATCTGAGAGATGGTTGCGGCGACGGCCTTGGCCTCGGTGAGCAGGTCGTCGGCTGGGACTATTCGCGAAACCAGGCCGCTGCGTTCGGCTTCCGCGGCGTCGATGGTGCGACCGGTCAGGATGAGGTCCATCGCCTTGGCCTTGCCGATGGCCCGGGTCAGCCGCTGGGACCCGCCCATCCCGGGAATGACACCGAGCTTGATCTCCGGCTGGCCGAATTTCGCTGTGTCGGCGGCGATCAGGAGATCGCACATCATCGCCAGCTCGCACCCACCGCCGAGCGCGTACCCGGCGACTGCCGCGATCGTCGGGGTCCGCACGGCGGCCAGCTTGCCCCAGGGTGCGAAGAAATCAGCCCCGAAGGCGTCCGCGAATGTCAGCCCCGCCATCTCCTTGATGTCGGCGCCGGCGGCGAACGCCTTGGCCGAGCCGGTGATGATGATCGCCCCGATGGCCGGGTCATTGTCCAATTCTGTTGCCGCGCTGGTTACTTCGTTCATCACCTGGCTGTTGAGCGCGTTGAGCGCCTTCGGCCGGTTCAGTGTGATGATGCCGACCCGCTCTTCACGTTCGACCAGGATGGTTTCGTACGCCATGTGCTGCCTTTCTAGAACTGAAGGTCGTCGTCGACGGGCGCGAAGTATGCCGCGACGTCCGCCACGGTGACCTCGTCGAGCGATGCCGGCGACCACTTCGGATTGCGGTCCTTGTCGACCAGTTGCGCGCGAATGCCCTCCACCAGGTCGTGTGAGCGCAGCGAGGCCGACGACACCCGATAGTCCTGCACGAGAACGTCTTCGAGGGTTTCGAGTTGAGCGGCGCGACGTACCGCCTCGAAGGTCACCGACAAGGCGATGGGGGAGCGGGTGCTGATGAGATCGGCGGCCTCGTTGGCCGGCTTGGCGTCATGGTCTCTCAACGCGGTGACGATATCGATCACGCTGTCCGCGGCATAGCACTCGTCGATCCACTCTCGTTGTGCGGCAAGCTCACTCGGTGGAGGTTCGACGGCGTGTCTGGCCAGTGCGCCTTCGACGCCGTTGGTCGCGACCGCCGCGGTGAACGCGCCGAGGTCGCTGTGCGGCACGTAGTGGTCGGCGAATCCCAGTGCGATGGCGTCCGGTCCGTTGAACGGTGCTCCGGTCAGCGCGGCATGCAGGCCGAGCTTGCCGGGGGCGCGGGACAACAGGTACATCCCGCCGACGTCCGGAATGAACCCGATGCCCACCTCGGGCATCGCGACCTTCGAAGTGTCGGTCACCACCCGGGTGTTGGCGTGCGCGCTCACCCCGACGCCGCCGCCCATCACGATGCCGTCCATCACGGCCACATAGGGCTTGGCGAACCGGCCGATCAGACCGTTCATCAGATATTCGTCGCGCCAGAACCGGCGCGCGTCGACTCCGTCCTTGCGCGCGCTGTGATAGATGGCCACGACGTCGCCGCCGGCGCACAGTCCGCGCTCACCGGCGCCGGTGAGCACCACCGCGCGCACCGCGTCGTCGCGTCCCCATCTGATGAGCACGGTGCTGAGCAGGTCCACCATCGTCTGGTTCAGCGAATTGATGGCCTTGGGCCGGTTGAGGGTGACGTATCCGACGCCGTCGACGACGCGGGTCAGGATTTCGTCAGTTTCCCCCGTTACAGCCCCCTCAGCGACCCCAGTCATGCGCTCGTCTCCCCTCGCCGATTCCGGTCGAACCTGCCTACTACGCCCGGCCGTGCCTGACCATGAGTTTGACGAGCAATCTAGATCGTGACTCGCCCGGCATTGACCGCGGGGCTAAGGTTTAGGTTGGTCCGGTCGAGCTATACGGGTCCAGGACTCACGATAAAACAGCAGCTCCGCCGGGAACTCGGGCGGACGACCACTCGTTGAGCGATTGTTCGCACGCTCGAAGCCACAGCCATTTGAGAGAGGATCCGACGGTGCGGGAGACAAGTAACCCGGTATTTCGTTCGCTGCCGAAGCAGGCGGGCGGATACGCGCAATTCGGCCCCGGCGTGCAGTCGGGCTACCCGGCCGACCCCTACGCTCCCTACCAACAGGGTCGTGAGGCGCGCGCTTCGCGTCCGCTGACCATCGATGACGTCGTCACCAAGACCGGCCTGACGCTGGCGATGCTGTCGACCACCGCCATCGTTTCCTACTTCCTGGTCGCGACCAATCTGAAGCTGGCGATGCCGCTGACCATGGTCGGTGCGTTCGGCGGTTTGGCGCTGGTGTTGATCGCGACGTTCGGTCGCAAGCAGGACAACCCGGCGATCGTACTCAGCTACGCCGCGCTCGAGGGCTTGTTCCTGGGCGCCATCTCGTTCCTGCTCGCTAACTTCTCAGTGGGCTCGGCCAATGCCGGGGTGCTGATCGGTGAGGCGGTACTGGGCACTCTCGGGGTGTTCTTCGGCATGCTGGTCGTCTACAAGACCGGCGCGATCCGCGTCACGCCCAAGTTCACTCGCATGCTCGTCGCGGCGATGTTCGGTGTGCTGGTGCTGATGCTCGGCAACTTCGTGCTGGCGATGTTCCACGTCGGTGGCGGCGAGGGCCTGGGTCTGCGCAGCGCCGGTCCCATCGGGATCATCTTCTCGCTGGTGTGCATCGGTATCGCAGCCTTCAGCTTCCTCATCGACTTCGACGCCGCCGACCAGATGATCCGCGCCGGTGCGCCGGAGAAGGCCGCCTGGGGCATCGCCCTCGGCCTGACCGTGACTTTGGTGTGGCTCTACCTGGAGATCCTGCGTCTGCTGAGTTATCTGCAGAACGACTAGCCCCTCGACGGGCAAAGCCGGCACACCACTTCGGTGTGCCGGCTTTTCCTTTTGCGGAGTTGCGAGCTTCGCGGCGGGGGGTGTGCGCGGCCTGCGCGGCTGCGCGGCACCACTTCGGCGTTGAGTCTGCGTAGGGGGCGGCGGCCACTCGGAGTTTGTCGCCATACGCGCAGAGTCAGTGGCGGTTCTCGGTGTGTGGTGCCGCTTCGCCTTTGGTTCTGCGTGGAGGGTGGCGGCGATTCGCACTTTGTCGCCGTAGGCGCAGAGTCAACGGCGGTTCTCGGGGTGTGGTGCCGTCTGCTTCGCCTTTGGTTCTGCGTGGAGGGTGGCGGCCACTCGCACTTTGTCGCCGTCGGCGCAGAGTCAACGGCGCGTCAGGGTGTCCCAAGCGCACCGAACCCGTCGAATAACATCGCTTGGCCGGTGGCGGCCGACCACCCGAACCACGGTCCAACCCATGCGGTTCAGGTACTCCAGGCGGTCAACGTCCGAGGCGTGCTGGGCGGGGTTGGTCCAATGCTGATCGCCGTCGTACTCGACGGCCAACAAGATGTCCTCCCAGCCCATGTCGAGGAAGTAGCGGGGAAAGCCGTCGCGGCCCAGCACCGGAATCTGGGTCCGGGGCGTCGGAAAACCCGCCTCGATCAACAGCAAGCGGAGCCAAGTCTCTTTCGGCGATTGCGCGCCTGCGTCGACGAGTTCCAACGCGGCTTCCAATTTGCGCAAGCCCCGCGCGTGCCGATGGTTGGCGGCCAGCTCAACGACATCGCTGACTTTGAAGTCCGTCGCGGCAGCGAGCGCATCGAGATCGGCGACGGCGCGACCCAACGCCCCGCGGCGGCCGATGTCGAATGCCGTGCGCTCGGGTGTCGTCACCGAAAGGCCTTTCAGGACTTGGGTTTCGCCGTCCAACAGCAGATCGGCACGGGTGATGACGCGCTGCGGCGCCCTCGCATTGCGCCAGATCAGTTCGATCGGCGCCGCCTGGTCGATCCACCTCGAGCCGTGCAATGCCGACGCCGTGGCGCCGGCGATCACCGCCTGCTGCCGCGACCACAGCCACGCCGCTGCTGTTCGCTGTTGCAGGGACGGCTCAATCCGCTTGTCCAGGTAGATATTCGGCATGATCGCGCGGTAGTAGGTGCGCAATTCATGGCGGTTCATGACGCCGGCGGCCAGCGCCTCACTGCCGATGAATGGTTGCCGCGGGCTGTTCATGCCGACATCGTGGCCGCGGGCACTGACACCGCTGTTGGTTCTGCGCCTAGGGCGACGAACGTCGAGTGGCCGCCGCCCTGAACGCAGAGTCAACGCCCAAAGCCGCCGACACCGCTGTTGGTTCTGCGCCTAGGGCGACAAAAGTCGAGTGGCCGCCGCCCTCAACGCAGAGTCAACGCCGAAGATGCAGACGCCAAAGCCGCTAGCTCAGCCGCTCGATCACCATCGCCATGCCCTGCCCGCCGCCGACACACATTGTCTCCAGGCCGAATGTCTTGTCGTGCGTGGTCAGGTTGTTGAGCAGCGTGGCGGTGATCCGGGCGCCGGTCATACCGAACGGGTGGCCCAAAGCGATGGCGCCGCCCGAGACGTTCAGCTTGTCCTCATCGATACCCAACTCGCGCGCCGACCCCAGCACCTGCACTGCGAACGCCTCGTTGATTTCGAACAGGTCGATGTCGCCCACCGACATACCGGCCCGCTGCAGAGCCTGCTTGGACGCCTCGATCGGGCCCAGCCCCATGATCTCGGGGGACAACCCGCTGACGCCGGTCGACACGATGCGTGCCAACGGCTTCAGGCCCAGCTCCTTGGCCTTGACATCACTGGTGATCACCACCGCCGCGGCACCGTCGTTCAGCGGGCAGGCGTTGCCCGCCGTCACCGTGCCGTTAGGCCGGAACACCGGCTTTAGCTGGCTGATCTTCTCGTACGTGGTGCCCGCCCGCGGCCCGTCATCGGTGCTGACCGTCGAACCGTCCGGCAGCGTGACCGGCGAGATCTCGCGCTCGAAGAACCCGCTCTTGATGGCCTCCTCGGCCCGGTTCTGACTGCGTACGCCCCAGTGGTCCTGGTCCTCGCGAGAAATGCCGGTCAGCAGCGCGACATTTTCGGCGGTCTGGCCCATCGCGATGTAGATGTCGGGAACGTTGCCGTCGGCGCGCGGGTCGTGCCATTCGTCGGCTCCCGCGGCCGCGGCGGTCGTCCGCTCCTGAGCAGCGTCATACAACGGGTTCTTGGTGTCGGGCCAACCGTCGGCATTGCCCTTCCCGAACCGGGACACCGTCTCGACACCGGCGGAGACGAAGACGTCGCCCTCACCGGCCTTGATCGCGTGGAACGCCATCCGAGTCGTCTGCAGCGACGACGAGCAGTACCGGTTGACGGTGGTACCCGGCAGGAAGTCGTAGCCGAGCGCCACCGCTACCACGCGCGCGATGTTGAAGCCGGACTCACCGCCGGGCTGGCCGCAACCCATGATCAGGTCGTCGATCTGGTGCGGGTTGAGCGCGGGCACCTTGTCGAGCGCGGCGCGCACCATCTGCGCAGCCAGGTCATCGGGCCGGATGCTGATCAGCGACCCTTTCATGGCGCGGCCGATCGGCGAGCGGGCGGTTGAAACGATGACGGCTTCCGGCATGACGGCTCCTCGATTGGGGTTGCGAAGCCGAGCCTAACGCGCCCTACCCGGAGGCAATTGCGGCGGTCGCACGCACAGGCGACGGGCGCGGCCACCACCGGGACACGATGGTTCGGCGGGCAGCCACGACCGGTAGCGCAATGGGCCGCGCCAGCGCGGGAATCCTCTCGCTCAGTGCTTCACACAGCGCCGCCAGCAACTGTTCGGCCGCTTCGGCGTAGCCGGCCGCCGACGGGTGGTAGCGGTCGGAGGAGAACATCAGCTCGGGCATCTCCCGGAACTTGGGGGCCAGCAGATGCGCCAGCGGCACCGGCACTCCACCGGCCGCCCGGACGGCCGCGGCCTGGGCACGGGCGAGTTGCAAACCTCGGGTGCGCGCCAGCGAGCGCAGCGGCTGCGGGATGGCGGTGATGAGCCCGAAGTCCGGGCAGGTACCGACCACCACGACGGCGCCCCGGTTGCGCAATTTGCGCACCGACGTCCCGAGCCGCTGGGCGGACGGTCCGACGCCGTTGAGTGCGGTGATGTCGTTGGCGCCGATGATGATCACCGCGACGTCCGGCGGGGGCCCTGCCACGAACATCGCGTCGACCTGACCGAGAACTCCCTTGGACGTGGCTCCGACGATGGCTTTAGTGCTCAGCCTGATTCGTAGACCGGACTGCTCGGCCAGCCGCCGGGCGATGACCACGCCGGGCACTTCTTCCGCGGTGGCGCACCCGTATCCGGTCGCGGTCGAGTCGCCGAAGATCATCAGGTGCAGATCGAACGGAGTTCCGTACCGCCACCGCTGCACCGGGCCACCGCCGGGGGCATAGACGCCGTCGGCACGCGGCGGCGGATCCCAGTTCTTCGGGATCACGGTGCGCACATGCGTCGCCTGACCAACCAGCAGGTTGCGTGCGCCCAGATAGGCCGAGCCTGTCGAGGCGAGTGCACCCGCTGTGGCCAGAGCGATCGTCGAACGCCGCGGCACATGCACGCCCACGGGCATCAGTTTAGGACGGTTGTGCTCATTTCGGGGGTAGCTGACAAACAAACCGGTTACGGTGTGACACAGATGTGGTATCGAAAGCGATTACTAGGAAGTTGAGTGGGTAGAGGACTGTCAAGCTAAGTCTGCGAGGTTGGCTGAACGAATCGCTCAGCTTCTTCGTCGCATGCTGTATCGGACTACAACGGCGTAGGAAGTGTTGAGCATGACCGCACCCAGTAAGGTCTCTGACGCACCTAGAGTCGCCATTCGCCCGCGCGACGCGCTGAAGGCTCGTAGACTCGAAGCACGCAGATTCGCGATCAGCGACGGGGCTCCCGTCGAGGTTGTCGAGTCTGGGCCGAGTGTTGCCGCCCGGTTCGCTACGCTGGCGTCTCGCGTGACGATCCGACCGGTTTTGGCGGCCGGCAGCTACGTTCCGCACCTGCCCTGGCCATGGGGGCTGATCGACCATGCCGCACGCGTGCTGCTACCTGCCACCAGTACCGTCAGGGCCGAGGTGACCTTACCTAATGCGTCGGCCCAGCTGGTTCGTGCGGCGGGCGTGCTGCCGGCCGACGGCACCCGGCGAGTCGTGCTCTACTTGCACGGCGGTGCATTCTTGACCTGCGGAGCAAACTCTCACGGCCGGCTGGTCGAATCGCTGTCGAAGTTCGCTGACGCACCCGTTCTCGTCGTCAACTACCGGTTGATGCCCAAGCATTCGATCGGGATGGCGCTCGACGATTGCCACGACGGTTACCGATGGCTCCGGTTGCTGGGCTACGAACCGGATCAGATTGTGCTGGGCGGCGACTCCGCCGGCGGGTACCTCGCGCTGTCTCTCGCGCAGCGCCTACTGCGCGAAGGTGAAGAGCCCGCAGCCCTCGTTGCGATCTCGCCACTGCTGCAGCTGGCAAAGGAAGCCAAGCAGTCTCATCCCAACATCAAAACGGATGCGATGTTCCCCGCGAGGGCCTTCGATGCGCTCGGCGCTTTGGTTGCTAGCTGTGCCGCGAAGAACACCGTGAACGGTCAGCCGGAAGAGATTTACGAGCCGCTGGACCACATCGCGCCGGGCCTGCCGCGGACCCTGATCCATGTGTCCGGATCCGAGGTGCTGCTGCATGACGCGCAGTTGGCGGCGAGCAGACTGGCGGCCGCCGGCGTGCCGGCCGAGGTGCGCGTGTGGCCGGGCCAGGTTCACGACTTCCAGGTCGCCGGGCCGCTGTTGCCCGAAGCCGTGCGCTCGCTGCGCCAGATCGGCGAGTACATCCGCGAGGCGACCGGCTGACACCCGCCGAGCGGTTGTGCGGCCTGCGAGAGGGCCTGCGACGATAGGCGCATGCGGATCGCGCAGCACCTCAGTGACCTCATCGGCGGCACGCCCCTGGTTCGGCTGAACTCCGTCGTCCCCGAAGGCGCGGGCATCGTGGCCGCGAAGGTGGAGTACCTCAACCCCGGCGGCAGTTCCAAGGACCGGATCGCCGAGCGGATGATCGACGCCGCCGAGGCCAGCGGGGAGCTGCGGCCAGGCGGCACGATCGTCGAGCCGACGTCGGGCAACACCGGGGTCGGACTGGCCCTGGTGGCCCAGCGGCGCGGCTACAAATGCGTGTTCGTCTGCCCTGACAAGGTCGGTGAGGACAAGCGAAACGTGTTGCGCGCGTACGGCGCCGAGGTGGTCGTCTGCCCGACGGCGGTGCCGCCGGAGGACCCGGACAGCTACTACAGCGTCTCCGACCGGTTGGTCCGGGAAATAGAGGGCGCGTGGAAACCGGACCAGTACTCCAACCCCGAAGGGCCGGCCAGTCACTACGCGACCACCGGCCCCGAGATCTGGGCGGACACCGACGGCAAGGTCACTCACTTCGTCGCCGGCATCGGAACCGGCGGTACGATCACCGGCGCCGGACGCTACCTCAAGGAAGTATCGGACGGGCGGGTGCGCGTCATCGGCGCCGACCCGGAGGGATCGGTCTACTCCGGTGGCACCGGGCGGCCCTATCTGGTCGAGGGTGTCGGTGAGGATTTCTGGCCGGCGGCCTACGACCCGTCGGTGCCCGACGAGATCATCGCCGTCTCGGACTCCGACTCCTTCGAGATGACCAGACGGCTGGCCCGCGAGGAGGCCATGCTCGTCGGCGGATCGTGCGGGATGGCCGTCGTCGCCGCCCTGAAGGTGGCCGAGCACGCCGGGCCCGACGCGGTGATCGTGGTGCTGCTGCCCGACGGCGGCCGCGGCTACATGGCGAAGATCTTCAACGACGCCTGGATGTCGTCGTACGGATTCCTGCGCAGCCGGCTCGACGGCTCGGCCGCCGAGTCGACGGTTGGCGACGTGTTGCGCCGCAAGTCCGGCGCGCTGCCCGACCTGGTGCACACCCATCCCTCGGAGACCGTGCGCGACGCCATCGGGATCCTGCGGGAGTACGGGGTGTCGCAGATGCCGGTGGTGGGGGCTGAGCCGCCGGTGATGGCCGGGGAGGTCGCCGGCAGCGTCTCCGAACGCGAACTGCTGTCGGCGGTGTTCGAGGGTCGGGCCAAGCTGGCCGACGCGGTCAAGCAGCACATGAGCCCGCCGCTGCGGCTGATCGGCGCCGGGGAAATGGTCAGCGTCGCCGGCAAGGCGTTACGCGATCAGGACGCCCTGATGGTCGTCGAGGAGGGCAAACCGGTCGGCGTGATCACCCGCTACGACCTGCTGGGCTTCCTCTCCGAAGGAACGCGACGGCGCTAGTGCGGCTGTGACGTAGCTCTCGGTGCTGCGGTACTGTATCCGGCTGAGTTCAGCAAAGTCCGCTCTTGGAAGCTCGGAAGGTTGCCCAATGACCGATCAGCCCGGCGGGTCCTACCCGCCACCGCCGCCGCCCCCTGGCTCCTCTGGCGCCGCGCCCTCGGGTGGGCACCTTCCGCCGTCCGCGCCGCCGCCTCCGGGCAGCAGTGGCGACTTCTCGCAGTCCGTCGGGGGATCAGCACCTCCTCCTCCGCCGCCGCCACCGCCCGCGGGCGGCTATCCGCCGCCTCCTCCAGCGGCCGGGGGGTACGCGCCACCGCCGCCCGGACCTGCGGTCAAGGGGTTGTCGACGGATGCCTACACGCCCTGGATCACCCGTTTCCTGGCCTTTCTGATCGACTACGCCCCGGTCATCGTCGTCCTGGGCATCGCGCAGGTGATCGACATGCTCACGCAAGAGGAGTCATGCGTCACCAGCGTCAACCAGTACGACGTCGCGCAGTACTGCTACACCCAGGGGTCGATCATCGGGACTTTGGCGCAGGGCCTGGCGTCGCTGCTGATCCTGGCGTACGTGGTCTGGAACTACGGATACCGGCAGGGCACGACCGGCTCGAGCATCGGCAAGTCCATCCTGAAGTTCAAGGTGGTCAGCGAGGTCACCGGAGTGCCGCTCGGTTTCGGGATGTCACTGGTGCGGCAACTCGCGCACTTCGTCGACGCGATCATCTGCTACGTCGGGTTTTTGTTCCCGCTGTGGGACAGCAAGCGTCAGACCCTGGCGGACAAGATCATGACGACGGTGTGCCTGCCGCTCTGACGGCGTTGACTCTGCGGTGAGGGCCGAGGCTGCTCGCACTTCCGCTCCCTCACCGCAGCGTCAACAGCGCGCGGTTGCGCGATTAGGCTGGCGGTCGATGAGCGACGACCACGCATTCAACGGACTTGCCACCAAAGCCATCCACGCCGGCTACCGCCCCGACCCGGCGACCGGCGCCGTCAACACACCTATCTATGCCAGCAGCACCTTCGCCCAGGACGGGGTCGGCGGTCTGCGTGGCGGGTTCGAATACGCGCGCACCGGCAACCCGACCCGCTCGGCGCTGGAGGCCTCGCTGGCCGCGGTGGAGGACGGCACTTACGGGCGGGCGTTCAGTTCCGGCATGGCTGCCACCGACTGTGCGCTACGGGCGCTCCTGCGCCCCGGCGACCACGTCGTCATCCCCGACGACGCCTATGGCGGCACGTTCCGGCTGATCGACAAGGTGTTCACGCAATGGGGCATCGCGTACACCCCGGTGGCGCTGTCGGACCTGGACGCCGTGCGGGCCGCGATCAACCCGCAGACGCGACTGATCTGGGTTGAGACGCCCACCAACCCGCTGCTGTCGATCGCCGATATCAGCGGAATCGCTCAGATCGGCGCCGACAGCTCGGCAAAAGTGTTGGTGGACAACACCTTTGCTTCCCCTGCGCTGCAGCAGCCGCTGACGCTCGGTGCAGACGTGGTGTTGCATTCGACCACCAAGTACATCGGCGGCCACTCCGACGTCGTCGGGGGCGCCCTTGTGACCAACGACGAAGAGCTGGACCGGGCGTTCGCGTTTCTGCAGAACGGGGCCGGCGCCGTGCCCGGGCCGTTCGACGCCTACCTCACCCTGCGCGGCCTGAAGACGCTGGTGCTGCGGATGCAGCGGCACAGCGAAAACGCCGCGGCGGTTGCGGATTTCCTGGCGGGCCATCCCGCGGTAAGCGGCGTGCTGTATCCCGGTCTGCCCGGTCACCCCGGGCATGAGGTTGCCGCCCGGCAGATGCGTGGTTTCGGTGGCATGGTCTCGGTGCGGATGCGCGGCGGGCGTGCGGCCGCCGAGAAATTGTGCGCTCAGACCCGCGTGTTCATCCTGGCCGAATCGCTGGGAGGGGTGGAGTCACTTATCGAGCACCCCAGTGCCATGACGCACGCATCCACGGCGGGATCCCAGCTGGAGGTTCCCGACGATCTCGTCCGGCTTTCGGTGGGAATCGAGGATGTTGCGGATCTGTTGGCCGATTTGGACCAGGCGCTCACCTAATTACCGCGAGCAGACGCGAAATCGCACGGCGCGGACCCCGCGCGTGCGATTTCGCGTCTGCTCGCGCGGGAGCTCGCGCAGGGAAATCAGGAGTGGTAGGGCTCCGCGCTGACCAGCGTCACCTCGACGGTGTTGCCGCTGGGCACCTTGTAGCTGCGGGTCTCGCCCACCTTGGCGTCGATCAGCGCACCGCCCAACGGTGAGTTCGGCGAATAGACCTCGAGCTTGCCGTCGTTGACGCCTTCCTGACGGGTCGCGATCAAAAAGGTCTCGCTGTCGTCCTCGTCGCCGTTGTAGTAGACCTTCACCACCGAACCCGGCAGCGCGACGCCGGACTGCTTGGGCGCCTCACCGACCTTGGCGTTGTTGAGCAGGTCCTGCAGCTGGCGGATACGGGCCTCCTGCTGGCCCTGCTCCTCGCGGGCGGCGTGGTATCCGCCGTTCTCGCGTAGGTCGCCCTCTTCGCGACGGTCGTTGATCTCGGCGGCGATGATCGGGCGATTGGCGATCAACTGGTCGAGCTCGGCCTTGAGTCGGTCATGTGACTCCTGGGTCAACCAGGTCACCTGAGTGTCCGTCATCTCGTGGCGCTCCTTGTACTTGTTGTTCCGCGCAAGCTGTGGTCCCGATGTTGGGCGTGTGCGGGTCCCCACCCCGGGTGCTGCAACTCCGCTCTGCTCACGGCCTCTAATGCAGCAATACACGGTCCCAAGCAGGACCGTGCATTCATCCATGTTACCACCGCGCAAACGGTAGATGACTGACATATCCGCAGTTCGGCGTTTTGCTACCCGCTCACTGAGACCGCAGATAGCCGGGCACGTCCGCGCCGCAGCCGTACACGTCCGCCATCGCCGGCGGCTTGCTCGATTTGAGCGTTGTGGTCACCTGCACGGTGTTCTGGCCGGCCGGGGGCACCAGCACTTCGCGGCGGCCCGTCTCGCTGCCGTCTTTAGACCTGATCCGCACGATGCAGTCGACCGGCCGCGACGGGTCGCTGCGGTACACGCTGATGGTCACCGACGCCGTCTGGTCATCGATCACCTCGTAGCCGGCCAGGGTGCCTTTGACCGGGCCGGAGCCGATTTGCCGGTAAGCGACGATCGCGATGCCGACTCCCGCCGCCAGGACCAGTACGGTCAGGCCGATGACGACGCGGCGCCGCGTTTTCCGCGACAGCCGATCACGTCCGTAGCGTGCCTCGGGCCGGGCGAAGGAATCCTCGGTCAAGTGCTCAGTCATGCCCTCGGGAGTTGTGGGGTACAGGAGAACTGGAAGTATAGGGGGCACTCACACGGTCGGTGGGCGGCCAATGGACGGACTCGGAAGAACAGATGCAAGGGAGCTCGTGAGCAAACTGCGATTGATGGCGGTGCACGCCCACCCCGACGACGAATCCAGCAAGGGGGCCGCGACGCTGGCGCGCTATGCCGATGAGGGCCACCGGGTGATGGTGGTGACGCTGACCGGCGGCGAACGCGGTGAGATCCTGAACCCGGCGATGGACCTTCCCGACGTGCACGGACATATTCACGAAATTCGCCGGGACGAGATGGCCAAGGCCGCCGAGATCCTCGGCGTCGAACACCACTGGCTGGGCTTCATCGACTCCGGCCTGCCCAAGGGCGACCCGCCGCCGCCCCTACCTGAGGGCTGCTTCGCCCTGGTGCCGTTGGAAGAGTCCACCGAAGCGCTGGTGCGGGTGGTCAGGGAGTTTCAGCCGCACGTGATGATCACCTACGACGAGAACGGCGGCTACCCGCACCCCGACCACATCCGCTGCCACGAGGTATCCGTCAGCGCCTACGAAGCGGCGGGCGATTATCGACGGTTCCCCGACGCCGGGGAGCCGTGGTCGGTGTCCAAGCTGTATTACGTGCACGGTTTCCTGCGGGCGCGGATGCAGCTGCTGCAGGACGAATTCGCCAAGAACGGCCAGGAGGGTCCGTTCGAGAAGTGGCTGACGCACTGGCTGCCGGAGAACGATCACTTCGAGAAGCGGGTGACCACCCGCGTGGAGTGCTCGGCGTATTTCGGTCAACGCGACGATGCCCTCATCGCCCATGCCACCCAGATCGATCCGAACGCAGAGTTCTTCGCCGCGCCGATCGAGTGGCAGGAGCGGCTGTGGCCGACTGAAGAGTTCGAGCTGGCCCGCTCGCGGGTGCCGGCCCGCATACCGGAGACCGATCTGTTCGAGGGGATCTTCGAGCCGTGAACCACTTTCTGCTCACCGTGATCGCTGCCGGCCCGAAGAACAACGGACCGGATTTCGGCAAGGCCAGTCCCCTGGGGCTGGTGGTGGTCGTGCTGCTCATCGTCGCCACCGTGTTCCTGGTCCGTTCGATGAACAGGCAGCTGAAGAAGGTCCCGGAGTCCTTCGATCGCCAGCACCCCGAGCCGGATCAGGCCGCCGATGAAGGCACCGACACGGTCGAGCCTCCGGACACCGACGCTGACAGCAACCGGCCTCCGGGCTCGGCCCATGAGCCCGGCTGACCTGCCCGGGACGAACACACTCGGCCAGGCCACCAGCCCCTACCTGCGCCAGCACGCCGACAACCCGGTGCACTGGCAGCAGTGGGGTCCGCAAGCACTCGCCGAGGCCGCTGCGCGTGACGTGCCGGTGCTGCTGTCCATCGGTTACGCCGCCTGCCACTGGTGCCACGTGATGGCACACGAATCGTTCGAGGACGACGAGGTGGCCGCGGCCATGAACGCCGGGTTCGTCTGCATCAAGGTGGACCGCGAAGAGCGCCCGGACATCGACTCGGTCTACATGAACGCCACCGTCGCGCTCACCGGGCAGGGTGGCTGGCCGATGACGTGCTTCCTCACCCCGGACGGGCGACCGTTCTTCTGCGGTACCTACTACCCCAAAGATGCTTTTCTGCAACTGCTTTCGGCGATCAACGAGACGTGGACGCGACGGCGCGCCGAGGTGGAGGAGGCCTCCGACCACATCGCCGGCGAATTGCGCTCGATGGCGTCAGGGCTGCCGGGCGGTGGGCCGGCGATCGTGCCCGGCTTGTGTGACGACGCCGTCGCCGCCGTGCTGCGGGATCAGGACGTCGTGCACGGCGGATTCGGCACCGCCCCGAAGTTTCCGCCGTCGGCGCTGCTCGAGGGTCTGTTACGAAACTACGAACGCACCGGGTCATCCGAAGTCTCCGAGGCGGTTTCGCGCGCGGGCGCTGCCATGGCCCGCGGCGGCATCTATGACCAACTCGCCGGCGGCTTCGCCCGGTACAGCGTCGACCACGCCTGGGTGGTGCCGCATTTCGAGAAGATGCTGTACGACAATGCGCTGCTGCTGCGGTTCTACTCGCACTGGGCCCGGCGGACCGGGGATCCGCTGGCCCGCCGGGTCGCCGCGCAGACCGCGCGCTTTCTGCTCGACGACCTGGCCGACGGTGACATGTTCACCTCGTCGCTGGACGCCGACGCCGACGGGCGCGAGGGATCGACCTACGTGTGGACGCCGCCGCAGCTGATCGAGGCGCTGGGACCCGACGACGGGCGCTGGGCGGCGAGGGTTTTCGGGGTATCCCGAGTGGGCACCTTCGAGCACGGGGCATCGGTGCTGCAACTGCCCGTCGATCCCGAAGACCCCCAACGTCTGGGACGGGTGCGCGCCGCATTACTTGCCGCCCGGCTCACCCGCTCGCAGCCGGGACGCGACGACAAAGTGGTCACGTCCTGGAACGGGCTGGCGATCACCGCCCTGGCCGAAGCCAGTGTCGCTCTGGATGACCCGAGTTTGGCGCACGCGGCAGTGCGTTGCGCGACGGCGCTGCTAAACGTGCATGTCGTCGACGGACGACTGCGGCGTGCCAGTCTCGCCGGGGTGGTGGGGGACAGCGCGGCCATCCTGGAGGACTACGCGATGCTGGCCACCGGATTGCTGGCGCTGTACCAATTGAGTCCCGACGACAGCTGGTTGGCTGCGGCCACCGGACTGCTGGACACCGCAGTGGAGCATTTCGGCGACCCGCAACGTCCGGGCCGCTGGTTCGACACCGCCGACGACGCCGAGCAACTCGTGCTGCGACCCGCCGATCCATTGGACGGGGCGACGCCGTCGGGGGCCTCGTCCATCGCGGAGGCGCTGCTCGCTGCCGCACACCTGGCTTCGGGGGACCTGGCCGAGCGGTATCTACATATCGTGGGCGAAACCCTGGACGCGCATTCGGTGCTGCTGGCGCGCGCCCCACGTTCGGCCGGGCACTGGCTGGCGGTTGCCGAGGCCGCTGTGCGCGGGCCGCTGCAGATCGCGGTCGCGTGTGCCGGCCCGGCGTCGCCGTTGCTCACCGCTGCCCGCCGGCTGGCGCCCGGCGGGACGATCGTCGTCGGAGGCGCGCCGGACTCGTCGCCGCTGCTGGCCGGACGCGACCGGGTGGCCGGGGCGGACGCCGCCTACGTGTGCCGGGGGCGGCTCTGCGACTTGCCGGTGACCAGCGCGGACCAACTCGCCGCCGCCCTGGGAATCCCCGGGTAGTAGCGTGCGTCACATGCCGAACACCGCTGACAGGACGCAAGCGATCACCGACACGGTCAACCGCTACATCGCCACGGTGACCAGCGGCAGCGCCGATGACCTGGCGGCCTTCTACGCCGATGACGCCACGCTCGAGGATCCCGTCGGCGGCGAGGTGCACATCGGCACCGGCGCCATCCAGGGCTTCTATTCGTCGGTCACGGGCGTCGAGCGCGAGTGCGAACTGGTGACGCTGCGCGTCTCGGGCAACGAGGCGGCCTTCCACTTCCGGCTGACAATCACCGCCGGCGAGCACAAGATGCGGATCGAACCGATCGAGACGATGGTCTTCGACGCCGATGGGAAAGTCACCGCGATGAAGGCGTACTGGTCACCGGCCGACGTGACTCAACTCTGAAACCTCAGAAGACGACGAACCACATCGCGATGTAGTGGCAGATCGCCGCGACCGCGGTGCAGGCGTGAAAGAACTCGTGGTAGCCGAACGTCGACGGCCACGGGTCGGGCCACTTCAGCGCGTAGAGAATCCCGCCGATGCTGTAGAGGGCGCCGCCGACGAACAGCAGCACCATCGCGGCGACCCCGGCGTTGTGCAGGATGGAGCCGGTGTACCAGACCGCTACCCAGCCCAGCAGGATGTACAGCGGCACGCCCACCCAGCGCGGCGCCGTCGGCCACAGCATCTTGAGCGTGACCCCGGCCAACGCACCGCCCCACACGATCGCCAGCACGACGTGTCCGTCGTGTCCGGGCAGGGCCAGCAAGGCGAACGGCGTGTAGCTGCCGGCGATGAAGATGAAGATCATCGAGTGGTCGGCCCGCTTCATCCAGATGCGGGCGGTGTCCGACTTCCAGTTGACGCGGTGGTAGGTGGCGCTGACGGTGAACATGATGATGGTGGCGAAGGTGTACAGCATCGTCGCCAGGCCGGCCTTGGTGGAGTCCAGCGCCCAGGACACCGCGACCAGCGATGCGCCGGCGAAAACGGCAGCACCCGCGGAATAGACGTGGATCCAGCCGCGGAACCGGGGCTTCTTGAGAACCTTGGCGACGCCCTCGGCGATCTGATGCGCGGCGTTGGCCGGCGACGGACCTTCCCGATCCGGTTCTGTACTGGTGAGCGTGCTGGACTGGCTGCTCATCTGTGCTTCTGCCCTCGCCTCGTCGGTCGTGAATGTCTCCGGCCAAGCCTAACGGGACTGCCTGAGAGAACCCCGTCAGACGTGGCGTGATATTGCCTGAAATGGCAGCCGAAGTTTGGTGTCGGTCACAGTAGTGTGGGATTCCGTGGAGATCATCCCGCCGCGGATCAAGGAGCCGTTGTACCGGCTTTACGAGCTGCGACTGCGGCAGGGTTTGGCCGCGTCGCGATCCGAGTTGCCACGCCACATCGCGGTGCTGTGCGACGGGAACCGGCGGTGGGCGCGCAGCCTGGGATACGACGACGTCAGTGTCGGCTATCGGATGGGCGCGATCAAGATCGCCGAGATGCTGCGGTGGTGCCAGGAAGCCGGCATCGAGATGACCACCGTCTACCTACTCTCCACTGAGAACTTGCAACGCGACCCCGAAGAGCTCGCCGCGCTGATCGAGATCATCACCGACGTCGTCGAAGAAATCTGCGCCCCCGCCAACCACTGGAGCGTCCGGACCGTCGGCGATCTGGAGTTGCTGGGCGAGGCGCAGGCCCGCCGGTTACGCGACGCGGTGGACTCCACACCGCAGAACGCGTCATTTCACGTCAATGTCGCGGTGGGCTACGGCGGCCGTCAGGAGATCGTCGACGCGGTGCGCGCGTTGTTGGGTAAGCGACTCGCCGACGGTGCCACCGCCGAGGAACTCATCGACGCCGTAACCGTCGAAGGAATCTCCGAAAATCTGTACACCTCGGGGCAGCCCGACCCCGACCTGGTGATCCGAACCTCAGGCGAGCAGCGGCTGTCCGGTTTTTTGCTGTGGCAGAGCGCCTACTCGGAGATGTGGTTCACCGAGGCACACTGGCCGGCGTTCCGGCGGGTCGATTTTCTGCGCGCGCTGCGCGACTACAGCATGCGCAACCGCCGCTACGGCAAGTAGTCGAGCGCCCGGATCGAGCGACGTCGAACCGCCCTTCGGCGTGTCGTTTGGGCCTAGTTTTGTCACACCGCGTGTGTCATTAC
The DNA here is from genome assembly GCF_031583025.1 of Mycobacterium sp. Z3061. Taxonomy (NCBI): domain Bacteria; kingdom Bacillati; phylum Actinomycetota; class Actinomycetes; order Mycobacteriales; family Mycobacteriaceae; genus Mycobacterium; species Mycobacterium pumcae. Next base: position 5,415,253 of record NZ_CP134062.1, on the reverse strand, counting down.
AGTCGTCCGGAGACCCCGTCCGAGGCGGCCTAGCAAACTTCATTACTTCGCGTCTAGCTAACGATCAGTCAAAAATTTTCATAGACAACTCCCATATTAGCCGACCTATCGACACCTTTATCAGCGGGTTACTGATCAGTAGGCCATGTCTAATAGCAGACTAAAAGCGTTGTACCACAACGTGATTCGTCGAATCGATAGGCGTTGGACGGTGAACGTCCGGTCGGTCGGATGCTTACTAACATGAATTCAATAGTGGAATTGTGGATATTCAAGCTTCGGCTAACGGCGCCCAACAGTGGGCCCGCAGACACGCTCAGAGAAATCTGAAAAGACGTGTTGTCAGATCTGGTGTTTCGGTCTCGCGTGGATGTACATTCCCAATCGCGTGTCCAACCGTCGGCCATGAACCACAGGAGTTTCAGCAATGTCGTATTTGGTGGCTGCCCCTGACCTCTTCGCTGCTGCGGCAACGAATTTGCAGAGTCTGGGTGCGTCGATCAACGAGGCCAACGGGGTCTGGGCGAGACCCGTAGCTGCTTTGCTGCCGGCCGCGCAGGATGAGGTGTCGGCAGCCATCGCCGCGCTCTTCGGCTCGCATGCTCAGAGCTATCAAGCGCTGAGCTCTCAAGCGGAGGCCTTCCACCAACAGTTTGTGCAAACCCTCACATCTGCGAGTAACGCGTACTCGACCGCCGAGGCGGTGAACGCATCGCCGTTGCAGGGCGTGATGGACCTGATCAATGCGCCGACCCAGGCAGCGTTTGGGCGTCCGTTGATCGGGAACGGCACCGACGGGGCCGCAGGGACCGGCGCGAATGGCGGAGCGGGCGGATTGCTGTGGGGTAACGGTGGCGCGGGCGGATCCGGTGCGGCGGGCCAGGTCGGTGGTAACGGCGGCGCCGCCGGCCTCTTCGGCACCGGCGGCATCGGTGGTACGGGTGGAGCGGGCGCCGCCGGCGGAAACGGCGGCTCCGGCGGCATCTTGTTCGGCAACGGCGGTATCGGCGGAACGGGCGGCGTCGGTGCTGCCGCAGGCCTGACCGGGGGCGCGGGCGGTATCGGTGGAAACGCCGGCTTCTTCGGCGCGGGTGGCGCGGGCGGCGTGGGCGGTGCCGGTGGCGCCGGCGACCCGTTGTCCGGTGCCGCCGGCGGTAACGGCGGTGTCGGCGGCCTCGGCGGCAACGGCGGGACGGTGTTCAGCACGGCGGGCGCCGGTGGCGCGGGAGGTGCCGGTGGTGCCGGTGGCACTGGCTTCGATGCCGTCGGGGGTGGCGCGACGGGAGGCGTCGGCGGTGCCGGCGGTAATGGTGGTGCCGGCGGCGCTGCCGGCAGCACGGGCATGTTCGGTGCCGGCGGGGTGGGTGGTGCAGGTGGTGCCGCCGGACTCGGGGGTGCGGGCGGTGTCGGCGGCGACGGCGATATCGGAAACATTCACGGTGGCGCCGGCGGCCAGGGCGGTAACCCCGGCATCGGTGGTGTGGGCGGAGCGGGTTCGCTCGGCGCGGCGAACGGCGCCGCGGGCGCGGCGGCCACCAGTGGCGGCAACGGCGGTGCCGGTGGGTTGGGCCTTACTGCCGCCGGTGGGTCTAACGCGGCCGGCGGCAACGGCGGGGCCGGCGGCAATGCAGGGACGGCTGGTCACGGTGGTGTCGGTGGCGCCGGCGGTAACGGTGACGGCAGCGGAGCAGGTGGCAACGGCGGTACCGGTGGTATCGGCGTGGTCGGTGGTACTGGTGGTGCCGGCGGCGACGGCGGCTTAACGGGCAACGGCGGTAACGGCGGTGCGGGCGGTGCCGGTGTAGTCGGCGCCGCAGGGGCGAACGGCGCTACCCCGGGTGCTGGGGGCGGCACGGGCGCGGTCGGCGGTATCGGTGGCGTCGGCGGTGCCGGTGGTCACGGCGGTGCGGTGTCGGGCAACGGCGGTAACGGCGGCGCCGGCGGTGTCGGCGGTATCGGTGGTGCCGGCGGCGCTGGCGCGACCGGGGCGGACGCAACCGTCGCCGGAGCCACCGGCGGGACCGGCGGCCTCGGCGGCAATGGCGGGGCCGGCGGCCACGGTGGTGCCGGGGGTGCGGGGGGTACCGCGCTGGGCAGCGGGACCGGTGGGGTAACCGGCGTCGGAGGCGCGGGCGGCCAAGGCGGTGCGGCAGGGATCGGCGGCGACGGTGGCGTCGGCGGCGCCGGCAGCCAAACTGTGCGCAATGGCGGGGCCGGCGGCCAGGGTGGAAATCCCGGCGTAGGCGGGGCCGGCGGGGCTGGTGGGGTGAACGGCACCGGAACCAGCGTCGCTGCTTCCGGTGCGGCGGGTGCGGTCCCGCTGACCGGTGGCAACGGCGGCACCGGCGGCGCGGGCTGGAACGCGGTAACCCCGGGCGCCAATGGCGGTAACGGCGGGCGCGGCGGCGCCGGCGGTCTTGTCGGTAACGGCGGCGATGGCGGTGCCGGCGGTAACGGCGCCATCGGCGCCACCGGCACCGACCCGACCCAGAACGACGGAGCCGGCGGGACCGGCGGAAACGGTGGTCGCGGCGGTGATGGTGGTGTAGCCGGAACAACCGCCGGCTTCGGTGGTACCGGTGGCAACGGCGGGATCGGCGGGCAAGGCGGTACCGGAGCGACTGGGGCCAATGCAGCGGATCCGACCGCGATCGGCGGCACGGGTGGTAAAGGCGGCACTGGCGGTGTCGGCGGTAACGCGGGTAACGGCGGCAACGCGCCGAATCCCCTTGGAAACGTGGGTGCGGGTGGTAACGGTGGTGCCGGTGGGGCGGCCGGCCTCGGCGGCGACGGCGGCAGAGGCGCCGATGGCACCGCCGCCCTCTTCAACGGCAGCGCGGGTGGCATCGGCGGTAACCCGGGCACGGGCGGGGCCGGCGGACAAGGCGGCGTCGGATCGAGCTTCGGCGGCAACGGTGCGGGCGGTGCCGCGGCGACCAGCGGTGGCAACGGTGGTGCCGGTGGCAATGGCTACAGCGACCCCACCCTCAGCGGTCTTGCCGGCGGTAACGGTGGCGCCGGCGGCGCCGCTGGCGCGGTCGGTACCGGTGGTGCCGGCGGCAATGGCGGCAACGGCGCCCAGGGCGTCACGGGTGCCGCCGAGTTCGAAACGGGTGGGACCGGCGGCGTCGGCGGTAAGGGTGGTGCCGGCGGCCAAGGTGGCGCCATATCCGGCAACGGCGGTGCTGGTGGCACCGGCGGTATCGGCGGGAAAGGCGGAACCGGCGCGCACGGCATCGACTCGATTGACCCGACTCTGGCTGGTGGCGCGGCCGGCCAAGGTGGTGTCGGTGGCCAGGGTGGTCTCGGCGGCAATGGCGGCGGCGTGACACTTGGCAAGGGAACTGTCGGCGTGGGTGGCGCCGGTGGTAACGGTGGTGCCGCCGGTATCGGCGGCGCCGGCGGCGACGGCGCCGCGGGCACCGCCGCCCACATCGACGGCAGTGCGGGTGGTCAGGGCGGTAACCCGGGTACCGGAGGGGTTGGCGGTAACGGCGGCTCCGGCTCCGTCGCCGGTGGCAAGGGCGGCACGGGCGCGGCGGCCACCTTCGGCGGCGACGGCGGCAACGGCGGTGCGGGCTTCGCTGCTGAAGCAGGCTCCAACGCAACCGGTGGCGTTGGTGGCGCCGGTGGTGCCGGCGGTGTGCTGGGTAACGGCGGTACCGGCGGTGTTGGTGGCGCCGGCGATGGCAGCGGTGCTGGCGGCGCCGGCGGTCACGGCGGCGACAGCGGAGCGCAGGCCGGCAGCGGTGGAGCCGGTGGCGCCGGTGGCGCGGCTGGGGCGACTGGTATCGGTGGCGCCGGTGGCACCGGTGGCCTCGGCCAATCGCCGTTGGGTATCGGTGGTGCCGGTGGTCACGGCGGTGCCGGCGGTGCGACATCTGGTGACGGTGGCGCCGGTGGTACTGGCGGTATCGGTCAGGCCGGCGGCGGCGCCGGCGGCGACGGTGGCGATGCCGGAAAGAGCGGCAACGGTGGCGCAGGCGGCACCGGTGGCGTGGGTCTGCCGGGCAAGAATGGTGCGGCCGGGGTCGGCTCGGGCGGCAACGGCGGCGACGCAGTTGCCGGCGGCTTCGGTGGTCGTGGTGGTAACGGCGGTGCCGGTGGCACGGTGTCCGGTAACGGCGGGGCCGGCGGTACCGGTGGCGCTGGTGCACAGGGCGGTACCGGCGGCAACGCCACCGACTCGACGAACCCGACCACGGCTGGCGGTGCGGGTGGCAAGGGTGGTGCCGGCGGCCAGGGTGGTGCCGGCGGTAACGGTGGTAAAGCCACCGCAGGCACCGTGGGTGCTGCCGGAGACGGCGGGGCCGGTGGTGCAGCGGGCCTTGGCGGCAATGGCGGCAAAGGCGCCAACGGCACGGCGGGCACCATCAACGGCAGCGATGGCGGTAGGGGCGGTGACGCAGGCCTCATCGGGACCGGTGGTTTGGCGGGCACCGGTTCGACTGTCGGCACCAACGGCCTTAACGGCGCCGATGCCCCCAACAGCGGTAACGGCGGTAACGGTGGCAACGGCTTCGACAACGCCGCGAACACCACCGGTGCGGCCGGCGGCAACGGCGGCAAGGGTGGTGCCGGCGGTTCGCATGGTGACGGCGGTAACGGCGGCACCGGTGGCAACGGCGGGACCGGCGCCACGGGTGGCGCCAGCATCGCGGGCGGCACCGGCGGCGCGGGCGGAAACGGTGGCGCCGGGGGTGCTGGCGGATCCGTTCTTGGTGACGCGGGTAATGGCGGCAACGCCGGAAGCGGCGGCAAGGGCGGCCAGGGCGGTAACGGTGGCGTGGGATCCAACTCGAGTACCGGCAGTGGCACCGCCGGCACCGGCGGCAACGCCGGCGCCGGTGGTAACGGTGGAGCCGGTGGCAACGGCGGTGCCGCCGGTACCGCCACGCTGGGTAACAACGGCACGGCCGGTAACGCCGGTAACGGTGGCGACGGCGGTAATGCCGGGACGGCCGGCGCCGGCGGTACCGGCACGGGCAACCGCACCAACGGCGGTACGGGCGGTAATGGTGCCGCTGGTGGCGCTGGCGGCGCCGGTGGTAAGGGTGGTACCGGCACCGCGACTACTAACGGTGGTGCTGGTGGAAACGGTGGCCAGGGCGGCATCGGATCCGCGGGTGGTACCGGTGGGGCTGCCACCGGTACGACCGGTGGCAACGGTGGCGGCGGTGGCACCGGCGGCAACGGCGGCGCCGGCGGGAACGCGGGCACTGGCGGTGATGGCCAGTCAGGTGGCGCGGCGGGTAGCGCCGGAAAGGGTGGCGCGGCCGGCGACGGCGGTGCTGGTGCTACGGGCGGTAATGGCCAAACCAGCACCACGGCCGCCAACCGCGACGCCCGCAACGGTGGCGCCGGTGGCAACGCCGGTGTGGGTGGTGCCGGTGGCGCTGGCGCATCCGGTGGCACCGCGATCGGCGGCGGCACCAACGGCGCGGCGAGTGCCGGTGGCGACGGTGGCGTCGGCGGTAAGGGCGGAGCCGGCGGTACCGGTGGCCTTGGCGGCAACGGCAGCGGTACCAACCCCGGCGGCCTGGGCGGCAACGGTGGGGCCAGCGGTTCCGGCGGTGCCGGCGGTGCCGGCGGTGCCGGTGGTAATGGCACCACCACCACTGCGGGCGCGGCCGGTGGTAATGGCGGGCAAGCCGGCACAGGCGGCACCTCGGGTGGCGGCGGTAAAGGCGGCAACGGCAGTGGCACCAACCAAAATGGTGGTGCCGGTGGCAGTGCCGGCACAGCCGGCTCGGGCGGCATCGGCGGTGTCGGCGGCGAAGGCGGCGACGGGAACGGCGGCGGGAACGGTGGAAACGCCGGGAACTCCGGCAACGGCGGGCAGGGCGGCACCGGCGGCGGTGGCGGCACCCCGACGGGCACCGGCATCGGTGGAACTGCCGGCAACGGCGCGAACGGCGGCGCCGGCGGCAACCACGCCACTGGCGGTACCGGCGGAACCGGCCTGGGCGGCGGCCTGAACGGCGGCAACGGCACCAACGGCATCCCAGGTACGGGCGGCGGCGGCGGTGCGGCAGGCACGCCCGGTACGGGCGGCGCCGCAGGTACTTCGGGCACCAACGGACCCAACGGCACTTAAGAACTCAACCCGGCCTGCCAGGTACTACTGCACACACGTCGAACAGCGATCGTCTGAATTGTTAGGAAGAGGTTTGAGCCGGTGAGTTTCCTGACCTTGCCACCCGAGATCAACTCGCTGAACATGTTGCTCGGCGCGGGATCGGCGCCGATGGCGTCGGTGGCGTCGGCGTGGGACGGTTTGGCGTCCGAGTTGGGTTCGGCAGGATCGTTCTTCGAGTCGGTGACCTCCGGCTTGATTGACGGCGCCTGGCAGGGCCCGGCTGCGGCGGCGATGGGGGCCGCGGCCTCGCCCTATGCGGCGTGGTTGAGCGCTGCGGGTGCGGCGGCTGAGCAAGCCGCCGCTCAGGCTCGGGTGGTGGTGGCCGCGTTTGAGTCCGCGCGGTCGATGATTGTGCACCCGGCGCTGATCGCGGGCAATCGCAATGCGTTGGTGAGGCTTGCGATCTCGAATCTGTTCGGGCAGAACTGGCCGGCGATCGCGGCGGCGGAAGCGGCCTACGAGGAGTTCTGGGCTCAGGACGTGGTGGCGATGCTGAGCTATCACGGTGGCGCGTCGGCGGCCGCGGCGGCGCTGACGCCGTTCACCAAGTTGCCGTTGGGTCAGTTGGTCGGCGCGGGGGGCTTGGTCAACGCCGCGGTGACCGAATTTGCCGGCCTGGCCGGCACTTTCACCAAGGGCGGCGGCAGCATCAGGGCTGCGCTTGGATCGGGCAATGTGAGGCTGGGCAGCCTGCTGGGCGGCTTCAACCTCAGCGGGGTGCTCAGTAGCCTGCAGCTCGGCACCGGCAACCTCGCCAGCCTGAACCTGGTGACTGCTGGTCTGTCCAACTCCGGAAGCATCAGCGCAGTGCTGAGCAGCGGCAGTCTGAGCAGCTTGCTGAGCAGCCCGGCGGTGAACAGCTTCGTGAGCAGTCTGAATCTGGGCACCGCCAACCTCGGCGCCGTGCTGAACCAACTGGGTGTCGCCGGCACCACCGGGGCGACGGCGGCCGCGGGGTGGGGTCACCACTGGGGTGGCTCATGGGGCCATGGCTTTGGTGGCTTCGGTGGCTCGGGCCGCGGCCTGGGCTTCCTGACCGGCCTGCTGAACTCCGGCGTCGTGAGCAACGCCATCAGCAGCGGAAGTGTGAGCGCCGTGTTGAGCAGCCCGGTGGTGACGGGTCTGTTGAATAGCTCAGCGGTCAACACCCTGCTCAGCAGCACCACCGTGAGCAGTTTGTTGAGCAGCCCGACGGTGAGCAGTTTGTTGAGCAGCAAGGCTGTGAGCAGCCTGGTCGGCAGTTTGCACTTGAGCGATGGCAGCAGCTTGAGCAACCTGTTGTCGCAGTTGGGTGTGGGTGCGACCGGTTCGGGTGGGGCGAGTGCGGCGGCGTTGTCGACTCCGTGGGGCAATTTCTCGTTGAACCAGATCACCAATTACGTCAACTCTCACGGTGGTCTGCAGGCCGTGTTGACCAACTTGTCGAACTCGGCGGCGTTTACCGCGTGGGTGGATTCGGGTGCGTTGGCCAGCCAGTTGAGCAGTTCTGGGGTGAGCACTCTGCTGAGCAGCCCTGCGGTGAGCGCGGTGTTGAGTAGCCCGGCGGTGGGTGCGGTGTTGAGCAGCCCGTTGGTGAGCACGCTGTTGAGCAGTCCGTCGGTGGGCAGCGTGTTGAGCAGTCCGGCGTTGAGTGGGTTGTTGAGCAACCCGACGGTCAGTGGGCTGCTCAGTGGTGTGCACCTGAGCAACGGCGGCAGCCTGAGCACTCTGTTGTCGCAGTGGGGTGTGGGTACGGGCGGGGCGAGTGCGGCCGCGGCGACGGTGTCGACGCCGTGGGGCAACTTCTCGCTGAACCAGATCACCAGTTACGTCAACTCTCATGGTGGCGTGCAGAGCGTGCTGAGCAGCTTGTCGAGTTCGCCGGTGTTTAACGCCTGGGTGAGCTCGGAGGCGTTCGTCAGCCAGTTCAGCAGCCCGGCGGTCAGTGATCTGTTGAGCGCCCCGGCGGTGAGCACGTTGCTGAACAGCCCGACGGTGAGCGCCGTGTTGAGCAGCCCGGCGGTCAGCACGTTGCTGAGTAGCCCGTCGGTGAGCAGCCTGCTGAGTTCGGGGCATCTGGGCGGCCTGTTGAGCAGCCCGGCGATTAGTAGCGTGCTCAGTGGGACGGGTTTGTCGGCCAAGCTGAACAGTCTGCTGAGCATTAACCACGGCACGGCCGAAGCGATCGCCGCCGATGTCTTCGGTAATACCGGTACCGGCAATATCGGGTTCGGTAATACCGGGGATAACAACGTCGGGTTCTTCAACACCGGTAACGGCAACGTTGGTATCGGTAACTCCGGTGTTGATCTGCGCGGCATTTTCAATGAAGGGGTGGGCAACTCCGGGTTGTTCAACACCGGCAGTTACAACACCGGTATCGGTAACTCCGGCACCGCCAACACCGGTCTGTTCAATCCGGGGAACTTCAATACCGGTATCGGTAACCGGGGCAGCTACAACACCGGAAGCTTCAACGAGGGCAGCTTCAACAGCGGTGACTTCAACGGCGGTGACACCAACACCGGCTGGTTCAATACCGGCAACCTCAACACCGGTATCGGTAACTCCGGGGACATCAATACCGGCATCGGCAACTCCGGCAACATGAACGTCGGGATGTTCGTCCGCGGCGACGCGCAAGGCGCGACCAGTATTTCCTACTCGGTCCACATCAACCAGATTCCTGTGGACTTCGGCATGAGATTCCCGGTGAACACGACGATTGCCGGGGGCACATTCGACATCACGACTCAGCCGTGGAACATCGGGGCACTGAACCTAGGCACTCTCAGCAACACGTCCGGCACCATCGGTCCCATCGACGTTCCGAGCATCACGATCAGCGGACCACGGCTGCACTTCACACTCGGCGCCCCGGGATACACCACGTACGGCGGCATCGTCGGCACCATCGGCCCGATCGATATTCCGTTGTTCTCGATCCCGGTGGGCATGGGCTTCGGCAACACGACGGCTACCCCGTCATCGGGATTCTTCAATAGCGGCTCGGGCGGTTCCTCGGGGTTCTTCAACACCGGCGCGGGCAGTTCCGGGTGGCAGAACATCGGACTGGGTGCCTCGGGTGTGAGCAACGTGGGCGACCTGACCTCGGGCATGCGCAACCTGGGCAACAGCATCTCGGGCTGGTTCAACGCGAGTTCGTTGCAGGCCTCGCAGGCGGCGGTCATCTCTGGCTTCGGCAATGTCGGCAGCGAGGTCTCCGGGTTCTTCCACAACGCGGTGACCGACTTCACCACCTTCAGCATCGGGCTGGGCAATCAGGGTGGCCTGAATGTGGGCGGCGGCAACATCGGGCAGCTGAACTTCGGCTTCGGCAACGTGGGGGACTTCAACTTCGGTGGCGGCAACCTCGGGGACTACAACTTCGGGTTCGGTGACCTGGGCAGCAACAACTTCGGGTTCGGCAACCTGGGCGATGGCAACATCGGCTTCGGCAACTCCGGCAGCGGCAACATCGGCTTCGGTAACACCGGCAACGGCAACATCGGGTTCGGTAACTGGGGTAACGGCAACAGCGGTTTGGCTAACTGGGGTGATAACAACTCCGGTATCGGGTTGCTCGGCAGCGGCAATGTCGGCTTCGGCGGCTTGAACGCCGGTAGCGGCAACATCGGCCTGTTCAACTCCGGAAACAACAACGTCGGCTTCTTCAACTCCGGCACCGGTAACACCGGTATCGGCAACGCCGGTGACTACAACACCGGCATCGGCAACACCAGCGTCGGCAACACCGGGATCGGCAACACCGGCAGCTACAACACCGGCTTCGGCAACACCGGCAGCTACAACGCGGGAAGTTTCAACGCCGGCAGCTTTAACACCGGCTCCGCCAACGCGGGCGACCTCAACACCGGAGCCTTCAACGGCGGCAGTATCAACACCGGCTTCGCCAACTCCGGCGACCTCAACACCGGTTCCTTCAACACCGGCAGCATGAACACCGGTTCATTCATCCTGGCCGACAGCCGAGTGCTCGACGGTTTCACCATCCCGATCAATTTCCCGGCGATTCCGATCGACCTCGTGGCGAGTACAAACGTGGCGATCCCGATCACCGGTCAATTCGACCCGATCACCATCTACCCGATCATTGTCAATGTCCCCGTCAACATGAACGCGCTCGGTCTCGTCAGCATCAATGGAGTCGTCCCGTCCGCAATAGTGGACCCAATCGTCATCAACCCGATCGTCCTGATGGACGTCGTGTATGGCGCGGACTTTGCGCTGCCCATCCAGTTGACGCTCCTCGGCCAACTCAACCTCAGGGTGCCGGGGCTGCTCGGTATCGGGAACTCCGTGGGGTCGCTGGCGTCGGGATTCTTCAACGGAAGTTCCAGCGGCACGTCCGGTTTCTTCAACTCGAGCAGTCTGAGTTCGGGCTTCGCCAACGCCAACGGGTTGCTGACGTCGGGCTGGTACAACTCCGGTTCGTTGCTGTCGGGCTGGCAGAACCTGGGCGACGCCATCTCCGGTTTCGCCAACACCAGCACACTGGCCGCGAACACCGCGGCCATGATCTCCGGCGTCGGCAACATCGGCAGCCAGGTCTCCGGCTTCTGGAACGGCCAGTTCAGTGCGCTGCAAGCGGCGCTGGCGGACTTGGTGGCCGGCTGATGACCTGCTTCCCCGCCCCGGACAGCGGACCGTCCTTGTGCAGCACCTACTACCCCCAAGAAGCTTTCCTGCAATGTAAGGAAGAGGTCTGAGCCGGTGAGTTTCCTGACTTTGCCACCCGAGATCAATTCAGCGCGGATTCTTGCCGGCGCCGGGTCGGCGCCGTTGCTGAGTGTGGCGGCGGGCTGGTCTGGGTTGGCCGCCGAGTTGGGTTCGGCGTCATCCTTTTTCGAGTCGGTGACTTCCGGACTCGTTGATGGGTACTGGCAGGGCCCGGCGTCGGTGGCGATGAGGTCGGCGGCGACGCCGTATGCGGCGTGGTTGAGTGCGGCGGGTGCGGCGGCCGAGCAGGCGGCCTCGCAGGCCCGGACCGTGGTCTCGGTGTATGAGGCGGCGCGGTCGATGATCGTGCATCCGGCGGTCATCTCGGGCAACCGGAATTCGTTCGTGTCGTTGGTGTTGTCCAACATCTTTGGTCAGAATGCGCCGGCGATCGCGGCGGCGGAGGCTGTCTACGAGGAGTTCTGGGCTCAGGACATCGCGGCGATGTTGAGCTATCACGGTGGGGCTTCGGCGGCGGCGGCGGCGCTGACGCCGTTCACCAAGTTGCCGTTGGGTCAGTTGGCTGGTGCGGGGGGCTTGGTCAACGCCGCGGCGAGGGAGCTTGCCGCCCTGGGCGGCACTTTCAACAAGGGCGGCGCCAAGGCCGCGTTGAATGCAGTGAATGTAAGGCTGGGCGGCCTGCTGGGTGGCTTCAACCTCAGCGGGTTGCTGAGCAGCCTGCGTTTGGGTACTGGGAACCTGGCCAACCTGAACCTGCACAACCTGGGTTTGGGTGATGCCGGCACCGGCGCGGCAGCAGCCGGGCGCTGGGGGGGCCACGGTCGTCACTTCTCGCCCTTCTCCTGGGGGAATTTCGGCGGCTCGAACGTGCAGTCGCTGGTGTCGGGTCTGCCCGGTGGCGGCCTGAGCAGCGTGTTGAGCAGCGGAGCGTTGAGCGCTGCGCTGAGCAGCGGCAATCTGACCAATTTGCTGAGCAGTCCCGTCGTCGGCAGCCTGTTGAGCAGCCCGACGGTGAGCAGTTTGTTGAGCAGGCCGGCGGTGAGCAGCCTGCTGAGCGGTGTGCATTTGACCAACGGCAGCAGCTTGAGCAATCTGCTGACCCAGTTGGGTGTGGGTACGGGTGGGCCGAGTGCGGCGGCGGCGTTGTCGACTCCGTGGGGCAACTTCTCGTTGAACCAGATCACCAGTTACGTGAATTCTCACGGTGGTTTGCAGGCCGTGTTGACCAGCTTGTCGAATTCGTCGGCGTTTACCGCGTGGGTGGATTCGGGTGCGTTGGCCAGCCAGTTGAGCGGCTCTGGGGTGAGCACTCTGCTGAGCAGCCCTGCGGTGAGCGCGGTGTTGAGTAGCCCGGCGGTGGGTGCGGTGTTGAGCAGCCCGTTGGTGAGCACGCTGTTGAGCAGTCCGTCGGTGGGCAGCGTGTTGAGCAGTCCGGCGTTGAGTGGGTTGTTGAGCAACCCGACGGTCAGTGGGCTGCTCAGTGGTGTGCACCTGAGCAACGGCGGCAGCCTGAGCACTCTGTTGTCGCAGTGGGGTGTGGGTACGGGCGGGGCGAGTGCGGCCGCGGCGACGGTGTCGACGCCGTGGGGCAACTTCTCGCTGAACCAGATCACCAGTTACGTCAACTCTCATGGTGGCGTGCAGAGCGTGCTGAGCAGCTTGTCGAGTTCGCCGGTGTTTAACGCCTGGGTGAGCTCGGAGGCGTTCGTCAGCCAGTTCAGCAGCCCGGCGGTCAGTGATCTGTTGAGCGCCCCGGCGGTGAGCACGTTGCTGAACAGCCCGACGGTGAGCGCCGTGTTGAGCAGCCCGGCGGTCAGCACGTTGCTGAGTAGCCCGTCGGTGAGCAGCCTGCTGAGTTCGGGGCATCTGGGCGGCCTGTTGAGCAGCCCGGCGATTAGTAGCGTGCTCAGTGGGACGGGTTTGTCGGCCAAGCTGAACAGTCTGCTGAGCATTAACCACGGCACGGCCGAAGCGATCGCCGCCGATGTCTTCGGTAATACCGGTACCGGCAATATCGGGTTCGGTAATACCGGGGATAACAACGTCGGGTTCTTCAACACCGGTAACGGCAACGTTGGTATCGGTAACTCCGGTGTTGATCTGCGCGGCATTTTCAATGAAGGGGTGGGCAACTCCGGGTTGTTCAACACCGGTAGCTACAACACCGGTATCGGTAACTCCGGCACCGCTAACACCGGTCTGTTCAATCCGGGGAACTTCAATACCGGTATCGGTAACCGGGGCAGCTACAACACCGGAAGCTTCAACGAGGGCAGTTTCAACAGCGGTGACTTCAACGGCGGTGACACCAATACCGGGTGGTTCAATACCGGCAACCTCAACACCGGTATCGGTAACTCCGGGGACATCAATACCGGCATCGGCAACTCCGGCAACATGAACGTCGGGATGTTCGTGCGCGGTGACGCCCAGGGCCTCACCGGGTTTTCCTACTCGGTGCGCATCGACCAGATTCCCGTGGACTTCGGTTTGCGAGTGCCGATCAACATGACGCTGACCGGTGGCACATTCGACATCACCACGCAGCCGTACACCATCGGGGCGATCAATGTCGGCACGCTGAGCTCCGTAACGGACTCGTCCAGGATCGGTCCCATCAACGTTCCGTCCATCACGGTCAGCGGACCACGGCTGAATCTCGTCATCGGCGGCCCGGGATACACGCTGTTCGGCGGCATCACCGGCACCGTCGGCCCGATCGATATTCCGATCTCGCTGCCGGTGGGCCTGGGCTTCGGCAATACGACGGCTACCCCGTCGTCGGGATTCTTCAATAGCGGCTCGGGTAGTTCCTCGGGGTTCTTCAACACCGGAGCGGGCAGCTCGGGGTGGCAGAACATGGGACTGGGTGCCTCGGGTGTGGGCAATGTGGGCGACCTGACCTCGGGCATGCGCAACCTGGGCAACAGCATCTCGGGCTGGTTCAACGCGAGTTCGTTGCAGGCCTCGCAGGCGGCGGTCATCTCTGGCTTCGGCAATGTCGGCAGCGAGGTCTCCGGGTTCTTCCACAACGCGGTGACCGACTTCACCACCTTGAGCATCGGGCTGGGCAATCAGGGTGGCCTGAACGTGGGTGGGGGCAACATCGGGGAGCTGAACTTCGGCCTGGGCAATGTGGGCGGCTTCAACTTCGGTGGCGGCAACCTCGGTGATTACAACTTCGGGTTCGGTGACCTGGGCAGCAACAACTTCGGGTTCGGCAACCTGGGCGATGGCAACATCGGCTTCGGCAACTCCGGCAGCGGCAACATCGGCTTCGGTAACACCGGCAACGGCAACATCGGGTTCGGTAACTGGGGTAACGGCAACAGCGGTTTGGCTAACTGGGGTGATAACAACTCCGGTATCGGGTTGCTCGGCAGCGGCAATGTCGGCTTCGGCGGCTTGAACGCCGGTAGCGGCAACATCGGCCTGTTCAACTCCGGAAACAACAACGTCGGCTTCTTCAACTCCGGCACCGGTAACACCGGTATCGGCAACGCCGGTGACTACAACACCGGCATCGGCAACACCAGCGTCGGCAACACCGGGATCGGCAACACCGGCAGCTACAACACCGGCTTCGGCAACACCGGCAGCAACAACACGGGAAGTTTCAACGCCGGCAGCTTCAACACCGGTGATGCCAACTTCGGCGATCGCAACACCGGAAGCTTCAACGGCGGCAGTATCAACACCGGCTTCGCCAACTCCGGCGACCTCAACACCGGTTCCTTCAACACCGGCAGCAGGAACGTCGGGTCCTTCCAGCTGGCCGACGGCCAGCAGGGTACGACCATCGCGATCGATTTCCCGGCGATTCCGATCAACCTGGTGGCGGGTGCCAACTCGGTGATCCCGATCACCGGTCAGATCGACCCGATCACCGTCCACGTTCCTCAGTTCGGCATCCCCATCAACGTGGGGGTTCAGTTCCTCATCACCATCAATTTCACCGGAGTCCAGCAAGGCCCAGCGTTGCCCCCCATCGTCATCAACCCGATCGTCCTGAAAGACCTCGCGGTCGGGGCGAACATACAGGTACCCATCGACATGACGATCCTCGGCCGACTCAACCTCTCGCTGCCGTGGCAGCCCGGTGTTGGGAACTCCTCGGTGTCGTCGGGATTCTTCAATGGGAATTCCAGCGGTACGTCCGGTTTCTTCAACTCCAGCGATCTGAGTTCGGGTTTCGCCAACGCCAACGGGGCGTTGACCTCGGGCTGGTACAACTCCGGTTCGTTGCTGTCGGGCTTCCAGAACCTGGGCGACGCCATCTCGGGCTTCGCCAACACCAGCACAGTCAACGGCGCGGCGTTCATCTCCGGCGTCGGCAACATCGGCAGCCAGGTCTCCGGCTTCTGGAACGGCCAGATGAGTGCGCTGCAGGCGGCGCTGGCGGACTTGGTGGCCGGCTGATGACGTGTTTCCCCGCCCTGGACAGCCGAGCGTTGTTCTGCAACACCCACTACCCCAGAGAAACTTTCCTGCAATGTAAGGAAGAGGTCTGAGCCGGTGAGCTTTCTGACTTTGCCACCCGAGATCAATTCAGCGCGGATTCTTGCCGGCGCCGGGTCGGCGCCGTTGCTGAGTGTGGCGGCGGGCTGGTCTGGGTTGGCCGCCGAGTTGGGTTCGGCGTCATCCTTTTTCGAGTCGGTGACTTCCGGACTCGTTGATGGGTACTGGCAGGGCCCGGCGTCGGTGGCGATGAGGTCGGCGGCGACGCCGTATGCGGCGTGGTTGAGTGCGGCGGGTGCGGCGGCCGAGCAGGCGGCCTCGCAGGCCCGGACCGTGGTCTCGGTGTATGAGGCGGCGCGGTCGATGATCGTGCATCCGGCGGTCATCTCGGGCAACCGGAATTCGTTCGTGTCGCTGGTGTTGTCGAACATCTTCGGACAGAACGCGCCGGCGATCGCGGCGGCGGAGGCTGTGTACGAGGAGTTCTGGGCTCAGGACATCGCGGCGATGCTGAGCTATCACGGCGGCGCGTCGGCGGCGGCTGCGGCGCTGACACCGTTCACCAAATTGCCGTTGGGTCAGTTGGCCGGTGCGGGTGGTGTGCTCAGTGCGGCGGTTTCGCAGCTGTCCGGCTTGGCCGGTGCCGGCGGCACCAACGTCAAGGCCGTAGTGGCAAGCCTGAGTTCGGGGAATCTGGGTGGGCTGAAGCTGGGTAGCCTGCTGGGTGGTTTCAACCTGGGCGGCGTGCTGGGTGGTTTGCGTCTGGGTACCGGGAACTTCGTCAACCTGAACCTGCACAACCTGGGTGGTTTCGGCACCGGGGCCACGGCGGCCGCGGCGCACTGGGGTCGTCACAGCTTCGGGTCGTGGGGTCATTTCGGCGGCTCGACCCTGCAGCCGCTGGTGACGGGTCTGCCGACCGGTGGCCTGGGTAGCGTGCTGAGTAGCGGCGTCTTGAGCAGCGTGATCGGCACTGGCGGCCTGAGCGGCTTATTGAGCAGTCCGGTGGTGAGCGGCTTGTTGAGCAGCCCGGCGGTGAGCAGCTTGTTGAGCGGTAGGAGCTTGAGCAGCCTGCTGAGTAGCAAATCGGTGAGCAGTCTGCTGTCCAGCCTGAACCTGAGCACTGGCGATGTGAGTGGTGCGCTGACTCAGTTGGGTGTGGGTACGGGTGGACCGAGTGCGGCGGCGGCGTTGTCGACTCCGTGGGGCAATTTCTCGTTGAACCAGATCACCAATTACGTGAATTCTCACGGTGGTCTGCAGGCCGTGTTGACCAGCTTGTCGAATTCGTCGGCATTTACCGCGTGGGTGGATTCTGGTGCGTTGGCCAGCCAGTTGAGCGGCTCTGGGGTGAGCACTCTGCTGAGCAGCCCTGCGGTGAGCGCGGTGTTGAGCAGCCCGGCGGTGGGTGCGGTGTTGAGCAGCCCGTTGGTGAGCACGCTGTTGAGCAGTCCGTCGGTGGGCAGCGTGTTGAGCAGTCCGGCGTTGAGTGGGTTGTTCAGCAACCCGACGGTCAGTGGGCTGCTCAGTGGTGTGCACCTGAGCAACGGCAGCAGCCTGGGTAACCTGTTGACCCAGTTGGGGGTGGGGGGTACGGGCGGTGCGGGTGCGGCCGCGGCGACGTTGTCGACGCCGTGGGGCAACTTCTCGCTGAATCAGATCACCAGTTACGTCAACTCTCATGGTGGCGTGCAGAGCGTGCTGAGCAGCTTGTCGAGTTCGCCGGTGTTTAACGCCTGGGTGAGCTCGGAGGCGTTCGTCAGCCAGTTCAGCACTCCGGCGGTCAGTGATCTGTTGAGCAGCCCGGCGGTGAGCACGTTGCTGAACAGCCCGACGGTGAGCGCCGTGTTGAGCAGCCCGGCGGTCAGCACGTTGCTGAGTAGCCCGTCGGTGAGCAGCCTGCTGAGTTCGGGGCATCTGGGCGGCCTGTTGAGCAGCCCGGCGATTAGTAGCGTGCTCAGTGGGACGGGTTTGTCGGCCAAGCTGAACAGTCTGCTGAGCATTAACCACGGCACGGCCGAAGCGATCGCCGCCGATGTCTTCGGTAATACCGGTACCGGCAATATCGGGTTCGGTAATACCGGGGATAACAACGTCGGGTTCTTCAACACCGGTAACGGCAACGTTGGTATCGGTAACTCCGGTGTTGATCTGCGCGGCATTTTGAATGAAGGGGTGGGCAACTCCGGGTTGTTCAACACCGGTAGCTACAACACCGGTATCGGTAACTCCGGCACCGCTAACACCGGTCTGTTCAATCCGGGGAACTTCAATACCGGTATCGGTAACCGGGGCAGCTACAACACCGGAAGCTTCAACGAGGGCAGTTTCAACAGCGGTGACTTCAACGGTGGTGACACCAATACCGGCTGGTTCAATACCGGCGACCTCAACACCGGTATCGGTAACTCCGGGGACATCAATACCGGGATCGGCAACTCCGGCAACATGAACTTCGGGATGTTCGTGCGCGGCGACGCCCAAGGCCTGACCGGGCTTTCCTACTCGGTGCGCATCGACCAGATTCCCGTGGACTTCGGCATGCGGGTCCCGTTGAATCTGACGGTGTCCGGTGGCACATTCGACATCACCACGCAGCCGTTCACCGTCCCCCAGTTCCCTACCACTATCAGCGGCGGCGGCATCAACGGCACCTTCGGTCCCATCAACGTTCCGGTTATCACGGTCAGCGGGCCACAGCTCAGCTTGGTCATCGGCGGCCCGGGATACACGCTGTTCGGCGGCATCACCGGCACCGTCGGCCCGATCGACATAGCGTTCTCGCTCCCGGTGGGCCCGGGCGTCGGCAACACGACGGCGACCCCGTCGTCGGGGTTCTTCAACAGCGGCTCGGGCGGTTCCTCGGGCTTCTTCAACACCGGCGCGGGCAGTTCCGGGTGGCAGAACATGGGACTGGGTGCCTCGGGTATGGCCAACGTGGGCGACCTGACGTCGGGCATGCGCAACCTGGGCAACAGCATCTCGGGCTGGTTCAACGCGAGCTCGTTGCAGGCGTCGCAGGCCGCGGTCATCTCTGGCTTCGGCAACGTCGGCAGCGAGGTCTCCGGGTTCTTCCACAACGCGGTGACCGACTTCACCACCGTGAGCATCGGGTTGGGCAACCAGGGTGGCCTGAACGTGGGTGGGGGCAACATCGGGGAGTTGAATTTCGGCCTCGGCAATGTGGGCGGCTTCAACTTCGGTGGCGGCAATCTCGGGGACTACAACTTCGGGTTCGGTGACCTGGGTAGCAACAACTTCGGGTTCGGCAACCTGGGCGACGGCAACATCGGTTTCGGCAACTCCGGCAGCGGCAACATCGGCTTCGGTAACACCGGCAGCGGCAACATCGGTTTCGGTAACTGGGGTAACGGCAACAGCGGTTTGGCTAACTGGGGTGACAACAACTCCGGTATCGGGTTGCTCGGCAGCGGCAACGTCGGCTTCGGCGGCTTGAACGCCGGTAGCGGCAACATCGGTCTGTTCAACTCCGGAAACAACAACGTCGGCTTCTTCAACTCCGGCACCGGTAACACCGGTATCGGCAACGCCGGTGACTACAACACCGGCATCGGTAACACCAGCATCGGCAACACCGGTATCGGCAACACCGGCAGCTACAACACCGGCTTCGGCAACACCGGCAGCAACAACACGGGAAGCTTCAACGCCGGCAGCTTCAACACCGGTGACGCCAACCCCGGCGATCGGAACACCGGAAGCTTCAACGGCGGCAGCATCAACACCGGCTTCGCCAACTCGGGCGACCTCAACACCGGTTCCTTCAACACCGGCAGCATGAACACCGGGTCCTTCCAACTGGCCGACGGCCAGCAGGGTACGACCATCCCGATCAAACTCCCGGCGATTCCGATCGACCTGGTGGCAGGTGCCAACGTGGCGATCCCGGTCACCGGCTTCATCCACCCGATCACCATCCAGCCGATCCCAACGTTCGGCATCCCGCTCAACGTGAACGTAACCGTTCTTATCACCATCAATGTCAGTGGAACCCTGCAGTCCCCGGCGATATCCCCCATCGTCGTCAACCCGATCGTTTTCAATGACCTCATGGTCGGGGCGAACCTCCTCATCCCCTTCAATATGAACCTCCTCGGCCAGTTCGACCTCTCCTTGCCGGCGATGCTCGGTGTCGGGAACTCCTCGGTGTCGTCGGGTTACTTCAACGGGAATTCCAGCGGCACTTCCGGTTTCTTCAACTCCAGCGATCTGAGTTCGGGCTTCGCCAACGCCAACGGGGCCCTGACCTCGGGCTGGTACAACTCCGGTTCGCTGCTGTCGGGCTTCCAGAACCTGGGCGACGCCATCTCGGGCTTCGCCAACACCAGCACCGTCAACGGTGCGGCGTTCATGTCCGGCGTCGGCAACATCGGCAGCCAGGTCTCCGGCTTCTGGAACGGCCAGATGAGTGTGCTGCAGCAGGCCCTGGCGGCCCTCTCACCGCTGCAGGCCAGTCTCGTCACCACCACCACGTAGCGGCGTAGGAGAGTGGCTAACAGCCGCGTGACAGACTGGATTCATGGCTGCGCTGTCGGCGGTGGTATTCACGCTGAGCGGGTGGCTGGGGCTGTATCTGCTGGCCCGCGACCCGCGCAAGCCGGTGCTCGTGCTGGCTTCGATCGGGCTTTGCGGCTTCGCGTCGGTCGTGGCCCTGGACGCGGTGCGCAACGCCAGCGCGACACACGCCGCGCTGCTCAGTCAGCTCGAGGTCTACCTGGTGGCCGTGCCCGGAGTGGCGTGGTTCGCGGTGCTACTCGAACTGGCCAGGCCCGCCGACGGCGCCCGGGGACGAACCGGTGAGGTGCTCCTGGTCGGCGGCGTCGCCGCGTTGGTGGTCCTGGCGGCCACGGCGGCCGGGAACGTCGACGGCCCGCTGAGGCTGGGCCACTGGCTGATGTCCGCAGTCATCTCGGTCTCCACGCTGGGAGCGATGGCCCGCAACGTGCTACGGCCGGTCCGGCCGGCGCCGGTCATCGGAGCTGTCGTCGTCGCGACGCTGTTCTTCGCGCTGGCGAACGCCATCCTGATCATCCCGTTGGGGCTGGTGCCGAGTTGGCTCGCGCTGGCGTCGACGGGCTTCGATGTGCTTCTCCTCGGGGTGGCGGTGGCCCTGTGGGACGCCTTCGACGAGGGACAGGCGTTACGGGCCGACATGTTGCGATCGTTCATCGGCTGCTCGGCCGTGTCGCTGCTATTCGGCGGTCAGGCACTGACCGGACTGGCACTGACCCGCGCCGACCCGACCGCGCAGACCGCGATGACCGTGCTGCTGTTCACCAGCCTGGCGGTGGCAATCACGGTGCAGGTACTCGCGGACCCCCTGGCCGGGATCCTGGACCGGTTGGCCTTCTTCCGGTCGCCCGAGTTGCGGGCTGACCGCGCGGCGCTGCGTGGCGCGGGCGCGGCGCTGCCGCTGCGGTCGGAGGACCCCCTGGTCGACATTGACGACGACACGTTCGTCCGGCTCACCCGGCGGGCGCTGGGCCACTACGGGGACCTGACCAAGCTGGTTGCCAGCCCGCTCACCGCGCTGCCGGTGATCGACGAGCGCCTGGCCGCCCGCGGCGCACCGGATCATCCCGTGGAGCGCGCCAACGAACTCAAGGCGGTGCTCGCCGACGGCATCAGCCGGCTCAAGCCGCGCGACGGCGACTTCGGCACGACCGAGGAATGGCGCTACTACAACTCGCTGTACTTCCCCTACGTGGTCGGCGTGCGCGCCTACGCTCAGAACGCCACCGCCGCGGGGTTGGACCCGACGGCACGGCAAGCTTGGCAGTGGCTGGTTACCGAGGTACCCCAACGCTCACTGCACAATTGGCAGAACGCGGCGGCGCGGTTGATCGCCGCCGACCTACGAGGCCGGGTCACTGTTCCCAGCGACTGATCCGTCGCGCGCCTCTCACCCACCAGCAGACGGAGAATGCCTGTGCCTGACAAACTGCCGCCCGCCCGCGTCGTTCGAGCGCTCGAAGTGGTCCGCGACCGCCTGGCCCGACTGCACCAGCGGATGGTGCCGGCGCCGGCGGCGATGTTGGAGATCATTCTGGACGCCTGGGCAGCTCAGGCGGTCGCAGCCGCGGCCGAACTCGGCATTGCGGACGCTCTTGCCGGCGGGCCGTTGACCGCCGACGAGCTGGCCGCGGCCGTCGGCGCCGACGCGGACGCACTCAGCCGGTTGCTTCGGGCTCTGATCGGACGCGGCGTCTTCCGCAGGCGCCGCGACGGTCGCTACGAATTGAACCCGCTGGCAGAGGCGTTGCGCAGCGACGCCGAAGTGTCATTGGCCGGGATGGCCCGGTTCGTGGGCGCTCCGCAGCAGCGTGAGCATTGGAGTGCACTGGCCGACGCCGTCCGCAGCGGGCGCTCCGTTGTCCCCGGACTGCGGGGCAAGCCGTTCTTCGAGTACCTGGCCGGCGAACCGGAGCTCGCAAAGATCTTCAACCAGGCCATGACCGGCACGTCCGACCTCTCGATCGCGCCGCTGGTCGCGGCCTACGACTTCAGCGGCTTCTCGACCATCGTCGACGTCGGCGGCGGCCATGGCCGGCTGCTGGCCGCGATCCTGAATTCGGCGCCCCGCGCGCACGGCATCCTGTTCGACCAGCCCCAGGTGGTCGCCGGGGCGCCGGCCGAACTCCGCGAACATCATGTCGATGACCGGGTGCGCATCGTCGAAGGCTCCTTCTTCGAGGATGACCTGCCCGTCGGCGGCGACGCGTATGTGCTGAAGAACATCATCCACGACTGGCCCGACGACGACGCGGTCCGCATCCTCACCAAGGTGCGCCAGGCGGCCGCGCCGGGCAGCCATGTCCTGCTTCTGGAGCAGGTTATCGCCGACAACGAGCGCGACATCCCGGCCAAGTGGATCGACCTGGAAATGTTGGTGATGGTCGATGGCCGTGAGCGAACCGAGTCCGAGTACGGCCGGTTGTTGCAGCGCGCCGGCTTTCGGATGACACGAGTGGTTCAGACGGCGTCGCCCTTCGGCATCGTGGAGGCCCGGGCCGTCTGAGCGGCAGCCGGTGGACCAGAAAACGTCCTGGTCATTGGGTGCATGGCAGTAATTGGCAGTGCCGTGCGTCGATCTGGCAGTGCATAACCGGCACCGTCAAGGGTGTTCGACCCGAACCAACGCCCACACGCCAGAGGAGACCCGAACATGACCGCAATTTCCGGGGTGGAGCACCGCCCGTTATCCGACTCCAACGACTCGCTGCTTCGATTCGCGATGCGGGCCGACGCCACCTTGACCGGACTGATGGGTCTGGCCGTCGCCGTGGCGGCCGATCCGGTTTCGCGGCTGACCGGGCTGACGTCCGGTCAGGAATACAGCATGGGCGCCTTCTTCGTCCTCTACGGACTCTCGGTGTTCAGCCTGGCCGCGCTGCCGAACCTGCGTCGCGCCGGAATCGGCGTCGTCGCGGCGAATCTGGTGTACACGGTCGCGGCGATCGTCGCCGCGGAACTGGTGCCGATGACGTCGATCGGAGTGGCCGCGACCCTGGCCAGCGGCGTCTACACGCTGGCCTTCGCCGGCCTGCAGTACCTGGGAGTGCGCCGCCTGGCGGCCTGACTCCCCTTCCCGCCGAGCGGGGTTGCCATCGCCTGAGCGTTGCGATGCGCGGCCCCGCTTGGCCCGTCTGCGGCGCCTGTGCACTGTGCACGGCGCCGCCGACAGGGTCTGTGCACTCTGCCCGATGTCAGCACGGTATCGAAGGGGTCAGTCTGGCAAGACTCAAAGTCGATGGGGCAGTGGTTCATTGGCCGTCCTCGTCTGGCCTGTGCCGGCCCCGTCGTCGTGACCCGATGGAGGACAGTGATGACATTCTTGGTTGCCGCACCGGATGTGGTGGCGCACGCCGCCGGGCAATTGGCGAATGTCGGTTCGCTGCTGAGCGAGGCCAGCAGCGCCGCCGCCGGCCCCACAACTGCCCTGGCAGCGGCCGGCGCCGACGAGATTTCAGCGGCGATAGCCGAGCTGTTCTCCGCGCACGCCCAGACCTACCAGGCGGTCAATGCCCAGGCAGCTCTGTTCCACCAGCAGTTCGTACAGTCCATCGCGGGTGCCGGCGCGTCATACGCGGCCGCGGAAGCGTTGAACGCGTCGCCATTACAGGCGATCGAGCAGGGCGTGCTGGGTGTCGTCAACGCCCCTACCCAACTGCTCTTGGGTCGCCCTCTGATCGGTGACGGCGCCAACGCAACCACCCCGGGCGGTGCGGGAGGGGCCGGCGGCCTGCTGTGGGGGAACGGTGGTAACGGTGCCGCGGGCGCGGCGGGCACCGGACAGGCGGGCGGGGCGGGCGGCGCCGCGGGATTGATCGGTAACGGCGGCGCCGGCGGGGCCGGTGGATCGGGCAACACCGGCCCGGTCGGCGGCGTCGGCGGCGCGGGCGGCGCCGGAGGTGCCGGAGGCTGGCTGTACGGCAATGGTGGCAGCGGCGGTATCGGCGGAGGCGGCGGTCTCGGCGCCACCCAGAGCGGCAACGGCGGTGCCGGCGGCTTCGGCGGCGCAGCCGGGTTGTGGGGTACCGGCGGCGCAGGCGGGGCCGGCGGTGCCGGAGTGAACGGTCACAACGGTGTCAACCCGAGTCCCATCTTTGGCGCCCCCGCTGGCACCGGTAGCCCCGGTAGCCCAGGTCAGCCCTCAAACGTGGTCCTGAACCCGTTGAGCACCGGAGGAACCGGTGGCAACGGCATCGATGGCACCGTGCCGGGGCAAGGTGGCGGCACGGGTGGCATCGGCGGCGTCGGCGGCATCGGCGGCGGCGGCGCACCAGGCGGCACCGGCGGCCTCGGCGGGGACGGCGGCACGACGCTCTTCCGATCTCTCGGTGCGACCGGTGGCGCGGGCGGCGCGGGCGGCGGCGGCGCTGTCGGAACCAATGGCGGAGGCGGGGGTAACGGCGGTACGGGCGGCAACGGCGGGGCGGGCGCGGCGGGTGGCGCCGGCGGCAACGGGGGTGCCGGCAACCAAACCGGCGGGATCGGCGGCAAAGGCGGCACCGGCGGCAACGGCGGTGACGGTGGCACCGGTGGGATCGGCGCGGCGGGTGGTAACGGTGGCACCGGCGGCGCGGGCGGCAGCCATGCAAACGACGGCATCGGCCAGCTCACCACCCAGGGCGGTAACGGTGGCAACGGAGGGGACGGAGGTGCCGGCGGCACCGGCGCCTCGGGCACCAGCGGCTCCAGCGGTGGCGCCGGGGGTAGCGGGGGCCGTGGTGGATGGTTGTTCGGCAATGGTGGCAGCGGCGGCGGCGGCGGTATCGGCGGGTTCGGTGGGAACGGCGACGTCGGTGGCCACGGCGGCAACGGCGGCAACGGCGGAGCCCTGGGAACCGGATCTACCACGAACGGCATCGCAGGCGCGGGTGGTGACGCCGGTGATGGTGGTCGAGGCGGCGACGCGGGTAACGGAGGCAACGGCGGCGCCGGCGGCAACGCCGGGGCCGGCGGATTGTTCGGTTCAGCGGGTATCGGCGGCCTCGGTGGTGCCGGGGGCGTCCACGGGACTGCCGGCAACGGCGGCAGTGCGGGTCTGGCCGGCTCGGGCAGCACGCCCGGTAATGCTGGGCAGTCGCTGGGCCCCGGATCTAGTGGCACCAGCGGAACCGACGGAGCGAACGGCCGGTAGCGGCTGCTGCGCGCCTCTGCTTACCTCGACGTCATATTTCAGGGTCGCGGCGACAAGTACTTCAATGAGCCGGGGCTGCTCGCGCAGTGTAGACAGCTGACGACTGCGCACTTCGGCGAAATTGAATCCAAAGCCCGCAAAAAACGAGCCGGCCGCCGGCTGCGGGGGCTTGTTTTTCGGCGAGTCCGGCGTACAGGCCGCGGTGGGTCGAATATCCGCACTCCCTGGCCGACGATGCCCGCGGCACGTCACCGTGTGTTGGGGCCGGGGCTCTGGTCCGGTAGCACCGGCCGGATTCCGGCGAGACCGAGTTCGCAGGCGCGCATCAGGCCATTCGGCCCACCACTGGCGATCACCACATCAGCCACGTTGTGGAATTTACGGATCGGCGAAGCCGGGCCTGGCGGCTTGTTTCGACTCGGCGTGTTCAGGCATCACTCCTGCCAACCCACGAAATTCAATGTGCAAAATGCACAAGTCGCGTCCAAGGCTTGTGCAGTTTGCCTATGCGATCAAAAGAGTTCTCCGTGTTCATTGGTAGAAGCGTTCAATTCCGCAACGACCGCGCCGCGAAGCATCCATACTTCGAATGATTTTCGCGCGCCAGCCGACGAATAGCGATAGGACAAGCGATGTCATTCTTGGTTACCGCCCCGGAATTCCTGGCCCAGGCAGCCTCGGACATTGCGGGAATCGGCTCCACGCTGAGCGAGGCCGCGGCGGCGGCCGCCGCCCCGACCACGTCGGTCGTCGCCGCGGGCGCTGATGAAATATCGGCCGCGATAGCGGCACTGTTCTCCGGGCACGCCCAGACTTATCAGGCGCTCAACGCCCAGGCTGCGGCTTTTCACCAGCAGTTCGTCCAGACCATGACGGGAACCGGCGGGGCGTACGCCGCCGCCGAGGCGCTGAACGCGGCTCAGAGTCTGCCGCAGGACGTGCTCGGCGTGATCAACGCGCCCACGATGGCGCTGCTCAATCGGCCGCTGATCGGAGACGGCGCCAACGGTGGACCCGGGATGCGCGGTGGTGACGGCGGGATTCTCTACGGCAACGGCGGCGCCGGCGGAACCGGCGGATCCAATCAGGCCGGCGGAGCCGGGGGGAATGCCGGACTGATCGGAAACGGCGGAGCCGGTGGTAACGGCGGTGTCAATACCTCGGCCGGCGTTGGACGAAACGGCGGTGCCGGCGGCAGTGGCGGCTGGCTGTTCGGCAACGGCGGCGCCGGCGGGAATGGATCGGCGGGCTTTTCCAATACCGGGACCGGCGGATTGGGCGGCGCCGGCGGCAGCGCCGGACTGTGGGGGAGCGGCGGCTTCGGCGGCACCGGCGGCGCAGCCGGGACGGGCGGCGTGGGCGGTCAGGCAAGCGGTCCGGGCGGTAACGGCGGCTGGCTGTACGGGCCCGGCGGGGCGGGCGGGCGGTACCGGCGGTGCGGCGGGCTCTGGCGGACTCGGTGGCATCGGTGGTGCGGGCGGCAACGGCGGACTAATAGGGGACGGCGGTGCCGGAGGACTGGGCGGCGCCGGCAGGATCGGCACCAACGGGGGCGCGGGTGGCCACGGCGGCAACGGCGGACTGCTCTACGGCAACGGCGGAGCCGGCGGTAACGGCGTCGCGGCACAGTTCAGCGGTGGCACCGACGGTGGCGACGGCGGCAACGCCGGGCTCTTCGGCAGTGCCGGGGCCGGTGGGGCGGGCGGTGACGGCGACAACCTGGCCGCTGGTCGCGGCGGTAATGGAGGTGTCGCGATCTTCGGCGACGGTGGCAACGGTGGGTCCGGCGGGAGCATGATCGGCGCGATCAACGCGAACCAGGCGCTGGCCGGTGGTAATGGCGGCAACGGCGGCGTCTCCCGGCTGTGGGGTAACGGCGGTAGCGGCGGCAATGCCGGCGCCGGCGAGACATCGAACACCGGTGGCGTCGGTGGACACGGCGGGAACGGCGCGAACGCAGGGCTGTTGTTCGGCAGCGGCGGGGCCGGCGGCTTCGGTGGAACTGGTGGCAGCGCCAACTTCGGCACCGGTATCAGCGCGGGCGCGGGCGGTAACGGCGGCATCGGCGGCGTCGCCGGACTGTTCTACGGCAATGGCGGCGCCGGTGGCGGCGGCGGGACCGGCGGCAACTTCGTCGGCGGCACGGCCGGTGACGGCGGTGACGGCGGCGTCGGCGGCAACGCGAGGCTGATCGGCAACGGTGGTGCCGGTGGGGCAGGTGGACCGACCGGAGCCTTCACCAACCCGGGTAAAGCGGGCGTCGGTGCCGGCGGCGGTCTTGCGGGCATTCTGTTCGGCCAGCCGGGCGCCCACGGCTGACCCGCGGCTAGAGCTTGCGCAGCCTCAGCCGGTTGATGGAGTGATCGGCGTCCTTACGTAGCACCAGGGTGGCGCGCGGTCGGGTCGGCAGGATGTTCTCGACCAGGTTGGGCCGGTTGATCGACCGCCAGATTTCCTTCGCGGCAACGACGGCCTGCGGGTCCGACAGGGCCGAGTAGTGGTGGAAGTGCGACTCCGGGTTGGCGAACGAGGTGCTGCGCATCGCCAGGAACCGCGACACATACCACTGCTCGATGTCCTCGATCCGGGCATCGACGTACAAGGAGAAGTCGAACAGGTCCGACACCATCAGCGTCGGACCGGTTTGCAGGACGTTCAGTCCCTCCAGGATCAGGATGTCGGGATGCCGGACCACGTGCTTGGCGCCGGGGATGATGTCGTAGCGCAGGTGTGAGTACACCGGCGCGCAGGCGTAGTCGGATCCGGACTTCACCGAGGTGACGAACCGCATCAGCGCCCGGCGGTTGTAGCTCTCCGGAAAACCCTTGCGGTGCATCAGGTTTCGCCGTTCCAGCTCCGCGTTGGGGTAGAGGAACCCGTCGGTGGTCACCAGGTCCACCCGGGGATGGTGATCCCAGCGGGCCAGCAGCGCCTGCAGCACGCGCGCCGTGGTCGATTTGCCGACGGCGACGCTGCCCGCGACGCCGATGATGAATGGCACCGGCCGGTCCGGGTTTTGCTGTGGCTCGCCGAGGAATTCCGCGGTGGCGGCGAACAGGCGCTGACGGGCGGCTACCTGGAGGTGAATGAGCCGGGCCAGCGGCAGGTAGACCTCTTCGACCTCGAGCAGGTCGATCTGCTCGCCGAGGCCGCGCAGTCCAATCAGTTCTTCTTCGGTGAGAGCCAGCGGTGTGGCCATGCGGAGCGCGCGCCATTGCCGTCGGTCGAACTCGACATAGGGGCTCGGCTCGCTCGGCCGCGGCATGGTGCCAGTCTCTCAGCAACGACGGCGGCACTGACGGTGGGGCCGGTCAAAACGCGACTCAGCTGCGAGACAAGGGTCTCGATAGACTGATGCCCGTGACTGCTACTCCTGGCGCCCGCGTCGCTTCGTCCGTTATGTCTGCCCCCCTCGCCGAGGTCGACCCCGATATCGCCGAGCTACTGGGCAAGGAGCTCGGGCGGCAACGCGACACCCTCGAGATGATCGCGTCGGAGAACTTCGTGCCGCGCTCGATCCTGCAGGCCCAGGGCAGCGTGCTGACCAACAAGTACGCCGAGGGGCTGCCCGGGCGGCGCTACTACGGCGGCTGTGAGCACGTCGACGTGGTCGAGAACATCGCCCGCGACCGTGCCAAGGCGCTCTTCGGTGCCGACTTCGCCAACGTGCAGCCGCATTCGGGCGCGCAGGCCAACGCCGCGGTGCTGCACGCGCTGATGTCACCGGGGGAGCGGCTGCTGGGTCTCGACCTGGCCAACGGCGGCCACCTGACCCACGGCATGCGGCTGAACTTCTCCGGCAAGTTGTACGAGAACGCGTTCTACGGCGTCGATCCGACGACGCATCTGGTCGATATGGACGTGGTACGGGCGCAGGCGCTGGAATTCCGGCCGAAGGTGCTGATCGCCGGCTGGTCCGCCTATCCCCGCATCCTCGACTTCGCCGCCTTCCGGTCCATCGCCGACGAGGTGGGCGCCAAGTTGTGGGTCGACATGGCGCACTTCGCGGGCCTGGTCGCCGCCGGGCTGCACCCGTCGCCGGTGCCGCACGCCGACGTGGTGTCCACCACCATTCACAAGACGCTCGGCGGAGGCCGCTCCGGCATGATCCTGGGCAAGCAGGAGTACGCCAAGGCCATCAACTCCGCGGTATTCCCGGGTCAGCAGGGCGGACCGCTGATGCACGTCATCGCCGGCAAGGCCGTTGCGCTGAAGATCGCCGCGACCCCCGAGTTCGCCGAGCGGCAGCAGCGCACCCTGTCGGGGGCGCGCATCATCGCCGACCGATTGCTGGCTGACGACGTCGCCAAGGCAGGGGTTTCCGTCGTCAGCGGCGGCACGGACGTGCACCTGGTGCTCGTCGACCTGCGCAACTCGCCGCTGGACGGCCAGGCCGCCGAGGATCTGCTGCACGAGGTCGGAATCACGGTCAACCGCAACGCCGTCCCGAACGACCCGCGGCCGCCGATGGTGACATCGGGTCTGCGGATCGGGACGCCCGCGCTGACGACCCGTGGCTTCGGGGACGCCGAATTCTCCGAGGTGGCCGACATCATCGCGACCGCGCTGGCGGCCGGCACCTCGGCCGACGTCGCTGAACTCGGCGCGCGAGTGACGCGGCTGGCCAGGGAGTTCCCGCTCTACGAGGGCATCGAGGACTGGGGCCTCGTCGGGCGCTGAGTCCGGCCGATTTCCCGCGAGAAGACGCAAAGTCCCCCTTTTTTGGCATCAAAAGGGGGACTTTGCGTCTGTTCGTGAGAGTGAGGCGCGACACGCCCCGGAATATTTGAAAGAACCTGTGAATGCGGGTTACAGTTACCGCATGGCACAGAAACCTGTCGCTAACGCGCTCACCCTCGAACTCGAGCCCGTGGTGGAGTCCCTGCTGGCCCACCACCTGGCCACCGAAGAGATCTGGTTCGCCCACGACTACGTCCCGTTCGACCGCGGCGAGAACTTCGCGTTCCTCGGCGGGCGCGACTGGGACCCCTCCCAGGCCACGCTGCCCCGCTCGATCACCGACGCCTGCGAAATCATGCTGCTGCTCAAGGACAACCTGGCAGCCCACCACCGTGAGTTCGTCGAGCACTTCATCCTCGAGGACTACTGGGGCCGATGGATCGGCCGGTGGACCGCCGAGGAGCACCTGCATGCCATCGCGCTGCGGGAGTACCTGGTGGTGACCCGCGAGGTTGACCCGGCAGCGAACGAGGACGCGCGAGTCCAGTACGTGATGAAGGGCTACCGCACCGAGGGGAAGTACTCCCAGATCGACACGCTGGTCTACATGACCCTCTCGGAGCGCACGTACGGCACGTTCTGCCGCAACCTCGCCGCGCAGATCGAGGAACCGATCCTGGCCGGACTCGTCGACCGGATCGCGAGGGACGAAGCACGGCACGAGGAGTTCTTCGCCAACCTGGTCGCCCACCTGCTGGACTACTCGCGCGACGAGGTGATCGAGGCCATCGCCCGCCGCGCTGCCGACCTCGAGGTGCCAGGCGCCGACATCGACGCCTACCAGGACAAGCTGAAGGCAGTGGCAGAAGCCGGCATCTTCGACCGTGGCCAGTTGCAGCAGGTCATCTCCGAGCGCATCACCGCGTGGGGCCTGGCCGACGAGCCCACACTGAAGCCGTTCGTCTCCGACTAGCGCTGCACCGAGATTTGTTGCGTTTGCGTGTCTCGATAGTGTCTCGGCGCGCCTGCGCTGCGGGGGTCCGACCACCGGAGTAGCGTCGCCGTTGATGGCCAGCAATTTGCTCTGCTGCCAGGGCGGCACCTTCCGTCACACCAACGGCAGGACCGGCCCCGGTCCTGGTGCCGCGGCCCCCGCCGACACGCTCGCGTGGGTCCGCCCGGGCGTCATTCGCTCGAGGAGCGCCCCGTGACCGAAACCCGGACGTACGTGCTCGACACCTCCGTATTGCTGTCCGACCCGTGGGCATGCAGCCGGTTCGCCGAGCATGAGGTGGTAGTTCCGCTGGTGGTGATCAGCGAACTGGAAGCCAAGCGCCACCACCACGAACTGGGTTGGTTTGCCCGCCAAGCGCTGCGACTGTTCGACGACCTCCGGCTGGAGCACGGCCGGCTGGACCAGCCCATTCCGGTTGGTGCAGAGGGTGGTTCACTGCACGTCGAACTCAACCACACCGACCCGTCGGTGCTGCCCTCGGGCTTCCGGACCGACAGCAACGACTCCCGGATCCTGAGTTGTGCCGCCAACCTTGCCGCCGAAGGCAAGCGAGTGACGTTGGTGAGCAAGGACATTCCGCTTAGGGTCAAGGCCGCCGCGATCGGCCTGCCGGCCGACGAGTACCACGCGCAGGATGTCGTGGTGTCCGGATGGACCGGCATGCGCGAGGTCGAGACCGCTGCCGAGGACATCGACGCGCTGTTCGCCGACGGTGAGATCGACCTGGCAGAGGCCCGGGACCTGCCCTGCCACACCGGGATTCGGCTGCTGGGCGGAAGCTCCCACGCGCTGGGCCGGGTGACTCCGGCCAAGCGCGTACAGCTGGTCCGCGGCGACCGCGAGGTGTTCGGACTCCGGGGTCGCTCCGCCGAGCAGCGGGTGGCTCTGGACCTGCTGCTCGACGAGTCAGTGGGCATCGTGTCGCTCGGCGGCAAGGCCGGCACCGGAAAGTCCGCCCTGGCGCTGTGCGCAGGACTGGAAGCCGTGCTGGAACGCCGCACCCAGCGCAAGGTCGTCGTGTTCCGCCCGCTGTACGCGGTGGGCGGCCAGGAGCTGGGGTACCTGCCCGGAAGCGAGAGCGACAAGATGGGCCCGTGGGCACAGGCCGTCTTCGACACCCTCGAAGGCCTGGCCAGCCCCGCCGTGCTGGATGAGGTGCTGTCGCGGGGCATGCTCGAGGTGCTGCCGCTGACCCACATCCGCGGCCGGTCGCTGCACGACTCGTTCGTCATCGTCGACGAAGCCCAGTCCCTGGAGCGCAACGTCCTGCTGACGGTGCTGTCCCGGTTGGGCACCGGTTCCCGGGTGGTGCTGACGCACGACATCGCGCAGCGCGACAACCTGCGGGTGGGCCGTCACGACGGGGTCGCGGCGGTGATCGAGAAGCTCAAGGGACACCCGTTGTTCGCCCACATCACGCTGCTGCGCAGCGAGCGGTCGCCGATCGCCGCGCTGGTCACCGAGATGCTCGAGGAGATCGCCGGGCCGCACTGAGGTCCGGGCCGTTGACTCCGCGTTGAGTCTGCGTCGAAGGCGGGAAATTCGCGCAGATCACGCCGTAGACGCCGAATCGATTCCGTCACCGCACACTCGACGGCGAGGTTGCGCGCCAGACGTTCGGTAAACTTCCCTGGTGCCGAAACGACCCGACAATCAGGCCTGGCGCTACTGGCGCATGGTCTTCGGCGTCGTGGTCGCGGCCGGGGTGCTGGTGATCGGCGGTCTCACCGGCCACGTCACCCGGGCCGACAACCCGAGTTGCGCGGCGGTCAAGTGCGTGGCCCTGACCTTCGACGACGGCCCGAGCCCGTACACCGACCGGCTGCTGCAGATCCTGAAAGACAACGACGCCAAGGCGACGTTCTTCGAGATCGGCAACAAGGTCGCGGCCAACCCGGCCGGCGCCAAGCGGGTGGTCGACGCCGGCATGGAGCTGGGCAGCCACACCTGGGAACACCCCAACATGACGACGATTCCTCCCGAGGACATCGCCGCGCAGTTCTCCCGGGCCAACGACGCGATCGTCGCCGCTACCGGCCGCAAGCCCGCGCTGTACCGGCCCGCCGGCGGGCTCTCCAACCCGGCCGTGCGACAGGCCGCCGGCAACTTCGGCCTCGCCGAAATCCTCTGGGACGTCATCCCCTTCGACTGGGCCAACGACTCCAACACCGCTGCGACCCGGCAGGTGCTGATGGCGCAGATCAAACCGGGCTCGGTGGTGCTGTTCCATGACACCTACTCGAGCACCGTCGACCTGGTGTATCAGTTCATCCCGGTGCTCAAGGCCAACGGCTACCGGCTGGTGACGGTCAGCGAGCTGCTGGGACCGCGGGCGCCCGGCAGCAGCTACGGGAGCCGGGAGAACGGTCCGCCCGTCAACGAACTGCACGACATTCCGCCCGGCGACATCCCGGCGCTGCCCAACACCCCCTCGCCGAAGCCGATGCCCAATTTCCCGATCACCGACATTCCCGGTCAGAACTCGGGCGGGCCGAACAACGGTGCCTGAGGCAGCGTCGCCGAAGTCTGCTCTGCGGCTGTCCGTTCAATACGGCACTGACCTGGCGCTCGCGTACATCATCGCCGTGGTCGACTCGGCCGCGATCCTGATCCCGATGAGAGGCCACAGCCCCGCCGTGGCCAGCGCCGACTTCGCCGAAAAGAACACCGGCCTGGTGGCGCTGCTGATCGTGCTCGGAATCGTCTCGGTTGCGGTCATCGGGCCCATGATGCTGGCGCCCACCCTGCGCTGGTTCACCGCCGGCGACGAACCGACACCCGAGCAACGCGACGCGGCGATGAAAATCGCGGGTCGGCAGTCGGCCTTGCTGGCGGCGACGTGGGCCGCGTGTGGCGTCATCGTCATCCTGCCGAACACCGACGGCGGAGCCGCGGTCATGGTGCCGATCTCGCTCG
This sequence comes from Mycobacterium sp. Z3061, assembly GCF_031583025.1. NCBI lineage: Bacteria > Bacillati > Actinomycetota > Actinomycetes > Mycobacteriales > Mycobacteriaceae > Mycobacterium > Mycobacterium pumcae. Next base: position 5,381,701 of record NZ_CP134062.1, on the reverse strand, counting down.
GTGTGCTGATCGGCGGCGCCGCGGCCGCCGGTACGGGCCTGCTCCTCGCACAGCGCACCCTGCGGCCAATCATGAGCGCGGCCACGCGCGGCTGCGAGCCGCGACTGATGGTGCCGGGTGTCTTCGCGCGACTCATCCTGCTCTGGTTTCTGTGCAGCGCATTGCCGATCGGGGTGATTGCGACGTTCGTGGTGATGCGCTCCACCGGTTGGTTGGTGGAACAGTCGAATTCGCTGGACGTGCCGATTCTGGTGGTCTCGCTGGCGGCCATTCTGCTGGGCATGCCGATCATGATCCTGACGTCGCGGTCGATATCCGACCCGGTCGCCGAGGTCGCCGAGGCGATGGCCGAGGTCGAACACGGCCACATCGACACCTACGTGGGTGTGTACGAACGGTCCCAGATCGGGCGCCTGCAAAGCGGATTCAACCGGATGGTCACCGGGCTGGAGGAACGGGACCGCCTCCGCGACTTGTTCGGCCGCCACGTCGGAGCCGACGTCGCGCGGCGCGCCCTGCAGGAGGGAGCCACCCTTTCCGGCGATGTGGTGGAAGCGGCCGTCCTCTACATCGACCTGGTCGGTTCCACCAAGCTCACCGAAAGCCTTCCGCCGCAACAGGTTGCCGAGGTGCTCAACGATTTCTTCCGCATCGTCGTGGAGACCGTCGACGAATTTCAGGGGCTCATCAACAAATTCGAGGGCGACGCCGCACTCGTCATCTTCGGTGCACCGCTGCGCGCCAACGAACCCGCGGCGGCGGCCTTGGGCACCGCGCGGGCCCTCGGCGACAAACTGCGTCTGCTCCCGATGGTCGACTTCGGCATCGGCGTTTCGGCCGGACGGGTCTTCGCCGGCAACATCGGTGCCGAAAACCGTTATGAATACACCGTGATCGGCGACGCGGTCAACGAGGCCGCGCGACTGGCCGACCTCGCGAAGACCTCCGAACGCCGAATCCTGGGCTCAGGTGCGGCAATTGACCGCGCGGAGCGGGCCGAGCGCAAGCGCTGGGACGAGTGCTATTCCACGGTGCTGCGCGGCCGGTCCGAGCCGACGCACGTCTGGACGCCGGCTACTTCTTCGAAACCTTCAGCGACGCAATGACTTTGTCGACGATGGCCGCCGAGGCCTTGTCGCCGATGGCCGTCGCGCCCAGGAAGATGGTGACCGGTTTGGTGTCGACCGCGATTATTGTCACCGTGTCGCCCTTCACGCCGCGGGTGGTGTCTGCGATGGTGACGTCGGCATCCACCCGGGCCGCCTTGACCCCGTCAACCGTCATCGACGACGTCTTCTTCGGGCCCAGCGTGGGGTTCGACTGGACGTAGCCGGGGCCGTTGGCCACGCAGTCCATCAACTTCGACGCCTGCGCGCTGACGTCCATGCTGGTCACGAAGTTGGTGACGGCGACCTCTACCTGCATCATCCACTGGCTCGCGTTGGGCACCTCCGCGCCCAGGCCGACGGCGTCGATCAGGTTGGGGTTCTGGTCATCCACATAAGGCTGCCAACCCGGCGCCGCGCTCGTGGGGAACGACAACTTGCCGGCCGAGACCGTGTCGCCGGTGGGTTTGTTGCCACCTGAGACGTTGGGAGTGCAGTCCGTCGCGGTCTGCATCGAAGTGTCGGGTGCCGACGTCGCGGCGCTCGTCGTGCCCGACGGACCCGCAGTCGGAGACTCGTTCCCATTGCCCTTCAGCGAGACCACCAGGATCACCACCAGCACGATGACGCCCAGCACCGCGATGCCGGCGACGATCAGCCACGGCAGCTTCGAGTTTCCGCCGGAGGGCGGTGGACCGGGCGGGTAGCCCCCCGGCTGCCAGCCCGGCTGTCCGGGAGGCGGCCCGAATTGCTGGGGCGGGTAACCGCCGGGGACACCGTACGGGTCGGTGCCGGGCGGATACTGGCCGCCCGGAGGGGGGTAAGGGTAGGAGCCGGGCGGGGGGCCCGGCGGCTGTGCGGGCGGCTGGCCCTGGGGCTGGCCGCCCCAATACGGTTGCTGCCCATACGGGTTCGCGCCGTAGGGATCCTGACCGTATGGATCCTGACCGTAGGGACCGCCGGGGGGAACCGTCATTACTGAATCACCCTTACTCTCACCGGCCGCCTCTACGCTGAGATAGCCACACAACCGCGTCCACCGCAGGGTACCTGCGGGCGGCCGTAATCAGCCCGATCTGGCCCGTGGCGGGCGCGAGCGCGGCGGAGCCGGGCGCTGCGGGCCGCCACCATCGAAGTCAGTCGACAGGCTCGACCTTCGCCATCGCCAGTACGTCGAGGCGCCGGTCGAGTTCCTCTTCGGACAGCTTGTCGCCGATCAGGCCGCGATCGATGACGGTCTGCCGGATCGTCTTGCGCTCCTTGAGCGCCTGCTTGGCCACCGCGGCGGCCTCCTCGTACCCGATGGCCGAGTTCAGCGGTGTCACGATCGACGGCGAGGACTCGGCGAGCTCGCGCAGGTGCTCGACGTTGGCGACCAGCCCGGTGATGCACCGGTCCGCGAACAGCTTCGACACGTTGGTCAGCAGCTTGAACGACTCGAGAATGTTGCGGGCCATCATCGGGATGTAGACGTTGAGCTCGAAGGCGCCCGACAAGCCGCCGACCGCGACCGCGGCGTCATTGCCGATCACCTGCGCGGCCACCTGGGTAACCGCCTCGGGCAGAACCGGATTCACCTTGCCCGGCATGATGGAGCTGCCCGGCTGCAGGTCCGGCAGCTGGATTTCGGCCAGGCCGGTCAGCGGGCCCGAGCCCATCCACCGGATGTCGTTGGCGATCTTGGTCAGTGACACCGCGATGGTGCGCAACGCGCCGGACGCCTCGACCAGCCCGTCGCGGGCCGCCTGTGCCTCGAAAGAGTTTGTCGCCGTGCGCAACTCGGACAAGCCCGTCGACTCCACCAGAACCGCCACCACCCGGACGCCGAATCCTTCCGGGGCGTTGAGGCCGGTGCCGACCGCGGTGCCGCCGATCGCCAGCTCACCCAGCCGGGGCAGGGTGCAGCGCACGCGCTCGATGCCGGCTTCGATCTGGCGGGCATACCCGCTGAACTCCTGGCCGAGGGTCACCGGAACGGCGTCCATCAGGTGGGTGCGTCCGGACTTGACGACCGTCTGCCACTCGAGTGCCTTGGCCGACAACGCACCTTGGAGCACCTCGAGGGCGGGGATGAGATGACGCACCGCGGCCTCGGTCGCCGCGATGTGGGTGGCCGTCGGGAACGTGTCGTTGGACGACTGCGACATGTTGACGTCGTCGTTGGGGTGCACCGTCACCCCGTTGGCGGCCGCGATCGAGGCGATCACCTCATTGGTGTTCATGTTGGAGCTGGTCCCCGAGCCGGTCTGGAAGACGTCGATCGGGAACTGGTCGTCGTGCTTGCCGTCGGCGATCTCGGCGGCCGCGGCGATGATCGCGTCGGCTTTCTCCGGGGCCAACAGCCCGAGGTCTTTGTTCACCTGCGCGCAAGCGCCCTTCAGCAGACCCAGCGCCCGGATCTGGGTGCGCTCGAGACCGCGGCCCGAGATCGGGAAGTTCTCCACCGCGCGCTGGGTTTGCGCGCGCCACAAAGCATTCACCGGCACCCGGACCTCGCCCATGGTGTCGTGCTCGATGCGGTATTCGGCGCTCTCGGCCATAGATCAGATCCTTGCTTGTGTCAGGTGTCAGGTGTCAGGTGTCAGGGCAGGGGATAGGCGGCATTGCTGTCGCCGGTGAAGTCGATCGCCGAGTATTCGTTGAGCTTGGACAGCCGGTGGTAGGCCTCGATCATGCGCACGGTGCCGGACTTGGAACGCATCACGATCGACTGCGTGGTGCAGCCACCCGGGTAGTACCGGACGCCCTTGAGCAGGTCGCCGTCGGTGACACCGGTGGCGCAGAAGAAGACGTTCTCCCCGGAAACCAGGTCGGTGGTGGTCAGCACCCGCTCGACGTCGTGGCCGGCGTCGATGGCCTTCTGGCGCTCCTCGTCGTCCTTGGGTGCCAGCTGGGCCTGGATGGCGCCGCCCATGCAGCGGATCGCGGCTGCGGTGATGATGCCCTCCGGGGTGCCGCCGATACCGGCCAGCATGTCGGTGCCCGAGCCCGGTCGGCAGGCCGAGATGGCGCCGGCGACGTCGCCGTCGGTGATCAGCCGGATCCTCGCGCCGGTGGCGCGGACGTCGGCGATCAACTGGGCGTGCCGGGGCCGGTCCAGAATGCACACGGTCATGTCCCGCACCGACAATTCCTTGACCCGCGCGACCGCCCGGACGTTCTCGGCGATCGGCGCGGTGATGTCCAGCACGTGGGCGGCGTCCGGGCCGACGGCGATCTTGTTCATGTAGAACACCGCCGACGGGTCGAACATCGCGCCGCGGTCGGCCACTGCCAGCACCGAGATCGCGTTGGGCATGCCTTTGCTCATCAGCGTGGTGCCGTCGATGGGGTCGACCGCGAAGTCGCAGTCCGGGCCGTCGCCGTTGCCGACTTCCTCGCCGTTGTAGAGCATCGGCGCTTCGTCTTTCTCGCCTTCGCCGATGACCACGACACCGCGCATCGATACCGAGTTGACCAGTTCTCTTATGGCGTCGACCGCCGCGCCGTCGCCACCCTCCTTGTCGCCGCGGCCTACCCAGCGACCCGCGGCCATGGCGCCGGCCTCGGTGACGCGCACCAACTCGAGAGCCAGGTTGCGGTCGGGGGCCTCGCCACGCGGTCGGGCGTGCGACGGTGTCGCAACGGTCGGCGACGAGCCTGATCCCTGTGCAGTCATGGTTGGCGCCCTTCATTCATGGTTGCCGATTGTCCCAGAAGCGGAACACTCGACTGGAGCTGGGATACTTGCACGGTGACCTCGGAGCCGCAGCCTGCCCCCAAGCCGGCCAAGCCGCGGTTGCTGCAGGACGGACGCGACATGTTCTGGTCGCTGCTGCCTCTGGTGATCGGGTGCATCCTGCTGGCCGGCATGGTCGGAATGTGTTCCTTTTCGCCGGGCGGGACGAACAAGGGCAGGGTTCCGTCCTATGACGCCGCGGCGGCCCTGCGCGCGGACGCCGCGACTCTCGGATTCCCCATCCGGTTGCCGCAACTGCCGGCGGGCTGGCAGGCGAATTCCGGCGGCCGCGGCGGCATCGACGCCGGACGCACGGACGCATCCGCGGGCCAGCGCCTGCACGCGGCCACCTCGACCGTCGGCTACATCAGCCCGACCGGGATGTACCTCAGCCTCACGCAGAGCAATGCCGACGAGGACAAACTGGTGGGCTCCATCCATTCCGGCATGTACCCGAGCGGGACCGTTGACGTCGACGGCACGCGATGGGTTATCTACCAGGGTGCCGACCAGAACGGCGCGGTCGAGCCGGTGTGGACCACCAGACTTGCCAGCCCGGCCGGCCCCACCCAGGTGGCCATCACCGGGGCCGGCACGCCCGATCAGTTCCGGACGCTGGCGGTGGCCACGCAGTCCGCGCAGCCGCTGCCCAGCCGTTAGGCCGACAGAAGGGACGTCACGTGACCGCACCCGAAGCAGATCTCACCGGCTGGTCGGCTGCGCCGTTCACCGGCGCCGGCTACACCTACGACGTCTACCGCAAGGGTTCTGGCCCCGGCGTCGTGCTGATCCCGGAGATGCCGGGAATCCATCCGGGGGTGCTGGGACTGGGCAACCATCTGGTGGACAACGGGTTCACGGTCGCCATCCCGTCGCTGTTCGGCCAGCCCGGCAAGGCCAAGACGCCCGGCTACATCGTGGCCGAGATCAGCCGCGGCTGCGTGGCCAAGGAGTTCGCCGCGATGGCCACCAACAAACAGCGGCCGGTATCGCTGTTTCTGCGCGCCCTGGCCCGCGACCTCAACGAGAAGACGCCGGGCAAGGGGGTCGGGGTCATCGGGCAGTGCTTTACCGGCGGCTTCGCGCTGGCCGCCGCCGTCGATGACAGCGTGTTGGCTCCCGTGCTCAGCCAGCCCTCGGTGCCGTTCCCGCTCACCGCCAAGCAACGCCGCGATCCCGGGATGAGTGAGGCCGAGCTCAGCGTGGTGGCCGATCGCTGCGCCGCCGGGGATCTGTGTGCCATCGGTCTGCGGTTCAGCGCGGACCGGATGGCGCCCGGCGAACGATTCAAAACGCTCAAGCAGCGGCTCGGCGACGCGTTCGAGGTGATCGAGATCGACTCCGGCCCGGGCAACGAGCACGGCTTCGGCCGCATGGCGCATTCGGTGCTCACCGACGAAGTCCGCGAGATCGACGGCCAGCCGGCCTACGAGGCGCGCAAGCGCGTGGTCGAATTCCTCAGGGAGCGGCTGACTTAACGCGCCGCAACCACCCGCGGCGAGTGGGCTTGTCCTCGGGGACCGGTTTGAGCTCGACCCCCTTGTAGACCGCCAGGTAGACGTCGATGGTGGTGACGATGATGATCATCAGCACCGGGCCGATGATGATGCCCCAGGGCCCGAACATCGAAATGCCGGCAAACACCGAAAGTAGCATCAGGGCCGAGTTGAGCCGGGCATCGCGTGGCACCAGGATGGGCCGCAGGAAGTTGTCGATGTTGGTCACCACCACCAGGTGGAAAAGCACCACGAACAACCCGCCCCCGATGTTGCCGAACAGCATCATGCCCACCCCGAACGGAATGGTGATGATGCCGCCGCCCAGCGGAATGATCGACAACGCGGTCAGCACGATCGCGAAGATGAAGAAGCCGTGGTGGAATCCCGCGATGTAGATCGACGCCGCTCCCGCGACACCCTGGCAGAAGGCGATGACGAACTGGCCGTTGACGGTGCCGCGCACCATCGAGCCCATCTTCTGCAGATACAGATCAGTCACTTCTTCGCCGAGCGGGTTCAGCTGCCCGATCAGCGTCCGCAGTTTGTCGCGGTGCACCAGGAGAGCGATGAACACGTACAGGAAGATGATCGCCGACGTGATCATGCCGGCCAGGCTGCCTGCCGTGTTCTGCAGGATGCCCAGCAGCCAGTGGCCGACGCTCTGGGCGGCCGACACCATCGCCTTGCGCAGCATCTCCGCGGTGACGTTGACATGCACGAACGGCACCCGGGACAGGAATTCGTTGACCAGTTTCAGGGTCTTGTCGCCGAGGCTGCTCAGATCGGTCGAGCGGACCCATCCAGAAACCGAGTCGATCATTCGGGCGATCTGCACGATCGCCAGCGCCACCAGCAGCCCTACCGGCACGATCACGATGACCAGCGCCGACAACAGGGTGGCGGTGGCCGACAGGCCGGTGCCCAGGCGCTTGTTGAACCAATTGAACAGCGGCGTGAACAGATAGGCGCCGACGGCGGCCACCACGATGAGAACGAAATAGTTGCGCAGGAAGTACGCCCCGAATGCCAGGGCCAGGAGAGTGAAGATCGCCAGAGCGCGTTTCTGGGTAAGCGTGAATTCGGTGTTCATGCCCGGACCGAGACCGCCCTCCGCATCAGTGTTGCAGGCAACATTAGCGGCGACGGTCGCCAGCACCAGCGCACCCGTAGAACGCGATTAAAGTGGTTTGGACGCTTGTGCCGTGATCTTCTGGGGCAGGGCACGGAATGAGGAGTTCGAATCGATGGCGACCGAAGTAGTCGAAACCGGATACGGCCCGGTCCGGGGCGGCGACGACGGTCGCGTCAAATTCTGGAAAGGCATCCGGTACGCGGCGCCGCCGCTCGGTGACCTGCGTTTCCGGGCGCCCGAGCCGCCGCAGCGGTGGACCGAAGTCGCCGACGCCACCGAATTCGGTCCGGCCTGCCCGCAACCGGTGGTCCCCAGGATGCCGCTCGAACTCGGCGCGCCGCTGGATGAGGACTGTCTGCGGCTGAACATCTGGGCACCGGCCGACGCGCAGCCCGGTGCGGGGAAACCCGTCATGGTGTGGCTGCACGGCGGCGCCTATGTGTTGGGTTCCGGCAGTCAGCCGCTCTACGACGGTCGCGCGCTGGCCGAGACCGGCGACGTCATCGTGGTCACTCTCAACTACCGGATAGGCGCGCTGGGCTTCCTTGACCTGTCGTCCTTCAGCACCTGGCAGCGGCCGTTCGACTCGAATATCGGGCTGCGCGATGTGCTGGCGGGGCTGGCCTGGGTGCGCGACAACATCGCGGCATTCGGTGGTGATGCGGCCAACGTCACGGTGTTCGGCGAGTCCGCGGGCGCGGGGCTGGTCACCACCCTGCTCGCCAGCCCGGCGGCTGAGGGCCTGTTCGTCCGCGCGATCGCTCAGAGTTCTCCGGCCACCTCGGTGTACGACCGGGAGCGGGGTCGTCGGGTCGCGTTGAGCCTGTTGGAGAAGCTGGGCATCGGTGCGTCCGAGGTACGGACCCTGACCGAGGTGTCGACCGAGGCGCTCGTCGCGGCCACGCAGGAAGTGTTCAACGAAGTGCCCGTCCGCAATCCCGGCACGCTGGCATTCGTCCCGATCGTCGACGGCGAGCTGCTGCATGACTATCCCGTCAAACTCGCCCAGGAAGGGCGGCTGTTGCCCGTGCCGTTGGTCATCGGGACCAACAAGAATGAGGCGGCGCTGTTCAAGTTGATGCGCTCGCCGCTGATGCCCATCACCCCGCGCGCCATCACCTCGATGTTCGACCAGATCGCCGCCGAGCAGCCTGACCTGCAACTGCCGACCGTGGACGAGATCGGATCGGCATACAGCGGCCGGCACAAGTCACGCGTGGTCAGCATGGCCACCGACATCGGTTTCCGGTTGCCGACGATGTGGCTGGCGCAGGGTCACAGCGCGGTCGCGCCGGTGTACCTGTACCGGTTCGACTACGCGACACCGTTGTTCAAGCTGCTTCTCGTCCGCGCCGCGCATGCCACCGAATTGCCTTACGTCTGGGGCAATCTCGGCGGGCCGCAGGACGTGACGCTCAAGCTCGGCGGGGCCAGGACCGCAACGGCGGTGTCCAGGCGGATGCAGACCCGGTGGGTCAATTTCGCCACCGGTGGTGAGCCGACTGGGCCGGACGGTGAGCTGCCCTGGCCGCGTTACGACCAGACCGGCCGCGCGTGCCTGGTCATCGACAAAGTCGACACGATCGTGCACGACGTCGACGCACGGATTCGCGACGCCTGGGGCGCCGAGATGGTGAGTTTTCGCTAGCCGCGTTACTTGTTCTTGGCGGCCTGTGCTTCGGCCTTCATCTTGTGGAACAGGTCCACGTAGTACGGCAGGCACTCCTTGAGGGCCTGCTCGGTAGTGAACAGCGGCTCATATCCCAGGTCGCGGCGGGCCTTGTCGATCGAGAAATAGTTGTTGATAGCCACGCGCTCGATCGCTAACGGTTCGAGAAGCGGTGCGGGAGCCCCGAATTGGAAGTGCAGCCGCTGCCATGCTGTCATCGCCAGACGCACCGGAGGAGCGGGAATCCTTAGGGTGGGCCACTTCTCGCCGCATGCTTCCACTACCGGCCGGGCGAACTCGAACATGTTGATCGGCTCACCGTCGTTGATGAAGTACGCCTGACCGGGCGCGCTGCCGCCGGGCACCAGGTGCTCGCCGGCCAGGATGAAGCCGTGAATCAGGTTGTGCACGTAGGAGTTGTCCAACTTCACCGACTTCGGACCCACCAGCACCTTGGTGTGGCCCTTGATCACACTTTCGAACAGCTTGCGGAACATCGTCTGGTCGCCGGTGCCCCAGATGCCGCTGGGACGGATAGAGCAGGTGAGCATCCCGTCGACACCGTTCTGGGACAGGACGTATTTCTCGGCGGCGACCTTCGTCTCGGTGTAGAGATCGTTGAACCGCTTGGTGTAGGGCATCGTCTCGTCGCCGTTGGCGATGTTCTGGCCTTCCATCACCACGCTGTTGGAAGCGGTGTAGACGAACCGCTTGACGCCGGCCTTCTGGCCGGCCTCCACCAGATTCTGGGTGCCGCCGAGATTGACCGAGAAGCTGCGCTGGCGGTACTCCTCGGTCACCGACGCGCCGCCCATCAGGTCGATGATGGCCGCGGTATGGATGATCGTGTCGATGCCGTCGACGGCCGCCTCGCAGACCGCTTTGTCGGTGATGTCGCCTTGCAGCACTTCCAGTTTCGGGTGCTGCGGCAGCGGCGAGGGGGCGCGGTCGAAGGAGCGGACCCGGTGGCCACGCTCGAGCAAGGTCTTCACCAGGTTGGCGCCGACGAAGCCGGAGCCCCCGGTGACCAGGACGCTGCCGAGTTCGGTTGTCAGTGATGGATCACCCATGCCGGAGAGAATAACTGAAACGTGTTCCAGTTTGGAACCAAGTTTGTCGATGAGTTTTGCTGGGGTCAGCTTTCCGCGGCTTCGCCGGACGCCAGGGCATCGGTGACGCGTTGACGGGCACCAGCTAAGTGCTCCTCGCACCGTTTGGCTAGCTGCTCGCCCCTTTCCCACAATTTCAGCGACGCGTCGAGATCCAGGCCGCCCTGCTCGAGGAGCCGTACGACTTCGATTAGCTCATCTCGGCAATTTTCATAGCCAAGCTGACTAATAGGCGTAATCGACGACGCCTCATGTTGTTCGTCAGGAACCATCGGTACGCCCTTCGCTCACTGCGGTGATGGCGCCGTCGGCGACCCGCACCCGCAGCCTGCTGCCGGTCGGCGCGTCGTCCACGGAGCGCAGAATCTGCCCATCCTGTGGTAGCCCGTCTTCCAGTACCTGCACCACGGCGTAGCCGCGGGCCAGAGTGGCGGCCGGGCCCAGTGTGGACAGCCGCGCGGCCAGGTGCCCGACGCGCTCGGTCTCCACGGTGAGCATCCGGTTGATGTCGCGTCGCAGCGCGGCGCGGGCGCGGTGCACCTCGTCGCTGCGGCTGGTCACCATGCGCAGCGGGTCGGCGAGCACCGGACGGCTGCGCAGCTGAGCCAGCGAGCGCTCCTCGCGGGACACCCAGTTTCGCAGGGCCTGGGCATTGCGCCGGCGCAGGTCGGCGATCAGGCGTTGTTCGGCTGAGGTGTCCGGAACCACCTTCTTGGCCGCGTCGGTCGGGGTGGCGGCGCGCAGGTCGGCGACCAGATCGCAGAGCGGATTGTCGGGTTCGTGGCCCACGGCGCTGATCACCGGCGTCCGGCAGGCCGAGATCGCCCGACACAGTGTCTCGTCGGAGAACGGCAGCAGATCCTCGACGCTGCCGCCGCCGCGGGCGATCACGATCACGTCGACCTCCGGGTGTCCGTCGAGGTCGCGCAGCGCCTCGACGACCTGCGCGACGGCGTTGACTCCCTGGACGGCGGCGTGGCGGATCGCGAATCGCACTGCGGGCCAACGGGCTTCGGCCACCGTCGTGACATCGCGCTCGGCGTGGCTGGCCCGGCTGGTGATCAGGCCGATCATGTTGGGCAGGAACGGGATCGGCCGTTTGAGCCGTGGGTCGAACAAGCCCTCGGCGTCCAGCAACCGGCGCAACCGCTCGATGCGGGCCAGCAGCTCACCCACGCCCACGGCGCGAATTTCGCTGAGCCGCAACGAGAATGTACCGCGACCGGTGTAAAACGAGGGTTTGCCGCAAACCACCACCTGGGTGCCTTCGGTCAGTCGCACCGGCGCGCTCAAAACCAGGTCGCGCGAGCAGGTGACGGTGAGCGACATGTCTGCGGCGGGGTCGCGCAGCACCATGAACACCGTGGCAGAGTTCGGCCGCATGTTGATCTGGGCCAACTGGCCCTCAACCCAGACGGTGCCCAGCTTGTCGATCCAGCTCGCCACCCGGATGGCAACGGCGCGAACCGGGAAGGGATTCTCGGCCGAGTTGGTCTGTGCGGCCGGAGTCACTTGGCGGTCGCGCGGGTGATCCTGTTGGCGAGCAGCGTCTGGAACGGGGCGCGGGCCTTGGTGGCCTGCTCGTAGGCCAGCAGGGCCTCCAGCTCGGCGACATCCAGCGACTGCAGCCGGGCCCGGAGCTGGGCCAGCGTGAGCTGGGGGTAGTCGAGTTCGTCAGCTACCTTCGGGGCCGGCACCTTGGCCGCGGCAGCCGACTTGGATTGGCGGGTCGAGACCGGCTGGGTCGGGGCATCCGCTGCCGGGACGGCGTTCTCGGCGGTGTCGGACACCGAGTACAACGCGAACCGGCCCTCGGCGCGGCGTTCGCCGTCTACGCCGTCCACCGGAATGCTGGAGAACCCGCCGGCGCCGCCGTCGAGAACCTCGAGATCCTCGTCGAACGTCGCCCACTCGGGCTGCTCGTCCTTGGGCGGGAAGATGTTCTCCAGCGTGGTGTCACCCTTGATGACCAGCTCGGCGAGGTTTTGCTGGAAGCGCATCACCAGGTGTGCCGCCTGGCTGGCAAGGGTCATCGGGTACATCAGGATGGTTCGTGGGAGGCGCATCGTCTCTTCGACGGCGACCGTCGCCGCGCCGACGATCAGCCGAACCCCGTACGGTGCAGTAGCCATGCGTTCCAGCCTGCCTCACGCAGCGGCGAACTCCAAGCTGGCGGCGACGAAATGGCGGATCCGTGTCGGTGGAACGTACCCTGAGAGACATGGCGCCGACTATTGACATGGGGATTCCCGGTGCGGTGAGCACGGTGGCCTCCGATGGCGCGCCGGACCGCAAGCGGGTGCTGCTGGCGGAGCCGCGCGGCTACTGCGCAGGTGTGGACCGGGCCGTCGAGACGGTTGAGCGTGCGCTGGAGAAGCACGGCGCTCCCGTCTACGTGCGGCACGAGATCGTGCACAACCGGCACGTGGTGGACACGTTGGCCCGGGCGGGCGCGGTCTTCGTCGAGGAAACCGACCAGGTGCCCGAGGGTGCCATCGTCGTCTTCTCCGCGCACGGCGTCGCCCCGACGGTGTACGAGGCCGCCGCCGAACGCAATCTGCAGACCATCGACGCCACCTGCCCGCTGGTCACCAAGGTGCACAACGAGGCCAAGCGCTTCGCCCGCGCCGATTACGACATCCTGCTGATCGGGCACGAGGGCCACGAGGAGGTCGTCGGCACCGCCGGCGAAGCCCCTGACCACGTCCAGCTCGTCGACGGGGTCGAGGCCGTCGAGCGTGTCACCATCCGGGACGAGGACAAGGTCATCTGGCTGTCCCAGACCACGCTGTCGGTCGACGAGACCATGGAGATCGTCGAGCGGCTGCGCCAGCGCTTCCCGAAGTTGCAGGATCCGCCCAGCGACGACATCTGCTACGCCACCCAGAACCGCCAGGTCGCGGTCAAGGCGATGGCCCCCGAGTGTGAGCTGGTGATCGTCGTGGGATCCCGCAACTCATCTAATTCGGTGCGGTTGGTCGAGGTGGCACTGAACGCGGGGTCACGCGCGGCGCATCTGGTGGACTGGGCCGACGATATCGACCCGGCCTGGCTGGACGGCGTCACCACGGTCGGCGTGACGTCCGGGGCGTCGGTTCCCGAAGTGCTGGTCAGCGGTGTGCTGGACCGGTTGGCTGAGTACGGCTACGACATGGTCCAGCCGGTGACGACGGCCAACGAGACGCTGGTGTTCGCACTGCCGCGGGAAATCCGGCCTGCTCGGTCGCGAGGCTAGGGGACTTACTCCCAGGGCTCGGTCTGCGGCCTGCGCGGTGCGCGGGGCCGGCTCCGGCGATCTGAACGCGGTTCCTCGCGGCGGTCGTCGCGCGGCTCGCTGCGCGGTGCCTCTCCGCGGTAACGCACCTGCGAGATCGGGTGGTGGGTCGGGTTGGCGCCGTTCGACCCGTTGGTGCGCCTGCTGCGGGGCTCGTACGGCGGCTCGTAAGGCGGGTAGGGCTCATAGCCGCTGCCCCGGCGCTCGTGGCGGCTGCGGCGTTCACCGCGCTCGGAGGACGCGGGGCGGTCGTAGGAGTCGTAGGGATTGAAACGGGTGCTGCGCGGCTCAGGACGCTCATACGGCCGCTCAGTCGGCCTTTCAGAGGAGCGTGGCCGGTCATACGAGCTACGCCGTGGGTGCGGTTCGCGGCGCAGCTCCCGGGGTGGGTGCGCGCCCAGGTCCGAGTCGCCCTCCGGACGCCGACGTCGCCGCGGCGGTAGGTCTGTCCGGTCGTAGTCGGGGGTGTCGGCGGACGGCACCGCACTTCTGCGGCTCGAGCGGCGGGGACGCTCCGCGGGGTCAAAGGAGTCGTCGGGGCGCGCGTGCCGCGAACGGGACCGCGCCGGGCGCTGCGCCGTCCGGCTGGTGCTCCGGGTCGTGCGGCCGCTGCGGGCGGCCCGGCCTTTCGAGTGGGCCGGCGGTGCGGCGTTGGCCGCGTCGGCATCGGCGTCGTCGTAGGAGTCGCCGGCCAGCAGGGAGCTCAGTTTCGCCACGAAACCACTGAGCAGGGGCGGGCGGTCCGCGGGTGCTTCGTCGGATGTGGCATCTCCGCTTGCCGCGCCGGTTTTGCTGTTCTTGCCGAAGTACCACCGGATCAGGCCGATCAGCAGGATGACTCCCGCGGTACCCAGCATCAGCGGGAAACGCTCGATGAGCGGGTAGCCGCAGTTGATCAGCAGGTCCTTGAACTTGTCGACCTTGCCGCCGTGGAACAGCCAGTAGGCCCCGGGCACGGTGCAGAACAGGATCAGCGGCGGCTGGATGACCGCGGTGAACACGGCCGCCTGCCGTACCGCGAGGACGGCTGCCACGCATCCGGCGATGTAAAGACTCGCGAAGGTGTGGGTCAGCTCCTTGTGGCCGGCGTCGAACGCATAGCCGAGGGCCGTCGCTCCGACGGCGATGAGCACCGCCGCCCACCACGGCACACCTGGGATTGTGGGGACGATGGAGCGGTGACTGGGCTCCACCGCCGCTCTCTCCCGCTGCGCTGACACATAATGACCGTACCGGCTGCGCGGCCAAAGCCCCGTATATCGCTGGACAGTGATCGCTGGCGTGCCCCCTAAACTTGATTTCCCGTGAGCCTAAGCCTGGGAATCGTAGGTCTGCCCAACGTCGGCAAGTCGACCCTGTTCAACGCGCTGACCCGCAACAATGTGTTGGCGGCCAACTATCCGTTCGCGACGATCGAACCCAACGAGGGTGTGGTCTCGCTGCCGGATCCGCGCCTGGACAAGCTGGCGGAGTTGTTCGGATCGGCCCGCGTCGTGCCGGCGCCGGTGACCTTCACCGACATCGCCGGGCTGGTCCAAGGGGCTTCCGAGGGTGCCGGACTGGGCAACAAGTTCCTGGCCCACATCCGCGAATGCGACGCGATCTGTCAGGTGGTGCGGGTGTTCGCCGACGACGATGTGACGCATGTCTCTGGAAAGGTCGATCCGCGCTCCGATATCGAGATCGTGGAAACCGAACTGATCCTCGCGGATCTGCAGACATTGGAGCGCGCCCTGCCCAGGCTGGAGAAGGAAGCTCGCACCAACAAAGAGCGCAAACCGGTGCACGAGGCCGCCGTCGCCGCGCAGCAGATTCTCGACAGCGGCAAGACGCTGTTTGCTGCGCGGGTGGACACGTCTTTGCTGCGCGAGCTGAACCTGCTGACCACCAAACCGTTCCTGTATGTCTTCAACGCCGACGAGTCGGTGCTGACCGACGCCGCGCGGATCGCCGAGTTGCGCGAGCTCGTCGCCCCGGCCGACGCGGTGTTCCTGGATGCCGCAATCGAATCCGAACTGATCGAGCTCGATGACGAGTCCGCGGCAGAACTTCTCGAGTCGATCGGCCAGACCGAGCGGGGCCTGGATGCGTTGGCGCGCGCTGGTTTTCACACGCTGAAACTTCAGACCTACCTGACCGCGGGCCCGAAAGAGGCGCGGGCCTGGACGATTCATCAGGGGGACACCGCGCCCAAAGCGGCGGGTGTCATCCACACCGACTTCGAGAAGGGCTTCATCAAGGCCGAGATCGTGTCGTTCGACGACCTGGTCGCGGCCGGTTCCATGGCGGCGGCCAAAGCGGCGGGCAAGGTCCGGATGGAAGGCAAGGATTACGTGATGGCCGACGGGGACGTGGTCGAGTTCCGCCACGGAGGAACATCAGGAAGCGGCAAGAAGTGATGTGATGGCCGAGGGTGACCTGCTCACGACATACCGTGACTACTTGCGGTGCTTGAATACGCGACGGTGGGACGATCTTCGACACTTCGTCTCGGATGACGTCATGCACAACGGAGTACGGCTGCGACTCAGCGGCTACCGGGCGATGTTGGAGAGTGACACCCGAGCGGCGCCGGACCTTCAATTCGTCCCGGAGATCCTGATCGCCGACAACCAGGTCGTGTCCTGCCGGCTGTTCTTTCAGTGCACTCCACACCACGTTTTCTTGGGTTTCGAACCGACGGGTGGGCAAGTGTCGTTCGCGGAGCACGCCTTCTACAGGTTCGAAAACGGGCGGATAGCCGAAGTGTGGTCTGTGATCGACAAGGAAGCCGTTCGCGGGCAGATCGCTCAGGAGAAGTAGCGCCGACGGCTAGTGACGTGGACCGAATTGTCGGTGTGTGCCCCTAGCATTCGGCTCGCTGAGCCCATCCGCCGATTATCCGGCGGCACTCCCGAGGAGAGGTCCCGATGAGACTGGTTTCGATCCGCGTCATCACAGCCGACGTGAAACGATTGGTCGGCTTCTATGAGATGGTCACCCAAGTCTCCGCCATCTGGGGGAACGAGCTTTTCGCCGAGATTCCGACATCAGTCGGAGCGCTGGCCATCGGTAGCGACAAGACCGTTCCCTTGTTTGGGCAAGGATCTGCTGAGCCGGCGGCCAATCGGACCGCAATCGTCGAGTTCATCGTCGACGACGTCGACGCCGAGTACGAGCGACTTCGCGATCACATAGCCGAGGTGGTCACCGAGCCGACGACGATGCCGTGGGGAAACCGTGCACTGTTGTTCAGGGACCCCGACGGAAACCTCGTTAACCTCTTCACCCCGGTGACTGATGCGGCGCGCGCCAAGTTTGGGATATGACTTTGGGATATGACAGTGAACGCCGGCCCGGTGGAGTTCCGGTTCAACGTGTAGCTCAAAAGTAAGGCGTAGAGGCTAACTGGCATCCGTAAGGATGATGACGGAAGCCTGGACGCCGGGAGGTGGAATTCCATCGCTCGGGGAGCATCGACTTCGGCCGAACGCATCGGTGCACTTGTTGGTGATTCCGAACGACCTGTTCACGCTGGGAGCGTTGACCGCCAATCGAGAAGAAGCCCCGGACAGGCCGATAGCGTATCTCCGGGTGCGATGAGTTCCGCTGAGCGCGCGGGTCTATGTGAATTGAAACTATGTCGACGGAGGGGAACTTATGAGCCGGAGTTCGCGATGGGCACGCTGACCTATACCGCGTCGGTGTCTCTCGACGGCTACGTCGCCGACGCCACGGGTGATTTCCAGTGGTCTGCACCGGGTGACCCGGTCTTCGCCGCTCACATCGAGCGGATGGCCACGGTCTCTACGGAGGTGCTGGGCCGCAAGACCTATGCGCTGATGCAGTACTGGGAGACCTTTCCGGACGATGACGACCATCCGGCTGCCGACCGAGAGTTCGCCAGACGCTGGCGCGACATCGAGAAGGTCGTGGTGTCTTCTACCCTGCGGCGCGACGAGCTCGGCTCGGAGCGGGACCGCCTGATGCCCCGTCTGAGCTTGGACGAGTTGAAGCAGATCGTTGACGGCGCGCCCGGGGTGGTCGAGATCTTCGGGCCAACCGTCGCGGGCCCGGCGATCGCCGCAGGGATGATCGAGGAGTTTCACTTCTTCGTGATTCCGAAGATGGTCGGCGGCGGCCTGAGGGCACTGCCCGACGGCGTCCACCTCGACCTGAATCTGGTCGAGCACCGGATATTCGGAGACGGCGCCGCATACTTGCGATACCGTGCTGGCGAAGGCGCGGCGAAGGCGACGGACTGAACGACGTAATGCATTCGGACGGTTAGCTATTCGGCCCGCGGCCCAGCCGAAAACGGGCGGCGGTCACACCGCACGCATCAACGATGGCATGGGCGATCAGCACCTGCCGCAACCCGCCGGCCTTCCACGCCGCAGCGTTCATCGCCGAACCGACCACGGCCGAACCGGCAACGAACCGCCCTCGTCCGAGTGGTGACGGCAGAATGAGTTGCGGCGCGTAATGCCAGGTCGAAAACCCGAGCAGTGACAACGTCTGAGCCATTCTGGGTCGGTCTTCGAGTTCGCGCATGAACACTCCACGCCAGAGCAACTCCTCACCCGTCGCATTGATCATCGCGCTACCCACCATGACGAGCGCGGTTGCCGTGTCGATGTCCCTGCGGTGCGGGATCAGTTGTGTCACAACGGCTCCCGCCACTGGCAGCGCGAGCAGCACGAAATGGTCGCGGGGGAGTCGCCGGCCTGCTGTGAGAAGCCGGACCGCTTGCCGCGCCCCGAGCAACCACACAGGGACTGCCAGGCACCAGGCGATCCAGTAGACGGCGAAACCGACGTTGTATGCGGTCCGTTCCGGCATCCGGCGAGCCAGCGCGGTGAATACCGCCGCCATCGTCGACGGCACGGCGACCGGAATGATCGTCACTATGGCGCTGCGGCGCCGGGAATTTGACCACTCAGTCATCTGCCGGTGCCGTGACGTGCCGGTGCTAACGCTCTGGAGTCGTCATCAGTATGCAGGGCAACGAAATTGACGATGCTCAGGCGCTCTGAACGGCAGAGGTGGACGGAGTCGGCGCAGGCGTGCTTGGAGCGGTCGGAACTTTGCTCGGGACGCTGGGCGGGGTGAGGGAACCGTACTGCGGGCAGTAGGCCTGGATCGCGGCACCGGTGAAGTAGGCGGCGTTGAGGGCCGGCCAGTTCGTCGCGTTGGTGACTTTGGTGGTCAGTTCGGCATTGCTGGTGCTGGGGTTGTCCTTGAGCGATCCGCAGACAACGGTTTTCGCGACCTGGATCGCTTTGTCGGGAGCTCCGAAATTCATGCCGGAGGTGCTGAGGTTGGTGATGAACGCGTCGTCGGTCGCGTCCGCGTAGGCCGGCGCGGCCAACCCTATGGAAAGGACTAACAACGCTATGGCTCTGGCCACGACCATGGCGTGCCCCTCCCTCGACGAATTCGGCGCGTCCAGCGACCCCCGGCGGGCGTGGCGCGGTTATTCGGCATTTTAACGGAGGGCGGCTGTTCGGTGCCTGCTTCGGTTCAGGAGGCGGCGCTAGAGTCAGACGGTGGTCTACGGGGACCGCGCCGAGGCTTCGGGCGAGCCTGGTCGGCGCGCTACTGAGGAAAGTCATCGCGACGCGGAGTTCGCACGCCGCGAGAGGGATTTGTCCAGACGCGAGCGCGCCGCCGACGAGCGAGAACGCGTAGCCGACGAGCGCGACCGAATCGCGGACGAGCGCGAGCAGACCGCCGATGAGCGGGACTTGCGTGCGGACGAACGCGAGGGCGCTACCGCGGAGCGAGAGCGACGGCGACAGCAACGCGTCGAGGAGCGGGCGGAGCGTGAGCGAGCCGCGGCAAGGCGGGAAGACGCCGAAGTCCGGCGCGCGATGGGTGAAGCCCAGTGGCGCGGGGACGACGTCCCGTAAGCAATTGACGGCCCTCGATACTATGGTCGAATGCAACAGACCGTCGAGTGCTGGCTAATGCCGGTGCTGATGGCGGCACTGACCGGTGAGCGGCGCGCTCCGACGGGTTTTCGCTGATGAGCACGGTATTACTCGACACCAGCGACCTCAGCGAAGTCGAAGCGGCGGTAAGTGCCAGCTATTCGCAAGTGAGGCTGGGTCGGCTGGCTGACGGGGGCAATGTGCATGCGCGGATAGCACGCTCGCATCTGGGTTCCACGCCCGTCGACGAAGTCAGCTTCGGCCTTGACGTGAGCTACCAGATGGAGCCGTTAAACACCATCCTGCTGGGGCGGGTGTACGCGGGCGCCATGTCCGTCGACCAGCCGGGCCTCGAGTCGAAATTCTTCGGCCCCGGAGAGGTGACGGCCGCCGGCGCTCTGGAGGCACTGCCGATGTTCGGCACGGTCTCGCACTGCCGATATGTGCTGGTTTCCGTCGCAAGGAGCGCGTTCGACGAGATCGCCGCGAGCGCCGGGCTCAATGACGGTGCACCCGTGCGACTTACGGCCAATGCCGCACTGACAGCTGAGGCCAACCAGTTCCTCACCCATGCCGTGGACCATGTCTGCAACGACATCGTCTCGAATTCGCAAGTGGCCCAGAGTTACTTGGTTGTCGGCGAGGTGCGGCGCTATCTCGCCGCGAGCATGCTGGCGACGTTTCCTCATACGGCGGTGCTTGAGCCGACTATCGAAGATCGTCATGACTCGACGCCGGTTTTGCTGCGGCGCGCGATCACGTTCATCGACGACAACGCCCAACATGACATCTCGTTGGCCGACATCGCGCGCGCCGCCTGCATCACGCCTCGGGCGTTGCAGTACATGTTTCGCAGGCACCGCGACTGCACGCCGACGGAGTATCTGCGGCGGGTCCGCCTTCACCATGCGCACCTGGACCTCCTTGAAGCCAGCAGCGATGTCTGCACGGTAAGCGCGGTCGCTGCCCGGTGGGGATTCGCTCACCTCGGGCGCTTCGCGGCCTTCTACCGCCGCGAATACGGCGAGAGCCCGCAGGCCACGCTTCTTCGCTGACGGCAACGACCTTGGAGATCGAACTGTCGGAAGGAGGGCACGTATGCGGTCCAAGCGCATCACGCCGAATCTGCGGGTGGCGGACATCGAGGCGACGAAGAGCTTCTACACCGACTACCTCGGGCTCAGCGATGAGGAATTCAACATGGGTTGGGTCGCCCGCTACACCGACCCCGACACCGGAGTGAACGTGCAACTGGTGACCGGGGATGCGACGGCCGGCGAGGATTCAGTCATATCGGTTCACACCGATGACGTCGAGGGTGCCTACGAGGAGGCTCGGCAACGAGGCTACGAGATAGTTCATCCGTTGACGACCGAGCCGTGGGGGGTGCGCCGGTTCTTCGTGCGGGCCCCCGACGGGAACGTCCTCAACATCGTCTACCACCGCGACTGAGGGAGCAGTGACAGTTCCGCCGGTATTCGTTCGGAGCGATCGCAGTGGATCTCCGACCAGCGCCCGTTGCCGTCGCTGACCTGCTCGATCGGTGCACCCCCCATCGGTAGCTGCGGCGCCCACACGATTTGTGGTCTGGGCCACGTCCGATACCGGAATGTAACCGGCGAAGCAGCGATTTTCGGCCCTTTCTATGTGGTGGATGTGCAATAACAACATTGCCAGAACAAAGTGGTCCATTATATCAATGCACGTCAAAGCGGCTTTGCTGAGCGCAACCATATTTGCCAACTAATATCTACATTCACAGTAACCACTTCTGTTTCACTTTATAGATTATTGCGTGACATAGGTGCGGTATATGCAGGTCACAGGCCTATTCGAATTCGCGTGATTAGCACCACAAATTTTGATTTCCTATGCATATGGTCGGTAGGTTTCTGGCCATGATTGCTCTAGCAACGCTGTTGGCGCTCGTTAATCAGGTCTCCGGCACCCCGTATATTCCGGGTGGCGATTCTCCTGCTGGGACCGACTGTTCAGGGCTCGCGTCGTGGGTCGCAAATGCTGCGGCCGATCGACCGGTTTTCGGTAGCCGGTTCAACACCGGCAACGAGGAATCCGCTCTGGCGGCCCGCGGCTTTCAACACGGCACCGCACCCAACGCGGTGGTGATCGGCTGGAACGGTGGTCACACCGCCGTGACCCTGCCCGATGGAACCTCGGTGTCCAGTGGTGAGGGTGGCGGCGTCCGTATCGGCGGCGGCGGCGCCTACCAGGCACAATTCACCCACCACATGTTCCTGCCGGTGGAGGACGTCGACCTTCCTGAAGGTCTGCCGGCTCCGGACGCACCGGTTGAGCTGGTAGACGCCATCGCGCCCGACCCGGGTCCGGAAATGCTTCCGCCGGCACCTGAGGTACTCCCGCCGGCACCGGATCAGGCTCCCGAGCCTGGCCCGGCCCCCGACCCCGGAATGTCAGATTCCTGACCGTTAGTGCGACTCAGATCACAACGTAACTGACAATCGCAGCCACGCCCGCAAAGCGCATTTGTGGATTAGATCACAATGCGCCACGGGTGTGGCTTGCGTCATTAATGCCGCAATTTCGGGCAATCGAATACAAGGTCAGAAATACCACTTTTCGGCGGAAAGTATGCGCCGTGAGTTGACGTTCGATTCACGGTGAGCCACACGGTCGATCCGTGGGCCGCGACGCCGTAGGTTGGCAGTGACGGAAGGACTTCTGCTGTGACAACCTCGGTTTCTCACCTCGGCGGCATCATCTCGGCCACCGCGGGTGCGGTGAGTTCGGACTCGACCAGAGCTCGCGTCGTTTTCGAAGGATCGGCGGCCGCACACGATGCGGTGGCCAGCACCGTCACCCTCGGCCAGTATCACGTCGAGGTCGACGAACCGCCGCCGCTGGGTGGGGAAGGCAAGGCGCCCAACCCCGTCGAGTATTACCTCGCATCACTGCTGTCCTGCCAAATCGTGACGTGGCGGTTCTGGGCCGAGAAGCTGGGCATCGCGGTCGACGAGATCACCGCGCGCGCCGAAGGTGACCTGGACGTGCAGGGCTTTTTCGGGTTGGACGACAACGTCCGCGCCGGCTTTCAGGAAGTGCGGGTGGTGCTCACCGTGAGTGGACCGGAGACGCCCGAGCGCTACCGCGAACTCCAGGACGCGGTGGACGCGCACTGTCCGGTGCTGGATCTGACCCGCAACCCGACTCCGGTGGTGACCCGCGTGGAACTGGCCTAAGGCCACGGTGACTGCTTCGAGATTGCCGCTGTGGCTGTGATCGGCCCAGAGACCACGACCGCTACGGCAATGTCGCCGTCAAGCACCGGCAGTTGCCACTAACCGATTACCGCGATCTCCTTGCCCAGCTCATAGCCCGGTGCCAACGGCAGGGTGTCACCACTCCAGAACTTGCCGGGGTCGAACCAGTTGGTGTCCTTGTCGGTGAGCAACAGCCCCATCTCCTCGTAGGTGATGGCGACGGTCTCCGCACAATATGCCGTGGATAGCCCCATCTTGCGCTGTTCCGTCCGACGGCGTTCGGTGTGCTCGCGAACCTTCTTTTCTACCAACGGAATTCCGCGGAACCAGTCGTTGATGGTGGGCAGCCGGCCGCGCAGCCACCGGCCGGTCAGCTTCGCGGTGGTCGGGAACGCCGTGCCGTCCATCCGGGCGATCACCTGCAGCAGTTCGTTCTCCTGCTTGTGATTGGCGTGCGGCGCCAACTGCCGGAGCCAGCAGCGCTGTTGGTACCGCCCGGTCCACTGCAGGAACACCTCCCGGGCGTCGTTGAGCTGGACCCCGCGGTGATTGGTGCCCGTCCACATGTCGACCAGCTTGTCGCCCAACTCGGCATGCCAGATCAGTGGCGGCAGGTCGTCGATGGCCACCGTCATTCCCACGTGGTTCACCGGAGCGTTCGTCAGCGTCTGGATCGCGCGGTCGGGTCGTGAACCGCCCCGAAACAGCCACAGGTCGCCGGTCCGGGTCTCGTCGAGCGCCTGATCCAAGGTGAGCATGCTGGAGTTCACGCCAAGCACTCTAAAGGGCGATAGCCTGTGCCGATGCGCAACGTTTGGAAGTGGATCGGCCTGGCCGGAGTGGCGGGCGTCGTCGCCGGTGGTGCGCTGGTCGTGCGCGATCAACGGAAGCGCCGTGCCTACACGCCCGACGAGATCCGGGCCCGGTTGCATCAGCGGCTGGCCGACTCGGATACCGAAGGCTACCGGTCGCGTTCGGGTTCGGGCTCGGCCTCGACGGCGAACAACCGGTAGCTGCCGGAGAACCCTTTCAGCTCAACTTCGCGTCCGTCGTCGAAATGGATGTCGTCGCAGTCGTGCACCGCGTCCCGGACGGGTTCGCTGACCAGGATCTGTCCGCCGACGGCCTGTCCGGCGACGCGGGCGGCCATGGCGACGTTGCGGCCGAACAGGTCGTCACCGCGGCGCACCGAACGACCCATGTGGATGCCGATCCGCACGCGAATTTCCGGATGCCGCTTGCGTTTTGCCTCCTTGTGCAGCGCCTGCTGCAGGTCCATGCTGCAGCGCACCGCCTGCTCCGCCCGCGCGAAGGCGACCATGAATCCGTCGCCCTGGCTCTTGACCACATGGCCGGATTGCCGCTGCACGAGTTGATGCATCAGCTTGTCGTGCGCGCCGATGAGCTTGACCCATGCGCGGTCGCCGATCTTCTCGTTCAGCGCGGTGGACTCTTCGATGTCGGAGAACAGGATCACCACCCGGCCGTCCGGCGTGACCCGGGCCAGGTCGGGTCGCTCCACCTCGGCCCAGTCGGCCAGGTCTTCGATCGAACTGCGTACCGCGGCACCGAAACCTTCCTTGCGCATCAGGTTCGCGGTATTCCACACCGTCTTGACGGCCTCGCGGCCACCGGACCACAGCCGATTGCGGACATCGGCCCGCTGCTGCAACTCCTCGACCTCGCGGCGGCTGCGTTCCAGCAGGCGCCACAGCGCGATCAGCCCCCCGGCCTCGATTACCGCGATGCCGGCCAGCACGTAGATCACCACATGCAGCGCATCACCCATGCCCACCATCCTGACAGGCCGCCTTGCGGTGTTTAGGGTTGAGTTCGGCCCTCGCGGGGAAGCACCACCTCAAGCAACCGGAACCACCTGATGGACTTGAAGGAGAAGCAGCCGATGCAACTGGGCATGATCGGTCTCGGCCGGATGGGCGCGAACATCGTGCGCCGCGTGGTCACCGGTGGACACGAATGTGTGGTGTACGACCACAGCGCTGAGGCTGTCGAGGCCATGGCGGGGGAGGACGGCATCACCGGGGTGTCCTCGCTCGCGGAGTTGCGCGACAAGCTCACCGCGCCGCGGGTGGTCTGGGTGATGGTGCCCGCGGGAACCATCACCACCGGGGTGATCGACGAGCTGGCCGACACGCTCGAGTCCGGCGACATCGTCATCGACGGCGGGAACTCCTACTACCGCGATGACATGAAGCATGCGAAGTCGTTGGCGAAGAACGGTATTCGGTTACTCGACTGCGGTACCAGCGGCGGCGTGTGGGGCCGGGAACGCGGCTACTGCCTGATGATCGGCGGCGATCCGGACGCGTTCGAGCACGCCGAGCCCATCTTCGCCACCGTCGCCCCCGGGGTGGACGCGGCCCCGCGCACTCCGGGTCGCGAAGGTGAGGTCGCCCAAGCGGAGAAAGGCTATCTGTACTGCGGCCAGGCCGGCGCGGGGCACTTCGTCAAGATGGTGCACAACGGCATCGAGTACGGGATGATGGCGTCGCTTGCCGAGGGCCTGAACATCCTGCGCAATGCCGACATCGGCACCCGCATCCAGCAGGGTGACGCCGAGACCGCTCCGCTGTCCAATCCCGAGTGCTACCAATACGATTTCGACATCCCCGACATCGCCGAGGTGTGGCGACGCGGCAGCGTGATCGGCTCGTGGCTGCTTGACCTCACCGCGATCGCACTGCACGATTCGGCTGACCTGTCCGAGTTCTCCGGCCGCGTGTCCGATTCCGGCGAAGGCCGGTGGACGGCCATCGCCGCGATCGACGAGGGCGTGCCTTCGCCGGTGCTCACCACTGCCCTGCAGTCGCGCTTCGCGTCGCGGGACCTCGACGACTTCGCCAACAAGGCGCTCTCGGCAATGCGCAAGCAGTTCGGCGGCCACGCGGAGAAGCCGGCCAACTAGGCCCGACTCATCCCCGTTCGAGCGTGAAATACGCTGCGCCACAACGGCGCGTCGCGTCTAAAGGTTCACCCTCGGCGGTAGCAGGGCCTAGGCTCGCTCGACGAACGCCACCACGGCGTCGCTGAAGGCGTCGTTGTCGTCACCCGCAGCGGTGTGTCCCGCGTTGGACAGTTCGACGAACTCCGCGCGCGGCACCTGGGTCAGAAAGTGTTCGACGCCTTCGAGACTGACCACGTCGGACAGCTTGCCGCGGATCAGCAACACCGGGATCGAGAGGTTGGCCGCGGCTTCCTCGAAGGCTTCGGTGCGCAGTTCCGGGTCGTCCCCGGGTTTGGTCATGAATGCCGGGTCCCAGTGCCAGTACCAGCGTCCGTCCCGTAGCCGCAGGTTCTTCTTGAGCCCCTCGGGGCTGCGCGGCTTGGTGCGGTGCGGCAGGTAGGCGGCCACCGCCTCGGCGGCGTGTTCCAGTGAGTCGAAGCCGTCGATGTTGGTCATCATGAACTCGCGGATACGGGCGCTGCCGTTCTTTTCGAACCGGGGCACCACGTCGACAAGCACCAGCTTGGTCACCTTCTGCGGCCCGGCCCGGTCGGCGACCAGGATGCCGGTCAGCCCGCCCATGCTGGCGCCGATGATCACCACCGGGCGGCCGATCGTGTCGAGCACATGCATAACGTCGGCGGCCAGCGTCTCCACGTCGTAGTCGGCGTCCGGTGCCCGGTCGCTGTCCCCGTGCCCTCGAGTGTCCAGCGCGATGACGTGATACCCGTCGTCGGCCAGAATCTGCCCGGTGTTCTTCCAGGAGAACCGATTCTGACCTCCGCCGTGCAGCATCAGGATGGTGGGCCGGTCGCCCGAACCACCGCGGTTCCACTCGTCGGCGACCAGCGTGATGCCGTCTGTGCCGGCGAACTCCACCGTCGCCGCATCGCTCGTCATAGGCATGAATCTCCTTCGGTTGAGGCCAGGTACGCGGTGATGACTTCGGCGAGCATCTCGCGGTCCCGAGTGCTGTCCAACGGCTTCGGCCACGTCAGCTGCACCGCCACCAGGCCGCGGATGGTGGCCCAGATCAGATTGCCCAGCCGTTTGGCCTGGGCCGGCGCGACACCGGCGCCCAGGTGCTCACCGATCTCGGTCATCCGGGCGGTCATCGCGGCCAGGTGGGCGTTGGCCTTCGCGGTTCGGGCACTGCGGGTGGCGATCAGTATCTCCAGCGCCGCCATCGAGGTCGGGCTGGAGAAGGCGCGCCACACCGCGTCGACCACGAAGGCCGGCCGGTCCTGCGAAGGGATCTGCGCTGCCTGCGCCGGCAGCTGATCGAGGGTCTCCAGTAGATCGGCGAAACCCTTGTCCAGCACCGCCATCAGGATGCCGTTGAGATCACCGAAGTGGTATTGCACTACGCCCCAGGTCAATCCGGCGCGTTCGGTGATCTGCCGCACGCTCGGCGGGGCGAAGCCCTCTTTGAGGATGTACCGGACGGCTTCGTCGATGACGGCCTGGCGGCTGCGTTCGGCGCGGGCCTGTCCGCCGCCGGGGGGTCTGCGCGGGGCGGTCAACGCATCACGCCGTGGAGGTGGTCGAGTGGCCGCAGATCGTGAGCGGCCAAAATGCCGCTCGGAGCACGACATACGGCGTCGATCAGGTTGACGACGCGCGCCGCGGTGGCGATTACGCCGCCCTCGTTATGGTCGATCTCGCCACCGAGATGGGTGTTGATCTCCACACCCGGACTGCCGGTCACCACCACCCGGTGCACGCCGGCGCGGCCATCGGGGGGATAGGCCCAGTCCGGTGCGGTGCCCGGGCCGAGCCGGTTGACGTGCTCCATGGTGATGACGACCTCGCCGTCGCGCAGGCCCTCGACGCCGAACCGTACGGCGGCGACCTGCCCCGGTTCGACGTGCATCATCGTGCAGTCGATCGGTTCGGGTGTCACCCACTTCTCGCAGCGCTCACGCACCTCGTCGAGCTCGATTCCCAGGTCCCGCGCCAGGCTGCGCACCTGCACGCCCCACATCGACGTCAGCACGCCGGGCAGGAACATCACCGGCGTGTGGTCCGGGCTGGTGCCGAAACCGAAACTGACACCGGTGAATTCGGCGTCGTCGTAACTGGCGTAGTCGCAGATTTCCTGCACCGTGATGCTGGTCGCGCGCTCGGTGAGGCTCAACGCCGTGTAGGCCAGGGTGTCACCGGAGTAGCCGGGGTCGACTCCGTTGATGTAGAGCGTCGCGTCGCCGTCCGCGCAGGCCTGCCGCAGGGGTTCGCGCAGCCAGTCACCGGCCTGCTCAGGAGCCACCATCCACACGAATGACGAGCCGACGACATTGGTGCCGGCCCGCAGAAAGCGGCTGATCTCCGCGATGGCCTCTTTGGGCCGGGTCTCAGCCTGCGAGGTGTAGACGACGCAGTCGGCGTTCAGCGCCAGCAGCGCCTCGGCATCGTCGGTGGCCGTGATGCCCGTCGGCGTCTCGAGGCCGCACAGTTGCGCTGCGTCTTGTCCGACCTTGTCGGGACTGGATGCGTGCACACCCACCAGGTCGAATTCGGGGCGCTCGATGAGCATGCGCAGCGCGTGCCGGCCGACGTTTCCGGTCGAGTACTGGATTACGCGCCTCATGACAGCACCCGTGGCACCGGCCACAACGGCGCGCTCATCTCGGCCCACGAGCCGTAGTGGCCCGGCTGTCGGCCGGCGCGGATTGCGTCCATCCGGGCATCGAGTTCGGGGGAGTTCTTCCCGTCACGCAGGATGTCGAGCATCGCAGCCGTTGCCATTGCGACGTCGAAGATGTCGCGTTGCCACGACCAGCTGCGGTGGCCGCTGTACTGGAACCAGCTGCCGCCCAGGCCCTGAATCTCATACGGCTCACCGCTGGGGGAGGTGAACGTCGACAGCTGGCGCCACAACCCGAACGCCTGACCGGATCTGTCGTCGAAAAGCATTGCCTGGTAGGGATATATCCAGCCCTGGAAGCCCAGCATCTCGGTGCCCAGCGCGAGGTCCCGAATCTCGTCGCGCCCGTTGGCCATGAAGTGGTCGGTCGGTGAATACGACCATCCGTACGTGGCGTCGGGCTCATAGAAGTCGGCCATCACGCCCCAGTCACCCGAGTCCTGGGCCCGGCGGTTCACGTCCAGCCAGTCGTCCCAGAACGCGTCGAACTCGGCACGGTCATACGCCATCGGCGCTCCTCACATCAGGTCGGTGATGGTCTTCAGCCCCGCGTCGTACAGCACGCCCGGCAACATGCCCCCGTCGATCTCGATGGTGGTGCCGTTGATGAAATCGACTGTGCCCGAGGCTAAGAACACGACGGTGCGGCCCACTTCGGCGGGCTCGCCGCCCCGCTTCATCGGGACTTTGCGGAAGTATTCGGCGCCGGTCGGGTCGTCCTTGGGCAGCACGAAGGCGCGGAAGTTCTCGGTGATGGTGGGGCCGAGCGCCACGCAGTTGACCCGGACTTTGGGTCCCCATTCCTGGGCCAGTGACCGGGTCAGGTGGTTGAGCCCGGACTTGGCCGCCCCGTAAGACACCAACGTGGGCGCCCCCGCGGGGTGGCCGGCGCCGCTGGAGATGTTGACGATGCAACCGGTGCCGTCCTGGGTCTTCATCTGCCGGTAGACGCGGATGGCGAACCACAGCGGGCTGATCAGGTTCATCTGCACCGCGAAGGCGTGGAACAGCGCCGTGCGCTCGAAATCGTCGGCGCTGCGCGGCGCGCCCTGAAGTCGTTGCACCAGTTCGGGAATGTCTTCGACGTGCGGTGCGGGTACCGTGCCGCCGGCATTGTTGACCAGGATGTCGATGCGGCCGTAAGTATCGGCGACCTGCTGTACGAAGCTGTCGATCGCGGCGTAATCGCCTTGGTCACAGACCAATTGGGCACAGCGGCGGGCCCACTCCGGCTCTGTGTCGGCTCCGGGCAGCCCGTCCAACGGGGACCGGGAGCACCCGATGACGGTGGCGCCGGCGCGCAGCAGTTCGTGCGCGATACCCACGCCGACGCCGCGGCTGGTTCCGGTGACGACGGCGACTTTGCCGTCCAGTGACCCCACCACCAGATAATTACATCTGTAATCTTTCCGGGCAAGTCCGATGAGTTTGCGGCGCCAGTGCGGTCTACCGGTCAAAGACCCCGACAGCTAGGAGACGCACATGCCGGCGATCACGCCCTCACTGTGGTTCGACAACAACCTGGAAGAGGCGGCCGAGTTCTACACCTCGGTGTTCCCGAATTCGAAGATCGAGCAGTTGAACCGGACCACCGAGGCGGGACCGGGCGAGCCCGGGACGGTGCTCAGCGGCTCTTTCGTGCTGGACGGCACCACGTTCATCGGCATCAACGGCGGTCCCGCGTTCACCTTCAGCGAGGCCGTTTCCTTCACGGTGCACTGCAAAGACCAGGACGAGGTCGACTATTACTGGGACCAGCTGACCCGCGATGGCGGCGAGGAATCGCAATGCGGGTGGCTCAAGGACCGTTTCGGGCTCAGCTGGCAGATCGTGCCCGACCGGCTCTATGAGCTGGTGGCCGATCCCGACCCCGCCCGGGCCACCGCCGCCACCAAGGCCATGCTCGGAATGCGCAAGATCATCGTCGCCGACCTGGAGCAGGCCGCGGCCGCGGTGTGAAGTCACCCGGTGATCTGGTCGATCCATTCGATCGTCGCCTCGATGATCGGCGGCACCTCGTCCGGATCGTCGCAGCCGATGACCATCAGCGTCGACTCGGCGACCGTCGCGATCAGGACGCGGACCATCAGCCGCTTGCGCGGGGACGCGTCCAGTTCCAGCACCTCCATCCAGTTGTGCAGGACCGAAGCCAGACGCTTGCGGCGGGTGACCTCGAAGCCGGCAGGCGTGTCGCCCGACGACAGCACTCGGGCCGCGTAACGGTTCTCCCACATCCCTGTCAGGTACGCCCGCACGTGGAGTTGGAAGACGTGCCGCCGGTCGGGCGCGGAGGTGCCGAGTCCGCCCACGGCCGCCTGGATGCGTCTTTCGACGGCGTCGGCCATCTGCTCGAAGATCGCCAGAAACAGCTCGCTCTTGCCGCCGAAGTGGTGGTAGATGCTGCCGATGCTGGCGCCCGAACCGGCGACCACTTCGGCGATCGTCGCCGCGGTGAAGCCTTTGGTGGCGAACACCTGGGTCGCCGCGTCCAGGATGCGGCGCTGGGTCGCATCGGTCTTGGCCCAGCGCCGGGCCCGTGCCGTTGAAGTCATGTCTGTCATCAGCCGACCGCCTCCGGGAGGATTCGCAGGGTGGGTAGTTCGAGTCGGGATTCCGACGCCGTCATTGCGCGGGCGGACATCTGGGTCAGCGGCAGCCCGCCCAGCAGGCCTTCCGGACCGACGCCGCCCAGGGCCCGGACCGTGACACCGGTTGTGCCGACTGGCAGTGCGGTGGCCCGGGTGAGAGCCGGTGCCGCTGACGCCCAGGCGCGCGGCACGGACAGTGCCCCGACGCCGGCCGCCTTGCCCAGGCCGGCCGACACCGTGCCGGTGAGCGATGCCGGGCTCACCGTGCCGGTGACTACCGGAGCCAGCGACGACGCGATCTGACTGCCGACGGCGGCCGCCGCGGGGAGCAGGCCTTTGAGGTTCGACATCATCGACATTCCCAGGCCCGCCAGTGCGGTGGTGGCGAAGAAGGGGGTGCCGAAGATGCTCATCACGGTCTGCAGATCGCTCACCCAATCGGGGAGTCCGCTCCATCCGAGGCCGGCGAGCGCACCGGGTATGGCGCCGATCAGCTGGGACAGTGCGCTCGCGATTTCGGAAGCCACCGAGGCGATACCGGTTTGGGCGGAAGCCTGCGTCGGTGGTCCGGTGAAGGGGGTCAGGGTGCTGGCGGCGGTCGAGGCGGCGGCGTAGGTGTACATCGCCGTCGAGTCCTGCGCCCACATCTCGCCGTACTGGGCTTCGGTGGCAGCGATGGCCGGGGTGTTCTGGCCGATGAAGTTGGTGGCGGTCAGCGCCGCCAGTTGGGCGCGGTTGG
The DNA here is from genome assembly GCF_031583025.1 of Mycobacterium sp. Z3061. Lineage (NCBI taxonomy): Bacteria > Bacillati > Actinomycetota > Actinomycetes > Mycobacteriales > Mycobacteriaceae > Mycobacterium > Mycobacterium pumcae. The sequence goes on along the minus strand of NZ_CP134062.1, from coordinate 5,350,107 downwards.
CGGCGATCAGCGCCGGTGGGACGGTCATCGCATAGGCGGCTTCGTAGGCTGCGACGGCTGCCCTGGCCTGGCCGGAGGCCTGCGCGGCCTGGTTGGCGGTGGCGTTGAGCCACCCGAGGTAAGGCAGGGCGCCCGCGGCCATGGCCGTCGCGCCGGCACCCAGCCACGGACCGCCGATCAATTCGGTGATCACGGCTTCGAACGAACCCGCAATGGATTCCAGATCGGCAGCCAGCTGCTCCCAGGCCACCGCGGCGGCGATCATCGAGCCGGGACCCGGCCCGGTGTACATGCGTGCGGAGTTGATCTCCGGTGGTAAGGCGGCGAACGACATCGTTGCTGCTCCTCCCTCTGCGCCCTTGCATCAAGGCTCCCGTGGGGACGGGCTGCCGTCTGTCGACCGAGCGGCTACAACCGGGAGGAAATTCGTGTCCCCCGATCGACGGGCTTCTTGTCCCCCTGATGGCCGGTTACGTTGGACGGTGCGGGCTGTCCACGGCGAACAGGAGTCGAGTTGTCTGAACCACGGTGGATCGACGTGAAGGGCTCCAACGGTGACCTCAAGGCGCTCACCTGGGGCCCCGCTGACGGCCCGATTGCGTTGTGTCTGCACGGCTTTCCCGACACTGCCTACGGTTGGCGCAAGTTCGCGCCGCGACTGGCCGAGGCCGGCTGGCGGGTGGTGGCGCCGTTCATGCGCGGGTACGCACCGTCCTCGATTCCGGTGGACGGCAGCTACCACGTCGGCGCCCTGATGCATGACGCACTCCGGGTCCGGACGGCGGCTGGTGGTTCCGAGCGGGACGTGGTGATCGGTCACGACTGGGGTGCGATCGCCGCCACCGGGCTGGCCGCGATGCCGGACAGCCCGTTCGCCAAGGCGGTGATCATGTCGGTGCCGCCGTCGGGCGCGTTCCGTCCGCTGGGCCGGCTATCCGACCGCGGGCGGCTGGCCGCCGAGCTTTCACGTCAGGTGCTGCGCAGCTGGTACATCAGCTACTTCCAGCTGCCGTTTCTGCCGGAACGGTCGGCGTCATGGGTGCTGCCGCTGTTGTGGCGGCGATGGTCGCCGGGCTACCACGCCGAGGAGGACCTGCGCCACGTCGACGCCGCGATCGGGACGCCGGAAAGCTGGCGCGCGGCGCTGGGGTATTACCGCGCCACCATCCGCAACACCCGGCCGCCGGCGCAGTACGCGGAACTGCACCGGTACTGGACCGAGCCGCCGAAGCTGCCGACCCTGTACCTGCACGGTCGTGACGACGGCTGCATGACACCGGCTTTCGCGCACTGGGTGGAACCCATCCTGCCGCCCGGCAGCGAAGTCTCCATCGTGTCCCACGCCGGACACTTCCTGCAGCTCGAACAACCCGACAAGGTCGCCGAACTGGTGCTGGCTTTCATCGGCTCACCCGACACCCGAGATCCCGGTTAGTTGACGGCCGGGCAGCGGATGGCCGCCGTCGACGCGCAGTTCTACTGGATGTCGGCCAAGATACCCAACGACGAGTTCCTGCTGTACGCGTTCGGCGGCGAACCCTCCGATCCTGACGGGGCAGTGGCGCAGGTGTTGCGCCGGGCCCGGGGATGTCCCGAGTTGCGGTTGGTTGTCCGGGAGGCCAGCCGGCTGAGCTATCCGCGCTGGGTGCAGGCGCCGATCGAACCGCGCCGGGTCGCCCGGCACGAGCTGTCCGACGAGAGCTGGGCGGGTTGCCTGGACGCCGTCGTCGAGCTGGCGGGCGATCAGCTGGATATTCGCGAGAAGCCCTGGCAATTACACGTTTTCGCGTCCGTGCACGGCATCCCGGGGGTCCAGGGTGCAGGTACCGTGGCGGTGTTGCAGGTCGCGCACGCGCTGGCCGACGGCGCCCGTGCGTCGGCCATGGCGGCGTGGCTGTTCGGCCGTCAGGAGCCGGTGCCGGCCGTGCGGCCGCGGGCGGGATTCCTGCCGTGGCGGGGCATGGTTGCCGCGCGGGCCCACCGCCGGTTCGTCCGTGACACCGAGGGTGGATCGTTGGCGCCGGTGCTGGGGTCGCGGCCGTTGTTGCCCACCAACTCCGAACCGGCGGGACCGCGGGTGATGCGCACACTGACGCGCCGCCGCGGGCAACTGAAGGGTCCGACTGTCACCGTCGCGGCGCTGTCGGCGATATCCACCGCGTTGTCGGATCTGCTGGGACCGTCCGCGGTGTCACTGGCGGCCGAGGTGCCCATGGCCAAGCCCGGTGCGCCGTTGGGCTTCAACCACTTCGGCAACATCTTGGTGGGCCTGTACCCGGAACTCGGCCACGACGCCAGGGTGCAACGCATCGCCACCGACCTGGCCAACGGTCGTCGCCGCTTCGAGCATCCCGCCACCCGCGCCTCCGACGAGGCCTTCGCGACCGTGCCTGCCGTGCTGTTGCGTTGGGGGGTAAGTCAATTCGATGCGGACGTGCGGCCAGAGCAGGTGTCGGGAAACACAGTGGTGTCCAGCGTGCACCGCGGGGCCGCCGATCTCAGCTTCGGTGGCGTGCCGGTGGTGCTGACGGCCGGCTATCCGGGCCTCTCGCCGGTGATGGGGCTGACGCACGGTGTGCACGGCATCGGCGACACGGTCGCAATCAGTGTGCACGCGGCGGAGTCGGCGGTACCGGACGTGCAGGACTATCTGCGGCTACTGGACGCTGCCCTGTAAGTCACTGCGCGTCACCGGATCTGGCCGCCTGTTCGCGGGTCAGGCCGGCGGCCAGGATCAGCTCCTCATGTAGCTCGAACCACACGGTGTGGTAGGAGTCGATGAGTGGCCTTGTCAGCCAGGCGATGTCGCCCGTCTTCACTTTGTCCAGCGCCGCGGCCAGCTTCGCCGGGTAGCCGCGCAGACGCGGCAGCTGAGCGGTGACCGCCGCGATGATCGGCGTGACCCGCTGGTGCACGTCGTCGAGGCGGGCCAGCACCGCTGCGTCGTACCCGGCGTCCCCGTGATCATTGGGCTGGCCGTCGCGGAGTTGCCAGTCGGTGACCAGCGCCTTGAAATCAGCGTTGACTGACCGGAATTCGCGGTAAGCGGCGTCTATCGTCGCGGCGTCCACGCCGTCTCGTTCGGCGGTCAGCAACTCGGCGAGGCGGGCGCGTCCGTCGGGGCTGATCCGCACGGTGGGTCCCTCGATGAGCAGGCCCGCCGCGGCGAGTCGGCGCACCGCCTCCTCGGTCTCGGTGGCGCCGGCATCCAATGTCCGGGCGAGGTCGGCGGGGCTGACCCGGCCCTTCAGTCGGACAGCTTGCAGCACTTGCAGATCCATCATGAGCCGGACTGCAAGCGTATCGCGTTGAGCATGGTGATCAGTGGCGTCGCGGACACGACGTCGGTGTGTCCGGCCGCCAGGGCGGCTCGCAACGCCTCGTCGGAGGACGTGTCGAGGCGCGGATGGTCGCCGCTCGCGTGCGCCCGCAGCGGGCTCACCCGCAGCGCGATCTCGGCCAGCTCGCGCAATTCCGGCGTGTCGTCCTCCGACCATGCCGCCAGACTCAGAATCCCTTGCCGCACTTCGCCTTCGTAGCCGTCGACGGTGATCTGCCGGCCCGCCAGTGCGGCGGCCACACCCTGGCCGCAGCCCACCACGGCGACCCGCCCGAGCTCGCGGCTGACCACGGCCGCGTGGCTCGCGGGGCCACCCACCTCGGTGACGATGCCCTGTGCGGCCAGCATGCCGAGCACGTCCTCGGGCCGGGTGTGGTCACGGACCAGGATGACCGGCTCACCCCGGTCGGCGGCATCGAGAGCCTCGTCGACGTCGGTGTAGGCGGTGCCGGTCACCACACCCGGGCAGGCCGGTAGGCCCTTGGCCAGAAGTGGCGCGCTGAACCGGGTTTCGGGTTGCAACGATGGCTGCAGCACCGCCTCGACGTCGGTGGGCGTGACCCGCCGCAGCGTCTCGACGTCGTCGATCAGCCCTTCATGGCGCAGTTGCAGTGCCAGTCGCGCCGCGGCCTGCGCCGAACGTTCGGCGCCGCGGGTCTGCAGCAGCCACAGTTTGCCGTCCTCGACGGTGAACTCGATCTCCTGGACGTCGGAATTGAGCCGCTCGAGGCTGCGCGCGGCGTCCATCAGCTCGTCGAACACCGCGGGTTGCTCGTCGCGCAGCGCGGTGATCGGTTCGACGTCGACCAGGCCGGACACCACGTCGTCACCCTGTCCGCCGGGCAGCCATTCGCCGAAGGGTTCGTTGGCTCCGGTGATCGGGTTGCGCGACGACAGCACGCCGGCGCCCGACTTGGCCGCCTGGTTGCCGAACACCATCGCCTGCACCACCACCGCGGTGCCTTGCCGTTCGTCGAGGTTGTAGTGATCGCGGTAGGCCAGCGCGCGCGGGGAGTTCCAGGAGGCGAACACCGCCTCGATGCCCGTCCGCAGCTGCGTGTACGGGTCGTCGGACGGGTATGAATCGGCGGCAACGATGCGCCGATACATGGTGGTGAACCGGCGGCGGGTGTCGCGGGCGAACTCGATGGAGCCCTGGTCCGCCAGGGCCCGTTCGACGTCGTCGTTGATGCCCAGGTCCAGAATCGTGTCCATCATGCCCGGCATCGATTGCGTGGCTCCCGACCGCACGCTGACCAGCAGCGGGCGCGGTCCTCGTCCGAAGGTGCGCGCGGTCTGCTCTTCCAGCCAGCTCATCCGGTCCAGGACGTCTGCCCAGATCGCATCGATGGTGGGTCCGGGTTCGGTCAGATACCGCAGGCCCACCTCGGTGGTGATGCAGAAGGCGGGAGGCACCGGCAGATTGTGCCGGCGCATGGTGTCGATGCCGTGGCCCTTGTTGCCGAGGATCTCCCGCGGGTGACGCGACCGGCCGTCCAGCACCACCACCGCGTCTTTCAGCGTGCGCGCGGAGGAGTGCCGGCCGTGTGCGGCACCAGCCAAGATGCACCTCCTCGTCGTTGCCGGAACGCCCGCAATGTTCCCACACCGATCACCAGGCTCGGCTGCTCGCCGCTGTTGCTCACCCGTTAGCTTTGACGGTATGACTCCCTATGACGTCGCGTTGCTGATCCTGCGACTGGTGCTGGGTCTGACCCTCGCCGCGCACGGCTTGAACAAATTCTTCGGCGGTGGGCGGATACCCGGTACCGCGCGCTGGTTCGAAAGCATCGGGATGAAGCCGGGCAAGTTCCACGCGACCGTGGCCGCCAGCACCGAGACGGCGGCCGGGCTCGGGCTGGCGGCCGGGTTGCTGACTCCGATCCCGGCGGCCGGGTTCGTCTCGCTCATGCTGGTGGCGGCCTGGACCGTGCACCGGTCCAACGGCTTCTTCATCGTCAAGGAGGGTTGGGAGTACAACCTGGTGCTGGCGGTGACCGCCGTGGTCGTCGCGACCCTGGGCGCGGGGAAGCTCAGCCTTGATCACCTGATCTTCGGCAAGAACTGGTTCGACGGGTGGCAGGGTCTGGCCATCTCCGTGGGACTGGGCCTGGCCGGGGCCGTCGGGCAGTTGCTGATCTTCTACCGGCCCCCGGCCAAACAGGCCGCGTAACTCGGCGGGGTCAGGCCGACTGGATATCGCCGTCCCGGCCGAGCAGCAACCCGCCTCTGCCTGCGGTCCCGGCGCCACCCGCTGGTGTGCCGGTTCCGCCGTTGCCGCCATTGCCGCCGTTGCCGATCAGCACGGCATTGCCGCCGTTACCGCCGCCGCCACCCGCTCCGGAGGCTGCCCCGCCGGCGCCTCCATCACCACCATTGCCATTGAGCCCCGCCTTGCCGCCGGCCCCGCCGAGGCCGCCGATGGTGTTCGGGTTCGGGCCTCCCGCACCACCGGCGCCCCCGGCACCCCCAGAGCCGTTGAGCAGACCGGCGTTGCCGCCGGCGCCCCCGGCGCCGCCATGAGAGCCGAACAGTCCGCCGCCACCGTCGCCACCGGCCCCGCCGGCGCCGAACAGCACACCGCCGTTGCCGCCGGTCCCCCCGGTGCCGCCGGTTCCGTTGTTGGCGCCCCCGCCGCTACCGCCTGCACCGCCCGACGGACCCGCGGCCAACATTCCGGCATTGCCGCCTTGCCCACCGGTTCCGCCGATGGAAAGGCTGTATCCGCCGGCGCCGCCGTTGCCGCCAGCCCCAAACAGCCCGCCACTGCCGCCGGACCCTCCCGTCCCGCCCGTCGTGGTGCCGAATCCGCCGGTCCCGCCGTCTCCGCCGGCGGAGAACAGCCCGCCGGCGCCGCCCGCCCCGCCGGCACCCCCGAGCCCGGCGAACCCGCCGTACCCGCCGACTCCGCCATTGGCGAACAACCCCCCGGTGCCGCCGGCGCCGCCGGCCCCACCGGTACCGGGGCCACCGCCTGCCCCGCCGGGACCCGGCGGCGCCGAACAGGACGCCCGCATCGCCGCCCCGCCCGCCCGCGCCCCCGGTGAACGGGCCGGGCGTTCCGGCCGGGGCCACCGCCGTCCCACCGGCACCGCCACTGCCGCCGGATCCGATCAGGAACGCCGAGCCGCCGGCGCCGCCCGCACCGCCGGTCGTGACACCGGGTCCGCCGGCGCCGCCCGACCCGCCGGAACCGAACAGGATTCCGCCGCGGCCGCCGCTGCCGCCGGGGCTACCGGTGGCACCGGCCGCCCCGGAACCACCGATGCCGCCGTTACCGAACAACCAACCGCCGTCGCCGCCGGCCGCTCCGGTGCCCGCAATCCCGTTGCCGCCGTTGCCGATCAGCGGGCGCCCGGTGATGGCCTGAACGGGTGCGTTGATGCTGTTCAGGGCCTGCTGCTGCATGGCGTGCATCGGGTTGGCGGAGGCGGGCGCGTTGAAGCCGTCGAGACCCAGCAACTGGCCGCCGATGCCGCCGGCGCCGGCCTCGCCCGGAGTGGTGCCGGTGCCGCCGTTGCCGCCGTTGCCGCCGTCACCGATCAACCCGGTACCGAACCCGCCGCCGGCCCCGCCGATGCCTCCCTTTCCGCCGGCTCCTGTGCCGCCGGCGCCGCCGCTGCCGCCGTTACCGCCGTTGCCGATCATGCCGGGCGCGCCACCGGCACCGCCGGCCCCGCCGTTGGTGGTTCCACCTTGGCCGCCGGCGCCCCCGCTCCCCCGAGCCGTTGAGCGTGCCGGCGCTGCCGCCGGCTCCTCCTTCCCGCCGTTCGTCGCGCCGAACCCGCCTGCGCCGCCGGCCCCGCCGTCGCCGAACATCATCCCGGCACTGCCCCCGGCGCCACCCGCCCCACCGATTCCGCCCGGCGTGACGCCCTCTCCACCGATGCCACCGGCGCCGCCGGCGCCGAAGCCGAGCATGCCCGCGTTGCCGCCAGTCCCGCCGGCCCACCGGCGGTTGCGCCGTGGCCGCCGGAACCACCCGTGCCGCCGGCCCCGAACATGCCGCCGGCCCCTCCGGCGCCACCAGCGCCACCGGCGGTACCGATGCTGGTGCCACCGGTTCCGCCGGTGCCGCCCGGCCCGAATAGGCCGCCCCCGCCGCCGGCCCCTCCGGCGCCACCGTCGCCGAAGCTGAAGCCGCCGACCCCACCGGCTCCGCCGCTGGAGAACATCCCGCCGTCACCCCCGGCGCCGCCGGCTCCGCCGAGCGCGGTCAGGCTCTGCGTGGATCCACCGGCGCCCCCGATCCCGGCGGCTCCGAAGAGCATGCCGGCGCTGCCGCCGGCCCCGCCGGTACCGCCTGCGCCGGCGACCGAGTTTCCGCCGGCCCCGCCGGCGCCACCAGCGCCGATCATCCCGGCCACCCCGCCTCGGCCACCTGCTCCGCCGGTCCCGGTGGTGGCGGCTCCGCCGGCGCCGCCCGCGCCGCCGTTGCCGAGGAACCCTGCGGCCCCGCCGGCCCCGCCGGCGCCGCCGTCGGTACCGGCCTTGCCCGAACCGCCGGCCCCGCCGTTTCCGATCAGCCAGCCGCCGGGCGTCCCGTTCTGCCCGGTCCCCGGCGCGCCGCTGGTGCCGTTGCCGATCAGCGGGCGACCGGTCGCGGCCTGGATCTGGCCGTTGATCCCGTCAAGCAGCGTCTGCAGCGGGGAGGCGTTCGCCGCCTCGGCGGCGGCATACATGGCTCCGCCGGTGTTCAACGCCTGCATGAACTGCTCATGGAACGCCGCCGCCTGAGCGCTGACGGCCTGATAAGCCTGGCCGTGTCCGGAGAACAGTGCCGCCAGTGCGGCAGACACCTCGTCCTGCGCGGCCGCGAGCAGGGTGGTGGTCGGAACCGCCGCCGCAGCGTTGGCTGCGCTCAGTGCCGATCCGATGCTGTTCAGGTCCGCCGCGGCCGCCGCGACTATTTGCGGACCCACTACCAGGTACGACATCGCCATCTCCTGTCGTCGTTGAGCACTGGAGTTGTGGAATGAGAATGCGGCGCCGTGCGTCGGAGAACTTCGGTCGAAGGACGTAGATAACGCGCGGAAGGGGTCGTAGATCGCCCCGGCTCGTTATCCCAGGCCGCTGTTTCCGTTCTGGCCGAGCAACTGCCCGCCGGTGCCGCCGGTGCCTGGCGTGCCGGGCGGTGTACCTGGCCCGCCGTTGCCGCCGTTGCCGCCGTCGCCGATCGACACTGCGGTGCCGCCGTTGCCGCCGGCACCGCCCTTGCCGCCGAGACTGCCCCCGCCGGCGCCGCCGTCGCCGCCGTTGCCGATCACTCCGGCGCTGCCACCGGCCCCACCAGCGGCGCCGGAGTCGCCCAGGCGCCCGGCTCCGCCGGCGCCGCCCGCACCGCCGGAGCCGATGAGCATGCCGCCATTGCCGCCACTGCCGCCGGTCCCGGCGACGAACCCGCCGCCACCGCCGGCGCCGCCGGCCCCGCCGTCGCCGAAGAACATGCCGCCACTGCCGCCGGCGCCGCCCGCCCCGGCGGTGCCGACACCGTTGTTGCTCCCGCCGGCGCCGCCGGTCCCGCCTACGGCGCCGACGCTCAGCATGCCGGCGTTGCCGCGCGCCCGCCGGCGCCGGCGGTGGTCTGGCCGAACCCGCCGGCACCGCCGTTGCCGCCGCCGCCGAACAAACCGCCGTTGCCGCCGTTGCCGCCGGCTCCGCTGGCGCCGTTGAGATTGCTGGCCCCGCCGGCACCGCCGTCCCCGCCGCCTGAGAACAGGCCCCCGTTGCCCCCGTTGCCGCCGGCGCTGCTGGTCTGGCCGAACCCGCCGTCCCCGCCGACGCCACCGCTGGCGAACAACCCCCGGCGCCGCCGGCGCCTCCGGCACCACCCTTTCCGGCACCCGAAACGCCCGGTGTGAAGGAGACGGCACCGTCGCCGCCGCTGCCGGCGGCGCCGGCGAGGATGCCCGCGTTGCCGCCCGCGCCGCCGGCTCCTCCGGTGGCGCTGCTCGGCGCTCTTCCGCCCACGCCGCCGGTTCCGCCGGAACCCAACAGGCCGCCGTTACCCCCGCCCCGCCGGCACCCCCGTTGGTGGTCGTCGATGCGCCACCCGCCCCGCCGGCGCCGCCGGTGCCGAATATTCCGCCACCGGCCCCGCCGTGGCCGCCGGTGGCGCCGGCGGCGCCGGAGCCACCGATCCCGCCGTTGCCGAACAGCAGCCCACCGTCGCCCCCGGCGGCGCCCGTTCCCGCGGCGCCGTTGGCGCCGTTGCCGATCAGCGGGTGGCCGGTCGCCGCCTGAACGGGCGCGTTGACGGCATTGATCACCTGCTGCTGCAGGGTGTGCAGCGGGTTGGTGCCGGCCGGCGCGTTGAAGCCGTCCAGGCCCAGCAACGGGCCGCTTATGCCGCCGGCGCCCGCCCCGCCCTTCGTCGCGCCGAGGCCGCCGTTGCCACCGTTGCCGCCGTCGCCGATCAGCATGCCGTTGCCGCCGGCGCCGCCCGCGCCGCCGGTGCTGCCGGCGGCGGCCTGGCCGGTGCCTCCGCTACCCCCGTTGCCGCCGTTGCCGATCAGCCCGGAGCCGCCGCCGGTGCCCCGCACCGCCCGCAGCGGTTCCGGCGTCGCCGCCGGCGCCGCCCGCGCCGCCCGAGCCGGCGATCAGCCCGGCGTTGCCGCCGGCGCCACCCTTGCCGCCGTTGGTGGGCCCGAACCCGCCGTTGCCGCCGGTCCCGCCTTCGCCGAACAGCAGGCCGGCGTTGCCACCGGCTCCGCCGGCCCCGCCGTTGCCGGTCGCCGGGGTGATGCTTCGCCGCCGCCGTTGCCGCCGGCGCCGCCCGGTCCGAGGCTGAGCATGCCGGCGTTGCCCCCGGCCCCGCCGCCCCCACCGCTGACTGAGCCGTGTCCGCCGCTGCCGCCGTGACCGCCCGCACCGAAGGCCCCACCGCTGCCGCCGGCCCCGCCGAGCCCGCCGGTCCCGCCGGTGCTGACTCCGCCCGCGCCGCCCGCGCCGCCATCCCCGAACGTCCCGCCCGCGCCGCCGGCCCCGCCGGCCCCACCTAACCCACCGACGGTGGTTCCGCCGACTCCGCCGGCCCCGCCGTTGGAGAACAGGCCGCCGGCCCCACCTGCGCCCCCGGCCCCGCCCGCCTGGGTGATGCTGTCAGCGTGACCGCCGCCGCCCCCGGTCCCGGCCGCGCCGAACAGCAGTCCGGCGTTGCCGCCCGCGCCGCCCGCCCCGGCCGCTGCCTCCGAGTTGCCGCCGGCACCGCCCACCCCGCCGGAGCCGAACAGCCCCGCGGCCCCACCGTGGCCCCCGGCCCCACCCGGACCGGCCAGCGAAGTCCCGCCGGCGCCGCCCGCGCCGCCGTTGCCGATCAGCCCGCCGGCCCCGCCCGCGCCGCCGGCCCCACCGGCGGCGCCGCCGTTGGTACCGGACCCGCCGGCGCCGCCGTTACCGATCAACCACCCGCCGGCGGTGCCGTTCTGGCCCGTCCCGGCGGCGCCGTTGGTGCCGTTTCCGACCAGCGGACGACCGGTGGCGGCCTGGACCGGGGCATTGATGCCATCGAGGAGGCTCTGCAGCGGGTTGAGGTTGGCAGCCTCCGCGCTCGCATACATGGCGCCGCCGGCATTCAGCAGTTGGACGAATTGCTGGTGGAACAACTCGGCCTCGGCGCTGAGCGCCTGATAGACCTGCGCGTGGCCGGAGAACAGGGTGGCGATGGCCGCCGACACCTCGTCGGCCCCGGCCGCCACTATGCCGACCGTCGGGGCTGCTGCCGCCGCGCTGGCGGTACTTAGTGTGGTTCCGATGTTCTGCACATCCGCGGCCGCTGCCGCCACCATTTCGGGCGCTACCGATACAAACGACATTGCTGCACTCCTGAACGTCGAGGATTGACTCGACAGTGCGGGATGGTGCGATGAGGAACGTCGGTCAGAGGACGTAGATCGGGCGGCTGAGGGGTCGTATATCGGCGTCAGCCGTGGGAGACACCTTCATGGGCGAGTTGCACCCTGGAACTGATACCGAGCTTGGCGTATACGTGCGTGAGGTGGGTTTGCACCGTCCGCCGGGAAACGAACAGCCGGGCCGCGATTTCGTTGTTGGCCAGGCCCTCCGCGACGAGCCGGACGACATCGCGCTCGGTTGGAGTCAGTGCCGCCCAGCCGCTGGCCGGGCGCTTGCGTTCACCGCGTCCGCGCCGCACGTAGGCGACGGCCTCGTCGAGGGACAGGCCTTCGCCTTCCCGCCACGCTTCGTCAAATACGCTGTCGCCCAGAGCTTCCCGTAATTGCGCGAGGATGCTGTGGTAGTCGGCGTCGTAGACCTTGAACCGGACGCAACCGAGGTCCAGGCGAATCTGGTTGGCCGCGGCCAACAGTCGTGCCGCATCCCGGTGGCCCAGGCCGTCCGCGGCCAGCCGGCCCAGGCATTCGAGGATGTCCGGCACGGCCAGGTGCGCGCCGTGTTCGGCGGAGCAGGCGAGTGCTTTGTGGGCATCCCGTTCGGCCTGATCCGGCTCGTGCTTGGCGATCGCGATGCGGGCGCGCGTCGTTAGTGCCCGCGCCAGATGCCAACCCGACGACGCCGCGACCTCCTGGTCGGCCCAGCGGCCCGCAGTGATGAGATCGCCGCGCGCCAGGGCCACTTCGGCCATCGGGTTGGTATTGGCGCCGGCCAGTTCGCCCTGCACGCTGAGCAGTTCCTGGGCCGCCTCGCTGGCCGCGGCCGCGCCCACGACATCGCCGGCGGCCACGGCGGCGGTTGCCAGGACTGCATAGCTGAATCCCTGATTGTGTGGCCAGAGGTCCGCCGCGGCTGCCAGGGATGCCTTGGCGGCGGCGGTGGCTGCTGTTGTGTCACCGCGGAACGCCAGAGCGTTGCACAGCGCGAGCCGGCTGCCCCACCGGAACAGCACGTCGTGCGCCGCATCGGCATCGGCGGTGACTTCGCGGAATTGCGTGATCGCTTCGGCAAGAGCGCCTTTCATCATCTGCGCCAGACCCAGCGTCCACCGGCACGAGCGGGCGTGGAACTGATCGCCGATCTCCTCGGCGAGGTCTCGCCCCTCCTGGGAAGCCGCGTAGCCGGCGATCGGGTCACCGGCGTAGAACGCGCCGTAGGCCTGCCACGTGAGTATCTGCGTCAAGCGCCACCGGTCGCCGAGATCGCGGGCGATGCCGATCGCCTCGGACAGGTACGGGCGGGCCGAGTCGGCGCTGTAGGAACTGATCGCGCCGCACGAGGTGAGCGCGCGGGCCAGCAGCGCCGGATCCTTGATGTCGCGGGCGATGGCCACCGCCTGCTGTGCCTGCTCGAGGTTGTCATGAACGCTGCGCGACGCGTCCAAGGCGGCTCTGTCAGCCAGCGCCCGTCCGCGCACCACCGGTGAGACTCCGGACGGCGCGCTGCGGTCGGTGAGCACCGCGTCGAACCACGCCAGCCCTTCCTGGATGCGCCCCCGCGTCAGCCAGAGCGGCTGCAGCGCCGAAGTGAGTTCCAGCGCGGGCTCGAGTTCGCGGTGGTCGCAGCAATGTGCGAACGCTGTCCGGAGATTGTCGATCTCGGTCTCCACCTGTTCGATCCGGCGCTGGTGGGCACCGTCGGTGGGGCTGTCCAACGCGGCGGCCATCCGCCCGTAGTGGTCGCGGTGGCGTGCGCGCAACGCATCGGCCTCACCGGATTCGCGCAGCCTTTCCATCGCGTAGTGCCGCACCGTCTCCAGCATCCGGAAGCGTGTCCGCTCCGCTGAGCTTTCGGCCAGCACCAGTGATTTATCAACCAACAGGGCGAGCTGATCGAAAACCTGATGCGGCGCCAGATCTGCGTCGGCGCACACCGTGCGCGCGGCTTCGTGGTCGAAGCCTCCGCTGAATACGGCCAAGCGGCGGAACAACATTCGCTCGGGTTCGGTCAGCAGAGCGTGTGACCAGTCGACCGATGCGCCCAAAGTGTGACGGCGCCGTGCCGGCCCGCCTTCGGTCAGAAGCCGGAAGCGGTTGCGCAGCCCGTCGAGAATCTCGCTGAGCGACATCACCCGCACGGCCGCCGCCGCAAGCTCGATTCCCAACGGCAGGCCGTCGAGCCGCCCACAGATATCCTGCACCGCTGCCACGTCGGAGGGGGTGACGCTGAAGTCCGGCCGGGCCAGGCGGGCGCGGTCGATGAACAGCTCGATCGCTTCGTCGGAGAGCGACAGGGACGGCACCCTCCAGGTCAGCTCTCCGGGAACCCCGATGGGTGCCCGGCTGGTGGCCAAGATGGTCAGGTGCAGGCACTGGCCCAACAGCCCGCGGACCAGTGCGGCGCAGGCATCGGTCAGGTGCTCGCAATTGTCCAGAACCACCAGCGCGTCCCGCTCGCCGAGGAACCGCACCAGCGTGTCGATCGCCGAACGGCCCGGCTGGTCGGGCAATCCCAGGGCACGCAACACCGCCACCGGCACCACCTCGGGCCGGCTCACCGGCGCCAGATCGACGAACCACACGCCGCCGCCGAACTCGGGTGCCGCTTGTGCGGCGATCTGCGCCGCCAGGCGGGTCTTTCCCACGCCACCGGTACCCGCCAGGGTGACCAGCCGATTGTCGGCAAGGAACTTGCGTACGTCGTTGATCTGGGCAGCGCGGCCGACAAAGCGGGTCAACTGCGCCGGGAAATTCTGTGCTGCAGCGTTTTTGGACCCCTGCAAGGGTGGGAACTCGATCCGCAGGTCGGGGTGGCACAGCTGCGCCACGCGTTCGGGGCGGGGCAGGTCGCGCAACTGATGGGCGCCGAGGTCGGCCAGCCAGACGTCCTCGGGGAGGTGGTCGGCAACAAGGTCGTGGGTGGTGCCCGAGACCACCACCTGGCCGCCGTGTGCCAGATCGCGCAGCCGCGCCGCCCGGTCGACGGCGGGTCCCGTGTAGATGCCCGGGCCTTCGAGATGTACCTCGCCGGTGTGCACCGCGACTCTTAACTGGATCGGGGCCAACGGGGCCTGCTGCAAATCGATCGCGCACGCGAGTGCGTCGGTGGCCCGGGCGAAAACGGCCAGGAAAGAGTCGGCGCTGCTGTCTTCGGCGTCCGGTCTGACCGGACCGGCTCCGCCGTGCGTGGCAATGATGTCCGACACGAGGTCGCGGACGTCTTCCCGGTCGCCCGCCCTCGTCTCGGGCACGTTTTCCCATAACGGTGCCGAGCGCTCGGCATCGGCGAGCAACAGGGTCACTGTTCTCGTCGGCAGGAATTCGCTCACGCACATGTCAAACCCGATTCACACTGCCCTCATGCCGTGCCTGTGACTCCCAGTGTCACGCACGGAGGCCGGCAACGGTTCAACATGAGTCCAAAAAGTTCGCTATCTGGCCGCGGGGCGCTGGTGTCCGCGAGCGCCCGCGTGTTGCCGGGGACACGCCCGCCGTGGCCGGCATTTTGCGGACGCTCGTGGGGCGGGGGGTGGGTACGACCCTCAACCAACCCGACCTACGACCCCCTCCGGCACCGGATTTACGTCCTGTGGCCGACGTTCGTATCGCCGCCGCCGCGCATCGTTGACTTCCGCAAGGAGGGACGACTGGCATGAATTTCGCGGTGTTGCCGCCGGAGATCAATTCGGCGCGGATGTATCTGGGTGCGGGGCCGGGACCCACGTTGGCGGCAGCGACGGCATGGGACGCGCTGGCCGGTGAACTCGACGTGGCGGCGCGCTCCTTCGCGGCGGTGGCGTCGGGGCTGACGGGGGAGGTATGGCAGGGTCCGGCAGCGGCCGCCATGGCCGGTTCGGCCGCCCCGTATCTGGGGTGGCTGTCGGAAGCGGCGGCCCAGGCTCAGGGCACCGCCGGTCAGGCGCGGGCCGCGGCGTCGGCGTTCGAGGCGGCGCTGGCCGCCACGGTCCATCCCGCAATGGTCGCGGCTACTCGCAATCACATTGTTTCGCTTGTGGTTTCGAATCTGTTCGGCCAGAACGCACCGGCGATCGCTGCCGCTGAGGCCACCTACGAGGACATGTGGGCTCAGGATGTGGCTGCGATGGCCGGCTATCACGGCGGGGCTTCGGCGGCAGTCGCGCAGCTTGCACCGCTGCAGCAGACGCTGCCGGGCCTGCCCGGTCTGGCGCAGATACAGGCGGTGCTCGGCAACCTCGGCGGCCAGAACGTCGGCGGCGGCAACCACGGCAACGGCAACGTGGGCAACGGCAACTTCGGTGACGCCAACCTCGGCAGCGGCAACTCCGGCAACGGCAACGTCGGCAACGGCAACCGGGGCAACCAGAACGTAGGCAGCGGCAACTCGGGCTTCAACAACACCGGAGCAGGAAACTCGGGCCAGGGCAACATCGGTAGCGGCAACCTCGGCAACGGCAACTTCGGTAACGGCAACCTCGGCAGCTCCAACGTCGGCAACGGCAACCGCGGCGACGCCAACATGGGCCTGGGCAATCGCGGCAGTAACAACGTCGGGCTGGCCAACACCGGCAACCACAACTTCGGCTTCGGCAACACCGGCAACAACAACATCGGCTTCGGCCTCACCGGGGACAACCAGGTGGGCATCGGTGCGCTGAACTCGGGCGTCGGCAATATCGGTTTCGGCAATTCGGGCACCGGCAACATCGGCTTCTTCAACTCGGGCACCGGCAACGTCGGCATCTTCAACTCCGGCAACCACAGCTTCGGCCTGGAGAACTCGGGCAGCTTCAACACAGGGCTCAGTAACGCGGGCCAGGGGAATACCGGCGCGCTGAATGCCGGATTCAACAACTTCGGGCTCGGCAATGCCGGTGCGAACAACATGGGCTTGGGGAACGGCGGCTCGCAGAACCTGGGCTACGGAAATGCCGGCTTCCAGAACACCGGAAGCATGAACGCCGGCTCGCTGAATACCGGTGATTTCAATGCCGGTGACATCAACACCGGATGGGCCAATGCCGGCCGCAGCAATACCGGAGGCTTCGACTCGGGCAACCTCAACACCGGTTTCGGCAGTGTCATCACGCCGGTCGGGGTCAAGAGCTCCGGCTTCGGCACCAGCGGCCTGGACTCATCGGGGTTCTTCAACACCGGCGGCGATACGTCAGGGTTCATGAACACCGGCCTGGCGTTCGAATCCGGCTTCGGAAACTCCGGCAACGGCAACAACGTCGGCATCAACAATCACGGAAGCTTCCTGGCGGGCATCGCAAATACCGGCTTCGACAACATCGGCATCGGAAATTCGAACGTCTTCAATTCCGGTATCGGCAACTCCGGCAACGACGACTCCGGATTCTTCAACAAGGGCGACGCGAAGTCGGGTCTCTTCAATTAACTCAATCATTCGAGGGGGGTTCATATGTCGTATGTGATCGCGGTGCCCGAACTGCTGCAAAGTGCAGCCGACGATCTGGCGGGCCTTCGTGCCTCGCTGACCGAGGCTGTCGCTGCCGCGGCCGGCCCGACCACCGCGATCGCTACCGCGGCTCAGGACGAGATATCGGATGCGGTCGCGACGATGTTCGCCAGTTTCGGCGCGGACTTCCAAGCCGCTCATGCCCGAGCGCACGCGTTTGGCGAGCATTTCGCCGGGTCGCTGAACGGCGCGGGCGTCGCTTATGCGAGCGCCGAGTCATCCTCTTATCGAACACTTTTCGCGAATACGGCCACCAACCTGCAAGCGCTGGAGAATGCCGTCGCGGCGAATCCGGCGCCGTTCCTCCGCCAGTTCGCCAGCAATCAACTCGAGTTCGCGCAGGCCGTCTTTGGTCAGCAAATCGGTTATGCACAAACGGTTTCCACCGCACTCGTCAACGCCGCTCAAGATTTCGGCGCAGGTGTGAGTGCGCTTCCCGCCGCGTTGCAGGCCGCCACGCAGCAGCTCGCTGCGGGCGATGTCACGGGCGCGGTCCGCGGCGTCGCGACCGGATTCGGAAACCTGTTCCTGACGGGTCTATCCGCCAGCCAGGACCCGACGACCCTGCTCATCAACATCACACCGACCGGCACGCTGGGCGACCTTTTGCCGATCCTGCGCCTGCCCGGGCAGATGGCGCAGAATCTCACCGATATGCTCCCTTCCGGTTCGGTTCCCGCTCAGATCTCGCAACACCTCACCAACGTGATCAACACCCTGACCGACACCTCGCAGACCTTGGACCTGGTCACCGGCGACCTGCATGTGGGCCTGCCATTGGTCCTCGGCCTGGAAGCGATAGGCCCGGTCGTCACCACCGCCAACGCGTTCTGCGACAGCGCGAACGCCGTGCTCGGTGCGCTGCAGACCGGCAATGTGTTGAGCGCCGGCGCGGCGCTGCTCGACACCCCCGCAGCCGTGCTGGACGGATTCCTCAACGGCCAAGCGACGCTGCCGCTTTCGGTGACGCTGGGAGACCTGACGACGACGACCAACGTGCCACTCGGCGGGATCCTGGCCCCCGCGCGGACGGCGTCGCTCACACTCGAGATCTTCGGCACGACGGGGACCATCCCGCTTTTCGGTACAGCCTTCGGCGGCATCCTGCCGGGTCTGCTGACCTTCCTGCCCGAACAGCTTGCGGAGGCGATCGGTGGCTTGCCGGCACTGCCTTGAAACGGGCTGCGATGTTGCTGAAAGTCAGCTGAATCCATGACCTTGCGAGGCGACAAATGGGGACAGTAATGAGATACCGCTCGCTGGGGTTGGGGTTGCGATGATTTTAGACTTTGCGTGGTTGCCTCCGGAGATCAACTCTTCGAGGATTTTCAGCGGGGCCGGACCAGGTCCGCTGCATGCGGCGGCGGCAGCCTGGGACGGATTGGCGGCGGATCTGGCGTCCTCGGCCCAGTCGTTCAGCTCAGTGATCTCCGGTCTGACGGGCGGGCCGTGGTCGGGCCCGGCGGCGGCATCCATGGCCGCTGCGGCGCTGCCGTACCAGGACTGGATGACGCTGGCCGCGGGTCAGGCGGACGCGGCGGCGGGGCTGGCGCGCACGGCGGCGTCGGCGTTCGAAGGGGCGTTGACGGCGACGGTGCACCCGGCGGTGGTGACGGCGAACCGGGTGTCGTTGATGACGTTGATCGCAACGAATTTCCTGGGCTTCAACACGCCGGCGATCGCGGCCAATGAGTTCGATTACGCGGAGATGTGGGCGCAGGATGTGGCGGCTATGGTCGGTTACCACGGTGGTGCGACGGCGGTGGCCGCGAGTCTGACCCCGTTCGCTGTACCGCCGGTTGACCTTGCCGGCCTGGCTGCCAATATCGGTGCGCAGTTCACCGGCCTGGCGACCACGGCGTCGGCCGCGATCAGCCCGGCTCTGCAAAGTGTCACCGGAGCGGCGCCGGGGCTGGTGGCCGGTGTGCAATCGGCGGCTTCGGCGTTGCCGATCCAGTCGATCGCGTCGGTGGCCCAGCTGGGCGCGATGCCGGCCAGCATGATGATCGGTCCACTGATGCAGGCGGGACAATCGGCGACCGCCGGCACCGCCGGATTGGCCGGCGCCACAACCGGTGTGGCCGATGCGACCAAATTCGTCGGCGACACCACTCCGGCGATGAAGGGACTCGGCGGAGGCGCGGGCCTGGGGGCGGGCATGTCCGGCAGCCTGGGCCAGGCGCGCATGGTCGGGGCGATGTCGGTGCCGCCGACGTGGGTGGGGTCAGCACCGAAAGGCATGGCCAGCTCGGCGATGCACGGGGTGCCCACCCCCGCCTCGATGCAGGCCTCGATGCCAACCGGGGGCGGGATGCCGATGATGCCGATGCCGATGGGGGCCGGGGCCGGTGGTGCGGGCGCTGGAATGCCGGGCGGGATGATGGGCCGCGGCGGCGCGAGTCCGCACGTGACGCAGAACCGGCCCAGCGTGATTCCGCGTACCGGGGTCGGCTAAGTCTGCGCTGCAACCACTTCGGCGGCGGCGCGCTCACCGGAGCGGATCGCGCCGTCGATCCAGCCGCACATGACGGCTGAACTCTCGGTGCCCGCCCAGTGCACCCTGCCGCAGGGTGCGCGCAGTGCGTGACCGTACTCGGTGAGAACACCGGTCGGTGTGTGGCTGATCATCCCACCGCCGGAATAACGCTCGAGCGACCAGTTCTGTTCGTGGTATTCCGTTGGTGTGCGCGCCAATTCGCCGAACCTGTCGATGAGTTCGCCGATGATGGCTGCCCGGCGGTCGGACTCGCTGAGGTCGGTCAACCGGCGGGCGGCGGGCCCCTCGGTGATGGCGCACATGATCCCCGGGCTGCCGGTGTCGGTGCACGCGTCGATGGTCAGCGTGGCGGCGGTCCCGGGTGCGGCCGACTGACCGGACAATCCGTCGGCGCGCCAGAACGGTTTGTCGTAGATCAGCGAGGTCTTGATGACGGCGCCGCTCGGCATGCGCTGATTGAGAAACGCCCGGTCCGCCGGCAGTGCGGGCTCGTAGACGATCGAATCGGCGATCGCCATCGGGATCGCCACGATGGCCCGGTAGGCGCGCACCGAGAACCCGTCTGACTGGACCGTGACGCCGTCGGTGTCCTGGATGATGGTGCGAACCGGCCGCGACAAGTGCAGTGCGTCGCCCAACGCGGCGACCATCGGGCGGTAGATGGCGCCCATCCCACCGACCGGGCGGGCGTCCTGAGAGCCGCCTTTGCCTGAGATGACGAACGTGGGTCCACCGGCCGAGGACATCTGCAGCAACATCCACAACAGCGACACTTCCGCCGACGTCGACGTGTAGGTGCCGCCCAGCACCATGTCCAGCATCTCGCGCGCCGGTTTGGACATCACGTTGCGCTCGAGCCAGTCCCCGATACTCATTCGGTCCCACTCCGCGGCCTCTTCGGCCTCCCAGGGGGCTTCGCGCGGGATCGTCTTGCACATCTGCTCGATGCTCATCAGGCCGATGCCCAGGTTGGCGACCGCCCACGGACTCATCGTCCACGGCAGCTTGCCGCCGTAGCGGCGCTTCTTGCCGCCGACGATCATCATGGCGTCACCGTCGTTGTGCTGCTTGTACTCCGGCACGCCGAATTCCTGCATCAGCGCATAGATCCGGTCCTGGCCCGGTCCGATCCATGCCCCGCCGCGGTCGACCCACACCCCGTCGTCGCGGGTCACGGTGAACGTGCGCCCACCCACGCGGTCGCGAGCCTCCAGGAGCGCCACTGAGTGACCGGCCTGCTTCAGGCGCAGTGCGGCCGTCAGTCCCGCGAATCCGGCTCCGACCACGCAATAATCGACATCCGTCATTGCCCCGCTCCTCGTAGACCCCTGTGCGCCCCAGCAGCAAGCTACACCGAATCATGGCACCGCGGTAACGGGTTTCGGAAGAGTCGACGTTGGTTCGGGTTGTTTTGCGTTGGCCTGGAACAGCTTTCGGTGATCTGTTGCCGACGATCGCTTATCCGAAGATACCGGGCGGAACTGCGGGCGCATTGTCCAGCACGGACGGATCCACGAGTGGGTTGAGCGCGCCGAGCATGCCGGCGGTCATTTGCGGGAGATTCGCCACTACCGACAGAAACCGGCGCTGTTCAGCGTCATCGATCACGCCGTCGGCCAGCGCGGTGAACTTCGCCAGGTACTGCTCTCGATCAAAGGGCCGTTCTCCCAACGGATGTGCATCGGC
Source organism: Mycobacterium sp. Z3061 (assembly GCF_031583025.1). Classification (NCBI taxonomy): domain Bacteria; kingdom Bacillati; phylum Actinomycetota; class Actinomycetes; order Mycobacteriales; family Mycobacteriaceae; genus Mycobacterium; species Mycobacterium pumcae. The sequence continues at coordinate 5,329,273 of NZ_CP134062.1, read as the reverse complement.
GACGGCGATCTCGTCGACGATCAACGCGCCACTCCGCAACCTGATCTCGGCACGGGCGCCGAATGCCTTCTGCGCCGGGTCGGGGGAGTGGTAGCGCCTGGTCCATTCGGGATCTTCGACGGTGGAGATCTTGCGCCACAATGCGACGGTGTCGGGGCGGTGCGACCGCTCCGGCGCGTAAGACCGTTCGTGGTGCCAGGTTCCGTCCTGCAACGCGACGGCGAAAATGTACATCACCGAGTGGTCCAGCGTTTCGCGCGAGGCATCCGGGTCGAACTTCTGCGGGTCATTGGACCCGGTCCCGATCACGTTGTGCGTGTGGTGACTGGTGTGGAGCACCACGGACGCGACCTGATCCAGATCACCGATCTTGCCGCGCATCCGGCGGGCCAGATCGATCAACGCCTGGCTCTGGTACTCAGCGGAGTGTTCCTTGGTGTAGCTCTCCAGGATGGCGCGCTTGGCCTCGCCCGCTTCGGGAAGCGGCACCTGATAGGTGTGCTCCGGGCCGGCCAGTAGCCATGCGATCACTCCGTCCTCGCCCTCCCAGATCGGGGCGGGTGCCGGTTCGCCACGCATGGCACGGTCCACCGCCTCGATGGCGACCTTGCCGGCCCATGCGGGCGCGAAGGCCTTCCAGCTCGAGATCAGTCCTTTGCGTGATTGCCTGGTGGCGGTCGTCAGGTGCAAGGCCTGACCGATCGCCGAGTAGATGGTGTCCCGGTCGAGCCGCAGCATGGTTCCCAGGCCCGCGGCCGCCGCCGGACCCAGGTGCGCAACATGGTCAATCTTGTGCTCGTGCAGGCAGATTCCCTTCACCAGGGCGATCTGTATCTCGTACGCGGTGGCCACGCCGCGGACCAGATCCGCGCCGCTCACCCGAAGATGTTGAGCGACGGCCATCAGGGGCGGGATGTTGTCGCCGGGGTGGGCATAGTCGGCTGCCAGGAACGTGTCGTGAAAGTCCAGTTCGCGCACAGCGACGCCATTGGCCCAGGCTGCCCATTCCGGTGAGTAGTCGCCCACGACGCCGAACACTTTCGCGCCGGCCGGACGCGGGTGAGCGAGAGCCTGGACGCGCGCAGTGGTCGGGGGCCGCCGGATCACCGAAGCCGCCGATACCGCCGCGTTGTCGATGATCCGGTTGATCACCATGGATTCGGTTTCGGCGGGCACCGCCACCGGGTCCGCGGCTACCTCGGCGATCTTCCACGCGAGGTGCTCACCGCGGGGAAAATGTTCGGCGCTGCGTCGGGCACGAACGTTATGAAGGCGCACCGGCCGGAGTCAGCCCTAGCCCGGTCCGCCGTACTGCCACACCAGGCTGTGGCTGCCCGTCATCGTCGGGTTGCACCACATCGTCTTGCCTTCGGCGTCCTGGGTGGTCGCGTGCAGCACGGTGCATGAGTCACCCGGGGACGGCGCCTGCGCTTGTGCCGGCCCGCTGCCGAGGACGAATGCGATTGGTACCGCGGCCCCCGCGACCGCCCATCTGAGGTACCGGGGTCTACGCATGCTCCCACTCCCTTCGCCACCTGTACCTCACGGTATCGCCCGCCACAGCGGCTGACCAAGGATTCGGTGGGCCGGGCTGGGCATCCGCCTAGAACACGTTCTAATCTGTCAAATTATGGGATTTCTCAAGCCCCAGCTGCCCGAGGTCGACATCGCCGAATGGAGCAAGGGCACCCGCAGCGAGAAGATCCGCCCGATGGCCCGCCACTGGGCCGAGGTGGGCTTCGGCACGCCAGTGGTGATGCACCTGTTCTACGTCGTCAAGATCCTGCTCTACATTCTGGTTGCCTGGCTGATTGTGCTGAGCACCAAAGGAATTGACGGATTCACCAACGTCCGGGCCTGGTACGCCGAGCCGATCGTGTTCGAGAAGGTCGTGTTGTACACGATGTTGTTCGAGGTGGTCGGGCTGGGTTGTGGGTTCGGGCCGCTCAACAACCGGTTCTTCCCGCCGATGGGTTCGATCCTCTACTGGCTGCGGTTCGGCACCATCCGGCTGCCACCCTGGCCGGATCGCGTCCCGCTGACTTTCGGCACCAAACGCAAGCCGGTCGACGTCGCGCTGTATGCCCTGCTGCTGGTGCTGCTGGTGACCGCGCTGTTCACCGATGGAACGGGGCCGATACCGGCGCTGGGCACTCGCGTCGGAGTACTGCCGATGTGGCAGATCGTGGCGATCCTGTTGGTGCTCGGCGCCGCGGGGTTGCGGGACAAGGTGATCTTCCTGGCCGCTCGCGGTGAGGTCTACGGGTCGCTCACCGTGACGTTCCTGTTCGGCGGTGTCGACATGATCGTCGCGGCCAAACTGGTGTTCCTGGTGATCTGGATGGGCGCGGCGACGTCCAAACTGAACAAACACTTCCCGTTCGTGATCTCGACGATGATGTCCAACAATCCGCTGTTCCGGCCGCGCTTCATCAAACGGATGTTCTTCGAGAAGTTCCCCGATGACCTGCGGCCCGGACTGTTATCGCGGATGTTCGCTCACATCAGCACGTTCATCGAGATGTTCGTGCCGTTGGCGCTTTTCTTCTCCCACGGCGGATGGCCCACCACCGTGGCCGCGATCGTCATGGTGTGCTTCCACCTGGGCATCCTGACGGCGATCCCGATGGGGGTTCCGCTGGAGTGGAACGTGTTCATGATCTTCGGCGTGTTCTCGCTGTTCGTCGGGCATGCTCAGCTGGGCATCAGCGACGTCAAACACCTTGCGCCGGTGGCGATTCTGTTCACCCTGCTGGTGGGCACCGTGATTTTGGGCAACATGTTCCCGCGCAAGATCTCGTTCCTGCCGGGCATGCGCTATTACGCCGGCAACTGGGACACGACGCTGTGGTGCATCAAGCCGTCGGCGAGCGAGAAGATCGCCCGGGGCATCGTCGCGATCGCCAGCATGCCGCAGGCCCAGCTGGAGCGGTTCTACGGCAAGGACCGAGCCGAGATCCCGATGTACCTGGGATACGCGTTCCGCGCCATGAACACTCACGGCCGGGCACTGTTCACCTTGGCCCATCGCGCGATGGCCGGACAGAACGAGGACGACTACGTCATCACCGACGGAGAACGCATCTGCAGCACCGCGATCGGCTGGAACTTCGGTGACGGCCACATGCACAACGAGCAGCTGATCGCCGCGATGCAACGGCGTTGCCGATTCGAGCCGGGCGAGGTGCGGGTGGTCCTGCTGGACGCGCAGCCGATCCACCGGCAGATCCAGCGGTACCGGTTGGTTGATGCCGCAACAGGCGAATTCGAGCATGGCTATGTCCGGGTGGCCGACATGGTGACCCGCCAGCCCTGGGCCGACGACGTCCCCGTCGTGGTGGAGGATTAGGGGCGAGCAGACGCAAAATCGCATGTTCCGCGGCCGCGGAACGCGATTTTGCGTCTGCTCGCGGGGCTAGGCCCCGGCGCGGACCTCACGCGCCGCGGCCACCATGTTGCGCAGCGAAGCGGTCACCTCCTCGACGTCACGCGTCTTCAGGCCGCAGTCCGGGTTCACCCAAAGCCTCTCAGCGGGAACAGCTTTGAGCGCGGATCTGAGAGACGTGGCCATCTCCTCGGTGCTGGGCACCCGTGGGGAGTGGATGTCGTAGACGCCCGGGCCCACGCTGTTGGAGAAGCCGATCGCGTTGAGGTCGTCGAGCACCTCCATGTGCGAGCGGGCCGCTTCGATCGACGTGACGTCGGCGTCCAGATCGGCGATCGCGCCGATCACCTCGCCGAACTCCGAGTAGCACAGGTGGGTGTGGATCTGGGTCGAGTCGGCCACACCGGAAGTGGCCAGCCGGAAAGCCCCGACGGCCCAGGACAAATACTCGTCCTGGTCGGCACGCCGCAGCGGCAGCAGCTCCCGCAGCGCCGGCTCGTCGACCTGGATCACGGCGATACCTGCGGACTGCAAGTCCACCGTCTCGTCCCGGATCGCCAGCGCCACCTGGTTGGCGGTGTCGGCCAACGGCTGGTCGTCGCGCACGAACGACCACGCCAGGATCGTGACCGGCCCGGTCAGCATGCCCTTGACCGGTTTGTCGGTGAGCGACTGCGCGTAAGTGATCCAGTCGACCGTCATCGGGTGGGTGCGGGCCACATCGCCGAACAGGATCGGCGGACGCACACAGCGGCTGCCGTAGGACTGGACCCAGCCGTTGTGAGTGGCGAAGAAGCCCTCCAGCTGCTCGGCAAAGTACTGCACCATGTCGTTGCGCTCAGGCTCACCGTGCACCAACACGTCGATGCCCAGCTGCTCCTGCAGCTTGATGACGTCGGCGATCTCCTTCTTCATCCGCCGCTCGTATTCGGCCTGGTCGATCTCCCCGGAGCGCAACGCGGCCCGCGCGACGCGGATGGCCGAGGTCTGCGGGTAGGAACCGATCGTCGTGGTCGGTAACACCGGCAGCTCGAGGCGCGCCTCCTGGCTGGCGCGACGCTCTGCGGGATCGCCGCGGTGGACGCCGGAGGCGACGATCGACCGGATTCGGGCGCGCACCTGGTCGTTGTGCAGGCGCGGGTCCTGTTTGCGCGACGCCACCGCGGCGTTGGAGGCCGCGATCTCCTCGGCGACGGCGTCGCGACCGTCCCGCAGCGCGCGGGCAAGCACGACCACCTCACGCACCTTCTCCGCCCCGAACGCCAGCCAACTGCGCAGGTTGTCGTCCAGATCGGTCTCGGGCTCCAGCGAGTACGGCACGTGCAGCGTTGAGCACGACGTCGAAACAGCCACCGCCCCGGCGGGTCCCATCAGGGCGGCCAGTTTGCCCAGCGCCGCCTGCAGGTCGGTGCGCCAGATGTTGCGACCGTCGACGATTCCGGCCACCAGTGTCTTGCCGGCCAGCTCGGGAACGGCAGCCAGCGCTGTGTCGGGGCCGTAGACCAGGTCGACCCCGATCGCTTCGACCGGGGTGCGGGCCAGCCCCGCCAACGCCGCACCCGGGTCGCCGAAGTAGGTGGCGACGTGGATGCCAGGGCGGTTCGCCACCGCGCCCAGCGCGTTGTAGACCGCCTCGGCCAGCGCGGGCGCGTCGGGGGAGATGTCGGTGACCAACGCCGGCTCGTCGAGCTGCACCCACTGGGCCCCGCTGTCCGCGAGCAGTGACAGCAGTTCGGAATAGATCGGCATCAGCTCCTGTAGTCGCTCGATCGGTGCGCCCGCGCCGTCCACCGCCTTGCTCAGCAGCAGGAAGGTGACGGGCCCGATGATCACGGGGCGCGCCGGGATGCCTTGCCCCTGAGCCTCTTTCAGCTCGGAGAGGACCTTGTCCGGGTGCAGTGAGAACTGGGTCGAGGGACCGATCTCCGGAACGAGGTAGTGGTAGTTGGTGTCGAACCACTTCGTCATTTCGAGCGGGGCGACTTCGTCGGTACCGCGCGCGGCGGCGAAGTAGCGGTCCAGTTCGTCGGCGATGCCGCCAACCCGCTCGGGCAGAGCGCCGAGCAACACCGCGGTGTCCAGCATCTGGTCGTAGTAGGAGAAAGTGTTGACCGGCACCGAGTCGAGGCCGGCGGCGGCCAGTTGCGACCAGGTGTCGCGGCGCAGCTTGGCCGCGGTGGACTCCAGGTCGGAGCGACTGGTGCGGCCGGCCCAGTAACCCTCGGTCGCGCGCTTGAGTTCGCGGCGCGGGCCGATGCGGGGGGAACCGGTGATGGTGGCGGTGAACTTCGGAGAACGGGCTTGAGCGGTCACGAGCGGTCCTTCATTCGACGGTATGGTCACCGCCCGCGGACGCGCAGCCGACAGTCGGGGCGATGCGCTGGTGCTCTCAGAGCCCGCGTACCACCACGGCTGGCTGGCCAAACGCCCATTCCACGAGGCGATGTGCCGCCGGGCGCGGCGCGCCCGGCACACCTGGCAGGTCTTCGGACTCACAGGCGCGCACCGAAAAGGTGCACCTACTGGCCGTCGCTTCCCAGTCCGATGCGGACCAGTGCGTGTGACGGCTGTCGTTCCTGCATACCGCTGCGGGACAGTCCCGGATTCTCACCGGGTTCCCTCTCGCGAGGCGTTAGGACCTCGCTCGATGCCGGCGCCGCGAGGGCGTCGGCAGACCAGTTGCGAGGATCAGGTTACTCCGCGGGCCGGGTGCGGTTACCGCACGGGCGCCAGAGCGTCCGCGATCGGCACGTCGCCGTTGTTGAAGTCGATGGTGCGGCGGATGGTCGCGTCGTCGGCGAGAGCGGCCGCGACGACTGCCGCCACGTCTTCCCGCGACACCTCACCCTTGGCTTTGCCGACCGCGATGTGTCCGGTGCCCCTTTCGAGGGTGAGCCGACCCGGGCCGAGCACGGTCCAGTCGAGCTCGCTGGCACGCAGGTGGGCGTCTGCCGCGGCCTTGGCCTCGGCGTAGGGGAAGAACGAATTCTCCGGCGACACGCCATGTCCGGGGCCCGCGCCGAAATACGACACCATCACGAACCGCTTGACGCCGGCCCGGCCCGCGGCGTCGATCACGCGGATCGCCGCATCGCGGTCCACGGCATAGGTGCGTGCCGGGTCGCCGCCGCCGGCTCCGGCGGTGAAGACGACCGCGTCGTGCCCGGCCAGCAGGTCGGCCAGGGCGCCGGTGTCGAGGTGCTCGATGTCCGCGGTGACCGGGCTGGCCCCGGTGGCCGCTACCTCGTCGGCGTGGTCGGGGTTGCGGAACACCGAGCTCACCTGGTCACCACGCCCGGTCAAGATCCGGGCCAGATGCAGCGCGACCTTGCCGTGGCCGCCGATGACAATGATGTGCGCCATGTTTCGACGCTACTCCGGCTACTGTCCGGCGCGAATGGCAACACCGCGCAGGACGGTGTCACGAGCCAGGATGAGCGACGACCGGGTGCCTACCGCGCGCAGGATGTTCTCCGGTATCCACTGCATCCCGATGATGCTGCGGGCCAGCATGGTGATGCTGGGCGCCTCGATGCGAATTTCTGAGGACCGGATACCTTCGGAGAGAAGCGATTTCATCTGCCGCAGCCGAGTGGTGTACAACCAGCCCGGGTTGGCGGTGTTCGGCGGCGACTGGCGCATCCAGGCGAGCTGGATCCGGAATTCATCCGAAAATTGTTCCAGCGCATTGACGTTGACCCAACTCAGCGCGTCCAGCTTCTCGATCGGGGTCGCCTCGGAGCGGAGCACCTCCATCCAGCCGGCTTCGACCTTCTGACCGAACGAGCGCATGATCGATGCCAGGAGTTCGTCTTTGGATCCGATGACGCGATACACGGTGCCCGTTCCCAGGCCTGCTGCCGACGCGATGTCCCTGATCGTGGTGACTTCATATCCTTTGCGGCCGAACTCTGCCCGCGCCACCGCCCGCAGATGGGCCGCCTTGTCGCTGGGATCGGCTTCGCTGTCGTCGGCCCAGGACGCAATGACGTCGCCAGCCGCGGCGAACGCCTTCGATCGGTCCAGCGTCCCGTCATTGGGTGGCTGAGAGGCCAATCCCTGCAACGTGATTCGGCACATCAGGGCGGCCACCTGGTCGGCGGAGGAATTATGCCGAATGACATCGAGCCCGACCTGCAGCATGGTCTGGCAGATCCGGTCGGCCAGCGTCGGGAGATCGATGTCGGCCTTGATGTAGCCGCTCCACCGGGCCGCGCGCAGCGTTTGCAGCATCGCCTCCTGAATCGCGGTGGGCCGCTGCTGTGTCAGCTTCATCAGTTCCGGATCGGCGCTCGGGCCTTCGTAGAACGACATCTGCAGGGCGGCCCGATGCCGCACCGCGCAGTTGGCGATCGCCGATCCCAACTCGGTGATCTTCTCGGCAGGGGGACGCGGGTCCGGCTCGTCCAGCTTCGCCTGGGCGTTCTGCCCGATGCGCGCCAGGTCGGCCTGGTAGCGGCGGATGAGTTCGACCAGGATCGCTTCTTTGGATTCGAAATGGTGGTACAGGCTGCCCGGGAGGATGCCCGCGGCGTCAGCGATCTCCTGCAGCGAGGTCCGCAGGCCCGAGGAGGCAATCAGCGACGCGGCTGTCTCGAGGATCTCGGCCCGGCGCGTTCCGGCTTCGATTGCGCTGTCGGTCATGGCCGGCGGGGAGCGGAGGACCGCGGTGCCGGCAACGTGCGCAACTCGTCCTCCTGCTGAACCAAATCTTTGGTAGAGGCTATCAGACTTGCCGGGGCAAACGTGCTGCTGAGAGGCGTTCGGCGAAAGGGTGAACCCATCGTAGGCGACGGCCGGGCGCGGTCACCCCGGCCCTTTAGCGGCGAGGCGAGTACCGACTTCGATGAGATAGCGGTCCGACCCTCCGCCGAACGCGCTCCAGCTCAGCAAGCGCTTGAGATAGAGGTGGGCGTCGTGCTCCCAGGTGTAGCCGATACCTCCGAACACCTGAATGGCGGTATCGCCGACGGCAGCCAGTCGCCCGGCGAAGGCCTTGGCTCGAATGGCGGCGAGATGCCGTTCGGCAGCCGAGTTCTCGGCCGCCCACAGCGCGTGGATCACCCCGCTGCGCGCCAACTCGACCGTCTCGAACATGTCGACGCACAGGTGCTGGATCGCCTGGAAGGATCCGATGGGCGCCCCGAATTGGGTTCGCGTCTTGGCGTATTCGATGGCCATCTGCATGACCGCGCGGGCAGCCCCCAGCGCGTCGGCGGCCGCGGCGATCAACACGTCGTCGGTGACGGCTTGGACGTCGTCGGCCGACAGCGTGCCCAGTCGCTGCGCGCTCGCATCGTCGAGCTCGACCCGAAACTGCTTGCGGGTCTGGTCGATACCGCGCTCGGCCGTCACCGAGACGCCGGCCGCGGCGGACTCCACGGCGAAGAGCGCCGAGCCGTCGAGGACCAACAGCACATCGGCCGCCGCCGCGTCGGGCGCCGCCAGTGGTGGCGAGCAGACGCAAAAGCCCCCGTTTTCTCCCGAAACGAGGAGCTTTTCTGTCTGCTCGCCCAAGCCCAGCACCGTCACGACTCTGGTGCCGTCGGCGATCCCGGTCAACAGGTCGCCGGCCGCCTGGCCGCCGGCCGCGGTCAGCACCCGCGCGGCCGCCACGGCAGTCGACAACCACGGCCCCGGATGCAGGGCGGCGCCGAGCTCCTCGGCGACGATGCCCGCTTCGACCATCGTCATGTCCGTGCCGCCGAACTCCGCCGGCACCAGCACACCGGTCGCGCCCAGCTCGGCCAGGCCCCGCCACACCGCCGGCGTGGTTCCGGTCGGATCGTCGAGCATCGGACGTACGTGGCCCGAAACAGACGCCCGCTCAGCGAGAAACTGCCGCACCGTGTCCCGCAGCGCGACCTGTTCTCCATCCAGTTCGAGGTTCATTTGCGCGGCAACCCCAGTACCCGCTGGGCGGTGATGTTCTTGGTGATCTGGGTGGTGCCGCCCGCGATGGTCAGCGACCGCGAGGTCAACCGGTAGTCACCCCAGCGGCCGTGCGCGCCATCAGTACCGAGCACGTCGAACGCCAATGCGGCGAGTTCCTGGCCGATCTCGCCCCACACCGTCTTGGCCAGGCTGGCCGACCCGAACGCCGTGACTTCCGGCCCACCGTGCAGCGCGGCCGAAATCGACCGCTGGCAAAGCACTTCGAGATACTTGATGCGTACTGCGATCTCGCCCAGACGCCGCAGCACCACCGGATCGCTCAGGGCGTCCCCGGCCAGCGCCAGGTCGGCCACCAGTTCGTCCAGTCGCAGTTCCAGCTCCGCGTACAGCCGTGCCGCCCCGGCGCGTTCGTGGCTGAGCGTCGTCGTGGCGACCTGCCAGCCGGCGTTGAGCGGGCCGAGCAGCGCGTCGGCCGGTACCCGCACGTCATGGAAGAAGACCTCGGCGAAATCGCTGTCGCCGTTGAGCGTCACGAGCGGCCGCGCCTCGATGCCGGGCAGGGTCATGTCCACGATGAGGCAGGAGATGCCCTTGTGTTTCGGTGCGTCCGGGTCGGTGCGGACATACAGCTGACACCATTTCGCCTTGTGGCCCAGCGAGGTCCAGATCTTCTGCCCGGAGACGACGAAGTCGTCGCCGTCGCGCACCGCTCTGGTGCGCAGCGCGGCCAGGTCGGATCCGGCCTCGGGTTCGGACATGCCCTGGCACCAGATGTCGTCGGCGCGCATCATCCGGGGCAGCAGAATTTTCTTCTGCGTTTCGGTGCCGTACTGCATGATCGCCGGAGCGATGTTGTTCATCCCGATCACGTTGAGCGGCAACGGCGCCCGGGCGCGTGTGGTTTCCTCGGTGTAGACGAGCTGTTCGAGCACCCCGGCGCCACGGCCGCCGTACTCGACCGGCCAGGACACGGCTGCCCAGCCCGCGTCGGCCATGGTCGCGTTCCACGCGCGCAGCTTGTCGAAGGCGCTGTCGTCGCGGCCCGAGGGTCGCCGGGCGGCTATCAGTTCGTCGGTCAGATTTGCCGACAGCCAGGCCCGCAGTTCAGCACGGAACCGCTCCACCTCGGCCGGGTATGAGAAGTCCACGTCTGCGTTCGAACCCCGTATTGGTCTGAGCTTGATTGACTGCGCCTGAACCGGACTTTACGTTGGAACAGATATTTGGTCAATCCGGGGTCAGCGGGTCGTTCGGAGGTGGGTGTGGACGACGTTCGGGCCGACCGGCCGCAGTCACTGGACATGGTGGCCTCCGCCTTGGCGGGCAAAACCGTTGCGGTGGCTCAGCTGCCACCCGGCCAATCTGCCTGGACGGACGGTCAGACGATTTATGTGGACGGCTCCGCCGCAGGCCGGGCCCGGTTGGAGGCGGTCGCGGTGCAGGCCTCGCTGATCGCCGCGGGCAGCCTGGAGCCGGACGTGATGCGGTCCCTGGTCCGGCATGGTCGATTGGCCAGGCGCTATCTGGCGATCGAGGGTCACCGCGCCTTGGTCGCCAATTCCGATCTGCTGCCGCGCACCTTGATGGCGCTGGGAAGCCGCGAGATCGCGAGTCGCAGCGACTCGCCGAAGCGGTCGCTGAGCATCGCCGGCGGACGGGAGCCGATCGACGAGCAGACGGCATTCGGCGTGATCCGCCCGTCGAAGGTACTGGCGATTCACGCCCGGGTGGCCGCACAACAGGATCCGCTTGCGCCACAACTCGTTCCGCGAAGTGACAGTCCGCGCCAACTGGACGAGCTCGATGACGGTGAGACGGATGACTCCGACGATCCGGATCTGTTCACCAGCCCGGTGGGCGGCGGCGGCTTCATAGGCAAGTGGCTGAAGAAGATGCTTTCGTCGGCGCGCAAGACCGGCAGCGGCGGCGGCCCGCCCGGGTCGGACAGCCCGACGCACCGAACAGACTCCGGCAGAAGGGGTTTGCACGCCGTATCATCGCTGGCCGCAACCTCGAGCGAGGAAGCCGACGACCGGGCCGCTCAATCCGACGGCGTTCGGTACCCGGAATGGGACGTCACCCGCAAGCGTTACCGCTCCGCATGGTGCACCGTGCGGGAGGTCGAGCCCACGATCGACCCGACGGCAACCCAGGAGATCGACGCGGCGATCGGCGTGCGACGCCCGTTGTCGCGGCTGGGCATGGGGCTAGACCGCTGTCACCGCCAGTCCCAGGGCGACGACATCGACATCGACGCCGCCGTCGAGGCGCGCGTCGACGTCCTGGCCGGGGCGGTAGCCGACGAGTCGGTGTATCTCGACAGCCTGCGCCGGCGGCGGGACCTGTCGGTGCTGCTGCTGCTCGATGTGTCGGGTTCGGCGGCCGAGCCGGGAACTGCGGGATGCACGGTGCACGAGCAACAGCGCGCTGCCGTCGCCAATCTCACTGTGGCGCTGCATGATCTGGGCGACCGGGTGGCCCTCTACGCCTACTACTCGCAAGGCAGGGGAGCGGTCAGCATGATCCCCGTCAAGCGTTTCGACGATCACCTGGACGCTCGGGTCATCAGGCGGCTGAACAGTCTGGAACCGGGAGCGTTCTCGCGGCTGGGCGCCGCCATCCGCCACGGTTCGACGGTCTTGGAGTCTCAAGGCGGTACCGCGCGGCGGTTGTTGGTGGTGCTGTCGGACGGTCTGGCCTACGACCACGGATACGAACGGCCTTACGGTGCCGCGGATGCCCGCCGCGCGCTGACCGAGGCCCGCCGCCGCGGAACCGGCTGTGTGTGCCTGACGATCGGAGCCGGCACCGATGTGCCATCCCTGCGCCGGGTGTTCGGCAGCACCGCACATGCGGTGATCGCCCGCCCCGGCCAGCTCGCCGGTGTCGTCGGCCCACTGTTCCGGTCCGCCCTGCGCTCGGCGGAGGTGCGCCGAAAGTCAACGGCCGCTTCGTCAGCCTTGAAAACAAACATCTGTTCCGGATAGTCTCCGGGCAATCACAGAAAAGAAGGCAGCAGGGAGGTCATGGTCCACGAGTCCGCACTCGCCGCGCGCGCCGGTCCGAACGCCTCTCGACAACAGGCGGAGCGGATGCGGCCCTACTACCAGGCGGTCGGCAATGAAGAGGCCGTCTTCAAGGCCGCCTACCGGCAGCACCTCACCGTCCTACTGAAGGGGCCGACGGGTTGCGGCAAAACCCGTTTCGTCGAGGCGATGGCGTACGACCTCGGCCGAGACCTGATCACCGTGGCGTGCCACGACGATCTCACCACCGCCGACCTGGTCGGTCGCTATCTCCTGCAGGGCGACGAGACCGTGTGGGTCGACGGTCCGCTCACCAGAGCCGTGCGCGAGGGCGCGATCTGCTACCTCGACGAAGTGGTGGAAGCCCGCCAGGACACCACCGTGGTACTGCATCCGCTCGCCGATCACCGGCGTCAGCTGCCCATCGAGCGCCTGGGCGTCACGCTGGACGCGGCACCGGGATTCGGACTCGTGGTGTCCTACAACCCCGGCTATCAGAGCGTGCTGAAGGACCTCAAGGACTCCACCCGTCAGCGCATGGTCGCCCTCGAATTCGGTTTCCCGACAGCCGATATCGAGCAGGGTATCGTCGCCCACGAGGCGGGTGTGGACGCCGCGACCGCCGCTGAACTGGTTCGGTTCGGTCAGGCTGTCCGCCGCCTGGAGACCGGAGGACTGCGCGAGGTCGCCTCGACCCGGGTGCTGATCGCCGCGGGCCGGCTCATCGCGGAGGGGCTGGGCATGGCCGAGGCGGCCCGCGCCGCGATCGCCGGTCCCCTGACCGATGACGTGGCGGTAGGTAGGGCTCTTGGCGAGATGATCGAGGTCTATCTGGGCCAGCGCGGATCCGGCCGATGATTGACGCTGTCTATCACCGCGGCTACCGTCTGAACAAATATTAGGTCTCATCTCGTCGCTGCGGGGAGTAGCGAGTCAGGGAGGTCATATGTCCTACGAGAGCACCGCGGAGCCGATCAAGGTCGGCTACCTGATGGACTTCAAGCTCCCGCCGGGCTTTCCGGAGGACCTGTTCGCCTCATTCACTCGGACGTTCGCCCTCATTTTCGAACAAGCACTTGCCCAGGGTGAGATGGACCGCCCGGTGCAGATGATCTATCGCGAAGTGGAGGGCCTGCCCAAGGGTTCGGTGAAGGCGGTGATCGACGCGTACGGCGAACTGGTCGATGAAGGCTGCCTGGTGGTCTTCGGCCCGAACATCACCGACAACTGCGTGCCGTTGCGCGAAGCGATCGAGGAACGATTCAAGGTTCCGGCTATCAGCGTGACCGGCACCGACGACTGGCTGGGAGAATGGACCTTCGCCTTCCCGCAAGGTTCGATGACCGATGAGCCTATCTTCCTGGCCGACCTGATCGCCAAACGAGAACTTTCCGAGATCGGCGTGCTGGTCGAGCAGAGCCTGATCGGTGAGAGCTATCTGAAAAACCTGCGAAGCGCCTGTCGGCGCAAAGGTATTCGCATCGTGGCCGAAGTTTCGATCGCCCAGACGGCCCAAGACATCAACGCCGCGGTGCAGACGCTGCACGAGGCGAAGTCCGAGGCGATCGTGCACCTGGGATTCGGGTTCGGGATCGTCTTCATCAACCCGGCGCTCGAATCGCTCGGTTGGGACCCGCCCCGTTTCACCACCACCGCGTGGCAGAACGCGTGGGTCAACCCGATCATGTGGAACGCGTTCATGGGCTGGACCGGAGTCGACCAGTACGACGAGGCGAACAAGATCGGGCAGGACTTCCTGGATGCCTACGCCGCGAAGTACGACGGGAGTCGTCCCGAATTCTGCGTGACCGTGGTGAATCGCGACGTCGCGGCCACGCTGGTACGCGCCTTCAGCGACGCGCATCCGCTGAGCCCCCGCGGCGTGAAAGAGGCGTTGGAACGGGTGAAGATGCTGCCGGCCGCGTCCGGCGCGCCCGGCACCCGGGTGTCGTTCGGCAAGTGGACCCGCCGGGCCTGGATGGGCGCGGGCTATCTGGTGGCGCGCACCCTCGACGCCGACGGCGTCAACTCGCACTTGGTTGACCGCTTCGGAGAGGACGGCTGACGACATGGCCGCACCGGTACGAACAGACCAGCCGGCTCCGGCGGACCGACGCGGAAAACTGAACTGGGGCAGGTGGATTGCGGCGGTCGCGCTGGCGGCGTTCGCGCTGTTCTTCCTCGTCAACTGCCGGACCGCCCTGGACCCGCGCGTCGCCAACCCCAATGTGCAGGGCCGTCCCCGTCCCGTCGAGTTCATGTTCGGGCTGGACTACATCACGTTCTTGGACAGTGCCACCGCGGTGGCGCTGATCGTGCTGCTGGTGGTATTCATCAGGGGCTGGCGGCGGAATCCGGGTAGTCCGGCGATGCTGATGTTCCTGTGCACGACGCTGATCGTCTGGCAGGACCCGATCATGAACTGGGCGCCGTTCGCGGTTTACAACCCCGATCTCATCCACTGGCCGGAGTCCTGGCCGCTGGTGTCCGTGTCGCCGACGGTGGAGCCGTTCGTCGTGTTCGGCTACGTGATGTTCTACTTCGGCCCTTACTTCCCGGCGGTATGGATCCTGCGCAAGCTGCAGGCCCGAAGGAGCCCAGAGCATTTCGTGTCGAAACATCCGTTGGTCAGCCTGGGGCTGATCACGTGTGCGATCGGCTTCGTCATGGACGCGTTCCTGGAGAACACGCTGATCCACTGGGGGATGTACATCTATTCCCAGGTGATTCCCTGGGGCTCGGTGTTCACCGGCACGACATTCCAGTTCCCGCTGATCTGGGAGTCCTTCTCGGTGACGTTCGTGATGGTGCCCGCGGCGATCCTGTGCTACCGCGACGACACCGGGAAATCGGTAGCGGAGAAGCTCGCCGCCAAGGCCAGGCTATTTCCGGGCCGCCCGGTGCTCGGCACATTCCTGGTGATGTTCGCGATCATCAACGTGTCGTATTTCGCCTACGGGGCCTGGTTCTGGGCCATCAAGGTGAGCCACGCAGCGACCTCGGTCGCCTGCCCGTGGCCCTTCCCCGAGGCCAAAGTCTATGATCCGCAGGGCTTTTACGAGAAGGCCGGTGCCCTGGGTCCGTATTCGGTCGGCATCTGGTCGACCTGGGCAAGCGGGGAGCCGGACGGACGGCCGCACGTCGATCCGCCGCCTCCCG
The DNA here is from genome assembly GCF_031583025.1 of Mycobacterium sp. Z3061. NCBI lineage: Bacteria > Bacillati > Actinomycetota > Actinomycetes > Mycobacteriales > Mycobacteriaceae > Mycobacterium > Mycobacterium pumcae. The sequence goes on along the minus strand of NZ_CP134062.1, from coordinate 5,313,808 downwards.
GCTCGGGTGCCTGCGCAGCCCCCAGTCAGCATGGGTGAGCCGCGTAGCGTCGTCATCACCGGCGCCTCCCGCGGACTGGGGTTCGCCTCGGCGGTCCGGCTCTATCGCGACGGATGGCGGGTGGTGGCGGCCATGCGCAGCCCGGAGCGGGCATTTCCGTTGCTGCAGAAGGCGACCGGAGCGGCCGACGATGACCCACGGCTGATCCCCGTGCAGCTCGACCTCACCGACGCCGCCTCGATCTCCGCGGCGGCGAAGGCCATCGACGAAGCGGTAGGCACCCCCTACGGGTTGGTGCACAACGCCGGGATCTCCGCCGCTGGAGTAGTCGAGGAGACGGATACGGCGTTGTGGCAGAAGATGTTCGCCACCAGTGTGCTGGGTCCCGTCACGCTCACCCAGGCGCTGCTGCCTGCCATGCGGGCCGCGGGCGAAGGCCGCATCGTCCTGGTGTCCAGCGCGGCCGGGGTACGCGGCCAGCCGGCCACCGCGCCGTACTCGGCGGCCAAGGGGGCCCTGGAGCGCTGGGGCGAGTCGATGGCGTGTGAGATCGCGCCGTTCGGTCTCGGTGTCACGGTGTTGGTGGCCGGCACCTACGACACCGAGATCATCACCGACGCCGGCACTACTGACGACCGCGACTTCGCCGGCCCCTACGCCCGGCTGCACAACACGATGGACACCCGGGGCAGGTTGGCGATGCGGCTTGCCAGGCCACCCGAGCGGTTCGCCGACGGACTTCTCAAGGCCCTCAATGACACGAAGCCGTTCCGGCGCCGCGGGGTGGGTCCGGATGCCTCAATGCTGTTGGCGCTGAACAGGGTGCTGCCCGCCGCGGGCATGCACCACCTCTCCCGGCTGGTGTTGGGCATACCGAAGCAGGGATCGATGCGGGGCGGGGCGTACCCGTTGACGGCTGGACAACGAGCGATGGTTCTCACTGCGCGTGTTCTTCCGCAGCCGGTGCTGAATCTCCTCGCGGCAGTTGTCGCAAAGCGAAATGCGGCCAACAACAAGGGGACTGAAGGGGACTGACAATGGAACAGTTATTCGACGATCTGGAAGACTTCGGCGCCTTCGACGCCGCGATTTCCGGCGACGTGCGCGACCCGTACACCGAGTTGGCCCGGTTGCGTCGCGAGGAACCGGTGCAACGGCTGGAAACCTCTGGCGCGCTGCCGCACGAGGAGTCGTTGCCGATGTTCATCGTGTACCGCCACGAGGACGTCCAGCAGATGTTGCGGGACAACGAGACGTTCTCCTCGGCAGCCGTCATCGCCGCGTTCGGGCCGGTGCTGGGCGAGGGCGTCATGCTCGGGATGGACGAGCCCGTGCACGGCCGGCTGCGTTCATTGGTGTCAAAAGCCTTCTCGCAGAAGTCTTTGGCCCGGTGGCAGGACGAACTGGTGGCCCGGGTGGCGAACAGCCTGATCGACAATTTCGCCCCCAACGGCAGAGCAGACCTGGTCAAGGAGTTCACCTTCGACTATCCGAGCCAGATCATCGCGGGCCTGCTGGGCCTACCGGAACAGGACTACCCCCAGTTCCAGCGCTGGTCGATCTCGCTGCTGAGCTGGCTGATGAACCCCGAACGTGGGCTGGCGGCCGCGGCGGCACTGTGCGAGTACTTCGCGCCCATCTTGGAAGCCCGTCGCGCCGAGCCGAAGGATGACCTGATCAGCGCCCTGGCGGCGGCCGAGATCGACGGACAGAAGCTCGCCGACGAGGAGATCTTCTCGTTCCTGCGGCTCTTGCTGCCTGCCGGAGTGGAGACGACGTACCGTTCGCTGGGCAGCCTGCTGCTGGCGCTGCTGTCCGATCCCGGGCAACTCGAAGCCATTCGGGCGGATCGGTCGCTGCTGCCGCAGGCGATCGAAGAGGGTGTGCGCTGGGAGCCGCCATTGCTGACCATCACCCGGGTGGCCACCCGCGACACCGAACTCGGTGGGGTGGCCATCCCGGCCGGCGCCACGGTGATGCCGATGCTGGGTTCGGCGAACCGTCAGGAGGATCGCTATCCCGATCCCGACCGGTTCGACATCTACCGGCAGGCCAGGGCCCATCTGGGTTGGGGGCACGGCGTCCACGTCTGCCTGGGCATGCACCTGGCGCGCCTGGAGATGCGAACGGCGATCAACCTGCTGCTGGACCGGCTGCCCAACCTGCGGCTGGATCCCCACGCCGACGACCCGCACATCCGGGGGCAGGTGTTCCGGTCGCCCACGTCGGTACCCGTCCTGTTCGATCCTCGGTAGGTCATTGGGTGCTTTCCGGTAAGGCTCACCGTAGAGTTACTGTCTAACGGGTGGCCGTTTCCGTCCCGGCGCTCTCACCAGCGCCTTGTCAAAAGAGAGCTGAACAAATATGGCTGACACTGTAAAGGTCCGGTTCGAGCCGAAGATGATGATCGACGGCAAGCTCGTCGACGGCCAGGCCGGCACGTTCACCAACATCAACCCGGCGACCGAGGAGTCCCTCGGTGAGGTCGCCGACGCCTCCAGGGAGGACATGCACCGGGCCATCGACGCCGCCCGGCGCGCCTTCGACGAGACCGACTGGTCCACCAACCGCGAGCTGCGCAAGCGCTGTCTGCTGCAGCTGCACGACGCGATCGAGGAGGAGAAGGAGGAGCTGCGCGAGGAGCTCATCCTCGAGGTGGGGTCGCCGCGGGCGATCACCTTCGGGCCGCAGCTGGACGCCCCGCTCCAGGACGGGCTGAGGTACCCGGCCCGGCTGATCGACGACTACCCGTGGGAAACAGATCTCGGCGACCGCGTCATCAGCCTCACCGGCGCCAACACCTCCATCAGACAGTGGCGGGAGCCGGTGGGTGTGGTCGGCGCCATCGTGCCGTGGAACTTCCCGTTCGAGGTGACGCTGAACAAGCTCGGCCAGGCGCTGGGCACCGGCAACACCGTGGTGCTCAAGCCGGCGCCGAACACCCCGTTCAACGCCACCCGGCTGGGCCGGCTGATCGCCGAGAAGACCGACATCCCGGCCGGCGTGGTCAACGTGGTCACGGCGTCCGATCACTTTGTGGGAGAAGAGCTTACGCTGTCGCCCAAGGTCGACCTGATCTCGTTCACCGGCTCGACGGTGGTGGGCAAGCGGATCATGGAAAAGGGCGCCGCGACCATGAAGCGGCTGTTCCTCGAACTGGGCGGCAAGTCGGCCACCATCGTGCTCGAGGACGCGGACTTCGGACTGGCCTGCGCGATCGGCATCGCGCCGTGCATGCACGCCGGGCAAGGTTGCGCCAATCCGACCCGGATGCTGCTGCCGCGGTCGCGCTACGACGAAGGTGTGGCGATCCTCAAGAGCATCTACGAGAACGTCACCTGCGGTGACCCCCAGGATCCCGGAACCCTGTGCGGCCCGGTGATTTCGGAGCGCCAGCGCGACCGCGTCATGGGGTACATCCGCAAGGGCGTCGAAGAAGGGGCCACCGCCCTGGTCGGCGGACCGGACGCGGAAACCGGATTCGACAAGGGATTCTTCGTTCGCCCAACGCTTTTCGTCGACGTCGACAACTCCATGACGATCGCGCAGGAGGAGATCTTCGGCCCGGTGCTCTCGGTCATCCCCTTCGACGACGAGGAGGGCGCGATCCGGATTGCCAACGACAGCGTCTACGGCCTGGCCGGCAACGTGATGTCGGGTTCGCTCGAGCACTCGCTGGCGGTGGCGCGGCGGATCAAGGCCGGCTTCATCGGCGTCAACGGCGGTGCACCTTACGGCGCGGACGTACCGTTCGGTGGCTACAAGCAGAGCGGCGTCGGACGGCAGAACGGCATCGCCGGATTCGACCAGTACACCGAGATCAAGTCGGTGGGCTACCCGGTCGGATAAATTTCGGGCGGATTTGTCCTCTTCGGCCCCGCCTCGTTCGTCCTCTTGGTGAGATCGGGAAATGCCCGGATCATGATCGGTACAGGAGGACACCATGCCGCAATACGCCGCACTCACTTACACCCGGGACGTCGACTGGTCGGCGCCTGAACAGGCCGGTGACATGGCCGAATACATGAAATTCGGTCAGGACCACGGTGCCGCGATCCGCGGCGGCGCCGCGCTCTATCCCACCGGCACCGCCACCACGGTGCGGGTCAGCGGCGCCCGTGGTGGCGACGTCGTCACCAGCGACGGCCCCTACGCCGAGACCAAGGAGGCCCTGACCGGCTTCTACCTGATCGAGGCCGCCGACCTGGACGAAGCGCTGCGCATCGCGGCCGAGATCCCGGCGGCCTGGGACGGCGCCGTCGAAGTGCGTCCGGTCATCGAATTCGGCGGCTAGTCATCCTGTCGGTGATGGAAACCGACGCCGCACTCGCCGAAACCGTCCGGATGGAGGGCACGCGCATTCTGGCGACCCTCATCCGGACGGTCGGCTCGCTGGTTATCGCCGAAGACGCGGTGCAGGAAGCCGCGCTGCGGGCTTTGCGGGAGTGGCCCCGCACCGGGGTGCCTGACGAGCCACGCGCCTGGCTCACGGTGACCGCGCGCCGAGTTGCCATCGACCTGCTGCGCCGGGAGGGCGCCCGGGCGCAAAAGGAGCGTGCCAGCGTGGAACTCACGGTTCCCGACCTGCCGCCCGAGAGTGTGGTGGCCGATGACCGGTTGCGGCTGATCTTCACCTGCTGCCATCCGGCGCTGAGCTTGGAGGCCCAGGTGACCCTGGCGCTGCGCACCCTGTGCGGCCTGTCGCCGGCGCAGATCGCGGCGGTGCTGTTGACCAGTGAAGCCGCGGTTGCCAAGCGCCTCACCCGGACACGGAAAAAGATCGCCACCGCGGCGATCCCGTACCGCGTGCCGGCCGATGAAGAATTACCCGCTCGCCTGGCGGCGGTGTGCGCGGTGCTGCACGCGTCTTACACGATCGCGCACACCGCGGCCGGCGGGGACCGGTTGACCGACGTCGATGGCACCCGCGAGGCGCTGCGACTGGCGCGCCTGGTCCATAACCTGATGCCGGACGAGCCCTCACCGATGGCGGTGTTGGCGCTGCAGTTGCTGACCGAATCCCGGCGGGCGGCGCGGGTCGACGAGGCGGGGGAGCCGATTCCGCTGTCCGAACAGAACCGTTCGTTGTGGGACGGGGCCGCGATCGCTGAAGCGCTCGGGCTGCTGAATGATTCGTTGCGGCGCACCGGGGCCGTCGCCGACCCCTACCAGCTGCAGGCCGCCATCGCCGCCGAGCACGCCAGGGCGACCTCGTATCAGAGCACCGACTGGGCCGAGATCGTCCGGCTCTACGACCTGCTCATGTCGGTGCGGCCGAGTGCTCCGGTCGCCCTTGCCCGGGCCGTCGCGCTCGCCGAACGCGATGGGCCGGGGGCGGGTTTGCAGGCGCTGGACCACCTCGAGCCGGACCAGCGCTGGCATGCCGTCCGCGGCGAATTGCTCTCCCGCCAAGGCCGATTCGGCGAAGCGGTGGCGGCTACGCAGGCGTCGCTCACCGAGGCGGTCAGCGAGCCCGAGCGCAAGTATCGTCAGCGGCGGATCGCGCAGTGGCAGGCAGGCAGCTGATTTCACACGGTCTGGACGGTGCCGCCGTCGACCACGATGTCGGCACCGACCACCGCGGCCGCGGCATCGGAGACGAGAAAGCCCACGACCGCGGCTACTTCGTCGGGGCGGGCGGGCCGACCGAGAGGAATGCCGCCGAGCGCGTTCATCATCGATTGCAGGGCGGCGTCGCGGTCGCCGTCGCCGGCAGCGGCGATCCGGGTGATGAGATCCTCGGCGGCGGTGGTCTGGATGAACCCCGGCGACACCGTGTTGACGCGAATGCCTTTGGGCGCCAGCTCGTTCGCCAGACCCTTGCTGTACGCGCGCAGCGCGGCCTTGGCCGCGGCGTACCCCAGGGTGCCGTCGAAAAGTGGCATCCTGCTCTGAATCGAGCCGATGTGCACGACGGAACCCGCGCCCGCTTCGATCATCATGGGCAGCAATGCACGGTCCAGACGGACCGCGGCCAGCAGGTTGAGGTTGAGCTCGTCGGCCCAGTGCCGGTCGTCAAGTGTGGCGAAGCCGCCCGAGGGTGCACCGGATCCGCCTGCCACATGCACCAGAATGTCGAGTCCGCCGCGTTCACGGATCTGAGCCGCCACCTGCTCCACTCCGGCCGCCGCGGACAGGTCCGCGGCGATGAAATCCTCTGTTTCGGGGCCGGGTTGGCGGGCCACCGCGGTGACGCGCACGCCCCGCGAACGCAGCCAGGCGGTGACCGCGGCGCCGGTCCCCTTGGTGCCCCCGGTGACGACCGCGCGCCGGCCCTGCAGCGTGGTCATGCGTCGGCCCGAAAGACCGGCCAGCACAGCAAGGTCGCCCAGTGCGTGGAATCGTCTGTGTCCCAGGAGAACCGGTCGTAGTACTCGCGCAGCGGGCCCTCGATGCTGATCTCGTGGCGGGTCGCGTACTCGCCCAGCGCGCTGTAGTGGACGTCGACGTCGTCGTGCGGACCGTGATGTGAGATGACCACCAATTCGGCTGCCGGAATGGTCATCGGCGTCACCCGCCCGACCGCTCGCACCTCCCCGGCGACCGGGATGAACACGGTCGTCCCGCCCCGGTCGCCGGCGAAGATGTCGAAGTCGAACAAGGCCCCGGGCACCCCGGTCGGCGTGAGCTGACGGTCGGCCTGCACCGTCGCCCGCAGTTCGCCCACCGCACCTTGCCACCAGGGCAGCAGATCGTCGCGATCGACGGTCGCGGTGATCGCGGCGGCGGGGGTGTCGGCGACGGTGCGGTGTTCGATCCGCGAATCGCGAGCCGGGGCATCGAGAATGGCCCGCAGCGATTCCACGGCGCTCCGCGTTGCGGCGAGCTGGTCCTCCAGGCGTACCAGGTGAGCGCTGATGAGTGCGTTCCGGTCGGCCGGTGCGGAAACGAGGACGGCGCGAACGTCGGCCAACGGCATCCCGAGGTCGCGTAGCCGTCTTATGACCTGGGCGGTCGGCGCCTGGTCGCTGCTGTAGTACCGGTAGCCGGTGGCCGGATCGATCCGATGCGGTTCGAGCAGCCCTACGTCGTGGTAGTGGCGCAGCGTCTTGACCGGCAACTGCGTCATCCGGGAGAAGTCGCCAATCGATATACCGGTGGTCATCGGCTCATTGTGAAGTCTCCCGTCGCGGGAGAGTCAAGGCCGCCAAACCGCCTTGACTCTCCTGTGGCGTCGGCGTCCACGGTTGGTGCATGACTACGCACACGCACTCCGTCGCCCAACGTTATGTCGAAGCCGTCAACGCTTTCAGCATCGACGCCGTCATGCAGACGTTCGCCCCCGACGCGGTCGTCAACGACAACCAGCGCGAATTCGCCGACCCGGAAGCCATCCGCGGCTGGGTGGCCGCGGAGATCGTCGGCGACCGCGTGACCATGGAGGTGCTGGACACCGATGACCGCTCCGGGCTGACCGTACTTCGGGCCCGCTACGACGGTGACTTCGACAAGACGGGGCTACCCGACGAACTGGTCCTCACCAACTACATCGTCGCTCGAGACGATCTGATCACCGGCCTGTTCATCGTCTTCAATCGCGACTGACGCGCGTCGGTCGCGAGCGGTTGCGCGAAGAGTTCGGGAAGGTCGGGCCGCCGGCGCTGCCACCGGGCCGGATGCATAGGTTCTATAGCTAAACGGCACCCCGGCCCGTGCCCTCCCAACCGGATGGTTGACAATCGAACTAAATACGTTTTGTCAAAGGAGACATACTCATGGCTGAAGCAGTCATCGTCGAGGCAGTGCGTTCGGCCGTCGGCAAGCGCAATGGCGGTCTGTCCGGGGTGCACCCGGCCGACCTGTCTGCGCAGGTCCTCAACGGTCTGGTCACCAAAGCGGGCGTCGACCCCGAACTCGTCGACGACGTCATCTGGGGCTGCGTCATGCAGGCCGGCGAGCAGGCTCTCGACATCGGCCGCACCGCGTTGCTGGCCGCAGGCTGGCCCGAGACCGTGCCCGGCGTGACGGTGGACCGCCAGTGCGGTTCCAGCCAGCAGTCGGTGCACTTCGCCGCGGCCGGCGTGATTGCCGGTCACTACGACGTGGTGGTCGCCGGCGGCGTCGAGTCGATGTCACGCACTCCGATGGGCGCGTCCCTGGCCAACGGCGGCCGGCCCTACCCCGAAAGTTTCCTGACCCGCTACGAGGGCAAGATCCCCAACCAGGGCATCGGCGCGGAGATGATCGCCGAGCAGTGGGGCTTCTCCCGTCTGGACCTCGACCAGTTCTCCCTGGACTCGCACGAAAAGGCCGCTGCCGCACAGGATGCCGGTGCTTTCGATGACCAGATCGTCGGCATCAAAGACGCCGAAGGAAACGTGGTTCTCAAGGACGAGGGCATCCGCCGCGGCACCCCGATGGAGAAGATGGCGTCGCTCAAGCCGGCGTTCAAGGAGGACGGCGTGATCCACGCCGGCAACTCCTCGCAGATCTCCGACGGATCGGCCGCACTGCTGTTCATGTCCGCCGAGAAGGCCAAGGAACTGGGCATGAAGCCCATCGCCAAGGTGCACACGGCAACGCTGGCCGGGGCGGACCCGGTGATCATGCTGACCGCGCCCATCCCGGCCACCCAGAAGGTGCTCAAGCGCTCCGGCCTGTCCATCGGCGACATCGGCGCCTACGAGGTCAACGAGGCGTTCGCGCCCGTTCCGCTGGCCTGGCTGAAAGACATCGGCGCCGACGAGAGCAAGCTGAACCCCAACGGCGGGGCGATCGCGCTCGGTCACCCGCTCGGCGGCTCCGGTGCCCGCATCATGACCACGCTGCTGTACCACATGCGGGACAAGGGAATTCAGTACGGCCTGCAGACCATGTGCGAGGGCGGCGGCCAGGCCAACGCCACCATCCTGGAGCTGCTATGACGGAAGCGCCCGGCGCTCTGGTCGAGCGCCGCGGCAACGTCATGATCATCACCATCAACCGGCCCGAAGCACGCAACGCGGTCAACGGCGCGGTCAGCATCGGCGTCGGGAACGCGCTGGCGGAAGCCCAGCTCGATCCCGACGTGCGGGCGGTGGTGATCACCGGCGCAGGCGACAAGTCGTTCTGCGCCGGCGCGGACCTCAAGGCGATCTCGCGGCGGGAGAACATCTACCACCCGGACCGTCCGGAGTGGGGCTTCGCCGGCTATGTGCACCACTTCATCGACAAGCCCACCATCGCGGCGGTCAACGGGACCGCGCTGGGCGGCGGCACCGAGTTGGCGCTGGCCAGTGACCTGGTGGTGGCCGACGAACGCGCCCAGTTCGGGCTGCCGGAGGTCAAGCGCGGGTTGATCGCCGCCGCCGGCGGCGTGTTCCGGATCATGGACCAGCTGCCGCACAAGGTCGCGATGGAGTTGCTGCTGACCGGCGAACCACTCACGGCATCCGACGCCTACGAGTGGGGCCTGATCAACCAGGTGGTCAAGGAGGGTTCGGTGCTCGATGCCGCCCTGACGCTGGCCGCGCGGGTGACGGGTAATGCGCCGTTGTCGGTACAGGCCAGCAAGCGCATCGCCTACGGCGTCGACGAGGGTGTGATCACCGCCGAGGAAGTCGGCTGGGACCGCACCATGCGCGAAATGCGTTCGCTGATCAGGTCAGAGGACGCCCGCGAAGGCCCGTTGGCGTTCGCCGAGAAGCGCGATCCGGTCTGGAAAGCGCGCTAGCTACCCCCCGCTGAGCAGACGCAAAATCGCCCATTTCGTGCCGAAATGAGGCGATTTTGCGTCTGCTCGCGGGGCAGAGGTGGCCAGTCAGGAGGCGAGCACGTTGACGCCCCACTGGAACAAGGGCGGCAACGCGGCGCACGCCGGCACCAGGGCGCGGCGCACCGGGCGGGGAGTGCTGGCCAGCACCAGACCGCGGGTGAGCAGCCGGTAGTCGCGGGTCACCTTGTGCCAGGCGCGTTCGTAGGCCTGCGGCGTGCCGTCGACGAGGGCCCCGACCGCGGCGGCAGCCTGCTTGACGGCAAGGCTGATGCCTTCCCCGGTCAGCGCGTCCTCGTAGCCGGCGGCGTCGCCGACCAGCAGCACCCGGCCGGCCACCCGGCGCGACACCACTTGCCGCAGCGGGCCGCACCCGCGCGCCGGCGTCCGGTCGGCGCCGTCCAAATGCTCTGCCAGCCAAGGGAACCAGCCGAGTTCAGGGCGCTGGCGGGACAGGATCGCCACACCCACCAGATCGGGTTCCACCGGCGTCACGTACGCCTCGCCCCACCGCGACCAGTGCACCTCGACGAACTCCGACCAGGCCGGTACCCGGTAGTGCCAGCGCAGTCCGTGTCGGCGGGGTGTCCCGCGCGTCGCGGCGATCCCGACCGCCCGCCGCACCGTCGAATGCAGTCCATCGGCACCCACCAGCCACCTGGTCCGGACGCCCGCAGCCGACACGCCGTGCGCGTCCTGCTCGACCGCATTGACCTTCGTCCGAATCCATTCGGTGTCAACCTCTTTCGCGCGCGCCTCCAGCGCCGCGTGCAGTGTGGTACGTCGCACCCCCCGGCCCGGACCGGTGCGGAACAGCGCCTCGGCCCGGCGATGTTCACTGGCATAAGCGATTCCGCGGAACGGCATCCCGGCCGGATCGACACCGAGGGAGGTCAGTTCGGCCAGCCCGCCGGGCATCAGACCCTCGCCGCACGCCTTGTCGATAGGGCCTTCCCGCGGCTCGGCCACGATCACCGAAAGCCCTTGCCCGCGTGCGTGCAACGCGGTGGCCAGCCCGCCGGGTCCGCCCCCGACCACCAGCAGATCGGCGTCGTAATCCGTCATGCGTAGCCCAGCACCGAATTCTCGACCCGCAACCGCACCGTCAGCAACGCGGCGTTGGCCACCGTGAAGATGACCGCGGTCAGCCAGGCGGTGTGCACCATCGGCAACGCGACGCCTTCGACCACCACCGCAACATAATTCGGGTGGTGCAGGAACCGGTAGGGCCCCTTCTTCACCAGAGGTTCATGCGGCAGCACGATCACCCGGGTGTTCCACCGCTTGCCCAGCGACGTGATGCACCACCAGCGCAGACCCTGACACAGCGCCAGTACAGCCACCATCGACCAGCCCAGCCACGGGATGAACGGACGGTGCAGCGCCCAGGGTTCGACCAGGCAGCCCACCAACAGAGCGGTGTGCAGAACGACCATGACGACGTAGTGGCGCTGGCCGAACTCTTTGCCGCCCTGGGCAAACGACCATTTCGCGTTACGCCGCGACACCACCAGCTCGGCGAGGCGTTCGAGCACCACCGCCAGGATCAGCAGGTAATACGGTCCTACCATCGGAGCAGCACCAATTCCGAGCAGAACGCCGGCCCCATCGCGATCATCAGCCCGACCGAACCGGCCGGCGGCGGATCGGCCATATTGGCGGCAAGCACGTCCAGCACCGACACCGACGACAGATTACCGTTGCTGCGCAAGGACTTTCGAGTGTGATCCAGCGCATCGCCGGGCAGTCCCAGGCCCTTTTCCACGGCTTCGATCACCCGGGGCCCGCCGGGGTGGCAGACCCAGGTGGACACGTCCCCGGGAGTCAACCCGTGGTCGGCGAGGAACGTGCGCACGTCTTCGCCGAGGTATTTCTCGGCCACCGTCGCCACATCGGCGGACAGCACGATCTGGAATCCGTCACTGCCGATCTTCCAGCCCATCACCTCTTCGGTGTCGGGGTAGATGCGGCTGCGGGTGGCCAGCACGCTCGGGCCGTGAGTGGCCCGACCGGTAGCACAGTGGGCGCCAGTCGCCACCACGGCGGCCGCGCCGTCACCGAACAGACTGGATGCCACAAGATTGGCCACGGAGTTATCTTCGCGCTGAATGGTCAGAGAACATAACTCGACCGCCAACAGCACGCCTACCTGGTCCGGAAACGCGCGCAGATAGTCGTGCATCCGCGCCACTCCGGCCGCGCCGGCCACACACCCGAGGCCGAACAGCGGAACACGTTTGACGTCCTGGCGCAGTCCCACCCGTTTGGCCAGTCGCGCTTCCAGCGTCGGCACCGCCAGTCCGGTGACGGTCGTCGAGAAGACGATGTCGACCTCCGACGGACGCACCCCGGCCCGGTCCAGCGCCCGGAGCAGCGCCTGTTCGGCCAGCTCCAGCGCCACCCCGATAAAAGCGTCATTGGCCTCGCTGAAGCCGCTCAGGTCTGCGTAGCGCGCCAGCGGCAGCGCGGTGTGGCGTGACTCGACTCCGCTGCTCAGCGCGAAACGCCGGAATTCCGGGCCGGCGAAATCGGTGAGTGCGGCGATGGTGTCCTCCTGGCTGTTGAGGTGCTGTGGAAACTGCACAGCTACCCCTGCCACGGACGGCGTGTTCTCGGCAACTGGTGTCTGCGCACCTGGTGCCGAATTTCCCCCTGAAGTGATGTTCATGTAGCGAGTCACGGTGTCGCCGCGGGGGCGGTTCACCAAGGGGCTGACCTGCACCGATTTGCCGACGCCCCGGTTGGGGTACCTGACTGGGGACACTTGCCCTGCAACGTGGGGCTTTTGGCCCTTTGAGGGTCCCCGAACGCGACAGTTAGGTTGGAAACATGCGGATTCTGGTGACAGGCGCCACTGGCTATGTGGGTTCACGCCTGGTCACGGCGCTGCTGGCGGACGACCACGAGGTGGTGGCCGCCAGCCGAAACCCTAATAGCCTCAAGCGCTTTGGATGGTCAGACGACGTTAAAACGGTCAAGCTGGACGCGGCGGATCCCGCGTCGGTACGCGCGGCCTTCGAGGCGGCCGGGCAGGTCGAGGTGGTGTATTACCTGGTGCACGGGATCGGCCAGGCCAACTTCCGCGAGGCCGACAACGCCGCCGCCGCCAACGTCGCCGCGGCGGCCCGCGATGCCGGCGTCCGCCGGATCGTCTACCTGGGTGGATTCGTGCCCGACGACGGAGAGCTGTCCGAACACCTGACCAGCCGGGCCGAGGTGGCCGAGTCTCTGATGGTCGAGAACGGTCCGGAGCTGGTGTGGCTGGGGGCGGCCCTGATCATCGGGGCCGGGTCGACGTCGTTCGAGATCCTGCGTTACGTCGGCGACCGGTTCCCGGTCATGCCGATGCCGAGCTGGATGCATAACCCCCTCGACCCGATCTCCATCCGCGATGTCCTGCACTACCTGGTGGCCGCCGCCGACCCGGATGTGGTTCCGGCCGGCGCCTACGACATCAGCGGCCCGGAGAGCACGTCGTACCGGGACCTGCTCAAGAGATACGCCCGTATCTCCGGTCGCTGGCACGCCGCGTGTCGCGTGCCCGGCATCGACACCTCGATGGCGTCGCTGTTCGCCGCGATAGCGCTCCCGGTGCCCAGCAGCCTGGCGGGGGACCTGGTGGAGTCGCTGGACCATCCGATGCGTGCGTCGGGCAGCGGGCTGCAGGGCAAGGTGCCGGACCCACTGGGCGGTTTGCTCGGCATCGACGAGTCGATCTCGCTGGCCCTGAGCGGTCACACCGAGCACCCGCCCCGGCCGGTCAGCGAGCTCGCCGACCCCCATCACCTCGCCGACACCGATCCGATCTGGGCGGGCGGCGACGCCTTGCGGATCCGCCGTCTCGCCCGGACCGTCATGCCGCCGATCGTGCGGCCCACCCTGCGACTGGTTAACATCGTCCCCGGCCCCCTTGCCGGTGCGTTGCGTACCAGCCTGGACATCCTGCTAACGCTCACCCCGAGGATCCGCACGGCATGACCCAAACCGCCACACCCAACCGCCCCAGCGCCTTCCAAGAGATCCGCCGCGCGATGGTCAATGTCGCCGTGCCGCATCATGAACCGCCGGGCGTCGTGCTGCGCCGCCGCATCGTCGTCGCGATCACGCTGGTGCTCGGTGCCGCCATTCTGGGTGTCTCGCTGCGGACCCGGCCCGGCGAGGCCAGCTTCTACTGGCTGACGCTGTCGCTGGCGGCGGTGTGGCTGCTCGGCGCGTTCGCATCGGGCCCGCTCCACCTGGGTGGGATCTGCTGGCGCGGCCGCAACCAGCGCCCGGTCATCACCGGCACCACGATCGGCCTCATCCTCGGCGGCATCTTCCTGGTCGGCGGCCTGATCGTCCGCGAGATCCAGCCGATCGACGAATGGATCACCCGCGTGCTGCAGTACGCGCACCAGGGACCGTTCCTGCTGATCGTGCTGATCACGGTGGTCAACGGGGTCACCGAAGAGGTGTTCTTCCGCGGCGCCCTCTACACCGCGCTAGGCCGCCACCATCCGGTGGCCATCTCCACGGTGTTGTACGTCGCCGCGACCATGGCCAGCGGGAACCCGATGCTCGGCTTCGCCGGAGTGATCCTGGGCACCGTCAACGCGTTGTCGCGGCGCGCCACCGGCGGCATCCTCGCCCCCATGCTGACCCACTTCGTCTGGGGACTGATCATGGTGCTGGCACTGCCACCGATGTTCGGCGTCCTGTAGCTACAGGTCAGCCACGACGTCGCGCGCCAGCTTACGAAGCTCGGCGGTGTGCAGCGGGCGGAACAGGAGCCAGTACAACCGCCCCGGGATGCCGCGCGGGTAGAAAATCGCCCGCTGCCGGTACTCGGTGGCACCGTCCGGGCGGGGCGTCGACGTCACCTCCAGCCACGCCTGTCCCGGGGCACGCACCTCGGCCCGCAGCCGCAGTTCAGTGCCCGGCTCGCTCTCCGCAACGCTCCACCGGGTCGCCGAGTGGCGCCGGCGCGGCGCCAGCGGGAACGAGTACCACCGGCCCCGGTTGGCGGCGCTCTCCGCCGCTTTCCACAGCGCGTCGGGCCCGGCCGAGGTCGTGGCGGTCTGCACGTCGTCGAAGATGATCTCGCCGGCCCAGTCCGGGTCACTGGGCAACAACTCGGCCGGTTCGGACTCCAGGGAGTCCCAGGTCGGATCCGGCAAGCCGGCGAACGCCCGGTTCAGGGCCACGGCGACCGCGCGCCGATAGCCCATCAGCCCGCCCGGAGGTCGCTCGATGATCGAATCGATGTCGCAGTTGTGCATCACGGCGTCACACTCCAGCGACTCGATCAGCGGCCGCGCCAGCCCCGGCGGGATCGGCGTCACGGTGCCCACCCACAGACTGGCGATCGTCGGCGTCAGGAACGGCAGCACGATCAGGTAGCGCTTATGCAGACGCGCCACCTCGGCGTAGATCCGCATCATGTCGCCGTACTCGAGCACGTCCGGTCCGCCGATGTCCCAGGTGCGCGACGACGGCACCGGCACCGTCGCGGCGGCGACGAGGTAGTACAGCACGTCGCGCACCGCGATCGGCTGGATCTTGTTGTGCACCCACTTCGGGGTGGTCATCACCGGCAGCCGGTCGGTGAGGTGCCGGATCATCTCGAACGACGCGCTGCCGGACCCGACGACCACGCCGGCCTGCAGCACCACGGTCTCGATCCCGGACTCGATCAAGTGGTCGCCCACCGCCTTGCGCGAGCGCAGGTGCGGGGAGAGTTCTTTGTCCTCCGGGTGCAGGCCGCTCAGGTAGACGATGCGGCGCACCCCGGCCTGGCGCGCGGCCGTCACGACGTTGCGCACCGCTCGTTCTTCCTCGGCGGCGAAATCCTTTGCGCCGCCGCCCATCGAGTGCACCAGGTAGTAGACGACGTCGATCCCGTCGAACGCCTCGATGAGGGAATCGACATCGCCGAGGTCACCGCGCGCCACCTCGACGTCCGGCCGCCACGGCACCCCGTCCAACTTGCCGGGATTGCGTGCCAGCGCGCGCACGCGATGCCCCTCGTCGAGAAGGCGCGGCACCAGGCGGGCGCCGATGTAACCGGTTGCTCCGGTCACCAAACAATGCATCGATTCAGCCGGCACAGCACCCCGTTCGTTCACGTTGATCAATTATTCGGAGTAGACGCGAGAACGGATTGGTAATCCTGAAACTCAGGAGTCGGTGAAATTGGGAGCGCGACGTTCCTGGAACGCTCGGGTCCCCTCTTTGAAGTCGGGCGCCTGCAACAGGCCGCGTTGTCCCTCGAACTCCCGCTCGAGAGTGGGATTGAGTTCGGTGAGGGTGGCGGCGTTGATCGCGGCCTTGGTTTTGGCGAACGCCACGGCGGGGCCGGTCAGCAACCTCGAGACCACCTTGTCCACTTCGGCATCGAAGTCGTCGGCCGGATAGACCGCGCTCACCAGACCCCAGGACAGCGCCTCGGCCGCGGTGAGCCGCTCGGGCAGCAACGCCATCCGCAGGGCCCTGATCCGGCCGACCGCGGCGGCCACCAGAGCCGACGCGCCGCCGTCGGGCATCAACCCGATCTTGGTGAACGCGAGCATGAAAAACGCCTTCTCCGAAGCCAATACGACGTCACAGGACAGGGCGATGGACACGCCGACGCCGGCCGCCGGTCCCTGCACGACGGCAACCACGGGCCGCGGCAGCGCGGTGATCGACCGGACCAGACGGTTGATCTCCAGGATGATCTCGTCCGGCGGGACCCCGCCGCCGCTGGTCATGTCGTCGGCGCTGATGCCGGCTCCGGAACTGAAGCCGCGACCGGCGCCGCCGAGGCGGACCACCCGCACCGCGGGATCGGTGGCGGCGGCCTCCACCGCGTCGGCGAGACCGGTGATGACCGGGATGATCAGCGAGTTGAGGCTGTCAGGTCGGTTGATCGTCAACGACAGCACGCCGTCGGTCAGCTCGACGTCGAGGCCCGCGACAGGGGCGAGAGCGGCGATTCCGGATTTGGACATGCGATTCACATTAGGGGAAGGGGGTCTGCGAAGATGCAATCAACCGGTTGTTAGGGCGTCAGAGCGGACGAAAGGTCGGTGCACCCATGGCGGGTCCCCTGAGTGGTTTACGTGTTGTCGAACTGGCGGGGATCGGGCCCGGCCCGCACGCGGCCATGATCCTGGGTGACCTCGGTGCCGATGTGGTCCGGGTGGACCGCCCCGGTCCCAGTGGTCCGGTCAAGGACGCGATGAGCCGCAACCGGCGCATCGTCACCGCCGACCTGAAGTCGGCCGAGGGCCGGGACCTGGTACTCAAGCTGATTGCCAAGGCGGACGTGCTGATCGAGGGTTACCGCCCAGGGGTCACCGAGCGGCTCGGTCTGGGTCCCGAGGACTGCGCAAAGGTCAACGAGCGCCTGATCTACGGGCGGATGACGGGCTGGGGCCAGACCGGTCCCCGCAGCCAGCAGGCCGGCCACGACATCAACTACATCTCGCTCAACGGCATCCTGCACTCCATCGGCCGGGCGGGGGAGCGGCCGGTGCCGCCGCTGAACCTGGTCGGCGACTTCGGTGGCGGCTCGATGTTCCTGCTGCTCGGCATCCTGTCTGCCCTGTGGGAGCGGCAGACGTCGGGCAAGGGGCAGGTTGTCGACGCGGCGATGGTCGACGGCTCCAGCGTGCTGGTGCAGATGATGTGGCAGATGCGGGCCTCAGGCCTGTGGACGGATGCGCGCGGCACCAACATGCTCGACGGCGGCGCGCCCTACTACGACACCTACGAGTGCGCCGACGGCCGTTACGTCGCCGTCGGCGCCATCGAACCGCAGTTCTACGCCGCGATGATTCAGGGCCTGGGACTGGACGCGGCCAGCCTGCCGCCGCAGAACGACGTCGCACGCTGGCCCGAGTTGCGCGCGCTGCTGGTCGAAGCGTTCGGCAGCCGCGACCGCGACCACTGGGCCAAGGTGTTCGCCGACTCGGACGCGTGCGTGACACCGGTGCTGGCGTTCGGCGAGGCCAACACCGAACCACACATCGCCGAGCGCAACACGTTGTACGAGGTCAACGGCCATCTGCAGCCGATGCCGGCCCCGCGTTTCTCCCGCACCCCGGCCGATACGCCGCACCCGGCGCAAGCGGTGGGGGACATCGAAGCGGTGCTGACGGACTGGGTATAGTCCCAACCAACCAGTAGGTTGGGCGAACGGAAGGGGTAATTGGCGTGGAGATCAGGGACGCCGTCGCAGTCGTCACCGGGGGAGCTTCGGGCTTGGGCCTGGCCACCACGAAGCGGCTGCTCGACGCCGGGGCGCAGGTCGTGGTGCTGGATCTGCGGGGTGAGGAAGCGGTCGCCGAGCTCGGTGACCGGGCGCACTTCGCGCAGACCGACGTCACCGACGAGGACGGGGTTGCCAAGGCCCTGGACCTGGCCGAGTCCCTGGGCCCGGTGCGCATCAACGTCAACTGCGCCGGGATCGGCAACGCCATCAAGACCCTGTCCAAGGACGGACCGTTCCCGCTCAAGGGCTTCAAGAAGGTGGTCGAGGTCAACCTGATCGGCACCTTCAACGTGCTGCGCCTGGCGGCCGAGCGGATCGCCAAGACGGAGCCGGTGGGTGAAGAGCGGGGCGTGATCGTCAACACCGCGTCGGTCGCGGCGTTCGACGGCCAGATCGGCCAGGCCGCCTACTCCGCCTCCAAGGGCGGAGTGGTCGGTATGACGCTGCCGATTGCCCGCGACCTCTCGCGCGAACTCATTCGGGTGGTGACGATCGCGCCGGGGCTGTTCAAGACCCCGCTGCTGGGCTCGCTTCCCGAGGAGGCGCAGAAGTCGCTGGGCAAGCAGGTTCCGCATCCGGCGCGGCTGGGCGACCCGGACGAGTACGGCGCGCTGGCCGTGCACATCATCGAGAACCCGATGCTCAACGGTGAGGTGATCCGCCTGGACGGCGCCATCCGGATGGCGCCGCGCTGAGTCGCGGCTACCGCACCTAGCGCGACACCTGCGCGGGCGCATCACTGTGCGCCCTGGCCTCCCGAGCCGCCGCCGCCGCCGGCACCACCGGCCCCTGTGTTTCCGCCGGGGTGACCGATTCCGCCGCCGGATCCGGGGCTACCCGTGACGGGACCGCTGGCGCCGCCGTTGCCGCCCCGGCCGCCGTTGCCACCGGTACCGCCGGCGCCTTGAGTGCCGACGACGTCGCCCCGACCGCCGGTACCTCCGTTGCCGCCGGCACCGCCGGTGCCGCCAGTCGTACCTTCGGTGCTGCCGGCACCACCGTTGCCGCCGTCGCCCGCGTTACCGCCATTGCCTCCGGCGCTGCCATCGCCGCCGGTCCCGCCGTCGCCTCCGAAGCCGCCCTGACCGGCAAACACTCCGGTGCCGGTGCCGCCGACGCCACCATTGCCGCCGGCGCCTCCGTTGCCGCCCATCCCGGTCGTGTCGGTGCCGCCGTTGCCGGCGTAGCCGCCGTTGCCCCCCCGGCCGCCGTTGCCGCCCGCGGGCGCAGCGAAACCACCGCCGCCGCCGGCGTCGCCGCCGTTGCCGGCGGCGCCCCCGGTGCCCGTCGCCGGCGTTCGCCCCGTTGCCTCCGCTGCCGCCGTTGCCGCCGTTGCCACCGGTTCCGCCGTGCTGGTCGTTCCCACCGTCCCCGCCATCTCCGCCGGTGCCTCCGGTGCCGCCGGTGCCGCCGGTGTGGTTCGGGGCGGTGCCACCGGCTCCGCCGTTGCCTCCGGCTCCGCCACTGGTCCCGGCGCCATCGCCGGCCGCGCCGTTGCCGCCGTTACCGCCGTTGCCGCCGTTGCCGCCGGTGCTGACACCACCCATACCGCCATCGCCGCCGGCGGCACCGTTGACGAACACATCGCTGACACCGGCATTGCCGCCGTTGCCGCCGTTACCGCCGAGCGATCCGGCCGCGCTGCCCCCGTCGCCGCCTCGGCCACCTGCGGCCGAATTGCCGCCGGTGCCCCCGTCGCCGCCGTTGCCGCCGTTGCCCTGGCTGCTGCCACCGGTGCCTCCGGCGCCGCCGACGCCGCCCTGACCGGATGCACCCGAACCGCCGGTGCCGCCGTTACCGCCCTTGCCGCCAGTGCCGTTGGTCCCGCTGGTTCCCAGGCCGCCGGAGCCGCCGGTACCGCCGATGCCGCCGGCGCCGCCGGCGCCTCCGGTGTTGTTGGCGCCCCCGGTACCGCCCTTGCCGCCCACTCCACCATCGGCGCCGGTCACCCCGCTACCGCCGACACCACCGGTGCCGCCGTTGCCGCCCGCGCCACCGGTGCCGCCAGAGCCGCCCCCTTCGCCGCCGGTGCCCCCGGCACCGCCTGCGCCGCCAACGTAGAGGGTGGCCCCTGACTTACCGGCCGCGCCGTTGGTGAGGCCTTTGCCGCCCGCTCCGCCGGATCCGGCGACACCAGCGTTGCCGCCGTTGCCGCCGTTGCCGCCGTTTCCGCCGTTGACACCGTTGCCGACCGACCCTCCGGGTAGGTCGTTCACGGCCGTCGCGCCGGTGGCGCCGTCGCCGCCCTTGCCCGGGGCGCCGCCGCTGGCACCGTTACCGCCGGCTCCGCCGGCGCCGCGAACACCGTCGTTCCCGTTGGCCGACAATGCCTTTCCGGCGTTGCCGCCATTCCCGCCGGCGCCCCCGCCGCCGCCGGTGCCACCGTCACCGCCAGTCTGTCCGTTAGCTCCCGGGCTACCTCCCGTCGCGCCGTCGGCTCCTGTGCCGCCGATGCCACCGTTGCCACCGTTGCCACCTGCTCCGCCGTTGCCGCCGTCGCCGGCGTCGGTGCCGCCGTGGCCCCCGCTGCCCCCGGAACCGCCGGCGCCGCCGGTGCCACCGGAACCGCCGTTGGCGCCGGAAACCGAGGGCGAAAGGCCAGTGGCCCCGGCCGCGCCGTCGCCTCCGTTGCCGCCGTTGCCGCCGTCGGCGGTGCTCTGTCCAGCCGCCCCCGTTGTGCCGTTGGTCAGGCCTTTGCCACCCGCACCGCCGCTTCCCGCTGCCCCGGCGTTGCCGCCGTTGCCGCCGTTGCCGCCAGCGCCGCCGTTGACCTCGACGCCGCCGGTGGCGCCGTTGCCGCCGTCGCCCGGCGACCCGCCGTTGCCGCCGGCGCCGCCGTTTCCGCCCGTACCGCGCACCCCGGTCTGACCCGAATACGCCAGTGCGGCACCGCCCGCGCCGCCGTTACCGCCGGAACCACCGCTGCCGCCGGATCCGCCGTCACCACCGCTCTGGCCGTTGGAACCGGCTGCGGTGGCATTGGCGCCGTGGGTGCCGTTGCCGCCGGTACCTCCGCGGCCGCCGGTGCCGCCGTTGCCGCCGGCCCCGCCGTTGCCGGCGTCGGTGCCGCCGTGGCCGCCGCTGCCGCCGGATCCGCCGGTGCCGCCGTTGCCGCCGGCCCCGCCGTTGACACCGGCACCCGACGGCGAGA
Organism: Mycobacterium sp. Z3061; assembly: GCF_031583025.1. Classification (NCBI taxonomy): domain Bacteria; kingdom Bacillati; phylum Actinomycetota; class Actinomycetes; order Mycobacteriales; family Mycobacteriaceae; genus Mycobacterium; species Mycobacterium pumcae. The sequence continues at coordinate 5,292,733 of NZ_CP134062.1, read as the reverse complement.
TACCAGCGGCGCCGTCGGCACCGTTACCCCCGTTGCCGCCGGCGCCGCCGTTGGCGATGCTGAGCCCGGACAATCCGTCGGCGCCGGGAGTGGACCCGGCACCGCCGAAACCGCCTGACCCGGCCGCTCCCGCGTTGCCGCCACTGCCGCCGTTACCACCGCTGCCATTGGCGACGCCAACGGCTCCGTTCGCGCCGTTGCCGCCATCGCCCGGAGCCCCGCCGTTGCCGCCGGCCCCGCCGGCACCACCCGCTCCCCGCACACCGTTGTGGCCGGTTGCGGCCACCGCCACGCCCCCGGTTCCGCCGGTGCCCCCGCTGCCGCCGTTGCCGCCGGCGCCGCCGTTACCGCCGTCCTGGCCGTCGGCCCCGACCGCGGTGGCGCTGCTGCCGTGGGCGCCCGTGCCGCCGGTACCACCCCGGCCACCCTCACCACCGCGACCACCGGCGCCGCCATCCCCGGCGTCGGTCCCGCCGCGCCCGCCGGAACCACCCGCGCCACCCGAGCCGCCGTTCGCCCCGGTGCCGCCGGATTGGCCGGCGATCGTAGGCGACGACCCCGCGGCGCCCTGCGCGCCGTGGCCGCCGGCCCCGCCGGCGCCGCCGTCGGCGGTACTCAGGCCCGCCGCACCTGCCGCGCCGGTGACCGAACCCGTGCCCCCGGCGCCGCCGGTGCCGCCGGCACCCGCGTTGCCGCCGCTACCCCCGGTACCGCCGTCGCCGCCGTTGACGCCGGCGGTGCCGTTAGCGCCGTTGCCGCCGTCGCCGGGTGTGCCGCCCCCTCCGCCGGCTCCGCCGGCGCCGCCGGCGCCCCGTGTGCCGCTGTGGCCCGAAGTTGCCAGGGCGGCGCCGCCCGCGCCGCCGTTGCCACCCACACCGCCGTTTCCGCCGGTGCCGCCATCGCCGCCGGCCTGACCGGCAGAGCCCGCCGTGGCGCCGTTGGCGCCGTGGCTGCCCGTGCCTCCGTCGCCGCCGCGTCCGCCCCGACCGCCGAGGCCCCCGTCTCCGCCGTTGCCCGCGTCGGTACCGCCGTTACCCCCAGCGCCCCCGGCGCCCCCGGCACCCCCGAGCCGCCATTTCCGCCGGAGGTGCCCGGCGTCGCGGGGGCGCTTCCAGCGGCGCCGTTAGCCCCGTTGCCACCGTTGCCGCCGACGCCGCCGTTGGCGGTGCTCAGCCCGGACAGCCCGGACAAGCCAGGCGTGGAACCACTCCCGCCGGCCCCACCGCTGCCGCCCGAGCCGGTGTTGCCGCCGCGGCCGCCCGCGCCTCCGTTGCCGTTGTTGACGCCCTGAGCTCCGTCGGCGCCGTTGCCGCCGTCGCCCGGAGTGCCGCCGGCGCCGCCCGCACCGCCGGCACCGCCCGCACCGCGGACGCCGTCGTGGCCTGCCGCGGCCAGCGCGCTTCCGCCGAGGCCGCCGCTGCCGCCGGCCCCGCCGCTGCCGCCCGTTCCGCCGTCACCCGCGGCTCCGCCGTCGGCGCCTGACGCGGTGGCGTTGGCACCGTTCGCGCCGGTGCCGCCCACACCGCCCTGCCCGCCGTTGCCGCCGCGCCCGCCGAGTCCGCCGTTGCCCGCATCGGTGCCGCCTCGACCGCCGGCACCACCATTGCCGCCAACTCCGCCTGCGCCGCCGGTACCCCCTGAACTCCCCGGGGTGTTCGGCGAGGTTCCAGCAGCTCCCGCGGCGCCGTTGCCACCGTTGCCGCCGTTGCCGCCGTCGGCGGTGCTCAGACCGGCGCCTCCGGTTGCGCCGTTGGTCGAACCGACTCCGCCGTTACCTCCCTTGCCGCCTGATCCGGCATTGCCGCCGGCTCCGCCGTTCCCGCCGGCGCCGCTGTTGACTCCCGTCGCGCCGGCGGCCCGTTGCCGCCGTCGCCGGGTGCGCCGCCCGCGCCGCCGGACCCACCGTCTCCGCCGGCTCCGCGCACACCGTTGTGACCTGAGGCCGACAGCGCGGTACCCCCGGCGCCACCGCTACCGCCCGTGCCGCCGTCGCCGCCGGCGCCGCCGTAGCCGCCCGACTGGCCGGCAGCTCCCGCCGTGCTGCCCGCCGAGCCGTGGGTGCCCGCACCGCCGGCCCCGCCGTTGCCGCCGACACCGCCGGCGCCGCCCGCACCGCCGTTGCCCGCATGTGCGCCGCCCTGGCCGCCGGCGCCGCCACTTCCGCCGCTACCACCGGTCCCGCCGCCGGCACCCGTGCCGCCCGGCGCCAGGCTCGACGCGCCCAGCGTGCCCTGCGCGCCGTCGCCGCCGCGACCGCCTCGCCCGCCGTTGCCGGCGAGCCCGGCATCACCGCCGGTTCCGCCGGCGCCACCGCTTGCCCCGGCGACGGTGGCGTTCGCCCCGTCGCCACCGTTACCGCCGTTTCCGCCGGTACCGGGCCCGTCGTTGCCCGCCGTCGTCCCGTGGGCCCCGGCCTGGCCGCCGGCGCCTCCGGACGCCCCGCCGGCGCCTCCCGCGCCGCCGGCTCCGGCGTTGCCGCCCTGGCCGCCGGCGCCACCGTTTCCGGCGGTCAGACCCGTCGCGCCGGTGCCGCCGGCGCCACCGTTGCCTGCGGCTCCACCAAAGCCGCCGTTGCCGCCCGCACCCCCGTTGCCGGCAGCACCCGCCGTGCCCAGAAATCCACCGGCACCGCCGACACCGCCAGTACCGCCGGCGCCGCCGGTACCGCCGGCGCCGCCGGTACCGCCGGCGCCGCCATCACCGCCACTGCCGCCCGCGGCTCCCGACTGGCCGGAGCCTGCAAAACCGTTACCGCCCAGACCACCGTCACCGCCGACCGCGCCGGCCCCGCCGGTCCCGCCGGCGCCTCCGGTGCCCCCGGCGCCTCCGGTGCCGATCAACCAGCCGCCGCGCCCCCTGCGCCGCCGAGTCCGCCCGCGCCGCCGTTACCGCCGTTACCGCCGTTACCGCCGTTGCCGCCGTTGATCCCGGTGAGGCCATCGGATCCAGCCAAACCTGCGGTAGCGCCAGGGGTGCCGGCAGCACCGCTGCCGCCCGCCCCGCCCACGCCGCCGGCGCCGAACATCCCGGCGTTTCCGCCGCCGCCACCGCTTCCGCCGATGGCACCGCCCACGCCGACGCCGCCCGCACCACCCGCGCCACCGGCGCCCGCCAGCCAGCCACCGGACCCGCCTGCGCCGCCGTTGGCGCCGGCGCCGCCGGTCCCACCGGCGCCCCCGCGACCCCACAGACGTGTGCTCTTCCGATCTCCACCGGCACCTCCGGCCTGGCCGGCCGCTCCCGCTGCGCCCGCGCCGCCGTCTCCGAACAGCAAACCGCCATCGCCGCCGCGGCCACCCGGGGTGGTCGCGTTGGCCCCGTTGCCGATCAGCGGCCGTCCCAGAACGGCGTCAGAGGGTCCGTTGACGATTCCTAGCAGGCCTTGCTCGACGAGTTGCAGGGGCGACACGTTGGCCGCTTCGGCAGTCAAATATCTGTTGCTGCTCCCGCTGAGTTGCGCGATGAGGTCGCGGTGGAATTCCGCGGCCCGGGCGCTGATCAACCGGTATTGCTGACCGTGGTCCGAGAACAGCGCCGCGATCGCGACTGACACCTCATCGCCCGCGGCAGCTGCCAAGGCGGTCGTCCGGCTCGCGGTCGCCGAGTTGCTGGAATTGATTTCAGACGCGAGCCGCGTCAGGTCCGCCGTCGCCGTCGCGAGCAACTCCGGGATTACGTGAAGTGACGACATCGAACACCTTCCAGACGCGATGGGAGCCCTGTGGAGGCTGTTGGACAGTAGAGGTTGGATGACGCTCCGGAGGCGCTACCCCGCGCCGCCGGCACCGCCTTTGCCGCCGGTTCCGCCAGTGCCATCGAAATAACTGCCGCCGGAGCCGGTGCCTCCGGCGCCGCCGCTACCAAAAGTTCCCTTGCCGCCGTTGCCCCCGTTGCCGCCATGCCCGCCGCTACCGGTGTTGCTCTTGAGGTGGTTGCCGCCGTTGCCGCCGGAGCCGCCGTCTCCACCGGTGCCGCCGCCGCCGTTGACGCCGATGCCCCCGGTGCCGCCGGTGCCGCCGGTGCCGCCGTAGCCGCCGATTCCGCCGAGTTCGCTGCTGTACCAGCCGCCGTCGCCGCCCTTACCGCCGGCGCCGCCGGCGCCGCCCGAGGTCGATCCTTGGCCGCCGTTGCCGCCGGCACCCCCTACACCGCCGGTGCCGCCTTGGCCGTCGTCGCTGCCGCTGGTGAAGCCTCCGGCCCCGCCGGCACCACCAGCACCACCAGCTCCGCCCGCACCAATCTGAGAGTTGCCGCCGTCGCCGCCGGCGCCGCCGCTGCCGCCGGACCCGCCAGTGATGTCGTTGGTACCCAGCCCGCCGGCACCACCGGCCCCTCCGGAGCCTCCGTTGCCGGCGCCGGCGTAACCGCTACCGCCTGTTCCACCTCGGCCCCCGTTGCCGCCGCCGGCCTGACCGTCACTGCCGGTGCCGTCGCCGCCTTTTCCGCCCTGACCGGCGTCTCCGCCGCTTGCATGGCCGAAGCCGGTGCCGCCGTTGCCGCCGTTACCGCCGTTGCCGCTCGCGCCGCCGTTTCCGCCGTTGCCGCCGTTGCCGGCCTGCCCGGCCGTATTGAGCCCCGTCGTTCCGCTACTGCCGCCATTGCCGCCGTTACCGCCGGCGCCCCCGGTCGCCGGGGCTCCCAGGCGGCCGTCGGCGCCCATTCCACCGGCCCCACCGCTTCCGCCGTTGCCGTCGGTTCCGCCGGTACCGGTGCCGCCGGCCCCGCCGTTGCCACCGTTACCGCCGGCCCCGCCGTAACCGTTGTCATTGACACCGCCACGGCCACCCGCGCCGCCGCTGCCGCCGGCAGCACCGAATTCGGCGCTACCTCCTTTGCCTCCGTTGCCCCCGTTCCCGCCGGCGCCCCCGGTGAAGGAGCCAGAGCCCACTCCCTGACCGCCGTCGCCACCTCGACCACCGTTGCCGCCCTGATAGGGCGACTGCCCGTTGGTACCGGCTGTCCCGTTGGTCGAACCCGTACCACCCTTCCCGCCGGTGCCGGATGCGCCTGCATTGCCGCCGTCACCGCCGTTACCCCCGGCTTGACCCGTGGTGCCGCCCGACGCGCCGACCGCGCCGTTTCCCCCGTCGCCTGCTTGGCCGCCGTTACCGCCGTTACCGCCGTTACCGCCGATCCCACGTGTGCCGTCTTGCCCTGACGCGGCCAACGCTGTGCCACCCAGGCCACCGTTGCCGCCCGCGCCGCCGTTGCCACCCTGGCCGCCGTCGCCCCCGGCCTGACCGGCGGCGCCCGGCACGGCACCGGCTGCTCCGTTGGCGCCGAAGCCGGCGTCGCCACCCGCACCGCCTCTACCGCCCGATCCGCCCGCACCGCCATTGCCGGCATCAGTGCCGCCGCGGCCGCCGACGCCGCCCGCGCCACCGGCGCCTCCGCTTCCGGCGGCGGCGCCGGACTGCCCGTTGTTCGTGGCCATCAAGCCGTTGGCACCTGCGGCGCCGTTGCCGCCGTTACCGGCATTGCCGCCATTGGCAGTGCTGATCCCGTCCAGGCCGGTTGCGCCGCCGGTCGAACCGGCACCACCGGCGCCGCCTACGCCACCCAGGCCCGCGTTGCCCCCGTTTCCGCCTTTGCCTCCTGCGCCACCGTCACCGCCGGCAGCCGTGGGCAGTGCGCCATCGGCGCCGTTGCCACCGTCGCCGGGGGTGCCGCCGGATCCGCCGGCACCGCCGGATCCGCCGGCTCCGCGGACGCCGTCGTGTCCGGATGAGGCGCGCGCTGCGCCGCCTGCTCCGCCGTTGCCGCCGGCGCCACCTGCTCCGCCGTTGCCGCCGTCGCCGCCGGATTGGCCGTCGCTGCCAAGCGCCGTCGCGTTAGCTCCGCTGACCCCGTTGCCACCGGCCCCGCCGCGGCCGCCCGATCCGCCGTGGCCCCCTGCGCCGCCATTGCCGCCGTCGAAGCCGCCTTGACCACCGGCGCCACCCGTGCCACCGGCTCCGCCGGCCACTCCGTTGCCGCCGGAGATGCCCGCACCCGAGGGATTGGTTCCCGACGCGCCGTCCGCGCCGTTGCCGCCGCGTCCACCGCTACCGCCGCCGGCGGTGCTCAGACCCGCCGCCCCGGCGGCGCCGTTGACCGAACCGGTGCCGCCCGCGCCAGCGGCGCCACCTACTCCGGCGTCTCCGCCTGCACCACCGTTGCCACCGTTGCCGTTGTTGACGCTCGCGACTCCGTTGGCGCCGTTACCACCGTCACCAGGTGCCCCGCCCGGCGCCTCCGGCGCCGCCGTTGCCGCCGGCCCCGCGCACGCCGCTGTGACCGGCCGGCGCCAGGGCGGCGCCGGCCGCACCGCCGCTGCCGCCCGCACCGCCGTCACCGCCGGCACCGCCGTCGCCTCCGGCCGCTCCATTGCCGCCGGGCAGGGCCGCGTTGTCGCCGCTAGTGCCGTTGCCGCCGGCGCCGCCGCGGCCGCCGACGCCGCCGCGACCACCGTTGCCACCGTCGCCGCCGTCAGTTCCGCCGTGGCCGCCGGCCCCGCCGTTGCCGCCGGCGCCACCGTTAACGCCCGCACCCCGGACTTGCCCGCCTGTGCGGGGGTTGCGCCGGGGGTGCCGTTGGCCCCGGCTCCGCCGTTGCCGCCGTTGCCGCCGTTGGCGTTGCTGACACCGTTGAGCCCGTCGGCGCCGGGTGTGGAACCTGTCCCCGCGCCACCGCCGGTCCCGCCGAGGCCGGCGTTACCGCCGTTTCCGCCGTTTCCGCCCGCGCCGTTGTTGACATTGAGGTCGCCGTTGCCCCCGTTGCCGCCGTCGCCGGGCCGTCCGCCGGCGCCGCCGGCGCCGCCGTCACCGCCGGCACCGCGCCCACCGTTGTGGCCATCGGGAGCCAGTGCAGTTCCCCGGCTCCACCGGCTCCGCCGGCGCCGCCGTTGCCACCCGCGCCACCGTCGCCACCTGCTTGGCCATTTGCACCCGCCGTCTCCGCGTTGCCTCCGCTGGCGCCGTTACCGCCGGCGCCACCCCGGCCACCGCTGCCGCCAGTGCCGCCAGTGCCGCCGTTGCCACCGTCGGTGCCGCCGTGACCCCCGCTCCCGCCGGCGCCACCGGCCCCGGCATTCCCACCGGTTCCGCCCGTTTGGCCGGCCACTTGCGCGGCCGACCCCGTGGTCCCGTTCGCGCCGGCACCCCCGTTTCCGCCGTTGCCCCCGTTGGCGTTGCTGATGCCGGCCAGGCCGTCGGCGCCCGCCGTCGACCCGGACCCACCAAGGCCGCCGGTGCCACCGGCACCTGCGTTTCCGCCGCTGCCCCCTGCGCCGCCGTTACCGGCAGCGATGCTGAGGTCCCCGGCGGCGCCGTTGCCGCCGTCACCCGGTGCTCCGCCGGCACCCCCGGCCCCGCCGGCACCGCCGGCACCCCGCGCACCGTTCTGGCCGGAGGCAGCCAGAGCGGCGCCGCCGGCGCCGCCGTTGCCTCCGACGCCTCCGTTTCCGCCCAACCCGCCGTCGCCACCGGCCTGGCCGTTGCTCCCCGGCGCCACCGCGTGCTGCCCGCTGGAACCGTTGCCGCCGACCCCGCCGCGCCCGCCGCTACCACCAGTTCCGCCCGCACCGCCATTGCCGGCATCGGTGCCGCCGTTGCCACCGGCGCCGCCGGCGCCCCCCGCCCCGCCATTGCCGCCGATGCCTCCGGAGGCCCCGGACTGCTGGCTCGACGACCCTGCGCCTCCGGCCGCCGCATGTCCTCCGGCGCCACCATTGCCACCGTTGCCGACGGTCCGGCGTTGCCGCCCGTCCCGCCCGCACCGCCGTCGCCACCTGGGGCGGTCGAGCTACCGCCCCGGCCGCCGTCGCCGCCGTTTCCGGTCCCCGGGGCACTACCACCTGTCGCGCCGTGCGAACCCGCCTGGCCACCGGCACCGCCCGCCGCCCCGCCGCTTCCGCCCAAGCCGCCAGATCCGGCGTTGCCGCCCTGGCCGCCGGTGCCACCGTGGCCCGCAACCAGTCCCGTGGCGCCGGCACCACCGGCTCCGCCGTCGCCGGCCGACCCGCCCAGGCCACCCGCACCGCCGGCCCCGCCGTTGCCCGCGCTGCCGACCTGACCAATGACGCCGGCCTGGCCGCCCGCCCCTCCGACCCCGCCGGTACCCCCGGTGCCACCGCTGCCGCCGTCGCCACCGGATCCACCACCGCCTCCGGCCTGACCATTGACCAGGCCGTTGCCGCCCAGGCCACCGGCTCCGCCGGCGGCACCCTGGCCGCCCATACCTCCGGCGCCACCAGCGCCTCCGGCGCCCCCATCGCCCATCAGCCAGCCGCCGCGGCCACCGGCACCGCCGTTGCCGCCGATGCCGCCCGCCGATCCAGCCGAACCGGTGCCGCCATTACCGCCATTAGCTCCGGACAGCCCGTCAGCGCCCGACGTGCCCGCTGCGTTACCCGCCGTCCCCAGCGCACCCACCCCGCCGGCGCCGCCGATTCCACCCGCGCCGAAGATTCCGGCATTGCCGCCCGCGCCGCCCGTGCCGCCACCGACTCCGCCGATACCTCCGCCGCCGCCGGCGCCGGTCAGCCATCCGCCGCTGCCGCCACCACCACCGGCGGCCCCGCTACCTCCGGCGCCGCCGACACCACCGCTGCCCCACAAGCCGGCATTGCCGCCCGCACCTCCGGCCTGACCGGGGCCGCCGGCACCGCCGGCGCCGCCGTTGCCGAACAACAACCCGCCATCGCCGCCGCGCCCGCCCGGTGTGGTCGCGTTCGCGCCGTTGCCGATCAGTGGGCGTCCCAGCGCCGCCTGGGTGGGGCCATTGACGACATCCCAGAGGACCTGCTCGACCGCCTGCAACGGCGACGCGTTAGCGGCCTCGGCGCCGGCGTACCAGACCGCGCCAGTGTTCAAAGCCTGGACTAATCGCTGATGAAACAGGCCGGCCTGGGCACTGACCGCCGCATAGTCGCGCCCGTACCCGGAGAACAAGGCGGCCACGGCCGCTGACACCTCGTCACCGGCGGCTGCCGCCAACGCCGTCGTGCTGTGTGCCGCCTGGTGGTTCACCGAGCCGACGGCCGAACCGATCGCTGCCAAATCTTCGGCCGCCGCACTCACCCACTCCGGGTAGACAAGCACGAACGACGACATGCGACACCTCCGTCAGCTAGCCCCCAAGCCGCAGAGAGTAGCAACTACAAACCCGTAACAAACGTCTTTTCATACGTCATTCACATGATGCTGGCGTTATGCAGGCCAGATGTCATGGGATTACGCATTTCCCGGTCCGGGCGAATGTCTTTTGCCGCCCGCGAGCGGAGCGATCGCGCATAGGGCGCGACATGCCAAGCCTGAAACCCCAGAAACCAAAGAAGCCCCCCGCGGTCGCGGGGGGCTTACATCGGAACCACTAGGTGGCTATCGACGGAACCATCGGGAGACGGTGGGTTCGGCCATCAGTAATCGCGCAATAACGCCCATGGTGTTTACCTCAGCTTGCTGTCGGCAGGGGTTGCCAGTCTTCGAACTGCTCGGAGCACTCACCTTCGACGAGCATGTCGCCGTGGTAGAGAGCTTCGAAGTCAGCCTTGATGACGTCGGCACTCGAGTCGTCGATCCACATGACATTGACTGTAAGAGGCGGCATTAAGGAATCTTTGAGTCACGATTCGGAAAATGGTGGCAATTCTTACCGGTGGGTAGGGTGCCGGCGAAACGCGCTGGGATACCCGTTCTGCTGCCGGTTGAACCATCTCCTACCTGCGCTCGTATCACTGCAGGGGTCTTGTTTGACACTTGTAAGTTAGCGTTGCTAAGTTAGCGCCGATAGGTGTGCGGTTGCCCGGTACGTACGGCGCGCGCCGGCGGCCGGAGGGACACGACATGCTGCAGGGGATCGCTCGACTGGCCATCGCCGCACCGCGACGGATCATCGGTATCGCCTTACTCGTCTTCATTGCCGCCGCCGTCTTCGGCATCCCGGTGGCCAACAGCCTGTCCCCGGGCGGTTTCCAGGACCCCCACTCCGAATCGGCGCGCGCCATCGCGCAGTTGACCGACAAGTTCGGTCAGAGCGGCCAGCAGATGCTGATTCTGGTCACCGCGCCGGGAGGCGCCCGTAGCGACCAGGCCCGCACCGCGGGCACCGACCTCGTCGAGCAGCTCAAGAAGTCGCCGCTGGTGTACAACGCCACCTCTCCCTGGACCGCTCCTCCGGAGGCCGCCGCCGACCTGATCAGCAAGGACGGCAAGTCCGGCCTGATCGTCGTCAACCTCAAGGGCGGCGAAAACGACGCGCAGAAGAACGCTCAGACGCTGGCCGACCAATTCGTGCACGACCACGACGGCGTCACCGTCCAAGCGGGCGGCTCTGCGATGGAATACGCGCAGATCAACAAGCAGAACCAGGCAGACCTGCTGGTCATGGAGATGATCGCCATCCCATTCAGCTTCCTGGTTCTGGTGTGGGTGTTCGGGGGTTTGCTGACGGCGGCGCTGCCGATGGCACTGGGCGCGCTGGCGGTGGTCGGGTCGATGTCGGTGCTGCGGCTGGTCACCTTCACCACCGAGGTGTCGATCTTCGCTCTGAACCTGAGCACCGCACTCGGTCTGGCGCTGGCCATCGACTACACCTTGCTGATCATCAGCCGTTATCGCGACGAACTGGCCGAAGGCTGCGACCGCGAGCAGGCCCTGATCCGCACCATGGCCACCTCCGGGCGTACGGTCTTGTTCTCAGCGGTCACCGTGGCGTTGTCCATGGCTGCGACGGTGGCCTTCCCTATGTACTTCCTCAAGTCCTTCGCCTACGCCGGCGTTGCGACCGTGGCATTCGTCGCGACCGCGTCCATCGTGGTCACCCCGGCCGCCATCGTGCTGATGGGTTCGCGCATCGATGCGTTCGATGTACGACGCCTGCTGCGCCGGGTCTTTCGGCGCCCCGAACCCGTGCACAAGCCGGTCGAGCAGCTTTTCTGGTACCGATCGAGCAAGTTCGTGATGCGCTACTGGTTGCCGATCGGCTCGGCCGTCGTGGCACTTCTGGTGCTGCTCGGTTTGCCGTTCTTCTCGGTGAAGTGGGGGTTCCCGGACGACCGGGTGCTGCCTACCTCGGCGTCGGCGCATCAGGTGGGCAACCAGCTGCGCGACAACTTCGCGCGTGACTCGGCCACCGCCGTGCCGATCGTCGTTCCCGACGCGCGCGGACTGACACCGGACGACCTCGGCCAGTATGCCGCCGGGCTCTCGCTGGTGCCCGACGTATCGGCGGTCTCCGCCCCGAACGGGACGTTCATCGGTGGCACGCTGTCCGGCCCGCCGGTCGGGGCCACCGGAATGACGGACGGCAGCGCGCTGCTGACCGTAAGCAGCACCGCCCCGCTGTTCTCGCAGGCCTCGGACAACCAGCTCAAACGCCTGCATCAGGTGGCTGGGCCGGGCGGGCGCAGCGTCGAGATGGCCGGCGTCGCACAGGTCAACCGGGACAGTGTCGACGCGGTGACCGACCGGCTGCCCCTGGTCCTGGGGTTGATGGCCGCTGTGACGTTCGTTCTGCTGTTCCTGCTGACCGGCAGCGTGGTGCTACCGCTGAAGGCCCTGATGCTCAACATGCTTTCGTTAAGCGCCGCGTTCGGCGCGCTGGTGTGGATTTTCCAGGACGGCCACCTCGGCGCGCTGGGCACCACTCCGAGCGGGACCCTGGTCGCCAACATGCCGGTGCTGCTGTTCTGTATCGCGTTCGGGTTGTCCATGGACTACGAGGTGTTCCTGGTCTCGCGTATCCGGGAGTACTGGCTGGCATCCGGTGCGGCCCGGCCCGCCAAGCCGAGCCCGGCGCAGGCACACGCCGCCAACGACGAAAGCGTGGCGCTCGGGGTTGCCCGCACCGGCCGGGTGATCACGGCGGCGGCGCTGGTCATGTCGATGTCGTTCGCGGCGCTGATCGCCGCACACGTGTCCTTCATGAGGATGTTCGGATTGGGCCTGACCCTCGCCGTCATCGCCGACGCCACCCTGGTGCGGATGGTGCTGGTGCCGGCCTTTATGCATGTGATGGGCAGGTGGAACTGGTGGGCGCCCAAGCCGCTGGTCTGGGTGCATGAGCGGTTCGGTATCAGCGAGGGCGGTGAGCTCGAAGCGCCGCCCGGGCGTGCCGACCACCGGGTGCCGAGCGAGGCCGACACCGCCAAGATGCCGACTCAGCGCAACGGGCGCGACGTCCACGCGTCGGTGACGCGCCGTGGTTGACGTCTCGGTGCACGGGCTGCGCCGCCAGCGTGCGCCGCGCGGGTCCGGTGACCGGCTTCGTCATGAAATCCTTGATGCGGCAACAGAATTACTTCTGGAGACCGGGCAGGCGCGGGCGGTGTCGATCCGATCGGTCGCGCAGCGCGTCGGTGTCACGTCACCGTCGATCTACCTGCATTTCCAGGACAAGAATGCGTTGCTGGACGCGGTGTGCGCGCGGTACCTGACAGGACTCGACGAGGCGATGGAGCGAGCCGCGGTCGGGCACACCGGCACCGCCGAGGTCCTTCGGGCCCAGGGCATGGCATACGTGCGATTCGCGCTGCAGACCCCGGAGCTCTACCGGCTGGCGACCATGGGCGAATGGCGTCCCGGCAGCAATGTCGATATGGCACTGGACAGTTCGGCGTTCAGGCACATGCGCGCCTCGGTCCAGTCGCTGATGGACGAAGGTGTCTACCGCACCGATGACCCGACCATGATCGCCCTGGAGCTGTGGACCGCCGCCCACGGCGTGGCCGCCATTCTGATCGCCAAGCCGCATCTGCCGTTCGGTGAGGTCGAGGCGTTCGCCGAGCGGGTTTTGAGCGCGGTAGTGTGCGGCCACATGGTGGCCGGGCTCGTCGGCGCCGACGCGACGTCCCGGCGGGTGATGGATTGGGTGCTCGAGCAGCGCCCCGCACAGGAGGCGCAAGCATGACGCCGAGCGTCAACAATCCCTTCTTCGCCCGGGTGTGGCCAGTTTTTGCCGCCCACGAAGCCGAGGCGGTCCGCGCGCTGCGTCGGGAGAATCTGGCCGGCCTCTCGGGCCGGGTGCTCGAAATCGGTGCCGGCAGCGGCACCAACTTCGCGTATTACCCCGATGCCGTCACGCACGTTCTCGCCGTGGAGCCCGAACCGCGATTAGTGGACATCGCCAGGGAAGCCGCGGCCGAGGCGCCGATTCCGGTGGTGGTGACCCACGAAACCGCCGAGGAGATCGGCGACGTCGAGCCGTTCGACGCCGTGGTCTGTTCGCTGGTGCTGTGCTCGGTGCACGACCAGGTCAGCGTGCTGCGCCGGCTGCATTCGCTCCTTCGGCCGGGCGGGGAGCTGCGGTACCTGGAGCACATCGCCAGCGCGGGCGCCCGGGGCCGATTGCAGCAGGTCGCCGACGTGACCATCTGGCCACGAATGTTCGGCAACTGCCACACGCATCGTCACACCGAGCGCGCGATCGTCGACGCCGGATTCGAGGTGCACCGGGCGCGGCGGGAGTGGACGCTGCCCGCGTGGGCGCCGCTGCCAGTGTCCGAGTTGGCGCTGGGGCGGGCGCACCGACCCTAATCTCTGCGCCGAGCCTGCGGTGCGGGCGCTTAGCCTGTCGTTTCCCGCCACCTCCCCGCAGTTTCGGTGCCATCAGCGCAGATCCGACTTTCGGATGTCCAGTGCGTTACGCACCCTGCCGATGATGTTCTCCGGACGATCGGTGACGGTCACTCGTATCACAATCCATCCCAGCCGTTCCAGCATCTCGCGCCGGTGGTTGTCACTGCTGTACTGCCAACGGTCCGTGCGGTGGTGTTCACCGTCGTATTCGACCGCGACCATTAGGTCCTCCCAGCCCATATCGAGGTAGTACACCTTGCCCCGCTCCACTGTCACCGCGATCTGGGTGGTCGGGCGTGGCAGACCTGCGCGCGTCAGCAGCAGCCGCAGCGACGTCTCCTTCGGTGATTGTGAGCCCGTCTCGACCAGCGCCAGCGCCGTTTCCAACTGCCTGAGTCCCCGTGCGCCCCGATGCTGCTCGGCTACGGCGTGCACCTCATCGGCGGTGATACTGGTGGCTCGCATCAGGGCGTCCAAGTTGGCGACCGCCGAGCCGAGCGGCCTACGGCTGCCGATGTCAAAGGCAGTGCGTTGCGGCGTGGTGACCGGTAAGCCCTCAACTACGGTGCTTTCTCCGGTCAGCAGTTGCATATCGTAAGTCCGGACCCCACGCGGGGGCCTCGCGTTGCGCCAGATCAACTCGATCGGCAGCCGCTCATCCACCCACTTCGATCCATGCCATGCCGAGGCGGTCATTCCCGCGATCACACCCTGCCGACCCGACCACAGCCACGCTGCAACGGAGCGTTGGTGCAACGTGAGTATGCCCTCGCGCTGGACATAGACGTCGGGAAATTCTCGCCGGAAGCGCGAGCGCAGCTGGTGCCGTCTCACGGACCCGTTTGCGATCGCCTCGCTGCCGATGAAAGGTGCGTCGCCCGTCATGCAGCCAGGATCGTGGACTGTCCAGACCGGCCGCCGTCGAATTCGCAGTCGGTTGATCGCTGTTGTGGAAGAACTTGCAACTGTGTGCAGCGTGGGACTTCTTCGACGACACTGCCCCCTGGGCGCCGAGACTGCGACGAGGTAGCGGATCAGGCCACAATCGGCGCCCCCGGCGCAGGCTCGGCGCCACCGGCGCACCAGCCCTACTTGAACAGCGCCGGCAACCGCTCGAGGAGCCCCGGCAACGCCTGGCTCGCCGACTCGCGCACGCACAGCGTCGCGTGTTGCGACAGTGGCGTGGCCTCAGGGTTGACCTCGATCACCGCGGTGCCGCGGGCCAGTGCGAGTTCCGGAAGCCCGGCCGCCGGGTACACGATCGACGACGTCCCGACGACCACCACCACGTCGGCGTTCTCCGTCGCATCGAGCGCACTCTGCCACGGACCCTGCGGCAGCGCCTCACCGAACCACACGATGTCGGGCCGGATCAGACCGCCGCAGTGGCACACCGGCGGCTCCACTTCGATAGCGGCCTCCGTCATCACCGGCAGCGCCTCTGCATAAGGCAAACCGCAACGCGCACAACGGAATTCGAACAGGCTTCCATGGAGATGATGAACCGGGGAGCTGCCGGCCCGCTCGTGCAGGTCGTCGACGTTCTGGGTGATGACGGTGACGGAGGTGACGTCCGGATGCCGCTGCCAGTCGGCGATCGCCTGGTGCCCGGCATTGGGCTGAACATCGGCCACCAGGTAATGGCGCCACAGATACCAGCCCCATACGCGCTCGGGATTGCGTTCCCAGCCCTGGACGCTGGACAGCTCGTACGGGTCGAATTGGGCCCACAATCCGTTCTTGTCGTCACGGAACGTCGGTACGCCGCTCTCCGCCGAGATACCTGCGCCGCTCAGCACCGTCACTCGCATCCCACAAAGATAGCCGCGGGTGGGCAATACTGGTTACGTGGAGTTGCGCGATTTGTTGAAGGTCGATGTGAAGGCGGGCAAGCCGATATTCGACCAGCTCAGAACCGGAGTGATCGACGGGGTCCGGGCCGGTTCGTTACCGCCGGGAACCCGACTGCCGACGGTGCGTGACTTGGCGGGCCAACTGGGCGTGGCCGCGAACACCGTAGCCCGCGCCTACCGCGAACTGGAATCCGCGGCGATCGTCGAAACACGCGGGCGTTTCGGCACTTTCATCTCCCGCTTCGATCCGACCGATGCCGCGATGGCGGCCGCCGCCAAGGAGTACGTCGAAGTCGCCCGCGCGCTGGGGCTGACCAAGTCCGACGCAATGCGCTACCTCACCAACGTCCCGGACGACTAGAACTCCAAGAGCGTCAGGTTCGGGCGCAGCGGGTCGAGCAGCGGAACGCGGTATACCGCCGACAGGGCGGTGTTGAAAATCAGGCCGCGTCCCTTCGGCAGCCGCACATCGTGAACCGCGGTGACGCCCGGCACTGTGGCGGCGAGATCGGCGGCCTCGCCCGGTGACAGGCTGAACGGCATGGCCGGCACCTTGTAGCGCAGCGAGGTGCGAATGCCCAGCCGGCTGAACAGGCTGAACCAGCGCGGCGGCACGTCGAACAGCATCTGAGCACCCGGGAATCGCTTCGCGCACTCGGCGATCAGTCCCAGCGACTGCTCGGGTTGGAGATACATCAGCAGTCCCTCGGCGGTGATGAAGACGCCGTCCTCGGTATCCACGGAGTCCATCCAGCTGTAGTCCAGCGCCGACTGGGCGAGCACCGATATCCGCGGCGAGGATGGCAGCAGCCGCTTGCGGATATCGATGATGGGAGGCAAATCGACTGTCAGCCAACGGAATCGACTCTCCGGCAGGGCGGCCTCCAGGCGCCAGAAGCTGGTTTGCAGGCCTTCGGCCAATGCCACTACGGTGGCCGCCGGATGCGTGCTCAGGTAAGCCTTTGCGGCGCCGTCGAAGGCCTGCGCCCGGATCGCGATGTCCTGGCGGGTGGGGCCGAACTTGGCGAAGTCGAAGTCGATCGAATCGACCAGCGCCACGGCCATCGGGTCGTCGATGAGTCGGTCGTCGCCGCGGCGCGCCTCGGTAGCGCGGGCGTTCAGCGTCAGCAGAGCGGTTTCCGAGACGCCGGTGAGCGCCACCTTGTGCGCCGGGGTCTGGGGGTCGCTCATGCGAGCACCTTTGCCAGCGTGCGCAGGTTGCGCGAGGTGGTCGACGACTTGTAGCGCTTCTTGCCCATCGTTTTGCCGATGGTGCTGTCCAGGGTGCTGCCCTTGGGCACCTGCCAGTAGATGACGCCCTCGCCGCGCTCGATCTTTTCCTTGGGGCCGGGACTCAGCTGTGCCAATTCGTCGAGGATGTCGCCGTCGGTCACGAAGGTGACGTAGGACTGGTGGTCCTCGACCTCGCGCTCGAAGGGGTAGGACTCGTCGATGGCCCGAACCGTGTCCAGGTCGTACGCCAGCACCCATGCGTCGTAGCCGAAGCGGTCCCGCAGCGCGGCCTCGGCCTTCTTGCGCACGGTCGAGACTTTGGCCGACGATTCCAGCAGCACGTTGCCGCTGGCCAGGATGGTGCGCACGTTCTGGAAGCCGGCATCGGTCAGGGCGTCGGCCACTTCGGCCATTTTGAGATTCACTCCCCCGACGTTGACACCGCGCAGGAAGGCCGCGTATTTGGTCATGGATCGATTTCACCAGCCCGTCGGAGAAGGCGGCAACGCGACGTAGGCTTTCGGCATGGGACGCCATGTCTTCGACGACAAGCTGTTGGCCGTGATCAGTTGCAACTCGATCGGAGTGCTGGCCACCATCAAGCGCGACGGGCGACCGCAGTTGTCGAACGTGCAGTACTACTTCGACGCCCGGGGTCTGGTGCTGCAGGTGTCGATCACCGAGCCGCGCGCCAAGACGCGCAATCTGCGCCGGGACCCCCGTGCCTCGCTGTTGGTAGATGCCGATGACGGGTGGTCGTATGCGGTCGCGGAGGGCATCGCGGAGCTGACGCCACCGGCGCTCGCGCCCGACGACGAGACCGTGGAGGGTCTGATTGCCTTGTACCGCAACATCGCTGGTGAACATCCGGACTGGGATGAATACCGCGAAGCCATGGTCACCGACCGGCGGGTACTGCTGACAATGCCGATATCGCATGTCTACGGGATGCCGCCGGGCCGGCGCTGACCGGGATAGGCTGCCGGTATGGCCGACACGAACGCCCCGGAATCGTCCGAACCGCCGGAAGACGACAACAAGCGCAAGTTCCGCGAAGCCCTTGAACGCAAGATGGCCAAGTCTGCCGGTGGTTCCGACCACAAGGACGGCGGCGGCAAGCAGTCGCGGGCGCACGGGGCCGCGGGCAACCGCCGCGAATTCCGGCGCAAGAGCGGGTAGTTGCTCGAAAACTTTGCATCTCAACAGCTTTCGGTCTCAGTCTGACGCTACGACGCTGTCCTGACGGTATCGTTCTAGGCTGCGTGCGTGCCGAAACTGCAGCTTGTTCAAGGCCTGGCCGCCGACGCACTGCTGGAATCGAAGCCCTTCGCGCTGCTGGTCGGGATGTTGCTTGATCCTCCGTAGGCTGTTGCAGCTATCACTACTCACCTTTGCAAGCGCTCGACGGTGCTCGCGTCTCCGTAGTGAAGGTCGGCAAAGACTTCTAGCGCGTGGCGCGGCAGGAGCCGGGGCTAAGTGGATGTCGCCCGGTGCCTTTGGGGTCCTAGATACCGCTATGACTAGCGCTATTTTAGGCATATCCTTTGTGAAGTCTCTGAGTGCGGATTGAGATTGACCGAATCGTCCGGAGGTTTCATGGCTACCTTGGAAGCGATCTTGATTATCGGGTTTTTACCGGGCCTAATGTTGTTTTCAATCTTCCTGCGGAGACTCTTCAAACGGGACGTTGCTCAAGAGAGGCGCAACCTGAGATGGGAAGCCAGGCGGCGCCAGGTGAGGGCAGAGGCGCAGGCCAAGGAAGATGCTCGGAATGCCCGCCGCCGCGGAGGGCATCCGCAAGCGCCTCCCTCGGCCCCGATGGTTCGGCCTGCCGCAGGGCCTACGCTTGGTGGGCCAACCAGTATCTCTGATCGGCTCGCCCAACTGGACGCTGTAAAGAACGCCGGCCACCTCACCCCGGACGAGTACGCAAGAGCGCGCGCGAACATTATCGCTTCATTGTGAAGCGTTCCCGGTTAGATCACCCTTACGTGATGAGCTAGCAACTCTTTCGTCGAAGGCAGGTCTGGCTGCTCGAGATGACGTTGCATACAGTCGACGTGTGAATCTCTGTCTGGTGCAGGAGTCCGAGGCCGATCAACTCCTTTCCGAGAACCCCTTCGCGCTGCTGGTCGGAATGTTGCTCGATCAGCAGATACCCATGGAAGTGGCGTTCGCGGGCCCGAAGAAGATCGCCGATCGGATGGGAAGCCTGGACGTCACCGAGATAGCCGACTACGACCCGGAGAAGTTCGCCGCACTCTGCTCGGAAAAGCCTGCGGTACACCGTTTCCCGGGATCGATGGCCAAGCGGATCCAAACGCTCGCGCAGACCATCGTCGAACGGTATGACGGGGACACCGCCGCCCTGTGGACGGCCGGAAACCCCGACGGCAAAGAATTACTGAAACGGCTCAAGGCGCTGCCCGGATTCGGCGAGCAGAAGGCCAAGATCTTTCTCGCGCTGCTCGGTAAGCAATACGGCGTGACGCCGAGCGGCTGGCGGGCCGCCGCGGGGGACTACGGCAAGGCGGGGACGCACATGTCTATCGCCGATATCGTCGATGCGGAGTCGCTGAGTCAGGTGCGCTCATATAAGAAGCAGATGAAGGCAGCATCCAAAGGAAAGGCAGCGACGTGAAGACACACATCACTTGTCCGTGCGGGGAAGCCATCGTCGGCAAGGACGAGGATGAGTTGGTCGAGCTGACTCAGGCCCACCTGGCCAGCGTCCACCCCGGTCTGGACTACGACCGGGACGCCATCTTGTTCATGGCCTACTGACGCGACGCCGCACGCCGCGAGCGTGCGCATCCGTACACCGACACGCCGTGGCCGATGTACATCCGCGCACCCTCGCGGGTCCGGTGCGGCAAGTTACGGCACCACCGTCGAGCCGATGGTGGGCATGAACTGGCACTGACGATCTTTTGTGGTGACCTGCCCGAAGATTGTCGACATGATGCTGCCCGAACCGGTGTCTAC
Organism: Mycobacterium sp. Z3061; assembly: GCF_031583025.1. Classification (NCBI taxonomy): domain Bacteria; kingdom Bacillati; phylum Actinomycetota; class Actinomycetes; order Mycobacteriales; family Mycobacteriaceae; genus Mycobacterium; species Mycobacterium pumcae. The sequence goes on along the minus strand of NZ_CP134062.1, from coordinate 5,273,106 downwards.
GATCGCGGTCAGCGTCGTAGGGCCTTCCCCGTTGATGTCGGTGCGCGGCTTGAGCGTGGCACTGCCCGATTTGCCGGTGGTGAGGTTGACCCACGTGACGTTCAAGGGCAGACGCTGCACATCGGCCGGCCCGGGCGTCCCGACCGCGGTGAACACGTAAGCGGTCTGTCCCGGCCCGGGACCCGGCGTCGGGATGGGGGCCGGTCCGGCCACCGACAACGCCGTTGCCAGGGCGTTCGTGCCGTCACCGAGGCAGTTCGTGCCGATCGAGGGGTACATGAAGTCCTGGGTCGGTGGGGCATCGGGGCCGAAGGCCGGAGTCGCGGCCGCCGGGGCCGCGGCCGGAGCGGGTGACCAGGCCGCCGGAGCGGGTGCCGGCGCGGGTGCGGCGGCGGGCGCCGGAGCCGGTGCGGGCGCCGGAGCGGGTAGCGCCGCGGGTGCGGCGGCCGGTGCCGGCGCGGGCAGAGCGCGGGGTGCCGGTTCCGGCCCGGGAGGTGGCGGGTCGACCGGCCGGGGGGTGACCACGGAGGGGACGTCGCCCTCAGGAGCCGGGCCCGCCGCGTGATGGGGGTCGACGCCCGTCGGCAGATGCGGAAGTGTGCCGGGCTCGACGCCGGGAGGCGGGACATGCGGCACCTGGGCGCCCTCGGGCGGGGTGCCGCCGGGGGGTACCTGGCTGCTCAAATGCGGGCTTCCGCCGGGGTCGGCGACGAACTGATTGACCGACGAGGCGACGTTCTTGGCCTCGCTGGGTGCCGACGGATTGTGGGTGAATGCCTGCGCCGCGGCCATCAGAAGCTGCGTCGCCTGCGCCGGATTACCGGCCGCCTGCTGGATTATCGGACTCAACTCGGTCAACGCCGGCAGCCCCGGTAGCTGTTGAGCGGGGTTGGGCGGCGGTGTCGCCGGGTCGGCTGCCGCGCTCGGACTGAACATGAGCGCGGCAGCCGAAGTGACGACGACTGCGGCCAAACCTTTGGACAGACTCCAAGTGCTTGCCACGGTGTTTTCTCCCGGGTTGTTGGTGTTAGGTCAGTCGTCGGTGACTACTGGTCTCAGGGCAGGGCCGCGAGCAGCGTCTGCGGCCCGCTGGCTCCCGGCGCGCCCGGTGCACCGGCGCCGGACAGCCCCGGAATTCCTGAGGTGATAGCCGGCAACGCGGCCTGGGCGAGCCCCGGGATCGCCGTGGCCAGACCCGGCAACGACGAGGCAGGAGTCGCGGGCACCGCGGGTGCCGCAGGAGCCGTGACACCCGGAATCGGCGTGGTGACCCCTGGTATCGGAAGCGACGCCGGAGCCGGTGCGGCCGGGGCGGCCGGGGCGGTGAGGCCAGGCAGCGGTGCGTTCACTCCGGGGATCGACGGGACCGACGCCGGTGCGGGTGCGGCCGGGGCGGCCGGGGCCGCCAGGCTGGGCAGCGGTGCGTTCACTCCCGGAATCGACGGAACCGAGGCGGGCGCCGGTGCGGCCGGAGCGGCGGGCGCGGTGAGGCCGGGGAGCGGAGCGTTCACCCCGGGAATGGACGGAGTAGCCGCGGGCGCGGTGGCGGGAGCCGGAGCGGTCGCCCCGGGCACCACCGACGGCAGGTTCAGCCCACCGGGAGCGGCCGGCGCCGGGTCCGGAGCGCGCAGCACACCCTGGGGTGCCGGAGGCGTTGCGCCCAGAGCGGTTGCCAGGTTCTGCAGTATCTGCGGGGCGTTGGCCGCCGACGCGATCAGCTGCTGAGGAATGTTGGTCTCCGCCGGAGCGGGGGCGGGGTCGGCGTGGGCGATGCCGCCGGTCAGTAGTGCGGCAGACGAGCCGACCAGAACGGCGGCGGCTCGGACGTAAGTCCAGATGGTTGGCATGACTCTCCCTGAAGGTTCGATGACTGGTCCCAGAGCCGAAGCTAGCCTGGTACAGAAGTGACTCAAGTGACACGTGTGGCATTTATGGGATCGTTACCGATACGAGTGGCGGCGGTGACCGCCGACCTGGGAATCGTGTTCGCGCCGTTATAAAAGGCTCGGCGCGCGGGCGGGTCGGTAAAGTTGGGCCGGTAAATACGACTTCGGCCGCCGACGCGGCAGCAACTTCCCGTCGCCGTCGCAGCTTGCTGCAGACGCTGGCGCTGCCGCTGCTGATCCTCAGCATCGCCGCGAGATTCGGGTGGACCTATCTCGCGCCGAACGGAGCGAACTTCGTCGACCTGCACGTCTACGTCGGCGGTGCCGCCGCCCTGGATCACCCCGGCACCCTGTACAGCTACGTCTACGCCGACCAGACGCCGGACTTCCCGCTGCCGTTCACCTATCCGCCGTTTGCTGCGGTGATCCTCTACCCGCTTCATTTCGTGCCGTTCGGCGTGCTGGCGTTCCTCTGGCACGTCGCAATCGTGGCGGCGTTGTACGGCGTGGTGCGGGTCAGCCAACGATTGATCGGCACCGCCGCGGACCGGACGGCGGCGATGCTGTGGACCGCGGTCAGCATCTGGATCGAACCGTTGCGCAGCAACTTCGACTACGGGCAGATCAACGTGTTCCTCGTGCTCGCAGTGCTGTATGCGGTGTACACCACGCGATGGTGGTTGTCCGGGGCGTTGGTGGGGGTGGCGGCCGCCGTCAAGCTGACCCCCGCGGTCGCCGGCATCTACCTGCTGGGCGCGCGCCGCTGGTCGGCGGCGTTGTTCTCGCTGGCGGTGTTTCTCTGCACGATCGGGGTGTCGCTGTTGGTGGTCGGCGATCAGGCCCGTTACTACTTCACCGACCTGCTGGGCGACGCGCACCGGGTGGGGCCGATCGCCACCTCGTTCAATCAGTCCTGGCGGGGCGCGATTTCGCGCATCGTCGGCCACGACGCCGGATACGGGCCGCTGGTGCTGGCCGCTCTCGTCGTCACGGCGGTCGTCGCCGTCCTGGCGTGGCGCGCCCTGGACAACTCCGACGCCCTGGGCCGGCTGCTGGTGGTCGAACTGTTCGGGCTGCTGCTCTCGCCCATTTCCTGGACGCACCACTGGGTGTGGTTGGTGCCGTTGATGATCTGGTTGATCCACGGACCGCTGCGGGAGCGTCTGGGGGCGAAGATCCTCGGTTGGGGCTGGCTGGTGCTCACGGTGATCGGCGTGCCGTGGCTGCTGAGCTTCGAGCAGCCGACCATCTGGGTGATCAGCCGGCCGTGGTACCTGGCCTGGGCCGGGTCGGTGTACGTGGTCGCGGCGCTGGCGACGTTGGGGTGGGTGGCAACGACACGGTCGGCGCGGCGGGTCGCGCCGGCATCAGGCCCGGCTACTGCGACGAAGCCGCTGCCACAATCCCGTTGATGTCACGCGCCATATCGATGTCCTTCTGGGTGATGCCGCCTTCAGAGTGCGTCACCAGAACGAAAGTCACTGTCCGCCAACGGATATCAATATCCGGGTGATGATCCTGGGCTTCCGCGTGTTCGCCCACCCGGCGCACGGCGTCAATGCCGGCCAAGAAGGCCGGAAATTTGATGGAGCGCCGCAACGCGCCGTCGGCGCGCTCCCAGCCTTCTGGTAGTGCGGCGTCTACTTGCTCATCGGTGAGAACGGCCATAACGCCGACGGTATACCGTCAGTGGCCATGCCGACCCAGATCGTTGTCGCCGGGGCCGTCTTCCGGGGGGCGTCGGTGTTGGTGGCGCAACGTCTGCGACCTCCGGACTTGGCCGGCCGCTGGGAACTGCCCGGCGGCAAGGTGGCCGCGGGGGAGTCCGAGAGCGCCGCACTGGCTCGCGAACTCGCCGAAGAGCTGGGAATCGACGTCACCGTCGGCGGGCGCCTCGGCGATGACGTTCACCTCACCGACACGACGGTGCTGCGGGCCTACCACGTGCATTTGGTTCGGGGTGAACCGCAACCGAATGATCATGGGGCGCTGCGCTGGGTGAGCGTCGATGAACTGCCCGATGTCGATTGGGTGCCGGCAGATCGCGGGTGGGTGGGAGCCCTCACCCAAGCTCTCTGCGGACTAAGGTGATCGACCCTCTCGACGGGCGAGCAGCCACGTCGCTCCGCCCGCTATCGCCATCACCAGGCCCGGGAAGGCGCCATAGAGAAGAGTCGCACCCCTGAGATAGAAATCGCCGACGACGTCTTTGAGCACCTCATCGAACATTGCCAACATCAGGATCGTAAAACCAACGGCCACAATTCCTTTGGCGAGTGCGAGGCGGGGACGTGAGTGGAGCAGTGCGGCGATGATCAGCAGTAGCGGCACGACTGAAGCAATCGCGACAAGCCAGTCATACGCGTAGAACCGGTACAAAAGCCCATTCTCGGGCCGCAGCGCCAGAACGAGCGCGGAGAGTCCGAGTGCCAGCAGAGCGCAACCCAGCACCGTGAAGTCCGCCTTCACCCGGCCACGGCCGAAGAGCAGGAGCGCGATCCCGGGAAGGGTTGCGAACACCACGGCATACGGCTGAGCCCGGTCCCCGAACTGAACCGAGTACTGCGAATTCAGCCAGGTGGTGAGAAGCACCGCTGTGGCGCATGACACCCAGACCACGCCGAACAGCAGGACTGTGAATCGTCGGGTTCCGATGGGCTGCGTCGCCATGCCGGGGCGATGCGCCGGCGGGGGCCGGTGCGGCGGTGTCGGACCGGAGACGGGTGCGGCAACGGTGCGGGCTGAGTCACGCTCCGCCCGCGGTGGCACGGCCGACGCAGGCGGCGAATCGCGACGGGCAACGCCGGCGTCCATAGGCGGCGGTCCTGGGGGCAGGCGGAGCGCGCGCTGGGCGGCGGCGGCGAGTTCGAGGACGGATTGATAGCGCTCCTCGGGATGTTTGGCCATCCCGCGCGCGACGACGTCGTCGAACGCGGGCGGGACCCGCGGGTCGCAGCGCGTCGGCTTGGGCGGCTCGACCGTCAGGTGGCCCGTGATTTGCTGATGCATGCTGTTGCCCGGAAAAGGCGTTGCGCCAGTGAGACATTCGTACAGCAGGCAGGTGAGAGAGTAGACGTCCGTGCGGGGGTCGGTACTGCCGCTGGTGAAGCGCTCGGGAGCCATGTAGGCGAACGTCCCCAACATGGAGCCTGTTTGGGTGATTCTGGTTGCCGCGGCATCGTGCGCGACACCGAAATCGATGAGGTAAACGTGGTCGTCGCCGGTCACCAAGGCGTTGGAGGGCTTGACATCGCGGTGGACCAGCCCGTTTCTATGGGCCGCGTTGAGCGCGGCGGCGAGCTGCTGGATCACCCGGACTGCACGCGGCGGAGACAATCGTCCCTCCCGGCGCAGAACGGTTCGGAGATCAACGCCTTCGATGATCGGCATCACCAGATAGAGGTGTCCGTCGGTCTCTCCGGTGTCGTAGATGGGAACGATGTGAGGCTCGGTGAGCCGCGCCGCGACCGTCGCCTCGCGGCGAAAACGGTCCCGGTAGCCATCCAGGGCACCCAGATGAGGCGGTAGCACCTTCACGGCCACATCGCGCCCGATGACCGTGTCGTGGGCCTTATACACCTGGCCCATACCGCCTTCGCCGATCAATCCGAGCAGACGGTAACGACCGAAGGCCATCTCGTCCATACGGGGGGATGCTAGTGCTCAGTTCGCTATTAGCGGGTCCCGCTGCCACAATCACCGACGTGCCATTCCGCAATGTCGCCATCGTCGCCCACGTCGACCACGGCAAAACAACCCTGGTCGACGCGATGCTGCGACAGTCCGGTGCGCTGACCCACCGTGGTGACGACACCCAGGAACGCATCATGGACAGCGGTGACCTGGAGAAGGAAAAGGGCATCACCATTCTGGCCAAGAACACGGCCGTGCACCGTCACAACGCGGACGGAACGCTGACAGTAATAAATGTCATCGACACGCCCGGGCACGCCGACTTCGGCGGTGAGGTGGAACGCGGTCTGTCCATGGTGGACGGGGTGTTGCTGCTCGTCGACGCGTCGGAGGGTCCACTGCCGCAGACCCGGTTCGTGCTGCGCAAGGCGCTGCAGGCACATCTGCCGGTGATCCTCGTGGTCAACAAGACCGACCGACCCGATGCCCGGATCAGCGAGGTCGTCGACTCCAGCCACGATCTGCTGCTCGACGTCGCCTCCGACCTCGACCCCGAAGCGGCCGCGGCGGCCGAGCACGCGCTGGGCCTGCCGACGCTGTACGCCTCCGGGCGCGCCGGTATCGCCAGCACGGAGCAACCCGCCGACGGTGAGGCGCCGGCCGGCGACAACCTCGACCCACTGTTCGAGGTGCTGATGGAGCACATACCGGCGCCCTCGGGTGACCCGGAAGCGCCGTTGCAGGCCCTGGTCACCAACCTCGACGCGTCGGCCTTCCTGGGCCGGCTGGCCCTGATCCGCATCTACAACGGCAAGCTGCGCAAAGGCCAGCAGGTGGCGTGGATGCGTGAGGTGGACGGGGTGCCCGTCATCACCAACGCCAAGATCACCGAACTGCTGGCCACCGAGGGTGTCGAGCGCAGCCCGACAGAGGAGGCGACAGCAGGAGACATCGTGGCGGTCGCGGGGCTGCCCGAGATCATGATCGGCGACACCCTGGCCGACCCCGACCATGCCCACGCCCTGCCGCGAATCCACGTCGACGAACCGGCCATCTCGGTGACCATCGGCACCAACACCTCGCCGCTGGCCGGCAAGGTGTCCGGGCACAAGCTGACGGCACGCATGGTCCGCAACCGGCTGGACACCGAGCTGATCGGCAACGTCTCGATCCGGGTCGTCGACATCGGCCGGCCCGACGCCTGGGAGGTGCAGGGTCGCGGCGAGCTGGCGCTGGCGGTGCTGGTCGAGACGATGCGGCGGGAGGGTTTCGAGCTCACGGTCGGCAAGCCGCAGGTGGTCACCCGGACGATCGACGGCAAGCTGCACGAGCCGTTCGAAGCGATGACGATCGACTGCCCCGAGGAATTCGTCGGCGCGATCACGCAGCTGATGGCCGCCCGTAAGGGCCGCATGGAGGAGATGACCAACCACGCGGCCGGTTGGGTCCGGATGGACTTCATCGTGCCCAGCCGTGGCCTGATCGGCTTCCGCACCGACTTCCTCACGCTGACCCGCGGCACCGGCATCGCCAACGCGGTGTTCGACGGCTACCGGCCGTGGGCCGGCGAGATCCGCGCCCGCCACACCGGCTCACTGGTGTCCGACCGCACCGGAGTCATCACGCCGTTCGCGCTGATCGCGCTCGCCGACCGGGGCCAGTTCTTCGTCGAACCCGGTCAGGACACGTACGAGGGCATGGTCGTCGGGATCAACCCGCGGGCCGAAGACCTCGATATCAACGTCACCCGGGAGAAGAAGCTCACCAATATGCGTTCGTCGACGGCCGACGTCATCGAGACGCTGGCCAAGCCGCTCGAACTCGACCTGGAGCAGGCGATGGAGTTCTGCGCCCAGGATGAATGCGTCGAGGTGACTCCGGAGATCGTCCGGGTACGCAAGGTCGAGTTGGACGCCACCTCACGTGCCCGCAGCCGCTCGCGCGCCAAGGCTCGCGGGTAGGCCGCGTGCGGCTCGATACCCTGATTGGCGTGCTGCACCGAGCCCGTCACGTCCTGGTGGCGATCGGCGTGCTGGTAGCGGCCATCGGGCTGGTGTTGTCGGGGTGCACGGTGAGTCCGCCGCCGGCGCCGCAGAGCACCGATACCCCGCACAACACGCCGCCGCCGCCGCAGCATCCTTCCCAGATCATCATGGGAATCGACTCGATCGGGGCCGGCTTCAACCCACACCTGCTCTCGGACCTGTCTCCGGTGAACGCGGCGATCAGCGCCCTGGTGCTGCCCAGCGCGTTCCGCCCGGTGCCCGACCCCAATTCGTCGACAGGGTCGCGCTGGGAGATGGACCCCACCCTGCTGGTGTCGGCGGATGTGACCAGCGAGAATCCGTTCACCGTCACGTACAAGATCCGGCCAGAGGCGCAGTGGACCGACAACGCCCCGATCGCTGCCGACGACTTCTGGTACCTGTGGCGGCAGATGGTGAGCCAGCCCGGCGTGGTGGATCCGGCCGGATATGACCTCATCACGAACGTCCAGTCCCTCGAGGGGGGCAAGCAAGCCGTCGTCACCTTCGCCCAGCCGTACCCGGCGTGGCGCGAGTTGTTCAACAACCTGTTGCCGGCGCACATCGTCAAGGACGTCCCGGGCGGATTCTCCTCCGGGTTGGCGCGCGCCCTGCCGGTCACCGGCGGGCAATTCCGGGTGGAGAACATCGACCCCCAGCGCGACGAGATCCTGATCGCCCGCAACGATCGCTATTGGGGACCGCCCGCCAAACCGGCGCTCATTCAGTTCCGGCGCGCCGGCGCCCCAGCCGCTCTGGCCGACTCGGTGCGCAACGGCGACACCCAGGTGGCCCAGGTGCACGGCGGGTCGGCCGCTTTCGCCCAACTGTCGGCCATTCCCGATGTGCGGACCGCCCGGATCGTGACGCCCCGGGTGATGCAGCTGACGCTGCGGGCGAACGAACCCAAGCTGGCCGACGCACAGGTCCGGAAGGCTATTTTGGGTCTGGTCGACGTCGACCTGCTGGCTGCGGTGGGTGCCGGCAGTGACAACACCGTCACCCTGGCTCAGGCGCAGATTCGCTCGCCCAGTGACCCCGGCTATGTGCCGACTGCGCCGCCGGCCCTGAGCACCACGGCGGCGATGGGCCTTCTGGAAGCCGCCGGCTTCCAGATCGAAAGCAGCACTTCGGTTTCGCCGGCCCCGACTTCCGCGACGGCGCCGGTGAGCACCGGGCCGCCGGAAGTCATCCGGGGCCGAATCAGCAAGGACGGCAAGCAGTTGTCGTTGGTGATCGGGGTGGCTGTCAACGATCCGACGTCGGTGGCCGTTGCCAACACCGCCGCGGACCAGCTGCGCAATGTCGGTATCGCCGCGAGCGTGCTGGCCCTGGATCCCGTGACGCTGTATCGCGACGCGCTGATCAACCATCAGGTGGACGCGCTGGTGGGTTGGCATCAGGCCGGCGGAAACCTGGCCACTTCCTTGGCCTCCCGGTTCGGGTGTCCGGCGCTGGAGGCGACGGAAGTGCCCGCGCCGAATGCCCCTCCGACTACTACCAGTACGTCGTCGACGTCTCCCGTCGCGACGACTCAGGCGGCGCCGGACACCACCTCGGCGCCGACGACGCCGAGTCGCCAGCCCGAACCGGGCGCGCTGGTGAAGGCGCCGTCGAACCTCACCGGCATCTGCGACCGCAGCATCGAGTCGAACATCGACGCCGCCCTCAACGGGTCTAAAAACATCAATGACGTGATCACCGCGGTAGAGCCGCGGCTGTGGAACATGTCGACCGTGCTGCCCATCCTGCAGGACACCACGATCGTCGGTGCCGGCCCCAGCGTGCAGAACGTCAGCCTGACCGGTGCGGTGCCGGTCGGCATCGTTGGTGACGCCGGTCAATGGGTCAAGACCGGGCAATAGCCCGAATTCCGTGCCATACAGATCATTTCGGCATGATCTTGAAACCGGGCGCATGGCGGGCCGCTTAGTGGGCAACGGCCAATTGGGCCTGCGACAAATTGTTACAAAAATCTACGTTTAGAAAGCGCACGCTCCGGTCAACCCCCGCGATACGCTTCGGTCGGGGGTAGAGGGCACCTGATCGGGCCGGGGTAAGCCAGCAATCATTGCGGTGAGGGGTCGGTCCATGTCATTTGTCTTTGTCGAGCCACAAATAATTTCGGCGTTCGGCGCAGATCTGTCCGGTATCGGGTCGGCGCTCGGCGCTGCCAATGCCGCAGCGGCTGCGTCGACTACGGGCGTACTAGCCGCGGCCGCCGACGAAGTGTCGGTGCAAATCGCCGCACTCTTCTCGCAGAATGCGGCCGGGTATCAACAGATCAGCGCACAGGTCGCGGCGTCCTATGAACGTTTCGTGCAGGCCGTGACCGCAGGTGCCGGCGCTTATGCTGCGGCAGAGGCGAATACGGTGCAGACCTTGGTCAACGGACTCGCGGCCCCGACGGTGTCGTTCGAGGGGATCGGCCAGGCGTGGGCCGGCTTCACCGCCAACGTCGTCAATGCACAGGTGTCGTTCAATCAGTCGCTGGTGGGCACCGAGGTGGCGCTGCGACAGGCCCTGTTCGGCGGCGGGAACGCAGTGTCCAACGCCGTCGACGTCGGCTTGAACTTCGCGAACTCGTTCGTTGGCGGAGGCCAGCAGGCCGTCAATCTGCTTCTCGGAGCACAGGTTCCGGCCGACTTCAACACAAGCTTGGTCATCAACAGCGCTCTTGACGCCAACGTGGGACCGGGCCTGCTCTCCGGCGCCTTCAGCGGTGGGCTCTCGGGCCTGGGCGCTCAGCTGAATGCTGCCCTGTCGGGCAATGTCAGCGGTGGCTTGCCGGACTTCACCGCACTCGGTAATACGTTCGCGGCCAACGTGAATGCCGGACTCACGAGTCTCGCCCAGACCGGTGGGGTGTTGGCGACCAGCCTGAGTTCAGGCCTGGCCGGGCTCGCCCAGACCGGCGGTTCGTTGGCGGCGAACATCAACGCCGCGCTTTCCGGGCTGCCGAGCTTCGACGTGACGCTGCCGGCGCTGACGGGCGGGTTCACCGCGAATCTGCCTGCGCTGGTTGCCAATCTGACCGGTGGGTTCCCGGCCCTGGGGGCTCAGATCAGCACCGCGCTGAACGGGGCCTTGTCGGGGAACTTCGCGTTGCCGAACTTCAACTTCGCGCTGCCGAACTTCAACTTCGCGTTGCCGAACTTCAACTTCGCGTTGCCGAACTTCGCGCTGCCGAACTTCAACTTAGCGCTGCCCAACCTGAACTTCACGTTGCCCAACAACTTCACGTTGCCCAACTTCAACTTCGCGCTGCCGAACTTCGCGGCACTCACGCAGGCCGGCGCGACGCTGGCCGGCAACCTGAGTGCCGGACTGGCCAACCTGAACCTCACCCTGCCGGCGCTCGGCGGTCAGATCAGTGCGGCCCTGAGCGGCGCCGTCAATGGCGATACGGCTGGGCTCAACGCGTTGATCAATGGGGTGGCTGCCCTTCCGACGACCGGACTGGCCGGCTTCGAGCAACTGCAGAGCGGCATTCTGGGCGGGTTGGTCGACAACGAGATCGCTTTCAACGAAGCGCTTGTGGCCAATCAGGTCGCGCTGCTGGGTGCACCGGCCCTGGCCGGCCCTGTCGGCTATGCCGTCAACGCAGCCAACTTGCTGGTCGGGACCGGCGAGCAATTCGTCAACGCTCTCGTCGGTGCCCCGGCTACCAACCTGACCAGCAGCCTGATCGTCAACGGCGCGCTGGAGTCGCCCGGCTTCCCCATCGGCGGTGGCCTGACCGGTGTTGCCCACCAGTTGCTTTCGCTGAACACGGCGCTCGGCGGCGTACCGGGGCTGGAGACGTCTTTATTGACCCAGCTGAACCTCACCCCCGACAGCTTGGGGGCGTTGGTGGACAGCCAATTGGCCTTCAACGCCAACCTCGTCGCCAACGAGCAGTTGTTCCAGACAATGGTCTTCGGGACCGGCGGCGCCCTCAACGGCGCGGTGAACAATGCCTTCAACGGCCTGAACCTGTTACTGGTCGGTACCCCGCAGGGGGCCATCAACGCTCTGCTCGGCGCCCCGGCGGTAGACCTGACGGGCAGCCTGCTGGTCACCGCGCCGGGAGATGTCTTCGGTGGCGTCACCGCCGGGGGCCTCCTGGGCGCGTTCGAGCAGAAGTGGCTGTTCGACGCGGCGGTCCTGAGCAGCCTGTTCTCCCCGATCCAGGTGACGCTCACCGGCGGACTGCCGAGCCTGCTCGCCAACATCAACGCCACGCTGACGGGCGCACTGACCGGCACCGGCACGGTCGGCGGATCGATCGGTGGCACGATCGGCGGCAACGTCGGCGGCGGCGGCTAACCGCCGCGTTTGATTGCATCCCCTGATCGGCCCGTCATCCCTTGTGGTGACGGGCCGATCGGATTCGCCGCCGGGTTCGCTCGGCGAAGCATTGTCCCCGTTGCGAACAGGTGTGCGTTTATCCAGGCGAGTTCATAGAAATCGCCTGAGCGACTCCTGCCGCGCAGCTACCATCGACCCATCCTGAAATTGCGCACGATCGGCCGGGGAGGGCCTTCGTAGCCAGCTTCGTGTCAGGAACGGGGAGGTTCTGCGTTGTCTTATTTGAACGTTCTGCCGGAGTATCTGGCATCGGCGGCAACCGATTTGGCCGGCATCGGCTCGTCCATCGGCGCTGCCGGTTCGTCGGCGGCGGCCGCTACGACGGCGGTGTTGCCGGCTGGCGCCGATGAGATATCCGCCGCCATATCAGCGCTATTCGGCGCGCACGGCCAGGCTTTTCAGGCTCTCAACGCCCAAGCCGCGCAGTTCCATGAGCAGTTTGTGCAGACCATGCGAAGCACAGCGTCCGCGTTCGCGAGCGCGGAAGCCGCCAATGTGTCACCGCTGCAGGCGGTTGCGGCAGCGGCATCCCCGATGGAGCAGCTGGAGCAGGCGCAGATTGCTTTCGGTTCCAATCTGGTGGCCAACGAGCTCACATTCAACAACACGCTGGTGAGCAACGAACTCGCCTTGGAGCGAACCTTTTTCGGCACCGACACCGCTCTCAACGGTGTGATCAACCGCGGCTTCAACGCCGGTAACCTGTTGGTGGGCACCGGCGAACAGGCCTTCAATGCCATTGTGGGCGTCCAAGTTCCGCCCAACTTCACTTCGAGTCTCTTGACCGGCAGCGCGGCACAGGTCTTCAACAGCGGCGCCATCGGTGGTCCGCTGGGCGCCTTCGATCAAAGCTTGTCCGCCGGTGCGAACTTCGCCGGCTTGTTCGTGGGCAGTCCGCCCGGGCAGGCTCTGCTGAGTGTCCTTCCGGCCCCCGCGCAGTCGCTGTTGAGCTCACCGGCCAGCTTCCTGCAACAGGTACAAACGGCCCAGATCAACTTCAGCGCCAACCTGGTCAATAGTGAAATGGCCTTCAACCACAACCTGGTCGCCAACGAGGTCGCCTGGGAGCAGCAGTTTTTCCACACTGACAGCGCTTTGAACGGTGCGCTGAACCGTGGCTTCAATGTCGGGAATCTGTTGGTGGGCACCGGCGAACAAGCCGTGAACCTGTTCTTCGGGCCGCAGGTGCCGTCGAACTTCACCCAGGACCTGTTGTTGGGCACTGCGGCTCAGCCGTTCAACGGCGGCCAGATCGGCGGCCTGCTGGGTGCTTTCGACCAGAGCATGGAGGCCGGGCTGGATCTCGCCGGATTGATCACGGGTACCTGAGGGCGCCCCGAAGCTACGGCACAGCTCAATTAGTATGCGCTGCAGTTGATTTCGGTGGTATCACGGTATCCACGATCAGGGTTAGTTCGCGGCGGGTCGGCGGTGTCCCGGTGAGCATGAAATGCTGGTTGATCAGGGCCGACCCGATGCGGGCCGTCAGCGGCGTGATGGTCGCAGGATCGATATCACCGTCGTGCACCGCGGTCTTCAGTATCGACTCGACGATCTTCACCCGCGGCACCACCACCGCGTCGACGAAGATCGCCCGCAGTTCGGGCTCGTGGATCAGCTGACTGATGATCTCCAGGCCCGGAAAGTCCGTCTTGCCTGCCAGCACATCGCGATGAGCCGTGAAGACCGCGAGCAGGTTCTCCCGGGCCGACCGGCCGGCGCGCGGCTCGGGCAACGGCGGCACGTTATGTGTCATGGCGGCCTGCACCAGGTCATGCTTACTCGCCCAGCGCCGGTACAGCGCGGCCTTGCCGGTGTGGGCGCGCGCCGCGATTCCCTCCATGGTCAGGCCCCCGTAGCCGACCGCGGCAAGCTCTGCCAAAGTCGCCGAATAGAGTGCCCGTTCAAGAACTTCGCCGCGCCGACGGCTGCGGCTGGCACTCGGTGTGGTCCTGGTCCCCTGCGGCATTGATCGATAGTAGCCGTCAGCGTTCCTATCGTTCACTAAAGGCGGTTTTTCGGTCGCCGGCCGGTCGGCGGTAGGGTTCGTCCATGCCTGAGACGCCGCGGCTGTTGTTCGTGCATGCGCATCCCGACGACGAAAGCCTGGCCAACGGCGCCACCATCGCGCACTACACCGCACGTGGGGCGCAGGTGCACGTCGTGACCTGCACGCTGGGCGAGGAGGGCGAGGTCGTCGGTGACCGATGGGCCCAACTCGCCGTCGACCACGCGGATCAGCTTGGCGGTTACCGCATCAGCGAGCTCAGCCGCGCGCTGCATGCGCTGGGCGTCAATGGGCCCGTTTATCTCGGTGGGGCGGGACGCTGGCGCGACTCCGGCATGGCCGGCACCGAACCGCGCGGTCGGCGCCGTTTCGTCGACGCCGACGAACGGGAAGCCGTCGGCGCCCTCGTCGCGCTGATCCGCGAGTTGCGCCCGCACGTGGTGGTGACCTACGACCCCAACGGTGGCTACGGCCATCCAGACCACATCCGCACCCACGCCGTCACCACCGCGGCAGTGGCCGCGGCCGGCCGCGCGGACGACTACCCGGGCAACCCGTGGCCGGTGCCCAAGTTCTACTGGACGGTCCTGGCCAGGGACGCCATGGCTGCCGGTCTGCGGGCGCTGGTCACCGAGGACCTGCGACCGGAGTGGACACTGCCGCCGGAGGACATTCCGTTCACCTTCCTCGACGACGACATCAACGCCGTTGTCGAGGCCGGTGCGGACGCGCACGCCGCCAAGGTCGCCGCGCTGGCCGCGCACGCCACCCAACTCACCGTCGGCGCGACCGGACGGGCCTGTGCCCTGTCGAATAACCTTGCCCTGCCTATCCTCTCGCAAGAGCACTACATTCTCGTCGAGGGTGTGGCGGGGGAGCGCGACGAGCGTGGGTGGGAGACGGATTTGCTTGCCGGTCTGGGCATCACCGGTTCTGGCAACTAGGCTTTGACACAGGCCGCCTCGAAGAGGAAGAGGAAGGAACGCGCATGGACCCCGATCTGGACCCTAACCTGCAGCACTGGCAGGACCGACTCGACAGCCTGCAGTGGGTACTCGGTTCCATCGTCTCGCAGATCGACAGCGTCCCAACCTGACCGACATCAAGCCACGCGCCGTCTCGATCGAGGAGACCGGCGCGACAGACCCTGCTATTCGTTTCGTTATCTTGGCGCTGCTGGCCGTCGACGGGGTGCTCTCCGCTCTGGCCGGGGCGCTGCTCCTGCCCTCCTATATCGGCTCGGTGCCGTTTCCGATCAGCGCGTTGATCAGCGGGTTGGTCAACGCCGCCCTGGTGTGGGCCGCAAGCCGGTGGACCACGTCGCCCAGAATGGCCGCTCTGCCGTTGTGGACCTGGTTGCTCACTGTGGCAGTGGCAAGCCTGGGCGGTCCCGGCGGCGACATCATCCTGGGTGGCCAGGGCGTGATGGCGTACGCGGCGCTGGTGTTGATCGTGCTGGGCGTCGCGCCCCCGGTATGGGTGCTGCTGCGGCGACGGGGCCGTCCCTGAGTCGTTACGGGAGGAACGGCGGCAACGGGGGCAGCGGCGGCAGGAAGCTCCAGAACCAGTACCACTCCGTGTAGAGGAATTGATTGATCGACGCCGATGTCGCCGACAAGAAGTTGCTCAGGCCCTGACTGAAGGAGATCGTTCCGGACAGCCAGTCAAGTGTGTTGAAAAGGCCGGCCTGCACCATGGGCTCGAACAGGTTGTACAGGAAGTTGATCTGCGGTGCCAGAATCCCCACGTAGGGCAACCAGCCCGCGGCGTAGGCGGCCAGGTTGAAGCCGTACTGAACGTACGGCTCGACGACGTTGTAGAAGTTCTCGATCGCGGTGGCCCACGACACGGGGATCACCGCCGCAGGCGCCGCCGCGGCGGCCAGGGGGCCCGCTAGTGCCCGGGTGGCCGTCAGGCCGGCGAGTCCGCCCGTCGGCGTCAGTCCCAGCACGCCGAGCAGGTTGCCGGCAGGCACACCCTGCAACGCACCCTGCACCTGGGTTGCCGCCCGGGCGGCCGCCGCAGCCAGATTCGGCGTCCCGACCAGTGGGTGGCCCAGCAATTGCTGCGCCGGCGCGTTGACCGCATCGGCCAGGGCCCGCGCCGCGCTGCTCTCGGCTCCGGCGTAGGACGCGGCACTCGAGCCGAGAGCCTGGACGAACTTCTCGTGGAACGCCGAGATCTGGGAGCTCAGCTGCTGGTATCCCTGAGCATGGGACGAGAATAGCGCCGCGACCTGCGCGGACACCTGATCCGCCGCGGCTGCCACCACGCCGGTGGTGGGCAGCGACGCCGCGGCGTTGGCCGAGCTGATCTCCGAGCCGATGCCCGCGATGTTGGAGGCGGCGGCCTTCAGCGCCTCCGGATCCGCGTGCAGAAAGGACATCGCACTCACCCCCTACTCGATACCAGGTCGGCAAGGCCCGGCGATGCTATCACCGGGCAGGACAGGCACCGATTTTATCGCGATCGTCGCCGCCAGTTGCCCCAGTTGGCCAAATGGACCCGCCGGCACGGCACGCTGGTCAGTCGCGTGCCGGCGGCCGCCTGCCGCTACTGTTGCGAAGTGGGACCGGGGACTGCCCGGACTCTCACGGCATGGAACGTTCTCACAGGGTGGGACGGGCGGATGAAATCAGTGAGTGGGGAAGTTACACCAACGTGCCAGTAACACCGGGGCCACCGGAGCCGACGGTCTTGCCCAGTCCCGTCGTGCCACCCAGAGTCAGTAGCTCGGCGTTGCGCCGGGTGCTGCGCCGGGCCCGGGACGGTGTCGTCCTCAACATCGATGAAGCCGCCATCGCGATGTCGGCGCGCGGCGAGGATCTGGCCGAGCTGTGTGCCAGCGCGGCTCGCGTCCGGGACGCGGGCCTGGAATCTGCCGGGCGTCGAGGTGGGGCCGGCCGGCTGCCGATCAGCTACTCGCGCAAGGTCTTCCTCCCGATCACTCATCTGTGCCGGGACACCTGCCACTACTGCACGTTCGTCACCGTTCCGGGCAAGCTGCGGGCCCAGGGCATGGGCATGTACATGGAGCCCGACGAGATCCTCGACGTCGCGCGCCGCGGTGCCGAGCTCGGTTGCAAGGAAGCGTTATTCACGCTCGGCGACCGGCCCGAGGACCGCTGGCCGCAAGCGCGCGAATGGCTCGACGAGCGCGGCTACGACTCGACCCTGTCCTACGTGCGGGCCATGGCGATCCGGGTACTCGAAGAAACCGGTCTGCTGCCGCATCTGAACCCGGGCGTCATGACCTGGTCGGAGATGTCGCGGCTCAAGCCGGTGGCGCCGTCGATGGGCATGATGCTGGAAACGACGTCGCGCAGGCTGTTCGAGACCAAGGGTCTGGCGCATTACGGCAGTCCCGACAAGGACCCGGCGGTTCGGCTGCGGGCGTTGACCGATGCCGGCCGGCTGTCCATTCCGTTCACCACCGGGCTGTTGGTGGGTATCGGTGAGACGCTCGCGGAGCGAGCCGATACGTTGCACGCGATTCGCAAGTCGCACAAGGAGTTCGGCCATATTCAGGAAGTGATAGTGCAGAACTTCCGGGCCAAGGAGCACACCGCCATGGCAGACGTCCCGGATGCCGGCATCGAGGATTACCTCGCGACGGTGGCGGTGGCCCGGCTGGTGCTGGGGCCAGGCATGCGAATCCAGGCACCACCGAACCTGGTGTCGCGCGACGAATGCCTGGCGCTGGTCGCGGCCGGGGTGGACGACTGGGGTGGGGTTTCGCCGCTGACGCCCGATCACGTCAACCCCGAACGTCCCTGGCCGGCACTGGACGACCTGGCCGCCGTCACCGCGGAGGCCGGGTACGACTTGGTGCAGCGGCTGACCGCGCAGCCCAGATACGTGCAGGCGGGCGCGGCATGGATCGATCCACGGGTGCGCGGACATGTTGTGGCACTTGCCGATCCGGACACCGGTTTCGCCCGCGACGTCAATCCGGTCGGCGCACCGTGGCAGGAGCCCGACGAGGTGGCTTCTTCGGGCCGGGTGGACCTGGGCGCCGCGATCGACACCGAAGGCCGCAACACCGAAACGCGCAGCGACCTCGACAGCGCCTTCGGCGATTGGGAATCCATTCGTTCCCGCGTCCACGAGCTGGCCTCGCGCGCGCCGGAAC
This sequence comes from Mycobacterium sp. Z3061, assembly GCF_031583025.1. NCBI lineage: Bacteria > Bacillati > Actinomycetota > Actinomycetes > Mycobacteriales > Mycobacteriaceae > Mycobacterium > Mycobacterium pumcae. Next base: position 5,255,073 of record NZ_CP134062.1, on the reverse strand, counting down.
GCATTGACACCGATGTGCTGGCCGCGCTGCGCTCGGCGGAACGCGACCCCGGCGGCTGCACCGACGACGAATACCTCGCCCTGGCCACCGCTGCTGGGCCTGCGCTGGAAGCCGTTGCTGCACTTGCTGATTCGCTGCGCCGCGAAGTGGTCGGCGACGACGTCACCTATGTCGTGAACCGCAACATCAACTTCACCAACATCTGCTACACCGGCTGCCGGTTCTGTGCCTTCGCCCAACGCAAGGGGGACGCCGACGCCTACTCCTTGTCGGCGCAGGAAGTCGCCGACCGCGCCTGGGAGGCGCACGTGGCCGGGGCCACCGAGATCTGCATGCAGGGCGGCATCGACCCCGAGTTGCCGGTCACCGGCTACGCCGATCTGGTGCGCGCGGTCAAGGCGCGGGTGCCCTCGATGCACGTGCACGCGTTCTCGCCGATGGAGATCGCCAACGGCGTCACCAAGAGCGGGTTGAGCATTCGCGAGTGGTTGACCGGGCTGCGCGAGGCCGGCCTGGACACCATCCCGGGAACCGCAGCGGAGATCCTGGACGACGAGGTGCGGTGGGTGCTCACCAAGGGCAAGCTGCCGACGTCGTTGTGGGTGGAGATCGTGACCACCGCACACGAGGTGGGCCTGCGGTCGTCGTCGACCATGATGTACGGCCACGTCGACACGCCGAAGCACTGGGTGGGGCATCTGAACGTGCTGCGTGGCATCCAGGACCGCACGGGCGGGTTCACCGAGTTCGTACCGCTGCCGTTCGTGCACCAGAATTCGCCGCTGTATCTGGCCGGTGCAGCACGGCCGGGGCCGACCCATCGCGACAATCGCGCGGTTCACGCATTGGCCAGGATCATGCTGCACGGCCGCATCGCGCACATTCAGACCAGCTGGGTGAAGCTCGGCGTGCAGCGCACCCAGGTGATGCTCAACGGCGGTGCCAACGACCTGGGCGGCACGTTGATGGAGGAAACGATCTCGCGGATGGCCGGTTCTGAACACGGCTCGGCGAAGTCGGCGGCCGAGCTGGCCGCCATCGCGGAGGGAATCGGGCGGCCGGCGCGCCAGCGCACCACAACATATGCGGCGTTGGTTGCCTAGTTCCCGCGTCATTGGGTGAACCGACAGCACCGCGCAGTTTGTTGCTCTGGCGCCGTCGTCGGGGTGACCCGTCGTCGATCTGTAGCCCCGTCAGTCCGGAAACCTCGGGCCGGGTGAGCCCGCTGCTACTGAGCAGGCACAAAAGACCGCGAGCGTAACGCCGGCGCTACCTCGGAGGGCAGCGCCGCGACGTTACGCTCGCGGGTCGAACTCAGTAGTTGTTGCAGACGCCGGCGACTTCGCCGACAACGCCGATGTACTGCGCAGCACCAGGCATAGCCTGCAGCTGGGCCGCCATCTGCGCCCGGGCGGGCGGCGGCGAAGCCAGGAACCGCTGCAGGTAGCTCTGCGCGATCGGCGACGAGTTGAACTGCGCAGCCGCACCCGGGTTGGTTGCGTTCAGCGCGGCGATCACCTGCGGGTATGTGCAGGTGGTGTTGACGACTCCGTCGAACGGATCTGCCGAGGCGACACCGGCTCCCAAACCCAACGACACGGCGGCGGCGCCGGCGGCGACACCCATTCCGATAAACGACAGCCTCATATTGTGGACACCTTCCCCAACTATTGCACCGTTACCTTCAACGGCGACGACATCTGCCCAGCGGTTGCCGTCTCCGGTCAAGGCTACCAGGCCCCCTGGACTTGCTCCTACGCAAATTGATATCGCACGGCAGTGTGCGGATGTAACTATTCCCTGGTCAGAAGCGTGTAAACCGCGGTTTCGCGGTGAGCGAAATCGAGGTCCCCGGCACCGCTCACAACCGGGACGCCAATTCGGTGCCCTGCCTGATGGCGCGCTTGGCATCCAGTTCGGCGGCCAGCGCGGCGCCGCCGATGACGTGCGCTGCCACCCCGATGCGGCGTAAATCGTTTTCCAGGTCGCGCACCGACTCCTGTCCGGCGCACAGCACCACGTTGTCCACCGGTAGTAGCCGGGGCCGGTCCCTACCGATTCGGATAAGCAGCCCGTTGTCGCTGATGCGTTCGTAACTGACCCCGGAGAATTGGCGGACTCCCTTGGCTCGCAGCGATGCCCGGTGCACCCACCCGCTGGTCTTGCCCAGCCGGGTGCCCTGGGGGCCCGTGCTGCGCTGCAAGAGGTACACCTCTCGCGCCGGCGGCGCCGGCAGCGCCGTGGTCAGGCACCCGCGCGCCGAGTGTCCTGCGGCGGGGTCGAGTACGCCCCACTCGGCCCGCCACTCTTTGACGTTCAGAGTCGGCGACCGATCGGTGACCAACAATTCGCTGACGTCGAACCCGATGCCGCCTGCCCCGATCACCGCGACGGATCTGCCGACCGCCCCGACCCCGGTGATCGCCTGGGCGTAGGTCAGCACCTTGGGGTGCTCGACGCCCGGGATGCGGGGGAGGCGCGGCGCGACGCCGGTGGCCAGTACGACATCGTCGTATCCGGTGAGGTCGGTGGCGGCGACCCGGGTGCCGAGCCGGACGTCGACGCCGTGTTTGGCGAGCATCGCCGAGTAGTAACGGATGGTTTCGCTGAACTCCTCCTTGCCGGGGATCCGGCGGGCGAGGTCGAATTGGCCGCCGATGAAATCGTTGTCGTCGAAAAGCGTGACGTGATGTCCGCGCTGGGCGGCGCCGACGGCCGCGGCGAGCCCGGCCGGACCCGCGCCCACGACGGCCACCGAGCGCGCCCGCCGCGTCGGCGACAGCGTCAAGGTGGTCTCGTGCCCGGCCCGGGGATTGAGCAGACACGACACCGCCTTCTTCGCGAAAGCGTGGTCCAGGCAGACCTGGTTGCAGGCGATGCAGGTGTTGATCTCGTTCGTCCGCTCGGTCTGAGCCTTGAGCACCCAGTCCGGGTCGCTCAACAACGGGCGGGCCATCGAGATCAGCTGTACCGGCGTCTCCGCGAGGATCCGCTCGGCGGCCTGCGGCATGTTGATCCGGTTGGATGCCATGACCGGGATGCCGACGTGTCCGGCCAGGGCGCCGCTGATGTCGACGAAGCCACTGTTGGGCACCGAGGTGACGATCGTCGGAATCCGCGCTTCATGCCAGCCGAAGCCGGAGTTGATGATGGTTGCTCCGGCCGTCTCCACTTCCGTTGCCAGCGTGACGATCTCGTCCCAGGTTTGACCGTCTTCGACGTAGTCGGCCATCGACATCCGGTAGCAGATGATGAAGTCGGGCCCGACCGCGGCGCGGGTGCGGCGCACGATTTCGACCGGGAACCGGCGCCGGCCGGCCGGTGTGCCACCCCACGAGTCGGTGCGTTTGTTGGTGCGCGGCGCCAGGAACTGATTGATCAGATAGCCTTCGCTGCCCATGATCTCTACGCCATCGTAGCCGGCGTCGGCGGCCAACTGCGCGCAGCGGACGAAATCGGAGATGGTCGACTCGACACCGCGCCCACTGAGAGTCCGAGGTCGAAAAGGGTTGATGGGCGCCTTGATTGACGATGCACTGACCGAAAGCGGGTGGTAGGCGTAGCGCCCGGCGTGCAGGATCTGCAGCAGTATCTTGGCGCCCTCGTCGTGTACCGCACGGGTTATCTGCCGATGGCGCCGGGCTTCGGCCGGGGAGACCAGCTGTGCGGCGAACGGCAGCAGCCATCCGGTGCGGTTGGGTGCGTAGCCGCCGGTGATGATGAGTCCGACGCCGCCGCGGGCCCGTTCGGCGTAGTACTCCGCGAGCCGGTCGGTGTGGCCGGCGCGGTCTTCGAGCCCGGTGTGCATGGAACCCATGACGACCCGGTTGCGCAGGGTCGTGAAGCCAAGGTCCAACGGAGACAACAGGTTCGGATACGACGTCATGACTTCTCCCGCAGTGCCCGGGCCACTTCGTCGAGCCACTCGACGGCGCTTTCCTCGGCGCGGATGCCGCCGCGCAGGACGAGGTACTGGTGCAACGCGCCATCGCGCAACATGGACGGGTCGGGGAAGCCGCGCCGCTGCAGTGAGCGGTAGGTGTCCAGTGACGCGGCACGCTCCGCGCGCAGGGCGTCGACCTGGGCCCGCACGGCGTCGATGTCGCCGTAGACCGCTCCTCGCAGCTTGACCGCGATGTCGCGGGTGCCGTTGTCGCTCAACGCGGTACCGCGGCCGGGCCGGGGCCGTCGCAGTGGCTCGGCGATCCAGCGCGCCAATTCTTGGCGGCCGCAGGCGGAGACCGTGTAGACCCTTTTGTCGGGGCGGCCGTGCTGAGCCACGGTGGTGGCCCGGACCCAGTCCTTGTCCTCCATGGCGCGCAGTGTCCGGTAGATCTGCTGGTGCGTTGCGTTCCAGAAATAGCCGATCGAGCGATCGAAGCGGCGAGCCAACTCGTACCCGGAACCGGCCTGTTCGCACAGCGAGACCAGGATCGCGTGAGGCAGTGCCACCCGCGAAACGTTAGGTGCGGCGGCCGCTACTATGCAACTGAGTTCATAGGGCGGGCTGACCCTCGGGCGTGCCAATTGCCCGAGTTGTATCTGCAACGTTTAGTATCAGTAACCGAACGCTCACCTTAGAAGCCCCTGGGGTGACGCGACCTGCAGCCCGTTCATGGAGGACACGTTGAGGAGACGTCCGTGACGTACACGATTTCCCAGCCTTGCGTCGACATCAAGGACAAGGCTTGCATCGAAGAGTGCCCGGTGGACTGTATCTACGAGGGTGCCCGGATGCTGTACATCCACCCCGACGAATGCGTCGACTGTGGAGCATGTGAACCGGTCTGCCCCGTCGAAGCGATCTATTACGAAGACGACGTGCCCGAGCAGTGGAGCCAGTACACCCAGATCAACGCCGACTTCTTCGTCGAGTTGGGGTCGCCGGGTGGCGCGGCGAAGGTCGGCCTGACCGAGAACGACCCGCAAGTGGTCAAGGACCTGCCGCCGCAGGGCGAGGACGACTGAGCGCGTCACAGCAACGCCGGGTGTCGGCGACGCTGCCGGAGTTTCCGTGGGACACTCTGGCCGCGGCCAAAGCCATGGCCGCGGCCCATCCGGACGGCATCGTCGACCTGTCGGTGGGCACCCCGGTGGACCCGGTCGCGCCGCTGATCCGGGAAGCCCTGGCGGCGGCCAGTTCGGCGCCGGGCTACCCCGCCACCGCGGGGACCACGCCGTTGCGCGAGTCTGCCGTCGCGGCACTGGCCCGCCGATTCGGCGTCACCGGCCTCTCAGAGGCGGCGGTTCTTCCGGTGATCGGCACCAAGGAATTGATCGCCTGGTTGCCGACCCTGCTGGGGCTGGGCGGCGCCGACGTCGTCGTCGTGCCGGAACTGGCTTATCCCACCTACGACGTGGGTGCGCGACTCGCCGGGACACAGATCGTGCGGGCGGATTCGCTGACCCAGCTCGGCCCCCAGTCCCCGGCGCTGATCTACCTCAATTCGCCGAGCAATCCCACGGGCCGCGTCCTGGGCCTCGACCACCTGCGCAAGGTGGTGGGTTGGGCTCGCGAGCGGGGCGTGCTGGTGGCCTCCGACGAGTGCTATCTGGGGTTGGCCTGGGAGGCCGAGCCGCTCTCAGTACTGCACCCCTCGGTGTGCGAAGGCGATCACACCGGGTTGCTGGCCATCCATTCGCTGTCGAAGAGCTCCTCGCTGGCTGGTTATCGGGCGGGCTTCGTCGCCGGGGACAGCGATCTGGTCGCCGAACTGCTGGCCGTGCGCAAGCACGCCGGGATGATCGTGCCGACCCCGGTGCAGGCCGCCATGGTGGCCGCACTCGACGACGACGAGCACGAGAAGGTGCAGCGGGAACGGTATGCGCAACGCCGCGCCGTGCTGCTGCCGGCGCTGCTGGCCGCCGGATTCTCGGTGGATCATTCGGAGGCGGGTCTGTATTTGTGGGCCAGCCGTGGCCAGGGCTGCCGGGACACCGTCGGGTGGCTCGCCGAACGCGGCATCCTGGTGGCGCCCGGTGATTTCTACGGCCCCGGCGGCGCCCGGCACGTCCGCGTCGCGCTGACCGCCACCGACGAGCGAATCAACGCCGCCGCCGCCCGCCTGAGCTAGCCTTCTTACCGCGAGCAGACGCGAAATCGCGTCAATTGCGCCGTATTTGTGCGATTTTGTGTCTGCTCGCCAGTGATGAGGGGGTGCAGGTTGGCGAGTCCGGCGGGCAAGTCGGTGAGCAGGTTGCGGATCCCGCTGACCCTCGGCGATGTCCTCAAACGGGTGTTTCTGGGCAAGCCGTTGATCACCGAGCAGCTGGCCGGCGAGCGGTTATCCAACGGCGTGGCCCTCGGTGCCCTGTCACCGGACGCCATCTCGTCGACCGCCTACGGCCCGGAACAGATCCTGATCGAATTGCTGCCCAACGCCGGGCTGGCGGCGTTCGCGCTGTTGCTGCCCGTGACCGGGGTCATCCTGCTGATCCTCCTGTTGGTTGCGGCGTCCTACCGACAGGTGGTGATGGCCTACACCCGGGCGGGCGGCTCCTACATCGTGGCGCGCGACAACTTCGGGCCCCGGGTCGCCCAGATCGCCGCGGCGGCGCTGTTGATCGACTATGTGGTGACCGTGGCGGTGCAGTCGGCGGCCGGAACGGTGGCCGTGGTCTCGGCGCTTCCCGCGCTGGGACCGTACAGCCTGGAGATCACGGTCGGCGTGGTGATCCTGATCTGCTATCTGAACCTGCGCGGAATGCGGGAAGCCGGAACGCCTTTCGCGGCGGCGACCTATTTCTTCATCGTCATGGTCGCCAGCACCATCGTGGTCGGCGTTGTCCGCCACCTGTTCTGGGGTTTGCCGGTGTACGACCCCGGGCAACTGCCCGGGACGGTGCCGGTGCATCAGGGCAACGGCCTGGTGATGGGCGCGACGATTCTGGTGTTGTTGCGTGCCTTCGCCAACGGCGGTTCGTCGCTGACGGGCGTGGAGGCCATTTCCAACACCGTTGATCTGTTCCAGAAACCGCAGGGCCGCAACGCGCGCCGAGTGCTGACCGCGATGGCGTGCATCCTCGGTTTCCTGTTGGCCGGTGTCGCGTATCTCGCGTACGCCACCCACGCCACGCCGTACCTGACCGAATATCCCTCGGTGCTGTCCCAGATCGGTCGTGCGGTCTTCGGCAACGGCGTCATCGGGAACGTCTTCTTCTTCCTGGTGCAGGCGTCCACCGCGGCAATTCTGTACACGGGCGCCAACACCAGCTTCAACGGCTTCCCCGCGCTGGCCAGTTTCGTGGCCGAAGATCGTTTTCTGCCAAGGCAATTGATGAAGCGTGGGCATCGCCTGGTGTTCTCCAACGGCATCATCGCGCTCACCGCGCTGTCGGTGGTGCTCTTGGTGACCACCGGCGGTTCGGTCAGCGCGCTGGTGCCGTTCTATGCGATAGGCGTGTTCACCGGTTTCTCTATGGCCGGTTATGGGATGACCAAACATCACCTGACACACCGGGAACCGGGCTGGCGGCACCGGCTGGCGATCAACCTCTCGGCGGGCATCCTGTCGACGATCGTGGTGGGCATCTTCGCGGTGGCCAAATTCACCGAAGGCGCCTGGCTTGTGGTCGTGGTCTTTCCGCTGCTGGTGTTCATGCTGATCCGGCTCAACCGCGAATACCGGGCTGAGGCAGCAATTCTCGAGATGTTCCGCGCCGATCGCCCGGAAATGGTGAAGTATGCCCGGCACCGGGTGTACGTCTTCGTGAACTCGGTCGACCTCGCGGTGATCGAAGGACTGCGCTACGGCAAGGGATTACGGGCCGACGAGCTGATCGCGGTGCACTTCATGGTCGACGCGGCCCACGCCGCACACCTTCGAAAGCGCTGGGATGAGTTCGGTCTCGACACGCGGCTGCGCATCGTGGACTGCCCGGATCGGCGGATCAACCGGGCCGCCCAGCTTCTGGTCGCCAAAACGAGCAAGGAGCATCCGGACACCAACGTGACGGTGCTATTGCCGCGCCGGACCTATGCGCCGCTGCTGGGGCGGCTGCTGCACGACCGCACCGCGGACAAGATCGCCCGCGCGGTGAGCCTCATCCCCGATGCCGCGGCCACCATCGTCCCCTACGACGTCGAATCCCGGATCAAGGAGGCCTACCCCGACCGCTTCGAGCAGCGGATCGCGCGACGGCTCGACAAGATCGAAGCCTGGGTCTCCCAGGGCGAGGACCGCAACGTCGAGGCTTACGAGCACCCCGAGCGGCCCGAATCGGTGATCACGGTGGCCGGACTGATACCTGGGCAGCGGGCCACCATCGAAGGGCGGGTGCGCGAGGTCGAGGACATCAACGAACGCCGGCGCACGGTGCGGCGGATCGTGCTCGGAGATGACACCGGAGATCTCACCGTCACGTTCCGTTCCGGTCACGGGGGCGCCGACATTCAGCCCGGGCAGGTGCTGCGCATCACCGGCAAGGCCCGGCAGACCGGGAACCGGCCGATCACCATGGTCGACCCCGCCTATGAGGTGCTGCAGCAGCCGCAGGAGACACACGACGCCGGCGGCGCCGGCGAGGCGGGGGAAACTGGTTGAGAGGGGTCCACGGCGAGCAGTTAGGTTGATTAAGGAGTATCGGGCCGGCGACGGCCGAGGTCGACGGGAGGGGAAGTCGATGAAGCGGATAGCGGCGGTAATCGTGTCTCTGGCTGGCGTGCTGTTCGCCGTAAACGGCTACCGCCCGGTCAGCAAGCGCGGCTACCTGGCAGGACATGCGTTCGGTTACGGCCTGTTCGCGACCGAGCTTCCCGTGCCGGCGCTCGCCGCGCAGTTTGCCGCGCTTGCCGCGGTAACTCCCCGGGTGCCGCCCCGCACACGCCTGGTCAGCTGGTTGCTGGCGACGATATCCGGGCTGGGACTGCTCGGGCTGCACCGCAACGGGCGGTCGGCAGACGAGGTGCTGACGTCGGCGCTGGACGAAGGGCTGGGCCCCGACCGGCGCACCGAGGCCGGCGACCTGTGGAAGCGGCCGGCCTCCGACGGCGCTACCGCCAAGAAACCCGGTCCGGCCCGGATGCTGCGCATCTGGCGCGACTACGCCCACGACATCGATATCAGCTACGGAGAATTCGGTTCGCGCAACCACCTCGACATCTGGCGGCGTCCTGACCTCGACCGCGGCGAACCGGCCCCGGTGCTGTTGCAGGTCCATGGCGGGGCCTGGATGGTGGGCAACAAGCGCGGCCAGGCGCACCCGCTGATGAGCCATCTGGCGGAGCTCGGCTGGATCTGTGTGTCGGTCAACTACCGGCTCAGCCCGCGCTCGACCTGGCCCGACCAGATCGTCGACGTGAAGCGGGCGATCGCCTGGACGAAGCAGAACATCGCGGAGTACGGCGGCGACCCAAACTGGATTGCGATCACCGGCGGTTCGGCCGGGGGGCACCTGTCGTCCCTCGCGGCACTGACGCCGAACGAGCCGCGGTTCCAGATCGGCTTCGAAGAGGCGGACACGCGGGTGCAGGCGGCGATCCCGTTCTATGGGTTCTACGACTTCACCCGGGACGACGCGGTGCACCCGATGATGCCGGCCATGATGGGTAAGCGGGTATTCAAGCTGAGCCGCAACGAGATTGCCGAGCCCTTCCGTCTCGCCTCGCCGATCACCCACGTCTCCGAGGATGCGCCGCCGTTCTTTGTGCTGCACGGCACCAACGACTCGCTGATCCCGGTTGAGCAGGCGCGCAGTTTCACCAAGCGCCTGCGGGAGGTAAGCCGCAACCCGGTGGTTTATGCCGAGTTGCCCCGGGCGCAGCACGCTTTCGACATTTTCGGTTCGGCCCGGGCCGCGCACACCGCGGTGGCCGTGGAGCAGTTCCTGGCCGAGGTCTACGCCCGCGACCGGGTGGGGGTGTCCCGTGGCGGACGGCGCGTCGGCTAGCTACGCGACCTGTCAGTCGTCGATGTGCATCGGTGGGTCGGTGAAGGCGAAATCGCCGGAATTCTGGCCGGGGCCCATCGTGTCGCAGCGCTTGTCCGGCACCAGATACGAACTGGCTCCGTTCGGAACCAGGCGGGTGGTTGCCACGCACCGCTGCCAGGTGCCGTCGGGCTGGACGGGTCCGTCGCACTTGCTGAGATAGGGGCCGCCGTACAGGCAGCCGGCGCTGGCCGGCGGGGCCGAAGCGATCAGGCCCCCGGCCACCAGCATGACCGCCAGTCCTCCGACGATGCCGTGCCTCATCATGGTTTCTCCCGTCGACGGCCCGGTTGGCTACCACCGACGTTACCGCTGATGAGGCGGTTTCTGGGGATTGTGTGTGCTAGCCGCCTACGCCCCAATGCAGCACGCGCGAGGTGAACAGCACCAGCCCCAGCGAGACCGAGGCTACGACCGTCAGGCCGATCACGGCGACAACCAGTGGGCGCCAACCGGTCCGGGTGATCTGCCGGATGTCGGTGTTGAGCCCGACGCCGGCGAAGGTGAGCAGGAACGCCCACTTCGAGGCGTTCGCCAGGTTCGCCGTCTGGCCCTTGCTCAGCCAGCCCAGCGTCGCGACCGCCGACACAGCCAGGAAGCCCAGGACGAACTTCGGGAACTTGTCCCAGATGAACGCCGCCTTGGCCGACACGCCCGGGGCGATCTGGTCGGCCTCACCGCGCGCTGCCCAGAACAGCGCGAAACCCAGCACCACGAATCCGATCAGCGCGTTGCGGGTGGACTTGACCAGGACGGCGATCTTTCCGGCGTGGTCGGAATACAGGTACCCGGTGGCTGTGGTCTCGGCGGTGTTGTCCACCGAAAGACCGGCCCACAAGCCGAATTCGTTGTCGGTGAGCCCGATGGCGTGCCCGAGTGGCGGGAGGGTGAACAGGGCCACGGCACCGAGCGCCAGGATGGCGGCGATGGCATAGCTGACGTCGGAATTGCGGGCCCGGATCGCGCCTCTGGCGGCCACGATGGCCGACACCCCGCAGATCGAGGTGCCGATCGCGAGCAATGATCCCAGCTTGCCGGACAGTCCGAAGGCGCGGGCCGCGGCCAGAATGATCGTTCCCGCCACCAGCATGTCGACCAGGATCTGAACCAGGCTGGCGCCGCCCAGCTTGGCGATGTCCCCGAGCACGAAGCGGGAGCCGAGCAAGACAATGCCGATCTTGAGCCAGAATTCGTAGGTCGCGACACCGGGGCGGAAGACCGGATGCAATCCGATGGTGTTGGCGATCAGCAGTCCGATAAGGATGGCCCACAACACATATTCGATGTCCGGCACGGTCCAGTGCTGGTGCCGGGCCAATGCGTTCCACCAGATCTGGGCGTACTTGCCCAGCACGCCGACGGCGATCAGCAGCAGTAGTCCAGGGACGTAGTCGAGCGGACGGGTGCCGGCGACGCCGGCTGACCTCTCCTCGGATTCGACGCGAGTCACCAGGGGATCCGGGGAAGCACGTCGGCGACCGCGAGTACCGCAACGACACCGGCCACCAGGGTGGCCCACCAATCGGCTGAAAGCCTCCGCCAGCCGCCGGCCTTACTCATGCCGGAATTCTTGCGCGGCAACGCCCGTCGACCAAGTGATCGGATCGCGATGAGTTTCAGTGCTACCGCGGCGGCCGGGGACTCACCTCGTTGAGCAGGCTGATGACCTGAGCAGCCAGTTCGTCGATATCGGCGTTGGTGGTGTCCAGCACCAGGTCGGGATTCTCCGGTGGCTCGTAGGGCGCATCGACTCCGGTCAGGCCCTTGAGTTCGCCGCTGCGGGCCCGCGCGTAAAGGCCTTTGGGGTCCCGCTTTTCGCACTCGGACAGCGAGGTGGCGACATGCACTTCCAGGAACGGCAGTTTGGCCGCTTCGCTGAGGGCACGGGCGGTCTCGCGGTCGGACTTCAGCGGCGACACCAGCGATGCCAGCGCCACCACGCCCGCATCAGCCAACAGCCGCGTCAAATGTCCTACCCGCCTGATGTTCTCGGTCCGGTCGCCCGGGGAGAAGCCGAGGTCGTCGGACAGGCCGTGGCGCAGGTTGTCGCCGTCGAGCAGGTAGGCCACCCGGCCCGATTCGACCAGTGCGCGCTCGACGGCCACCGCGACGGTCGATTTGCCCGATGCCGGCAGGCCGGTGAACCAGATCGTCGCGCCCGGCTGGCCGGTGGCGGTCCAGCGGTGCTTGCGGTCCAGAGCCGAGGGGTGCCAACGGATGTCGGTGCGCTGGTGGGTTCCCGGCTTGACCTCGCGGGCCTCGACGATGGTGCCGGCGCCGACGGTGTCGTTGGTGGTCTCGTCGATCAGGATGAAGGCGCCGCTGTCCCGGTTCTCGTCGTAGGGATCGGCGATGATGACCGAGCTGGTGCGCAGCGTCACTGTGCCGATGTCGTTGAGTACCAACTCAACTGGACCGTCGAGCTCGTCGAGTGTCTCCGGGTCGAGTCGCGAGTGCAACTCCTGAACGGTCGCCCGCACGCTCTTGGTGGTCTGCTTGAGGGCCAGGCGGTCCCCGGCCCGCAGCGGGGAATCGACGAACCAGCACACGATCGCGTCAAGCTCACGAGCCAGCACCGGGGGCACCGCGTCTTCGGCGCCGCTGATGAAGACGTCACCCCGGCCCACATCGATATCGTCGGCGAGCTCGATCGAAACCGAAAGCGGTGCAACGGCTGTCGTTCGGTCCTCGTCGAGGGTGTCCAGGGCGGTCACGGTGGAGCGGGTGCCGGCCGGCAGCGAGATCACCGGGTCGCCGACGCTCAGCGTCCCCGCGGCGAGCCGGCCGGTGTAGCGGCGGCGCACCTCCGCGGTGGGCCGCGACACCCACTGCACGGGCAGCCGCAGCCACGACGCCTCGGCTTGCGGGGCCACCAGTTCGACGTTCTCCAGATAATCCAGCAGGGTGGGCCCGGTGTACCACGGCGTGTTCTCCGAGCGATGTACGACGTTGTCGCCGAGCTTGGCGGCCAGCGGGATCACCGTCAGGTCGACCTCGCCGAGCCGCGCCGCGACGTGGCCCAGTTCTTCCTCGACTTTGGCGAAGCCGTCCTGGTCGAAGTCGATGAGGTCGATCTTGTTGACCGCGGCGACGAAGTGCTTGATGCCCAGCAGTTTTGCGATGCGCGCATGTCTGCGGGTCTGACGCAGCACGCCGGCGCGCGCATCGACGAGCAGGATCGCCACGTGCGCGTTGGAGGCACCCGTGAACATGTTGCGGGTGTAGCGCTCGTGGCCGGGGGTGTCGGCCAGGATGTAGCTGCGCTTCTCGGTGGAGAAGAAGCGGTAGGCGACGTCGATGGTGATGCCCTGCTCGCGCTCGGCGCGCAGACCGTCGGACAGCGCCGCGAGGTCGGCGATGCCCTCCTCGTCGGTGACCGCCTCCAGGTGATCCAGTGGCAGGCTGTCGGTGTCGTGCAGCAGCCTGCCGATCAACGTGCTCTTGCCGTCGTCCACCGATCCCGCGGTGGCGATCCGCAGCAGTTGACGCGTAACACCTTTGGTCGGTGCGAGCTGATCCTCGACGGTCATCAGAAGTATCCCTCTCGCTTGCGGTCTTCCATCGCGGCGGCCGACGTGCGGTCGTCGGCGCGGGTCTCGCCGCGCTCGGACACCGTGGCCGCCGAGATCTCGCTGATGACGCGGGTGATGTCGGTGGCCTCCGAACGCACCGCCCCGGTGATGGTCAGGTCGCCGACGGTGCGGTAGCGCACCCACTCCACGGCGGCGGTTTCGCCGTCCTGCGGGCTGGCATACTCCGACACCGCCAGCAGAATGCCGTCCCGCTGGAACACCTCGCGTTCATGGGCGTAGTAGATCGACGGTATCTCAAGGTTTTCCAGCTCGATGTAACGCCAGACGTCGAGCTCGGTCCAGTTGCTCAATGGGAACACCCGGACCTGCTCGCCCTTCTTGATCCGGCCGTTGTAGAGGGTCCAGGGCTCGGGGCGCTGGGCCCGCGGATCCCACTGGCCGAACTCGTCGCGGAAGCTCAGGATCCGTTCCTTGGCCCGGGCGCGTTCTTCATCGCGGCGGGCGCCGCCGAAAGCCGCGTCGAAACCGCCCTCTTCGAGCGCGTCGAGCAGCGTGCGGGTCTGGGCCCGGTTGCGCGAGGCGGTCGGCCCGGGGTCGGGCACGCGGCCCTTGTCGATGGACTCCTGCACCGACGCGACGATCAACTTGTGCCCCTGTCCGGTCACCCGGCGGTCGCGGAACTCGATCACCTCGGGGAAGTTGTGCCCGGTGTCCACGTGCATCACCGGGAAGGGCAGTGGCAACGGCCGAAAAGCCTTCTCCGCCAACCGAAGTAGGACGATCGAGTCCTTACCGGCCGAAAAGAGCAGAACCGGTCGCTCCAGCTCGGCGACGACTTCGCGGATGATGTGCACCGCCTCGGCTTCGAGTAGGCGCAATTCGTCGACGTGTGTGGTGTCTATCGCTCGGGTCATCGGAGCCGCTCCTCATCACTTCGTTCTGCGTCGTCGTCGGCTCGGGTCACGTTGGCAGTCCCTCTCTTTCGGCGTCCGCCCGGTAGCGGTCCACCCACTCGTCGGAGCGCTGGTCGGCCTGGCGTTGCAGCACCGGCTCGGGTGCCAGTCGCCGGTCCAGGCCGAGTTGCTCGAGGATGTCGCCGACCACTTCAGTCAGATTGCGCCACAGCACGGGATAGGAGATCTCGATAGGTTTGACGTTCTCTTCGGCGAACCAGGCCTTCCAGCCCTCCTCCTGCGCCTGCAGCATTCTCACCACGTGCGCGATGGCGCCGGCGTGGTAGGTGGCTCGTGCGTCGCGCACCGGGTCCGGCCTACCTCGCCACACCCGGGTCTGCACCGCCCGCCAGAACGACACGGCCTGCGACACCACGTCGGGCCGGTGGATGTGAATCAGCAGCGGATCCTCGCCGACCACGTCCCGGATCGCGGCCAGCAGTCCTTCGCCGGACCGCTCTTTGAGACCCGAGACCCGGTCCAGCAGCAGCGGGGTCTGATTCCACATCAGCTTGCCGCCCCACACCCCGTTGGGCGTGCGGCCGACGGTGCGGATGTAGTCACGCCAGATCTCGGCCGGCGCGAGGTCGGGCTTGCCCTCGTCCAGCGGATCCAACAGCTTCAGGATCGACTCGTCCTCGACCCCGGCGAACCACTCACGCGGTTGCGGGGACTGGCTGGTGGTAGGCAGGTATTGGAAGAACTCCTGAGGCTCGCCGGCCACACCGGTCGCACGCAGCGATTCGACCAGCAGGGTGCTGCCGCTGCGCTGGGATGCCAGCACCAGATACGACGACGGATGATCGGCCACCCACGAAGCCTAACCGCACGGAAATGTGGTGCAACACTTGCGGTTACCTTCAGCGTGATGTTAACTATTGCGCCGCTGCGGGCCACGCTTCGGTACTGATAAACGGGCGCAGGGAACTGTAATTGTCCTCGTCGCGGTCGTGCCGGTGGGTCGACCCGAAGATGAACGCGGCGACCAGGAAAGCCAATGTCAGGGTACTGACCACGAGGCCGGCAATCGCCAGACCGCGACCGCCTTCACCGGTCCGCCTGATCTGGCCGAGCCCCACCACGCCGAATATCAGGCCGAGGATACTTCCCAGGCCACAGGTGAAGAATCCCGCGATCGCGGCGACGAACGACGCGATTGCCAGTGCGTTCGTCCTCGGCGCCACATAGGGCGGCGGGGGATAGCCGTATGCGCCATAACCGCCCGGCGCCGGTGGTGGATATCCCGGTGGCGGATAGTTGGGCGGTTGTTCCGTCACGGGGACCTCCACACGGTTCGCAGCCAGCGTGCACTGGTGCAGCGCCTCAAACTCTACTCCGCGTGCCGATCTCGGAATACTCTCCCGCCCGCGGGCTGGGCCGGCCGCTCGATGGCCCGCAGGCCTAACGAAAAGACCAGGCGCACATCAGGATCGGCCAGGGAGGTGGACATCAGCTTTTCGATTCGCCGAACCCGGTAGCGGACCGTGTTGGGATGTACCTGCAGCCAACTCGCTGCGGCGGCAATGTCGCCGAAGCAGTCCAGGTAGGCGTGCAGCGTCTCCGCCAGCACCGGATCCTGTGCGTTGAGCTGACGTACCCGCGGGTCGACCAGTCGTTCGTCGGCCCCGATCAGGGTGACGATCTCGTCGAGCAGCACCGTGGTGCGCGCCTCGGCCAGCGAGGTCACCCGGCCGAATGAGACCGGGTGACGCTCGGCGCTGTCCAGCACCCGGTCCACCTCGGCACGAGCAGCGGCCACGGCGGCCAGACCATGGACCGGCGCCGCGATAGCCGCCCGCAATTCGACGTTCAACTCGGTGCGAAGCGCACCGATCGTGCCGCGCACCCATGAGGCGACCGACCGGGTCTTCGAGATCCGCGGAAGCAAGGCGTAGATGCGGGAACCGTTCGACGCCACCTGCGCGTCCCGCCGAAAAGCACTGGCGCTCAACGCGACAACGTCGGCAAGCCGGGCCTGACGGTCGCTGCCGCTGATGGTGTCCCAACCGATCACCGCGCCGATTCCGTCGACCGGCAACCCGAGGTCGCGCGCGTACTCGGATAAGTCGCCCGGGTCGCCCTGACCCAATCCGAGGAGTTGCTGCACCTGCCGGACATGCGGGGCCGGCCGGGCCGCCAGCCGGGCCATGATCCGGGTGGCCAGCACCGCGGCGCCCCGCAACATCTCCTCGGCGTCCTCGGCCAGTGGCTGCGAACCCTGCTGCACCCAGATGGTGCCCGCGAAGGTGGGCGGGCGCGACCGATGGATGCCGATGGCCAGCCGCGGGCGCAATCCCAGCTCGGGCCGTGCTTTGACGCGCACCACGTCGCCACCGGATCGCAGCTCGTCGAAGATGCCCCACTGGCCGATCCATTGCAGGTGCTCCGGTGGCCCGGCGCGGCCCAGGATCGAAAGCCGCCGCAACTCATCGGCCTCGTCGCTGGAGGCCGAGTAGGCCAGTACATGGGACTGGGCGTCCTCGATGCTGACCATCCCGTGGATGCGGTCGGCCAGGGACTGGGCCAGGCCGAACAGGTCGGTCCCGGAGTCCTCGTGCGGGTCGGCACGGTCCCCGTGGTGCTCGAGGACGTGGTTGACCAGCTGATAGATCCGCTCCCACCGAGCCTGGGGTTCGACCGCCACCACGGCGGCACCGACTCTGGCGGCCTTGGCCACCAACTCATCGGAGGGGTGCTTGACGAAGACCGCCACCGGCACGCTGACCTGGTTGCCGATCCAGCGCACCGCGTCGTCGTCGGTCACCCCGACGAAGAAGAACACGTCGGCCGAACCGGCGGCCCGTGCCAGGCCCAGCCGGACATCATCGGTGTCGATCATCGCGGCTGATGCCACGGGGAGATCCAGGCCGCGGGGCGCCTGCACCAGGCTGACCATGGTGGCGTCCAGCGCGAGAAGTAGCTGACCGAGCGCGATCCCCGCCATTTGTCGGATTCTACTAGCTCAATCGCTATATCTTGTCCGATCAGCCAACCGATGGGTGCGCCCGCCCGGGGATTCTGACGGAATGGACGCGATCACCCAGGTACCCCTGCCGGCCAACGAGCCGGTTCACAACTACGCACCGAAGTCTGCGGAACGCACTCGCCTGCGCGCCGCACTGACAGCCCTGGCCGACCAACCGATCGACCTGCCGCACGTGATCGCGGGCGAACACCGGATGGGCGCCGGTGAGCGGATCGATGTGGTCCAGCCGCATCGACACGCCGCCACGTTGGGGACGCTGACCAACGCCGGACACGCGGACGCTGTTGCCGCCATCGAGGCGGCCTGTGCCGCCAAAGCAGCGTGGGCGGAAACGCCGTTCGACGAACGCGCCGCGGTGTTCCTGCGGGCGGCCGACCTGCTGGCCGGACCGTGGCGGGAAAGGATCGCGGCCGCCACCATGTTGGGTCAGTCGAAGTCGGTGTATCAGGCCGAAATCGACGCACCGTGCGAGCAGATCGACTTCTGGCGGTTCAATGTCGCATTCGCTCAGCAGATTTTGGCGCAGCAGCCCATCAGTGGGCCGGGGGAGTGGAACCGCAGCGACTACCGGCCGCTGGACGGCTTCGTCTATGCGATCACGCCGTTCAACTTCACCTCCATCGCCGCCAATCTGCCGACTGCTCCGGCGCTGATGGGCAACACGGTGATCTGGAAGCCGTCGATTACGCAGACGCTGTCGGCCTACCTGACCATGCAACTGCTGGAGGAGGCGGGGTTGCCGCCCGGTGTGATCAATCTGCTGACCGGAGACGGGTTGGCGGTATCTGATGTGGCGCTGCATGATTCGCGGCTCGCAGGGATTCACTTCACCGGATCGACGGCGACGTTCCAGCGGCTGTGGCAGCAGGTCGGTGCGAATATCGGTGGTTACCAGAGTTATCCGCGTCTGGTGGGAGAGACGGGTGGAAAGGACTTCGTGTTGGCCCATCCGTCGGCACGTCCGGATGTGTTGACCACGGCCCTGATTCGGGGTGCGTTCGATTACCAGGGGCAGAAATGCTCGGCGGCGTCGCGGGCGTTCATCGCCCACTCGGTGTGGCAGCGGATGGGCGACGATTTCCTGGGCACCGCGGGGTCGCTGCGCTACGGCGACGTCACCGAGCTGTCCAACTTCGGCGGCGCCGTGATCGACCGGCGTGCCTTCACCAAGAACGTCGACGCCATCGAGCGGGCCAAGGGCGCCGCCGGTGTCACTATCGCCGTGGGTGGCGAATACGACGACAGCGAAGGCTATTTCGTGCGCCCCACCGTACTGCTGTCCGACGACCCGACCGATGAGGCGTTCGCCACCGAGTACTTCGGGCCGCTGCTGGCGGTGCACGTGTACCCCGACGACCAGTACGACCGGATACTCGATGTGATCGACACCGGGTCGCGGTACGCGCTGACCGGAGCGGTGATCGCCGACGACCGCCAGGCCGTGCTGACCGCCCAGCGCCGGTTGCGTTTCGCCGCAGGCAATTTCTACGTCAACGACAAGCCGACCGGTGCCGTCGTGGGGCGTCAGCCCTTCGGCGGTTCACGTGGCTCCGGAACCAACGACAAGGCGGGCTCGCCGCTGAACCTGTTGCGCTGGACGTCGGCGCGCACGCTGAAGGAGACGTTCGTGCCGGCGACCGACCACACCTACCCGCATATGGCGGCGGACTGATGTCCGGGGTATTCGCGCACACGCTGCGCCCGGCGATGCTGGCGGCCAGCCGGGCCGACAGGTTGCGGCATGTCGTGGAACGCTCCGCCTTGACGCAACGGGTGGTGCGCCGGTTCGTGCCGGGGGAGACGTTGAGCGGTGTGCTGGAAGTAGTTGCCGCGCTGCGGGATTCCGGTCGCTCCATCAGCATCGACTATCTGGGCGAGAACGTCGCCGACGCCGACGGCGCGGCGGCCACCGTGCAGGCGTACCTCGACCTGCTCGACGCGCTGGGACGCCGTGACGACCGCATGTTCGACGGGGTGCGTCCGCTGGAGGTGTCGCTCAAGCTGTCGGCGCTGGGGCAGTCGCTGGATCGTGACGGCCAGAAGATCGCGCTGGACAATGCCCGCACCATCTGCGAGCGGGCCGAGGCGGTCGGCGCGTGGGTCACCGTGGACGCCGAGGATCACACCACCACCGATTCGACGCTGTCGATCTCGGGCGACCTTCGGGTCGATTTCCCCTGGCTGGGAACGGTGTTGCAGGCTTATCTACGCCGCACGCCCGGTGACTGCGCCGAGTTGGCGTCCGTAGGAGCACGGGTTCGACTGTGCAAGGGCGCCTATGACGAACCGGCTTCGGTGGCCTATCGGGCCGCCGCCGACGTCACCGATTCCTATCTGCGCTGCCTGCGAGTGCTGATGGCCGGCCGCGGGTATCCGATGGTGGCCTCACACGATCCGGCGATCATCGATGCGGTGCCTGCCCTGGCAAGCGAATTCGGCTGCGATGCTTACGAATACCAGATGTTGTACGGTATCCGGGACGACGAGCAGCTGCGGTTAGCGGGCGGTGGCAACCGGGTCAGGGTGTATGTGCCCTTCGGCACGCAGTGGTACGGCTACTTCATGCGGCGACTGGCCGAGCGGCCGGCGAACCTTGCGTTCTTCCTGAGGGCGCTATCGACGCATTGAGTGCGCCCACCGCGTCGAGTGTGCGGCTACTGCGCTGGAATCGCGATCGGGGCACAGTCACTGCACACTCAAAGCCGGAGCCGCACAGTCGATATGGTCGGGCGGCCTTCAGCGTGGTCGGGACGCGCCGCGGACCGGACGCTCGCTGGCGAAGCCGCGCACCGCGAAAGCGCTGACGAACTCGGCGACCACGGCAGGGTCGTCCATGTCCCGCACCGGCGATGCGGTGCTGAACAACGAGAACAGGATGCGCGCGAACCATTCTCCGGCCGAATGCACATCGAGGTCTTTTCGTACCTCGCCGGTGAGCTTGGCAGCTGAGAGATAGGGCGCGAAGAAGTCGATGCATTCGCGCAGCAACACCGCGGCGTCCTTGGTGAGCAGCAGGCTGATCGCGTCTTCGTCAAAGTACTCCTCAGAGGCGATGGCGCGCCGCGCCTGGGTGACGAAAACCGCTGCGTTGCAGAGTTTCTCCTCCAGTGAACCGCCGCGGGCCATGGCGCGGGACATCTCCCGGTAGAACTGCTCGGAGGCGTGCTCGGCGCAGGCCTCCAGGATCGCCCCCTTGTCCCGGAAGTACTCGTAGATCGTGCTTCGCGAGACGTTGGCCTCCCGCGCGATGTCGACGATCGTCGTCTTCAGCAGCCCGTGCTGACGGAAACACGCATACGCGGCATCGAGGATGAGTTCGCGCGTATCGGTCCCAGTGGGCGCTTGAGTCATGACAGCACCTAGTCGGCGCCGGCCAGGATGAGGCCGCTGGTGGGCACACCCGTGCCAGAGGTGACCAGAACGTGTTCGACATTCTGCACCTGGTTGTAGGACGTGCCCCGGATCTGACGAACGCCTTCGGTGATGCCGTTCATGCCGTGGATGTACGCCTCGCCGAGCAACCCGCCGTTGGTGTTGATCGGGAATTCGCCACCCAGCGAGAGCCTTTCGATGGTGGCGAAATCCTTCGCCTCGCCCCGGCCGCAGAAGCCCAGCTCTTCCAGTTGGGTGAACACGAATGGGGTGAAGTGGTCGTAGATGAACGCGGTCTGGATGTCGGCGGGCTTGAGGCCCGAGTCGCGCCACAGCCGCTCGGCGACGACGCCCATCTCGGGCAGCCCGGTGATGTCGTCGCGGTAGTAACTCGTCATCATCTCGCCGTTGGCCGCCGCGCCCTGGGCGGCCGCGGTGATGACGGCCGGGGGCTGGCGCAGGTCCCGCGCGCGCTCGGCGCTGGTGATCACCAGCGCGACACCACCGTCGCTCTCCTGGCAGCAATCCAGTAGGCGCAGCACCGGTTCGATGATCCAGCGCGAATTCTGATGGTCCTCCAGCGTGATCGGGCGTTCGTAGAACCACGCGTCGGCATTGCGGGCGGCG
Organism: Mycobacterium sp. Z3061; assembly: GCF_031583025.1. Classification (NCBI taxonomy): domain Bacteria; kingdom Bacillati; phylum Actinomycetota; class Actinomycetes; order Mycobacteriales; family Mycobacteriaceae; genus Mycobacterium; species Mycobacterium pumcae. Next base: position 5,233,675 of record NZ_CP134062.1, on the reverse strand, counting down.
TGCGCACGGTCGACGACGGCGATGCGCCCGAAATCTTCGTTGGTGACCCCGTAGGTCGACATATAGCGCTGGGCGTGCATCGCCACCCACGCCGCCGGGGTGAGCAGTCCGAACGGCGCGTAATGCGCCATGAACAGCGGGGTCCCCAGGTCGGTGCGGCCGCTGCCGCCGAAACGGAAGCCGGAGCGCTCATTGAAGGCGCGCCAGCACACCACCACGTCGGCAACGCCGGTCGCGACCGCCATCGCCGCATGCACGACGGTGCCCGCCGCCGCGCCGCCGCCGTGGTGAACCCGGCTGAAGAAGCTCAGGTCGCCGATGCCGACGTTGCGGGCGATGTCGATCTCGTCGCTGGAGTCCATGGTGAAGGTGACCATGCCGTCGACGTCGCTGGGAGCCAGACCGGCGTCGTCGAGCGCGGCGCTGACCGCTTCGCACGCCAATTGCAGTTCACTGCGCCCGGATTCCTTGGAGAACTCCGTCTGGCCGATGCCCACGATGGCGGCCGCGCCGGGCAGGGTTCCGCTCATCAGGCGGCTCCGTCCAGCAGGCTGAGCACCGCGGTTCCCGAGACGTGGTTGCCGAGGCTGTTGGCCGCCTGGAACGTCACTTCGACGAAGTTCTCTCCGTCAGTGCCTTCGGTCTTGCCGCTCACCGTGCCCGTGAAGCGCAGCGGGTCGTCCGGAAAACACGGCACGCCAAGGCGAATCGACAACTTCTTGACCATCGCGTCGGGCCCGGCCCAATCGGTGAGGAATCGCACGCAGTAACCGTTGCTGGTCAGGATGTTCATGAACAGGTTGGGCGAACCCTGCTTATTGGCGTAGTCGCGGTCGTGATGCACGGGCATGAAGTCTCGGGAAGCGATCGCACCGGCGACGATCATCGTTGTGGTGATCGGGATTTCCATCGGGGTGACTTCGTCGCCCTCGGAGATGTCCTGCCACCTGAGAGTGGTGGTGCGGCTGTCGGTGGTGGTCATGCGGGTCCTTCCGAATCCGTCGCGCCGTACGTCGCGCCATACGTCGCGCCGAGGTGGGCAAGCTGCTGGGACGCCGGGCCGAGGGTGAGTTCGTTGTGTTTGGCCCACAGGAAATAGCGGTGCAGGGGGTACGTGGTGTCGATTCCGATGCCGCCGTGCACGTGTTGCGCCGTGGCGGCCACCCGGGCGCCTGCTTCGGCCGCCCAGAATTTGGCGATGCGGGCCGTTCGGTCGGCGGGACGCCCGTTGGCCAGCAGCCACGCCGCATGCCAGGTGGTCCACCGGATCGCCTCGACATCGATGAAGGCGTCCGCCATCCGCTGCTGCACGGCCTGAAAGCTGCCTATCGGCCGGCCGAACTGCTCACGCTCGCTGGTATAGCGGGCGGCGATATGTAACGCCCGGTCGACGACGCCGAGCTGAATGGCGCACAGCGCGATCAGGGCACGGGTGTAGAGCGACTCGATGTCACCGTCAAGCCGGTCTTGCCCGGAAACCGCTGCACCGTCCAGAAATACGTCGGCATGCGGCTCGCGGCTGGTGGTCGGCACCGGCCGCACCTCGACGCCGTGAGCGTCGGTGGCCACCAGGAAAATCGCTGCGTCGCCGTCCGCGGTGGTGGCCGGAATCAGCAGGGTGTCAGCCAGTTGCGCGGCGGGCACCAGCTCCTTCGTCCCGTCGAGGCGCCAATTGGTTCCATCGCGCCGGGCGGTGGTCGCCGGAAACCTCGGATCGGAGCGGCCCGGTTCGGCCAGGCCCGCGGTGAGGATACGGTCGCCGGCCACCACGTCGGGCAGGTAGCGGCGCAGTTGGTCCGGATTACCGTAGCGGGCAATGGGATCGGCACCCAGCGCCAGAGTGGCGTAGGCCGGCACCGGGGCCACGGCCCATCCGACCTCGGCCAGCAGCACCCCGAGTTCCAGGAAGCCGCCTCCGTTTCCGCCCACCGATTCCGGTAGCGCGGTGCCGAGCAGGTCGATGGCGCCCAGTTCCTTCCACAGCGCCTCGTCATAACGGACTCCGGCTTCGAGTTCGGTCAGCCGGTCCGGGGTGGCGCGACGCTCGAACAACTCGCGGGCCAGCTTGGCGACCGTCTCCTGCTCTTCGGTGAAGGTGAAGTCCATGGCTAGCTACTCGGCCGGAACTGGTGCAGCACCAGATCGTCGTCGAAATTCTGGAAGTAGACCTCGACCGGCATTCCGACGGTGACGTCGGCGGGGTCGATGTCGGTCAGGTTGGAGACCAGCCGGATGCCTTCCTCGAGTTGCACCAGCGCCACCACGTAGGGGTAGTCGAAGAACGGGAACCGTGGCTCGTGCGGCATCACGTAGCTGTAGACGGTGCCCCGGCCTGATGACTCGATGGGCTCCCACTCCAGCGAGCGGCAGTGCGGACACATCGGCCGGGGCGGGTGGCGCAGCGCACCGCAGCCGCTGCAGCGCTGGATCAGGAGCTTATTGTCCCGCAACCCGTTCCAGAAGAACTCGGTGTCGGGGCTGATCGTCGGCGGCAGTCGGGTGGCCATCAGTTGGCCGGCTTGAATCGCAGGACCCGGAATCGTTGCCGGCCAAGCACTTCACCGTGCTGATCGGTATAGGTGGTCAACCAGGTCAGAAAAAAACCGGTGCCCAGCGCCGTCGTCTTCTCGTCGGAGACCGATTCGTACACGGCAGTCGAGCTGATCACATCGCCCAGCCTCGGATAGCGTTCGATCTCGAACTCCGAGTTGGTGGCCACCGTGCTGGTGTAACCGGCCTCGTCCAGGAAAGCCGTTGGATTGGACTTGATTTCGACCGGGGCGCCGCCGCGGTCTCCGATACCCTCCAGCTTCGGGGAAGGCATGATCCAGGTCTGCAGCATGACCGGCGGCGACACGATGCCACCGAACCTCGACGTCGCCGCGAAATCCGGGTCGATGTAGACGGGATTGAAATCGGCGAGCGCATAGGCCCAGTGCCGGATCATCGGCTGATTGACCGGATCGGGCGCCAGCTGGGGCTTTCCGGTTCCGCCAGTAGGCTGGCCGACCAGGGCCCGCACCTTGGCCTGCAGCTCAGCGTCTGTCACTGAGATCCTCCTGATTTCTCGGTTGCTCGAAGATCACGCGGTGCCCGTGGCATGCCCAGGCCGGCCATGGCGATGATGTCACGCTGAATCTCGTTGGCGCCGCCCCCGAAGGTGTTGATGACCGCCTGCCGATAGGCAGATTCCAGCGCGCCTCGCAGCGGCGCCTGCGGCCCGCGCCGTATCCCGTTGCCGTCCAACACTTCCAGTAGCTGTCCGGCTACTTGTTGGGTGAGTTCGGTGCCGAAAACCTTGGCCGCCGACGCCTCACCCATGTTCAGAATGCCCTTGGTCATCGCGGCGTTCACTCGCAGGTTGACCAGTTTGTAGGCGGCGACCTGTGCTTCGACCCGGGCCAAAGCCTGTTGCACCCAGGGCTGATCAATCACCCTGGCGCCGTCGAGTTCGGTGTCGGTGGCCCACTGCAGGGTCTTTTCGAAGAGCGGCTCGAGCGCACCGAGGTTGCCCAGCGCGGCGCGTTCGAAGTTCAGCTGGGTGGTGATCAGCTGCCACCCCTGGTTCTCTTCGCCGACCAGCGCGCTCACCGGTACCCGGACGTTGTCGTAGAACGTGTAGAAGGTGGAGATGCCGGGCATGGTGTGCAGCGGTTGCCAGGAGAAACCGGGCGAGGAGGTGGGCACGATGAGGATCGAAATACCTTTGTGCTTCTTGGCATTCGGATCGGTGCGGACCGCCAGCCAGATGTAGTCGGCATAGGCGGCGCCGCTGGTGAACATCTTCTGGCCGTTGATCACGTACTCGTCACCGTCACGGACCGCGGTGGTGCGCACCGACGCCAGATCACTGCCCGCCCCGGGTTCGGAGTAACCGATGGCGAACTCGACGCTGCCGTCGAGGATGGCCGGCAGAAACCGTCGCTTCTGTTCCTCGGTGCCTTGCTGCATCAGCGTCGGGCCCACCGTATTGAGCGTCACCAACGGGATCGGTGCGCCCACCCGGCGGGCCTCCTCGGAGAAGATGAATTGCTCGATCGCCGAGAAGCCGCGTCCGCCATACTCTTCAGGCCACCCGACGCCGAGCAGATCGGCCTGCGCCAGCGCGCGCACGGTGTCGCGCACCGCGGGACCGCCCTCGATGTTGTCGCCGATCGCCGCTATGCGCTCAGGCGTCATCACCCGCTCCAGCGTCGCGCGCATCTCGGCGCGCAACTGCTCCTGCTCGGGTGTGTACTCGAGGTGCACCGGCTCAGACCCCCAGCCGCACGGGCATCCGCTTGACCCCGGGCACCATGGTGGCTTTCATGCGGTCGACGTCGCCGACCAGTTCGAGCCGGGGATAGCGACGCAACAACTCCTCGAAGAACACGGTGGCTTCCAGCCGTGCCAATTGCGCTCCGATGCACGAGTGTTCGCCGCACCCGAACGCGATGTGCGGGTTGGGGTGGCGCGTCACCTTGAACTCTTCGGAGTCGGCGCCGAACACATCCTCGTCCCGGTTGGCCGACCCGTACAGCATGGTGACCACCTGACCCGCGCGGATCAGTCGGCCACGAATCTCGGTATCGGTCGTCGCCACCCGCGACATGCTGACCACCGGGCTGGTCCACCGCAGCATCTCCTCGACGGCACCGGGGATCAGCGTCGGGTCCTCGATCAGCAACCGGCATTGGTCGGGGTGCTCGATCAATGCGAGGGTGCCCAGGGCAATCAGGTTGCGGGTGGTCTCGTTTCCGGCGACGAGTAGCAGGAACGAGAAATTCAGCAGGTCCTCGTCGGTGAGCCGGTGTTCGTCGAGCTCGGCTTCAGCCAGCACCGACAGCAGGTCATTGCGCGGTTCGACACGGCGCGCGGCGATGAGCTTCTGGAAGTATTCGAACAGCTGACCGATGGCCACGAATGCGTCGAGTTCGATCTCGGGATCGGCCGTGCCGGTGGCGGCGTCCGACCAGGCGCGGAACTGCTCCCAGTCCTGTGTCGGAGCGCCGATCAGCTCGGCGATCATCCGGGTGGGCAACGGGGCCGCGAGCTCCTCGGCGAATTCGTGCACGGAGCCGGGTTCCACCTGATCGAGGATGCCGCGCACGATTTCGCGGATCTTCGGTTCGAGCACCGCCACACGCCGCCGCGTGAAGCCCGAGTTGATCAGCTTGCGCATCTGCCGGTGCCGCGGGGGGTCGGTGAAGATGAGGTTGCCCTCCTGAACCGGGTTGGGCACGTTCGGATCCGGTATCGAGATGCCTTTGGTCGAGGTGAAGAGCGCCGGGTTGCTCGAGACGTAGCGGATGTCCTCGTACTTCAACAGGGCCCAGAATTCGGTCACGTCGTTCCAGTGCACCGGGGAGGTCGCGCGCAGCTCCCGGTACGCCGGGTAGGGGTCACCGGCATAGAAATCGGGGGAGTGCAGCGGAGCATCGGTGAGCACGGCGAGCCTCCCTGCGATCCGACACATCGACATGAAGTGTCCTGTGGATCGTGTCTACTCTGAGGCGCGGACCGATGTCAACACACGGTCAACACATTGAAATGGAGCGCAATTCAACGCGGGGCGATGATTGACCCCGAGTCTCGGCGGGTGTACACCAGGTTGGTAGATGACCGACTCTTAGGGTGAGGAAGCAGATGGCCGAACTACCGCCCACCGGACTGATCGACACCTATCAGCTCTACATCGACGGCCGTTGGGTGGAGCCGGAAAACGGCCGCTACGACGACATCTCGCCGTCCACCGAGCAGGTCATCGCCACCGCGCCGGACGCGAGCGTCGGGCAGGTCAGTGCCGCGGTCGATGCCGCGCGCCGGGCATTCGACGAAGGGCCATGGGCCACCATGAGCGCGCAGCAGCGCGGAAACTGCCTCAGCCAGCTCGGCGACGCACTGCTGAAGTACGCAGACGACTTCTTCGCGCTGTCCCAGGTGGAATGGGGCTGCACCGCCAACGAGCGGATGATGCAGATCGACGGCGCCGCGTTCATGGCCATGCACTCCGCGCAACTTGCCACGCAACTGGCCGATGAGACGGTCACCGGGATCGGTGCCGGAAAGACGGTGCTGCGTCACGTACCGCTGGGCGTCGTATCGGTCCTGACGCCGTGGAATTTTCCGCACCTGCTCAATGTCATGAAGCTCAACCACGCGCTGACCGCGGGCAACACCGTCGTCCTCAAGCCATCCCCACTCACACCGCTGGCCGGGCTGGCCCTCGCACGAATCATCGACGAGCACACCGACTTTCCGCCCGGCGTGATCAATGTCGTCACCCCATCGGGCATCGAGGCGGCCCAACTGCTCACCACCGATCCGCGGATCGACATGGTCAGCTTCACCGGCAGTACCGTTGTCGGCCGCCAGGTCATGTCCGCGGCGGGAGACTCGTTGAAGCGGCTGCTGCTGGAGCTCGGTGGCAAGTCCGCATGCATCATCCTCGACGACGCCGAGGTCACCGACGATATGTTGCAGCAGATGCTGTTCGACTGTTGCTCACTGCATTCCGGGCAGGCCTGCATTCTGCAGAGCAGGCTCTTGGTACCCGATTCGCTGCACGACGACGTCGTGGAACGACTGGTCACATTGGCGCGGGCGGTGAATGTCGGCGACCCGACCGACCTCGACGTGCAGATGGGTCCGTTGATCAGCGACGCGCAGCGCGGCCGGGTCGAAGCGCACGTCGCCGGGGCGTTAGGCGAGGGCGCCAGCCTGGCCACCGGCGGCGGCCGCCCGGCCGGCCTGGACACCGGCTTCTACTTCGAGCCGACGATCCTGACCGGCGTCGAGCCTGAATTCGCGATCGCGCAGGAAGAAGTCTTCGGGCCGGTGCTGAGCGTGCTGCGGTACCGCGACGAGGACGACGCGGTCGCGATCGCCAACAACTCCAGTTACGGCCTGTCCGGCTCGGTGTGGGGTGGCGACGTGGATCGCGCGGTGGGCGTCGCCCGCCGCATCCGGACCGGGCAGGTCGCGGTCAACGGGTGCGGGCCCGGCGCCGCCCCCTTCGGTGGTTTCAAGCTCAGCGGTCTGGGTCGCGAGGGCGGCGGCATCGGCGGGGTTTACCAGTACATGGAGCAAATGGCGATCGGGGTTCCGGCGTGAGCGGACCCCTCACGGGGCTCCATGTCGTCGAAATCGCCACTCAGATCTCCGGGCCTTACGCCGCAAAGCTTTTCGTCGATCTGGGCGCCGAGGTCATCAAAATCGAAGCGCCCGAGGGCGATCCGTTGCGGCGCTGGGGGCCCTTCCCTGCCGGCGTAACCGGGGAACAGGGCGGGCTGTTCGAGTACCTCAACGCTGGCAAGTGCGGCGCCACACTGGATCTCGGGACACCGGCCGGGCAGGAGGCCGCCCGCGAGCTGATCGCCGGCGCGCATGTCCTGATCGAGAACCTTCCCCCCGGTATGATTGCGGCTTCGGGGCTGGTGCCCACGTCGTCGAACCTGGTCCAGGTCAGCATTTCTCACTTCGGACAGACCGGCCCGTGGCGGGACCGGGCCGCCACCCCGCTGACCATGCAGGCGGTGTCTGGCTGGATCAGTGCGCGCGACCCGCAGCGCCCGCCGGTGCAGGCCGGCGCACGGATATCGGAGTACATCGCGGGCACCTATGCCGCGCTGGGAGCGTTGACGGCGTTGTCGCTCGGCGGCCCCGGCCGCGTGGTCGACGTGTCCGAGTTCGAGTCGCTGCTGTCTACGCTGCCGTACCCGATGCTGATGGCCGAGCGGATGCGCAGTCTGGGGCTGCCGCCGAATGTGCGGTCCGCACCGATGCTGGGCGTGGTGGCCGCGGCCGACGGCTGGGTGGGAATCAACTGTCTGACCGGGCAACACTGGCTTGATGTGTGCGCGATGCTCGGGCTGACCGAGTATGCCGAACACCAGATCGCGATCATGCTCGGCGGTCCCGAACGCGCGGCGTTCTTCGCCGAGGCGGAGCCGCTGCTCGCAGAGCGCACCGTCGCCGAGACCGTCGAGCTGTGTCAGGCCATGCGCATCCCGGCCGCACCGGTCAACGACGGCGCCACCGTGCTGGACTGCCCGCAGTACGCCAAGCGCGGCTTCTTCCTCGAGACCGCCGGTTTCCGCCGGCCCGGGGCGCCGTTCCGGATGTCGAGGACCCCGGTCGGGCAGCCCCGTCCGGCGCCCCAGCACGGTGCCCGCGCCGAATGGTCGGGTCGTGCCGAGCCTTGGTCACCGGCAACGGATTTGATGCCCTTCGCTGGACTGCGGGTGCTGGACCTGAGCACCTTCTGGGCCGGTGCCTATCTCACCTGCTACCTGGGCGCCTTCGGCGCCGACATCGTCAAGGTCGAGTCGATCCAGCGACCCGACGGGCACCGCTATTCGGGCGCCTATCCCTTCGAAGGCGAGGACTGGTACGAGCGCAGCGCCCTGTGGCAGGCCACCAACCTCAACAAGAGCGACATCACCCTGGACCTGACGTCGCAGCGGGGACGTGAGATCGCGCGCACCCTGGCCGCCGACGCCGACGTCGTCGTGGAGAACTTCTCCCCCCGCGTGGTGGAACAGTTCGGTCTGGACTACGCGTCGCTGATCGCGATAAAGCCGGACGTGATCGCGGTCCGCATGCCCGGCTTCGGGCTGGAAGGCCCGTGGCGCGACTACGTCGGGTGGGCGCTGAACATCGAACAGACATCCGGGATGACCGCCGCCACGGGCTATCCCGACGGGCCGCCGTGCAATCTGCAGGGGCCGGCCGATCCCGTGGTCGGTGTGCACGCCGCGGTGGCGCTGCTGGCGGCTCTGGAGCACCGGCGCCGGACCGGCGAGGGTCAGCTGATCGAGATCGCCCAGATCGAGGTTGCCGCGTGCGTCACCGCCGAACCGGTCATCGAGTACTCGATGACCGGCGTGGTCCGGCCTCGTGCGGGCAACCGGATGAGCGGCTACCTGCAGGGTGTGTACCCGACGGTCGACGAGGACGTGTGGGTCGCGTTGTCGGTGCCCGATGAGGGGGTGCTCGATCACGACATTTTCGACGAGCTGGTCGGGGGTTGGACCGGCACCGAAACGGCCGATAAAGTCGTTGAAACGCTTCGCGCGCAAGGAATCCCGGCCGACCGGCTGGCTACCGGCGATCGGATGTACGACTTCGCGCAACTCGACGCCCGGCGGTTCTACGAAGAGTTCAACCATCCGGTCACCGGGCCGCGGCGATATCCCGGCTGGCCGTTTCGCATAGTGCCGGGACCGGCCGGCCACCACCGCACGGGCGCGCCGACACTGGGCCGGCACAACGACGAGATCCTGCGCGGCCTGGGCTTGTCGGACGACGACCTGGCCGACCTGCGGGAGCAACGGGTGATCGGGGAGCGGGTGCTTGGCGGCTGACGTTCCAGCGCTCGGCGCGAGGGGTGGACGCGATCTAACGTGACGGAGTGACGTGGAAGAGATGCGAGGGTAAGGCTATTGCGGACAGTGCCCTCGGCGAAGACGCGCGGGACGCGCAGCTGGAGGACTACATCCGCATGCAGAACCCGCAGCTGACCGACATCCGACTGGCGGGTGCCACGCCGTTGGAGGAGTCGGATTCCAGCGTGCAGCCGCCCCGGCAGTGGTATTGCGTCATCTACCTGGCCAACGACTGACGAGGCTCTGAGCTGCGCCGATCCGTAATCTGATGCAAAAGTGTATCGGATATCACGTTCCGAAACGGGGCGAAAGGGGTGCAACGCGACCCGTCCGCATGACAAGCTGCACGGCATGGTTGTCGCGATCGCCCGCCCCAAGATCGAAGGAAGCATCGCCGTCGGTGAAGACCGCCAGATCGGCTTCGCCGAATTCGGCGCGCCGCAGGGACGCGCGGTCTTCTGGCTGCACGGCACACCGGGCGCGCGCCGGCAGATCCCGACCGAGGCCCGCGTCTACGCCGACCACCACAATGTCCGTCTGATCGGCGTCGACCGGCCCGGGATCGGCTCGTCGACCCCCTATCAGTACGAGGCCGTCGCCGCGTTCGCCGACGACCTGCGCGCCATCGCCGACACCCTGGGCATCGACAAGATGGCCGTCGTCGGATTGTCCGGCGGGGGCCCGTACGCCCTCGCCTGCGCCGCCGGGCTGGCCGATCGGGTCGTCGCTGCCGGTGTGCTCGGCGGTGTGGCGCCGACCCAGGGACCCGACGCGATCAGCGGCGGCCTGATGAACCTCGGGCTGCGGGTCGCGCCGTTGCTGAGGCTGGGCGGTAATCCGCTGCGGCTGGGGGCGAGCCTGATGATCCGCGCCGCGCGCCCGATCGCGTCCCCGGCGCTCGACGTCTACGCGCTGCTCTCACCCGAGGCCGACCGGCATCTGCTCACCCGGCCCGAATTCAAGGCGATGTTCCTCGACGACCTGCTCAACGGCAGCCGCAAGCAGCTCGCGGCGCCGTTCAACGACGTGATCGTCTTCGCCCGTGACTGGGGATTCCGGCTCGAGGAAGTCACGGTCCCGGTCCGCTGGTGGCACGGCGACCATGACCACATCATCCCGTTCTCCCACGGCGAGCACGTCGTGTCGCGGTTGCCCAACGCCGAGCTGTTTCATCTTCCCGGCGAAAGTCATCTCGCCGGTCTGGGCCGCGGCGAGGAGATTCTGTCCACCCTGATGAAGGTCTGGGACGAGGAGGCTTGATCATGCTGGCCGACGCCGCCGACCCGGGCGTGGACCATCCCGTGTGGTCCGGTCACACCACCGCCGTGGCCCCGGGAGTGGGCCTCTGGCTCACCGACATCCCGCGCGCCGTGATCGAGTACGGCCAATTGGTCGCCGCGCTGCCGCTGCGGCGCGCGCTCCCGGCCGGCGACGGGCATCCGGTGCTGGTGTTGCCCGGCCTGCTCGCCGGCGACGGCACCACGTGGACCCTGCGCCGCCTGCTGACCCGCCTCGGTTATCAGGCGCACGGGTGGGGGCTCGGCGTCAACGTCGGGCCGACGACCAAGGTGGTCGCCGGTATGACCGCGCTTCTCGACGAGCTGCACGACCGGTATGACGCTCCGGTCAGCCTGATCGGCTGGAGCCTGGGCGGCATCTTCGCGCGCCGGCTGGCCCGCCGCAGTCCGTCGGCGGTGCGGCAGGTGATCACCCTCGGCAGCCCGTACCGCATGCAGCACGAAGGCCAGTCCCGGGCCGCGCGCCACTTCAACCTGTTCGCGCGCCTGCACGCGGAGCGACACGAGCTGCCGCTGTCGATGGAGAACGAGCCCCTGCAGGTGCCGGCGACGTCGATCTACTCGCGCTACGACGGCATGGTCGCGTGGCAGACGTGTGTCGATGCCGCGTCCGATCGTGCGGAGAACATCGAGGTGCTCAGCAGTCACATCGGTTACGGCCATCACCCGGCCACCGTCTGGGCGATCGCGGACCGGCTGGCGCAACCGGCCGGCAGTTGGGCCCCGTTCCGGCCGCCGGCGGCACTGCGTCCGTTGTTCCCCAAGCCGCACGGGTAGCCTCCCAGACGTGTTGCTGAGCTCGCTGAATCCCTCGGCCGTCACCGCCACCGACATCCCCGACGCGGTCAGCATCGACGGGTTCACTCTGAGTCGCAGCGATCTGGTCGGCGCCGCGACGTCGGTCGCCGAACGGGTGGCCGGCGCAAACAGGGTGGCCGTGCTGGCCGCACCGACCGCATCGACGGTGCTGGCGATCACCGGGTGCCTGATCGCCGGTGTGCCCGTCGTCCCGGTGCCGGCCGACGTCGGCGTGGCCGAGCGCCGCCACATGCTCACCGACTCCGGCGCCCAGGCATGGCTCGGGCCGACCCCGGAGGATCCAGAAGGCCTGCCGCACATCCCGGTTCGGCTGCACGCGCGATCCTGGCACCGCTACGCCGAGCCGTCACCGGAGTCGGTGGCGATGGTGGTGTACACCTCGGGCACCACCGGATTGCCCAAGGGCGTGCAGGTCAGCCGGCGAGCGATCGCCGCAGACCTCGACGCGCTGGCCGACGCGTGGGAGTGGACACCGGACGACGTGTTGGTGCACGGGTTGCCGCTCTATCACATCCACGGTCTGGTGCTCGGCATGCTCGGGTCACTGCGGGTGGGAAATCGCTTCGTGCACACCGGAAAACCGACGCCGGGCGGCTACGCTGCCGCACGCGGGACGTTGTACTTCGGGGTGCCGACGGTGTGGTCGCGGGTGGCGGCCGACGCCGCCGCCGCCGAAGCGCTGCGGCCGGCCCGTCTGCTGGTATCCGGCAGCGCGGCGCTGCCCGTCCCGGTGTTCGAGCGACTCGAGCAGTTGACCGGGCACCGGCTCATCGAACGCTACGGCGCATCGGAGTCGCTGATCACGTTGTCCACGCGCGCCGACGGGGAACGGCGTCCGGGCTGGGTGGGTCTGCCCTTGGCCGGCGTGCAGACGCGGCTGATCGACGACCACGGTGAGCCGGTTCCCCACGACGCGGAAACCGTCGGCAAGCTCCTCGTTCGGGGCCCGACGCTGTTCAACGGCTACCTGAACCGGCCCGAGGCCACCGCCGAGGCGTTCGACCCCGACGGCTGGTACCGAACCGGCGACGTGGCGGTTGTGGACAGTGGCGGCATGCACCGCATCGTCGGGCGCGAGTCCGTCGACCTGATCAAGTCCGGCGGGTACCGGATCGGCGCGGGGGAGATCGAGACCGTGCTGCTCGGGCATCCCGGTGTGGACGAAGTCGCCGTGGTCGGGCCGCCGGACGAGGACCTGGGGCAGCGGATCGTCGCGTACGTGGTCGGCTCCGCCGATGCAGACGAGCTGATCAATTTTGTCGCGCAACAGCTTTCGGTGCACAAGCGGCCGCGCGAGGTGCGCTTCGTCTCCTCGCTGCCCCGCAACGCGCTGGGCAAGGTGCTGAAAAAGCAGTTGCTCGCCGAAGGTTGACCGGCAGGACCCGCTGCGGCTACGGAACCAGCGCCCAGAAGGGGTGGGTGACCGACCAGACCGGGTGGGTCAGATCGTCGGTGTAGTGGTAGATCGGGTGCGTCGGCGGCGGAGTGGGGCGCATCGGCGCGACCGGTGAATGCATCGGTCCGATGTTGGGCTGGCCGGGGGCGGCCGCGGCCACCGCGGGACCCCCCAGGGCGGCCGCCAGGGACAGTCCGGCGGCACACAGCACCCCCGCCGACAAGGTTCGAATCTTCGACATTTCGTGCTCCCTTCTCGAATAACTGTCAATCAGAGTTGACAATTATCACGTTAGGCCCTGGTCCGGTAGCTTGTCAATAATGGTTGACGAGCAGACGCCGCGCTCCCCGCAGACCGAACTCGGTCAGAACATGCGGATGGCCTGGTGGAGTTACGTCACTCGGCTCGACACCGATATGGAAGCGGCCGGGTTCCCGGAGCGACGCTTCGCGATGAATTACGTGTTCGCCCTCTATGCGCAGCCCGGACCGATGACGATCTCGGAGATCGGACGACAATTCGACGTCTCGCGCCAGGCGGCCAGCAAACTCGTCGGCGAACTGCGGCGCGACGGCTACGTGGAGACCGAGGTATCGGCGACCGACCAGCGCGAGAAGGTGGTGGTGCTGACGCCGAAGGCGATCGAGTACGTCACCGCCCGCCGGCGCGCGGCGGCCGAACTCGACCACGCAATCGCCGGGCGCGTCGGGGAATCCGGTCTGGCTGAGTTGCAGCGACTGCTGCACGCGGTCGGCGTCGTGGCGACCGCCGGAATCGACTACGACCCCAGCAACGTGTACAAATCACCCAGGCTCTGGGGATAGCCCGCGCCGTAAGACCCAGCATTCTCGCAGCATTTTCACGGCCTCTGAGGGGTTTGACGCCATAGTCTCGACCGCTGTGCGTCCCTCCGCTGCCGACCCCTGCGCCTCGCCCATGCGACGGGTGGCCCTCGCCTGCCTGGTCGGCTCGACGGTCGAGTATTACGACTTCTTCATCTACGGCACCGCCGCGGCGCTGGTGTTTCCCACCGTTTTCTATCCGCATCTGAGCCCGATGATGGCCACGGTCGCGTCGATGGGAACATTCGCCACCGCCTTCCTGTCCCGCCCACTCGGTGCCGCCGTCTTCGGGCATTTCGGAGATCGACTGGGACGCAAGAGAACTCTGGTCGCCACCTTGTTGATCATGGCGCTTTCCACCGTGACGGTCGGCCTGGTGCCCGGGAGCGCGACGGTGGGCGTGGCGGCTCCGCTGATCCTGATCACCTTGCGGCTGCTGCAGGGATTCGCGGTCGGCGGTGAGTGGGCGGGATCGGCCCTGCTGAGCGCGGAGACGGCTCCGGCGGGCCGGCGCGGCCGCTACGGCATGTTCACCGTCGTCGGCGGCGGGATCGCGCTGATGCTGACCAGCCTGACCTTCCTCGGGGTGAATTTCACCATCGGCGAGGGCAGTTCGGCGTTCATGACATGGGGGTGGCGCATCCCGTTCCTGTTCAGCGGGGTCCTGATCGCGATCGCCCTCTACGTGCGCCTGAACCTCAGCGAAACTCCGGTATTTGCCCGGCAGGAGTCCCATAACCTCACGGCCCCAACGCCTTTCGCGGAAGTTTTGCACCTGCAGCGGCGTGAGGTGGTGCTGGCCGCCGGCTCCGTCCTGGGCTGTTTCGGCCTGGTCTACCTGGCCAGCACTTACCTGACCGCCTATGCCCACACGCATCTGGGCTATTCGCGCAACGTCATCCTGCTGGTCGGCGCGCTGGGCGGGTTGACGTGCATTGCGTCGGCAGTGCTCACGTCGACGCTGTGCGATCGGTTCGGGCGGCGCCGGGTACTTCTGGTGTGCTGGTCGGTGGGTGTTCCGTGGGCGTTGCTGGTGATGCCGCTCATCGACTCGGGAAACGTCACCCTGTTCGCGGTCGCTATCGCCGGGTTGTTCGTCGTCGACGGCGCGGTGTTCGGGCCCGTCGCCTCGTTCGTCCCGGAGCTGTTCCCGACCCGGTACCGCTACACCGGCACCGCGCTGGCGATCAACCTCGCCGGCGTCCTCGGCGGTGCGGTACCCCCGCTGATCGCCGGTCCGCTGCTAGCGGGTTACGGCAGCTGGGCGATCGGTCTGATGATGGCGAGCCTGGCGCTGGTCAGTTTGGCCGCGACCTATCTGCTGTCCGAAACCAACGGGATCACCCTGGTCGAGCCGGCTCAGTTGGCGTGCAGTTCCGCGTTGAGCTCGATGCCCTGACCGTCGCGCGATACCACCTCGACCGCACCGGTCAGCGAATTTCGGCGGAAGAGCAGGTTGTTGCCGCCCGACAGCTCCCGGGCCTTGACCGATTCGCCGTCCGGCGTGCTGACTTTGGTGCCGGCGGTGATGTACAGGCCCGCCTCCACCACGCAGTCGTCGCCCAGTGAGATGCCCAGTCCGGCGTTGGCTCCCAGTAGGCAGCGCTCGCCGATCGAAATGACTTCGGCGCCTCCGCCGGACAACGTGCCCATGATGGATGCGCCGCCGCCGATGTCGGAACCGTCGCCCACAACGACGCCCGCCGAGATGCGGCCCTCCACCATGGACGCGCCCAGGGTTCCGGCATTGAAGTTGACGAAGCCCTCGTGCATGACCGTGGTCCCCGGGGCCAGGTGGGCGCCGAGCCGGACCCGGTCGGCGTCGGCGATGCGCACGCCCGAAGGCAGCACGTAGTCGACCATGCGGGGGAATTTGTCGACGCCGTAGACCGTCACCGGTCCGAGTCGGCGCAACCGCGCCCGCACCGCTTCGAAGCCTTCGACCGCGCAGGGGCCGCGGTTGGTCCACACCACATTGGTCAGTACCCCGAACAAGCCGCCGGCGTTCAGCCCGTGCGGCGCCACCAGGCGATGCGACAACAGATGCAGGCGCAGGTAGGCGTCGTAGGCGTCGGCGGCCGCATCGTCCAGCGAGCCGATCGCCGTGCGGATCGCGATCGTCTCGGTCTGCCGGTCGTCGTCGCGCCCGACGAGCGCACCCAGCACCGCCGGCAGATCCGACAACGCCAGCCGCGTGGTCGCGGTGGTCTCCGATTCGATCAGTTCGGGTTCGGGGAACCATGCGTCCAGGACAGATCCGTCGGAGGCGAGGGTCGCCAGGCCAATACCTGCAGCTCCAGTCACGGTCGTCAAGGCTACTTTGGCCGGCGAGCAGACGCGGAATCGCATCCAACAGCCCCTGCGAGTGCGACTTCGCGTCTCCTCGCGGGGCTGGCCCTAGGCTGGAGCTGTGCTGAATTTGCGCGGAGACCCCGTCGAGCTGACCGCGGCGCTGGTCGACATTCCCAGCGAGTCGCGGGACGAGGCGCGCATCGCCGACGAGGTCGAGGCCGCGCTGCGCGAGCAGACATCCGGGTTCGAGATCATCCGCAACGGCAACGCGGTGCTGGCCCGCACAGCGCGCGGGAAGCCGTCTCGCGTGCTGTTGGCCGGGCATCTGGACACCGTCCCGGTGGCCGACAACCTGCCCAGCCGGATCGAGGACGGGGAACTGCACGGCTGCGGCACCTCCGACATGAAGTCCGGCGACGCCGTCTTCCTGCACCTCGCCGCAACGGTCGCCGAACCGGCGCACGACCTGACCCTGGTCTTCTACGACTGCGAGGAAATCGAGTCCGCGGCCAACGGTTTGGGCCGACTGGAGCGCGAGCTGCCGGACTGGCTGACGGCCGACGTGGCGATCCTGGGCGAGCCCACCGGGGGATTCATCGAGGCCGGTTGCCAGGGCACCTTGCGCGTCGTGGTCAGCGCTGCCGGAACCCGCGCTCACTCCGCACGATCCTGGCTGGGGGACAACGCGATTCACAAGCTGGGTGCCGTGCTGGACCGGTTGGCCGCGTATCGGCCGCGCAGCGTCGACATCGACGGTTGTGTTTACCGCGAAGGCCTTTCGGCCGTGCGCATCGACGGTGGCGTCGCCGGCAACGTCATTCCCGACGCGGCCTCGGTGACGGTCAATTTCCGCTTCGCGCCGGATCGCTCACCTGAGGCCGCATTGCGGCATGTCCATGAGGTGCTCGACGGGCTGGACGTGTCGATCGAACTGACCGACTCCGCGGCCGGTGCCTTGCCGGGTCTGTCGGCGCCGGCCGCCAAGGCTCTGGTCGAGGCCGCCGGGGGACAGGTGCGGGCGAAGTACGGCTGGACGGACGTCTCCCGGTTTGCGGCGCGGGGCATCCCCGCGCTCAACTACGGGCCGGGCGACCCGAACCTGGCACATAAGCGTGACGAGCGGGTGCCGGTCGCCGCGATCACCGCCGCCGTGGACATGCTCCGGGGGTATTTGACCGGCTAGCGACTGAACTGCCTGGCCTGCGCCGCCGCATCCGCGGCCGCGGCGCCCATCCCGATCGCCGCCAGGTCTTCGGCGACGGCCTTCAGCGCGTCCGCATCACCGGCAACCAGAGCGCTGGCGTGTCTGGATACGAGATGCCCTACCGGGCAATTGATTTCAGCGACCAGGCGAGCGGCCGGGTCGGCAGCTCGCCGGTCGCCCAGGCGGATGGCGTCATGCCAGGCGAGCAGCGCCACCGCCGACTGTCCGGCCCGCTCGGCCGCGCGGGCCGCTTCGCGAGCCGCCGTGACCGCGCCGGTCTGGTCACGTGCCGTCGCGCGGGTCCAAGCGCGCGCCATCCCGAGTTCGGGGGCGAACAGGGCCGACTTGGTCCCATGCCGGGATTCCGCGCGGCGCAATGCTTTGGCAGAGCCGGGTATATCGCCTTGGCGGGCGATCGCCGTCGTCAGCAACATCAGCGACAACGGACCCCAGGAATAGCCGGTGCGTTCCAGCTCGGCAGCAGCAGGATCCAAAAGTTCTGCGGCCGCAACGAATTCACCCTTCACCAGCAACACGTAAGCCAGCAGCACCTCGCCGATCGCGCGGCCCGGCTGTTGCAATTCGGCGAAATCGGTGAACTGCTGTGCCAGAGTCTGCGCTTCGTCTACTTCGCCCGCCATCAACAGCGAGGTGATCTGGCCAAGTCCCACCGTGAACCGCAGCAGTCCGGGATGTTCGGCGGCCGCAGCCTGTCCGGCGAGCCGCTCGACGTCGTCGAACCGGCCCATCCGGGCCGAAGACAAGGCTGCTGCGCTGGCCGCCCAGGACACCGCCAGGTCGCTCGCCGCAGATCCGGACAGCACCTCGTTAGCCAAAGTCGTTGCACGTTGCAGGTTTCCGGCATTCATCGCGAACGTGGCACTCAGTCCGTCCAGCACCGTGCGTGCCGCCGGGTCGGTCAGCCGACCGCGGGTGGTCTGCAGGAAAGCGGTGGCTTTCTCCGGTTCGCCGAGCATGAAGAACTGGTTCGCGGCCCGCGGCACCGCCCACGCCATCAACTCAGACTCCGACAGTTGCGCCGGTTCCACCGCCGCCAGCACCGCCCCCGCTTCGCGGCCGCGTCCCTGCCAGCCCAGTGCCTGCCCCAGCACCAGACGGGACTGCAGCCCGCCGGACTGATCCACGGCGGCCCGCGCCAACCGTTCGGCCAGCAGCAGATCGCCCAGCCGCAGCGCCTGTTGCGCGGCCTCGGCCACCTCTTCCACCGGTTGGGGTGCGTCGCAGTCCAGTGCCAGGGACGCCAACCGCAGCCGGTCGCTGAGGTGCTCGGCCGGATGCTGCGCCAGGAGCTTCACCAACTCGGTGCGCCGTCGTCGTACGCCGTCGGCGCCCAGTGCCGCCCGCGCGCGCACCGCGAAAAGCGGGTGCGCGGTGTAGACCATCGGGCGCTGGTCGTCGTGGTTGCGTATCCGGGTCTCGGCGGCCCCCAACTCCTCGGCTTGACCGACCGCGCCGTGACCGGCCAGGACGTTCAGGTCGTCGAGCGTCAGCGGCTCCAGGATCGACAGGAACTCGACCACTGCCCGCGCCGGTTCCGGCAATTCCGCGAGGAACTCGTCGACCTCGGCCGCGGTCGTGGTCCCTGCGGGAGGCTCCAGGTCGATGCGGTCCAGTAGGCCGTCGGTCCACAACGCCGCGATCGCCGGCGGGGCCGCATCGGCGCGCGCGGTGACGATCATCCGGGCCGCCCGGGTGAGCGCCAACTGATACACCAGAGTGGCCGACAGGATGTCCAGGTCGTGCGCCTCATCGACGATGAGGAGCAGATCACCTTGCGCGGCGGCCCGGGTCAGTGAGGTGCGGGCGGCGCGCAACAACGCGGCCGGCTTGCCGATGTCGGCGATGTCGATCAGATGACCGAAGGCGCCGAACGGAACCACCCGCTCGGCCGGGGTGCCGATGACCCAGCGGGTAGTCGTGGCCGGGTGTCGGCCGCAGAACTCTTCCGCGGCCAGCCGCGCCAAGGTGGATTTGCCGACGCCGTCGGGTCCGAGTACCACCGCACCACCCTTGTCGGCCAACGCGGCGGTGAGCCGCTGTAGAGCGGCCGTGTGCTGGGGGACGTTCCAACGAATCGGCACCATTGCGAGTCTATGGCCCGCGTTCGGTACGCGGCTTCCGCAGGGTTGGTCTACGTTTCGAATATGTCTTCCGCAACCAGCGGCCAGCGGACGGTCGCGGTGTACTGCGCGGCGTCGCCGATGCATCCGGAGTTGCTGGATCTCGCGGCGTCACTGGGTGCGGCCATCGCCGAGCGGGGCTGGACTCTGGTGTGGGGCGGCGGCCATGTGTCGGCGATGGGGGCGGTGGCCTCGGCGGCGCGCGCCCACGGCGGCTGGACCGTCGGGGTGATACCCACCATGTTGCTGGAACGCGAACTGGCTGACCATGATTCGGACGAGCTGATCGTCACCGACACGCTGCGTGAGCGCAAACAAGTCATGGAAGAGCGGGCCGACGCGTTCATCGCGTTGCCGGGCGGGGTCGGCACCCTGGACGAATTGCTGAGCGCGTGGACCGAGGGGTATCTGGGCGTGCACGACAAGCCGATCGTGCTGCTGGATCCCTGGGGTCACTATGACGGTGTGCGTGCCTGGGTTTACGGACTGATCGACAGCGGCTACATCTCCCAGGCCGCCGTCGACCGGCTGATCGTGGTCGATAAAGTCGGCGATGCGCTCAACGCGTGCGCGCCCGACTGACGGGCGGAGCGGGTTTTAACGAAGCCATGGATAGCGAGGGATGACGTGTCCGATCAAGGCGCACGCGCACGGGTCAAGCTCACCGATATCGCCATGAAGGTGCCCGGCCTCATCGCCGACGCGCCGTCGATCGCGCGAGGAGTCGGCGGCTTGCTGGCCCGACCCAGCTCCAAGACCTCGATCGCGTCGGTGTTCCAGGACCGGGCCGCTCGCTACGCCGACCGGGTCTTCCTCCGGTTCGGGGATGAGCAACTGACCTACCGCGAAGCGAACGCCACCGCGAACCGGTATGCCGCCGTGCTCGCCGCGCGCGGAGTCGGACCGGGCGACGTCGTCGGCGTCATGTTGCGCAACTCGCCGAACGCGGTGCTGACGATGCTGGCCGTCGTCAAGTGCGGCGCGGTCGCCGGCATGCTCAACTATCACCAGCGCGGCGATGTCCTGGCGCACAGCCTGGGTCTGCTGGATGCCAAGGTGCTGATCGCCGAGTCCGACTTGGTAAGTGCCGTCAGCGAATCCGGCGGCTCGGCCGGTGACGTGCTGACCGTGGAAGACCTGGCGCGCTTTGCCACCACCGCCCCGGCCACCAACCCGGCGTCGTCGACGGCGGTGCGCGCCAAGGACACCGCGTTCTACATCTTCACTTCCGGCACCACCGGTTATCCGAAGGCCAGCGTGATGACGCACTACCGCTGGCTCAAGGCGCTCGGCGCTTTCGGCGGACTCGGGCTGCGGTTGAAGAGCTCCGACACCCTGTACAGCTGCCTGCCGCTTTATCACAACAACGCGTTGACGGTGGCGGTGTCGTCGGTGATCAACTCGGGGGCGACGCTCGCGCTGGGGAAGTCCTTCTCCGCGTCGCGGTTCTGGGACGAGGTGATAGAACACCGCGCCACCGCGTTCATCTACATCGGCGAGGTCTGTCGCTACCTGCTCAACCAGCCGGCCAAGCCGACTGACCGAAAGCACAAGATCCGTGTCATCGCCGGCAACGGCCTGCGGCCGGACATCTGGGACGACTTCACCGAACGCTTTGGCATTTCCCGGGTTTGCGAGTTCTACGCTGCCAGCGAAGGCACCACGGCGTTCATCAATGTGTTCAATGTTGCTCGCAGCACCGGGATTTCACCGATGCCGCTGGCCTATGTCGAGTACGACCCGGACACCGGCGAACCGGTGCGCGACGCCAACGGGCGGGTGCGTCGGGTGCCCGCCGGGGAGCCCGGCCTGTTGCTGAGCCCGGTCAACCGGTTGCAGCCGTTCGACGGCTACACCGACAAGTCCGCCACCGAGAAGAAGTTGGTGCGCAACGCTTTCAAAGAGGGCGACTGCTGGTTCAACACCGGTGATGTGATGAGCCCGCAGGGCTTGTTCCACGCGGCCTTCGTGGACCGGTTGGGCGACACGTTCCGTTGGAAGGGTGAGAACGTGGCCACCACACAGGTCGAGGCCGCGGTGGCAACCGATCCCCATGTCGAAGAGTGCACGGTGTTCGGCGTCGAGGTGCCCAACACCGGCGGGCGCGCCGGCATGGCGGCGATCAAGCTGCGCGAGGGCGCCGAGTTCGACGGCCAGTCGCTGGCCCGCGCCGTGTACGACAAGCTGCCCGCCTACGCACTGCCGCTGTTCGTGCGGCTGGTGGAGTCGCTGGAGCACACCACGACGTTCAAGAGCCGCAAGGTGGAGTTGCGTAAGCAGGCTTACGGGTCGGATGTGCAGGATCCGCTGTACGTGTTGGCCGGCCGCAAAGAGGGATATGTGAAGTTCTACGACGAATATCCGGAGGAAGTCGCCTCGGGCAAGCGACCGCAGGGCTGAAAGCCTGGGGAACGCGCGGGCCAATTGGGCCGGCGGTCTTTGAGTCACAACAGTCACACGAGCCCCTGCAGGAGTCGCGTCACTCTCCCGCGAAAGTTGATATCGCCTGCGATATCAACTTTCAGGCGGCGCTGTGCCGAGCTTGGCCGGTGCACAAGTGACGGATGTGACTGAGTGCCAGGCAGCCGCTGTGCGCCGACCGGTCCGCCGTTGCGCAACCGTCACACTGGGCGCCATCGACGCCAGGTCAGCAGGCACTATGGAGGAGTGCGCTCAACGTCGGCGGCGTCAGCCGGCCAACACAGCCTGTGCGGTCGCCCGGTCGCGGGTGACCGCGCCCTGATCATGGCGATCATCAACCGCACCCCCGACTCGTTCTACGACAAGGGTGCGACGTTTGCCGACGACGCAGCCCGCGAGGCGGTACACCGCGCGATCGCCGAAGGAGCCGACGTCATCGACATCGGCGGGGTGAAGGCGGGCCCGGGCGAGACCGTCGACACCGCCACCGAGATCGCCCGACTGGTGCCGTTCGTCGAGTGGTTGCGTGGCGCCTACCCCGACCAGCTGATCAGCGTCGACACCTGGCGTTCGGAGGTGGCCAAGCTGGCGTGCGCGGCCGGCGCGGACATCATCAACGACACCTGGGGCGGGGTAGACCCGAAGTTGCAGGAGGTGGCCGCCGAGTACGACGCCGGCCTGGTGTGCGCGCACACCGGAGGAGCGTTACCGCGCACCCGGCCGTTCCGGGTGAGCTACGGTACGACTACCCGCGGCGTGGTGGACGACGTGATTCACCAGGTCACAACCGCCGCCGAGCGGGCCGTCGCGGCCGGGGTAGCCCGCGACCGGGTACTGATCGACCCGGCCCACGATTTCGGCAAGAACACCTTCCACGGGCTGCTGCTGTTGCGGCACGTGGCCGATCTTGTTAAGACCGGGTGGCCGGTGCTCATGGCTTTGAGTAATAAGGACTTCGTCGGGGAGACTTTAGGCGTGGACGTGACCGAACGGCTCGAGGGGACGCTGGCAGCCACCGCGCTGGCCGCGGACGCCGGAGCCCGCATGTTCCGCGTCCACCAGGTCGCGGCGACCAGGAGGGTGCTGGAGATGGTCGCCTCGATTCAGGGCATCCGTCCGCCGGCGCGGACCGTGAGGGGGCTGGGATGACAGCATCCGATCTGGTCGCGGCAGACCTGGTCGGCGACCTCGCCGACCGGAGCTGGAACCGGCCACGCTGGACTGTCGACGAACTCGTCGCCGCCAAGGCGGGCCGGACGATCTCGGTGGTGCTGCCTGCCCTCAACGAGGAAGAAACCGTCGAATCGGTGATCGACAGCATCTCGCCGCTGGTTGACGGGCTGGTCGACGAACTGATCGTGCTGGACTCGGGATCCACCGATGACACCGAGATCCGCGCCATCGCCGCCGGTGCCCGAGTCGTGAGTCGTGAGCAGGCGCTACCCGAGCTTCCGGCGCGACCGGGCAAGGGCGAGGCGTTGTGGCGGTCGCTGGCGGCCACCAGCGGGGACATCGTGGTGTTCATCGACTCCGACCTGATCGACCCGGACCCGATGTTCGTGCCGAACCTGGTCGGCCCGCTGCTCACCGGCGACGGCATTCACCTGGTCAAGGGCTTCTACCGGCGGCCGTTGAAGGTCGGCGACGCGAGCGGCGACGCGGGCTCCACCGGCGGTGGCCGGGTCACCGAGCTGGTGGCGCGGCCGCTGCTGGCAGCGCTGCGCCCAGAGTTGGGCTGGGTGCTGCAGCCGCTGGGCGGGGAATACGCAGCCAGCCGGGAATTGCTGATGTCGCTGCCGTTCGCGCCCGGTTACGGCGTGGAGATCGGCTTGTTGGTCGACACCTTCGATCGGCTGGGCCTGGACGCGATCGCCCAGGTCAACCTGGGTGTGCGAGCCCACCGCAACCGGCCGTTGGAGGAGTTGGGCGTCATGAGCCGGCAGGTGATCGCGACGTTGCTGACGCGCTGCGGCATTCCCGACTCGGGTGTCGGGTTGACCCAGTTCTTTCCGGCCGGCGACGGCTACACCCAGCACACCTTGCCCGTGTCGTTGGCCGATCGCCCCCCGATGAGTGTGCTCAGACCTTGCTGATCGCGGGCCTGTCGGTGCGGTAGGGCAAGATCGACTCTCGTGGCGCTGGTATTGCTGTACCTGGTGGTTCTGACCCTGGTGGCGGTCGTTTTGTTCGGCGTGGCAAGCCTGTTGTTCGGCCGCGGAGAACAGTTGCCGCCCCTGCCGCGCGCGACGACGGCGACGGTATTGCCCGCTTACGGCGTCACGGCGGCCGACGTCGAGGCCGTCAAATTCACACAGGTGCTGCGCGGGTACAAGACCAGCGAGGTCGACTGGGTGCTGGACCGCCTGGGTCGCGAGATCGAGACGCTGCGTGGCCAGGTTGCCGCTCTCCAATCGTCCGGGATAGAGGCGCCCCCGGCCGATGACGTCAACGAGGCCGAGGTATCCGACGTCGACGCCGTCGCGGTCGATCGGTCCGGCCCCACGTGAGTCCGCGATGAGTGACGACGGTCTGGTTCGCTGCGGCTGGGCCGTCGTTCGACCCGGGCCCGATGCCGACCTTTACCGCAATTATCACGATCAGGAGTGGGGTCGACCACTCACAGACGGCACCGCGTTGTTCGAGCGGATGAGCCTGGAGGCATTCCAGAGCGGACTGTCGTGGCTGATCATTTTGCGCAAGCGGGAAAATTTCCGCCGGGCGTTCCACGGCTTCGACGTCGAGCAGGTCGCCCACTTCACCGATGCGGACGTGCAGCGCCTGCTGGCCGACGACGGCATCGTGCGCAACCGGGCCAAAATCGAATCGACGGTTGCCAACGCGCGCGCCGTACTGGACCTGGGGTCGCCGCAGGATTTGTCTGAGTTGCTGTGGTCGTTTGCGCCGCCTACACGTCCCAGGTTTGCTGACTTGTCCGAAATACCTTCCACCAGCCCGGAATCCAAGGCCATGGCCCGTGAGCTGAAGCGCCGAGGTTTCCGCTTCGTGGGACCGACCACCGCCTATGCGCTGATGCAGGCCACCGGCATGGTCGACGATCACATCAGCGCTTGCTGGGTCCCGCCGAGCGGTGCCGGGCGGGCTTCTTAGGCGTCAGGTTGGCCTCAGAAGCGGGTCTTTGTGCACCTGGTCTCCCGGATAGGGAACAATGGAGGGGTGATTTGGCAGTTCAATGTCGGGTATGGCTGGAAATCCACTGGCGGGGCATGCTCGGCGCCGACCAGGTCCGCGGGTGCGGGCCAGCTCGAATCTGGAGGGAGCACTCGATGGCGGCGATGAAGCCCCGGACCGGTGACGGTCCACTAGAAGCAACCAAAGAGGGGCGCGGCATCGTGATGCGGGTACCACTTGAAGGCGGCGGTCGTTTGGTGGTCGAACTGACGCCGGACGAGGCCGCCGCACTGGGCGACGAACTGAAGGGCGTCACCAGCTAACCCGCAGACCGGTTCATCCGTCTGCCTCAGGCACACACCTTCCGGTAGATGTCCAGCGTCTGCTCGGCGATGTGTGCCCACGAGAATTCCTCGATACAGCGTTGTCGTCCCGCGTGGCCGTACTGTTGCGCCTTTACGGGGTCGGCGACCAGAGCGTTGACGGCCTCGGCCAACCTTGCCTCGAAGGCCTCCGGGTAGTCGGCGTCGTAATGCACCAATGACCCGGTGACGCCGTCGGCGACCACCTCGGGGATGCCGCCGACGTCGGAGGCCACCACCGCCGTCCCGCACGCCATTGCTTCCAGGTTGACGATGCCCAACGGCTCGTACACCGAAGGGCACACGAAAACATTTGCAGCGGTGAGTATTTCGCGCAACTTTGTCTTGTGGAGCATATCGCGAATCCAGAACACGCCAGTGCGGCTGCGCTCGAGTCTGGCGACCGCCGAGCGCACCTCCTCCGCGATCTCGGGGGTGTCGGGCGCCCCGGCGCACAGCACCAGCTGGACGTCCGGGCTGAACTGGTGAGCGGCCGCGACCAGGTGTGGGACGCCCTTCTGGCGGGTGATGCGCCCGACGAAAGCGACGATGGGACGGTTCGGGTCGACGCCGTGTTCTGCCAGGACTGAACCGGTATGGACGGGGCCGGCCGGGTGCCAGAACTCGGTGTCGATTCCGTTGCGGATCACGTGCACCGCGTTCGGGTCCAGCGTGGGGTAGACCCGCAGGATGTCGTCGCGCATGCCGGAGCTGACGGCGATGACCGCGTCGGCGGCCAGCGTCGCGGTCTGTTCGACCCAGGAGGACACGTGATAGCCCCCGCCGAGTTGCTCGGCCTTCCATGGCCGCATGGGTTCCAGCGAATGTGCGGTCAGCACGTGGGGGACGTCGTAGAGCAGCTTGGCCAGGTGTCCGGCCATTCCGGTGTACCAGGTGTGCGAATGCACGACGGTCGCCGCGTTGACGGCGTTGGCCATCACCAGGTCTGCCGACAGGGTGGACAGTGCGGCGTTGGCAGCACGCAGGCGGGGGTCGGGCTGGTGGGCGACGGCTCCCGGGCGGTCGACTCCCATGCAGTGCACGTCGACCGCGCACAGCCGGCGCAATTGGGAGACCAGTTCGGTAACGTGTACGCCGGCTCCGCCGTAGACCTCCGGAGGGTATTCCCGAGTCATCATCGCCACGCGCATACCCGAACGGTAGTTCGGCGACGAGGCAGCCCGCAGGGCGGGCTGGCGTGGAGCCGGACAGTCGAGCCGGAGCCGGTGACGAGGCAACCCGCAGGGCGGGCGGGCGTGGCGCCGGACCCAGATGGCCCGAACTGCACTAACTTCCTTAAATATTCGTCCGTCTAGCGAATTGACAATCGGGACCCTACCGGTGGCAGCGCTTCGTGGCTGCCGATAGGTTTGTGCCATGAGGGAAGCGCCACACGTGCTCGGCATCGTGCTGGCCGGTGGCGAGGGCAAACGGCTTTATCCCCTGACCGCCGACCGCGCCAAGCCCGCGGTTCCCTTCGGCGGGGCCTACCGGCTGATCGACTTCGTGCTCTCCAACCTGGTCAACGCTCGCTACCTGCGGATTTGCGTGCTCACGCAGTACAAGTCGCACTCCCTGGACCGCCACATCTCCCAGAACTGGCGTTTGTCGGGTCTGGCCGGCGAGTACATCACCCCGGTTCCCGCCCAACAACGCCTCGGCCCGCGCTGGTACACCGGCTCGGCCGACGCCATCTACCAGTCGCTCAACCTGATCCACGACGAAGACCCGGACTACATCGTGGTGTTCGGCGCCGATCACGTTTACCGGATGGACCCCGAGCAAATGGTCCGGTTCCACATCGACAGCGGCGCCGGTGCGACCGTGGCGGGCATCCGGGTGCCGAGGACCGAAGCAACCGCCTTCGGTTGCATCGACGCAGACGAGTCGGGCCGGATCCGCAGCTTCGTGGAAAAGCCGCTCGACCCCCCGGGCACTCCCGACGACCCCTCCAGCACGTTCGTGTCGATGGGCAACTACATCTTCACCACCAAAGTGCTGATCGACGCGATTCGCGCGGACGCCGACGATGACCACTCCGACCACGACATGGGCGGCGACATCATCCCGCGCCTGGTGGAAGACGGGATGGCCGCCGTCTACGACTTCAGCGACAACGAGGTGCCGGGTGCGACCGACCGCGACCGGGCCTACTGGCGAGATGTGGGGACGCTGGACGCGTTCTACGATGCGCACATGGATCTGGTGTCCGTGCACCCGGTGTTCAACCTGTACAACAAACGCTGGCCGATCCGAGGGGAGTCGGAGAACCTGGCGCCGGCCAAGTTCGTCAACGGCGGCTCGGCACAGGAGTCCGTGGTGGGTGCCGGCAGCATCATCTCGGCGGCGTCGGTGCGCAACTCCGTGCTGTCGTCCAACGTCGTGGTCGACGACGGCGCGATCGTGGAGGGCAGCGTGATCATGCCGGGGGCGCGCGTGGGCCGTGGCGCGGTGGTCCGCCACGCGATCCTCGATAAGAACGTGGTCGTCGGGCCGGGCGAGATGGTCGGCGTCGATCTGGAGAAGGACCGGGAGCGTTTCGCGATCAGCGCCGGCGGTGTGGTGGCGGTCGGCAAGGGCGTCTGGATCTAGCGGAGGTCCCGCCCTTCCGCGCGAGTTCCCCGCGAGCAGACGCAAAGTCGCATAGTTCGACGCGAGATCGTGCGACTTTGCGACTGCTCGCCGCGGAAACCTAGGGGATCTCGGGGATCAGCAGATGCGCGTCATAGCGCGGGCCCCAACGCAACGTCACCAGCCCACGCGGCGGGTCCGGGTAGGCCGCCGGGAACTGGCCGGTGAGCGGGTTCCGGGGCGACAGCCAGCGCCCAGCCACCACCAGGCGCAACTGTTCACCCGCGCGGAACAGCGTCGCCGACGGACCCAACGCCACGTCCAGTGCAATCACCTCGCCCGGGCGTACCGGCTGCGGGCGGTCACACGACGGGACCGGCTCCCACGGCTTGGAAAGCTGGGTGTCCAGCGCCCGCAGCGACACCCGCTGCCAGCCGGTGGTGACCCGGTCTCGGCCGTAACCGTAGGACCCTTCGAACCCGACATAGCTTCCGTCACGCCACTTTTCGACCCCGACGAAGATGTGCGCATCGTCGAAGCCGTCCAGCTGGACCCACAGCCGCGCCATCATCGGGCCGGTCAACTCGATGTCCTGCGGAGCCGTCCAGTTGAAAGCCGCTGCACGAGAATGGGTTTGGAAGGTGATGCTGCCCGCTGCGGCCGGCGGCTCGGTCGCCAGCACTGCGGCACCCGCCAGATACAGCCGGCGCCAGCGGGTTCGGGCGAGCGGCCACTCGTCCTCCTCCCGGACCGAGACGACGGTGTCGCGGTCCTCGCGCACTTCCAGGCGCACGCTGCGGGACGCTGGTGCGCCGTCCAGCGCGGTCCGGAAAAATCGCAGCTGCTCCTCCCGTGCGTCCTGGGAGTAGAACTCGCACCATTTCCCGCCGCGGTGGGTGTACAACCGCGTGAAGCTCGAACCGACCTGGGTGAATGCCCGCATCGAACCGCGGGTGTGCAGGTTGTTGTCCGAGAAACTGCCACACACCAGCATCGGCGCCGTGATCGCCGGCAGATCGGGTGTCATCGCTCGCCACGCGTCGTCGCGCAGCGGATGTTCTTCCTGCAGTCCCTTCAGGCTGTACGTCTGGCGGGTCCGACTCATGCCGTACGACCACAATCTGGTGAAGCCGAACTCCCGGATGCCGCCGGGGAACGTCAGGTCGCGGTAGGCATCGGTAAGGCCTTCCCACGGGCAGATCGCGCGCAGGGCCGGCGGTCGCAGGGCGGCGACGGCGTACTGGCTGATGGCCAGGTACGAGACGCCCAGCATGACGACTCGGCCGTCGCTCCACGGTTGGTCGGCAATCCACTGCACCAGGTCGTAGGTGTCCTCGGCCTCCTGCTGGGACAACAGCTTGCCGGTGCCGTCCGAGCGCCCGCAGCCGCGTGCGTCGGCGTTGACGACGGCGAAACCCTGCTCGGCCCACCACGCCGGATCGGGCGCCTCCCAACCGGTCAGGGCCGAAAAGGTCAGCGGTCCGGGCTGGCGCAGCGCGCGGAACTGCGGGGAGAACGTCCAGCGGCTGCGCCGGCGTCGGGGCAGATCGTCTTTGCCGTACGGGTGGATGCTCAGGACCACCGGCCGCGGTGCGCGTTCACCCTTGTGAAAGACGTTGATCCGCAACACGGTTCCGTCGCGGGTGGGTACTTCGACGTCGCGGTCGGCAATGACGTCCGGCGAGGGTTCGGTCACGGTGACCGGCGGCCGGGCGATGCTGCGAACCCGTTCCAGCGCGTACCTCGCTGCGCCGGGCCGCCGCCAGGGCCGGTCGAGAGCGGGTGCCGGGTCGCGAGCCACGCCGTTACCTTAGACGGGGCTCGCCCCCCTGTGCGAGCAGACGCGAAATCGCGTTGGAACACGCGTTCCAACGCGATTTCGCGTCTGCTCGGCGCAAGGGCCTACCAGACGTACGGGACTAGGCGGTAACGCACCTGCTGGGTGTATTCGCGGTACCCCGCGAGCTCGGTGGCGAGCAACTTTTCCTCGTCGAGGATCCGCAACACCAGCACGACGACACCCGCGAGGACGATCAACAGGCCCCAGTAAGAACCGAGCGCGAATGGGATGCCGAACATCATGATCAGCGACCCGCTGTACATCGGGTGCCGGACCAACCCGTACAGGCCGTCGGAGGTCAACGTCTGCCCCTGTTCGACCGCGATCGTCGCTGCGGCATAACTGTTTTGGACGACGACGAGCAGGGCCGAGCTCAGCCCGACCGCGATCATCACGTCCCCGATCACGTTCACCCACACCGGGACCGGGGACCATCCCATCCGGTGGTCGAACGCGCTGAATGCCATCACGCCCATGGACGTCGCGAACAAGAGGGTGATGAGCACCTTCTGGACGGTTCTGCCCTCCGCGCGCGGCCCGGCCCGCATCCGTCGCCGCAGCGCGGCCGGGTTGGTGACGGCCAGGCAGACGGTGGAGACCGTCGTCAGGCCCATCGCGATGGCGACGAACGCCCACCCCTGCCAATAGTGCAGGGTCCCGGCCGGCACGAACACCAGCACGCTGTACAGCACGACCCCGTACAGCAGGGACGCGACGATCTTCAGCGCTGTTTTCACGACCGTAAGTCCCGGCGGCGGAAAGCCATGACGCCCAACGCAATCAACGCGAAATCCAGGGCCAGCAACCACAGCAGCGGCACCGCGGTGAAATCGTCGCCGATACGCGGGGTGTGCCCGAACGGTTCGAGGTCGAGCAGCCACTGCGGTGATCCCGACAGAGAGCCGAGCAGGTACAGCGCCACGAATGCCACCAGCACGCCCCACGCGACGGGTGTGAATCGCGGTGTTAAGCCGAACAAGACAACCGTCACGGCCGACAGCAGCCACACCGCGGGTAGCTGCACGGCCGCAGTACCCACGACGGAGGGCAACTTACCCATCACGTCGCCGGCGGCCATGCCGTAGGCCAGTCCGCCGGCCAACCCGGACAGCAGGATGGCACACGTCGACCCGCCCAGCGCCATCAGCAGATGGCTCCCCAGCAGGCGGGACCGGGAAACCGACCCGGCCAGCAGGGTTTCCGCACGCTGGCTGGTCTCCTCCTGATGTATCCGCAGTGACAACGAGACCGCGAACGCGGCCGCGATCATGCCGAGCATGCCGAACCCCACGGTGATGAATCCCTGTTCCAGGGCACTGGTTCCACCCAATCTCGCAAGGATGTCCCGCCCGGCCGCGCCGCCCAGCTCGTCCCCGATGCCGTACGTGACGCTGCCGATCAGCAGTCCGTACAGCACCAGTCCCACCGTCCAGACCACCAGCGCGCCACGGTCAAGGCGCCAGGCCAGGCCGAGCACACCACCGAGCGCCGCCGACGCGGTATCGCGTCCGCTGCGTTCGGCGAACAGTCCGGCGCCGACGTCACGGCCTGCCAGCAGCCGGAACGCCACGGCAGTCAGCACCACCGTCGTCGCCAGGTGCATCAACAACACCCACCAGTGATCCCCGGCATACGGGCGCACCTGCAGCGACCACCCCAGCGGGGACAGCCACGACAGGGCGCCAGAGCCGGCGTCGCCGACCGCGCGCAGGGTGAACGCGATACCCAGTACCGCGAAAGCGAATCCGCGCGCGACCCGGGCACTGGGTGACAGTTGCGCGGCCACCGCCGCCACCGCCGTGAACACCAGCCCGGAGCCGGCCAGCGCCGCGCAGAAGGCCAGCGACCCACCCGGCGGAACGTCGGTGGTGAGTAGGCCCGCAGCGCCGATCAGCCCGGTAGTCACCGAGGCCCCGAACGACAGCAGCAGCGCGGCGGTGAGGCTGGCGTAGCGACCGACGGCGGTGGAATCGATCAGTTCGGCGCGCCCGGTTTCCTCGTCGGCCCGGGTGTGTCGAATGACCGTGAGAATGACCGCGACCGCGATCAGCATGTGAAACATCCCGGCTTTCCAGATGCCGACGGCGCCGAGGCTGCTGTTGTAGACCTGGCCGTAAAGCGCCCGCTGCGCCGGACTGGCCATGATGGTGGCCGCGAAACCGGCCCGCTCGGCGTCGCTGGAGTAGATTTTCTCGATGCTGCCGATGTACACGCTTGCCAGCGGCACCGACAGCAGGAGCACCCAGAGCGGCAAGGTGACCCGGTCGCGGCGCAGGTAGAGCCGCAGCAACCCCCGCGTCCCCGTGAAATTCGAACTACGTTGCGGCGCAGGGGCGGGCCGATCCAGAAGCGCGGTGCTCATCGCGTCGCCACCTCTTTCGCATTGCGAGCGCCGTTGGTGCTGTAGTGGCGCATGAACAGCTCCTCCAGCGAGGGGGGCTGGCTGACCAGGCTGCGCACTCCCGCGTCGCCGAGCGCCCGGATCAATTCCCCGAGACTGTCGCTGTCGACCTGAGCGCGCACCGTGTTGCCTTCGATGCTGACATCGGCGACGCCCTTGATCCGGGTGAGATCGCCCGGATCGCGCGCCAATTCGGCCTTGATCGAGGTTCGGCTGAGATGGCGCATGGATTCCAGTGAACCGCTCTCGACGGTTCTGCCCGCCTGGATGATGGTCACCCGCTTACACAGCGCTTCCGTCTCGGCCAGGATGTGACTGGACAGCAGTACGGTCACACCACGGTCGGAAGCCTCGGCGACGCACTGCTGAAACACGTTCTCCATCAACGGGTCCAGTCCGCTGGTCGGCTCGTCGAGCAGTAGCAGGCTGGCCCGCGACGAAAACGCGGAGATCAGGGAAACCTTCTGGCGGTTGCCTTTGGAGTAGGTGCGCACCTTTTTGGTCGGGTCGAACTCGAAGCGTTCGATCAGTTCCGCCCGCAGCCCCTGGTCGATACCACCCCGCATGCGGGCCAGCAGGTCAATGGTCTCGCCGCCGGTCAGTGACGGCCACAGCGTGACATCACCTGGCACATAAGCGATCTGGCGGTGCAGCTGGACGGCGCTGACCCACGGGTCGCCGCCCAGCAGTCGCACGCTGCCGCCGTCGGCCTTGACCACGCCGAGCAGGATGCGGATGGTCGTCGACTTGCCGGCGCCGTTGGGGCCGAGGAAGCCGTGCACTTCCCCCTCGTGCACGGTGAGATCGAGGCCGTCGAGCGCCCGGACATTGCCGAAATTCTTGGTGAGACCACGAATATCGATGGGCGCCTGGTGATTACTTGTCATGTGACCCTCCTTGGTTCTCTTTGGCGAGAAACGCGTCGTACATGGTGCGTTCGGTCAGCAGGCCCTCGGAATAGACCTCGAGGGCGGGCAACACCATGTCACTGGCGTAGTCGCGCAGGACTGCGCGCAAATCGTTTGGTGTCTCGTGCATTTGCAGGTAGAGCAGGAAGCCGCCGCCCCCGGTGATGGCCAGATACCTGGCTCGGGCGTGGGGGTCGCGGCTGGGCTTGACGGTGCCGGCTTGCACCCCCTCCTCCATGTATGCCTCGACATTGTCAATCATGTTCTGCCACAACATTTTCGCCAGTTCGCCACCGGACTGCATGCTGCGTACCAGGTAGGCCATCAGTGGCGCGTACGACTCGATTTCGGCCATCTGGCCCAGCCAGGTGGCCGGATCTCGGGACTGGATCGTCTCGGACTTGCCGGAGCGGATCTCCTCGGCCACGAATTCGTCGCAGGCCTTGCGCAGGCCGTCCTTGGACCCGAAGTGGTGGATGACCAGTGCGGCGCTTACCCCGGCAGCCTCGGCGATGCTGCGTAGTCCGACGCCGAAGCCGTGCTCGCCGAACTGCTCGATGGCCGCATCGCGGATCCGGGCCACCGCAGTCAAGTCGGCTGAACGCATGTTCAGTACATTAAACGCGCGTTCAGCGCGCGTCAAGAGGGTCGCCCGCCTGACCGAGATCAACCGAAAGGGCCCGCACCGCTCCACGTTTCGGTACGGTTTGTCGCGGGCTGCCCTGGTGACAGGGCCACACCGCAGATTGGGCGGCCCGAAAATCCAGGGGGGCTGATGAATTTCTCGATTTTGCCGCCGGAGATCACCTCGGCGCAGATCTTCTCCGGCGCGGGTTCCGGGCCAATGTTGGCGGCGGCGAGAGCTTGGGACGGGCTGGCCGCCGAGTTGGCGTCCGCGGCTGAGTCGTTCAACTCGGTGACGTCGGAGGTGCTGCAGACGTCGTGGCAGGGCGCCGCATCCACGGCGATGGCCGCCGCCGCCGCGCCGTACTCGTCGTGGTTGAGCACGGCGGCGGCCCACGCCCAGACAGCGGCCGGTCAGGCCAACGTGGTGGCCACGGTGTTCGAGTCGGTGCGCGCAGCAACGGTGCATCCGCAGTTGGTGGCGACGAACCGGAGTCAGTTCATTTCGTTGGTGCGGTCGAACATCTTCGGCTTCAACGCCCCGGCCATCGCGGCCGCGGAAGCGCTCTACGAACAGATGTGGGCCCAAGACGTGACCGCGATGTCGGGCTATCACGCCGGAGTGTCCGCGGCCGCCGCGCAACTGGCGCCGCTTCAGCAATTCGCGCAGGCCCTCAACCAAGGGCTCAATCTGGGAATCGGCAATATCGGCGACTTCAACGTCGGCGGCGGCAATATCGGAAGCTTCAACTTCGGCGCGGGCAACAGCGGCCCGGGCACCGGCGGTAGCGGCAACTTTGGCCTCGGCAACTACGGCTCGTTCAACATCGGCGCCGGCAATGGAAACGCGACGCTGGGCGTGGCCGGCGCCCCCTATCCCGGTGCGGCTACCTACAACATCGGACTGGGCAACATCGGCCAGTTCAATGTCGGGCTGGGCAACGTGGGCACCGGCAACATCGGTTTCGGAAACGGGAACCTGGCCGGCGCCGTCAACGGAGCTGCCTCCGCCTTCAATGTCGGACTGAACAATCTCGGCAGCTACAACTTCGGCATCGGCAACGTCGGCCTCAACAATTTCGGTCTCGGGAACGTCGGCAACAACAACATCGGTATCGGGCTCACCGGTAACAACCAGATCGGCATCGGAGGCCTCAACGCCAATAACGCCGGCTGGAATTTCGGACTGGGCAACAACGGCAGCTTCAACTTCGGTTTCGGCAATACCGGCGACGGCAACGTGGGACTCGCCAATACCGGTCACGGCAACATCGGCATCGGGCTGACCGGAGACAATCAGATCGGCTTCGGCGGCTTCAACTCCGGCAGTGGCAACACCGGCCTGTTCAATTCGGGCGTCGGCAACTCCGGATTCTTCAACTCCGGCACCGCCAACTTCGGCTTCGCAAATTCCGGGTCTCACAACGTGGGGCTGGTCAATTCGGGTGCCGGGAGCTTCGGTCTCGGGAATTCCGGCAGCACCAACACCGGCGTGTTCAATGCCGGCAGCTTCAACACCGGCTCGTTCAACGCCGGCAGCACGAATATGGGTCTGGCGAACTCCGGCAATGGCAATCTGGGGGCGTTCAACTCCGGCGGCACTTCGCTTTTCGGTCACAACGTCGGCTTCTTCAACGCGGGCAACCACAACGTGGGTTCGTTCAACGCCGGCTTCGGCAATGTCGGTTGGTCGAACACCGGCATCGGCAACACCGGCGGGTTCAACGCAGGCGGCAGCGGCACGGATCCCGTTTTCGGTACAGGTTTCCTGGGACTGGGCGGCAACACCGGCTTCTTCAACACCGGCTTCACCAATACCGGCCTGTTCAATTCCGGCGACACCAACACCGGGCTGTTCAATTCCGGCGACGTCAACACCGGCTTCGGCGGCACTTTGATCAACACCGGCAACTCGGGCTTCGGAAACTCCGGGACGGGCAACTCCGGTTTCTTCAACTCCGGCAACTTCAACTCTGGTCTGAACAACACGTCCGCCGGTGGCTACGGCTCGGGTTGGGGCAACTCCGGTGGGGGCCTGGACAACGCGGGCTTCTTCAACGCCAGCGATGCCGGTACCGACACCGGCTTCTTCAATTACGGCGCGGGTGGGTTCAAGGTGGGCTTCTTCAACACGGGCAACCACGACATCGGCGTCGGCAACGCCGGCTACTACAACACCGGATTCTTCAACACCGGTCAGCACAGCTCCGGCGTGGGCAACACCGGTCCGGGCGCCGACTCAGGCGGGTTCAACGCCGGCGTCGGGCAGTCCGGTTTCTTCAACCGCGCCTGAGTCACACGCCTGGATTCACACCGCGGCCCAACCCCCGTCGACGCTGAGGATGGTGCCGTGGATATTGGCGGAGTCGTCGCTGCTCAGGAACACGACTGCGGCGGCGACCTCTTCCGGCGTGCTCATCCGGCGCGACGGAATGCGGGCCAGCATCGGCCCGACGCTGTCGGCGAACTCGAGCGCGCGCTCGGTGCCGATCGGACCGGGCGCGACGGCGTTCACCCGCACCCCGGACGGTCCGTACTCGTCGGCCCACGACTCGGTAAAAGAGTGCAGCACCGCCTTGGTGGCGGAGTACACGGCGGAACCGGCCGACCCGCGCAGGCCGGCGATGGAACCGACGTTGACGATCGAGCCCTGGCCAACTCGGGCCATCTGCGGCGCGATCAGCCCGGTCAGCAGGAACGGCGCAAACACGTTGACGGCGAACGCATCGGTCAGCTCCCGCTCGCCGATATCCGCGGTGGGGGTTGGCATCAGCAGCGTGGCGGCGTTGTTCACCAGGATGTCGAGGTGGCCGTCTGCGGCCTTCGTGGCGCGCTCGGCGATGCCGGCGATCGCGTCCGTCCCTGCTCCCAGGTCGCCGTCGACGAAGGTCGCCCGGCCGCCCGAGGTGGTGATCGCGTCGACGACCGCTGAGCCGCGGGAAACGTTGCGCCCGTTGATGATCACGTGCGCGCCTTGGGCCGCCAGGGTCCGGGCGATGGCGGCGCCCAGGCCGGCGGTGGCGCCGGTGATCAGTGCGGTGCGGTCGGACAATTGCGTAGTGTTTGGACTCATGGGTCCACAGACTCCGGTATTAAAAATGGACTCGCAAGTCCAGAAACTGACCGCCAAGGGGCGGGCCACGCGGCAGCGCATCATCGAGGGCGCGGCCCGCGAGATCCGCGCCCACGGCATCGCGATGACCACCCTGGACGACATCATGGCCCGCAGCCACACGTCGAAAAGCCAGCTGTTCCACTACTTTCCGGACGGCAAGGATCAGCTGCTGCTGGCAGTGGCCGCCCACGAGTCGGCGATGGTGATCTCCGACCAGCAACCACACCTGGGAGCCCTGACGTCCTGGGCGGCCTGGCAACGGTGGCGCGACGTCGTGGTGGACCGCTACCGGCGTCAAGGTCAGAACTGCCCGATCGCGGTGCTGATGTCGGAGATCGGCCGCACCACCCCGGGTGCGCAGGCGGTGACGGCCGAGCTGATCTCGCGATGGCACGACGCCATCGCCACCGGAATCCGTGCGATGCAGGAGAACGAAAAGGTCTCGTCGCGCGTGGACGCCGACCGTGCCGCGGCCGCGCTGCTTGCCGGAATCCAGGGTGGGGTCGGCATCATGCTGGCCACCGGCGACCTCTCTTATCTGGAGGCCGCACTGGATAACGGGATCGCGGCACTACGCGACTCCTGACAGCGCAGAAAAACTCGTCGATTCCGCATCTTTTTTCGGTGGCTGGTGCCAAGATGTCGGTCGGGCTTAATTACGCATCGAGGAGTAGCGAAATGTCGTTTGTGGTTGCGGGACTGGACATGATCGAAACTGCGTCGGCGCAGGCCGCGCAGATCGGAGCGGCCGTCGGCGCCGGCAATGTGGCCGCGGCGATCCCCACGACCCAGCTGGCCGCGGCGGCTGCCGACGAGGTGTCTGTCGCCATCGCGGCGCTGTTCGGAACGCACGCCACCGAATACCGCGCGGCAGCGGTCCAGGCGGCGGCGTATCACCAGGAATTCGTGAAGAACCTGGGCGCGGCAGCGGCGTCCTACGGCGGTGCCGAGGCGGCGATCCTGACGCAACTGGAGGCCACTCTGCTCGGCGGAGGGTTCGCCGCCGCGCCCGTGGAAGCGCTGAACGAATTCACATCCGGCGCGTTCCAGGCCCTCGTCTACAAGCCCGTTCACTCGGCCGGACAGGCATGGATCTTCAGCCCGCTGGGCGAGGCGATCGATCCGATCCTCAACGCGCCCACCCGGGCATTGTTCGGGCGCGACCTGATCGGCAACGGGGCTGCCGGAACCGCTGCCTCACCCAACGGCGGGGCCGGCGGGTTCCTGCTCGGCGACGGCGGCCCCGGCTATTCCCCGACCGGCGGTCCGCTGCCTCTGACCGGTGGGATCGGCGGAAACGCCGGGCTGATCGGCACCGGTGGGATCGGCGGTACCGGTTGGGCCGGCGGTGCGGGCGGCACGGGTGGCGTCGGCGGCCTGCTGATGGGCAATGGCGGACGGGGCGGCCTGGGCGGTGCGGCGTTGCTCATCACCGATCCCGGTGGTGCCGGCGGCGCCGGCGGCCAGGCGCTGTTGTTCGGCGACGGAGGGTACGGCGGCGCCGGCGGGGCCGGTAACCCGACCGGGGCCTTCGGCACCCGTGGTTATCCCGGCCTGTTCATCGGCCTCGGCGGTTCCACCGTCCCCGTCCTCAACGACCAACTGGTCACCATCGAGTTCGTCCGGCACGGTCAGACGGCGAGCAACGTGGCCGGCATCCTCGACACGGCGATACCCGGCCCTCCGCTGGACGCGACGGGCGTCCTGCAGGCGGCCAACATCGCCAACGTGCTGAACGGCCAGGGCATCTTCGGTGGGATCTTCGACTCGCAGATGATCAGGACGCAGGAAACGGCGGCGGCGCTGGTGGCTTACGCGGGACAACCGGCCGCCGTCGTGCTGCCCGGGCTCAACGAGATCAACGCCGGCTTGTTCGAGGACTTGCCGCAGATCCCGGCGGGATTGCTGTATCTGGGCGGCCCCCTGGTCTGGACGCTCGGCCTGCCCGCCTTCCCGATGCTGGCCCCGCTTTCCACAAACCCGACCGGGCTGAACTTCGCCGCCGGGTTCAACAGCGCGGTGCAAACCATGTACAACGTCGGGGCGTCGGCTCCCGGCCACGCCGTCGTCGCCTATTCCAGCGCACTGACCATCGAGACCGGCACGATGATGATGGTCGACAACCCCAATCCGCTGTTCCTGATCACCCACACGTTGCCGAATACCGGGGTGGTGGTGGTGCAGGGCAGTCCCGCAACCGGCTGGACCATGCTGAGCTACGACGGCGTGCCCGTCGGGCCCGCGAGCCTGCCCACCCAGTTGTTCGTCGACGTGCGCAACTTCGTCACGGCGCCGCAGTACGCCGGCTACGACATCGGGACAGCGCTGCTGACCGGCAATCCGGCGACGATCGTCAACGCCGTTC
Organism: Mycobacterium sp. Z3061; assembly: GCF_031583025.1. Classification (NCBI taxonomy): domain Bacteria; kingdom Bacillati; phylum Actinomycetota; class Actinomycetes; order Mycobacteriales; family Mycobacteriaceae; genus Mycobacterium; species Mycobacterium pumcae. The sequence continues at coordinate 5,194,582 of NZ_CP134062.1, read as the reverse complement.
GCGACGGGGTCCGCGAGGTGGCCACCGCCACCGTGCACTTCCCGTTCGCGATCGCCGAGACCCTGATCGGGGTGTGACGCTAGTCGCGCACAGCGGCCAGCAACCCGTCGCCCAGCGGTATCAACGCCGGCGTGAGGCGCTCGTCCTCCGCGATCAACCGGGCGGCTTCGCGCACGGCGGCCACCTCGGCGTCACGCGCTTCGGGATCGCCGGCACGGCCGCCCAGGGCCGCCCGATGCACGACGATGACCCCGCCGGACCGCAACAACCGGACACCTTCGACCACGTACTCCGGCTGATCGATCGGATCGGCGTCGATGAACACCAGGTCGTAGGAGTCGTCGGCCAGCCGGGTGAGCACTTCCTGGGCGCGTCCGCTGATCAGCCGGGTGCGGGACGGCCCTACCTGCGCCTCGGCGAAGGCCTGCCGGGCCAGCCGCACATATTCCGGTTCGATATCGATGGTGGTCAGGACGCCGTCGTCGCTCATGCCCGACAGCAACCACAGTCCGCTCACGCCCGCCCCGGTGCCGACCTCGGCCACCGCCTTGCCACCACTCAGCTTGGCCAGCAGGCTCAGCAGCGCTCCGACCGCGGGGGTGACCGCGCCGGCGCCGCTGTCGACGGCGCGTTCCCGGGCGCTGGCCAGGATCGCGTCCTCCGATATCGACCCTTCGGCGTGCGCCACAAGCGAATCCGCCCTGCTGCGGGTCGCGTGGCCGGTCTCGTCGCTGGTGTTGGACGTGCCCTCCATGTCCGCAGAGTATGCCGAACCGCTGGTGCCGTCGCTCAGGCGCGCCCGTGGACACCGGAGGCGACACGCCCGGGATCTGCCGACGGAGGGAGGTCATAGCAAACTCCATAACCGCTGGAAATCGTAGGTAACAGTATGGTTTCTCAGCTAAAGCTCAGACTGCTCATACCTCGCCCACACTCGGGTAGGCGACGGTAAGCCGTATGGAACGCGGTGCACTGTGGGGCGAGGCCGGCGGGAATACGGAATGGGAACTTCGTGTTTCGGCGAGTGGAGAAATGCCGACCCTGGATGGCAGGGGAAAACCGGAGGAACTGAAAATCACCACTTTGAGCCCGACCACCATGTCGCACCCGCAACAGGTTGCCGATGACGACTGGGTGGAACCATCTGACACGTTGCTCGGCACCGCGATTTTCGACGCGACCGGCGACAAGGCCACCATGCCGTCCTGGGACGAATTGGTGCGTCAGCACGCCGACCGGGTGTACCGGCTGGCCTACCGGCTCTCCGGCAACCAGCACGATGCCGAGGACCTGACACAGGAAACCTTCATCAGGGTTTTCCGGTCCGTCCAGAATTACCAGCCCGGCACTTTCGAAGGCTGGCTGCACCGCATCACCACGAACCTGTTCCTGGACATGGTCCGCCGCCGCGCCCGCATTCGCATGGAGGCGCTGCCGGAGGATTATGACCGGGTGCCGGCCGACGAGCCGAACCCGGAGCAGATCTACCACGACTCGCGCCTTGGCCCTGACCTGCAGGCTGCCCTGGACTCGCTGCCGCCAGAATTTCGTGCCGCAGTGGTCCTGTGCGATATCGAAGGTCTGTCGTACGAGGAGATCGGCGCCACCCTGGGCGTAAAGCTCGGCACCGTTCGCAGCCGGATCCACCGCGGGCGCCAAGCGCTGCGCGACTACCTGGCCGCCCATCCCGAAATGGGGCTCAACGACGACCGTTCGATGCGGACGGCCAGCTGAGCAACCTGCTCCGGCCGAACCATCGTTTCGGCCACCGCACGGTTGCCAACTGATCCCAAATTCCGGGGATTGAAGGTTCGATCATGGTTATCAAGCAGCACACCGCGCTACATTCGAGATACAAATGGCTTAACAGGGCGCGGAGGGAGTTGGTGATGGCCGACCGGGGAGACGTTTTCCGGCGTGCGTTCTCGTGGCTACCCGCTCAATTCGCCTCCCAGAGCGACGCCCCGGTGGGCGCGCCGCGTCGCTTCCGCTCCACCGAGCACCTCTCCATCGAGGCCATCGCCGCGTTCGTCGACGGCGAGTTGAGGATGAACGCCCACCTGCGCGCCGCCCACCATCTATCGCTGTGCCCGCAGTGCGCGGCCGAGGTGGACGATCACAGCCGCGCGCGGGCGGCGCTGCGCGACTCACACCCCATCCGCATCCCCAGTTCGCTACTCGGGTTGCTGTCCGAGATTCCGCACTACCCGCACGACGACGGCCTCCCGCTTCAGGACGACTTCGCCGAGCGCGACGATCACCGGAAGCGCCGCTAGCTTGACGTTTGCGTGCCGACGCGGGCCTTGGCGCGGGTTCGTGCCGACCGGCGGGGATCCGTGGATACTAGGGTGGGACATCAACATGACTTCCAGGGCCGTGCGGTCCTTTGCTGCGCAGACGGCCGGCCCGGTGCCGGGCCCCGAACGGATCTAGAAGAGGAACCGTGAGCTCCGACGAAGGCAACAACAGCGGCCAGGACACCGAGCGGCTGGCACCGCGCCCCATCTACCGGCCGCCGGTAGACCCTGGATCGCGTCAGACGTTCGGCCGTCCGGCGGGGCAGCAGGGGTCCTTCGTCGCCGACCGGGTTCGTCCGCAGAAGTACAAGGACCAGTCCGAGTTCCGGCCGCACGACAAGCCGGCCGATCCGGTACTCGAGGAGGCCTTCGGCCGCCCGTTCGGCGGCACCGAGACACTGCAGCGCCATCCGATCGATGCCGCCGCGCTGGCCGGCGAGAAAAATGGTGAGCCGGACGAGCCCGAGGATCCGTGGCGCGACCCGGCCGCGGCGGCGGCACTGGGGACCCCCGCGCTGCCTCAGGTGGTGACGCACGGCGAACTGCGCCACAGCGGCAAGCTCGGCGTCCGCGACGTGCTTTTCGGCGGCAGGGTGTCCTACCTCGCGCTGGCCGTGCTGCTGCTCCTCGCGCTGGTGATCGGCGCGCTCGGCGGGGTGATCGGCCGTAAGACCGCCGAGGTGGTCGAGGCGTTCACCACGTCGAAGGTGACGCTGTCGACATCGGGCAACGCCGAGGAACCGGCCGGCCGGTTCACCAAGGTCGCAGCCGCCGTCGCCGACTCCGTGGTGACCATCGAGTCCAAGAGCGACCAGGAGGGGATGCAGGGTTCCGGCGTCGTCATCGACGGTCGCGGCTACATCGTCACCAACAACCACGTCATCTCCGAAGCCGCCAACAACCCCAGCCAGTTCAAGACCACGGTGGTGTTCAACGACGGCAAGGAAGTGCCGGCCAGCCTGGTGGGCCGCGATCCCAAGACCGACCTGGCCGTGCTGAAGGTCGACAACGTCGACAACCTCTCCGTGGCGCGGCTTGGCAACTCCGACAAGGTGCGGGTCGGTGACGAGGTGATCGCGGCCGGTGCCCCGTTGGGTCTGCGCAGCACCGTCACGCATGGCATCATCAGCGCGCTGCACCGCCCGGTTCCGTTGTCGGGAGAGGGCTCTGACACCGACACCGTCCTGGACGCCATCCAGACCGACGCCTCGATCAACCACGGCAACTCCGGTGGGCCGCTGATCGACATGGACTCCCAGGTCATCGGCATCAACAGCGCGGGCAAATCGTTGTCCGACAGCGCCAGCGGGCTGGGTTTCGCCATCCCGGTCAACGAGATGAAGCTGGTCGCGGAGACGCTGATCAAGGACGGCAAGATCGTGCACCCGACGCTGGGCATCAGCACCCGGTCGGTGAGCAACGCGATCGCTTCGGGCGCGCAGGTGGCCAATGTGAAGGCCGGGGGACCCGCGCAGAAGGGCGGAATCCTGGAGAACGACGTGATCGTCAAGATCGGGAACCGCAAGGTTGCCGACTCCGACGAAGCGGTCGTAGCCGTGCGGCAGCTGACCATCGGTCAGGACGCGCAGATCGAGGTGGTCCGCGACGGCCGCCACGTCACGCTGACGGTCAAACCAGACCCCGACACGAGCTCGTGATGATCGCAAGCGCGGCGCAGCCGGGCGCGGCGGGTCATCACCATTCGACCGTGATGATCGCAAGCGCGGCGCAGCCGGGCGCGGCGGGTCATCACCATTCGACCGTGATGATCGCAAGCGCGGCGCAGCCGGGCGCTGGGGGCACTCCCCAGCTCCACGGGGACCCCACCCGCTTGCGGGGGACGGGTCATCTGACCTGATGTTCGCCAACATCGGCTGGGGGGAGATGCTCGTCCTCGTCGTGGTCGGGCTGGTGGTGCTCGGCCCGGAGCGGCTGCCGGGCGCGATCCGCTGGACGGCGGGCGCCCTGCGGCAGGCGCGCGACTACCTGAGCGGTGTCTCCAACCAGCTCCGCGAGGACATCGGGCCCGAATTCGACGACATCCGCGGCCAGCTCAGTGAGCTGCAGAAGTTGCGCGGTATGACCCCGCGCGCGGCGCTGACCAAACACCTGCTCGACGGCGACGATTCGATCTTCACCGGTAACTTCGACGCGCCTGCTCCGCAACCGCCGGCCCAGCCGCCGGCGCCGCCGGCGCCACCCGTGGCCCCCGAGCGCACTCCGTTCGACACCGACGCCACCTGAGCCCCGGCCAGCAGACGCGAAATCGCGCGGGAGCAGATGCTCCCGCGCGATTTCGCGTCTGCTCGCGCGACTTACCGCCGGGTGGGGTCCAGGCCTAGCGACATGCCCGCCAAGCCGCGACGACGCGACGACAGCCCGTCGGCGATGCGGCCCAATTCCTTGCCCACCGCGGAGTCCGGGGTGCTGAGCACCATCGGCACACCGGTGTCGCCGGCCGCCACCAGCGCGGGGTCCAGCGGAATCTGGCCCAGCAGCGGTACATCGGCGCCCACCGCCCGCGACAGTCGCTCGGCGACCTGCTGGCCGCCGCCCTCGCCGAACACCTGCATCGTGGTGCCGTCGGGCAGCGTCAGGCCCGACATGTTCTCCACCACCCCCGCGATCCGCTGGCGGGTCTGGATGGCGATGCTGCCCGCCCGCTCGGCCACCTCGGCAGCAGCGAGTTGGGGCGTGGTCACCACCAGGATCTCGGCGTTGGGCAGCAACTGTGCCAGCGAGATGGCGACATCGCCGGTGCCGGGCGGCAGATCGAGCAGCAGCACGTCCAGGTCACCCCAGTAGACGTCCGACAGGAACTGCTGCAGCGCGCGGTGCAGCATCGGCCCGCGCCACACCACCGGGGTGTTGTCCTTGGTGAACTGGGCGATCGAGATGACCTTCACCTCATGGGCGATGGGCGGCAGGATCATCGATTCCACCTGGGTGGGCCGATCGGTGGTGCCCATCATCCGGGGGATTGAATGCCCGTGAATGTCGGCGTCCAGCAGGCCGACGGACAGCCCGCGGGCGGCCATCGCCGCGGCCAGGTTGACCGTGACCGTGGACTTGCCGACACCGCCTTTACCGGACGCGACCGCATAGACGCGGGTCAGTGAACTGGGCTGGGCGAACGGGATGACGGGTTCGGCGGCATCCCCGCGCAACTGCTTGCGCAGCTCGGTGCGCTGCTCGTCGTTCATCACGTCCAGGCTCACCCGTACCGTCCCGGTGCCCGGGACGTCGGTGACGGCCTGGGTCACCCGCTCACTGATTTCGGTCTTCTTCGGGCAGGCGGCGGTGGTCAGATAGATCTCAACGTGCACGCTGCCGTCGGCGCCCAGGTCGATGCTCTTGACCATCCCGAGCTCGGTGATGGGGCGTCGTAGTTCCGGATCGATCACCTTGCCCAGCGCGGAGCGGATAGCCGTGGTCAGATCGGTTGCGTCATTCGGGGTTGCGGACATCAACGCCGAGTGTAGGCGGCTTGGGCGCAAGCCTTCCCGACGGTCAGCTGACCGGGGCGAGCACCGGTTCGCCGGGGGCCGGCGGGACCGGCTGCGCCGGACCAGCGGGCTTGGGCGCCGGGGCGCCGTTGGGTGCCCGCGTTGCCGGCGCTGCCGGAGCCGGTGGTGCAGCCGGAGCGGGCGGCGCCGGGGGCGCTGCCGGAGGCGGCGCGAACGGGTCGGGGAACGCCGGAGCGAACGGGGGAGCCGGGGGAGCCGCCGGAGCGATGACGATCCCGCCGTTGGGGATGGGACCCGCACCCGGGGGCAGCGAGTCAGGCGTCTGCGAACTGATGCAGATCAGGGTGCAGCCCGGAGTCGCCACCGGAGCCGGCTGCGGTGCCTGGGCGGGCGGCATCCACGGCCACATCGGCGCCTGCGGGTTCGGGTAGAGGGAGTTCGGGTACTGCGACACGATCTGCGGTTGCCCGAAGTCGATCAGCGGCATGTGCCGGCCCATCGGGTCGCCAACGCCGAGCCCGGTCACATTGAGCGGCAGGTTGGGGCCCAGCCCCTCCGGGTGCTCGAGGTGCGCATCGCCGATCGGCGGCGGCGGCCCGGTGATCGGCGGCAGGTCGACCGGAACCACGCCGGTGGCGTAGGCGGCGGCCCAGCCCAGCACGTTCTGGGCGTACGACATCGAGTTGTTGTAGCGCAGGATCGCGGCCATCACCTGCTGCGGATCCCGCAGGTTGAGCCCGCCGCTGCACAGGTACCGCGCCGCGGCCAAGGTGGCGTCGAACAGGTTCTGCGGGTCGGGGATGCCGTCGCCGTCACCGTCGACGGCATAGCGTGCCCAGGTGCCGGGGAGGAACTGCATCGGGCCCATGGCGCGGGCGTAGGTCACCCGGTTGCCCTGATCCCGCTGCATGATGACCTCGTTGCCGGGCAGCGTGCCGTCCAGGGCCGGACCGTAGATCGGGTTGGTCGCGGTGCCGCGGGCATCGACGGCACCGCCGCCCGCGTGGCCCGACTCGATACGTCCGATGCCGGCGAGCAGGTTCCAGCTGACTCCACAGGCCGGCTGCGCGGCCCCCATCTTCTGCTCGGCGTTGCGGTAGGCCGACAGGGCCATGATCGGGATCCCCAGCGCCCCAGGGGTGTTCACAACGGTCGGGGGTGGCGGCGCGGAACTGGCGGCCGCCGCGACGTGGAAGCTGGTCGGCACCCGCTGGATGGAGATGACCGTTGGGCCGGACAGGTCGGTGTGCGGAGCGGGGCCGACGGCTGCCACCGGTGTGATGGCGGCGCGGTGCGGCTGGTTCTTGCCCTGCAGTGAGGGCGCGGCAGCGCCGACCGCACTGGCGAAAATCAGGGGGGAGATCATGGCGACGCCGAAGACGGGGGTGCGTGTGACGCGTACTGCCGTCTGTCGCACCTTCGCGACGGCCGGGTTGTCAGCCCAGCGTCCCCCTATGTGCACCTCGGACCGTCCTCAAATTCTGTGAGCCGCCGGGAAACTGACCACTTGTTAGCTTCGTGAACTAGATCACCATACATAACTCTCGTCACGGGAGTAGCGCAATGGCGGACTTGATTCTCAGCTGGTTTTCTTACTACGCCGCTCAGTGCCGTCGGACACCCGCGTCCCGGCCTCCGGAACGGCGGACTGCAAGTCCAGCAAGAGCGTTCGCAGGTTTTCCAGTTCGTGGCGCAGGTAGTCGCGGGTCGCGACCTCGCCGATCGACAGGCGCAGCGCGGCCAGTTCGCGGGCCAGGTACTCGGTGTCGGCCTTCGTCTGCGCCGCGCGACGGCGATCCTCTTCCAGCGCGACGCGGTCGCGGTTCTCCTGGCGGTTCTGGGCGAGCAGGATCAGCGGGGCGGCATAGGCGGCCTGCGTCGAGAACGCGAGGTTGAGCAGGATGAACGGGTACGGGTCCCACTGCCAGCGGATGGCGATCATGTTGATCGCGATCCACACGATCACCACGATCGTCTGCAGCAGCAGGTAGCGGCCGGTTCCGAAAAACCTTGCGATGGATTCGGTGAACTGACCCACCGTTTCGGCATCCACGCGTGGCGTGTACCGGCGCGATGTCCGCGGGGTGTACAACCGCCGCGGCGTCTGAGGCTTGCTCACAGGGCATCTCCGGTCCGTGGCGGCCTGCCGGCGGGATCTAGCTGCTGGACGTCCACGCGCCAGTCATGGGGCAGCAGATGGTCGAGCAAATCATCCACCGTCACCGCGCCCAACAGGTGGTTCTGATCGTCGACCACCGGACCGCACACCAGGTTGTAGGCGGCGAAATATCGGGTGACCGCACCCAATTGGGTCTCTGGCGACAGCGTGAGCAGGTCGGTGTCGACGATGCCACTGACCAATTCGGAGGGCGGGACGCGCAGTAGTCGTTGCAGGTGCACGCAGCCCAGGTAATGGCCGGTCGGGGTGGCCGTCGGTGGGCGCGCCACGAACACCATCGATGCCAATGCCGGGGTCAGGTCGGGATCGCGGAGCCGGGCCAGCGCCTCGGCGACCGATGTGTCCGGGGTGAGCACGACCGGATCGGAGGTCATCAAACCGCCGGCCGTGTCGGGGGAGTGCGTGAGCAGGCGTCGCACCGGGTCGGAGTCGTCGGGATCCATTCGGGTGAGCAACATCTCGGCGTCGGTCGGGTTGAGCACACCCAGCACGTCGGCGGCGTCGTCGGGATCCATCTCCTCGAGCACGTCGGCCGCGCGTTCGGTGCCCAGATGCGTCAGGACCTCGGCCTGATCGAGCTCGGGCAGCTCCTGCAGGATGTCGGCCAACCGGTTGTCGTCGAGAGCCCTGAACACCTCGTAGCGGCGCTTGGTGGGAAGCCCGCGGATGGCGTCGGCGACGTCGACGGCCCGTCGTCCCTCGAACTGGTCGAGCAGTTGTGCCACGCCCTGGCCCGGCATGGCCAGGGCCGAGGGAGTCAGTCCCTGCACGTTCTGCCAGTCCACGACGTGCACCGGACCACGTCGTCCCAGCCGGCGTTGCGTGCGCACCGCCACCCTGGTCACCACCCAGTCCCGGGTCCGGGTCTGCTCGATGCCCAGGTCGGTGACCACGACGTCGACGCCGGCCAGGTCGGGTAGGTCGGGGTCGTTGACCCGGACCTGGGTGTCGAGGACCTGGCCCATCGCCAGCACCTCGCCGGGCCGCTGCTCGAAGTGGCGCAGCGACACATTGCCGGAACGCAGGGTCACCGCGTCAGGCTCGATCGCGGCGACCCGCAGGATCGGTATGAAGATGCTGCGCCGGGTCGCGAGATCGACCACCAGTCCGAGCACGCGGGGTTGCTGGCGGACGATGCTGATGCTGATCACGACGTCGCGGACGCGCCCGAACGATTCGCCGAGTGGGCCGAGCACCATCATCCGCGGCAGCCGTGCCACATACACCCTGTTGACCGACGCCATAGGAGAGAGCGTAGGCAGGCGGTGCGCGGGCGGCAGGTCGGGGCGCGCTAGTGCGAGCCGAGGCTGAACATCACGGCGACGAAGTAGACCAGCAGGGTTGCCGCGCTGATCACGATGCCTGCCACCGCGAGCCCGAAGCCGTCTTCGCGGGTCTGCTTGATCTGGTTGATTCCCACCATGCCGCACGCGATGCCCACGACCGAGCCGACGCAGCAGAAGATGCCGACGATGCCGGAGACCAGCGAGATGATCGCCATGGTGTTGGTGCCGGTCTGCATCGCCCCGTAACCGCCCGCATAACCGCCCCCGTAGTCCGGACCGGGGTAGTAGCCGCCCGGATACGAGCCGTAGGGGCCGGGTGGCGGTGGGGGCGGGGGATATGACGCCGGGTCGCCGAAGCCCTGGGGCGCCGCGCCGTATGGCTGATATCCGGGCGGTGTGTAGCCGAAGGGCGGACTCGGTGGCGGGTACCCCGCCGCCGGGTTCGGCGGTGGGTAGCCCGGGTAGTCGGCCGCCGGGTTCGGCGGTGGGTAGCCCGGGTAGTCGGCCGCCGGGTTCGGCGGTGGGTAGCCTGCCGGTGGCGGGTAGTCGGGCAGGGGGGCTGCCTGGGTGGGTGGGTAGTCCGCCGGTGGCGGGTAGTCCACGACCGGGGAACCCGCCGGCGAAGCCCATGGGGCATCGGATATCGGCTGCTCAGCGGCTTGCGTCTGGTCTGCGGAGGGTTGCGGCGCGCGGTCCTTGTCCTCGCCGGGGGAGTCGCCGGGAGCTGTCATGTGATGAACGTAGCGCATGGGCCCACGCGGGGTCCTGCGGTGACATCGGCCCACCTGGATCAGGCCCCGGCCAGGCGAAATACGCGGCCGGCAGGGGTGCGGATGGTGCGTCCCGGTTGCCGAGGTGGAACGATGGTCTGCGTAAAGGCGGGCAGGAGGAGAATGAGGTACCGATGACTAGCCCATTCCAACCAGGACAACCACCCGCCGGTGGGGCTGCCGGTCGACGTAATGTGCCCGGATTGCCGACGCCGCCCAAAGGCTGGCCGGTCGGCTCCTATCCCACCTACGCCGAGGCGCAACGCGCCGTCGACTACCTGTCCGATCAGGAGTTTCCCGTCCAGCAGGTGACCATCGTCGGCGTCGACCTGATGCAGGTGGAACGCGTCACGGGCCGGCTGACCTGGGGCAAGGTGCTCGGTGGTGGCGTGCTCAGCGGCGCGTGGCTCGGCCTGTTCATCGGCCTGGTGCTCGGTTTCTTCAGCCCGAACCCTTGGGGCGCGCTGATCACCGGCCTGGTCGCAGGTGTCTTTTTCGGGCTGATCACCTCGGCCGTGCCCTACGCCATGGCGCGTGGTACCCGGGATTTCAGCTCCACAATGCAACTGGTCGCCGGGCGCTACGACGTGCTCTGCGACCCGCAGAACGCCGAGAAGGCGCGAGATCTGCTGGCGCGTCTGGCGATCTGACTGGTGAACCGTCGCGTGCGGCGGTGGGGGGCCGCCGCGCTGGCGGCGTTGACCACCGCGTCGGTTCTCTCGGCCTGCGGCTCCGGCGACCGCGGCGTGGTGATCAGCTTCTACACCCCGGCCACCGACGGGGCGACCTTCACCGCGGTCGCGCAACGATGCTCGGAACAAGCCGGTGGCCGGTACCGCGTTGAGCACGTGAGTCTGGCGAGATCGCCGGACCAGCAACGCTTGCAACTTTCCCGGCGGTTGACCGGGCACGACGACACCCTGGACGTGATGGCGCTCGACGTGGTGTGGACTGCCGAGTTCGCCGAGGCGGGGTGGGCGCTGGCGCTGTCGGACGATCCGTCGGGACTGACCGAGTCCGACGCCTCCGCCGATACCCTGCCGGGTCCGCTGAAAACCGCGACCTGGAACGGCCGGCTATACGGTGCGCCCGTCACCACGAATACCCAATTGCTCTGGTATAGAGCGGATTTAGTGCGTCAACCGCCACGCGACTGGGGCGCCATGGTGGCCGAGGCGGCCCGCCTCCACGACGCGGGTGCCCCCAGCTGGATCGCCGTGCAGGCCAACGAGGCCGAAGGGCTGGTGGTGTGGTTCAACACGCTGCTGGCCAGCGCGGGCGGGCAGGTGCTCTCCGAGGACGGCAAGCACGTCACCCTGATCGACACCCCCGAACATCGCGCCGCCACGGTGGCGGCGCTGCGGATCCTCAAATCGGTGGCCACCGCGCCCGGGGCCGACCCGTCGATCACCCGCAGTGACGAGGGCGCCGCACGGTTGGCGGTCGAACAGGGCAAGGCGGCGCTGGAGGTCAATTGGCCCTACGTGTTCGCCTCCATGCTCGAGAACGCGGCGAAGGGCGGCGTGGCGTTCCTACCGCTGAACCGCGAGCCGGCGCTGAGCGGCAGCATCAACGGCGTCGGCACCTTCGCGCCGAGTGACGAGCAGTTCGCCATCGCCTACGCGGCCAGCCAGAAGGTGTTCGGATTCGCCCGCTACCCCGCCGTGCTGCCCGGGCAACCGGCCAAGGTGACGATCGGTGGGCTCAATCTGGCGGTGGCCAGCACCACCAGACACCGAGCCGAAGCGTTCGAAGCCGTCCGCTGCATCCGCAACCTGCGGAACCAGAAGTACGTCGCGATCGAAGGCGGGTTGCCCCCGGTCCGAACCTCGCTCTACTCCGACCCGCAGTTCCAGGCGAAGTACCCGATGTACGGCATCATCCGCCAGCAACTCACCGAGGCCGCGGTGCGGCCCGCGACACCGGCGTATCAGGCGGTGTCGATCCGGCTGGCCTCGGTGCTGAGCCCGATCACGGCGATCGACCCGGAACGCACGGCCGATGAACTCGCGGTGCAGGTGCAGAAGGCGATCGACGGCAAAGGGTTACTGCCGTGACCGAACGTCGGCTCGCCTACCTGCTCGTCGCGCCCGCGGTGACGTTGATGCTGGCGGTGACGGCCTACCCGATCGGCTACGCGATGTGGTTGAGCCTGCAGCGCAACAACCTGGCCACCCCCCATGACACCGCGTTCGTCGGACTGGGCAACTACCAGACGATCCTGACCGACCGGTACTGGTGGACTGCGCTGGGTGTGACGCTGGGCATCACCGTCGTCTCGGTGACGGTCGAATTCGTGCTGGGCCTGTCCCTGGCGCTGGTGATGCACCGCACGTTGATCGGGAAGGGACTGGTGCGTACCGCGGTGCTGATCCCGTACGGCATCGTCACGGTGGTCGCGTCCTACAGCTGGTATTACGCCTGGACACCGGGCACCGGTTACCTGGCTAACCTCTTGCCCGGCGGGAGTGCCCCACTGACGCAACAGATTCCGTCGCTGGGGGTAGTGGTGATCGCCGAGGTGTGGAAGACGACTCCGTTCATGGCGCTGCTGCTGTTGGCCGGATTGGCGCTGGTGCCCGAGGATCTGCTGAAGGCGGCGCAGGTCGACGGCGCGGATGCCTGGCGGCGGTTGACCAGGATCACGCTGCCGATCATCAAGCCGGCGGTGGTGGTGGCGTTGCTGTTCCGGACCCTGGACGCGTTCCGGATCTTCGACAACATCTACGTGCTGACCGGAGGCGCCAACAACACCGGTTCGGTGTCAATCCTGGGCTACGACAACCTGTTCAAGGGCTTCAACATCGGGCTGGGCTCGGCGATCAGCGTGCTGATCTTCCTCTGTGTGGGCATCATCGCACTCATCTTCATCAAACTGTTCGGTGCCGCAGCGCCCGGGAGCGACGCCGATGCCCGGTGATTCGGTGAGGCGCGCGACGTTCTGGGTCGCGATCGACATGCTGGTGGTGGGTTACGCGCTTCTGCCGGTGTTGTGGATACTCAGCCTGTCGCTCAAGCCGACGTCAATGGTCAAGGACGGCAATCTGATTCCGTCGTCGGTGACCCTGGACAACTACCGTGGCATCTTCCGCGGTGACTTCTTCAGTTCGGCGCTGATCAATTCGATCGGGATCGGCCTGACCACCACCCTGATCGCGGTGGTGCTGGGCGCGATGGCGGCCTATGCGGTTGCCCGGCTGAGTTTCCCGGGCAAGCGGCTGCTGATCGGTATGACGCTCTTGATCACCATGTTCCCCGCAATCTCCTTGGTGACGCCGCTGTTCGACATCGAACGCGCCATCGGGTTGTTCGACACCTGGCCGGGTCTGATCCTGCCCTACATCACGTTCGCGCTGCCGCTGGCGATCTATACGCTGTCGGCATTCTTCCGAGAGATCCCATGGGATTTGGAGAAGGCGGCGAAGATGGACGGCGCCACGCCCGCTCAGGCGTTCGTCAAGGTGATCGTCCCGCTGGCGGCTCCGGGTCTGGTGACGGCGGCGATCCTGGTGTTCATCTTCGCCTGGAACGACCTGCTGCTGGCGTTGTCGCTGACCGCCACCAAGGCCGCGATCACCGCGCCGGTGGCGATCGCAAACTTCACCGGTAGTTCGCAATTCGAGGAGCCGACCGGGTCGATCGCCGCCGGCGCGATCGTGATCACGATTCCGATCATTGTCTTCGTTCTGATTTTCCAACGACGCATCGTCGCCGGGTTGACCTCCGGTGCTGTGAAGGGATAGCGCGATGGCCGAGATTGTGCTGGAACACGTCAAGAAGAGCTATCCCGACGGCCATGTCGCGGTGCAGGATCTGAGCATCACCATCGCCGACGGCGAGTTCCTGATCCTGGTCGGCCCGTCCGGCTGCGGGAAGACCACCACGCTGAACATGATTGCCGGACTTGAGAACATCTCGTCGGGAGAGTTGCGGATCGGCGGCGAGCGGGTCAACGAGAAGGCGCCCAAGGATCGCGATATCGCCATGGTGTTCCAGTCCTACGCGCTGTATCCGCACATGACGGTGCGGCAGAACATCGCGTTTCCGCTGACGCTGGCGAAGATGAAGAAGGCCGACGTTGCCCAGAAGGTCGAGGAGACCGCGAGAATCCTGGACCTGACCGAACTGCTGGATCGGCGTCCTTCGCAGTTGTCGGGTGGTCAGCGCCAGCGGGTCGCGATGGGCAGGGCAATCGTGCGTCAGCCCAAGGCTTTTCTGATGGACGAGCCGCTGTCCAACCTGGACGCCAAGCTGCGGGTGCAGATGCGCGGCGAGATCGCACGCCTGCAGAAGAGACTGGGCACCACCACCGTCTACGTCACCCACGACCAGACCGAGGCCATGACGCTGGGGGACCGGGTGGTGGTGATGCACGGTGGCGTCGCGCAGCAGATCGGCACGCCCACTGAGCTTTACGAGCGGCCCGCGAATCTGTTCGTGGCCGGCTTCATCGGCTCGCCGGCGATGAACTTCTTCCCGGCCACGCTGACGTCGTTCGGGTTGGCGCTGTCGTTCGGTGAGGTGACCCTGACGCCGGAGGTGCAGGAGGTGATCGCGGGACACCCGAAACCGGAGAACGTCATCGTGGGGTTGCGGCCCGAGCACATCCAGGACGCGGCGCTGATCGACGGCTATCAGCGGATCAGTTCGCTGATCTTCGAGGTGACCGTCGATCTCGTCGAATCGCTGGGCTCCGACAAATACGTGTACTTCACCACCGCGGGTCCGCAGGCGCACTCGGCCCGGCTGGACGAAGTGGCGGCCGAATCAGAGGTTCATGAAAACCGCTTTGTGGCAAGGGTTCCCACTGAGTCCAAAGCCGCCACCGGACAGCCGATCGAGTTGGCGTTCGACCCCACCAAGCTCGCGGTGTTCGACGCAGACTCCGGCGCCAACCTGACTGCGCCGGCCGCACAGTGATTCTCGACGCCGTCCGCGCACATCTTCGCAGCCATTTCGGCACCGAGCCCGATTCGGCGAGTGTGACGTTCCTGGGCGCCGAGCCCATCGAGGTGCTGCGGTTCCGGGATCAGCCGGTGGTGCACTATGTCTCGCTGGGCTGCTCGCGTTACCCGATGACCGACCCGACCGAGATGGTCACCGATCACCTGCGCGGCCCGCGGGCCGAAGTGGTTCTGGCGCTGCGTGATCCCGGTCCGATCAAAGGGCTGGTGCGCACCATGGCGGTGCTGGCGGCCACGCCGGCGGTCGACGGCCTGGTGCTGGTGCCCGATGCGCTGATCGACCTCGGCACGCCGTTGTGGTCGGGGACGGCTTTCACTGCGGTCTTGTTGGGCCGCAGCGACATTGGGGAGCTGCCATTGGACGCGCCGCGCGAGCCGGTGCGGTTCCTGTCCGCGACTCCCATCACCGCTAACGAGGCGGCCTGGGTGCGACTCAAGGGCGCCGAGTCGATGCGGGAGGCGTGGCTCAACGACGTTGTGGACGTACTGGACCCGAATCGGCCGGCGGCGCAACCGAGTTAGAGGTAGCTCAGCGCCGAGTGTGAATTCGGCGACGCGACACGCCGGTGGAGCGTCGGGGACTTCGCACTCGAGGTGTGCGGAGCGGCCTAGAGCCAGTCGCGGCGGCGGAAACTGAAGTAGAGGAACACACAGACCACCACCATCGCGGCGACCACCGACGGGTATCCCCACTTCGAGTCCAGCTCCGGCATGAAGTGGAAGTTCATGCCGTAGATCCCGGCCACCATGGTGGGCACCGCGACGATACCGGCCCAGGCCGAGATCTTGCGCATGTCCATGTTCTGCTGCATCCCGACCCGGGCGAGCGCGGCCTGTACCAGTGAGTTGAGCATGTCGTCGTAGCTGGCGATCTGCTCGGCGGCCTGGGTCTGGTGGTCGGCGACGTCCCGCAGATAGCGGCGCACTTCCTTGTTGATCAGGTCCTTGTTCTCGAGCTGCATGCGCTGAAACGCACCCGAGAGCGGGGCCACACACCGGCGCAACTCCACGACTTCCCGCTTGAGCAGGTAGATCGGTTCGACGTCGATCTTCTTGCCGGGAGCGAAGGCGACCACCTCGATCGCGTCCACGTCGTCTTCCATCAGGCTGGTGACGCCGAGGTAGTGGTCGACCACGTAGTCGGCGATCGCGTGCATCACCGCATACGGGCCCAGGCGCAGGTGCTCGGGCGTGCAATCCATCCGCTTGCGGACCTCGTGCAGCCCGCCGTGCTCGCCGTGGCGGACGGTGACCACGAAGTCGGCGCCGACGAAGATCATGATCTCCCCGGTTTCGACGATCTCGCGGGCCAGCACCACGGACTCGTGCGGCACGTAGTTGACGGTCTTCAGCACCAGGAACAGCGAATCGTCATAGCGCTCCAGCTTGGGGCGCTGGTGGGCGACGACCGCGTCCTCGACCGCCAACGGGTGCAGACCGTAGGCGTCGGCCACTTCCTGCATCTGCTCTTCGCTGGGCTCGTGGAGCCCGATCCAGACGAACGCCTCCTGCCCGCCCTGCTCGATGTCGCGGACCTTGGCCAGTGCCTCGGCAGGCGTGTACTTGCCGGTCAGTCGGTTCCCGTCGACGTAGACACCGCAATCGACCAAGGTCTGGGCCGGTCTGGTGGTAACCGGGTGGACGTGCTGTTGACGGGCCCTCGCGACCGGTCGAAGGGCTTCGGGTAATGCGTCAAACCCGGGGAACATATCCACCTCCAATCGCTGTGCCGGTCTGCAGGCCGGTCTGCAGGCGGTGGTCATCGTACGCGCCTGGACCGAATAAAGGGTGCCGTCAGCAGCTGATTCCCAGCTGCGGGACAGACCGGCGATTTCTCGGTGGCGGCCGTGCGCTAGTTTCGACGCGAACCCGTCTTACCCAAAGGAGCAGAACCGACGTGAGCGCAAGTCCTCTCAAGGTCGCCGTCACCGGTGCCGCCGGGCAGATCGGCTACAGCCTGTTGTTCCGCTTGGCCAGCGGCTCGCTGCTCGGCCCGGACCGTCCGATCGAGCTGCGTCTGCTGGAGATCGAGCCGGCCCTCAAGGCGCTCGAGGGCGTGGTGATGGAGCTGGACGACTGCGCGTTTCCGCTGCTGGCCGGTGTGGAGATCGGCGCCGACGCCAACAAGATCTTCGACGGCGTGAACCTGGCCCTGCTGGTCGGTGCGCGCCCGCGTGGCCCGGGCATGGAGCGCGGCGACCTGCTGGAGGCCAACGGCGCGATCTTCACCGCTCAGGGCAAGGCGCTGAACTCGGTCGCCGCCGACGACGTGCGCATCGGTGTGACCGGCAACCCGGCCAACACCAACGCGCTGATCGCGCTGAGCAACGCCCCCGACATCCCGAAGGAGCGGTTCTCCGCGCTGACCCGCCTGGACCACAACCGGGCCATCTCGCAGCTGGCCCGCAAGACCGGCGCCAAGGTCACCGACATCAAGAAGATGACGATCTGGGGCAACCACTCGGCCACCCAGTACCCGGACATCTTCCACGCCGAGGTGGGCGGCAAGAACGCCGCCGAGGTGGTCAACGACCAGGACTGGATCGAGAACGACTTCATCCCGACCGTCGCCAAGCGCGGCGCGGCCATCATCGACGCCCGCGGCGCTTCTTCGGCGGCGTCGGCCGCGTCGGCCACTGTCGATGCGGCCCGTTCCTGGCTGCTGGGCAGCCCGGACGGTGACTGGGTGTCGATGGCCGTCTATTCCGACGGTTCCTACGGCGTGCCGGAAGGGATCGTGTCGTCGTTCCCGGTGACCACCAAGGACGGCGACTGGTCGATCGTGCAGGGCCTGGAGATCGACGAGTTTTCCCGCGGCAAGATCGACAAGTCCACCGCGGAGCTCGTCGACGAGCGCAACGCAGTCACCGAGCTCAAGCTGATCTGAGCTAGCGCGGACCACCGCGAGCAGACGCAAAATCCCCCTTGGAGCTACTGCTCCGGGGGATTTTGCGTCTGCTCGCAGCCAACGCCGCCTGCGTTGAAATGGGATTCCCGCGTCACCTCGGATAGCGATTCTGAATTGATAGACAGGCTGAGTAGTCTGAGTGCCGTGTCGGAAACCCTCGAGAGCTCCCAAGTTGTTATCACGGACGACGAAATCTTCGCGGCACACGAAGGCGGCAAGCTTTCGGTAAGCCTGACCTCCCCGCTCAACACCCAGCGCGCGTTATCGCTGGCCTACACACCGGGCGTGGCGCAGGTCAGTCGCGCGATCGCCACCGACCGCACCCTGGCCGGCCGCTACACCTGGGCCAGCCGGCTGGTCGCGGTGGTCAGCGACGGCACCGCGGTACTCGGCCTCGGTGACATCGGCCCGGCCGCGTCGCTGCCGGTGATGGAAGGCAAGTGCGCGCTGTTCAAGGAGTACGGCGGCCTGAACGCCATCCCGATCGTGCTGGACACCAAGGATCCCGACGAGATCGTCGAGACCCTGGTGCGGCTGCGTCCGACGTTCGGCGCCGTCAACCTCGAGGACATCGCGGCGCCGCGCTGCTTCGAGATCGAACGGCGCGTGATCGAGGCGCTGGACTGCCCGGTGATGCACGACGACCAGCACGGCACTGCGGTGGTTTCCCTGGCGGCGCTGATGGGTGCCGCCAAGGTGCTGGGCCGGGACATGACCGCGCTGCGGGTAGTGGTCTCCGGCGCCGGGGCCGCCGGAGTCGCGTGCACGAATCTGCTGCTGGCCATGGGTGTTTCGGACATCACGGTGCTGGACTCGCGGGGCATCGTGCACAGCGGACGTGACGACATGAACAGCGTCAAGCACGAGCTGGCCCGCCGCACCAACCCGAGCGGTCGTACCGGCGGATCGGTCGAGGCGCTTGACGGCGCCGACGTCTTCCTCGGGGTGTCGGGCGGGCTGGTCCCCGAAGAGTTGATCGCCACCATGGCGCCCGAGGGGATCGTGTTCGCGCTGTCCAATCCGGACCCCGAAATCCATCCCGATATCGCCGCCAAGTACGCGGCGATCGTCGCCACCGGACGCAGCGACTTCCCGAATCAGATCAACAACGTGTTGGCGTTCCCCGGGATCTTCCGTGGCGCCCTGGACGTCGGGGCGCGCCGGATCACCCAGAAGATGATGGTGGCCGCGGCCGAGGCGATCTACTCGGTGGCCAGCGAAGACCTGGCCATCGACCGGATCGTGCCGAGCCCGCTGGACCGCCGCGTGGGGGAAGCCGTGGCCGCCGCTGTGGCGCTGGCCGCAGAAGACTCCGACTGGGTGTGAGCATCAGCAGGCTGGCCGCGCTGCTGCTCGGCCTGGTGCTGATCGTTGCCGGTTGCTCGGGTCACGGGGAACGACACCCGGATCTGGTGGTCGGCTCCACTTCGGACGGCGACTCGAAATTGCTTGCTGCGCTGTATGTTTCGGCGCTGCGATCGTACGGTTTTCAGTCGCATGCCGAGACGGCCGCGGACCCGATGGCCAAGTTGGACGCCGGGGCGTTCACCGTCGTCCCGGGCTATACGGGTCGGGTGCTGCGTCAGTTGCAGCCGGGTGCCTCGGAGTTGTCCGACAAGCAGGTCTATCAGGCCATGAACGCGGCCCTGCCCGAAGGCGTGGCCGCCGGGGATTACGCCACGGCGGCCGAGGACAAACCGACGCTGATCGTCACGCCGGCGACCGCCGCGGCGTGGGGCGGCAACGATCTGAGTCAGTTGCCGGGGCACTGTGCGGGGTTGGTGGTTGGTGTGGTGACCGGGCGGGCAGTCCCGACGTCGGTGGGTTCGTGCCGGTTGCCCGAGCCACGCGAATTCCCGGACGACGCAACGATGTTCGCGGCTTTACGGGCCGGCGAGGTGACTGCCGCGTGGGCCGGTGGCGCCGATCCCGGCATTCCGCCGGACCTGATCGCGTTGGCCGACGGCAGCAAGAACTCGTTGATTCAAGCCGAGAACGTGGTGCCGCTGTACCGGCGCAACGCGCTGAGCACCCGACAGTTGTTGGCCATCAACGAAATTGCCGGGGTGCTCGACACCGCCGCGCTGGCCGACATGCGCCGCCGGGTGGCCGCCGGCGCCGACCCGCAGGTGGTGGCCGACGGGTGGCTGGGCGAGCACCCGCTAGGTCGCTAAGCACGAGCCGCGGCTCTGGAACGGCACTATTGCATTACTGAAACATCAGTACTAACTTTGTGAAATATCACAGGTCGCCGACCGGGAGTTGCCGCCATGACCGGACTGAATGAATCTCGCTATCCCTTCCAGAAGGGACTACTCGATCTCGGCGGCGGGCTCTACACGTTTCAGTCGGGCAGCGACGCCTTCGGTTTGTCCAACGCAGGCCTGGTCACCAGCAAGGACGAGACCCTGGTCATCGACACGCTCTACGACCTCACGCATGCCCAGGAGATGGTCGACTCGATCACCCCGGTCACCGCGTCCGCACCGGTGAGATACGTGTTCAACACGCACAGCGATGGCGACCACATTTTCGGCAACCAGCTGTTTCCCGACGATGCCGAGATCGTGGCGACCGAGGCGGCAAGCGCGTTGATGACCCAAGATCAGGCAGACCTGACCGCCTCGTTGTTCGACGACAGCCAGCACCCTGACTCACCGCTGCATCCGTTGGCGGCGATGGGACTCGCCCAGCCGTTTGACTTCCACCCGATAGTGGTCCGACCGGCAGATGCGACATTCTCCGGCGAACGCTCGCTCCGGGTGGGCGAGCTCGATGTCGAGCTGCACGAATTGGGACCCGCCCACACGGTCGGCGACGCGATCGCGTTCGTCCCCGAGCACGGAGTGCTTTTCGCCGGCGACCTGTTGACGCACAACATCGTCAAGATCGTCTGGTCGGGTTCGATCGCCAACTGGATCACCGCACTCGACAGGATTCGCGCGTTCGATGCAGAGGTCATCGTCGCCGGCCACGGGCCGGTGCTCAGCGGCGATGGCATCAACGCTGCCCTGGACCGAAACAAAGAGTTCTGGTCGTACCTGCACGAAGAGGCCTATGCGCTCTTCGACCGCGGCATACCTGTCGACGAAGCCGCAGCTCATATCGATGTGAACGACTACCCCGACGTCGTCCCCACGCTTCCGACCATCATCGCCGCGATCTACCACGAACGGGACGCGGAGGTCCCCTACCAAACCCTGCCCGAAACGTTCGCGTCGATCGCCACGCAGATCACCGAACTCATGCGAAGGTACTCATGAACAACGACATCGGCACAGTGCTGACCGAGCAGGTCCGGCGCGCTCGATTCGAGCGAGGCGCGGAGGTCCTGGAGAAGATCAGCGGGATCGCGGGAGCGGGCCAGGCCTTCTATGACGGGCTGGCCGACATCGCACCCGCACTGGCGGAGGATGTCGTCGCGCACGGCTGTGGCGACGTGTATTCAACGACATGCTTGGCCCCGCCGCAGCGGCAACTGGTCACGATCGGGATCCTGACCGCGCTGGGTGGATGTGAACCGCAGCTGGAGATGCACCTCAACATCGCCCTCAATGTCGGTTTGACGCCCACCGAGCTCGTCGACGCCATCCGTCATGCAGCGGTCTACTGCGGAATGCCTAAGGCGCTCAACGCGATCAGTGTCGCCAGGAACGTCTTCGCCCACCGCGACCTGATGCCGGTCAGCACAGCGACGTAGACCTCATGCACAGCCGGCCACCGGAGGTCTTATTCGAATCAGGCAATGCGACCTGTCGGCACGTCCCGGTCGCTGCGTCATGACAAACTGGCATGTCCTCACCCTCCGGATCGCTTAAGGACAGAACCACTGTGCCCGAGCCAGCCGACACCGAATTGCCGCTCGGGGAAGCGGCCTATCGGCGACTCCGGGCCGATATCGTGGGCTGCCGACTCGGCCCGGGCGAGCGACTGACCGAGCGGGGCTTGGCGTCCCAACTGGGAATCGGAGTTTCACCGATCCGCGACGCACTGACCCGTCTGGACCACGAGGGATTGGTGCGGACCATCCCGCGCAAGGGCTATCAGGTCATGCCGCTGACCATCCAGTCGGTCAACGAGCTGTTCGAATTCTGGGCCGTGATCGGACCCGAACTCGTCCGGCGCGGTATCGCCGGCGCCAGTGACGACCAGTTCGACCGAGCCCGACTGCTGGCAACGAAGTTTACGCAGGTCACCAGACACGACGACGAGGACACCCGCAAGCTGGCGCTAGGGAATGTGGAGGCCATCAGCCAGTTCTTCGACCTCCTCGCGGAGGCCACCGGCAACAGGTATCTCATGGCCGCCCACCGCCAGCTCATCGGCGAGGTAATGCGGGTCTGGACGCTCGTCATCGAATCCGAATTGCTCGACCTCGGCCGCAGGGTCGACGACCTCGACGACATCGGCGACGCGATGGTCCGCAGGAACGCCGACCGCGCCGCCGAACTCATCCGTCGCCACATCGAGCGATCCCACGCCCGGGTGCTGCAAGTCCTGGCACGTTGGCCGTCGGTGGCCAACGCCGAAGTTGTCTAACTGGGAATGATGCGCCCCGTGACCAGTTCGACGATCCGCTGGTAATTCGAACCGGTTACCCGCACCATCATGTCCAGCGCGACGGCGTCCGGCCCGACCAGAACGCGGGCCTTGTTCTTGCGCACCGCGTTCAGGATGATCTTGGCCGCTTTCTTCGGGCTGGTGTTGGCCAGTCGCTTGTCGAACAACTGGGCCAGCTCGTCGCGGTCCAGGCCTTCGGCCACGGTGGCGTTGCGGGCGATCGCGGTTTTGATGCCACCGGGGTGCACGGTGGTGACGCCGACGCGGTGGCCGCTCTGGCGCATTTCCTGGCGCAACGCCTCGGTATAGCCGCGGACGGCGAATTTCGCTGCGTTGTAAGCGGAATAGCCGGGCACCGAGAACAGGCCGAACACGCTGGAGATGTTGATGACGTGGCCGTCGCCGGAGGCGATCAGGTGTGGCAGGAACGCCTTGGTGCCGTTGACGACGCCCCAGAAGTCGACGTCCATCACTCGCTCGATGTCCTTGAACTGCTCGACCTCGACGTTGCCGGTGTGGCCGATGCCGGCGTTGTTGTAGATCTGGTTGACCTTGCCGAAGTGGTCTTTGACCTCGTCGGCATACAGCAGGAAGCTTTCGCGCTCGGTGACGTTGAGCCGGTCGGCCTTGACCTGCACACCGATCGCCTTGAGCTGCTCCTCGGTGTCGGCCAGGCCTTCGGTGTCGATGTCGCAGATCGCCAGGCTGGCGCCGGAGCGGCCCAACTCGATCGCCAGCGCTTGGCCGATACCCGAACCCGCGCCGGTCACCACGGCAACCTTTCCGGCGAATCCCTCCATGAGCACCCTCCCTGTCGTTGGCTCAGCGTCGAGGTTAGCCGGTACCGGCGGTCCGGGGTGGCGGCGGGGGGCGGCGGGCCTGCTTCACCAGATTCACCACACGAGGGTCACGCACACTGCCACTCAACGGGGGTACACGACTATCTGGGTTCGATCACCGACACCGTTCCGTCGCCGTAGTTGGCGACGTAGACGGTGTGGGTACTCGGATCCACCGCCAACCCGTACGGAATGCTGCCGACTCGCACGGTCGCGGCGACCCTCCGCTTCGACCCGTCGATCACCGATACCGTGCCGTCGCGGTAGTTGGCGACGTAGACGGTGTGGGTGCCCGGATCCACCGCCACCGCGTCCCCGCCCCTGCCGACGTGCACGGTCGCGGTGACGGTGTGCGTGGTCTCGTCGATCACCGACACCGAGTCGCCGCCCTCGTGGCTGACATAGACGGTGTGGATGCCCGGATCCATCGCCAGCGCGTCCGGGGCCTTGCCGACGTGCATGGTGGCGGTGACCGTGCGGGTGGCCGCGTCGATCACCGATACCGTGTCCTCGTCCCGGTTTGCGGCGTAGACGGTGTGGGTGATCGGATCCACCGCGACCCCGTACGGGCCCTTACCGACGGGCACGGTCGCGCTGACCTTATGCGTCTTCCCGTCAATCACCCGAATACTGTCGTCGTCGAAGATCGCGACGTAGACGGATTGGCTGTCCGGATCTACCGCGAGCGCGACCGGGATTCCGCCGATGTGCACGGTGGCGATGACCGCACGTGTCGACCCGTCGATCACCGATACCGAGTTCTCGAATTCATTGGCGACATAGACGGTGTGGGTGTTGCGGTCCACCGCAATCGAGCGCGGATCCTTGCCGGCGGGCACTGTGGCCGTGACCCTGTGTGTCGACCCGTCGATCACGGTCACGGTGTCCTCGTGCCAGTTGGTGGCGTAGACCGTGTGGGTGACCGGATCCACCGCTACATCCTTCACGTTCCTGTCGAGGTGCACGGTCGCGGTGACCAGGTAGGGCGGCGGGATCAGATACGGGGGGAACTGACGATGCAACGCGGCAAACACAACGGTCCCGATGACCGCAAGCGCCGCCGCGATGCCCAGGATTCGCGCGAGCGGCGAGCGTTTGCCGGTTCGGCCAGGCCCGTTACGGGCCTGATTTTGTTGCGGTAGCGGTGCGGGTGCGGGCGGACCGGCTAGCTGGGTGGCTGGGCATTCGGTCCGCTGGGTGCCGTCCGAGTACGACTGCCCTGGCATTTCCCCCGAATTCGGATACACGGCAGGCGTGGGCGGTGGTGGTGTAGTCATTAGCCGGGTACCACCGACCCCCAGCGCCACAAGCCGTTGCCGTCAGGCTTGGGCAGGGCGGACAGCGGGCCGCAGTCGTTCGTCCACGTCAGGGCAGCGTGTGCAATGGCGCCAACGCCGGCCGCTGCGGTGGCTACTGCGACGAGCAGTGCGCGAATCATGACGTTGATGTTCGCTGCCCGGCCGGATTGCAGACAGGGTCATTCGACCCTGACCGGCCGAACCGAAGTCCCTCGAGGCGCGGCGTCAGGCTGCAAGGTGATTACAGCTCGCGCTGGCGAGCGTGCGCGTAATGCCGCCCGGCACGGCGTGTTGCTGTACCGACACGCACGCTCGCGGACGGACGGACCGTCAGGCGAAAGCGGTGTCGATGATCTCCTGCTGCTCCACCGCGTGCACCTTCGACGACCCCGACGACGGCGCCGACATGGCCCGCCGCGAGATCCGCTTGATGCCGCTGAGCCGATCCGGCAGCACCTCCGGCAGCGTGAGCCCCAGCGACGGCCACGCGCCCTGGTTCGCCGGCTCCTCCTGCACCCAGAAGTACTCCTTGGCGTTCTCGTAGCGGCCCAGCGTCTCGTCGAGCCGGCGCCTCGGCAGCGGGGCGAGCTGCTCGACGCGCACGATCGCCACGTCGTCGCGCTTGTCCTTGGCCTTGCGAGCGGCCAGCTCGTAGTAGAGCTTGCCGCTGGTCAGCAGGATCCTGGTGACCTTGCTGCGGTCGCCGTCGCCCTCGTCATAGGTGGGTTCCTCGATCACCGAGCGGAACTTCATCTCGGTGAACTCCTTGATGTCGCTCACCGCGGCCTTGTTGCGCAGCATCGACTTCGGTGTGAACACAATCAGCGGCCGCTTGACGCCGTCCAGGGCGTGCCGGCGCAGCAGGTGGAAGTAGTTGGCCGGGGTCGACGGCATCGCGATCGTCATCGAACCCTCGGCCCACAGCTGCAGGAACCGCTCGATGCGCCCGGACGTGTGGTCGGGGCCCTGCCCCTCATGCCCGTGCGGCAGCAACAGCACCACCGTCGACAGCTGGCCCCACTTGGCCTCACCGGAGCTGATGAACTCGTCGATGATCGACTGGGCGCCGTTGACGAAGTCGCCGAACTGCGCCTCCCACAGCACCACGGCGTCCGGGTTGCCCACGGTGTAGCCATACTCGAAGCCCACCGCGGCGTACTCCGACAATGGCGAGTCGTAGACCAGGAACTTGCCGCCGGTGGGGGCGCCGTCCTTGTCCACCGCCAGCAGCTGCAGCGGAGTGAACTCGGCGCCGGTGCTGCGGTCGATGATCACCGAGTGCCGCTGGGAGAACGTGCCGCGGCGGGTGTCCTGGCCGGAGAACCGCACCAGCTTGCCCTCGGCCACCAGCGAACCCAGGGCGAGCAGCTCGCCGAAGGCCCAGTCGATTTTGCCCTCGTAAGCCATCTCGCGGCGCTTGTCCAGCACCGGCTGCACGCGGGCGTGCGTGGTGAATCCCTCCGGCACCGCCTTGAACGCGTCACCGATGCGGGCCAGCAGCGCCTTGTCCACCGAGGTGTCCAGGCCGGCCGGGATCATCTGCAGCGACTCCACGGACTCGCTGGGCTGGGCGCCGTGCTTCTCCAGCTCCTTGACCTCGTTGAACACCCGCTCCAGCTGCCCTTGGTAGTCGCGCAGGGCGTCCTCGGCCTCTTTCAGCGAGATGTCGCCACGGCCGATCAGGGCTTCGGTGTAGCTCTTGCGCACGCCGCGCTTGTTGTCGACGACGTCGTACATGTATGGGTTGGTCATCGACGGGTCGTCGCCCTCGTTGTGACCGCGCCGCCGGTAGCAGAGCATGTCGATGATGACGTCTTTGTGGAACCGCTGCCGGAAGTCGACGGCCAGCTGGGCCACCCACACGCACGCCTCCGGGTCGTCGCCGTTGACGTGGAAGATCGGGGCGCCGATCATCTTGGCGACGTCGGTGCAGTACTCGCTGGACCGCGAGTACTCCGGCGCCGTGGTGAAACCAATCTGGTTGTTGACGATGATGTGGATGGTGCCGCCCACCCGGTAGCCGGGCAGGTGCGCCAGGTTCAGCGTCTCGGCCACCACACCCTGGCCGGCGAACGCCGCGTCGCCGTGCAGCATCATCGGCACCACTGAGAAGGCCTTCTCGCCCTCGCTGTCGGTGTCGCCGTGGTTGAGCAGGTCCTGCTTGGCCCGCACCAGGCCCTCGAGCACCGGGTCGACGGCTTCCAGGTGCGACGGGTTGGCCGTCAGCGACACCTGAATGTCGTTGTCGCCGAACATCTGTAGGTAGACGCCGGTCGCGCCGAGGTGGTACTTCACGTCGCCCGAGCCGTGTGCCTGCGACGGGTTCAGGTTGCCCTCGAACTCGCTGAAGATCTGCGAGTACGGCTTGCCGACGATGTTGGCCAGCACGTTGAGCCGGCCGCGGTGCGGCATGCCGATGACCACCTCGTCGAGGCCGTGTTCGGCGCACTGGTCGATCGCGGCGTCCATCATCGGGATGACGCTTTCGGCGCCCTCCAGCGAGAACCGCTTCTGCCCGACGTACTTGGTCTGCAGGAACGTCTCGAAGGCCTCGGCGGCGTTCAGCCGGCTCAAGATGTACTTCTGTTGCGCCACAGTCGGTTTGACGTGCTTGGTCTCGACCCGCTCTTCCAGCCAGCGCAATTGCTCGGGGTCGAGGATGTGGGTGTACTCCACGCCGATGTGGCGGCAGTACGCGTCGCGCAGCAGGCCCAGCACGTCGCGCAGTTTCTTGTACTCCGCGCCGGCGAACCCGCTGACCTTGAACACCCGGTCCAGGTCCCACAGGGTCAGGCCGTGGGTCAGCACCTCTAGGTCGGGGTGGCTGCGGAACCGCGTCTTGTCCAGCCGCAGCGGGTCGGTGTCGGCCATCAGGTGCCCGCGGTTGCGGTACGCCGCGATCAGGTTCATCACGCGGGCGTTCTTGTCGACGATGGAGTCCGGGTTGTCGGTGCTCCAGCGGACCGGCAGGTACGGGATGCTCAGCTCGTGGAAGATCTCGTCCCAGAAGTCGTCCGAGAGCAGCATCTGGTGGATGGTGCGCAGGAAGTCGCCGGACTCGGCGCCCTGGATGATGCGGTGGTCATAGGTTGAGGTCAGGGTGATCAGCTTGCCGATCCCCAGTTCGGCGATGCGTTCCTCGCTGGCGCCCTGGAACTCGGCGGGGTATTCCATGGCGCCGACGCCGATGATGGCGCCCTGGCCGGCCATCAACCGCGGCACCGAGTGCACGGTGCCGATGGTGCCGGGGTTGGTCAGCGAAATCGTCACGCCACCGAAGTCTTCGGCGGTCAGCTTGCCGTCGCGCGCCCGGCGCACGATGTCTTCGTAGGCCGAGACGAACTCTGCGAAGCGCAGTTCCTCGCAGCGCTTGATGCCGGCCACCACCAGGGCGCGCTTGCCGTCCTTGCCCTGTAGGTCGATCGCCAGGCCGAGGTTGGTATGAGCCGGTGTGACGGCATTCGGCTTGCCGTCGACCTCGGTGTAGTGGCGGTTCATGTTGGGGAACTGCTTGACCGCCTGCACCAGCGCGTAGCCCAGCAGGTGGGTGAACGAGATCTTGCCGCCGCGGGTCCGCTTCAACTGGTTGTTGATGACGATCCGGTTGTCGATCAGCAGCTTGGCCGGGATGGCGCGCACACTGGTCGCCGTCGGCACGTCCAGCGACGCCGACATGTTCTTGACCACGGCCGCCGCGGCGCCACGCAGCACCTGCACCTCGTCACCTTCGGCGGGAGGGGGCGGAGCGGCTTTCGGTGTTGCCGGGGCGGGCGGCGGTGCGCCGTTGCCGGCAGCGCCGGCGGCGGTGGATTTGGCCGGCTTGACGGGCTCCGGCGCGGGTTTGGCCGGCGCGGCCGGTTGGGTCTCCGCGGGCTTGGGTGCGGCGGACTTGGGTGCAGCGGGCTTTGCCTCGGCGGGCTTGGCCTTGGTGGCTGCAGGGCCGTCCTGGCTCGTCTCGCCCGAGGACTCCGGGTTGTAGTCGACCAGGAACTCGTGCCAGCTCTCGTCGACCGAGGAGGGGTCGTCGCGGAACTTGCGGTACATCTCTTCGACCAGCCACTCGTTTTGCCCGAATGGAGAACTTATGTTGGCCACGGCCGCTGTTCGCCTCAATTCTTGTGTCCTGCAAGCGTTTTGGCGAACGCCTGCAACTCCTGGCGCCCCGGGTGGCGGGGCGCCTCACACCCCTCGGTGGTCGGTGAAGGGTACCGACCGTTTCTGACCCATAAAGGCTAGCGCTTTGCCCGCGATCCGCGAGAGAGACCAAGCGCTTTAGCCGGTATGCGCGTCAGCTGGCATCCCGGACCGGCGGCAGCACGTGGAGGGTGACCGGCCACCGCTCCGGCGGCGGGCCGAAGGCCGAGCGGGAGTTGCGGACCAGCTTCTTGCCCACCATCCGGTTACCGATGGCGCCGATGATCGCACCGATGCCGACGGGTAGCAGCTTGCCGAACATCAGGGCGCCGCGCTTGAGGGCGAACCTCTTGACGAAGCGCTTGAGCAGGCTGTTGTTCAGCTTCGACACCGCGGGCAACGGCAACGAGGCCATGCTCTCGGACACCCAGCCGCCGCTGGTGCGACCGCCCCCGATCAACTCCGCAACGGCGGCCTTGCTGTTGTCGCCGACCAGCACGGCGAGCACCAGGGCGCGACGCCGTTCCCGGTGGTCGAGGGGGATGCCGTACACCGACGCCAGCGCGAGCACCAGCAGCGCCGTGGCTTCCAGGAAAACCGCGGTCTCGCCGGCGGCCGCCGACAGTGCGGCGATCGTTCCGATGCCGGGCAACGTCGCGGCAGCGCCCACCGCCGCGCCGCTGGCCGTCACCGCGGCGACGAAGCGTTTCTCCAGCTTGGTCACGATCTCGGCCGGGCCGGCGCCCGGGTGCGCCCGGCGCAGACGCGCCACATAGGCCTCGGCGGCCGGGCCCTGGATGCGCGAGCTACGTTCGATGACCTGGGCCAATGCCCTGCTGGATGCCTTGGGCTTGCCTCCGCTGCCTGCGTCGCCGGCGGTTTGGTCCGGTACCGACTTGTTTCGTCGAGCGCTCATAGTGCCTCTCTTCGGGACGGCGTCTCTTCAGGCTAACGCGCGTCCAGCAAGATGAGTGCCGGGCAGAAAGGCTTCACACAATCCCGCGCTCGGGTCTGTGTTCCGTCCCGGCCGAAGAGCGCTGCGGGCAACGCAGCGGGAATAATGCGGGCTGGACTCCATGTGACCCGACACGGGAGCCGAAACGAGGTGCGATAGATGAGCACGGCGACGAGCCGGGTGGCCGGGGACAGCGTCTCCGGGAACCCCTGGGCCGCGCTGTGGGCGATGATGCTCGGCTTCTTCATGATCATGCTCGACTCGACGATCGTCGCCGTGGCCAATCCGACGATCATGACCGCGCTGAACATCGGGTACGCCACAGTGGTGTGGGTGACCAGCGCCTACCTGCTGGGTTACGCGGTGGTGCTGCTGGTCGCCGGCCGGCTCGGCGACCGGTTCGGCCCCAAGAACCTCTATGTGATCGGCCTGGTCGTCTTCACCTTCGCGTCGGTGTGGTGCGGACTTTCCGGCAGCGCCGCCATGTTGATCGCGGCCCGCGTCGTTCAGGGCGTGGGCGCCGGACTGCTCACCCCGCAGACGCTGTCGATGCTCACCCGGATCTTCCCGGCCAACCATCGCGGCTCCGCGATGAGCATGTGGGGCGCGACCGCCGGCGTCGCCAGCCTGGTCGGCCCGCTCGCCGGGGGAACGCTGGTAGACGGCCTGGGCTGGCAATGGATCTTCTTCGTCAATGTGCCGGTCGGCGTCATCGGGCTAGCGCTGGCGATCTGGCTGATTCCCGCTCTGCCGGTCCGCACCCAGGGATTCGACCCGATCGGCGTCGCGCTGTCCGGCGTCGGGATGTTCCTGCTGGTGTTCGGTCTGCAGGAAGGTGAAACGGCGCACTGGAAGCCGTGGATCTGGGCCGTGTTGGTCGCCGGCGCCGGGTTCATGTCTGCGTTCGTCTATTGGCAGTCGATCAACCGGCGCGCGCCGCTGGTTCCGCTGAACATGTTCGCTGACCGCGACTTCAGCCTGTGCAACATCGGCGTGGCGATCATTTCGTTCGCGTCGACGGCGATGATGCTGCCGCTGACCTTTTACGCCCAGTCGGTCTGCGGGCTGTCGCCGACGCGTTCGGCCCTGCTGATCGCGCCGGTGGCCGTCAGTAGCGGCCTGCTCGCCCCGCTCGTCGGGCTGATCATCGACAAGGTCCATCCGGTGCCGCTGCTGGGTTTCGGCTTCTCGGCGCTGGCGATCTCGATGACGTGGCTGGCGATGGAGTTGGAGCCCGGCACTCCGGTTTGGCGGCTGATGCCGCCGTTCGTGGGCCTGGGAGTGGGGATGGCCTTCGTCTGGTCGCCGCTGGCAGCCACCGCGACCCGCAACCTGCCTACCGAGCAGTCCGGCGCCGGCTCGGGCGTCTACAACGCCACCCGTCAACTCGGGGCGGTGCTGGGGAGCGCAGGCATGGCCGCGTTCATGACGTGGCGTATCGGCGCCGAGGTGCCGGGCGGTGCCGCGGCGCCCACCGGGGCGGACGCGGCCCTGCAGCTACCCGCGTTCATGCGGGCACCCTTCTCGGCGGCGATGTCGCAGTCGATGCTGTTGCCGGCGTTCATCGCGCTGTTCGGGATCGTCGCGTCGCTGTTTCTGGTCGGCGCGGTGGGTTCGGCCCTGAGCCGACGCGACGTCGACGACTTGGCCGGCTACGCACTGGCGGACGACGACCCGGAAGATGACGACGACGGTTACGTCGAATACATCCTGCGCCGGGAACCGGACTCTGCCTACGACGTCAACACCCAGCCAGTGGTTTCTCTGACCCGGCGCAACGGTGCTCCCAGGGTCGCCGTGCCGCGGGTCGCGGAGCTCGCGCGCCAGTCAGATCCCGACGACCCGGTCTCTGGTCGACGCTGACGGCCCTTCGGTGAGGGCCAGGAATGCGCCCAGGTCCACCAGGCCGGCCGGGGTAGCCGGCAGGTACTGCGTCAGCGACTCCGATCGGACGATGACGGCCGCGTACTGAGCTCTGCTGATGGCGACGTTGAGTCGGTTGCGGTTGAGCAGGAACGAGATACCGCGCGGGACTTCGTCAATCGATGACGCCGTCATGGAGATGAAGACGACCGGGGCCTGCCCACCCTGGAACTTGTCGACGGTGCCGACCCGGACCCCGGGCAGGCCGGCATCGGAGAGCCGCTGACGGATCATGGCCACCTGGGCGTTGTACGGCGCCAGCACCAGCACATCCGGGGCGGCCAGCGGCCTGGTGCCGCGCTCGTCGGTCCACGCCTGGCCGAGCATGCGCCCGATCTCGTCCACGATTGCGGCGGCCTCTTCGGCGCTGTCGATCGAATTGCCTTGATGGCGAACGGGAAGCACGTGCACGCCCGGATCGCGGCCGGCCAGGCGACGGGCGGTCGTCGCCTCGGCGTGTGAACGCAGCCGACGCTCATAGGACAGCGCCGAGACGGCCGCACACACCTCCGGATGCATCCGGTAGGACATGTCCAGGAAGTACCCGCGCTCGTCGGGCAGCGTCTGCTGTCCGTCGACCAGCCATTCCAGCGCCGAGATGTCGACTTGTTCCGGATGGGTGCCCTGGCTGACCTGCGGCAGTTGTTGCGGATCCCCGAGCAGCAACAGGTTGGTGGCCGACGGCGCCACCGCGATGGTGTTGGCCAGACAGAATTGTCCCGCCTCATCGATCACCAGCAGGTCCAGGCTGCCCGGGGGCACCCGCTGGGCATTGGCGAAATCCCAAGCAGTACCGCCGATTACGCAGCCCGCGTGGTCGGCGATGAACGCCGGGTATCGGTTCGCGTCGATCTCCTGCCACCGCGCGCCGGCGGTGCCCTTCTTGGCGACGAGAGCCGGGTCCAGGCCGGCGTCGACCACGCAGTCCAAGACATTCTCCACCGCCGCATGCGATTGCGCGACCACGCCGACGCGCCAACAATATTCGGTGACCAGCGTTTTGATCACCCGGGCGGCGGTGTGCGTCTTGCCGGTTCCGGGTGGTCCGTGGACCGCGAGGTAGGACGAATCGAGGCTCAGCGTGGCGGCGGTGATGTCGGCGACGGTGTCGTCGGTGCGCGGCAACGACGTAGCGCCGTGGGTGCGTGGCGGGCGCCGCAGCAGGAGGTCGATGAGTGCGGTGCGGGGCAGGTCCGGCAAACCGGTTGCCACGGCGTGTGCCGTCATCGCTATGGACTCGCGTAGCGCGGTGGTCTTCACCGGCGGGCCCGGCGTCAGCGCGAACGGCAACTGGTGAAAGATGTTGCCGTCCTTGCCGGTCCGTTCGAGGATGGTCACCACGGCAGGCAGGCTCGGGTCGTCGACCCCGACGACTTCGGCCCGGCCCGCACCGCGGCGGTCGGGATCCTCGGCCATGCCGGTCGGCGCGGGCGGCTCGTAGAGCGCGAACACTTCCGTGTTGAGGTCGCCGCGGGCCAGTTCCCCGTTGAGCTGCACCCGGCGCTGCGGCTTGCGGGCGCGCGGCGGCGTGTGCCAGTCGGTGACGACGGTTGCGGAGTCGACGACGAAAACGTCTGTGTTATCCGACCATTCGTCGAGCGGATAGTTCAGCCGGTCGAAGTGCGACCACCAGAACGGCTTGTCCTCGCGTTGGTGATATCCGCGGGCGGCGGCCACCAGGGCGACGGCCCGCTGTTCAGGAGTGCGGTTACCGGCGGCGGCGTCGCCGGTGAACGTCGCCAGTGTCGTCGCGAGCTGATCGTGGTCCTTGATGCTGTCGCGCTCGGGGACGGGCTGAACACCGATCGGCGTGACGCCGGATTCCCAGGCCAGAATCAGCAACCAGTCCCGCAGCTTGCGGGTGGACAGGCAGTCGTAGTGGTTGTACTCCTCGATTTCCTTGAGCACCGTCGCCGCTTCGTCCGCGCGGCCCGCGGCCACCAGTTCGCAGTACCGCGCATAGGAGGTGATGGAGTCGGTGGCGGTGGTGACATCGCCCGAACGCAACTGGGTGCCCATGTAAAGCGGCTCCAGCGCCTTGAGGCTCAGACTTTCGGCGCCCACGCGAATGCTCTTGCGCACCAACGGATAAAGGTCCACTAATACGCCGTTGCGCAACAGGTCGTCGACCTCGTCCTCGCCGACGCCGTAGCGACCGGCGAGCCGCAGCAACGCCGTCTTCTCGTAGGCCGCGTAGTGGTAGATGTGCATGTTCGGGTAGCGCTTGCGGCGCTTGGCCACCAGGGTCAGAAATTGCTTGAGCGCCGCCCGCTCGTCGATGCGGTCATGCGCCCACAGCGGACGGAATCTCCCCGCCGGGCCCGCTTCCAGGACGCCGAACAGATATTCCAGTCCCCATTGGCGACCGTCGGCGGTCCACAATGGGTCGCCTTCGAAATCGAAGAACAGGTCGCCCGGGTTCGGTTCGGGCAGCAGCGCCAGCGGCTGCGGATCGGCTACCTCGTACTGCGCGGTGCCGCTATCGCGTTGGCGTAACTGCAGTTTCGCCTGCGCGGTCAGCCGGCCCAATATTTGGGTGCCCAGGCCGGGCACCGCCCGGCTGCGGTCGGCCAGCTCGCCGATGGTGCCGACACCGGCGTCAATCAGCTTCTCGCGCTGGCTGACTCGCATGCCGGCGACCAGCAGCAGGTCGTCGCGGGCGCGCAACTGTTCGATACACAGCGGGCATCGGAAGCACGCCTGCACCCCGGTGTCCTCCCAGCGCACGGCACGGCCTGAGGCGTAATGCTCGTCCAGCAGCTTCTGTAGCTGCGCGCGCTGGGTCCGGTAGACCGGCATCAGGTCGCTGAGGCGGTAGCGCACGACCGTGCCGTCGCCGAGTTCCAGTTCGGCGTCCGGGGTGATGGGAACGCCCGCCGTCGTCAGCGCGTCGGCGTATGCCGCCAGTTGCAACAGCGCGGTGACCTTCGGTGAGCGCGCCAGCTTGGTGTCCGTGACTCGGTACCGGTCGCCGTCGCGGATCAGGAAATCGGCGAAACCGACGAACCGGCCGTCGAACATGGCTGCCTGGTAGACCACCGGGGCGCGGCCGGCGATGGCGCGCCGGGTGGCGTCGGATGCGGCCGTGAGACCGGCGTAGGTGTACGCGGGACGGCCGATGACGGCGATCTCGTCTCCGAACTGACCGCGTAGCCGGGCCAGCCTGCGCCGCTCATGGTCGTCACCGAGAGTGGCTGTGCGCGCCAGCAATTCGTCTTCGACGGACACCGCCGGACCGCGCCGTAATTTGGCGTCGAAATCCCGCAGCAGGGCGTACTCGCACCGCGCGGCGGACGCGAGATCCGAAGCGCTGTAGACGATGTTGCCGTCTGTGACGAACACAGGGGTAACGGTAGGCGAGGGGTGTGACATGACGGCGACCGCGGGACGGGCGGTGCGGGGTCGATGGTCCACCGCGGGTGTGTCGCCGTCCCTCTCGGGGCGTGGTAATTTCCCTAACCGTTAATTCAAATTGTTAATCATTAAATGCGCAAATATGTCCGATAAACGAAATATTCCGGCGAGTTGGAAAATGTGGCGGCACGGTGGCGCCCATTGTCGTTCGCGTAACAAAGCTGCGTGACCTGCATGACAACCCGGGCACCTCACCACGCTTGGAATATGTTCGGGGTGCAGGAGCAGACCCGCAGTCCACCAGCTTCGCGCGCTGGGTGACGTCGGTGCGGGTGATCGTCGATTTTCGATACTTCTGGGAGGTATCTGCGCCGGAATTTCTTTCAGTCAATTCATTGAAAACTCATGCATAATGCGAAACAGCGCGTAGCGTCCCCGAACTGGGCTGGGAGATTTCGGCGATGCTCTGCATCGAACGGCGTGTAGTGAGGGGTGGAGCAATTATCGTCCTTGGCGACCAACGTGCCGAAGTGTTCGGCCGCTGCGTCTTCACATCTGAGCTTCCTTGGTCGTCGGCCGAGAAGCCGCGGCGTCCGCAGGACTCGTCGCGCTGCCGGCACCTCGTCGCAAATAAAGAGCCGAAGTGCTCTAGGAGACGCGACCGGTTTCCCGCACGATTTTCTCGTACTCGAGAACCGGTGGGGAACAGTTGGGGGAGTGCGGTGTCAGTCGTGACTGCGGCACGGAAGCAATGGGATTCCGCGGCAGAGGGTCTGGCGACCCGGATTCCGACGCCGCACGTGGCGCACTTGGTTCCGACATGCGCGCTCGTGCGCGCCTCCAGTGGGGTTGGGGGGAAGAGCGTTGATCTGGGCACTTGTGCACACCAAGGGCGGTGTGGGAAAGACGACGACCGCGATGTTTCTGGCCGCGGCTCTGGTGCGACGTGGAGTTCCGGTGCGCGTCATTGATGCCGACCCGCAGGGATCGGCATCGTCGTGGGCTGACCGGGCGGCACACCTGGGGACGCCGCTGCCGTTTGAAGTCACCCCGGCGACAGCGACGGACATGCGGGTTCTCTCGAGCAAGCCGGACGAGGTGCTCCTGGTTGATTGCCCGCCCGGCACGGCCGAGGCAATCGATGCGGCCGTAGACGCGGCCGACCTGGTGATCATCCCCACCGGACCACGCGCCGCGGACGTCGACCGCATCTGGCCGACGCTGGACATCACGGCGCACCGTCCCACGACGATTCTGCTCACGCTGGCGGACATGCGGAAAGCTGAAGCGGTAGAGATGCCGCGCGCGCTGGCGGAGGCGAACGCTCCGGTGCTCAGGAGCATCGTGCGGTACCTACCCGCGATCGAGCGGGCATTTGGGCGCGGCATGCCGCGCGACCTGGGCGATTACGTAGACGTCCTCGACGAGCTGATGGTCGCGTTAGGGATCGACGAGGAGGCAAAGACGCCATGACGGACAAGCTTTCAACGGCCGACGCGGTCCGCGCCGCCGTGAT
The DNA here is from genome assembly GCF_031583025.1 of Mycobacterium sp. Z3061. Taxonomy (NCBI): domain Bacteria; kingdom Bacillati; phylum Actinomycetota; class Actinomycetes; order Mycobacteriales; family Mycobacteriaceae; genus Mycobacterium; species Mycobacterium pumcae. Next base: position 5,158,132 of record NZ_CP134062.1, on the reverse strand, counting down.
CCGCCGGCCTACCGGAGCCGCAGCGACCGCGCGGGCGGCAAGCACGTTCCAGGGTGTCGACGCCGTCCGGACCACCCGTCCGCCCACGCCGGTGGCCTACGAGGCGCTGCGCACCACGCTGCACCTGCTCCCGGCGATGCGTACAGCGCTCAAACGGCGCGCGTTGGACCTCGACACAACCATGGGTGACCTGGTTCGTGGCGCGATCAGTTCCGGGCTGCAGAGCCCCGGGGCGCTGGCCGGTGCGTCGCTGGTGCACCGCGGCACGAGCGGTGGTGTTCGGACCACCCTTGACCTGCCGCGCGCTTCGCACCGGGCGCTGAAACGGCTGGCCGCAGATGAGGAGACGAGCGTTCAGGCATTGGTGGTGGCGGCAATCCTGCAGGCCTACCCCGATCTGGCCGGTTGACCGGTCCCGAGTTCAGTCTCGGCCCGGCTCGCCGGGCCAGCCCTGCACCACCTGAAGGGGAATCGAGAACGTTCCCGCACCGCCGGTGACCACGAACACCCAACGGCCATCTACCGGCAGTCTCACGTCGATGACGAAGAAGGCGAATCCGATTTCGCTGCAGGCCGCCGCCTCGGGCATCGCGTACTCGACGACCAGCGCGTCATCGCCCGTCGGGGGGCGGATTTCCACCTCGACCCGTCGCATCGGACTGTCTGTCTCAGCCTGCGTCAGCACCACGAGCACGAAGGTGGCTTCCCGGTCCGGCCCGACTGCGTAGCGAGACAGAACGCCGCCCGAAACGATGAGCTTGTTGTCCGCCACGGAAGCTGCTTCAGCAAGGAAGGCGCCGGTGATCACCGCGTCACACCTGTCACCTGGTGGGTCGTCAAGCCCGGACGAGTGGGTTTCCGCGCCGGGCGCACCGGCCCACTGCGTGCGCGCCGAGCAACACTGCGCCGCGGATCCGAGACCAGTCCCGACATCAACCGCCCCATCCTGACGAGCGTTCCGCACCACGAAACAGCGCGATGCGCACGCTTGAAAAGTTATTGAAACGCACGAGTCCTGCTATGTCTACGGGCGTAGGACGCGGGTAGCGGCAGTCAATTTTTACCTTGCTGTACGCCAAACAACGCGGCGCTCACCGCTGGAGTGCGAGCAGATATTAAGTCCGGCATCAGAGGCGGTCGGACTACGAATAAGTCCGAGGTTGCGTCGGCGTCCTCGGCGAGTGGATGGGGGCGGCCTTGGACGGGCATAAAATCGCCTCTACCTGCGGTTAAGGCTGAAAGACAGCCAGCTGGCCGCAGTGAAATCATCACTGCCCGAGGGGCCACGGGCATATATAAACGCATAAATAAGAATGGCTTTCTACGCATCCATATTGGCATAAAGATGTACTTCCATAAACATTAATTTCAACCTGTTTAAGCGCGCCGAAAATATGCCGAAGAAAAATTAAAAAATTGTTCCGAAAACCGAGTCTGTGCGCGTACTGTCCCGAAACAGACTTCGAGTGTGAGCCCGAGTGTCGCAACTAGCTGTTGGGAGTCAGAAATGTCATACGTAATCGCATTGCCGGAGGCTTTGGCCAGCGCGTCCACGGACTTGACCGCGATCGGCTCGTCGATCGGTGCGGCCAACGCGGCGGCGGCGTTCCCGACGATGAACATCCTGGCCGCGGGCCAGGATGAGGTGTCGGCGGCGATTGCGGAGCTGTTCGGAAATCTGGGACAGGAGTACCAGACGATCAGCTCGCAGGTAGCGAGCTTCCACAGCCAGTTCGTGCAGGCGTTGTCCTCAGGCGGCGGGATGTACGCGGCAGCCGAGGCTTTCAACGCGTTGCCACTGGCGGCGGCGAGTTCACCGCTGGGTGGTGCGTTCCAGACGCTGATCTACGGGCCGATCCACGCGATCGGCGAGGGATGGATCAACAGTCCGTTCGGCCAGGTGATCGACCCGATCATCAACGCTCCCACCACCCTGCTGTTCGGGCGGGGTCTGATTGCCAACGGTGCTACCGGTACTGCGGCAAACCCGACCGGCGGTGCCGGCGGGTTCTTCTTCGGCGACGGCGGCGCCGGCATCAACGGCGCTAACGGCGGGAATGCCGGGCTGATCGGCAACGGCGGTGCCGGCGGCGTCGGTATCGCCGGCGGGGCGGGCGGTGCCGGTGGCACCGGCGGTTGGCTGATGGGCAACGGCGGCGCCGGCGGGGCCGGCGGTGTGGGTATTCCCGGCGGTATCGGCCTGGTAGGAGGAGTCGGCGGGGCCGGCGGAATGGGCGGCAAGGCCTGGTTCTTCGGTGACGGTGGGGCTGGTGGCGCCGGCGGTGTCGGTGGGACAGGCGGAGCCGGCACTGCCGGCGTTGCCGGCTTCCCGGGTACGAACGGCGGTCAGGCGGGCGCCGGCGGCCACGGTGGTGCCGGCGGTGCCGCCGGCGCCGGCGGCTTGTTCCTGGGTGATGGCGGCACCGGTGGCGCCGGCGGCCTCGGTGGGGCGGGCGGTCTCGGCGGACGTGGCGGTGACGGTCTCGCCGGCATTGCCGGTGTGAACGCCGGTCACGGCGGCAACGCCGGCGACGGCGGCAATGGCGGTCTCGGTGGGGACGGCGGTACCGGCGGCAGCGGCGGTGCCGGTGGCTTCCTCGGCGGTGCGGGCGCGAACGGCAACGGCGGCAATGGCGGTATAGGCGGTGGTGCCGGAACTCCGGGCACCGGCGGCGCGGGTGCGGCCGGCAGCAGCCTGCTCGACCCGAACGGTGGCACAGGCGGCAATGGCGGTAACCCCGGCGCCTTCGGCGGTGGCGGCAGTGGTGGCGCGGCGGGTATCGGCGGGGCCGCCGGCACCGGGGTCGCCGGCGTGGCTGGTAACCACGGCGCCGCGGTCACCAGCGGCGGCGACGGCGGCGTGGGTGGCGCCGGCTTTACTCCGCTGTTGGCCGGCGCGAGCGGCGGCAACGGCGGCACGGGTGGTAACGGCGGAGCGGTCGGCAACGGTGGCGCCGGTGGAGCCGGCGGCAACGGCGCGGCCGGGTTGGCCGGCACCAACGGCAGCACGCCCGTCACCCCGGGTGCCGACGGCACCAACGGGACCGGCGGCGGCCTCGGCGGCAGTGGCGGCACCGGCGGCAACGGTGGTCTGGGCGGCTCGATCTCCGGTAACGGTGGTGCCGGTGGGGTCGGCGGCACCGGTGGCACCGGCGGGGCCGGCGGCAACGGCGGCGATGGTGCGGCGGGCAACGCCTCGCTCACCGGCGTGGGCGGTAAGGGTGAACGGCGCGCTCGGCGGCAACGGCGGCACCGGTGGTGGCGGACGTGTGCTCTTCCGATCTGTGGCCGCCGGCGGGTCAGGCAGCCACGGGGTCGGCGGGGCCGGCGGTAACGGCGGAGTCGGCGGTGCGGCCGGTAACGGTGGCCTGGGCGGCAACGGTGTCGTCACCACTCCCGGCGGTGTGGCCGGCAGCGGTGGAGCCGGCGGCAATGGCGCTAACCCGGGCACCGGCGGCGCCGGCGGCACCGGCGGCGGCGTCGGTCCCAACAAGGGTGCGGACGGCCTGACCGGCGCGACGCCGAACAGCGGCGGTAACGGCGGCGCAGGCGGCGTCGGTGCGAACGCCACTACTCCTGGCGGCACCGGCGGCGACGGCGGGGCCGGCGGTAACGCCGGGGCGTTCGGTAACGGCGGGGCCGGCGGTAACGGCGGCAACGGCGCGGCCGGCCTGGCCGGCACCAACGGGACCGACGGCGCGCCCAACAGTGGCGCCAACGGCACCTCCGGTACGGCCGGCGGGGACGGCGGCAACGGCGGCAAGGGCGGCAAGGGCGGCCTGGGTGGCGCGATCTCGGGTAACGGCGGCGCCGGCGGCAACGGCGGGAACGCCGGAGTCGGCGGTAACGGCGGTAACGGCGGTAGCGGCGCCAACGGCGACCCCACCTCCCTGTTCGGTAAGGCCGGTGACGGCGCCGCCGGCATGGGCGGCGGCAAGGGCGGCATCGGCGGCGACGGCGGCCAGGGCGGCGCGGCGCTCGGCCTGGGCAACGCCGGCAACGGTGGCAATGCCGGTAACGGCGCCAACGGCGGCAACGCCGGTAACGGCGGCAGCGGCGGCAACGGCGTCGTGGTGACGAGTGGGCCGGGCATCGGCAACGTCGGAACCGGCGGTGTGGGTGGCGACGGGGCCAACCCCGGGGCTGGGGGAGCAGCGGGCGCCGTAGGCGCAGCGGGTGGTCCGGGCGGCCACGCAGGCGCGGCCGGCACAGCGGGCGTCCTCGGGACCGGTGGCGACGGGGGCCACGGCGGCAACGGTGCGAGCGCGAACGCCCTGAGCGCCAGCTTCGGCGTGGTCAACGGAGCGGCAGGCGGGGCTGGCGGCAACGGTGGATCGGTCGGTAACGGTGGTGCGGGCGGTAACGGCGGCGCCGGTGCGCCAGGTACCAACGGCACCAACGGCAACGACGGCACCGCCTTGGCACCCGACGCCACCAACGGCACTGCCGGCACGGCCGGCGGCGATGGCGGTATCGGCGGCGCCGGCGGTAAGGGCGGCACGATATCGGGTAACGGCGGAGCCGGCGGTCAAGGCGGTCAGGGCGGTCAGGGCGGCAATGGGGGTAACGGCGGGACCGGCCATGACGGCAACCCCCTCTCTCCACTGGGTAACGGCGGCAACGGCGGCGACGGCGCCAATGGCGCAAACGGCGGTAAGGGCGGGGCCGGCGGGGCCGGCGGCAACGTCCAGGGGATCGGCACCAACGGCAGCGGCGGGGCCGCTGGAAACGGCGGCAACGGTGGTACGGCCGGGCACGGCGGCAACGCCGGCAACGGCGTCGTCGGCGCCGGCGGCACAGATCGGAAGAGCACACGTGCGGGGCCGGCGCCGACCCGGGTGTCGGCGGGGCCGGCGGCACCGGCGGCGCGAAGGGCACCGGTGGCACCGGTGGCAGCGTGGGCGCGAACGGCACGGCCGGCACCTCACCGATCAGCGGCGGTGACGGCGGTGCCGGTGGTAACGGCGCCGCCGCCACCACCGCCGGCGGGAAGGGCGGCGCCGGTGGAATCGGTGGCGACGGCGGGAAGTACGGCAACGGTGGAGCCGGCGGCACCGGCGGTGCCGGCGCGGCCGGAACGGCCGGAACCAACGGCACCAACGCCGCGCCCAACAGTGGTGGCAGCGGCACTGACGGCACGGCCGGCACCGGCGGCGGCGACGGCGGTGATGGCGGCGCCGGCGGTAAGGGCGGCGTGACGTCGGGTAACGGTGGTCGTGGCGGCGACGGCGGCCAGGGCGGCGCCGGCGGCAACGGCGGCAACGGAGGCACCGGTGCCGACGGCGACCCCACCTCCCTCTTCGGCACAGCCGGTGACGGCGGCGACGGCAAGAACGGCGGCGGCGGCGGTAAGGGCGGCGCCGGCGGCGCCGGTGGCAACGTCCAAGGAATCGGCGTCAACGGCAGCGGCGGGAACGCGGGCAGTGGCGGCAATGGTGGCAACGCCGGTAACGGTGGCAACGCGGGTAGCGGCGTGGTCGTGACCAGCGGTGCCGGTATCGGCAATGTCGGCGCCGGCGGTGCCGGTGGCAGTGGTGCTAACCCGGGCACCGGTGGCGCCGCCGGCACCGTCGGCGCGCACGGCACCGGCGGGACCGGCGGCAGCGACGGCAATGCCGGCACGGCCGGGGCCAACGGCACCGGCGGCAATGGCGGCAACGGCGGCAACGGCGCCAGCGCCAACGCCTTGAGCGCCAGCTTCGGCGTGTTCAACGGCGCGTCCGGCGGGGCCGGCGGCGACGGCGGTTCGGTCGGCAACGGAGGCAGCGGTGGCCACGGTGGTGCAGGCGCCGACGGCACCGTCGCCCATGTTGACGCCGGCCAGGGCGGCGGCGGAGGCAAGGGCGGCCAAGGTGGCGTCGGCGGGACCGGCACTGGCGGGGCCGGTGGCGATGGCGGTGCCGGTGGGCAGGGCCACGCCGGCGCCAACGGCGCCGACGGGACCCTCGGGTCGGTCGACGGCACCGACGGCTCGATCGGCGGTCAGGGCGGCCAGGGCGGCCAGGGTGGCCAGGGCGGCGCAGGCGGCACGGTGTCCGGCAACGGCGGCATGGGCGGTAAAGGTGGTCTCGGCGGCGCGGCCGGTGCCGGCGGCAACGGCGGTACCGGCCACGACGGTAACCCGGCTGCGGCCGACGGCTCCGGAGGCAAGGGCGGCAGCGGCGCGGCCGGCGGCACCGGTGGCAAAGGCGGCGGCGGAGGCCAGGGCGGTGCAGCCGTGCTGGGCAGCGTCAACGGCAACGGTGGTGCGGCAGGTGACGGCGGGGCCGGCGGAGCGGCCGGGACGGCCGGCAACGGCGGTAACGGCGTGGTCGGCACCAACGGCTTCGCCGGTGACGGCGGCAAGGGCGGCAACGGAGCCGCTCCGGGCACCGGCGGAGGCGGCGGCACGGGCGGCGCGGCCGGTGCCGGCACCGGCAGCGCTGGCAGCAAGGGTGCGGACGGCGCAGCCGGCACCTCGCCCACCGCGGGCACCAATGGCGGTGACGGCGGTCGTGGCGCTGACGCCACCTCCGTCCTCTTCGGCGCCGGCCAAGGCGGCAAGGGCGGGGATGGCGGCATCGGCGGCGGCGTGACCGGCGCCGGTGGTACCGGTGGCGACGGCGGCCACGGCGCGGCGTCCCACGATGCCTTCCACGTCGGTGGCCAGGGCGGCGCCGGCGGTGCCGGCGGTGCCGGTGGCTCGGCGGGCAACGGCGGCGCCGGTGGTAACGGCGGTATCGGCGGGGCCGGTAACACCGGCACCAATGGCACCAACGCCGCGCCCAACAGCGGCCTCTCCGGTACTGACGCTCTCGACGACGCGACGGCCGGCGGCAACGGTGGCGCCGGTGGCGTCGGCGGCAGTGGCGGCTCGGTCGGCCACATCGGCAACGGCGGCAGGGCGGCAACGGCGGTCTGGCCGGCGACGGCGGAGCCGGCGGCAGCGGCGGCAACGGCGCCGACGGCAACCCGGGCGTCGGCACCGGCAACGGCGGCAACGGCGGCAACGCCCACAACGGACAGAACGGCGGCCAGGGTGGCGCCGGCGGCAAGGGCGGCACGGCTCTCGGCACCGGCACCAGCGGCAACGGCGGCGACGCGGGCAACGGCGGGGCCGGCGGAGCAGCGGGTCACGGCGGGAACGCAGGCAACGGCGTGGTCGGCGCGGCCGGCTCCGTGGGCGTCGGCGGCCAGGGCGGCGCTGGCTCCAACCCAGGTGTCGGTGGTGCGGCGGGCACCCCGGGTCTGGCAGGCGGACCCGGCGGTAGCGCCGGTGGCGCCGGCTCGGCCGGCTTCTCGCCCACCAGTGGTGGTGACGGCGGTGCCGGTGGTAACGGCGCCAACGCCAACGCTGCCAGTGCGGCAAACAACCACTTCAACGGCGGCGCCGGCGGTGCCGGTGGTGCGGCCGGAACCTACGGCCACGGCGGTGACGGTGGTGACGGCGGTAACGGCATCGGCGGCGGCACCGGCGTTCAGGCCGGCCTCGGTGGTCGGGGCGGCGACGGTGGTAACGGCGGCACTGCGGGCGGCGGCAACGGCGGCGACGGCGGCACCGGCGGCGACGGCCAGGGTGCGGTCACCTTGGCGCCGGGGGTCATCGGCGGGCAGTTCGGCGGCTTCGGTGGCGACGGTGGAACCGGCGGCACGGCCACCGGCGGCGCCCTCTTCGGCAGCGGTGGCCACGGCGGCACCGGCGGCAGCGGTGCCAGTGTGGGCACCGGCGCCACCGGAGGCACCGGTGCGGCCGGCGGCTCCGGTGCGGCCGGCACCACCAGCGCGCGCGGCTTCGGCGGCGGCGGCGGTGGCGGCGGTGGCGGTGCGGACATGTCGGCCACCAACAGCGCCACCGTCACGAACAGCACCGCCACCGGCGGAAACGGTGCCGTCGGCGGTAACGGCAACAACACCGCGACGGGCGGGGTCGGTGGCGAAGGCGGTGCCGCGATCGTGGCAGCCGACGGCAACCTCACGTCCATCACCGACACCAACGTCACCGGCGGTAACGGAGGGGCCGGCGGCACCAACGGCGCCACCGGCGGATTGGGCGGTGCCGGCTTCGCCGGAGCCACCCTCGGTGGACACGTCACCAACGGCACCGCCACCGGCGGCACTGGCGGGTCGGGCAGCAATGGTGGCACCGGTGGCGCCGGTGGCAACGCCTACCTCGTCGCGTCGCCGCAGGCCGGCTCGGGCCAAACCGCTGGCGGCCAGGTCGGTGATGCCACGCACGCTGCGGTCGCCACCGGCGGTAACGGCGGGTCCGCAACCGGCGCCGGCAGCACAGGTGGTAGCGGTGGCTTCGGTGAGCTCGAGGCCGGTGCGCAGGGCTTCTCGTACGGATCGTCCACCGGAGGTAACGGTGGCTCGGCTACGGGTGCCGGCAGCCACGGCGGTAACGCCGGCAACTCCGACATCCAGAGCGCCAAACCGTTCACCGGTCCGCCGGCGGGCGGCCAGGGCGGGACGGCCAGTGGCACGGGTATCGGTGGTGACGGCGGCGCCGCCAGCGGCGGCGGCACCGGTGGTACCGGCGGCACCTCGGCGATCGGTGCCGGTGGGACGAACGCTGTGGCCAGCGGTACGGCGCACAGCGGCGCCGGCGGCTCGGGTGTCAATGGCGGCGTAGGCGGCATCGGTGGCGACGGCAAGATCTTCGCCCTGGGTGACAACACCTCCGCTGCCGGTGCGGCCGCGACCGGCGGTGCAGGTGGCAGTGGCATCAACGTCGGCGGCCAAGGCGGTGCGGGCGGTCTGGGCCACATCTCGGCGACGCTTCCTGCTGGGACCGCTCCGTTCCCGTCGGCGAACAACACCATCGCCACCGGCGGTCACGGCGGCAATGGCACCGGTGTCGTCGGTGGGGCCGGCGGTGCGGCCAACATCGATGCGACGGTCCACCAGAACCTGGATGGAACGATCATCGTCGCCCCGAACGGGGCCAACCTCCCGTAAACCCCAGAGTCCCCTTCTTGGAAGGAGAATCACACGAGAGGCCCGCTTCGGCGGGCCTCTCCGTTGTCCAGAACGCGTGGAACGCGGACGGTGTGGTTCGTCCGTAGTTTGACGGCGACGAAAATTTCCGGCTGCCCGATTGATTAATTAAGCAAGATTAATAGTTAAGTTAAGCGGCATTAAATATTCGTCTGTCTAATTTTCTGCAGCGTGAATTATTGGCGGCGGTGTCAGGTCAAAAAACTGTGAGAGACCGGATTTAGCGCTCCAAAGTTGATTCAGTCAAGTTTGTAGAAATTCCTGGGAAACTCGTAATTTCGCGCGTAATGTTCCCGAACCTAGTGGGGATTCAGAGATTTCTCTGAAGTCGGGTGAGGGGGCCTGCAATGTCGTCTTTTGTGTTCGCTGTTCCGGCTTAACTGGCTGCGGCGTCTACGAATCTGGCCGGTCTGGGATCATCGATCCGCGCGGCGAACGCGGCCGCCGCCGGCGCCACGACGCAGCTGATGGTCGCTGCCGAGGACGAAATCTCTTCGGCCATTGCGACTTTGTTCGGCGGTCATGGTCAGGAGTACCAGGCGTTGAGCTCCCAGGTGGCGGCCTACCACGACCAGTTCGTGCGCGCGCTGAGCTCGGGCGGGTTGATGTACGGGGCCGCGGATGCCACTGCCGCTACGCCGCTACAGACGCTGGAGCAGAACATCCTCGGGCTGATCAACGCGCCCACCAACACTTTCCTGGGACGCCCCCTGATCGGTGACGGCGCCAACGGCGCGGCGGGGACCGGTCAGGCGGGTGGAGCGGGCGGGATCCTCTGGGGCAATGGCGGTAGCGGCGGGTCCGGGACGACCGGCGGCGGCGCCGGTGGCGCCGGCGGTGATGCCGGCCTGTTCGGCAATGGCGGTGCCGGCGGGGCAGGAGGGATGGGTGCCGCTGGTGCGACCGGTGGTGTTGGTGGTCATGGTGGCGCCGGCGGGTGGTTGGGCGGCTTCGGCGGGGCCGGGGGTGCCGGCGGCATCGGCGGCGTCGGCGGGCCGACATTCGCCGGCGGCGGCGGCGGGACCGGTGGCGTCGGCGGTACCAGCCGGGCGCTGTTCGGCTGGGCCGGCGGACAGGGCGGCGTCGGCGGAACCGGTGGCACGGGTTATACCGGCGCCGACGCGCTGATCGCCGGCGCAACCGGCGAAGCCGGCGGCAACGCCGGAGTTGGCGGTACCGGCGGTGCGGGCGGCAGTAGCTGGGGCATGCTGTCTACCGCCGGAGCCGGCGGCGCGGGCGGCAGCGGCGGCATGGGCGGCGCCGGTGGTACCGGGGGCGCCGGAGTCGGCATGGCCGGCGGTACCGGCGGCCATGCCGGGGCGGGCGGTGACGCGGGCGTCGGTGGCGCGGGTGGCTCCGCGGGTCTCTTCGGCACGGACGGCGCTGCTGGTGTTGCGGGAGTGGGCGGCACCGGCGGCACCGGTGGGGCCGGGGTGCCGGTCAGCCGGCCGCCTTCGCGGGCCCGGGCACCGCCGGCGGTAACGGCGGCACCGGCGGCACGGGTGGCCACGGCATCAACGGCACAGGCGGCGGCGCCGGCGGCACGGGTGGGGTCGGCGGCAAGGGCGGTGCAGGCAACGGCGTCGTCGGCACCTTCGCGCAGGCCGGCGGCGGCGGGGGCACGGGAGGAATGGGTGGTGTCGGAACCGACGGTGGCGTGTTCGGCGCCGGCGGCAAGGGCGGCGAGGGCGGCGGCGGCTTCGCCCTCGGCGCCGGCGCGACCGCAGGTGCCGGCGGCACGGGTGGGGCGGGAGCTGCGGGCACGACGCTCTTCCGATCTCCGGCTATGGCGGCGGCGGCGGTGGTGGGGGCGGCGGCGCCCTCATCCAGCAGACCAACGGCGGCAGCGTCCTCGGCACCGCCCATGGCGGCCAGGGCGGTGTCGGTGGGGCCGGCACGAGCACCGCGGCCGGCGGCGTCGGCGGTGCCGGCGGTGCGGGCACGGTGTCTGCTGACGGGGCGGGCAGCACTGTGTCCGCCAACAGCGGTGCCTACGGCGGCGCTGGCGGAGCCGGCGGGGTCAGCGGTGGTGTGGGTGGTGTGGGTGGTGACGCCAATATGGTTGCCAACCAGGGTGGTTCGGTTTTGGATGCTTCGGCGACCGGTGGTGCTGGTGGTGGGGGTGTCAATGGTGGTGTGGGTGGCCATGGTGGTGCTTCGGAGGTCAGTGCCGGTTTGCAGGGTGGTGCTGGTGGTAGCGCGTCGGGTGAGGGCCTGGGTGGTCAGGGTGGCAACGCTGATGGCGTGGGCAGTGTCGGTGGTAACGGGGGCCAGGGCAATATTCAGGGTGGCTTCGTGCGGCCGGGTATCGGCGGTGATGGTGGGGCGGCCAGCGGGTTTGGCACCGGTGGTGCCGGTGGTGATGCGACCGGCGGTGGTACCGGCGGCAATGGTGGTATCGGCAGTGTGGTGGCCGGGGGTCTGGGTGCGGTGGCCGATGGCAGCGGTTTAGGTGGGGACGGTGGTGATGGTCTGCTCGGTGGTGTCGGTGGTAACGGCAGCAGCGGTCAGGTCGGTGCCTTCAACGCCGGGGCGTACGCCGGCGGTACAGGTCAAAGCGGTGATGGTGGCACTGGCACCGGTGTCGGCAGCCACGGTGGGAACGGCACCATCGGCAATGTTCAGGCGTTCGGTCAGAACAGTCAGGCCAGTGGTACGGCCACGGGCGGCAATGGTGGTGCGGGTACCTCCGGTGGTACCGGCGGGTCGGGTGGTCAGGGCCGGATCGTGGCCAACGGAACGGGCAGTATCGCCACTGACAGCACTGCGACCGGTGGTGTCGGCGGTGATTCCAGCAGTGGTGTGGGCGCGTTGGGTGGCCAGGGCTATGTGGTCGCCGGGACCTTCGGTGATCCCGGTAGTGGTGGTGTGATCACCGGCAGTACCGCGACCGGTGGTGATTCCACGGCGGGTGTTTCCGGGGGGACGGGTCAGGTGTTGGCGGTCAATGGCACGGTGATCGACAGCTCTGCGGTGGCCGGTGATGCGGTGGCCGGGCAGATCGGCACGGCGGCGACGGTGAGTGCCACCAACGGGGGCAGCATCTCGGCGAGCGGTGCGACTGGTGGGCAGAACAGCAGCACCGCGATGGGCGGCAACGCCAGCATCACCGCCGACGGCGTAGGCAGCACCGTGGCCGGCAGCACCGCCCAGGGCGGCAACGCCGGACTCGGCACCAACGGCGGCACTGGCGGCAGCGGCGGCGCCGCCGACGTCATCGCCGACAACGGCGGTGTAGTGGCCGGTGGTCATGCGATCGGCGGCGACGGCGGCGACGGAGACACCGGTGGCGCAGGTGGTGCCGGAGGATATGGCGACGTTCAGGCCATCGCGTCCGGCAGTAGCGCCAGCGGCACGGGTCACGGCGGAGACGGCGGCAATGCCACCGTCGGCGGCACCGGCGGAAGCGGCGGCGAAGGAGCCATCTACGCCTACGGCGCGAACGGTCACGCGAGCGGCACCGGCCTCGGTGGCGCGGGCGGCGACGGCCTCAATGGCGGCGTCGGTGGCAACGGCGGCGTAGGTGACACCAATGCCTATGTGAACGGCTTCGCCGACGGACTCGGCAAGGGCGGCGCCGGAGGTAGCGGCACCGGTGTCGGCAGCGTCGGCGGCAACGGAAGCTCCGGCGAAATTCAGGCCGGCTACACCGGCCAAACCGGTGGCCACGCAACCGGATTCGCCTACGGCGGCGACGGTGGCAACGCCACCGGCGGTGGCCACGGCGGCCAGGGCAACTACGCGGTGGTGCTGTCCACCGGCAACGGAACTGCTGACGGCACCGCCTTCGGCGGCGACGGCGGCGCGGCCACCACCGCCGGTGCGACCGGCGGCCGGGGTGGCGGCGGCCAGGTCACCGGCGTGAACAACACGACCGTCAGCGGTACCGCGACCGCCGGGAACGGCGGCATCGGCTACGGCGGGAACGGCGGTGACGGCGGTGACGGGTGGACGTCGGTCAACGTCGACGCCGCTGACCCCACCGGACAGGTCATCAACGGCACGGCGATCGGCGGCGACGGCGGCGACGGCGGCCACAACAATGGGCTGGCCCGGGGCGGCGACGGTGGTCACGGCGGTTGGGGCAAGGTCTATGCCGACAGCGGCGGCACTTCCACGAACACCACCGCCCACGGCGGCGACGGCGGTGCCGGCGGCAACGGTGGCACCTACGTCGACGCCCTGCACCCGGGCACCGGTGGGATCGGCGGACTCGGCGGCGAATCCACCCCGACCAACACCCCCGGCGGCGCTTACGTCGCCCAGGCGGGCGGTCCCGGTGGTCCCGGCGGTGCCGACGGCTCGGTCGGAACGCCTGGCAGCGACGCTCCTAACATTCCCTAGCGCTCAGCGGCCAGGCCCATTACCGATGATTTCCACCCCGCTGCCGTTCCAGCGGAACTTCACCGTGGCGGGCAGACCGACTGCGCTGGCGTACGTCAGCGCGACGGTGTCCCCGGTGCTCTGCGCCGGGTCAACCCCGTTGAATCCGTAGGTGTCCGGCACGCCCTGCGGGATGAACTTGCCCAGGTGGAACAGCACCGCACGGGTGGTCGGATTGTCCACGTTGGTGTTGGCCTTGATGATCACCGCGGACAGCTGCGCGCACTCGTTGTAGTTGCCGCCCAGCGGTTCTGGGTTCCAGGGTTGCTGACTGCGCGGGTCGCGGGGCAACTCCGAGACGACTTTGGCGATGGTGGGTGAACCGAGATTGACCGCGCACGGGTCCGGTGGCGGCTCGCTGGTGGCGGGTGGGGCCGCCGTGCCCGGTGGCGGGTTCGCCGGGCCCGCCGTCATCGCCGCCGACGTCGGTTTGGTGGCCTGCGGCGTCTTGGCGACCGTAGAGTCCCCCGACCCGCATCCGGCCAGTGTCGCCACTGCCATCGTGGCAGCCGCCAGCGCCGCTGCAAGGTGGGTCCGCACACCGGGCACCGTACCGTCATCGCGCTCAGCGGTGCGGCAGGCATGGCCGCCCGGGCGGCACACTCTAGACTTCATCTCCTGATGGCAATCCCGGAAAATCCCACTGAAGCACCCGTCACGACGTTCGCCGACCTGCAGATTCATCCCGATGTCGTGCGTGCGATCGCTGCCGTGGGCTACGAATCCCCGACCGGGATCCAGGAGGCGACGATTCCGGCGCTGATGGCCGGTTCGGACGTGGTGGGCTTGGCCCAGACCGGCACCGGCAAGACGGCGGCTTTCGCGCTGCCGATCCTGTCCAAAATCGACACCAGCAGCAAAGCCACCCAGGCGCTGGTGCTGGCCCCCACCCGCGAACTGGCCCTGCAGGTGGCCGAGGCGTTCAGCCGCTACGGCGCTCAGCTGCGCCAGCTCAACGTCCTGCCGATCTACGGCGGTGCCTCCTACGGAGTACAGCTGGCCGGCCTCAGGCGCGGCGCCCAGGTGGTGGTCGGCACCCCGGGCCGCGTTATCGACCATCTGGAACGCGGCACGCTGGACCTGTCGCGGGTGGACTACCTGGTGCTCGACGAGGCCGACGAGATGCTGACCATGGGCTTCGCCGAAGAGGTCGACCGCATCCTGTCCGAGACGCCGGAATACAAACAGGTGGCGCTGTTCTCTGCCACCATGCCACCGGCGATCCGCAAGATCACCGCCAAATATCTGCACGATCCACTGGAAGTCACCTCCAAAGCGAAAACCGCTACCGCCGACAACATTTCGCAGCGCTACATCCAGGTGGCGGGCCCGCGCAAGATGGATGCCCTGACGCGGGTGCTCGAGGTCGAGCCGTTCGAGGCGATGATCGTCTTCGTGCGCACCAAGCAGGCCACCGAGGAGGTGGCCGAAAGGCTGCGCGCCCGAGGCTTTTCCGCGGCGGCCATCAACGGGGACATCCCGCAAGGGCAGCGGGAGAGAACGATCGCCGCACTCAAAGACGGAAGCATTGACATCCTGGTGGCCACCGACGTCGCCGCCCGCGGGCTGGATGTGGAGCGTATCTCGCACGTGCTCAACTACGACATTCCACACGACACCGAGTCCTATGTGCACCGCATCGGGCGTACCGGCCGCGCGGGGCGGTCCGGCAGCGCGCTGCTGTTCGTCTCGCCCCGGGAGCGCCACCTGCTCAAGGCGATTGAAAAGGCCACGCGGCAAACGCTTGTCGAGGCCGAACTGCCGACCGTGGAGGACGTCAACGCGCAGCGGGTCGCTAAGTTCGCCGACTCGATCACCGACGCACTCGGCAGTCAGGGCATCGAGCTGTTCCGCCGGCTGGTGGAGGATTACGAACGCGAGCACGACGTGCCGATGGCCGAAATCGCCGCAGCGCTGGCGTTGCAATCTCGCGACGGTGAGGCTTTCCTGCTGGCACCGGATCCGCCGCCGGAGCGGCGCAAAGAACGCAAGGAACGCGACGAAAACCGCGAGCGCCCGGAAAGGCCAAGACAGACAAAGCCTTTCACCACATACCGAATCGACGTGGGCAAGCGGCACCGCATCGGCCCGGGTGCGATCGTCGGCGCGATCGCCAACGAGGGGGGTCTGCACCGCAGCGATTTCGGCCACATCGCCATCGGGCCGGACTTCTCCATGGTGGAACTCCCGGCCAAGCTACCCCGGGCGGTGCTGAAAAAGCTTGAGCAGACCCGTATCTCAGGGGTGCTGATCAACCTCCGCCCGGACCGGCGCTCCGACAACACCCGAACACCCAGGAAACCCCCCGGCCAGGGCAAGCCGGCCCGGAAGCGCGACGCATGACGGTGTCGGAAGCCGAGGACGCCCAGGGCGGTCTCGAGCAGACTGCTGGCGTCGACCGGGTGGCGTCGCTGACCGGTGTCCGTGCCGTCGCGGCGTTGCTGGTGGTGGGCACCCACGCCGCCTACACCACCGGCAAATACACCCACGGCTACTGGGGTCTGGTCGGTGCGCGGATGGAAATCGGCGTACCGATGTTCTTCGTCCTGTCCGGATTCCTGCTGTTCCGGCCCTGGGTGAAATCGGCCGCCACCGGCAGTCCGTGGCCGTCGGTGCGTCGCTATGCGCGTAACCGGGTGCGGCGCATCATGCCAGCCTACGTCGTCACCGTCCTGATCGCCTACGTGCTCTACCACTACCGCGAGGCGGGACCCAATCCCGGGCACAGCTGGTTGGGCCTGACCCGAAACCTCACGCTCACACAGATTTACACGGACGGCTACCTCGGCAAGTACCTGCATCAAGGCCTGACCCAGATGTGGAGCCTGGCGGTCGAGGCGGCCTTCTATGTGACGCTGCCGCTGCTGGCCTACCTGCTGCTGGTGCTGCTCAGCCGGCGACGTTGGCAACCCAAGCTGGTTCTCACGGCGCTGGCGGCGTTGACTCTGGTCAGCCCGGGCTGGCTGGTGCTGGTGCACATCGACCGGTTCTTTCCCGACGGCGCGCGGCTGTGGCTACCCACGTACCTGGCCTGGTTCCTGGGCGGCATGATGCTGACGGTGCTGCAGCAGATGGGGGTGCGCTGCTACGCATTCGTGGCCATCCCGCTCGCGGTGATCTGCTACTTCATCGTCTCCACTCCGATCGCCGGCGCACCCACCACCTCGCCGGCCTCGTTGCCGGAAGCGCTGTGGAAGACCGGTTTCTACGCCGTCATCGCCACGCTTGCGGTGGCGCCACTGGCCCTTGGCGATCAGGGCTGGTATTCGCGAGCGCTGGCCAGCCGGCCGATGGTCTGGCTCGGCGAGATCTCCTATGAGATCTTCCTGATCCACCTGATCACAATGGAATTCGCGATGGTCTACATCGTGCGGGCACATGTGTACACCGGCCCGATGCTGAACCTGTTCATCGCCACCATGGTGGTGACCATCCCGCTGGCCTGGCTGCTGCACCGGTTCACCCGGGTTCGATAGGTCTGCCGCAGCGAAATCTCTGCGTTTTCACTGTCTTTCGTGTTCCGGCTAAGCCTCGTATCAGACACGCGTAGAGTTCTGCAACGATCGTGAGCTGTTGGTGCCGTCGAACGCCAGGGGAGCCCGGATGTCCTTCTACTTGATCGCTGTGCCTGAGGCCTTTGCGGCGGCGTCCGCGGACCTGGCCGGGCTCGGCGCGACGATCAGCCAGGCCAACGCGGCGGCAGCCGCGGCAACCACCCAGGTGTTGCCCGCGGCGGCCGACGAGGTGTCGGAGTCGATAGCGCGGCTGTTCGGCGGTTTCGCCCAGGACTATGAGCTGGTCAGCGCGCAGGTGTCGGCATTCCACAACGAATTCGTGCAGGCTCTGACCGGTGCGGGCAACGCCTACTGGGCGGCCGAGGCGGCCAGTGTCAACCCACTGCAAACCGTGGTCGACGACATTCTGCTGTTGATCAACGCCCCGACCAGGTTCCTGTTGAACCGCCCGCTGATCGGCGACGGCACCAACGGGGCCGCCGGTACCGGGCAAGCCGGCGGTGCCGGTGGAATCTTGTTCGGCAACGGAGGCAACGGCGGTTCCGGAGCCCCCGGCCAGGCCGGCGGTACCGGTGGTGCGGCTGGAATCTTCTACGGCAGTGGGGGCGCCGGCGGCGCAGGTGGGACCGGGGCGGCGGGCGGTGACGGGGGCTCGGCCGCCTTCTTGTTCGGCACCGGTGGGACCGGCGGCATCGGGGGCGCCGGCGCGGCCGGGGGCCGGGGCGGTGCGGGTTCGTTCTTCTACGGCGCAGGGGGTACCGGCGGCGTTGGTGGTGCCGGCGCTGCCGGGGGTGTCGGTGGGTCCGCAGGATTCTTCGGCAACGGTGGAGCCGGCGGCGCGGGTGGCGCCGGCGTCACCGGCATCGGTGGTGCGGGCGGTGCCGGCGGCAACAGCGGGGTGATCTACGGCAGCGGTGGAGCGGGCGGTGCCGGCGGGGCCGGCGCGGTCGGCGGTTTCGACGGCGGGTCCGGTGGTTCGGGTGGAGCGGTTGCCGCACTCTTCGGTGGCTCCGCGGGTGACGGCGGAGCCGGCGGGGCGGGTGGCATCGGCACAACGGGTCCGGGCGGCGGAGTCGGAGGTCACGGTGGCACTGGCGGAGCCGGTGGGATCGGGGGCGCGGTTCAGTCGCTGATCGGGGGAACCGGAGGCGCCGGCGGCGCGGGAGGCCAAGGCGGTCAGGGCGGCACCGGCGGTGTCGGTGTGGGCAACGCGGGTACCGGCGGAACCGGTGGCACCGGCGGAACCGGAGGAATAGCGGGTGCCGGCGGAGCCGGCGGGTTGTTCGGCGCGGCTGGGGCGAGTGGCGCGAGCGGCCAGGGTGGCCAGGGCGGCACCGGAGGTGTCGGCGCGCAGGGGCTGACGAGTACGACGGCCGGCCTCAACGGCGGCCTGGGTGGAGACGGTGGCGCGGGTGGCCAGGGTGGTGTCGGGGGTGCCGCCATCACCGGCGGTGCCAGTGGCGGTGGCGGTATCGGCGGTACCGGGGGTGCCGGTGGCCAGGGCGGCACCGGGTTTGCTGATGACGGGTTGAACGCCGCCACGGTCGGCGGCAACGGCGGCACTGGTGGTGCCGCGGGTGCCGGCGGCGGGGCGGGCAGCGGCGGCGGTGGTCTCGCCGGCGGTTACGGCACGGGCGGTAGGGGTGGTGCCGGTGGTACCGGCGGTGCCGGCCTGCAGGGCCAGACCAGTACCACGGCGGGCGTCGATGGTGGCACCGGCGGCAACGGAGCGGCCGGTGGTCAGGGCGGTGCGGGCGGTAATTCCGCTGCCGGTGGCACGGCCGGCGCCGGGGGCGTGGGCGGTACCGGTGGCGCGGGTGGCCAGGGCGGTACCGGGTTTGCTGACGACGGGACCAACGCCGCGACCGCCGGTGGCGATGGCGGCACTGGTGGTGCCGCGGGTGCCGGCGGCAAGGCCGGTACCGGTGGCGCGGCGGGTGTGGACGGCGGCTACGGCACGGGCGGTAAGGGTGGCGCCGGAGGCACTGGCGGCGCCGGTCTGCTGGGGCAGACGAGTACCACCGCGGGTGTCAACGGCAGCACCGGCGGGGACGGTGGCGCGGGTGGTCACGGGGGCGCCGGCGGTGGTTCGGGTGCCGGTGGCACGGCCGGTGCCGGCGGCGTGGGCGGTACCGGTGGGGCCGGCGGCCAGGGCGGTACCGGGTTTGCCGATGACGGCACCAACGCCGCGACCGCCGGCGGCGCCGGCGGTACCGGTGGTGCCGCGGGTGCCGGCGGCAAGGCCGGTACCGGTGGCGCGGCGGGTGTGGACGGCGGCTACGGCACGGGCGGCAAGGGTGGTGCCGGTGGTACCGGTGGTGCCGGCCTGCAGGGGCAGAACAGCACGACCCCGGGGCTGACCGGCGGCACCGGCGGCAACGGCGCGGCCGGTGGTCAAGGCGGGGCCGGCGGAAACTCGGGTACCGGTGGCACGGCCGGCGCCGGCGGCGTGGGAGGTACCGGTGGCGCGGGTGGCCAGGGCGGTACCGGGTTTGCTGACGACGGGACCAACGCCGCGACCGCCGGTGGTGACGGCGGCACTGGTGGTGCCGCGGGTGCCGGCGGGAAGGCCGGTACCGGTGGCGCGGCGGGTGTCGACGGCGGCTACGGCACGGGCGGCAAGGGTGGCGCCGGTGGTACCGGCGGCGCCGGCCTGCAGGGGCAGACCAGTACGACCGCGGGTGTCAACGGCAGCACCGGCGGCAATGGTGGCGCGGGTGGTCACGGGGGCGCCGGCGGTGGTTCGGGTGCCGGTGGCACGGCCGGTGCCGGCGGCGTGGGCGGTACCGGTGGGGCCGGCGGCCAGGGCGGTACCGGGTTTGCCGATGACGGCACCAACGCCGCGACCGCCGGCGGCGCCGGCGGTACCGGTGGTGCCGCGGGTGCCGGCGGCAAGGCCGGTACCGGTGGCGCGGCGGGTGTGGACGGCGGCTACGGCACGGGCGGTAAGGGTGGTGCCGGTGGTACCGGTGGTGCCGGCCTGCAGGGGCAGAACAGCACGACCCCGGGGCTGACCGGCGGCACCGGCGGCAACGGCGCGGCCGGTGGTCAAGGCGGGGCCGGCGGAAACTCGGGTGCCGGCGGCACGGCCGGCGCCGGGGGCGTGGGCGGTACCGGCGGGGCCGGCGGCAAGGGCGGCGCCGGGTTTGGTGATGACGGGGTCAACGCCCCGACCGCCGGCGGCGCCGGTGGTAACGGAGGTGTGGGTGGCGCCGGCGGCGCGATGGGCAGCGGTGGCACCGCAAGCACCGCGGGCGTCGGCGGCGCCGGCGGTGCCGCTGGTAATGGCGGGTGGGTGGCGCGACGACCATCGCGGGCAAGTCGGGCGGTGCGGGCGGTGCCGGCGGCCAGGGCGGCGCCGGTGGGACCGGTGCCGTCGGCGTCGTCGGAGGCGCGGCGGCCGCCGGCGGAGTCGGTGGGCAGGGTGGGGCAGGCGGCACCGGTGGTGGTGCGGTGGGAGGCGCCACGAACGGCGTCGGCGGCGCCGGAGGTGCCGGTGGTCAGGGCGGTGCCGGCGGTGCGGGATTCGCCGATGACGGCAGCAACAATGCGGGCGCGGGCGCAACCGGCGGGACCGGTGGTGCCGGCGGCGTGGGCGGTGCAGCGGGGAGCGGCGGTGCCGGGGGCGGTGCCGGCACCGCGGGCGCAGGAGGCAAGGGCGGCGGCGGCGGCGTGGGTGGAGCGACCAGCACCACGGGGCACACCGCTGGTGCCGGTGGCGCCGGCGGAGCGGGCGGCCAGGGCGCTACGGGGGTCGCGAGTACGGCCGGCGGCGTCGGCTCTGCCGGTGGTGTCGGCGGACAGGGTGGCACCGGCGGTGCGGGCGGCGGTGCGGTGGCCGGGGCCACCAATGGCGGTGGTGGCGCCGGGGGTGCCGGTGGTCAAGGTGGTGGCGGTGGTACCGGGTTTGCCGATGACGGCAGCGACAACGCCGGCGCCGGCGGAACCGGTGGGACCGGTGGTATCGGCGGTGCCGGCGGTGCGGCGGGCAGCGGCGGCTCCGGTGGCACCGTGGGCGCGGCAGGGGCCGGCGGCAAGGGCGGTGTCGGTGGCGTCGGTGGGCCACGGCGACCGTCGGCCACACCGCTGGTGTCGGTGGGCAGGGTGGTGCCGGTGGCGCCGGAGCCGTGGGTGCAAGCGGTGCTCCGGGCGCGACCGGCGGTGTCGGTGGGCAGGGTGGTGCCGGCGGTTCCGGCGGCGCAGCGGTAGCCGGGGCTACCAACGGCAAGGGCGGCGTCGGGGGTACCGGCGGCCAGGGTGGTACCGGTGGTGCCGGTTCAGCTGACGGCGGCACCAACAATGCGGGCTCCGGTGGCACCGGCGGCGCCGGTGGCGGCGGCGGCGTGGGCGGCGCGGCGGGAACCGGCGGCTCCGGCGGTATCGCGGGCGCGGCAGGGGCCGGTGGCCTCGGCGGTAACGGCGGCGTAGGCGGAGCCACGGCCACCGCGGGTAATACCTCGGGTGCCGGCGGCGACGGCGGCCAGGGTGGCGCCGGCGGCATCGGCGCGGTGGGCTCGGCCAGCGGGGCTGGATCTGTCGGTGGTGTCGGCGGGCAGGGCGGCACCGGCGGTGCCGGTGGTGGCGCGGTGACCGGCGCCACCCGGGGCAACGGTGGCATCGGCGGTGCCGGCGGTCAGGGTGGTGCCGGTGGTGCCGGCTTCGCCGATGACGGCAGCAACAACGCCGGTGCCGGCGGAAACGGCGGGGCCGGGGGCGTCGGCGGGGCCGGTGGTGGGGTTGGCAGCGGTGGGTCTGGTGGCAGCGCGGGCGCGGCCGGGGCCGGCGGTAAGGGCGGCATCGGTGGCGTCGGTGGAGCCACGGCAACCGTCGGGCACACCGCTGGTACCGGCGGTCAGGGCGGTGCCGGTGGTGCGGGGGCCGTGGGTGCGAGCGGTGCTCCAGGCGCGACCGGTGGTGTCGGCGGGCAGGGCGGCGCCGGCGGTTCCGGTGGTGCCGCGGTGGCCGGGGCTACCAACGGCAAGGGCGGCGTCGGGGGTACCGGCGGTCAGGGTGGTACCGGTGGTGGCGGTTCAGCTGACGGCGGCACCAACAATGCGGGCTCCGGTGGAACCGGCGGCGCCGGCGGTGTCGGCGGCGACGGTGGAGCGGCGGGAACGGGCGGTTCGGGAGGTAGCGCGGGGACGGCAGGAGCCGGTGGCAAGGGTGGCATCGGCGGCCAGGGTGGGGCGACCACCACAACCGGCAACACCGCCGGCGCAGGCGGTGCCGGTGGCGCCGGAGGCTCCGGTGGAATCGGTGCCGTCGGGGCGACCGGGGGGCGGGGTCGACCGGCGGCGTCGGCGGGCAGGGCGGAGCCGGCGGCACCGGCGGTACCGCGGTCGTCGGTGCCACCAACGGCAAGGGCGGAATCGGCGGGATCGGCGGCCAGGGCGGTGGCGGCGGTGCCGGCTTCGCCGACGACGGCAGCAACAACGCGGGCGCCGGCGGGTCCGGCGGAAACGGTGGCCTCGGTGGTGCGGGCGGCGCGGTGGGCACCGGCGGTTCCGGAGGCACCGCGGGCGTCGGCGGAGCCGGCGGCCAGGGTGGCGGCGGCGGGGGGTGGTGCCACGGTCACCGCCGGGCACACCGCCGGCGTCGGCGGCACCGGCGGCCAGGGCGGCGCCGGCGGGGCCGGGGCAGCCGGCGCGGCCAGCGGCGGAGCCGCCGCGAACGCCGGTCACGGCGGTAAGGGTGGTACCGGCGGCGCTGGCGGAGCGAACACGGCCGGCACCGGCGGCACCGGCGGCCAGGGCGGCACTGGTGGTACCGGTGGAGTCGGCGGCAATGGGACCGGTGGCAACCTGGGCGGCTTCGGCGGCAACGGCGGCTCCGGAGGTACCGGCGGAATCGGCGGAACCGGTTCCAGTGGCAAATCCGGCGCTGGTGGCGGTGACGGGGTTGCCGGCAAGACCGGAGACGCCCCGACCGGGGTCGGCAACTCCACGGGCGGTTCCGGCGGTTCCGGCGGTTCCGGCGGGGCCGGCGGCACCGGCTCCGCCTAGACCCAGGTTCGTCGCACCCGGGTTCGATCCAGCTGGAATGGTTACCCTAACCTAAGTTGGACGCGATGGTGACGAAGGGTCAGGACAGTTGAGCGAACACAAGACGTCTCGAGGCTTTGCCGGGGCGGTGCTGAAACTGCTGCGAGCGGGGGATTATCGGCTCACCGTGACCGGTCGGGAAGAAATCAGCCCGCACTACCACCGGTTGAGCTTCGAGGGGGGCGGGTTGCTCGCCGCGCACGAGGTGCATCCGACGATGTGGATTCGGTTGTGGTTCGCCGACGGTGACAAGTCGCACCAGCGCGGCTACACGCTGGTCAATCCCGACCCCGCCGCCGACGCCTTCGACATCGAGTTCGCGCTGCACGACGGCATCGCATCCCATTGGGCGCGGGCGGCCCAGCCCGGCGACACCATCGAAGCGACGGTGATGGGCAGTAAGTTCGCCGTCCCCGAGCCGCGCCCGGCCGGGTACATCATCGTCGGCGACTGCGCCTCACTGCCTGCGATCAACTCGCTGCTCGCGGCGATCGGCGATGCTCCCGCACAGGTGTTCCTGGAGGCCGGCTGCGACGACGACAAGCACCTGCCGGTGGCGCGCGAGGCCGACGTCACCTGGGTGGACCGCAATGGCGGGGCGCTGCTGGAGGCGGTGCGGTCGGCGGCGTGCGACGGGGGCTGTCATTTCGGCTGGGTGGCCTGCGACAGCCGGACCACGCGCTCGGTCGTCAAGGTGCTGCGGGAGGACTTCGGGATTCCGAGGAAATCCATTAAGTCGCAAGCTTATTGGGTGGCCTGATCGCCCGGTCAACTGCGGGTGGATACCGGCGCCACCACCGGCGCCACGAACTCCTCGATCATCGCCCGCTCGTCGTCCTCGTCGCGGCCGGGGAACATCAGCATCGAGATGATCACCCGCACCGCCCACCGGGCGCGGCGCTCGATGGTCGACGGGTCGTCTGGCCCCAATGAGCTGATGAACCCCGAAGCCAGCGTGGTGATCACCTGCGACTGTCCGGCCATTTCACCGCCGATCGGCAACCGGGTGGACCCGAACCATGCTGCCAGTGCTGGGTTTTCGCGAACCATCCGCAAGGTGGCGGTGATAGCGGCGACCAGCCTCCCGCGTGGGTCCTCGATCCGCTCGATCAACGGCAGGAGCTCGCGTCCCAGTCGATGCGTCTCGCGGTGCACGTAGGCGGTGCGCAACGACTCCCGGCTGTCGAAATACCGGTACAGCGTTGCGCGGGAACAGCCTGCGGCCCTGGCGATTTCGTTCATGCCGACCGACGCGGGGTCGTGCTCGGTGAACAGTTGACCGGCGGCGTCGAGGATGCGGTCCGCCGCGACCTCGCTGCGCCGCTCGCCCAGCCAGTCACCGGCCATCAGGTGCTGACCCGGATCGGAACCGACAGCGGCCGCCGGACGTAGTGGCCGCCGGACCACACGACGTTGGCCGCGTCGACCTCGAACCCCGGGCAGCGGCTCAACAGTTCACCCAGGGCGACCCGTGATTGCATCCGGGCCGCCGCCGATCCCAGGCAGTGGTGTGCGCCGTGGCTGAAGGTCAGGATGTTGCGCGGCCGGCGGGTGACGTCGAGTTCCCCGGCGTTGTCGCCGTATTGGCGCTCGTCGCGGTTGGCCGAACCGTACAGCAGCAGCACCCGCCGGCCGGCTGGGATGGTGGTGTTCCCGATCGTCGCGTCGCGCGTGACGGTGCGGGCCAGGCCCTGCACCGGCGAGGTCAGCCGCAGCAGTTCCTCGATGGCGTCGGGGATCAGGTCCGGGTCGTCGACCAGCAGCTGCCGCTGGTCGGGCCGCTCGTGCAGCAAAGGCATTGAGCCACCGAGCATTCCGGTGACGGTGTCGTTGCCTCCGGTCACCATGGTGAAAGTGAAGCCCAGGATCGACAGGATGCCGGAGATGTCACCGTCGGCGCCGAGCCCGGCTGCCACCAGGTGCGAAATCGTATCGTCCTCCGGTTCGGTGCGGCGTCGCTCGATTAGTGCGGTGAAGTAGGCCATCATGGTCCCGACCGCGTCGCCGACGGTTTCCAGCGCGCCGACGATTCCGCCCTCGGCGGTGTTGGCCGCGACGATTGCCTGGGTCCAGCCATCGAATTGTGCCCAATCCTGTTGCGGGACACCGAGGTAGTGCGCGACGACCATCGACGGCAGGGGTTTGAACAGCTCGGCGACGATGTCGCCCTCGCCGCGCGCCCGGATGTTCTCGATGCGCTCGACGACGAACTCGCGCACCTTGGGTTCGACGGCCTCCACCTGGCGCGGCGTGAAGCCGCGGGACACCAGCTTGCGGAACTGGGTGTGCACCGGCGGATCCTGCATCACCATGGGCGGGTTGTCGCGCAGCCCGATCATGTCCAGGTCGCCGTAGTTGATCGTCAGACCCTCGGCGGAGGAGAACGTCTCATGGTCGCGGGCCGCCGCCCAGACGTCGGCGTGCCGGAACAGCACGTAGTAGTCGTGGTCGGGATGCCCCGCCGGCACGACGTGATGCACCGGGTCGCGGTCGCGCAGCGCCCGATACATCGGCCAGGGGTTCGCCCAGCTCTCGGCGGTGGCCAACTCGAACTTCGCCGGAGCCTCGTGAGACATAACCGCAGTCATGTCTTATTGGTACGACACCTTGCCTAAACTGTCAACGACCAGCAGCCGCGAATGTGAGGCTGGTTTCACGTTGGGCGTCGAGCGTGAAGCCAGGTTCACGCTCGACGGGGGCGAAAAAGAGCCCTAGATCCCCGAGCCCGGGTTGAGGATTCCGTCGGGGTCCAGCGCCGCCTTGATGCGCCGGTTCAGGTCCATGACGTCGGGTCCGAGGTAGTCGGCCAGCCACGGCCGCTTCAGCCGGCCGACCCCGTGTTCACCGGTGATGGTCCCGCCCAGATCGACCGCCAAATCCATGATCTCGCCGTAGGCCAGCTGGGCCCGCTCGGCCATCGCCGCATCTGCCGGGTCGAACACCAGCAACGGGTGTGTGTTCCCGTCACCGGCGTGAGCGATCACCGAGATCATCAGGTCCCGCTCTTCGGCGATCCGGGCGATGCCGGTCACCAGGGCGCCCAGCGCCGGCAGCGGCACCCCGACGTCTTCGAGCAACAGCGATCCCTTGGCCTCCACCGCCGGGATGCAGAACCGGCGGGCGGCGACGAACGCCTCGCCCTCATCCGGGTCATCGGTCGAAAACACCTCTGTCGCGCCATGTTCGGCGAACACTGCGGCCATCAGCTCGGCGTCCTCGGTGCCGGCGCGCCCGCGTTCGTCCGAACCGGCCACCAGCATGGCGGCCGCCGACCGGTCCAGGTCCATCCGCAAGGTGTCCTCGACCGCGTTGATCGCCACCTGGTCCATGAACTCCAGCATCGACGGCCGCAGCCGCGCGCTGACCCCGAGCACCGCGTCCACCGCCGACTCGACGGAGGCGAAGCTGGCCACCACGATGCTCGACGCGTTCTGCGCCGGCAGCAGCCGCAGCGTCACTTCCGTGACGATGCCCAGCGTTCCTTCGCTGCCGACGAACAGCTTTGTAAGAGAAAGTCCCGCAACGTCTTTCAATCGGGGTCCGCCGAGCCGGACGGCCGTGCCGTCGGCCAGCACCACCTGCATGCCCAGCACGTAGTCGGTGGTGACGCCGTACTTCACGCAGCACAGGCCGCCGGCGTTGGTGGCGATGTTGCCGCCGATGCTGCAGATCTCGTAGGACGACGGGTCCGGCGGGTACCACAGCCCGTGCGAGGCGGCCGCCTTCTTCACCTCGGCGTTGAACAGCCCCGGCTGACACACCGCGGTGCGGGTCACCGGGTCGATGGTGATGTCGCGCATCTTCTCGGTCGACAGCACGATCCCGTTGTCCACCGCCGTCGCTCCGCCGGACAGGCCGCTGCCCGCTCCGCGGGTCACTACCGGCACCTTGTGCGCCGCCGCCCACCGCACCACCGTCTGCACCTCTTCGGTGTGCCGCGGCCGGACCACGGCCAGCGGCTTCCCCGCCGACGGGTCCAGCGCCCGGTCCTGCCGGTAACCCTCGGTGACGGCGGGATCGGTGACCACCATTCCCTCGGGCAGTTCGGCGATCAGCGCCTCCAGCAAACCGGTACTCACCGGATCGATCCTACGGCCGCGCAAATACGCTGAGCGCGGCAGCCGATCGACTTGAACGACACTCAAAGACCGCGAGGGGAACCTCACCGCGAAATTCCCGTCTGGATATCGCAGCCAGGTTCCCCTCGCGGTCCTGGGCAGCGGGGTGTCCTCACCGACGAGGAATTCGAGCAGCAGAAGCGCCGGATCCTGGGTCCCTAGACGGGCGAGGGCACCCGATCGAGCTCCCGCAGCGACGGCAGCCGGATACAGCACACCCCGGTGACCAGGATCGGCAGCGCCAGCGCGAGAAACGCCACGTGCAAGCCGGCGGCATCGGTCAGCGGCCCGGCCAGCAACAACCCCAAGGGGCCTGCCGCATAGGCCAGCGACGTCATCACCCCAACTGCCCGGCCCCGCAGATGTGCCGGCGCCCGCGTCTGGATCATGTAGGCGTAGATCGGCTGAATCGGCCCATAGACCAGGCCCACCAGCCCCACCAGCGCCAAGATCACCGGCAGCGGCGGCAGCAGCGCAATGACCGTCGCCGCCACACCGAGGGTGAGCACCGCGGTCAGCATGATGACTCGGCGCGACAACCTCGCCACCAGTGCCACATAACCCAGCGCACCGACCAGGCCACCCAGCGACAGCGCCATCAGCACCGTGCCCAGCTGACCCGGTTGGTGGCGGTCGCTGAAGTACTTGGGAAACAGCACGCTCTCCATCGGCAGATACAGCGCCGTGACGGTGAGGTCGATCAGGGCCAGCGTGCGCAGCACCCGCAGGCTCCAGACGAAGCGCAAACCCTCGGAGATCCCCGACACCAGCCCCTCGGGGCGCGAGGCATGCACCGGCTTACCCGCGCCGTCCAGGCGCAGCAGGCCGATAGCCACGATGGACAACCCGAACGCGCCGGCGGTGATCCACATCGTGTTGACGCCGCCCACCGTGGCGATCATCAGGCCACCGATACCCGGACCGACCATGAAAGCAAGGTTCAGGATCGCCTCGTAGACGCTGTTGACCCGGTCCAGCGACCAGCCCGCCCGGGCGGCCGCCTCCGGCAGCATCGACTGGCGGGCGGTGATCCCGGCCGGGTCGAAGGCGGCCGCACACGCGCCCAAAGCTGCCAAGACGGCCACGTTGACCGCCTCGGTGCCGTACGCCCAGGCGATCACCGGGACGGCGGCCACCGCGCAACCCGACAGCGCGTCGGCGACCATCGACACCCGCCGACGACCGAAGTAGTCAACCGCCGTCCCCGCCAACAGGGTAGAGAACAGCAGCGGCAGCGTCGTCGCGCCGGCCACGATCGACGCCTGACCCGCGCTGCCCTGCCGCTGCAGCACCAGCCAGGGGAAGGCGACGATCGAGATGCCATCGCCCGCACACGCCATCAGGGTGGCGAACAGGAGCAGAAATGCCGGGCCGCGGCTTTTTTCGGTCATGGGATATCGCGGCTGAATCTAGCGCCAAAGCCACAACCGAAACCACCGATTTTCCCGGCCGGGCAGGATGGTCGTGTGCTCATGCATCCCAATACCGGGCAGAGTTACGCCTCGCCGGTGCCGCCGGGGTCCGGATGGCCGGGTGACCGGGCGACGCCGAGGACACCCGTGGCCGCCGACGCCGCCGGCGTCGCGGCGCTGGCGAACACCGCGAGAACGATCGCCGAGCTCGACGCCGAGATCAGCGTGTGCCGGGCCTGCCCCAGGCTGGTCACCTGGCGCGAGGACGTCGCGTTGGCCAAACGGCGCGCCTTCGCCGACCAGCCGTACTGGGGACGTCCGGTGCCGGGCTGGGGGTCGGAGCGGCCGCGGCTGCTGATCGTCGGGTTGGCCCCGGCCGCGCACGGCGCCAACCGGACCGGCCGGATGTTCACCGGCGACCGTTCCGGCGACCAGCTCTACGCGGCCCTGTACCGGGCCGGAATGGTGAACCAACCGACCAGCGTCGATGCCGCGGACGGGTTGCGCACCAAGGACATTCGGATTGCGGCGCCGGTTCGCTGTGCGCCACCGGCCAACGCCCCGACGCCGGCGGAGCGCGACACCTGCGCGCCCTGGCTGGACGCCGAGTGGCGGTTGGTGGCCCCGTACGTCCGGGTGGTGGTGGCGTTGGGCGGGTTCGCCTGGCAGATCGCGTTGCGGCTCACCGGCGGGGCGGGCAAGCCGAAGTTCGGCCACGGCGCCGTCGCCGAGCTGCCCTCGGGCGCGCGGCTGCTGGGCTGCTACCACCCGAGCCAGCAGAACATGTTCACAGGTAGGTTGACTCCGGCAATGCTCGATGAGGTTTTCCAAGACGCGAAGAAGCTGGCAGGAATCAAGTAATGGTGGAATCGGTCCTGGTGTCCGGTGCCAGTGTGGCGGGTCTCACCGCCGCGTACTGGCTGCAGCGTAACGGCTATGCGGTCACGGTGGTGGAGCGCTATCCGGGGCTGCGGCCGGGTGGTCAGGCGATCGACGTGCGCGGCCCGGCGCTCGAAGTGCTCGACCGGATGGGTCTGCGGAACGCAGCCGAGAACTGCAAGACGAACATCCGGGGATCCTCGGTGGTCGACCGGGACGGCAACGTGCTGTCGGAGGACACCGAGGCGACGCCGACGGGCGGGCCGATCAACAACCCGGACATCGAGCTGTTGCGCGACGACCTGGTCGGATTGCTGTACGACGAAACGAAATTGAAGACCGAGTTCCGGTTCGACGACACCATCGACACGCTGGAGAACCTCGGTCCCGCGGTCAACGTCACCTTCGAGAATTCCGATGCCCGCAGCTTCGACCTGGTGATCGGCGCCGACGGCCTGCACTCCAACGTGCGCCGGCTGGTGTTCGGTCCCGAAGAACGATTCATCAAGCGGCTCGGCACATTTGCCGCGATCTTCACCGTGCCGAACTTCCTGGACCTGGACTACTGGCAGAAATGGCACTACGGCGACGCCAGCATGGCCGGGATCTACAGTGCGCGCCGCAACTCCGAGGCGCGGGCGATGCTGGGGTTCATGGACCCCGAACTACGAATCGACTACCGCGACACCGAAGCTCAGTTCGCCGAATTGGAACGGCGGATGGCCGACGACGGCTGGGTCCGACCGCAGCTGCTGGAACTCATGCGCAAGGCACCGGATTTCTACTTCGACGAGATGTCGCAGATCGTGATGGACCACTGGTCAATCGGGCGGGTTGCGCTGGTCGGCGACGCCGCGTACTGCGCCTCGCCGCTGTCCGGCCAGGGCACCAGCCTCGCGCTGCTGGGTGCGACGGTCCTGGCGGGGGAACTCAAACTGGCCCGCCTCGACCACGGGCTCGGATTCGCCAACTATTTCAAGCGGTTTCAGCCGTACACGCAGCGCACCCAGTTCCTGGCCAGCGACAGCATTCCCGGCGGTGCGCCCATCTCTCAGGAGCAATTCGACATGATCGTCAACTCGTTCACGCTGCTGAACTACTGAGCCGGGGAACATCTTCCCGGCAGGGCGCGTTGTGCCGACCGTGCGTCTTTCCGTCCTTGACCTGGTCCCGGTGCGTAGTGACCAGTCCACCAGCGACGCGCTCGCGGCCACGGTGTCGCTGGCGCAGACCGCTGACCGGCTGGGTTTCACCCGCTACTGGGTCGCCGAACACCACAACATGCCCTCGGTGGGCGCCACCAGCCCGCCGGTCCTGATCGCCTACCTCGCCGCGCAGACCGACCAGCTGCGTCTGGGCTCCGGCGGGGTGATGCTGCCCAACCACGCGCCGTTGGCGATAGCCGAGCAGTTCGCCCTGCTGGAGGCCGCCGCGCCGGGCCGTATCGACCTCGGCATCGGCCGTGCGCCCGGCTCAGACCCCGTGACGTCCTACGCGCTGCGTGGCGGCCGCGACGACCGCGACATCGAGAACTTCCCCGAGTACCTCGACGACGTGGTCGCGCTGATGAGTGCCCGCGGAGTGCGGGTGCCGCTGCGTTCGGGGGATTACACGCTCAAGGCCACACCGGCGGCCGCCGGCGAACCGCGACTGTGGTTGCTCGGCTCGTCGATGTATTCCGCGCGCCTGGCCGCCGCCAAGGGCCTGCCCTACGTGTTCGCCCACCACTTCTCGGGGCAGGGCACCGAAGAGGCGTTGCAGTACTACCGCAGCCATTTCCGGCCCAGCGATCTCACACCCCGGCCGGTCACCTTCCTGACGGTGAACGCGTCGGTGGCCGAAACCCGGGATGAGGCAAGGGAATTGATCTTGCCGAACCTGCAGATGATGGCCCGGCTGCGCACCGGACAGCCCTTGGGTCCGGTGCAGCTCGTCGAAGAGGCACACCAGGCCACCCTCACGCCGCAACAGCAGCACATCGTGGACAGCGGGATGTCCCGCGCGGTCGTCGGCTCGCCGTCGGAGGCGGCCGATCAGGTACGGGCGCTGGCCGAACGCTTCGACGTCGACGAGGTGATGGTGCACCCGGTGGCGTCGGCCCGCCGCGGCACCGATCCCAGGACGGGACCAGCCCGGGTAGCCACCCTGGAGCTGCTGGCCAAGGAGCTGTTCTAGTCGGTTGCTACCGCCTGTTCGGGGGCCTGTTCGGGGGCGTGCTCGGCGATCCACTGCAGCAGGTCCCCGGCCGGCAACGGGGGACTGTGCACAAACCCCTGAGTGATGGTGCAGCCGTACTGCCGCAACGCCCGCAGCGTCACCTCGTCCTCGACGCCCTCGGCGACCAGGTCCGCGCCGAGGCTTTCGGCCAGCGCCACCGTCGAGCGCACGATCGCCACCGAGCGCGGGTCCTGCGCCAGGCGTGCCACGAACACCCGGTCGAGCTTCAGCTCATCGACCGAGACGTCCTGCAGCCGGGCCAGCGACGACCAGCCGGTGCCGTAGTCGTCCAGTGAGATCCGCACACCGAGGCGCTGCAGCGCGGCGACCGTTTTGCGGGAGCGCGCCGAGTCGACGAGCGTGCTCTCGGTGATCTCGATGATGAGTTCGTCGGGGGGCAGACCGTGGGTCTTCAGCTGCTGATCGATGGTGCCGACGAGGTCGAGGTCCAGCAGGTTGGTGGTCGACAGGTTGACCGCCACCGTCAGCGCCACACCCTGATCGCGCCAGCTCCGGGCCTGTTCGAGGGCGAGGTGGACGGTACGGTTGGCCACCTTGCGCATCAGGCCGGCCCGCTCGGCGGCCGGCAGGAACTCCTCCGGCAGCAGCAGCCCGCGGTTGGGGTGATGCCAGCGCAGCAGCGCCTCAACACTGTGCACGCTGCCGTCGCCCGCATTGATCTTGGGCTGGTAGTGGCAGGTCAGCTGCTCGCTGCCTTCGGTCAGCGCGGCGCGCAGCTCCTCGACCAGGCTGGGGTCGTTGTCGCGGTACAGCTCGTACGCGGCGTCGTACACCGCGATCCTGCTCTTGGCGGATCTGGCGTGCGGAAGGGCCATCTCGGCGCGGTTGAGCAGTTCCTGCGGGTGTTCACAGTGGTCGGGGAACAGGGCGATCGCGATCCGGGCATCGACCTGCACCGTCACCGGATCCAGCGTGAACGGCTCGTTCAACGCTTCCAGCAGCCGGCCCGCCTGCGCGCGTGCGGCGATCAGATCGGCGCCTTCGGCAAGGAGGATCGCGAACTCGTCGTCACCCGCTCGGGCGAGCATGTCCTCACGACGAACGTTCTGGGTCAGACGATCGGCGACCCGGCACAGCAGGTCGTCGCTGAAGCGGTGGCCGACCGTCTGGCTGATCTCGTCGAACTCTTGAAGTTGCAGCAGCAGCAGTGCTCGACGGGTCGGCCTCCGGGTGTTCAACGCGGGTCCGATGCCCGGCGGCGGGGTCAGTGGTACGGCGGTCAGCGTCGTCGCCAGCGAGCGCCGATTGGGCAGGGTGGTCAGTTGATCGGTCATGGCCTGCTTGTGGGTTTCGGCCATGATGCTCACTTCGCGGAAAGTCACCGAGAAGCGCGCCGCGACGGCGATCAGGCTGAGTGCGGCCAGGATCGACGCGGCCCGTGACTCGTGGCTCATCGCGGTGACGGCGAGCGCGACGATGGTGCATGCCACCGGTGCGGCGTAGGACCCCAGCGAGCGTCTGGGCAGCGGGGGCGCCGACGACCACGCCGTCCAACTCGCTACCGCGATCAGGAGATAGGACGCGGGCCAGAACGCGTCGAGCATGGTGCCGACCCGGTAGGACCCGGCCGAAGTCTCGAACAGGTACGCGGTGTCGGCGGCCGCGAACATGACGAACCCGATCACCAGCAGGCCCCAGCGGAATTCGTGGCGCCAGCCGAGGATCGGAAGCATTCCGGCGGCCAGCGCCACCAGCACCAGGTCGAGCCATGGGTAGATCAGGCCCACCAGCACGGTGGCCGGTGCTTTCATCGCGGCCGTGTGGATGGGCCCTGCGGTCAGCGCGGCGGCCACCGAAGCCATCACCAAACCGCACACCACGCAGTCCAGCCGGATCGGCAGGGGCACCCGCTTCAGCCGTGACCGCATCAGCATGAGCAGGCCGGCGTAGACCAGCGGGTAGAAGGCCAGGTAGGCGGGGTCGGCGATGGACGGCGACTGGCCGTCCGGGACCCATTTCGCATAGATGACGTCACCCAGCGCGGAGACCGCCGTGCCCGCCGCGATCAGCAGCCAGGCCACGCGGTCGGCCCGCACCCGGTGGGCGCGATAAGCGATCAGCGCGGCCGCGCAGAAGTTCAGGATCGGATAAAAGACGTTGGCGAAGAACGGGGAGTGGTCGGCGTGCGGGTCGGGCAGGCAGGTGGACGCGAAGACCAGGACACCGATTGCCAACGCGCCCAGTCCGATTCGTACCGCGGTGGGAGGCCACCGCACGGCGTTGGGTACGTCGTGAACGTCGTCCGACGCCGATTTCGGGCCGGCGGCAAGCGGTTTGATCGCGCGCGCCAGCGCTGCCGCATTGCCGGTGGTGGGGCTTCGGTGCAGGCGACCGCCGTCGAACCCGTTCTCCAGGCTGCTTTTCAGGGCCAGCATCGACTCGTCGTTGAGTTCGGGCAACGCGTAGGGCAGCGGCAGATCCGGCACGAAACTGCGGATACATTGCCCGCCTTCGCGTTTGGCGGCGTACATGGCCAGATCGGAATGGCGCAGCAGTTCGTCGACGGTGTAATCGGATTCCGCCGCGGCCACCGTGAAACCGATGCTGGGCCGGACCGCCAACGGAACACCGTCGACGACGATTGCCGCATTGAAAGATTCGAGTACGCGTTGGGCGGCCGCGTGCGACTCCTCCACCGGGCCTTCGATGAGTACCGCGAATTCGTCACCACCGAGCCGCGCGACGGTGCCCTGCTCGCCCAGGGTGGTGGTGAGCCGTCCGGCGACCCGAACCAGAAGTTCGTCGCCGGCCGGATGGCCGAGTGCGTCGTTGACCGACTTGAAGTTGTCGAGGTCCAGGGACATGACCGCGATCGGCGCGGAGCTCTCCCGGCGCCGGGCGACGGCCTGCTCCAGCTTGTGCAGGAAGTTGGCGCGGTTGGCCAGCCCGGTCAGGCTGTCCCGGAACGCCTCCTCGGCCACCTCGTTCAGCAGTCCCTGGTTTTCGACCAGCACCACGAACTGGCGGGCCAGCACCGCCGCGACCAAGATGCCGAATGCGACCAGCAGGGGACCGTGCCGCATCAGGCGCAGAGCGTGCCCCAACCCGAGGGCGGCGGCCAGCAACACCGGCAGGTAGGGCAGCCACAGTCTGGTGTAGGAACTGATTTCCGAGCCCGTATTGACCACGTCGGGCTCTTTCACGCTGACCAGACCCGCGAGTGCCATCAGGCCCAGTCCGGCCACCCGGCTCACGTCGACCACGTCGCCGGTGTGGTAACTGCCGATCCCCGTCTGGAACAGGACGAGCATGTCGGCGAGCATGATGGTTGCGACCCCGCCGGCAAACAGGTTGACGCTGCGCCGCCGACCCGGACGAGTTCTCGACAAGAGGAGAATCGCGGTCGTCATGAGCACGACGTCGGAGCCGGCATGCACCACCGTCACCAGCCGGGAGCTGCTATCGGTCTTGAGCAGCTTGTCCAGAACGAACACCCACGACGCCACCCATAGCGACATGGACACGATGACGCCGTCCAGCACCAACCGCCACAAGTTGTGGCCGGCGGGCGGATTGGAGAGCAGCACCATCGCTGCGAAGGCTCCGAGCGGGTAGAGCAGCAGCACGATCTCCCCGGCAGCCGGATGGCTGGCGTGTTCGACCGCGGGCCGTACGTCGTAGACCGACCAGATGATTTCGCCGACTGCCCAGCCGGTCAGCGCCACCGCCAGCGCCAGCCAGCCATACCGGCGGCGCCCGATCGCGTGCCGCGCAGCCCGGCAGGCGCAGGCGGCCGCAAAGGCCAGGCACAGCACGGTCACGACCTGCACGGCCGGACGGGTCGCGTACGCGCCCTGCCAGCCCCAGACGGATGACGCGATGACCAGCGCGGCCGCCAGACCGTACCCGCCGACGACGGCAGTTGTGACTCCCAGGGTCAGCCCGGTGAACGGGCATTGCATCCCCGTCCAGCGCTTCATTAATCGCTCCCGCTCGCACATGCAATCAGGCAGGCGAAGTACCTAGGAGCTTCACCGCACGCTCCCACAGAATAAACCGCTGCGCGCGCTCCGGCGGCACTATTGGCGCAGGTCCAACACCCGGGTCGCCGCTAGTTACTCGCCTCGATGCGTGCCAGCGCCTCGCGCAGGATGCGCGCGGTGGCCTCCCGGTCGGGATCCCGGCGCACCAGCATGCCCTTGGCCACCGAGAGTTTGTCGCCGTTGCGCCGGGGCAGTACGTGCAGGTGAATGTGGAAAACGGTCTGAAAAGCAGCGCGGCCGTCATTGATGCCGATGTTGGTCGCGTCGGCCAGTTCGGTGGCCTTGGCCGCCTGGGCGATGCGCTGGCCGAGCGTGATCATCCCGGCCAGTGTCTCCGGCGGGGTGTCGTCGAGGTCGACACTGTGCTTCTTGGGGATCACCAGGGTATGGCCCCGGGTGAAGGGCCGGATGTCGAGGATCGCCAGGAAGTTGTCGTCTTCGTAGATCCGGATGGCCGGGGCTTCGCCGGCGACGATCGCACAGAATACGCAGGACATGTCGCCACGCTACTTGGCGCCCGCTGTATCGCCGAACGTGCAACCACGGCGGGAAATCGGCGCCCGCTTCTTCGCCGTCAGCTCACGTTCGGCGCGCGTGGCACCGTCCGACACGCGCGAGATACGCTGCGGCAGTGGACCCCCGCGATCTCGCCTTCGCCGGCGCTGCTGAACAGGCGCGAATGCTGGCCGACGGCGACATCGACGCGCCGCTGCTCCTCGAGCTATATCTGGAACGCATCGAGCAGCTGGACAGCGAGCTGCGCGCGTTCCGGGTGGTGCGCTACGACGGCGCTCGCGAGGAAGCCGAGATCGCCCAGCAACGACTGGACGCCGGCGAACGGCGGCCGCTGCTGGGCGTGCCGATAGCGATCAAGGACGACGTCGACGTCGCAGGCGAGGTGACCACGTACGGCAGTGGCGCGCACGGCCCGGCCGTCACCGATGACGCCGAAGTCGTGCGCCGGCTACGCGCGGCGGGCGCGGTGATCATCGGCAAGACCTCGGTGCCGGAGCTGATGATCATGCCCTTCACCGAGTCGCTGACCTTCGGTGCCACCCGCAACCCCTGGAATCCGCGTCGCACACCCGGGGGCAGCAGCGGCGGCAGCGCCGCGGCGGTCGCGGCGGGTCTGGTGCCGCTGGCCCTGGGCTCCGACGGCGGCGGCTCGATCCGCATCCCGGCGACCTGGTGTGGATTGTTCGGGCTGAAACCACAGCGCGACCGGATCTCGTTGGAACCGCACGACGATGCGTGGCAGGGGCTGAGTGTCAACGGCCCGATCGCGCGGTCGGTTCTCGACGCGGCGTTGCTCCTCGACGCGACGAATACGGTGCCCGGTCCCGAGGGCGAATTCGCCGCTGCCGCAACGCGGCAACCCGGGCCGCTGCGAATCGCGTTGAGCACCAAGGTGCCGACGCCGATGCCGGTGCGGGTCGGCAAGGCGCAACTGAATGCGGTCGAGCAGGCCGGAGCGTTGCTGCGCGACCTCGGTCACGACGTGATCGAGCGCGACCCGGCGTACCCGGCGTCGCTGTATGCGAACTACCTGCCCCGGTTCCTGCGGGGCATCAGCGACGACGCCGACGCGCAGGCTCACCCCGAGCGGCTGGAGCGGCGCACCCGCGCCATCGCCCGCCTCGGCTCGTTCTTCTCTGATCGGACGATGGCCCGGTTGCGAACGGCCGAAACGGGTTTGGACACCCGGATTCAGGCCATCTTCGACGACGTGGACGTCGTCATCACACCGGGCACCGCGGCCGGCCCGTCCCGCATCGGCGCCTACCAACGACGTGGCGGTGTGTCCACGCTTCTGCTGGTGGCGCAACGGGTTCCGTATCAGCAGATCTGGAATCTGACCGGGCAGCCCGCGGCCGTGGTGCCATGGGATTTCGACGATGACGGGTTGCCGATGTCGGTGCAGCTGGTCGGCCGGCCGTATGACGAGGCGACGCTGCTGTCCTTGTCCGCGCAGATCGAAGCGGCCCGGCCGTGGGCCCACCGGCGACCGCCGGTGTCATGAACCGCCGTCGATCAGCGTCGCCCACGCGGCGAGTTTCGCCGCCCGCGGTATGGCGTGGGCCGGGCTGGTAGATGGCAGCCGGTGGCACGTCACGGCCGCCGGGCAGCCCACCGTCCGCTCGAACAGCCTGGCCGCTGCCGCGCCGTTCAAGTACACCCGGGCAATCCCCGGATAGGCGGCGAACAGCCAGTCAAAGTCATTGAGCACCAGGGTTTTCGGGTCGATCGCGGCGTCCGCGCTGCCGGTCCGGCGGCAGCTGCGCAACACGTCCCACAGCGCCACCCGATGCGACTGCAGCGCCGCCAGTCGCTCGGAATATCCTGCGGCGCAATCGAACCCGAATAACTCCGCGATAATCGGCCAGAAGGCGTTGCGCGGGTTGGCATAGTATTGGCCCTAGGCCAGCGAGCGGACGCTGGGAAAGGAGCCCAGCACCAGTACCTCGGCGCGGCCGTCGATCACCGGTGCGAGCCCGTCGAGCAGTGGTTCGGTCATCGCCTCACATGATGACCTGTCCCTGGCTCTAACGTGGACTGGGTGGCCGACCACCTAGACCAAGCCGACGACCAGAATATCGAGCACCTGCTCAACGGACTCGAGGGCCAGGCGCGCGTCGAGCGCGCCGAACTGGTGCGCTGGCTGCTCGAACAGGGCGTCACCGCGGAGGAGATTCGAACCACCAACCCGCCCCTGTTGCTGGCCTCCCGTCACGTCATCGGCGACGACGGCACCTATGTGTCCGCGCGCGAGATCAGCGAGACCTACGGCATCGACCTGGAGCTGCTGCAACGGGTGCAACGGGCCGTCGGACTGGCCCGCGTGGACGACCCGGACGCGGTCGTGCACATGCGCGCCGACGGCGAGGCGGCCGCGTTTGCGCAGCGCTTCGTCGACCTGGGGCTCAACCCCGATCAGGTGGTGGCCGTCGTCCGCGTCCTCGCCGACGGCCTTTCCCATGCGGCCGAGGTCATGCGGTACACCGCGCTGGCGGCGATCATCAAGCCGGGTGCCACCGAAGTGCAGATCGCGCAGGGATCGAAGGCGCTGATCAACCAGATCGCGCCGTTGCTCGGACCGATGATTCACCAGATGCTGTTCATGCATCTGCGGCACATGATGGAGTCCGAAGCCGTCAATGCCGGGGAGCGGGCCGCGGGCAAGCCGTTGCCGGGAGCGCGCCCGGTCGCGGTTGCCTTCGCCGATCTGGTCGGGTTCACCAAGCTCGGTGAAGTCGTGTCCGCCGAGGAATTGAGCCAGCTGGCCGGGCGACTCGCGGATCTGGCCCGGGACCTGACCGCTCCGCCGGTACGGTTCATCAAGACAATCGGCGACGCGGTGATGTTCGTGTGCCCCGAGCCGGCGCCATTGCTGGACACCGTGCTGAAGCTGGTCGACGTGGTGGACAACGACAGTGACTTCCCTCGCCTGCGAGCCGGCGTCGCCAAGGGCATGGCGGTGAGCCGGGCCGGGGACTGGTTCGGCAGTCCGGTCAATGCGGCCAGCCGGGTCACCGGGGCGGCGCGGCCGGGAACCGTGCTGGCAACCGACGCGGTCTGCGAGGCCGTCGGCGATGACGCCGGGTTTCAGTGGTCATTCGCCGGCGCCCGTCGGCTGAAGAACATCAAGAATGAGGCCAAACTCTTCCGCGTCCGGCGAGGCTAGCCCCCGCGCGCGCCCCCTCGCGAGCAGACGCAAACTCGCACGGCGCGAGGCATTTTCGTGCGAGTTCATGTCTGTTCGCCGGAGAGGCCCGGCACATGGGCAGGCCCGGCGTGACTCGCGGGGGCGTTGTTGACTCCGACTACTGCGGGTCTTACGCGGCCGTTTTTCACCCTTCTTCCGGCGCTTGAGATTCGGTCACTTCCGGGCCTGCTTCGCTCCTAAAAATACAACTGCGAATGGCCGATGGCAACGGTTTCCAGCGGTCCGGAGCAAGTGCTCGCCGTCGTTGGCTGTGTTCGCCGGCGGCGAACACCTCTTGCTTACATGTGTAATGGTGTAATCATGTAATCATGAAACTTCATCATCACCACGGACGTCGGCACGGGCGTCCCGGGGGCTGGCAGCAAGCCGAGCAACCCGATGCCAGCGGCGCGCCAGAGTGGTTCGCCGGCCGCCTTCCCGAAGCATGGTTCGACGGAGACCCGACCGTCATCGTCGACCGCGAGGAGATCACCGTCGTCGGCAAGTTGCCGGAGGGCGGCGACGAGAGCTCCGCCCGCGCCGAGGGGCGGGTCTCGCGATTCCGCGAAGAAACCCGTCCCGAGCGGATGGCCATCGCCGAAGAAGCGCAGGAACGCTACGGGCGCAAGGTCTCCTGGGGCGTCGAGGTGAACGGCGAACGAATCCTGTTCACCCACATCGCCGTACCGGTCATGACGCGCCTGAAGCAACCGGAACGCCAGGTGCTAGACACCCTGGTGGACGCGGGCGTCGCGCGATCGCGCGCCGACGCACTGGCCTGGTCGGTCAAGCTGGTCGGTGAGCACACCGAGGAGTGGCTGGCCAAGCTGCGCGAAGCGATGTCGGCCGTCGACGACCTCCGCGCCCAGGGCCCCGACCTGCCCGGCCAGGCCTAGCGGGAAAGGCTACTTCTCCTTGTTGACCTTGGCGACGATCTTGTCGGCTGCCTGACCGCCCTGATCGGTGATCTGGTAGCCGCAGGCGTTCACGTCGACGATCACGTTGTTGGCCACTTCCATCGCCCGCTGGCATTCCCAGCCGTTGGCGCCTTCCTGAGCGTCCACCACCGTGATCCTGGGCGAACTGCCCTGCACCTCGGAGAACGTCCACCGATAGGTCTTGCCCTTATTGGTGACGGTGACGGTCTTACCGGCGCAGCCCTTCCACTTGGTGACCGAGGACTGCAGGAACGACTTCGCCTTGTCGGCGGTAGGGAAGGCGATGGCCGCCTGGTTGAGCCAGTGGTCGTAGTTGTCGCCGGGTTCCGACGACACCAGCCCACTGATTCCGGTGTATCCGCTGCCGGCGTACACCGGACCCTGACTGCCGTACATCGCACCCTGGCAATCCGGATTCGAGAGGGTGACCGGCGAGGAGTCCACCGTCGTGATGGGCTTGCCGGGCTGCATGGTCGACGAACCCATCACGGCGTTGACCTCCGAGGAAGTCAGCAGCAGCGAGCTCAGCCGGTCCTCGGCGACGGGTTTCACCTTGGCCGCGGGCTCGGGGCGGGTCACCTTCCAGATGATCACGCCGCCGACGACGAGAACCAGCACGATGACGACGGCGGCGACGATCGGCCACGGATTGCGTTTGGCCGGGGCCGGTGGCCGGTGTCCCTGGTTCCAGGCCGATGGCATCGGGCCGGAGGACATCGGTGTGCTGGGACCACCGCCCCAACCGCCACTCTGGTGGTACTGCGGATTGTTCTGGGAGGGCGGGCCGGACGCTGGAATCGGGCCACTGACCGGGTTCCAGGCCGGATGCCCGGGAGGGTTGGGCGGCCGTTGCTGCGGTGCCGGCCCTGACGGACCTGACGGTCCCGACGGTCCCGACGGTCCCGAGCCGTACTGCGGACCAGAAGGCCGCGGCGGTGGGGTGCTCGGCGGCCCCGGGCGCTGGGGCGGTGCCACCGCGGTGGCCGGCATCGTCGGTGGCGATGACGCGGTCGGCGGGCCGGGCAGGGTGGCCTCCTGGCTGCGGCGCAGGATGTTCTCCGCATGGTCCTGGTCGGGCGAGCTGAGCGCTTCGTGGGCGGCGAGGGCCAGATCGCCGGCGCTGGCGTAGCGGTCCTCGGGCTTCTTGGCCATGCCGCGGGCGATGACGGCGTCGAAGCTTTTCGGGATGCCGGCGCGGGCGGTACTGGCCTGCGGCACCGGGTTCATCAGATGAGCCGTCACCAGGGAACCGGCGCTGTCGGCGCGGTAGGGCGGACCACCGGTGAGGCATTCGTAGAGCACGCAGGCCAGCGAGTAGATGTCGGCGCGGTAGGTGACCTCGTCGTTGGAAAAGCGTTCCGGCGCCATGTATTTCCAGGTGCCCACGGCGGTGCCCAGCTGGGTGAGCTTTTCGTCGGTGGTGGCGCTGGCGATGCCGAAGTCGACCAGGTAGGCGAAGTCGTCGCGGGTGACCAGGATGTTGGGGGGTTTGACGTCGCGGTGCATGACCCCGGCGGCGTGCGCGGCATCGAGGGCCGAGGCGATCTGGGTGATGATGGCGACCGCGCGCGGCGGGGTCAGCGGGCCGAAGCGTTTGAGCACGCTGTCCAGATCGGTGCCCTCGATCATGCGCATCTCGAGGTACATCTGGCCGTCGATCTCGCCGTAGTCGTGGATGGGCACCACGTGGGGTTCCTGCAGCCGGCCGGCGATGCGGGCCTCGCGCTTCATGCGCTCGCGGAACACCGGGTCCTTGCTGAACTCCGCAGTCATGACCTTGACGGCGACCGTCCACTCCTTGACGGTGTGCTCGGCCTCGTAGACCTCGCCCATCCCGCCGCGGCCCAGCAACCGCTTGAGTTCGTAGGGCCCGAACATCGTCCCCACCCGCGAACCCTCCGTGTCGCTCATCGCTGATCCTCCCAATCAACCAACGTCGCCGACACTATCAACCACCTCCGGGTACGAGCGCGAACCGCACAATGCGCGATGGGGCGATCACCAGCGTATTCGTTGCGGCTCGACGGCGTTATCTTCTGGCCTTACGTTGCGGTCCCATGCGCCTCAGCCGCACGACGGCGAACAGCACCAGCACCGCCGCCTGCACGAGGCACGCGGCCGCGGCGACCAACCAGCTACTGACGTCGTAAT
The DNA here is from genome assembly GCF_031583025.1 of Mycobacterium sp. Z3061. Taxonomy (NCBI): domain Bacteria; kingdom Bacillati; phylum Actinomycetota; class Actinomycetes; order Mycobacteriales; family Mycobacteriaceae; genus Mycobacterium; species Mycobacterium pumcae. The sequence goes on along the minus strand of NZ_CP134062.1, from coordinate 5,115,795 downwards.
CCCACATCGGGTCCTGATCTCCGCCGGCGGTCCGCCGCAGATCGTTGAGGTCGACGGTCGAGGCGGCCATCGCGTAGGCCCAGCGGGAGGGCGAGAGCCAGGCGAGTTGTTCCAGGGGGATGCGGTCCTTGACCGGGAACATGCCGCCGCAGAGCACGAGTTGGGCCATGACGACGACGACGAGCAGGGGCATGCCGCGGTCGGCGTTGCTGATCAGCGCGGAGATGAGCAGACCCAGGACCATCGACACCACGGTCACGGCGACGACGGCTACCGCCACTTCGACCCGCGGCCAGGGTATGACCACCGACTGGTCCGGCGGCGGCAGGAAGGCGACGCCGAGCAGGCCCAGGATCAGTCCCTGGACGGTGGCGATCGCCCCGAGCACGGCGAGCTTGGAGGCGAGGTAGGCGCCGCCGGACAGTCCGATGCCGTGTTCGCGGCGATAGATCGCCTGTTCCTTGACGATCTCCCGAATCGAGGAAGCGCAGCCCATCAACGCCCCGCCGATGATCAACAGCACCAGCAGTTGACCCGGTTGGGTCGACACCTTCTCGATGGCTTTGGTCAGGGAGAGCCCGGCGTCGCCGGGGACGGCGTAGGTGAACAGGCTCAGTAGTAGGGGGAGGGCGAGGAGGAACAGGGTGTATTGGCGGTCGGCGGCGATGACGGCGAGGTAGCGCCGGGACAGGATGGCGAATTGGGCCAGGGGGCTTTGTTGGGCTTTGGGTTTGGGTTTGGCGGTGGCCCCCGCGGTGGCCCCGGTGGTGGTGGGGGTGGTGTCGGTGGGGGTGAAGGCGGCGTGCAGGGGGGAGTGGGTGTAGCGGGTGGTCCAGTCGGTGGTGGTGTCGTTTTCGAGCAGGATGAACAGGTCGGCGAAGTCGGTGCAGCCGAAGTAGGCCAGGGCTTGTTGGGGTGGGCCGAAGTAGGCCAGGCGGCCGCCGGGGGCCAGCACCAGCAGGCGGTCGCACATGTTGAGGTGGGCGATGTTGTGGGTGACCACGACTACCGAGCGGCCGTCATCGGCCAGGGTGCGCAGGGTTTGCATGACCGATTTCTCGTAGCCGGGGTCCAGGCCGGAGGTGGGTTCGTCCAGGAACAGCAGGGAGGGTTTGGTCAGCAGTTCCAGGGCGACGCTGGTGCGTTTGCGTTGTCCGCCCGAGAGGGAGTCGATGCGTTGGTCGGCGTGGGTGGCCAGGCCGAGTTCGGTGAGGACTTCGTCGATGCGGTGTTGGCGTTCGGTGGCGGTGACGTCGTGGGGGAAGCGTAGGCGGGCGGCGTAGTTCAGGGCGCGGCGCACGGTCAGGGGGGTGTGCAGGATGTCGTCTTGGGGGACGAAGCCGATGCGGTGGCGTAGTTCGGGGTAGTTGTCATAGAGGTCGCGGTCGTCGTAGCGCACGGTGCCGGTGGTGGCGGGGCGGAATCCGGTCAGGGCGCCCAGCAGGGTGGATTTGCCGGCGCCGGAGGGGCCGACGACGGCCAGCAGGCTGCGTTGGGGCAGTACGAAGCTGACGTCGTCGAGTAGGACTTTGCCGCCCGGGGTTTCGACGTGCAGGTGGGCGGCTTGGTAGGAGATGTCGCCGGTGTCGACGTATTCGACGAGGCGGTCGCCGGACAGGTGCAGCAGTTGGTGGCCGATGCCCACGATGTCGGTGGGTTGGATCAGGGCGCGGGTGATGCGGGTGCCGTTGACGTAGGTGCCGTTGGCGGAGTGGTTGTCGATCAGTTCCCAGCCCGCGCCGCTGCGCCGCAGCAGGGCGTGGCGGCGTGAGACCAGCAGGTCGTGCAATACCACGGTGTTCTGCGGAGCCCGCCCGATACTGACCGTCGCCTGATCGATCGCATGCACCGCGGTCGGCGTCCGCAGCGACGCCGTCACCCCCGACGCCGTCTGCCCCGAGGTGGCGGGATCGCCCAGTCCCAGCTCGGCGGTGAATGCGGTCGGCAGCGGGGGAACCGGAATCTCGGTGGTCTCGGTAGTGGCCGGCTCAGCCGGGTCGGGAAGCGGGGCCACCGTGGTGGTCGCCTCGCCGATCGATATTGGCTCCGGCCCCCCGGCGCCGCCTGGCTCAAACTCCACCACCTGCCCCGATGACGCGGACCCGAGAACCACCGTCACCGGCTCATCGCCGATGACCACCTCTTCCACCCGGGCGCCCTGCACATACATGCCGTTGCTGCTGCGATTGGACAACACCCAGCCTGACTCGGTGGGCTCCAGCACCGCATGCACCCGCGAGATCCGCGGATTGTCCAACTGGATATCGGACTCACCCGAACGCCCCACCGTCCACACCCGCCCCGGAGCCACCACCCAGCTACGGCCACCCCCACGCACCTGCAACCCCGCCACGTCATCCATCCCAACTCTCCAACCACGCCGCCCCGGTGAGCGCACGGGCGGGCGAGCGCATCGACTTTAGTTGCAGAGCCAGGTGCCAATCCATCCTGCGGTGCCCAGCCGCCGCATGGCGTCCTGTTCGGCGGCCAGCAGCGTCGAGCCGTACCCTCCGGCGTGGTCTCCGGCGTTGTTCTCGGCGACCGCACCGCATTCCGAGAACGACACCAGAACCTTGCAGTCGGACTTGCCGCACGCACCTATCGCGGCACTTTCCGCGGCGGCGCGCGACGGGGCGTCTTTGGTGCGGCCGAACAGTTGCCCCGACGCCGAGTAGGCGATGGCGCCGTACTGGCCGTCGGCGTGCCCGGCGGGAGCCAGCGCGACCAACGTCGCCGTCACCGCCGCGACACTGGCCAGTGCGACCGCCGCGCCCCTTGCAAAGCGCGCCCGAAAAGCGGTCAATCCCATGATGATTCCTTTCGGCGACTGAAGAAGATGGGGTTCCACGAAGGTGCTAAACCGGCTTGGTGGCGGTGACCTGCTTGCCCCACTCCGACATGGTCATCGACACCGTCCCGTTCTCAACCGGAGTGATCTCGATCTTGACCAGGTGGTAGGAGCCGTCCGAGGCGATCCAGACGGTGGTCGGCGTGGGCGGGGCGTTCTGGGGGCTCAGGCGCGATCCGGCCAGGGTGGCGACGTCGTCGGTCGACGAAGTGCCGGTGATCTTCGTGGTGGCGATGCCGTTGACCTGTTCGCTGCCGGCCACCTTGGGGTTCTGCAGGTTGGCCAGCAGGTGGGCCAGGCCCTTGTCGGGGTCGAGCAGCGTGGAGACCTCATAGATCGACGCGCCGTTGCCGTAGTCGGTGAATTTGCCGGGCTCCGCCACGTCTGAGTAGAGGTGGCCGTCGACGAAGACGAATTTCGAGTCCACGGGACTCTTGCCGACGGTCAGCGTCGCGGTGCCGTTGGCCACGGTCTGGGGGGTGTTGGACACGTCGCCGTCGAGCTTGGTCACCTCGAGATTGGGCACCGTTCCCTGCACGGTGAGGCTGACATGCATCCCGGTGACCTTGCGCATCGCGTCGGCGGCCTGCTTGACGGTGCTCGTGGCGTCCACGTTGGGCGCGTTGGAGCCACTGCCGGAGGTGTTGTTCTTCGGGCTTCCGCAGCCGGTGAGCACGAGTGCGGTCACCATGACCGCTGCCGCGGCCCCGGCACCGGACCAGAGCTTCAGTTTCATAGACATCTCCTTCGTTGAGGCAACCGGCACGTTGCAACGGGGCAAACACATCTGGAGGACGCACCAAAGCCAGCGAATAGCGTAAACCTGGCGCTATTCGCTTGGCCAGACCTCCTTTTCGGACTGACAAGCAAACGGTCTGGGTTACTTTCGGGCCCTGCGGTGCCGATTGAGGCCGTGCAGTCGCGCCGCGAGCAGTATCACCATCACCGCTCCGAGTGCCGCGCACATACCGAGCGCGGTCAGCCAGTGCGCGCGGTCGTGCGTCCACATCGGGTCGGGGTCGGTGAGGCGGATGTAGTTCACCCCGAGCGAGGAGCCGGCCATGGCGTAGGCCCAGCGGGAGGGGGAGAGCCAGGCGAGTTGTTCCAGCGGGATGCGGTCGTTGACGGCGAACATGCCGCCGCAGAGCACGAGTTGGGCCATGACGACGACGACGAGCAGGGGCATGCCGCGGTCGGCGTTGCTGATCAGCGCGGAGATGAGCAGACCCAGGACCATCGACACCACGGTCACGGCGACGACGGCGGCCGCGATCTCGGCCGAACCGACGTGCCGGAGCAGCTCGGTGCTGCCGGACCGCAGCAGCAGCGAGTCGTCGGGCGGTGGCAGGAAAGCGACCCCGAGAAATCCGAAGAGCAACCCTTGCAGGCCCGAAATCGCGCCCAGCACAACGAGTTTGGAGGCGAGGTAGGCGCCGCCGGACAGTCCGATGCCGTGTTCGCGGCGATAGATCGCCTGTTCCTTGACGATCTCGCGGATAGAACCGGCGCACCCCATCAAGGCGCCGCCGATGATAAGCAGCACCAGCAACTGGGTGGGTTGTTTGGACTGCTGGGTTATCGCGTCGGCCAGGGAGAGGCCGGCGTCGCCGGGGACGGCGTAGGTGAACAGACTCAGTAGTAGGGGGAGGGCGAGGAGGAACAGGGTGTATTGGCGGTCGGCGGCGATGACGGCGAGGTAGCGCCGGGACAGGATGGCGAATTGGGCCAGGGGGCTTTGTTGGGCTTTGGGTTTGGGTTTGGCGGTGGCCCCCGCGGTGGCCCCGGTGGGGGTGGTGTCGGTGGGGGTGAAGGCGGCGTGCAGGGGGGAGTGGGTGTAGCGGGTGGTCCAGTCGGTGGTGGTGTCGTTTTCGAGCAGGATGAACAGGTCGGCGAAGTCGGTGCAGCCGAAGTAGGCCAGGGCTTGTTGGGGTGGGCCGAAGTAGGCCAGGCGGCCGCCGGGGGCCAGCACCAGCAGGCGGTCGCACATGTTGAGGTGGGCGATGTTGTGGGTGACCACGACTACCGAGCGGCCGTCATCGGCCAGGGTGCGCAGGGTTTGCATGACCGATTTCTCGTAGCCGGGGTCCAGGCCGGAGGTGGGTTCGTCCAGGAACAGCAGGGAGGGTTTGGTCAGCAGTTCCAGGGCGACGCTGGTGCGTTTGCGTTGTCCGCCCGAGAGGGAGTCGATGCGTTGGTCGGCGTGGGTGGCCAGGCCGAGTTCGGTGAGGACTTCGTCGATGCGGTGTTGGCGTTCGGTGGCGGTGACGTCGTGGGGGAAGCGTAGGCGGGCGGCGTAGTTCAGGGCGCGGCGCACGGTCAGGGGGGTGTGCAGGATGTCGTCTTGGGGGACGAAGCCGATGCGGTGGCGTAGTTCGGGGTAGTTGTCATAGAGGTCGCGGTCGTCGTAGCGCACGGTGCCGGTGGTGGCGGGGCGGAATCCGGTCAGGGCGCCCAGCAGGGTGGATTTGCCGGCGCCGGAGGGGCCGACGACGGCCAGCAGGCTGCGTTGGGGCAGTACGAAGCTGACGTCGTCGAGTAGGACTTTGCCGCCCGGGGTTTCGACGTGCAGGTGGGCGGCTTGGTAGGAGATGTCGCCGGTGTCGACGTATTCGACGAGGCGGTCGCCGGACAGGTGCAGCAGTTGGTGGCCGATGCCCACGATGTCGGTGGGTTGGATCAGGGCGCGGGTGATGCGGGTGCCGTTGACGTAGGTGCCGTTGGCGGAGTGGTTGTCGATCAGTTCCCAGCCCGCGCCGCTGCGCCGCAGCAGGGCGTGGCGGCGTGAGACCAGCAGGTCGTGCAATACCACGGTGTTCTGCGGAGCCCGCCCGATACTGACCGTCGCCTGATCGATCGCATGCACCGCGGTCGGCGTCCGCAGCGACGCCGTCAACCCCGACGCCGTCTGCCACGGCGCCGTCTGCCCCGCAGCGCTGGACAGCGGCGGTAGCGGGATCTCGGTGGTCTTCGCCAGCGGCTCGGACGGCGGCGGCAATGGCGGCAACTGACCCACCATGGTCGTCGCCTCTCCGATCGACACCGGCTGTCCCGCATCAGGAGCCAGTTCGATCTCTTGGCCTGAGGTGACCGATCCGAGAATCACCGTCACCGGCTCATCGCCGATGACCACCTCTTCCACCCGGGCGCCCTGCACATACATGCCGTTGCTGCTGCGATTGGACAACACCCAGCCTGACTCGGTGGGCTCCAGCACCGCATGCACCCGCGAGATCCGCGGATTGTCCAACTGAATATCGGACTCACCCGAACGCCCCACCGTCCACACCCGCCCCGGAGCCACCAGCCAACTGCGCCCACCCCCGCGCACCACCAGCCCCACGATCTCGCCCATCGCTGCCTCCGTTACTCCCGCGGACCGTGATGCTACGACGACCGGTCTATGAGTGCTTGGCCCACCATTTGTAGAGCTGGTCGAGGCTGGGTACCTGCTGTTTCCCACCGACGAGTGCGTAGACCAGCGTCTGCTCGTTGCTCCACATCACCTGTGGGTCGTTGCCCTTGTAGATGCCGCAGGCCATTTGGCCCAGAACGGTTTTCGGGTCCTGGGTGTGCCACCAGTTGCCGGGAGACGCCTTGCCGCCCGGACACTGCTGGATGGTGAAGGTGGTGGTGAAGCTGGAGAAGGCCTTCTTCAGCGATGCCACGTCGGGAAACAGTCCGTAGGCCGACAGTTTGGGACCGTTGGCATCGGTGTTCTGCCCGCACGACACCGAAACCAGGGCGCCCGGCATCGTTTTCGCATCCGTCGTGCAGGTGCCGGCGGGATACCCCGCGGGAAGCAGGCTCATCAACCGGGCCTGCGCCTCCGGCGGTGCGCTTGACGACGGTGGGGTTGTCGTTGTGGTCGACGTGGTGGGCCGGGTTGTGGTGGTCCGTTGCCGGGTGGCCTGCGGTTGGTCGTCGTCCTTGTTCAGTGCCCAGATGCCGATGCCGCTCAGCATGAGGACCAGGACGACGGCGGCAACACCTGCGACGATCGCCCACGGGTTGCGGGCGCGCGACTGCACGGGTGGGTCGGCGGCCTGCCACGGCCCGGTGAACGCCGGGGCTGGGCCCGGTGGTGGGCCCGGCCGGCCGGCCACGCCGGGTAAAGGGGCGGGCGGCCGCGGCGGCATGGGCGGGCCGGGATGTGAAAACCGTTGCACCGGAGGTGGATTCAGGAACCGTTCCGGTATGGCCGACTCCTGGCTGCGGCGCACGATCTCGGTCGCGTGGTCTTGGTCGGGGTGGCTGAGCGCTTTGTACGCGGCGCGGGCCAGGTCACCGGCGCTGGCGTACCGGTTCGAAGGGTTCTTGGCCATGCCCCGAGCGATGACGGAGTCCAGCGATCTCGGGATATCGCGTCCCGCTGCGCTCGGGCGCGGGATGGGGTTGATCATGTGGGCGCTGATCAGGACGCCGGCGTTATCCGACGGGTACGGCGCGCTACCGGTCAAACACTCGAACAGCACGCACGCCAGCGCATAGACATCGGCCAGATGGGTGATCCCGTCGCTGGAAAACCGTTCGGGCGCCATGTATTTCCACGTACCTACCGCGGTGCCCAGCTGGGTGATCTTCTCGTCGGTGGTCGCGCTGGCGATGCCGAAGTCCACCAGGTAGGCGAAGTCGTCGCGGGTGACCAGGATGTTGGGCGGTTTGACGTCGCGGTGCATGACCCCGGCGGCGTGCGCGGCGTCCAGCGCGGAGGCGATCTGGGTGATGACGGCGACGGCGCGCGGAGGCGGCAACGGGCCGTAACGGGTGAGCAGGCCGTCAAGGTCGACGCCCTCGATGAGGCGCATCTCGAGGAACATCTGGCCGTCGATCTCGCCATAGTCGTGGATGGGCACCACATGCGGCTCTTTCAGCCGGCCGGCGATGCGGGCCTCGCGCTTCATCCGTTCGCGGAACACCGGGTCGCTGCTCACGGTTTCGGACATCAGCTTGACCGCGACGGTCCAGCCCTTGACCGAATGCTCGGCCTCGTAGACCTCGCCCATCCCGCCACGGCCCAACAGGCGCTTGAGGTGATAGGGCCCGAACGTCGACCCGGCCCTCGAGCCCGGCTCCTCGCTCATTGCGACCATCCAGTGTCGTTGTGCCGCTTGAGCATTGGACTCTTATGCCCTGCCCGGCTGTCGGTCAGCCGTACTTGGCCCACCAGTTGTGCAGGTCGTCGATCGTGGCGGGATCGCCGAAGACGTCGCTGAGCATGAGCTTGCCCTCATTGCTCCAGATCACGTTGGGGTGATTCTTGTAGGTGCCGCAGGCGATCATTCCGGCGGTGACCGTCGGGTCCCGGTCGTAATGCCAGCCGTCCGGCGACGGCCCCTCCCCGGGGCAGTTCGCAAGCTGCACCGCGGCGATGTCGTCGTTGAACGCCTGCTTGAGCGCATCGAGGTTGGGGAACAGCCCGTAGATCGCCCGGCTGGGGCCACCCTGGTTGGTGTTCTGCCCGCAGTCGACCATCGCGATGGTGCCGGTCCACACGCTGTTCGGCTTCGGTGTGGTCGGTGTGCACGTTCCGGTGGCGTAGCCGGACGGCAGCATGGACATCAGCTTGCTCTGCGGGTCACCGCCCGGAGTGGTGGTGGCCGGCGAACTCTTGGTGGTCGTCGGCTTGCCGGAACTGGTGGTGGCCGAGGTGGTCGTGTCCGCCGTCGGGGTGTCGTCCCCCTTGCGCGTGGCCAGCCAGATGCCGACGCCGGCAAGGATGAGCACCACCACCAGAGCGGCGGCTCCGGCGATGATGGGCCACGGACTGCGTTTGCCGCCCGAAGGCGGGCCACCTTGATTCCAGGTCGGTGGACCTCCCGGCTGCTGCGGCCCGGACGGGCCTCCGCCCCAGCCGCCGCTCTGCCCGAAGTACTGCGGCGCCTGGGTGGGCGGGCCCTGGGCCGGGATCGGCCCGCTCGCCGGGATCGGCCCGCTCGCCGGGATAGGTCCGCTCGCGGGAGACCAGGACGGCGCATTCGTCGGCGTCTGCCGCTGCAGCGGCCCCGAACCGATCGGATCGCCGTAGGCAGGCGGTGGTGAGTATTGCGGGGGCGTCCCTGGGGGCGGCGGGGTGCCGCCGGGCACCGACGGCGTGACCGCGGTGCCGGGCAGGGTCGATTCCCGGCTGCGGCGCAGGATGTCCTCGGCGTGGTCCTGGTCCGGGTCGCTCAGCGCGTCGTGCGCGGCCCGCGCGAAGTCGCCGGCGCTGGCGTAGCGGTCCTCGGGCTTCTTGGCCATGCCGCGGGCGATGACCGCGTCGAACCCTTTGGGGATGCCGGCCCGCGCGGCGCTGACCTGCGGCACCGGGTCCATCAGGTGCGCGGTCACCAGCGTGGTCGCGCTGTCGGCGCGGTAGGGCGGGCTGCCGGTCAGGCACTCGTAGAGCACGCAGGCCAGCGCATAGATGTCGGCGCGGTAGGTGACCTCGTCGTTGGAAAAGCGTTCCGGCGCCATGTATTTCCAGGTGCCCACGGCGGTGCCCAGCTGGGTGAGCTTTTCGTCGGTGGTGGCGCTGGCGATGCCGAAGTCGACCAGGTAGGCGAAGTCGTCGCGGGTGACCAGGATGTTGGGGGGTTTGACGTCGCGGTGCATGACCCCGGCGGCGTGCGCGGCATCCAGGGCCGAGGCGATCTGGGTGATGATGGCGACCGCGCGCGGCGGGGTCAGCGGGCCGAAGCGTTTGAGCACGCTGTCCAGGTCGGTGCCCTCGATCATGCGCATCTCGAGGTACATCTGGCCGTCGATCTCGCCGTAGTCGTGGATGGGCACCACGTGGGGTTCCTGCAGCCGGCCGGCGATGCGGGCCTCGCGTTTCATGCGCTCGCGGAACACCGGGTCCTTGCTGAACTCCGCAGTCATCAGCTTGACGGCGACCGTCCACTCCTTGACGGTGTGCTCGGCCTCGTAGACCTCGCCCATCCCGCCGCGGCCCAGCAACCGCTTGAGGTGGTAGGGCCCGAACATCGAGCCCACCCGCGAGTCTGATGGCTCGCTCATTGACGATCCTCCTCAACCAAGCCGAATCCCGCCGACACTATCAACAGCCTTCAGGTATTGCATGGAGCGCAACCACCGGCTTAGCAACCATGACGGTAATCGGGACGATGGGCGCTTGCCAATAAGACTGCCAACACCCTGGCCCGAAAAACCGCACATGTTGTCGCGACACTGACGGTACCGTCCGCGTCCGACAGGCGACGGGGTGCCGGTTAACGCGAAAAGTCTTGTGGCAAACAGCCGCCCATTGCTGGGGCGGTAGCCGATGCCGAACGTCCGCGCGGCGGCTGGGCGCCACCGACGGCATCGTCAAAACGATTGCGCGAGTGGCATATTCGGGTGCCGTCGGTCAGTGCGTCAGGCCTGGGTGTGCGCGGCGATCTGGAAGGTGAACTCGTGGTCGCAGATCCGGATGTGGTCGCCATCGTGGATGGTGGCCGCGGTGCGGATCCGCTGGTGGCGTACATGCACACCGTTGGATGACCGCAGGTCGTTGATGATGTAGTTGGTCCCGGTGTCGACGATGACGGCGTGGTGGCGGCTGACGTTCGCGCTGTCCAGGACGATGTCGTTGTCGCTGAGCCGGCCGATCCGGGTCGCCGCCGAGCGCAGCGGGTAGTCGCGCCCGGTGGAGACGTCACGCAGGTAGGCGGCCACTTTCTGGGTGGCGGCCATGGTCCGCTTGTCCAGCACGGTGACCGTTCCCACGGCGGTCACCTTGGCGTTCTGTTTCACGTCCAGCGTCTCTTGGCGCAGGATCTTCTCGTTGAGCGCCCGCAGCGTCGGGCCGGGATCGATACCGAGGTCGTCGGCAAGGGTCGCTTTCACCCGGCGGTAGGCGTTGAGGGCGTCGGACTGCCGGTCGGTGAGGTAGTACGCCGTGATCAGCTGCGCCCACAGCGGCTCCCGGTAGGGGTGCTCCACGGTCAGCGCCTCGAGTTCGGTGATCACCGCCGATGCGCGCCCGCACGCGATCTCGGCCTCCGCCTTTGCCGTGTGCGCGATGATCTTGTCCTCCACCAGGGCAGTGGCGAAAGAGTCGACGAACGGGAAATCGCGCAGATCGTCGAGCACCGGCCCGCGCCATTCCTTGAGCGCCGCCGACAGATGCCGGCTGGCCTGTTCGAAGCTGCCCGATGCCGCGGCATGGACGCCCGCCGTCTTCTCGGCGATGAACCGGCCGAGGTCGCAGGTGTTTTCGGGGATGGTGAGCCGGTATCCGGGTGGCGCCGCAGCGAGCACCAGGCGAGGATCGACCCCGGCGGCGCCGACCAGCTTGCGCAGGTTGGACACGTAGGAGTGGATGCTGGCGCGCGCTCCGGACGGCGGCCACTCGTCCCACAGGGCGGTGATCAGCGCGTCGACGCCGACGGGCCGGTTGCGGTTGATGACCAGCATCGCCAGCACGGCCCGCTGCTTGGGGGTGCCCAAGGGCACCAGGGCCCGGTCGATCGTCATCTCCAGCGGGCCGAGCACACCGAACTCGAGATGTGTGTCCATCATCGCGCTCCCAGCCATTCCGGGTCCTCCGCGGCCGCCGGTGTCCCCGAGTAGTGAGGTGCCGGTACGGCGCCCTTCCTCATTATTGTGTCTTGATCGCCCTCAGTCTTGTTACTGCGGGTCCCATCTGGCGTGTCATTCTGGTGCATCCCGGTGTCGAGGCGGCGGATTCACGCCAACCTGGAGCCGGGCGCCCGGTCCCGCGAGATGCCGGCGCTCGGGCCGCTTTGGACCGAATTGTCCTGTGGTGGTTGCGAACTCGAATCCAAGGCGGCCGTCATTTGACGGTGGCCACGGTGTACAGCAGGAAATGATGGCTGGTCGCCCATGCCTTGGCGAACAATTCCAGCGGGATCTGCTCGTCTCGGCCGTGCTCGTGGCCGCTGTCGTTGAGGTGCACGATGCCGTTGCGGGTATCCACCCCGGTCACCACCACCGCATGATCGGACACCGGGTTGCCCTCGTCGTCCTTGCTCTCAATCGGTTCACCCCAGATCATTTCGGCGTTGAGGCTCACCATGACTGCGTGACGGCTGCCCAGGTAATGCTTGAGGGCGTCCATGCCGGTGGCGATCCCGTTCCTGGCGGCCTCGTCGTCGTCGGTCGTCTTCGAGCCGACGCCGTAGTGCGCAAGCAACGTCGGGATGTCCAGTCGGCTCGTGCCGTTGCCGGAATCCGGGTGCTTCGGGTCTTTGGGCTGGATGTAGATCGAACCGGGGTGCCTGGTGCTGGGCGTCGTCCGGGCCACCTCGATGATGGCGCGCTCCGAGGGTTCGCTACCGGTCATCTGGCCGACGATGTCCGCGCCGGCCATGATGGCGCAGTCGTCATACGTCTGAAGGCGCCACCACTTGGCGGTTGCCGTGGGATCGCCGTACGTAACGCCGCCCGCCGACGCTTCGGCGGGGGCGGCCAGCCCGAGCGCCAGGGATCCGGCGGCTGTACCGGTCAGGAGTGCCAGCAGGGCCGTCCTGGCGATGGCGGCGATCTTGTTGTTCATGAGCGTCCTTCTCTCGTCCCGCGGCGGCGGTGTTGCAAGAAGGTTGCGTCGTGGACCTATCGGTTATCTCCACGAATCCTTGGAGTGATCAGCCGGGCTGAAATGTCTTGACATGCATGGCGACAAACCAGAGGCGGGCAGCCGGCCCGAGTGGGTGGCTGCCCGCCTTGATCAATCCTGCGTGGTCACTTACGCGTCTCCTGGGTGACGCTCATGAAGTTGTGGCTGGTGGCCCAGGCCTTGACGAAGACGGCCATCGGAACCTGCTCGTCTTTGCCGTTCTTGTTGCCGCTGTCGTTGAGGTGCACGACGCCCTTGCCGGTGTCGACTCCGGTGACCACCACGGCGTGGTCGGCGCGGGGCTGGCCGTCCTTGCCCTTGTTCTCGATCGGCTGGTTCCAGATCATCTCGGCGTTGAGCCCGACGATGACGGCGTGACCGCTGCCGAGGTACTGCTCGAGGGCCTCCATGCCGGTGGCGACACCGGTCTTGCCGGCCGTGTCCGCGTCGGTGTTGGTCGCGTGGATTCCGTAGTGCGCCAACAGGGTCGGCAGGTCGTCCGGGTCGGTGCCCATGCCGGAGTTGGGGTCGTTCTTGTCGGCGGGCTTGACGTAGATCGAACCCGGGTGGGACGCGCTCGGGGTGGACTGGGCGACCTTGATGATGGACCGCTCCGAGGGCAGCTTGCCGGTGATCTGGCCGACCACGTCGGCGCTGGACATGATCGCGCAGTCGTCGTAGTTCTGGTGAACCCAGTACTTGGCGACGGCGGTGGGGTCGCCGTACATGGTGCCGGTGCCTGCCTCGGCCGGGCTGGCCAGGCCCAGCGCCACCACGCCGGCGGCGGCGGCCAACAGGGCGGTCTTGGCGATCGAGGAGACCTTCAGGCTCTTCATGCTCGTGTCCTTTTCTCGTACGGTGCTCACTCCGCTCGGTGCGGATGGCGTGTTGAGAAAAGGTTCGGATGGTGGCCTTTTTGTTATCTCTACGAATTCTTGGAGTGACCTGACTCGTCAGTTGCAGGCCCAGGTGTCGATGTAACCGCCGGGCAGCTTGCTCAACGCGTCTTTCATCGCAGCGGACAGGTTGGGTCCGGTGCCGCCTTGATATTCGTGATCCTTGGCCGCGACCGCCCCGCACTCGGTGAAGGTGGTCAACACCTTGCAGTCCGGGTAGGCGCAGGACTTCACCGCGGTCGCCTCGGCAGCCGCTTTGGTGGGATAGGCATGCGATCGTCCCCACGACCCGTTGGCGGAGTACGCGATCGCGCCATAGGAGTCAGCCGCTGCGGCGGTGGGGGCCGGCGCAGCGGCAAAGGTGGTGGCGATGGCCACGCTGGCGGCGGCGATGACTATCCGCCGTCGACGGGTGGGCGTCGTCATGTGGTGAGTCCTTTCCGAGAGCCGGCGCTAGACGGGTTTGGTCGCGGTGACCTGTTTGCCCCAGTCGGACATGGTCAGCGTCACCGAAGTGCTTGCGGTGGGCGAGATCTGGATCTGGACCAGGTGCGAGGAGCCGTCCGACGCCGTCCAGACGGTGGTCGGCACCGTCGAGACGCTCTCTTCGGTGACCCGCGTGCCGGCCAGCGTCGCGACATCGTTCGCCGACGAATTGCCGGTGATTTTGGTGGTCGCGACGCCGTTCACCTGTTGACTGCCGGCCACCGTGCCGTTCTTGAGATTGGCCAGCAGATTGGCCAGGCCCTTGTCGGGATCCAACAGCACCGAGACGTTGTAGATCGAAGCGCCGTTGCCGAAGTCGGTGTAGGTCCCCGGCTGGCCCAGATCCGAGTAGAGATGACCGTCGACGAAGACGAACTGGGCCTCTTCGCTCTTGCTGCCTACCAGCACCGTGGCGACGCCCGTGGCGACCGTCTGCGGCGTGTTGGAGACGTCGCCGTCGAGCTTGGTCACGCGGATGTTAGGCACCTCACCGTCGACGGCGACGGCGAGATGCATACCGGTGGTTTTGCGCATCACGTCGGCGGCCTGCTTGAGCAGGGTCGCCGCCTCGCCACTGGTGGCATTGGCGGTGCTTCCCGGGCTCTTGTTGCCGTTGGCCGCCTTGCTTCCGCACCCGCCGATGGTGAGCACGACGGCCAACGCGACCGCCACCGCGGCGAACAGTTGCCGGTAGACACGAGGCGGAAGCTTCATCGACATCTCCTAATGTTTGGCCCGACAGCCGACCACCGAGCTTAGTGACGCTCCGGCGGTACCGTGCCGAACCCGCTGATCATTTGAGAACGCTGTGTGCAGCCCGCTCAGGCCCGGGTCATGTCGTAATAGGCACCGCGGCGGGCCAGCAGTTCGGTGTGACTGCCTTGCTCGACGATCCGGCCCGCCTGCACGACCACGATCCGGTCGGCGTCGCGAATCGTCGAAAGCCGGTGGGCGATAATGAAACTCGTCCGATCGCGACGGAGTTCACGAGTGGCCCGGGCGATCAGCAGTTCGGTTCGGGTGTCGACCGAGCTGGTGGCTTCGTCCAGGATCAGCAGCTGAGGTCGGGCCAGGAAGGCCCGGGCGATGGTGATGAGCTGCTTCTCGCCGACGCTGATGTTGCCGCCGCCCCCGCTGATCGGGGTCTGGTAGCCGGCCGGCAGGGTGTGGACGAAACGGTCGACATAGGCCGCCTGCGCCGCCGCCACGATCTCGGCCGGGCCGGCATCGGGACGGCCGTAGGCGATGTTCTCCTCGATCGTCCCGTCGAACAGCCAGGTGTCCTGCAGCACCATGCCGATGCGCGACCGCAGCGCGTGGCGGTTCAGGCTCGCGATATCGACGTCGTCGATCAGGATCCGGCCCGAATCGACGTCGTAGAAACGCATCAGCAGGTTCACCAACGTCGTCTTGCCCGCTCCGGTCGGCCCGACGATCGCCACCGTGCTGCCCGGTTCGGCCACCAGCGACAGGTCATGGATCACCGGATGGCCGGGCAGGTAGCCGAAACTGACGTGGTCGAACTCGACCCGTCCAGGTCCCGGCGGAATCGGCGCGGGTGCATGATCCGGCGGTTCCTCCGGCTCGTCGAGCAGATCGAACACCCGCTCGGCGCTGGCCACCCCGGACTGCAGGGTGTTGTACATCCCGGCCACCTGGCCCACCGGCGTGTTGAACTGCCGCACGTACTGGATGAACGCCTGGATGCTGCCGAGAGTGATCTGTCCCGCGGCGATCTGCAGGCCGCCGACCACGGCGACCGCCACGTAGCCGAGGTTGCCGATGAATCCCGTTGCCGGGCCGACTAATCCGGAAAAGAACTGGGCGCCGAAGCTGGCCCGGTAGACGTCGTCGTTGAGCTGGTGAAACTGCCCGCGGGCGGCGGCCTGGTGGCCGAATGTCTTGACCACCGTGAAGCCGCTGTAGGTCTCTTCGATGTGGGCGTTGAGGCGTCCGGTGCTGGTCCAGTGCGCCATGAACAACTGCTTGGAACGGCGGGTGATCGCACGGGTGGCCAACAGGGACAACGGCACGGTCAGCACCGTGATGAACGCCAGCAGCGGCGAGATCCACACCATCATGACGAGCACGCCGAGCACGGTGAGAACCGACGTCACCAGCTGGCTGATGGTCATCGACAGCGAGGTCTGCATGTTGTCGATGTCATTGGTGACCCGGCTGAGCAGTTCCCCGCGTTGTTGCCGATCGAAGTAGGACAACGGCAGCCGGTGCAGCTTGTCCTCCACGTCGGCGCGCAACCTGGTGATGGTCCGCTGCACGGTGATGTTGAGCAGCCTTGCCTGACCCCAAAGCATCGCCGCGGCAATCAGATACAGAACCAGCGCCAGCGTCAGGGTGCGCGCCACCGCGCCGAAGTCCACTCCCTGGCCCGGTACCACGTTCATGCCGGACAACAGGTCCGCGAAGGCGTTGTCGCCTCGGGCGCGGGCCGCGGCGACGGCCTGGGCCTTCGTGATTCCCGAGGGCAGCCGTCGGCCGACCACGCCGTTGAACAGCAGATCGGTCGCGTGCCCGAGTATTCGGGGAACGGCCACGCCGATGCAGGTGCCGACGATCCCCAGCGACATGACGCCGACGCTCAACCGGCGATGCGGCGTCAGTCGTCCCAGCAGCCGACGTGCCGATCCCCAGAAGTCCCGCGAGCGCATATTCGGTGGCGCCGGGGCCGCGCCGCGGGGGCGGGCGCTCATCGGCGCGCTCATTGCGTGCCCCCGACCCCGGCGCCCACCGACTGCGAGGCCGCGAACTCCGCATACGTCGGGCACTCGGCCAGCAATGCTTCGTGGCTGCCGGCGCCTACGACTCTGCCCTTGTCGACGACGATCACCTCGTCGGCCTGGGCGGCGGTCGAAATCCGTTGTGTGACAATGATGATTGTTG
The DNA here is from genome assembly GCF_031583025.1 of Mycobacterium sp. Z3061. Lineage (NCBI taxonomy): Bacteria > Bacillati > Actinomycetota > Actinomycetes > Mycobacteriales > Mycobacteriaceae > Mycobacterium > Mycobacterium pumcae. The sequence goes on along the minus strand of NZ_CP134062.1, from coordinate 5,099,108 downwards.
CCGCACCGGCCTCCTCGCGCAGGGACCTGCGCACCTGTGCGTCGGTGTGGACATCGAGTGCCGAGAGCGCGTCGTCGAACAGATAGATGGCCGGGCGGCGGATCACCGCCCGCGCGATCGCCAACCGCTGGCGCTGGCCGCCGGAGAAGTTGACACCGCCCTGGGCGACGCGCATCTGCAGCCCGTGCGGCCGGACGAATTCGGCTGCGGCGGCGATCCGTAATGCTTCCCACATCTGCTCGTCGGTGACGGACTGTCCGGGCACCGCCCCGTACCGCAGGTTGTCGGCGACGGTGCCGGTGAACAGGTAGCCCCGCTGCGGTACCAGCCCGATCGCCGACCACAGCCGCTCGGTGTCGTAGTCGCGGACGTCGATGCCGTCGATGGTCACGCGCCCGGCCGTGGCGTCGTAGAGGCGGCAGATCAGCGACACCAGCGTCGATTTGCCCGATCCCGTGCTGCCGACGATCGCGGTGCTGGTGCCGGGCCGAGCAGTCAACGAGATATTCTGCAGCACAGGGTAATCCGCGCCGGGATAGGTGAAGGTCACGCCGTCCAGCTGCACCAGCCCACGGATCGGATGCGGTGGAAACTGCGGTTGCTGCGGACTTTCGATCGCCGGCGAGGTGGACAGCACTTCGGTGATGCGTTCGGCGCACACCGATGCCCGCGGCAGGACGACCAGTGTCATCGTCGCCATCAGTACCGCCATCAGAATCTGGGCGAAGTAGGCCAGGAACGCGATCAGCGATCCGACTTGCATCTGGCCCGCGTCGATGCGCAGGCCGCCGAACCAGATCAGCGCGACGCTGGACAGGTTGATGGTCAGGGTGGTCACCGGCAGCATCAACGCCTGCCAATTGCCGGCGCCCAGGGCGGCATTCGACAGCGCCATGTTGGCACCGGCGAACCTGTCGCGTTCGAAACCTTCGCGGGTGAACGCCCGCACCACCCGCACGCCGGATAGTTGGTCGCGCAGCACCCTGTTGATGCCGTCGATCAGCCGTTGCATGCTGCGGAACAGAGGCAGCATGTGCGAAATGATCCAGTAGTTGGCCACCGCCATGACCGGAACGCTGACCAGCAGCAGCCAGGTCAGCGCCGCCTCCTGGTGGATGGCCATGATGACGCCACCGATACACATGATCGGCGCGGTCACCAGCACGGTGGCGCTCGTCTGCACCAGGAAGACGATCTGGCGGACGTCGTTGGTGCTGCGGGTCAACAGCGTTGCCGCGCCGAAGCGTGCCGTCTCGTGTTCGGAGAAGCGCAGCACGTGGTCGAACATCGCCGCGCGCAGGTCCCGGCCGAAGCCGGTTCCGGTACGCGAGCCGAAGTACGTAGCGCCCACCGCGCACGCCCCCTGCACGCCGGTGACCACCAGCATCACCAGCCCCAGTCGGACGATGGTGGTGGTATCGCCTTTGGAGACGCCGTCGTCGATGATCGCGGCATTGACGGTGGGAAGGTACAGCGACGCCAGGGTGCTGATGGACTGCAGCACCATCAACACCGTCACGAATGCGCGATACGGCAGGATGTACTGGCGCAGCAGTGCCAGGAGCATGGGGTTACTGTGTCACACCCGGTGCGTGCCGGTGCTGCGCATCAACGGACCTGGCCCGGGCCTGCGTGTTGTGCCGAAATGCCTGATCAGGTGGCGTGTCGGTGGTTGACCCGCGGGGCTGCGGCTACAGTGCATCGTGTGGAGCGGCAGCGGCCCGAGAAATCGGTGGGTAACGGGGTAGGTCCCAGTGCGGCGTAAGTGGGCGGCGCGAGTCGTGGCTGTTGGTGCCTTCGTGGCTGTGCTCTGCGGGGTCACGGGTTGCTCCAATTCCGGCGACAACAAGCCAGGTGGACCGGTTCCGTCGAGCTCGGGGAACGCGGAGGGCAAGCATGGCCCCTTCTTCCCGCAGTGCGGCGGCGTTACCGACGAAACGGTGACGCAGCTGACCAAGATCTCCGGCCTGGTGAACACCGCCAAGAACTCCGTGGGCTGCCAGTGGCTGGCCGGCGGCGGGATCTCGGGACCGCACTTCTCCTTCTCCTGGTACCGCGGCAGCCCGATCGGGCGGGAGCGCAAGACCGAGGAACTGTCCCGGGCCAGCGTCGAGGACATCAACATCAACGGTCACGGCGGCTTCATCGCCGTCGGCAACGAGCCCGCACTGGGAGATTCGCTGTGCGAGGTCGGGATCCAGTTCTCCGACGACTTCATCGAATGGTCGGTGAGCTTCAGCCAGAAGCCCTTCCCGCCGGCCTGCGACATCGCGAAAGAATTGGCCCGCCAGTCGATAGCGAATTCGAAATGAGCCGGCGGATGCGTGCCTTCCTGACAGTGCTGATCGCGGTGCTGATGGTGCTGACCGGGTGTTCCAAGTCGGTCGACGGCAAGGCCATCAAGGCCGGCGGAGGCGGTGTGCCGCGCAACGACAACTCCGAGCGGCAATATCCGAACCTGCTCAAAGAGTGCGAAGTCCTGACCACCGACATTCTGGCCAAGACCGTCGGCGCCGATCCGCTGGACATCCAGAGCACGTTCGTCGGTGCCATCTGCCGCTGGCAGGCGGCCAATCCGGCCGGCCTCATCGACATCACCCGGTTCTGGTTCGAGCAGGGGAGCCTGAGCAACGAGCGCAAGGTCGCCGAGGGGCTGAAGTACCAGATCGAGACCCGTTCGATCCAGGGCATCGACTCGATTGTGATGCGGCCCAACGATCCCAACGGCGCGTGCGGTGTGGCCAGCGACGCCGCGGGTGTGGTCGGCTGGTGGATCAATCCGCAGGCGCCCGGTATCGATGCGTGCGGGCAGGCCCTGAAGTTGATGGAGTTGACGCTGGCGACCAACGCCTGACGGGTCAGCCTGGCTGGCGCGGCACGTGGAAGTCGGTGAGCGCGGCGACGCCGGGTTCGACGGCTGCCCATCGGCCGGGGACGCGTAACACGGCGAGCGCAGACGTCGGGTATTTCTCCGAGATGCTCTCCGCCGCAGCGATGTTGCTGGTGTCGGCATCTGCGAGGATGAGCGCCACCGAGGACGTCGTCGGCTCGTGTCCGACGACGAGCAGGGTGGTCACATCGTCTTCGACCCGGTTGATCTCGTCGATCACGGTGCCCGGGGTGGCGCCGTAGAGTCGCCCCAGATAGCGCACGGGCGCTTCGATCCCGGTGCAGGCCAGAGTTTCTCGGGTGCGGGTGGCCGTCGAGCACAGCACCGCGTCGATGGCCGGCAGATTGGCGCGCAGCCAGTCCCCGGCCAGTCCGGCCTCCCGTTGACCCCGCGGGGCCAACGGGCGCTCATGGTCGGGCACGCCGTCGGGGTATGCCGACTTCCCGTGCCGCATCAGGATCAGGGTGCGCCATCCGTCCACGGGAACACGTTATCCAGTGTGCCGGCCCGTCTTGCGGCGAAGGTGCGCAAAATGCCGGCTGGTGCGGCGTGTCGGTGTGCGGGAGTGCACGCTCGCCGGCGCGGCCGTTGTTGCCGGGCCGGTGACCCGCGGCGACGGTGCGCAAAATGCCGGCTTTCCCGGCGTGTCGGTGTGCGGGAGTGCACGCTCGCCGGCGCGAGTCCCCGGCACGGTGGCCAGACCCTCCGGCCAGCGTCCCAGGGCTTGTCGGCACCCAGCCATACACTCCCGATGCAACGCCAATTACGCATCCAGAAGGGGGTCGACGGCATGCGGTTCCTGCACACCGCTGACTGGCAACTGGGCATGACCCGGCACTTCCTCGCCGGCGACGCCCAGCCCCGTTATTCGGCAGCCCGCCGCGACGCGGTGGCCGCCCTCGGGGCGTTGGCCGCCGAAGTCGGCGCGGAGTTCGTCGTCGTGTCCGGCGATGTCTTCGAACACAACCAACTGGCCCCGCAGGTGATCGGGCAGTCCCTGGAAGCCATGCGCGCCATCGGTATTCCTGTCTACCTGCTGCCGGGCAACCACGACCCGCTGGATGCGTCGTCGGTCTACACCGGCGCTCTGTTCACCTCGGAATGCCCGGAGAACGTGATCGTGCTGGACCGGGCCGGCGTCCACGAGATACGGCCCGGCGTGCAGATCGTCGCGGCGCCTTGGCGGTCCAAGGCGCCCACCACCGACCTGGTCGCCGAAGTCCTCGGCGGGCTGCCGGCCGACGGCAGCACCCGGGTCCTCGTCGCCCACGGCGGCGTCGACGTGCTCGACCCCGACCGCGACAAGCCCTCACTCATCCGACTCGACAACGTCGAGAAGGCATTGTCGGACAACGTGATTCACTATGTCGCGCTGGGTGACAAGCATTCCCTGACGCAGGTGGGCGACAGTGGCCGGGTCTGGTATTCCGGGTCGCCGGAGGTCACCAATTACGACGACGTCGAGGCCGACCCCGGCCATGTGCTGATCGTCGACATCGACGAGACCGATCCACAACGCCCGGTCACCGTTGAGGCCCGCCACATCGGTCGGTGGCGCTTCGTGACGTTGCACAATCAGGTCGATACCAGTCGGTGCATCGCCGACCTGGACATGAACCTGGACCTGATGCCCGATAAGGACCGCACCGTCGTTCGCCTGGCTCTGACCGGGTCGTTGACGGTCACCGACCGCGCGGCGCTCGACGCGTGTCTGGACAGGTACGCCCGGTTGTTCGCCTGGCTGGGCCTGTGGGAGCGGCACACCGATCTGGCCGTCATTCCCGCCGACGGTGAGTTCGACGACCTCGGCATCGGCGGATTCGCGGCCTCGGCGGTCGAGGAGCTGGTCGCGACGGCCCGGGCAGGGGCTGACGACGCCGTGGACGCCCAAGCGGCATTGGCCCTGTTGCTGCGTCTGGCGGATCGGGGTGCGGCATGAAGCTGCACCGCCTGGTCCTGACGAACTACCGCGGCATCGCGCACCGGGAGATCGAGTTCCCCGACCACGGTGTGGTGGTGGTCTACGGTGCCAACGAGGTCGGCAAGTCGTCGATGATCGAGGCACTGGATCTGCTGCTCGAATCCAAGGATCGCTCGACGAAAAAGGATGTCAAGCAGGTCAAGCCGGCCAACGCCGACGTCGGCTCCGAGATAACCGCCGAAATCAGCAGTGGCGCTTACCGTTTCGTCTATCGCAAACGGTTCCACAAGAAGTGCGAGACGGAGTTGACGGTGCTGGCGCCGCGCCGTGAACAACTTACCGGCGACGAGGCCCACGAGCGGGTTCGCGCCATGCTCGCCGAGACCGTCGACACCGAGCTGTGGCGCGCGCAGCGGGTGCTGCAGGCCGGGTCGACCGTTGCGGTGGATCTGTCGGGCTGTGACGCGTTGTCGCGTGCGCTCGACGTCGCCGCCTCGCAGTCCGTCGGCGACGCCGCGCTGTCGGGCACCGAGCCGCTGCTCATCGAGCGGATCGACGCCGAATACGCACGCTATTTCACTGGGACCGGCCGCCCCACCGGGGAGTGGGCAGCGGCGCGGTCCCGCCTGGCGGACGCCGAGGCCGCGGTGGCCGAGTGCGCGAAAGCGATGGCTGAGGTCGACGATCGGGTGCGTCGTCACGCCGAGCTGACGTGTCTGTCGGCAGAGCTGGCGCAGCAAGCCGAAACCGCCGGGCCGCGGCTGGCCGCGGCTCAGGCCGCCGCGGACCGGGTCAAGGCGCTCACCGACGAGGTGCGCGAAGCCGGGCTGATCGCCGCGGCTGCGGCCGCAACCAGCACCGCGTCGACCGCCGCGCACACCGGACGTCTGGCATTGATCGCTGAAATCGATTCTCGCGCAGCTGCAATCGCCGCACTGGTCGCGCAAGCCGAAGAGGCCGTCGGACTGCAGGCGGCCGCGACGCGGGAAGCCGCAGCCTGCGATGCTGCCGCGCAGGAGGCGGTCGCGATTTTGGCCGCGGCGCAAGAGCGCACCGAAGCCGCACGCCGCGCCCTCGACCGTATCGCTGAGCGTGAGGAAGCCGACCGGTTGCGTGCCCGGCTGACAAAGATCGATGGAATCGAACGCGACCTCGGACCGATCTGTCAGGAACTCGCTGCGATCGTGCTGACCGATGAGATGCTGCACCGCATCGAAAAGGCCGCCGCATCCGCCGATCGGGCCGGCGACCAGCTCGAGATGGTCTCGGCAGTAGTGGAATTCACCGCTGCCGCCGACATCGAGCTTGCCGTCGGGGAGCAGCGAGTCTCGCTGGCGGCCGGGCATAGTTGGTCGATCACCGCCACCGGTCCCACCGACGTCGAAGTTGCCGGTGTGCTCACGACGCGGGTCACCCCGGGCGCCACGGCACTCGATGTTCAAGCCAGATATGTTGCCGCACAACAGGAACTGAGCGCCGCGCTGGAGGCGGGCGCGGTGGCGGACCTGGCGGCGGCGCGGTCGGTTCACGAGCGGCGTCGTGAACTGCGCAGCAGTCGTGACCGGCTCACCGCAACGCTGACGGGATTATGCGGCGACGAGAACGCGGACCAGTTGCGGTCCAGGCTGGCGCATTTGCAGGCCGACCAACCCGCGGAGCCTGATCTTTTCGCCACCGATACTGCGAGCGCTCGTGCCGAACGCGAGGCGGCCGAGGCGGATCGCGCGGCAGCGCAGGCCGAGTGCGAGAACCGGCGCCAACTCGCGGCAGCCGCCGCCCGGCGACTTGCCGAGACCACCACGCGGGCAGCGGTATTGGGCAACGATGCCATTACCCTACGTGCCGAACTGGACGCGGCGGTGACCCGGTTGGCAGGGGAGCGGGCGTCGTTGAGTGACGAGGCTCTGGCGGCCAAGGCCGAGACGGAGCGGCAGGTGGCGCACACCGCCGAGCTGCGCCTGGCCGAGCTGAAGCAAACCCTTGCCGCCGCGCAGCCCGAAATGATCGTCGCCGAACTCACCGAGGCTCAGGAAGTCGCCGAGGCGCTGCGCCGGCGCCGCGACGCCGCCGACGCCACGTTGAACGAGATCTGCATCGAGCTGGCGGTATTGCGCAGCGAGGGCCGGAAAGGGCGGCTCGATGCCGCCGAGACAGAGCTCGAACACGCGACCAGCCGGCACACCCGGGTGGGCGATCGGGCCCGGGCCGCTCAGTTGCTGCGGTCGGTGATGTGCCGTCACCGCGACGACACGCGCAAGCGGTATGTCGAGCCCTACCGGGCCGAGCTGCAGCGGCTCGGCCGTCCAGTGTTCGGGCCGAGCTTCGAGATCGACGTCGACAGTGACCTGCGAATCCTGAACCGCACCCTGGGTGGCGTGACCGTGCCCTACGAGTCGCTGTCCGGCGGGGCCAAGGAGCAGCTCGGCATTCTGGCGAGACTGGCGGGCGCGGCGCTGGTCGCCAAGGAGGACACCGTTCCTGTTGTCGTCGACGATGCGCTGGGATTCACCGACCCCGACCGGCTCGCCAAAATGGGCGAGGTGTTCGACAGCGTGGGCGCGCATGGACAGGTGATCGTGCTGACATGCAGTCCCACCAGATACGACGGTGTCACGGGTGCGCATCGCATCGATCTGAACGCATAGTGCTCGCGTTGCGGCGGGCATACACTCGCCGAATGGTGGTCCAAAACAGGGATGGACGATGGACATTCAGCGCGACTATGTAGTGATCGGCACCGGCTCCGCCGGCGCCGTCGTGATCAATCGGCTCACCGCCGACCCGGGAACCGAGGTGGTGGCGCTCGAGGCCGGCCCGGGCGACACCAACCGGTTCATCGGAATCCCCGCAGCGTTCTCCAAACTCTTCCGCTCCGAGGTCGACTGGGATTACCTCACCGAACCCCAACCCGAACTCGCCAACCGCCAAATCTACTGGCCCCGAGGAAAAGTCCTCGGCGGCTGCTCTTCGATGAACGCGATGATGTGGGTTCGCGGTTTCGGCGCGGACTACGACGAATGGGCCAAGCGGGCCGACGAGCACTGGTCCGGCTCCGCCGCGCTGGAGTACTACCGGCGCATCGAGGACGTCACCGCCGCCTGGCACTTCGTCAGCGGTGACGACAGCGGGGTCACCGGGCCGTTGCACATCTCCCGGCAACGCAGTCCGCGACCGCTGACCGCCGCCTGGCTGGCCGCCACGCGTGAATGCGGATACCCGGTGGCCCGTCCGAATTCGACAGCGCCCGAAGGCTTTTGCGAAACCGTGGTCACGCAGCGCCGCGGCGCCCGGTTCAGCACCGCCGACGCCTACCTCAAGCCGGCCATGAGCCGAAAGAACCTCACCCTGCTCACCGACGCCACCGCCACCCGGATTCTCTTCGAGGGCACCAGGGCGATCGGCGTGGAATACCAACGCGCCGGCCACAGTCACGTCGTGCACGCCCGTCGCGAAGTGGTGCTCTGTGGCGGCGCAGTCAACAGCCCGCAGCTACTCATGCTCTCCGGCGTCGGCGACCGCGACCACCTGGCCGAACACGGCATCGAGAGCGTGGTTCACGCACCCGAAGTGGGCCAGAACCTGATCGACCACCTGGTGACGCCGGTAGGTTTCGACGTCGACGACGGCAGCCTGTTCTCCGCCGAGAAGCCGAAGCAGTTGATCAGCTACCTGCTGCGCCGGCGCGGCATGCTCACCTCCAACGTCGGCGAGGCGTACGGATTCGTGCGCAGCGACCCCGACCTCGAGCTTCCCGACCTGGAACTGATCTTCGCGCCGGCACCCTTCTACGACGAGGCGCTGCAACCCGCGGCCGGGCACGGCGTTGTCTTCGGGCCGATCCTGGTCGCACCCGAGAGCCGCGGACAGATCACGCTGCGCTCCGCCGACCCATACGACAAACCCGTCATCGACCCGCGCTACCTGTCCGATCCCAGAGATCGCGAGGCCATGATGGTGGGTCTGCGGATCTGCGCGGAACTGGCCCAGGCGCCGTCGCTGCGTGACGTCCTTGGCCCGGTGGTGCGGCCACGCAACTGCGCCGGACTCGATGACGCCACCCTCGAACAGGCGCTCAATATGTGCTCGCACACCCTGTATCACCCGATGGGCACCTGCCGGATGGGCAACGACGAGGACAGCGTGGTGGACCCGCACCTCAAGGTGCGGGGCGTCGACCACCTGCGAGTCGCCGACGCCTCGGTGATGCCCAGCACCATTCGCGGGCACACCCACGCGCCTTCGGTGCTGATCGGGGAGAGGGCCGCGGATCTGATCCGCAGCTAACCCACAGCCAACCGACGTGCCGGGCACCGTCGATCTGTGCAGAATGGCACGCATGACGGGCTGCCTCCGATGACCATGAACGCCAAACGGCGCCGGGTGCACGACAAGCTGGCGAAGTTGCCGGGGGTGCGGCCGGTACGGCGGCCGGTGTCGCCGGGAAGCGACGAGGAATTCGACCTTTTCTACGTCCGCACCGGCCACAAGTCGGCGCACCCGCTGGTGGTCATCCCGGGTGGCCCCGGCGTGGCGTCCCTGCGCTTGTATCAAGGGTTCCGCCGCCGCGCCGCCGCGGCCGGCCTCGACGTCATCATGATCGAGCACCGCGGGCTGGGCATGTCCCGCCACGACGACTCGGGCGCTGATCTGCCCCCTGAGGCGCTGACCGTCGAGCAGGTCGTCGACGACGTGGCCGCCGTCCTGGACGACGCGCACGTGGACTCGGCGGTCATCTACGGCTCCTCCTACGGCAGCTACATCGCCGCCGGAGTGGGCGTCCGCCACCCGCAACGGGTGCACGCGATGATCCTGGATTCACCGGTGCTGTCCGCCCACGACATCGTGGCGGTGCGCGACGCGATCCGCGGCGTGCTGCTGACCGGCGACAGCCCCGACACCGAGCAGCTGGCACCCAAGGTCCGGCGCCTGGTCGACGCCGGGGTGATGACCCCGTCGGCGGGACAGGTCGCGGCGACGGTGTACGGCTACGGCGGGGCATCGATGCTCAACCACCAGCTCGACCTGTTGCTCACCGGGCGCCGAATGCTGTGGCGGGCACTGGTGCGCTTCACCACGATGGGTGTCAGTCAGAAGGTGCCCTACCGCTACGAATCCGACCTGGTGAGCCGCATCGCGTTCCGCGAACTCGACTATGCTGCCGAGCCGGACGGGCTGCCGCTCGACCCCGCCATGGCGGTACGCGAAACCCTGGTCCAGACAGCCGATTTCGAAGCCGAACCGTACGACCTGATCGCAGAGTTGCCGAAATTCAGCTGGCCGACCGTGGTCATCGCCGGCGGGCGTGACCTGGTCACGCCGCTGGCAGTGGCCGAACGTGCGATGTCGCTGCTGCCCAATGCGCAGCTGCTGCGCTTGCCCACCATGGCGCACAGCGCACTGGACTTCCGGGAGCCCGCAGCCCTGGAGATCGCCCGCGCGGTGTGTCGCGGCGAATTCGACGGGCTGGCCGGACGCGCTCAGGAGCTGGACGCCCTGCCGGCGCGGCTGCCGATGCGCGTGCTGTGGAAGGCGATCGACGTGGCGGCCACCGTGGAGGCGGCCGTACCGCCCCTGCTGCACCGGGTCAGCGCATGAACCCGATCGCGGTGTAGTCCAGGTCGGCCAACCCTCTCGCGCCGAAATTCGCCAGCTTGCTGCGCACCGCCACGGGACCTGGAGACTGGATCAGGGGCAGGCTGAACCCCTCGGCCCAGATGAGCCGGTCCACGTCGTTGGCCAGGGCCCGGGCCTTGCCCGGGTCGAGCTCGCCCAGCGTTCGCTCGATCGCGTCGTCGATCTCCGGACTGCCGATCTTGCCGAAGTTGCTGTCTCCGTTGGACGCATAGATCTGGGTGAGGCCGGACAGCGGGAACGCGTCACCCACCCAGCCGAACAACGCGATGTCGAACGCCCCGACATTGACGTAGTCCCGGAAAAAGCCGCTGCCGGAACGGGATTGCAGATCGAGCTTGACACCGATCTCGGCGAGGCTGTGCTGAGCGATCTGGGTGACCGCTTTGGTGCTCTGCGCGTCGTAGAACAGCATCCGCACCACCAGCTGCCGCCCGTCCTTCTCGCGGAAACCGCTCTCGGAGTTCAGCTTCCAACCCATGGCGTCGAGTTCGCGGCGGGCGCGCTCCGGGTCATACGGGATGCTGTTGTCCTGGTAGCCCTCCTGCCCGGCTACGAAGATGTGGTTGTTCAGCGGCGCCGGGTCGCCGGTGAGACCGTGCAGCGCAACGTCGGCGATGGTGCGCCGGTCGATTCCTTCGCTGACCGCCAACCGCAGCGACCGGTCGGACAGGATCGACCCGTTGGCGCCGTTCATCGTGAAGTGTGTCCACACCGGCGCCGGCGCCCGCCGGATCGAGATGCCCTTGGTGCGTTCGGCGATGATGAGCTGGTCGAGGGAAGCCACTCCGGTGGCGTCGATGGTGTTGTTCTGCAGGGCCGGCAACCGCGCCGGGTCGTCGAGGACCAGGTAGGTGATGGAGTCCAGGCGCGGCGTGGTGCCCCACCATCTGGGGTTGCGGGTCAACACGATTCGCTGTTTGGCGCGATCCAGCGTGCTCATGATGAACGGCCCGGCGGTCAGGCCCGGTGCATCCAGCCAGCCCTTGTTGAAGGCCTCCGGCGTGGCGGTCAGACTTTCGGGCAGCAGCATGCCGTTGCCGGCGAACATCCCGCGCCACTCCGCGTAGGGCTTGGCGAAGGTCATGATCGCCTGACGGTCGTCGACCCCCCGGGTCACCGAGGCGACGCGGTCGGCGCCGTTGGTGGTGGCGATCTCAAACGCGCTGTCGGCGCCCGTGGTGGCGTGGATCTGACTGGCGATGTCGCGCCAGGTGATCGGGCTGCCGTCGGACCAGACCGCCTTCGGGTTGATCGTGTAGGTGATGACCTGCGGGTTGGTGCCCGTGAGCTCGACGCTGGTGAAGTAGTTGGTGTTGACGGTAGCCGAGCCGTCGGCCCCGATGGTGAAGGCACTGGGCAGGGTGGCCTTCATCATCCCGGCGATCTCCGACGAGTTTCCGTCGATGTGCAGGATGTTGAAGTTGGGCGGGAAGTCGATCAGCGCCAGCCGCAGGTCGCCGCCCTCCTGCAGGGTCTGCGGGTTCTGTGGGTTGAGATCGCTCGCGGAGCCGACGGCCCCGCGGCCGGCGGGTGTCAGTTGACCGCCGGTCGAGCATCCGGACAACACCAAGACGGCGACCAGCAGCGCCACCACCACGCGGCCCGCCCGGCTACGCATGGCCCGGCTCCGGTTGCGGCACCGCGCTCAGCAGCCGGCGCGTGTATTCGTGTTGCGGATTGCCGAACACCTGCTCGCTGTCGCCCTGCTCCACCACGGCGCCGCGAAACATCACCACCACCTGATGAGCCAGGTGCTTCACCACTGAAAGGTCATGGGAAACAAATAGATACGACAGGCTGAACTCATCCTGCAGGTCGAGTAGCAGGTTGATGATGCCGGCCTGGATGGAGACGTCCAGGGCCGACACGGGTTCGTCGAGCGCGAGGATCTTGGGCTGCAACGCCAGCGCCCGCGCGATGCCGATGCGCTGTTTCTGTCCGCCGGAGAACTCGGCGGGGTAGCGGTTGGCGTCCGCGCGGCGCAGGCCCACGATGCCGAGCAGCTCGGCCACCCGGGCGTTGCTGTCGTTCTTGCTGAACCCGTTGGCCAGCAACGGTTCCGCGAGCAGCTCGGAGACGGGCAGCCGCGGATCCAGGGAAGCCACCGGATCCTGGAACACCGCCTGGATGTTCCGGCGCAGCGATCGGCGGCTGCCCGTGCGGAGCGTGGTGACGTCGGTGCCGAGCACCTCGATCGAGCCCGACTGCGGTGCCGTCAGTTCCAGGATCTGGTTCAACGTCGTCGACTTGCCCGAACCGGACTCCCCGACGATGCCGACCGTACGGCCTTGATGCAGTTCGAAGCTGACGCCGTCGACCGCCCGGACCTCTCCGACGGTGCGGCGCAGCACCACGCCCTTGGTCAGGGGATAGGTCTTGACCAGATCCCGCACCCGCACCACGACGGTCGAGTCCTCGGGCGCGGCGGCCACCTGTTCGGTGTCGACCTGGTAGATTTCGGCGGCGCTGCGGCCGGCGGCCTTCTCGGTGCGGATACAGGCCGCCCGATGCTGCGGTCCCACCTCAATCAATTCCGGTTCGGCGGAACGGCATTCGTCGATGGCCAGCGGGCAGCGCGGTGCGAACGGGCAGCCCGGCTCCAGCCCCGCCAGCGACGGGGGAGCGCCCGGTATCGGCACCAGCCGGGTGCCCTGCGGCGCGTCCAGTCGGGGCACCGAGCCCAATAGTCCAATGGTGTAGGGCATTTGGCGGTCACGGTAAAGATCGCTCACCCCGGCCGCCTCGACCACCCGGCCGGCGTACATCACCAGGGCCCGGTCGGCGAACTCGGCGACCACACCGAGGTCGTGGGTGATGATCAGAACTCCGGCGCCGGTGACGTCGCGGGCCTTCTTGAGCACCTCGAGGATCTGGGCCTGCACCGTCACGTCCAGCGCGGTGGTCGGTTCGTCGCAGATCAGCAGGTCCGGGTCATTGGCTATCGCCATCGCTATCACCACGCGTTGCCGTTCCCCGCCGGACAGCTCGTGCGGAAATGCGCGCGCCCGCTGGGAAGGCTGTGAGATCCCCACCAATTCAAGCAGTTCCACCGCGCGCTCGCGGGCCGCCTTCTTGCCGACCGCCCCCTGATGCACGCGCAAAGCCTCGGCGATCTGATCGCCGACCGTATAGACCGGGGTCAGCGCGGACATGGGGTCCTGGAACACCATCCCGATCGACTTGCCCCGAAACCGCGACATGCCGTCGTCGCCGAGTCCCAGCAGTTCGGTGCCGTGCAGTCGCACCGACCCGCTCACCGTCGCGTACTCCGGCAGCAGGCCCATCACCGCCATCGCGGCCGCGGATTTGCCCGACCCCGACTCGCCCACCATCGCCACCACTTCGCCGGGGTCGACGTGGTAGCTGATGCCGCGGACCGCGGTGACCGGCACGCCGTCGGTGGGGAAGGTGACGGCGAGGTCGCTCACCTCCAGCAGCGAGCTCATTCGGCACCCCGCCGCAACGTCCGGGCGCCCGGATCCAGCGCGTCACGCAGGCCGTCACCGGTCAGGTTGGCACACAACACGATCAGCACCAGCACCCCGGCCGGCACCAGGAAGACCCAGGGGAAGGTGGTGGCGGCCTGGGTGCCGTCGGCGATCAGGGTGCCCAGCGACACGTCGGGGGGCTGGACGCCGAAACCGAGGAAGCTCAAACCGGTTTCGGCCAAGATGGCGAACCCCACGTTCAGCGTGGCGTCGATGATGAGGATGGACGCCACGTTGGGCAGCACATGGCCGACGATGATCCGCCGGCTGGACACACCCATGTAGCGCGCGGCGCGGATGAAGTCGTGCTCGCGCAGGCTCATCGTCAGGCCCCGCACCATCCGGGAGCTGATCATCCAGCTGAAGGCGGCCAGCAGCAGCACCAGCGACATGATGTTGGCCGAATTCCTGGTTCGCGGGGAAACGATGGCGATCAGAATGAAGCTCGGAACCACCAGCATCAGGTCGACCACGAACATGAGCAGCCCGTCGCGCCAGTCTTTGAAGTACCCCGCGATCGATCCGACGGTGGCGGCGATTCCGGTGGACATCACCGCGACACACAGGCCGATCAACATCGACTTCTGCATGCCGCGCAGCGTCTGAGCCAGCATGTCCTGGCCAATTGCGTTGGTGCCCAGCCAGTGCCGGCCATTGGGCGGCTGCAGCAGCGCACCGAAATCGAGGTCGCGGTAGGAGTAGGGCAACAGCGGGGGCAGCGCATAACAGCCGATGAACAACAGCACCAGCAGCGCCAGGGCCACCACCGCCGAGCGGTTGCGCAGGAACCGGCGCAGCACCAGGGTGCGGCGTGAGGTGAATTCGGTTGTGTCCGTGAGCTCGGCCGCGGTCATGACACACGCACCCGCGGGTCCAGTGCCGCATAGAGGATGTCGGACAGCAGCCCGGCCAGCAGTGTGACGGCGGCGGAGAACAGCGTGATCGCCGCGATGATGTTGGTGTCCTGGGTGGCGATGCCGCGGATCGTCCATTCACCCATGCCGTGCCAGCCGAAGATCTTCTCGACGAACACCGCGCCTCCGACGAGCCCGGCCACGCTGTAGGCGAACAGCGTCGCCATCGGGATCAGCGCGGTGCGCAGGCCGTGTTTGACCAGTGCGCGCCGGCGGGTCAGGCCTTTGGCGCGGGCGGTGCGGATGAAGTCCTGACCGAGGACATCGAGCATCGCGTTGCGCTGGTAGCGGCTGTAGCCGGCCGCGGCGCCCAGCGTCAGGGTGAGGGTGGGCAGGATCAGATGCTTCAACCGGTCACCGACCGCGGCCCAGCTGCCCTCGATGACGCCCGGTGACGTCTCGCCGGTGTAGTCGAAGAGCTGAAAGCCCAGCGCCCAATTCGTCCGCAGCGCGCCCATGATCAGGAGGTTCGCGATGACGAAGGTCGGCGTGCTCAGGATGAGCAACGCGGTGATGGTGACGACGCGGTCGCTGAGCCGGTACTGGCGGATCGCGCCCCACGCCCCCAGCGTCACGCCCAGCAGAGTGCCCAGCACGGATCCGACCACCAGCAACCGCAGAGTCACTCCGATGCGGCGTCCCAGCTCGACTCCGACCGGTTGACCGGTGACCGTCTTGCCGAAATCGCCCTGCACGGCGTGCGAAACCCAGTTCACGTACCGGATCGGAATGGGCCGGTCGAGGCCGAGGTCGTGCGCCTTGGCGTCGATCACCGACTTCGGGGGGCGCGGACTGCGCTGCATCAGGCTCTCCAGCGGCGAGAAAGCCACCGAGGTGAGGCAGAAGGTCAGAAATGACGCCAGCGCCAGCAGCACGAAGTACTTCGCCAGCCGGCGCAGCAGAAAACGCGTCACGCCCTACCACCCTGCCGCATTGGGACAGGGTAACGATCCGGCGCCCACTATTCAGATCCGGCTGATCCGCACGGGTGTAATCCGGTCGCCCGATTGTTAAAATCCGCGGCGACCCGCTGGCAAATGCTATTCCGCGATACCCGAGGGAGACTTGCGTGACGGTTACCGACGACTACCTGGCCAACAACGCCAACTACGCGAGCTCCTTTCACGGGCCGCTGCCGCTGCCGCCGAGCAAGCACGTCGCGGTGTTGGCGTGCATGGACGCCCGCCTCGATGTCTACCGCGCGCTCGGGATCAACGAGGGGGAGTCGCACGTCATCCGCAACGCCGGCGGCGTGGCCACCGATGACGCCATCCGGTCCTTGGCGATCTCCCAGCGGCTGCTGGGGACCAAGGAGATCATCCTCATCCACCACACCGACTGCGGCATGCTCACTTTCAACGACGACGAGTTCAAGCGCAGCATCCAGGAGGAGACCGGCGTGAAGCCGCCGTGGGCGGCCGAGGCATTCCCCGACATCGCCGAGGACGTCCGCCAGTCATTGCGCCGGATCGAGAACAGTCCGTTCGTCACCAAGCATGAGTCGTTGCGCGGGTTCATCTTCGACGTCGCGACCGGCAAGCTCGAAGAGGTCACCCTCTAGCGCGAGCAGACGCGAAATCGCCCATTTCGTGCCGAAATGAGGCGATTTCGCGTCTGCTCGCGGGGGAAACCGGCGCGGCCCCGCAGGGTCGAGATCACCCGTCTTCGTGCGCAGCCTGGAAGTCCTCCACATGCTGGGCGACTTCGACGACGTCTTCGAAACGCGCGACGTGGAACAGGGCATCGCCCTGATGGACGATCGGCAGCTGGCTTCGTCCGATCACCAGACCCGAATGTTCTGCGGTGACGGCGATTTCGGCGTCGCCGAAGGGATCGGCGATGGTGCCGATCTGTTCTCCTCGCTCCACCCGGGCGCCGAGCGGCTTCGCGGCGCGGAACATCCCGCTCTCCGGCGCGCGCACCCACGAGCTCGAGCGCGCCACGAACGGCTCGGCGCCGGCGCGGCGCCGGTGTGACGACGGGAGCATCCCGAGCTTTCGCATCACGTTGATGATGCCCTGCACCCCGGGTCCTATCGACAACTCGGCGAAACGCAGCGCCTCACCCGCTTCGTAGAGCAGCGTCGGGATGCCCAACGCCGCGGCCGCCTCGCGCAGCGAGCCGTCGCGGACCGCGGCGTTGATCAGCACCGGCACCCCGAAGCTGCGCGCCAGCGCCAGGGT
Source organism: Mycobacterium sp. Z3061 (assembly GCF_031583025.1). Lineage (NCBI taxonomy): Bacteria > Bacillati > Actinomycetota > Actinomycetes > Mycobacteriales > Mycobacteriaceae > Mycobacterium > Mycobacterium pumcae. Next base: position 5,082,078 of record NZ_CP134062.1, on the reverse strand, counting down.
CTCTGGGTCGTCGAGATTGCCGCGGATCTGCGGCAGGTTGTCGCGATGGATGGCAGCGGTGTGCAGGTCGATGCCATGGGTGCACTTTGCGACGATCTCGGTCATGAAGCGGTCGGCGAGTTTCGCGGTCAACGACCCGCGCCCGGAGCCGGGGAATGAGCGGTTGAGGTCGCGCCGGTCCGGAAGGTACCGCGAGTGGTGGAGCACTCCGTAGACGTTCACGATCGGGATCGCGATCAGCGTGCCCCGCAACTTCGCCAGCGCAGGCCGGCGCAACAGCCGCCGGATGATCTCCACCCCGTTCAGTTCGTCGCCGTGCACCGCGGCGCACACGAACAGCCGCGGGCCGTCGCGCCGGCCCCGCACCACCTGCACCGGCATCGTCAGCGGCGTGTGTGTGTAGAGCTGCGGAATCGGCAGCTCGATGGTGGTGCGGGTACCCGGCGCGATCGAGGTGCCACCGATCACCACGTCGGCGCTCAACCTTTGCCCCGGGTTTTGGTCTTGCCGTGCCGGGCGTGCTTCTCGATGAACTCGATGATGAGCTTGGCGACGTCGCGCTTGGTTGCCTCTTCAATGCCTTCCAGGCCGGGCGAGGAATTGACCTCCAGCACCACCGGACCGTGATTCGACCGCAGGATGTCCACGCCGGACACGTTCAGGCCCAGGCGTTGTGCGGCACGCACCGCGGTCGAGCGTTCCTCCGGCGTGAGCCGGATCAGCGAGGCGGCACCGCCGCGGTGCAGATTGGAGCGGAACTCGCCGGGCTTCGCCTGGCGCTTCATCGCCGCGACCACCTTGTTGCCGATCACGAAGCAGCGGAGGTCCGCGCCGTGCGCCTCCTTGATGTACTCCTGAACCAGGAAGTTCGCCTGCAGCCCCCGAAAGGCCTCGATGATGGCCTCGGCCGCCGAGCGTGTCTCGCACAGCACGGTGCCCTTGCCCTGGGTGCCCTCGAGCAGCTTCACCACAAGCGGTGCGCCGCCGACGATCTCGATCAGCTCGGAGGTCGCGTCGGTGGAGTGCGCAAACGCCGTCACCGGCAGCCCTATGCCCGCGCGCGCGAGGATCTGCAGCGAGCGCAGCTTGTCGCGCGATCGGGTGATCGCGACCGACTCGTTCAGGCAGTAGGTGCCCATCATCTCGAACTGGCGCACCACGGCCGAGCCGTAGAACGTCACCGACGCGCCGATGCGGGGAATGACCGCGTCGAAAGACTCCAGCTCCTCACCGCGATAGTGGACCGCCGGATCGTGCGAGGCGATGTCCATGTAGCACTTGAGGTGATCGAGCACCACGACGTCGTGCCCGCGATGCTCCGCCGCCTCGACCAGGCGGCGGGTGGAGTAGAGCTTCGGGTTCCGGGAGAGCACAGCGATCCTCATCGCGGGGCTCCCGGCATCCGCAGCGCGTCCCGACGCGGTCGTCCGGACAGGTAGGAGCGGGCCGGGTCGACGTGGAAGCGTCCGCTCAGCGCGGTTCGCCCGAGGAGCATCCGAAAGCGCATCGTCTCCCGATCGGTGAGCGTCATCTCGGCCCGGAAACGCTCACCGGAGACCTCGACCGTGGTCTCGATGACGAAGCGTTGCTCGCGGTGCCCGCCGGAATCCGCGACCACCCGCTCGTCGAGGACGTCGGCGAGGCAGATCTGTTCGATGCTCACGTCGTGCTGCAGTGGGCGCATCCCGAACCGCACGCGTCGCCGCCCGTTCTCGACGAGCGGTTCGACGAAGAACGCGTGCAGCGCGGAGGTCCGGGCACCGGTGTCCACCTTGCACTTGATGTGTTCGATCCCGAGGTCGGGAAGTGACACCCACTCCCGCCATCCGAGCAGCGTGCATTCGCCTTTATCGATGTTGCCCGCCATGGACGTGTAGGACTCCGACCGGAACTGTGTTGGACAGGAGCGCCGAGGGCCGCGCGATCGTCCTCGGCGCCGGCGTAGAAGCCGGAATCTATCACCCGCGCCGGCGCGAAGCGGGGTGCCCCGGCCGCTTGTCCGCAGCGCGTCCGCGCCGTCCCCGCAGCAGCCCCGCGCCCCAGGGGCGAGCAGACGCGAACTCGCACGATTTGTGCCCATATCGTGCGAGTTCGCGTCTGCTCGCGAGGGGGAGGCGCCCTTCCCTCCCGGGAAATGCGGCATTGACACCGGCAACGGGGGCTGGTTCTATATCTTCTAATAACAGTAAATCTGGTCAATCCAACCAACTTAACCGGGAAACGATGCTGATGACTACCGACGTCAAAGCCGGCCCCGCCGTCGGTCAGTACGAGTTGAGCCATCTGCGCTCGCTCGAGGCCGAGGCGATCCACATCATCCGAGAAGTCGCCGCAGAGTTCGAGCGGCCGGTGCTGCTGTTCTCCGGCGGTAAGGACTCGATCGTCATGTTGCACTTGGCGCTCAAGGCTTTTCGGCCCGGACGGCTGCCGTTCCCGGTGATGCACGTGGACACCGGCCACAACTTCGACGAGGTCCTGCAGACCCGCGACGAGCTGGTCGAGGAAGCCGGGGTGCGGCTGGTGGTGGCTTCGGTGCAGGACGACATCGATGCGGGCCGGGTGGTGGAGACCATTCCCTCGCGCAACCCGCTGCAGACGGTGACGCTGCTGCGCGCCATCGCGGAGAACAAGTTCGACGCGGCGTTCGGCGGCGCCCGGCGTGACGAGGAGAAGGCGCGGGCCAAGGAGCGGGTGTTCAGCTTCCGCGACGAGTTCGGCCAGTGGGACCCGAAGGCGCAGCGCCCCGAGTTGTGGAACCTCTACAACGGGCGTCATCACAAGGGTGAGCACATCCGGGTCTTTCCGCTGTCCAACTGGACTGAGTTCGACATCTGGTCCTACATCGGCGCCGAGAAGGTCAAGTTGCCGTCGATCTATTTTGCGCACCGCCGCAAGGTTTTTCAGCGCGACGGCATGCTGCTGGCGGTGCACCGGCACCTGCAGCCGCGCGCCGACGAGAAGGTGTTCGAGACCTCGGTGCGGTTCCGCACCGTCGGCGACGTCACCTGCACCGGCTGTGTGGAATCCGAGGCGGCCACCGTGTCGGAGGTCATTGCCGAGACTGCGGTGTCACGATTGACAGAACGCGGAGCCACCAGGGCAGACGACCGGATTTCGGAGGCCGGCATGGAAGACCGTAAACGGCAGGGGTACTTCTGATGGCGACACTTCTGCGCCTGGCGACCGCGGGTTCGGTCGACGACGGCAAGTCCACGCTGATCGGGCGGTTGCTCTACGACTCCAAGGCCGTGATGGAGGATCAGTGGGCGGCCGTCGAGAAGACGTCCAAGGACCGCGGTCACGACTACACCGACCTCGCTCTGGTGACCGACGGCCTGCGCGCCGAGCGTGAGCAGGGCATCACCATCGACGTCGCCTACCGCTATTTCGCTACTCCCAAGCGGAAATTCATCATCGCCGACACTCCCGGGCACATTCAGTACACCCGCAACATGGTGACCGGTGCCTCCACCGCGCAGCTGGTGATCGTGCTCGTCGATGCGCGGCACGGCCTGCTGGAGCAGTCGCGCCGGCACGCCTTCCTCGCGTCGCTGCTGGGCATCCAGCACATTGTGCTGGCCGTCAACAAGATGGACCTGATCGGTTGGGACAAAGAGCAATTCGAGGCGATCCGGGACGACTTCCACGCCTTCGCGGCGCGTCTGGATGTGCAGGACGTCGCCACCATCCCGATCTCCGCACTGCACGGCGACAACGTGGTGACCAAGTCCGAGCAGACACCCTGGTACGAGGGCCCGGCGCTGCTGTCGCACCTCGAAGAGGTCTTCATCGCCGGTGACCGCAACCTGGTCGACGTGCGTTTCCCCGTGCAGTACGTCATCCGCCCGCACACGCACGAGCATCAGGACCACCGCAGCTATGCCGGCACCGTGGCCAGTGGCGTGATGCGTCCCGGTGACGAGGTGGTGGTGCTGCCGATCGGCAAGGCCACCCGCGTCGCCGCCATCGAGGGTCCGAACGGTCCTGTGACAGAGGCTTTTCCGCCGATGGCGGTGTCGGTGAGTCTGACCGACGACATCGACATATCTCGCGGCGACATGATTGCCCGCACCAACAATCAGCCCCGGGTCGCCCAGCAGTTCGACGCCACCGTGTGCTGGATGGCCGACGGGTCGGCGCTGGAGCCCGGCCGCGACTACGTCATCAAGCACACCACCCGAACCACCCGCGCGCGCATCACCGGGCTCGACTACCGCCTCGACGTCAACACCCTGCACCGCGACAAGACGGCAACGGCGCTCAAGCTGAACGAGCTCGGCCGCATCTCGTTGCGCACCCAGGTGCCGCTGCTGCTCGACGAGTATTCCCGCAACGCCAGCACCGGGTCCTTTATCCTGATCGATCCCGACACCAACGGCACGGTGGCGGCCGGCATGGTGTTGCGTGACGTGGCGGCCCAGAATGCCAGCCCGAACACCGTGCGGCACAAGTCTCTGGTAACCGCCAGTGATCGAGCGATTCAGGGCAGGACGGTGTGGCTCACCGGTTTGTCCGGCGCCGGCAAGTCGTCGGTGGCCATGCTGGTCGAGCAGAAGTTGCTCGAAAAGGGCATTCCCGCTTACGTTCTCGACGGCGACAACCTTCGGCACGGCCTGAACGCCGACCTGGGCTTCAGCATGGCCGACCGGGCGGAGAACCTGCGCCGGCTGGCGCACGTGGCCACGCTGCTCGCGGATTCGGGCCAGATCGTGCTGGTACCGGCGATCAGCCCGTTGGCCGAGCACCGTGAGATGGCCCGTAAGGTCCACGCCGACGCGGGCTTTGAGTTCTTCGAGGTGTTCTGCGACACCCCCCTCAAGGAGTGCGAACGGCGCGACCCCAAGGGCCTGTACGCCAAGGCGCGGGCGGGGGAGATCACCCACTTCACCGGGATCGACAGCCCGTATCAGCGGCCCAAGAACCCGGATCTGCGGCTCACCGCCGACCGTAGTGTCGAAGAGCAGGCGCAGAGTGTGATCGACATGCTGGAAGTGCGCGCCTAAGGGGGCCGGCGCGCGGGGCTGGCACAATCCTGGTCATGCGGATGTCGGCCAAGGCGGAGTACGCCGTGCGGGCGATGGTCCAGCTCGCGACGGTCCCCAGTGGCACCTTGGTCAAAACCGACGAGCTGGCCCAGGCCCAGGGCATTCCGCCGCAGTTCCTCGTTGACATCCTGACCAATCTGCGGACCGACCGCCTGGTGCGCAGCCACCGGGGACGTGAGGGCGGCTACGAGCTGGCGCGGCCGGGAACCGAGATCAGCATCGCCGATGTGCTGCGCTGTATCGACGGGCCGCTGGCGAGCGTCCGCGATATCGGATTGGGCGACCTGCCCTATTCCGGGCCGACGGTCGCGCTCACCGACGTGTGGCGGGCTCTGCGGGCCAGCATGCGGTCGGTGCTCGAAGAAACGACCGTGGCCGACGTCGCCAACGGCACCCTGCCCGAGCACGTTGCGCAGATGGCCGACGACTACCGCGATCAGGAGAGCCATCGGCACGGCGCCGCGCGCGGTTAGCCGGAGCCGTAGGGCCTGGTCAGGATCTCCATCGCGTGCCCGGCCGGGTCGCGGAAGTAGACGCCGCGGCCCCCGTCACGGGTGTTGATCTCGCCGGGCCGTTGGGCGCGCGGGTCCGCCCAATGGGCCAGGCCGCGGGCCGTGATCTTGCCGTAGATGGCGTCGAATTCGGCCTCGGAGACCAGGAACGCGTAATGCTGCGGCCGGATCTGCTCGCCCTCGGCTACGTCGGCGTAGTCCAGGGAGGCGCCATGCTCGAGGGCGACGACCAGGAAGGGGCCGAACGGTGTGGGGCTGGGCAGGCCGAACAATTCGGCCAGGAACTCTGCGGATTCCCGCTTGTCGCGCGACGCGACGATGGTGTGGTTGAAGCTGATGCTCATCGTTCTCGCCAGTCTCCTCTTTCCGCGGCGAGCGTGCACTTGCGTACGCCGACACGACGCGAGGGCTGGCATTTTGCGCACCCTCGCCGCCGGCCCGCGCGAGCGCGCGCGTGTTGCCGCGGACACGCCGCGGCGGCCGTGCATTTGGGGCCGCTCGCGGCCGCGCGTGCGGCCAAACCTTACTTCGGCGCCGTCAGCTCCAGCGCGATGTTGTCCGGGTCGCGGAACTCCAGAATGTACGACGGCCCGATGTCCTTGATCGGCTCGTGGGCGATCCCCAGCTCGTCGAGATGCTCTGCCGCAGCATCTAATTCAGCCTTGCTGCCGACCCGGAACGCGATGTGGTCCAGCCCGCAACGGTTCTCGTCGAAGCGGTCGTCGGCCACCGGTCGCAACCCCAGCAGCCCGCCGCCCATGTCGTAGATCACGCCGCCGAACAGAAACCCCAACCGCCGCCGGGTCGCTTCGTCGGCGTTCTCCGGTGCCTCGATGAGCACCGGCCAGTCGAACACGCTCTCGTAGAACTGCCGCGACCGTTCGATGTCGGTGACAGTGAGCCGGACGTGTGCAATTGACGTGCTCGTTAAACCCATCCACCCCATGCTGCCAGAATCAGTTACGTGCAGATAGGTATGACCATGCCCGTGATGGAGCCCGACCTGGACGCGGGGCTGCTGCGGCAGTGGGCGCAAGCGATCGACGAGGGCCCGTTCTCCTCGCTGTGTTGGGGCGAGCGCATCGCCTTCGACAACCCGGACAGCCTGACGCTGTTGGGCGCCATCTCGGCGTGGACGCAACGGGTGCGGCTGGTGACGACGGTGATCGTCCCGCAGTTGCATGACCCGGTGATGCTGGCCAAGGGCCTGGCCACCGGCGACATGCTCAGCGGCGGCCGGCTGACGGTCGGCATCGGCGTCGGTGGCCGGCACGAGGACTACAACGCCGTCGGCGCCGACCCCAAGACGCAGACGATCCGTGGCATGGCCGAACGGGTCGCCGTCATGAAGCGCGTGTGGGCCGGGGAGAAGACCACCGAGTCGGTGCGGCCGGTGGGCCCCCCGCCGGTGCAAGAAGGTGGCCCGCCGCTGCACGTCGGCACGATCGGACCGAAGACGGTGCGCAGCGCGGCGGCCTGGGCCGACGGAATGGCCGGAACCACCCTGGACCTCGATGTCGCCAAGCAGAACGAACTCTTCGACGTCGCACGCACGGCCTGGAACGAGGCCGGCAAACCTGAGCCCCACCTGGCCACCTCGTTCTGGTTCGCGTTCGGCGACGCCGGCGACGCCCGGGGCCAGGTGCATCGGCATCTGCGGCGCTACATGAACTGGATCCCGGCCGAGTACGTCGACGCCATAGCACCGATGACCGGTTGGGCGGGCACCGAGGAGGACCTTGTCGCGGTGCTCAAGAGGTTCGCCGACATCGGTACCCACGAGGTGCAGCTCATTCCCACCAGTTCGGACATCGAGCAGCTGCGCCGCGCGGCGGACGTCGTCGCCGCCCTCTGATCAGCCCGCGGCCGCTTCGTGCACGGCGGACTGATCCGTCGGCAGTCCCTTGCGCAAGGTGGCCAGCAGTTCGCGATACGGGCCCACCAGGTAGACGGTGTCGCCGCCTTCCAGGCGGGCATCGCGGCGCGGATGCAGCTTGACCTGCCCGTCGGGCCCGGTGATCGCGATGACGCGGGTTTGCGTGGACAACTCGTGCATGGGCTTGCCGTCCAGCTCGCTGCCGGAGGCGACGCACATGCCGCCCACCATGAACGAGCGTTGCCCGACGGAGAATGTCCCGAGCACCTGCAGTCCCATTGCGGCGCCGATGAACCAGGGCGCTGCCAGGTCGACCGTGGAGCGGACGTGGTTGAACCCGAACCGCTGTGCCACCGCGGAACCCAGCGACCGGTCGTACACCCGCAACACCAGCGGAACGTGCTTGCGGTGCGGCCTGCGATGCGGGCGGGCATGCAACATCTCCCGCAAGACGATGCCGACCTCGATGTTGACCATGTCGTCCTGGGTCAGCACGGCTACCGCGCGCGCCTTCTCGACACCGGCATACTCCAGCGTCTGGCGCAGGGTCGCATCGCCGAAGATCACCGGGACGTCGAGTTCGGCCGCCGAGGCCAGGTACCGGTTGTTGTCGTCGAGCTCGATCACGGCGACTTCGCATCCGGCGGCGACCAGGTCGCTGACCACGCGGCTGCCGAAAGAACCGAGCCCGACGACGATGATGTGGTTGCGCATGTGGCGCACCCGCGAGCGCCCGGCCGAGCGAACGAAACGGCGCGACAACAACAGGTCGGCGACGAAGGCCACCAGCAATGCGGTGGTGGTGACGCCGGCGAACATCAGCATGATGCTGAACAGCCGCAACCAGATCGGCTGGTTGGCGAAGCTGAAGTCGCCGTAACCCACCGTCGCGATGGTCTCGGTGGTGAAGTACAGGGCGTCGATCCAATTCATGCCCGGCATCCGGTAGCAGAAGCGCAGCACCACCGTCGACACCACCAGCAGGGCGAGCGCCGCCCCCAACGCCCGGTAGAACATCGGGTTCACTTCGTCACGCACGGTGCGCACGGCGTCCATGCCACGGTGCATCCGGGGCCGGCCGGAACGCGTCGGCACCGGCCGGGGAACCTGGAGACCGCGGGCTGTGACCTCCTCGGCGGTGCCGATCATCACCGTCCAGTCACCGGCATGGACCTGCAGGTCCCGGCCGGGGCACGCCACCACCTCACCGGGCGCCGGGGAGTCCTTTGCGCCGATCACCGCCACCGGCGCAAGATCACCGTAGATCTCGCGCAAGGTCGCGTCCCGCGGCGCTTCGGAACCCGAGACCACGAAGTGGATGCCGGCCGCATCGAACGGGTGCGCGGTATAGGCCAGAACCGATTCGACCACCGAAGGCGCGGCGAGGTCGGCGACATCCAGGATCGCGCCCGGCCCGTTGTCGGCGGCCATGGCCTCGCGCAGCACGTCGTTGGCCAGGCGGGCGACCACCCGCACGCGCGGGTTGGCTTTCCTTGCGAGCAAGGCGATTTCGAGGTTCTTCGCGTCGTCGTCGCCGACGCAGACCACCGCGTCGGCGTTGCTGAGGTCGACCCCTACCAGGTTGTCGCCTCTCAGCATCGCGACGTTGGCGCCGACCTTGTTGAGTTCCTCGATGATTGTCGCGGCCAACGCGTCGTCACCGCTGACGATGATGTGGCGCACCATGTCCCGCCCGCTCCGCCATGAGTTGTCCCGCATGAACACCCACTCCCGATGACATGGGCGTCGGCCGGCTTGAACTGACTATCGGTCACGGCGCCGGTTAACGCCAGCACGACGCGCCAATGCGTCGATCCGAAACATATCTTGGTCCTGAGCCGAACCGCCCGCAATTCTGTCGTGATACTTGGGTTGTGCCTTTTATCGAAACCGTCGCGACGCGCGAGGCCTACCGCAACCCCTGGATGGTGCTCCGCGAAGACGACATCCGCCGGCCCGACGGCAGCCCCGGGATCTATGCGGTAGTGGACAAGCCGACCTACGCGCTCGTAATGCCTTATGACGGAGCGCGATTCCGGCTGGTGGAGCAGTTCCGCTATCCCGTGGGCGCGCGCCGCTGGGAGTTCCCACAGGGCACCGCCCCCGATCTGGCCGACCTGGAACCGGCCGCGCTCGCCGAACGGGAGTTGCGTGAGGAAACCGGGCTGCGGGCAACGTCGTTCGAGGCCCTCGGCCAGCTCGATGTCGCCCCCGGCATGAGCAGTCAGCGCGGCTGGGTCTTTCTGGCCACCGGAATATCGGAGGGGGATGCCGACCGCGAGCACGAGGAGCAGGACATGCGCAGCGCCTGGTTCCAGCGCGAGAACGTCGAGCAGATGATGCGCAACGGTGTGATCGCCGACGCGCAGTCGATCGCCGCCTACGGCCTGTTTCTGTTGCAGGGGCGATGAACTTCCGGCCCGACGACGGTCTACCCCGGTATGACGATCACACAGCGCAACCTCGACGGCTACGGGACACCGCCGGTCGAGTGGGACCGTGTCAAAGCGGTGTTGGACGGCCCGCTGCCGCAGGCGCCGGGCACCGGTGGCCCGCACCGGCACACCACCTGGCTCACCACGATCAACCTCGACGGGAGTCCGCACGTGACGCCGGTGGGCGTGCAAGCGGTGGACGGCACCTGGTACTTCACCTCCGGCCCGGCCACCCGCAAGTCCCGCAATCTGGCTCGTGACGCCCGATGCACCGTCAGCGTCGCCACGGAGCCGTTCGACCTCGTCCTCGAAGGCGTGGCCGAGCGGGTCACCGAAAAACGTGAATTGACTTCTGTGGCAGCGGTATACGCCGCAGACGGCTGGCCGGCCGAGGTGGCCGGTGACGCGCTCACCGCGCCGTTCAGCGCACCCTCGGCAGGACCGGCGCCCTGGCATCTCTACCGGGTGCGACCGTCCACGGTGTTCGCCTTCGGAACAGCAGAACCGTTCGGTGCGACGAAGTTCGAATTGGGCTGAGCGGGATCGTATCCGCGCCGATACCGGATAGCGTCATCGAACCGACAGCATGGACACGATGCGCCTGGGATGGAAGTTCGTGATCCTCGCCGCGCTCGTCCCGGCCTTCGGCTTGCCGGCGGCGTACGCGGCGGCACCGTCGTGGACCGGGAAATACTCGCTGGTGCGGTATGCGGTCGACAAGACGGGCTCCAGCGTTGCCGCCCACCAAACCGAACAAACTTTCAGCGCCGACTACGTCTTCTCGACGGTGTGCTCGGCCGCCACCTGCGTCGCCACCGCCAACAACGGCCCCAAACCCAACAACCCGACGATCTCGGTGCCGTCGCACTACACCTGGGACGGCACCCGGTGGGTTGAGCGCTTCGACTTTCAGTGGGATTGCTATATGGGAGAGGGAGTTCCGAAAGTCTGGGCGCCCGCCAAGTCGTGGGCGTTCTATACGCCGCAGTCCGACGGTTCGTTGCGCGGCACCTGGCACACCGATATCGCCAGCGGTCCGTGCCAGGGCAGCGTCGAGATGCCGGTGGCGGCGTTCCGCGCGTAACCGCGCGCAACGAAACGCCGCCTCACAATCTGTGAGGCGGCGAATCGGGTCGAGGATTCAGGCGCTGGTGACGTACTGCGGGCAGTAGGCGCTGGCGGCGTCGACGGCGAAGGTGTTGGCGCCGCTGTTGCTCAGGCCGGTCCGCTGGGCCACACCGGCGATGACCTGCTTGCTGGACTGCCCGGCCTGGAGCGCGCTGCAGACGGCGTGGGCCTCGCTGATGGCCCGCGCGCTGCTGGGCGGGGTGATGCCGTCAGCCTTGATCTGCGCGATGAAGGCGTCGTCGACCGTGCTCGCGCCAGCGGTGCCGGCCAGGCCGAGGGCGGCCAGACCGAGCGTGGCGGCGGTCAGAGTGGTGCCGGCCAGGGAAGCGGTGAAACGACGAGTGAACATTTCTATCTCCGTGTTACTGAGGGTGGTGGACGCTGGTTTGCGTTAACCAAAGCCTCATGCGCGCGGCTTGTGAACTTCTCAAAGGATTCTTGGTGCCCGGCGATCAGAGTCCGTGCGCCGCCAGCCAGTCCCGCATTCTCTCGGCTACCGCGCGCCATCCGGGTTCCAGCATCACGTCATGTGCCAGGTCCGGGAATACCTCCGCCTCAGTCCCGTAAACCGCTGCGATAGAACGGGTTTCGCGCGGTGTGACGATGGCGTCGTGCTCGGCGCCCAAGACCAGCAGGGGTACGCGACGCACGCGTTCGGTGTCCACCAGGTCGAGGGCGAGCATGTCCAGAAAGGCCGGGTAGGACTCGTCCTGAATTCGCCGCTGAAAGGAGATCACGTCCGCCTCGGGCATTCCGGCGGAGAAGAACAGTTCCCGGGCCATCGCGGGCGTGTCCACCAGCGGTCCGAGCCGCAGCTGAGCGTTCACCTTGGCGAACCGCACGGGGTGGCGACGGGCGATGCGCCCGGTCACCCGCAACACGCCACTGGGCCGGATCGACGCCAGCAGGATGGCCCCGGCGGCGGTGTGCCGGGTCAGGTAGTGCTGCACCACGAAGCCACCCATCGAATGCCCGATCACCACCGGGGGCGTCGGCAGCGACTGTGCAACCGAGGCGACATCGGCGACGTAGTCCCGGATCCGCGCCCAGCGCAAGGTGCCCGGACTCGCGCCGTGGCCGCGCAGGCTCGGGGCGAGGACGCGGTACCCGTGGCTCGCAAAGAAGTCGAGGAAGTGCTCGTCCCAGCACCACGCCGCATGCCAGGCGCCATGGACGAAAAGCAGCGGCACCGGGTGCGGCTCCGTCGTTTCGCCCTTGTCGATGACTTCGAGCATGCGGCTGTCAGCCGGCCGCGTTGGGCCGCAACGGCGGACAGCTACCGCCATAGTCGGAGGCCAGCTCGAAGTGCCAGATCTCGTTGGCATAGATCTGGCACAGCCCGTAGGCCGAACCGTTGCGGATGAGCCAGTTGTCGGCGGCGGTGGGACCGACGTCGACGGCGTGGCCGATGACGTGTTTGGACGTCTCGGGGGAGGCCACGTATTCGCTGGCGATCGCGGCGCTGCCGTAGCGGGCGACCGCGTCGTTGAACAACTGCTGCTGGAATTCCGGTGAGCGCCACCCGGAGGTGAGGCCGAGGGTGATGCCGTCCGCCTTGGCGCCGTGCGCGGCCCGCTGAATCGCGTGCAGCAACGCCGGGGTGAGGCGGTTGACCGCGGGGTCGGCCAGGTCGAAGGTGCTGAGCTCCTGGCCGTCGGGCACCCATCCACCGGCGGTGTCGTCATCCCCGGGTGCGGCGGCGGCCGGCGCCACGGGAGTGGCCGCGGCGACCATCAGCCCCGCCGCCACTGCCCAGAACCATTTCCGAATCATCGCCTTGTACCTTGGCGAGTCCGGTCACACGCGTCAAGCTGAGCGGGCCTCTCACGCGGCCAGAACCGTCGACACCAGGGGCTTGAGCGTCTTGAACAGCGGCTCGCGGTCGCGCAGGTAGAAGTGGCCGCCGCGCAGAATCTGCACGGAGAAGTCCGCGGTCGTACGGGATCGCCATTCGCGCAGGTCGGACTCACTGACCAGCGGGTCTTCGCTGCCGCCGAAGACGTGGATCGGGCAGGGCAGCTCCGCGTTGTTCTCCTCGCGGTCGGTGGCGCAGAGCCGCAGGTCGTGCCGGGTGGTGCTGACGGCCCGTTCGTGCAGCGTGGGCCAACGGGTCAACCCGGTCGGCCAGCCGCCCAGGTCAGAGAACAACGTGACCAGCTGCTCGTCGTCGAGTCCGTCGACCAGGTGCAGCGGCGGCGGCAGGTGCGGCGGGGCGTAGGCGGACAGGAACACCGCACGGGGCAGCATGGCGCCCGCCGCCGCCCGCACCGACGCCAGCCGGTAGGCGAGCAGCGCGCCGAAGCTGTGGCCGAAGAACATGTGCGGCTCGTCGAGGTAGGGGCGCAGTTGCTCGTTGACCTCGTCGACGAGATCGCGCATCGTGCTGAACCGCTCGCGGTTGGCGATCTCGACGGGAATCACCTCGACCGCGGGCGCGAGAGCCCGCTGCCAGGCTTTGAATGTCAGGCTGCCGCCGCCGGCGTGGTGGAAACAGAACATCCGCATGATCGTCGCCTTCTTCTCGTGGCTGTTAAGGCTCACGATCACGGATGCGACTTGAAGGATCCTTGGTGGATTCTTGCGAGCTCCTTGCGGCCTATCGGACGACGCGGTACCGAAGGTGGGCGACGCCCGGCGCTTCGAGTACCCGGACCAGTTCGAGGCGGGGTTCACCGGCCGGCAGGCCGTCGAAAAGGCGCTCGCCCGAGCCGAGGATCACCGGGTTCACCTGGAGGTCGATCTCGTCGACCAGGCCGGCCCGGATCGACTGCCGGGCGCAGGAGGCCCCTCCCGCGATCGAGATGGGCCGGTTGCCGGCCGCGTTGCGGGCTTGCCGGTGGGCGGCTTCGATGCCGTCGGTGACGAAGTGAAACGTCGTTCCGCCCTGCAGCTCGATCGGTTCGTGCGGATAGTGCGTCAGGACGAAGACCGGGCAGTGGTACGGCGGGACGTCACCCCACCAGCCCGCCCAGTCGGAGTCGCCCCACTCCCCGCGGATCGGGCCGAACATGTTGCGGCCCATGATCGTTGCGCCCATCCCGTCGAGCATGTCCGACATCACCTGGCGGTTGGCCGGATGGTCCCTGGCCGGTCCGAGGTGCCAGCCGTGCAGCTGTTCACCGCCTAAGCCCAGCGGATGCTCAGCGGATTGATCGGGACCCGCCACGTAGCCGTCGGCGGAGATCGACATCGAGAGATTTGTTCTGCTCACCCCGATGCAGACCGTCGCCGCCGGCGAAACTCACCGGGCCAGTGGGCTGTAGAAGACCAGACCGTTGCCCTTGGTGTCGTAGACCACGGCGCGGCGTTCGTGCGCATCGTCATAAGGGGCTCGCACGATGCCGCCGCCGCTGGCTTCGATGGCCTTCGCCGCGGCGTCGACGTCCGATGTCTTGATGCCGACGACGACCTGGCCGGGAATGGGGTGGTCCACCGCCGTCGCGAGTGCCAGCGTGATCGAGCCGCCGTCGAGGGCCGCGAAGTGGTCTCCGTCGCGGAACTTCACGGCCATTCCCAGGGTCTCGGAGTAGAAGCGGATCGACTCATCGAGATCGTCCGTCGACAAGACGATCATCCGTACTTCCTGCGTGCCCACTGCCACCTCCGGGGATCACTGTGCCGAGAATCGTTGTGCCGCCAAGGGTAATCCGCGGACGGTGTGGGTGAAGATGGAACGGTGACGGTGCAGAAATCGAATGAGTTACTGGGGATCGGACCCTTCGAGCCGACTTTCCGGAGCGAACTGGCCGAACGCTACGAATTCCGCACACTCCCAACCGGTTCGGCCAGAGCCGAGTTTCTCGCCGAGCACGGCGTCGAGATCCGGGTGGTGCTCACCTCGGGCGGGCCCGGCGCGGACGCCGGGACCATCGCCGCACTGCCCAACCTGGAAGTGATCGTCAACAACGGGGCCGGGGTGGACGCGATCGACCTCGACGCGGCCGAGCGTCGCGGCATCGGCGTCAGCAACACTCCCGATGTGCTGTCGGATACCGTCGCCGACACCGCCCTGGGACTGATCCTGATGACACTGCGCCGGTTCGGTGCCGCGGACCGTTACGTGCGGGCCGGTCGCTGGGCGAGCGACGGACCGTTCGGCTACGCGCGCG
The DNA here is from genome assembly GCF_031583025.1 of Mycobacterium sp. Z3061. Taxonomy (NCBI): domain Bacteria; kingdom Bacillati; phylum Actinomycetota; class Actinomycetes; order Mycobacteriales; family Mycobacteriaceae; genus Mycobacterium; species Mycobacterium pumcae. The sequence continues at coordinate 5,066,973 of NZ_CP134062.1, read as the reverse complement.
ATGTGAGCGGCCTGCAGGTCGGGATCCTGGGTTTGGGGCGCATCGGCTCGGCGATCGCAACCAGGCTGCGCGGATTCGACTGTGCCATCGCCTACCACAACCGCCACCGCGTCGAGGGTTCGCCGTATCGGTACGCGGAGTCGGCGGTGCAGCTTGCCGAGTCGGTTGACGTTCTGGTGGTGGCGACCACGGGCGACGGGGGAACGCGCCATCTGGTCGACCGAGCCGTCCTGCAGGCCCTGGGGCCCGACGGGTACCTGGTCAACATCGCCCGCGGAAGCGTCGTCGATCAGGACGCGCTGGTGGACTTGCTGCGCGGCGGCGGCCTTGCCGGTGCGGGCCTGGACGTCTTTGCCGACGAGCCCCACGTGCCGGCCGAACTGTGCGCCATGGACAACGTGGTGCTCTTCCCGCACATCGGCAGCGCCACCGCGCGCACGCGAAAGGCAATGGCGTTGCTGGCGATCCGCAACCTGGACAGCTACCTGCGCACCGGGGAGCTGGTGACCCCGGTGCTGCAGCCCGTCAGGCGGTGAGCCTCCGCTGCACTTCCCGGGTGACGTCGAGGTGTTGTTGCACCGTCGCGAGGTCGGCCTCGAGAGTGGTGGCGTCGGGCATCGTGGCGGCGGTGGCGTAGCGGGCCACCGCGGCTTCGATGGACTCGACCGTTGTCGTGATGGTGGCGAGCAACTCGTCGCGGTGGCCGGGCGCGAGTTGCGCGACGGCGACGAGGTGATCGTCGAGATCGAGCGCCGTCTGTTCCAGATCGGCGCGCAGCACGATCGTCGTCCCGGTGTCGACGGCGTTGACCGCGTACAGGGCCGTCATCGCGTCCCGCAGCCTGCGGTGCAGTCGGGCTTCGGGGTCGTGCGATACGGCCCACGACCGGGGAGCGCGGGTGGGCCGGCCCGGGATCAGCTGGTTGGCGTCGGTGAGGGCCCGCTGCTGTCGGTGATTGACGACCGCCACCACCGCCACCGCCGCAGCCACGATGAGCGCCAAGATCAGGATCACCGCTATGACGATGTCCATCGACTACCTCCTGTGCACGCGACTGGGCGTTCGGCTCGAATGATGGCCGTGCGAATGGAAATACGCCCAGATCGCAATCACCAGGATCACGACGAGGACCGCACAGGTGATGGCGATCGCCAGCTTGACCTTGCTCCACGGCCGGTCGCCGGCCACCTCTCCGGTGAGGCCGTTGATGGCGACCTGGAACGGGCGGTTGCTGTACATGACGGTCAGCAGCCAGATCGGTAGCAGGATGTGCTTGAAGCCCAGGTAGTTCCAGTTGGTGCGCAACTGGTGGATCCGCTGCCGGTCGCCGCCGATGTCGGATCGCACCGTGCGTTCGACGGTCTGCTCCATCTCCTGCTTCGCCTCGGGCAGCGCCTGTTCGGCGTCCTTGTCGTAGGTGCGGCACAGGTGGCCGGCCACGAACTCCGGTGAGTAGGCCCGGGCCTGCTCCACCGGCCACGGCTCGAGTTGCTTGATCCGTTTGCGGTTGAGGTTCTCGCTGTCGTTGGCCAGTACCGGCAGGTCGGCGAAGACGTTGTTGACCTGCCCGGAAACCCGGTACCAGGACGTGCGCGTCTCGTAGATGGGGTCGCCGTCGCTGTCTGTGCCGACCCGGACCTGGTAGTCCTCGCCGCGTTCGCCTTCGTACCAGGTGTCGGTGTTGGCGTCGTAGGTGAAATAGGCCGTGTAGAGGCTGGAGAAGGCGCCGATCTCGCGGTACTTCTTGAAGTCGGTCGGTGCGAACCAGCGCTTGGTGACCCACTTTTCGATGAGCTGACGCGCCTGCTTCTCGTCGATGCGAAATGGCACCACGCCGTCCACCGGCAGTCGCGCGGGCGCGTTGTGCACATCGTCGCGCTGGATCGGTGTCGCGCAGTAGGGACACTTGGTGGAGGTCAGGCTCCCGGCGAATTCGGTTGTGCCACCGCAATTCTGGCACTTGACCTCGCGCATGCCGGAGACATTCGGACCCTCCTGTGAGCGCTGTGCCTCGCGCAGTTGTTGCATCGCGCCCCGCAATTCCCGTGATCTGACCGCGGCGTTGGGTGCGACGACGTCGGAGTAGTTGCCGCAACTGGGGCAACGCATCTTCTGGCTGGCGATGTCGAAGTTGAGCTGTCCACCGCAGGAGGCGCACGGGTAGGTGAGGGTGCGCTCCGTCTGGTGGAACATCGCGGGGCCGGCCGGCGGTCCGGCGAACGGACGCATGGGCGGCGGGCTCGCCTGGGGCGGCGGGGCCTGTCGCGGCGGCAGCAGATCGGAAGAGCACACGTCCTGTCTGGGCGGCAGCGGCGGCGGGCTTGGGGGCGTGGCAGTGGCGGTGGCCCCGGTTGCCGCGGTGGCAGCGGGGGCGGGCCGCCCTGGGGTCGGGGCAACGGCGGCGGCTGCGGCGGGCGCGGGCCGCCCGGGTCGTAACTCATTGCTGCGGAAGCGGTGGCGGGGTGCCGGGCAGGGGAGGCGGCGTGCTGAACAACGACTGCAGTACCGGCACGCTCGACGCCGGGGCCCAGTTCGCCATCCCCTCGGTCCACACCACGGTGTCGCGGGTCAGCTGACCGCTGGCGACGAACGGCCGCAGCGCGCTGACAGGGTAGGGGCCGGCGGGCTGACCGCCCTGGTCGAAGTGGAACAGCTGCTGGGTCGGCAGCGGCGGGGGAGCGCCTTGCATCGGTTGTTGGGTCGCCGCGAACTGTTGTGGTTGGTATTGCGGTTGGGCGGCGTTCGCCATCTGAGCGCCGAGCGCGACGCCGAGCCCGGCCTGGATCGCCGAGCCGGCGGCCCCCCCACCTTCGTTCTGGGCCGCGGCCAGCATCGCGTCGGCCCGCCGGGCCTGCTCGAAGCGGTTGAGGTCGCCGACGTTGTTCAGGAAGCCGCTCTCTTCCACGCCGCGCGCGACCCCGCGGGTCATCGCCTGCTGAATCTCCTCCGGCAGCGAGATCGTCATGGTGACCGCGTCGATCCCCAGGCCGAAGGCCTGCACGCGCTGGGCGACAAACTCCCGCAGCTTGTCCGACAACTCCACCTGGCGACCCTGCAGGTCGATCGCGCCCAGGCCGGTGCCCATCACCATGTCGTTGAACGCCAGGGCGATGTTGCGGCGGATCAACTCGGTGATCTGATCCATGTCGACCACGCTCTGGGTGCCCAGCACCTGGCGCAGGAAGACGGTCGGGTCGGTCACCCGCACCACCGTCGTGCCGTTGGCCCGCACCTGCACCATCTTGAAGTCCGGGTCCCGCACAGTCACCGGTTGCGGTGTGCCCCAACGCAAGTCGGGATAGGGGCGGGTGTTGACGTAGTACACCTCGGAGCGGAACGGGCTGTTGAACCCGTACTTCCAGCCCTGCAGGGTGCCCAGGATCGGCATGTTCTCACTGGTCAAGGTGTAGTGGCCGGGAGTGAACTGGTCGGCCAGCTGGCCGCGGTAGACGAACATCGCCCGCTGGCCCTCGCGGACGATCAGCTGGGCACCGTTCTTGATCTCGTTGTCATACCGCGGGAACCGCCATGCCAGGGTGGTGTTCGTGTCGTCGAGCCATTCGATGATGTCGACGAACTCGCCCCGGATCATGTCGCGCATGCCCATGGTCTTGGTCCCCTCCTCGGCGTTCAATATCTCGGCGAATCTTACGCGGCGACGCGGTTGTTCAGCTGGCAGTTACGGCAAAGCCCTGCTCCGCCGAAGCGGATTGCGCGGACAAGATTCCAGGAGACTTCTTGGAGAATTCTTGGAGCCCTGCTTACGCCCGGCTTGCGACGGAGCGGATGAGGTCAGCGGTGCGGCGCGGCCGCTCGATCATCACCAGGTGCCCGGCGGGGGTGATGGTGAGGTGTTCGGCGCCGAGGGTTCCGGCCAGCTCGATCTGTTGGGCACGCCAGCGGCGGGTGCGCCGGCCGGTGTGGGCGGTGGCCACCACGCGCGGCACCGGTGGCAGCGGGTTACCGGTCCGCAGGGCGTACAACTCGGCCGCGAGCTCGTGGTACCCCACATACTCAGTCAGCAGAGCCCGGATAAACTCGGGATCGGTTGCAGCGCTGCATATTTGATCCCACATCCGGGCGTCCAGGCCGCCGGGGCGGCGTCGTTGGGCGAGCAGGAGGCCGGCGCGGCCCAACGGTTCTTGCAGGCGCAGTGCGTGCAGCAGCCGGGCGGCCGCGTCGGCGGCGATGACTTTGGGCCGCAAGGGCAACGCGAGCCGTCGGTGCTCGGCCGCGATGCTGGAATCCAGCAGCAGCACGGCGCCGGTGCGGTCCGGATATAGTCGCGCGAACGCTTCGGCGTAGAAGCCGCCGACCGAATGCCCCACCACCACAGCCTTGTCGGCACATTGCGCGGCATCCAGGACGGTCGCGATCCGCTCGGCTTCCCCCCTGACCGTGCGGCCGGCCCGGGTCTGACGGAGCGGTGTGCCGGGCCGGTCGAACCGCACCACGATGTGATCTCGGGCCAGGTCTGCCACCGTGTCAGCCCAGTGCAGCGCGCGACCGCCCAGACCGCTGGACAGCACCACCACCGGGCCGGTGTCGCCGTCGACGAGAACGCGCACCCGGTAGCCGCCGACCTCGACATCGGCGTCCGGGCTCACGGGCCGGTGACGCTTCGGACCCGGGCGGTTCGTACGGCGGCGTAGATCAGCCAGCCGGCGAACGCCACCAGCTCCGCCCGTTGTGCGACGCCGACCATGCCGATGACGTCGGTGTGGTCGATCAGGATTGCCACACCGGTCCAGATCGCGGTTCCCACCAGCGCCACCAGCGTGAACAGTCCGGCTCGGCGGATGGGCGTCGGGGCGTCTTCCCGGAAATCGGCGATGGCGAACGCCAACAGCGACGCGATCGCGGCGGCCAGCGCCAGCCCGCTGCTCAGCCAGTGCAGCTGATGGCTCAGCGGCACGGTACCGGCAGCCTCGCGGGCCGCGCACGCGGCGTTGGAACTCGGCGCGCACACCAGCGTCCACACCGTGCTGTCCAATCCCGTCGCCACTGCGAAAACACCGAGCGCGCTCCAGCCGGCCTTGCTCCACCGGCTGCCCCGGAAACCGATCAGCGCGGCGACGGCCGCCACGACCAGCACGACGGCGCAGGCCCGGTCGCAGGCCCGGAACCACTCGCCGTACGGTTGGTCCGCCGCGGACAGCTCGCTGATGTACATGTCGGGGTCCGGCAGCAACGAGCGGGTCAGGTAGTTCTCGAGGATCCAGTTCGAATACAGCACGGCGCCGGCCACGCAGCCGGCCACGGCGACCCATCGCAGCGCGGACAGCAACTCCCGGCTGATGTCCGTCACCGGGACGGAGCGCGGCCGCACTGCCATGAGGCCATAATGCCGTGCCGGCAGGCTGAGGGAGGCTCTTCGAGCCGCGGCGTGCCGCAGGGTGTTACGCCAGGTCCGATTCGATGTCGACGGCGGGGTACTGGCGGACGCCGGTTTGCAGCGCCTTGAGCATCAGCTCCGGCTGGTGTTCGTACGGCGCGGTCGAGTCGATGAAGCGCTGGACGACCTCCACGAAGCGGTCCGGGTGGTCGCCGTGCGGCATGTGCCCGGACTCCTCGAAGATTTCCAGGCGCGAGCCGGGGATCTGTTCGTGGGCCACCCGGGCGTGGTTCGCCGGGATGATCAGGTCGTCCTCGCCCCAGATGATCTGGACCGGTAGGTCGTGCATCAGGTAGGTGCGGTCGAGCATGGTGACGTACTGGCCGCGGGTGTCGACGACCGCGCGCAGGGTGCGGGCGAATGCTTCCACCGCACCGGGCTTGCTCAACCCGCCGACCAGGCGCGGCAGGCTGGCGACGTCGCGAGTGAGCCGGGTGGAGCCGACGACGTGCCCGACAGCGCGGCTGACGAGGCCCAGGGCAGGGACCGCGCCGGGCAGCCGCAGCGCCGAGAGCATCTCAGCGCCCATCGGCATCGCCGCGAATCGCAGGGCCGCGCTCACCTCCTTGGTGACGCCGCCGGCGCTGACCAGCACCACGCGCTCGACGAATTGGGGGTACTGGTAGGCGAATTGGGCGGCCAGGCCGCCGCCCAGGGAGTGCCCGACCAGGGTGACCCGATCGATCTCCAGGGCGGTCAGCAGGTCGCGCAAGCCGTTGGCGAAGGCGGCCAATGAGTAGTCGGCGCGGGGCTTGTCCGACTCGCCGTGGCCCAGCATGTCCGGGGCGATGACGGTGAATCGTTGGGCAAGCTTGGCGTGCACGGGTTCCCACGTCGTCGAGCTGTCGCCGACGCCGTGCAGCAGCACCACGACCGGGCCGGACCCGGCGATGCGGAAGGCGCGGCGGTGGCCGTGGATGGTGCGGAACTGCAGTGCCGGCGCGGCGACATCCCGTACTGGCCGTAAGTGGCGGCGTGAACGGTTCGTCATGGTCTCGTCCCCTTCGTATGCGTCTCCACCGCCGAGGCGGGGTATTGCGGAGAAGCTTGCCGGGGGGTTCTTGGAAAATTCTTGAGACGTTCTTGCGCGGGGGCGGCTAATCTTCGCCGAGCATGCAGATCTGCAGGGCTCCACTCGCACTTTCGCTGCAGATTTTCAGGCTCGACGGCAGGCGGCCGCTGACGCCGGCCGGTGACGGTGCGGCTGTTCGGGCCTTCAAACGGTGGCCGCTAACCGACCTTGACCAGCGTGAACGTGCCATGCGGGTTAGGAATTCCGCAGGGTGCGGAGCTCGCCAGGAAGTCCACGCCGCCGACGAGCGTGACGGGGTCCCACCACTGCCGGACGGTGACGGGATGCGTGCCGCCACCCCACGAAGATCCGTTGTCGCCGAGAAAATACGAAGGACATGTGACGCCCTCCGGCACGGTCCGCGTCACCATGTGGCGGCCGGCGACCAGCGGGGCGGTGAAACCGTGACCGGGCGCGGTTGACACATGTGCGACGCACTGTGGGGTGCACGTCGTTTTGATGGTCCATGTTCCCGCGGCGATGGGACCCTCCATGTAGGCGTAGACGCCGTCAGTGGCAGGGACTTCGGCGCTTGCGGTCGATATTCCGCCGGCAAAACCGCCAGACAATAACGCAAGTGCCGCCAGTGGCAAGCTCGGCCTCATCGCTTCCCCTCCTGCCCCGGCTTTGTTGCCTATGGACAATATGGCTGAAGGATATCGGCGAAAGGCCAGCTCAGAATATTTTTACAAGTAACTTCATAGAAAACTGTTATCCCGACGATTCTCGGTTCGAATCAAGCTGCGCGAAACCTAGTCGTCGCAGCAGTCGCAATCATGTGCCGCCGCAGTGGACGTCGGCGATGTCGCGCAGCAGGCGTCGCCTCGCCAGGCGTCGATTCCCTCTTTCACGGCGATGCCGGCTATCACCAGGCCTGTGACCGGGTCGGCCCAGGCCCACCCGAACGCGGCGTTGAGGACCAGGCCTACGAGCAACACCGCCGAAAGATAGGTGCACAGCAGCGTCTGCTTGGAATCGGCCACGGCCGACAGCGACCCGAGTTCGCGGCCGGCTCGACGCTGGGTATAGGACAGCACCGGCATGACGACCAGGCTCACCGCCGCCAGGATGATGCCCGGCGTGGACGGCCGTGCTTCACCCTGGCCCAGCAACGACCGGATGGACTCGACCGTCACATAGATAGCCAACCCGAAGAAGGAAAAGGCGATGAGGCGCAGCGCGATTCGTTCGCGCGCTTCGGGGTCGGGGGCGGCGAACTGCCAAGCCACCGCCGCCGCTGACGACACCTCGATCACCGAGTCGAGTCCGAACCCGATCAGCGCCGTCGAATCGGCCACCGTGCCCGCCGAGATGGCGATGATCGCCTCGACGACGTTGTAGGTGATCGTCGCGGTAACGAGCCATCGGATGCGACGCGAGAGCGCGCGGCGGCGTTGGTCAGACAAGCCGGGGGTCACAACCCGCACCCGCAACTACCCGGGCCGCCGGGGCACGCGCGGTAGGGATCGACGACGGCGGCCCCGAGAGCAGGATTCCGACCGGACCGTTTGCCGGCGCTGGCCGCAATGCGCAACATCGGCCGGGTGTCTCCGGCCGATCCCCGTTTAAGGGCAGTAGGCCGATTCCGCCGCGCTGACCGCCGCGGTGGCGTCCTGATACGTAGCGTTAGTGAACTTCGTCTGGACCACCTGGGCCAGTTGATCGGGGGTGTAACCCTGGCTGCGGTCAGCGCAGATAGCGTGTCCGAGGGCGATCATCGTGTCTTTGTCGCCGCTGAAACCCAGCTTGCCCATCTGAGCCAGATAGGCGTCATCGTCAGCGAGGGCGATGCCGCTACTGAGGGAAAACCCGGTGGCAACGATGGCAGGAACAACCAGCAGGCGCAGTCGGCGAAGCGACATCACGATCGCCCCCTTCTAATCGGTGGTGTTTGCTAAAAGCAAAGTATGGGCGCAGTGCGGCCGAAGCGCGAGGGGAAGAACCGAAAGGCGCGAGCAGGCGCATCCTCGGCTCGTCCGCGGCCGTCATCCCGCGGCCGCCAACCCGCCCGGTTCGTCCGCGACCAGATGTTGGCTGTTTGACCGATCATAACGAATCCCATTGTGCTGCACAGCTATACGGAGTTCGGGTCAGCGACCTGGACGTCGGGCGAAAGGTCTCCCACCCGCGTCGCGACGAACGGGATGACAATCGGGGCGCACGGCGCCTCCAACTGCGTACTCACTCCCACAAAGGTTCCGTCCGGTCTCACCTGGAACGACAGCGTCTCGGTGCCCTGCTTCATGGAGTTGTTGCAGGTGAACATCTTCCATCTGGTCGCCACCCACTGGTCGCGGTTCTCGCGGAAAACCAACGCGCCCTCCTCGGGTGGCTGCAGCCACGTCGGGCCGATCGAGGTGTCCCATGCCGTCGCGACGCACCCGGCGGGCGGGCACGCGGAGCGCATCGCGATCACGGTGGAGTGCGCGCCGGTCGGTTTCGGCACGCCGTCGATCGTCTGCTTACTCCCGTCGAAATCGAACCGGTACATGCCGTCGGCCAAAGCCGATGCCGACGCGACCGCGGGCCTGGCCAGCGTGACTGCCGGGCTGGAAGCGACCGCGATAGCAGCCGCCAGGAGTATTCGAGGGATAGCCATGATGTCGTTCCCCGTTCGCAGTGCCCGAGACTGATCGTGGGCGCTGAAGCTGACCAACGCAATAGCTGCCCGTCTCGTATGGTCGGTAGGTGCTGATCGGACTGTTGTTCGCCCTGGCCTGCTCGGTGTGTTACGGAACGGCGTCGGTATTGCAGGCCGCGGCAGCCCGGTCGGTGGAACCGGGCAGCGGCTCGGGGGTCGACGCGGTGCTACTGATGCGCGCCCTGCGGCAGTGGCGCTACCTCGTCGGCATCGGTCTCGACGGACTCGGCTTCGCGTTTCAGGTCGTGGCGTTGCGATTGGTGCCTATCTACGTGGTTGCCGCCGCGCTGGCCGCGTCGATCGCGGTCACCGCGATCGTCGCCGCATGGATGCTGTCGGTGCGGCTGTCACGAGCCGAATGGACGGCTGTCGGTGTGGTGTGTGTGGGCCTGGCGCTGCTCGGCATCGCGGCCGGACCGGAAGGCGAGGGGCACGGCCCGGCAGGACTGGCGTGGGCACTGTTGGGCGTCGCCGCGGTGGTATTCATTGCCGGGGCCGCCGCCGGCCGGTTGCCCGATCGTCCGCGCGCGCTCGCCCTCGGGCTCAGTGCCGGCACCGGGTTCGGCCTCGTCGAGGTCGGCGTGAACCTGATCGATTCGCTCGATCCCACCAAGGCCGCCTTCTACGCCAACCCGGCGCTGTACGCCAGCGCCGTCGGCGGGGCGGCGGGTTTTCTGTTGCTCACCTCCGCGCTGCATCGCGGCTCGGTGACGACGGCGGTGGCCGGAATGGTGGTCGGTGAAACGGTCTTGCCGGCCATCATCGGCGTGGTCTGGCTCGGCGACCAAACCCGGGATGGCCTCGGCTGGATGGTGGCCGCGGGCCTGGGGATCGCCGTCGCGGCGACGCTGGTATTGGCGCGGTTCGGCGAAACACCCAGTCCGGAAACGGTTTAGGCTGTCTGGGCAACTGTGGTGGCGCGGCAGGGAGCACACGTTGATTGGATGCCCATTTCTTGACATTCATGAGATAGGGGAGCCGGAGACGTTCGGCCGCCTGGGTTTGAACGATGACCTGTCATTGAAACTCGAACCAAGCGATGGACACGTGCTCGGGCCGATCAGCGCCAAAGCGCTGGTTTTCAATGATGTTTGGATGCCGCCTCGCGACTCGTTGAGTTGGAGAACCGTGCTTTCGCTTGACAGGGCCGAGATAGCCTTCTATCTCACCGAGGCGCGGATCGCGTATATCTGCGCGAATTACAGCAAACGCCGCGTACGGGTGCGGGGCAGCACGACCGTCGGCGACGCCATCGCCGCCCGGAAAGCCTCGAAGACCGTCGAGAATACCGCCCTCGCTGGACAGTTGAGATTTCCCTGGATCAAGCACTGGGAGTGGTACGGCACTTCGGTGCGCCTTTTCGGTGAGGAACAGGAAAACACGAATTGGCCGGAACCGATGCGCTGGCCGTTGTCCGTCGCCATTGAGCTCCGCAGGCGTGAGGATGTGCTCGCCGCGAGCGACGTTCTGATGACGAGGATCCTGGCCTACCGCCTAGTCGACCGCAGCCCTAAGGACGAGTCGACCATGCAACAGTTGCGCGATTTGTGGCATGGTCGAACGGTGCTCGCGCCCAGGCCGCAAACGGTCGACGGTTTTTGTGGTCTCGAGAATTCTCGAAAATTCGGCATCCCGGGTTGCTTGCCCTGGGGCCATGGTGCGGACTACCTGCCACCAGCACCTCCGTCGCAACTGCTTGAGGCCGAAAGCTGATGAAATCAGGACCCGTGACAACGAAAACGCTGGTATGAGTCGCATACTCGATGTACCCGTCTCTGGCGGCCCGTACGCGCTGACCGCGGGAACCGACGGCGCGATGTGGGTGACGCTGGTGCACAGCGGCGAGATCGCCCGAGTGGCCGCCGACGGTGGACTCGATCTGTATCCGGTTGCGCCGCAGAGCAAGCCGTCGATCATCGTCGCGGGACCCGACGGCGCACTGTGGTTCACCCGCAACGGCGACGACCGGATCGGTCGGATCACCACCGACGGCGACCTCTCGGAGTTCGAATTACGTGGAGGCAGTGCGCCTTTCGGTCTCGCCGCGGGACCCGACGGGGCACTGTGGTTCACCGCGATGACATCGGGCGTGGTGGGCCGCATCGGCGTCGACGGGGTGGTCACGGACGTGGCATTCCCGGGCGGGACGCCGTCGATGATCACCGCGGGACCCGACGGGGCGCTGTGGTTCACGCTGAACCAAGCCAACGGAGTCGGCCGGCTCGAGCCGTCGGGTGACCTGACGATCCGGGACGTGCCCACCCCGCGCGCCGGGCCCGTCGGCATCGCCGCGACGCACGACGACGCGGTGTGGTTCACCGAAATCCTGGCCGACAAGCTCGGCCGCATCCCGGTCGACGACGCCATCCAGGAACTCGACCTGCCCGGCAAACCCCATGCGGTGGTGGCCGATCCGACCGGTGGCGTGTGGGTGAGCCTGTGGGGCTCCGACCAGATCGCCCGGGTCAGCGCAGACGGTGAGGTGTCCTCGATCGACCTGCCGGCCGGCAGCGAGCCGCACGGGCTGGCCATCGGGCCGGACGGCGCATTGTGGGTGGCACTGGAGGCGGGCTACGTCATGCGGTTGCCGACGGTGTGAGGGCGTGCCGACCACGACTAGCCTCATAGCGGTGACGACGGGCCAGGATTTTGACACCATTCCCGCTGCGGAGATCAAGCGCGACGACAACATCGAATTCCCAGCGGGCAATCCAGAGGTGAAGTGGCACTTCGACGAGAACAGGGCAGCCAGGCCGCCCTGCGACCAGCCGGGGGTGCAGTGGTACGTCGAGGCGCTCGGAGAACCCATTCTCGGCAGTCCGTTAGGCGATCTCTACACGTTCACGGTGAAAGAGGTCGGCGGGGCCGGCGCCGATGTCGAAGTCAAGATCAGGGGCCACGTGCCCGTTCGCCGCTATCGGCGACAATAGGGCTAGGTGTGGGTGCAAGCCCGCGGCTCGCGCCGCATCGTTAACGCGTCGACGCCGTTGTAGTAACCGGGGCGCAGGCCAACCTGGTCGAATCCCACGTCGCGGTACAGCGCGATAGCCGCTTCGTTGTCGTAGCGAACTTCCAGATACACGGTGCCGCCCGCGGCGAAATTCAGCAGCTCGTCCAGCAGTCGGCGGCCGATGCCGTGGCCTTGGTGCGCCGGGTCGACGCCGATATTGCGCACCTCGTAGAACGACACTCCGGTGAAACCCGTGGAACCCAAACGCACGATGCCGCCGTAGCCGATCAGCATCCCGGCCCTGCGCGCGCTCACGAAATAACCGTCTGGGTTGGCCAGTTCGCGTGCGAATATGGCCGCCGACCACGGATTCTCGCCGGCGAATAAGACCGCGTCCAACTCGGCGCATCTGGCGGCGTCGGACGGCAACAGCGCACCGATGACCACCGGCTCCCAGGGCTCGATCATCGGGTGGTGACGGCCGGTGCGGCCGGGTATCGAGAGCATGGGAGCGAGCTCATGAACGGCTTCGGCATCCGGTCGTCAGCGCTCGTTGAGATCACCCTCTTGGTGGCCGTGAAGCGAACCGGCCTGACCTACTTGGACTTTGCGATACTACGCCCGCTGATCTGCGCCGTTATCCGGTTGCGGCGTCTCCGGTCAACCCCGCCGCCCGGCGCGTTCGGCGAACGCGTCGAGTGCAGCGAGTACTTCCGGAGACCGCCATACCCGGTTGCGGGGCCCGCTCGTCGTCTCGACAAGGATTCCCACGTCGGTGAGTGGGTTGAGGTAACGGTGCGCGTTGGTCGACTCGATGCCCAGCTCTTGCGCCAGTAGCGCAGCGTTGACGACCGGGCGGCGGGTCAAGATATCGGCGACCTTCCACACCGCCGAGTCTGATCGCGCGGTGATTACGTCGTTCCAGGCTTGCCGGATGCCGCGCAGGTCTGCGACCAGTTCCCTGGCATTTGCGATAGCTCGGACGCAGGCTTGCGAGACGAGCTCGACAATTTCTGCGGCGTCACCGTTGCGGTAGGTGGTCAGCGCGGCGAAATATGCGCCCGTATCGGCCAGTAGTCCCGCGGAGACCGGCACTGTCACATGGCGGGTCAGCCCTTTGTTGCGGAGCATGGCTTGCACGAGTGCGCGGCCCGTGCGCCCGTTGCCGTCGGTGAATGGGTGAATGGTCTCGAACTGTGCATGGGCAACCGCGATCTGCGGCAGCGCAGGAACGTCGGCGCGCCGCGTGTAAGCGATCAGGTCGCCAATCGCGCCTGGAATCAGTTCATGGCGTGGGCCGACGAAGGTCGCGCCGATGGGGGAGGAGCCACCGCCTATCCATACCGGCTCGGTGCGGAATTCTCCTGGCGTATGGCGCGGTTCATTGGCCATCAACGCCCGGTGCATCGCGAGGATGGCTTGGGCGTCAACCGTGTCCGACAAGGCGACCGCCGCATGCATCGCTGCGGTATTCGCGACTATCAGCGCAGCATTGGGTTTTGCCTTGCCGCCCGGCAGTTCGGCCTCGGCGATAGCACGGGCCGACGCGGTCAGGTTCTCGATCTGCGAGCTGGCGGCGGACTCGGACCTGAGTAAGACGGCGGCAAACGGTGCTATTTCGCTTCCGAGCTCTGCGTCGAAACGCGTCAGCGCGTAGCTGGCGTGTTCGGCTTCTGCCAATACATTCGGCGGTAGGTCCAAGGCCAGGTCGGCGATGTCAGCCGGCACCGCGGGGTGGTAGGTGCCGTACTTCGGCAGCGACCGGCTCGCGTACCTCTTCCCCTGCGGTTCCCACCGCGCGTCGTCGTATGTGACGGGCCGAAGTGAGGTCATCAACCCATATTAACTTCACTTAAATAGTTAACTGAAGTTATCAGTGCCGCGAGACTGCACTTCAGGCGGCAATAGGCGACCTGCGGCGGCAGGATTGGGATATCAGCGCACACCAGATCGCGGCTGTGAAAAGTGTCGGTGAGCTGCTGCTGGTGTGGTGCCCCCGGCAGGATTCGAACCTGCGGCCTTCTGCTCCGGAGGCAGACGCTCTATCCCCTGAGCTACGGGGGCGCACTAGCGGAACGCTGCGCCATTGGGCTCCGCCAGACTAGCGCATCCCGGTGACCGCCCGAGCACCGGTAATGGATTCGGGGCGCGGGCACCCCAGCCAATAGGATGGACGCTCGTGACCCCCGCCGACCTCGCTGAGCTGCTCAAAACCACCGCCACCGCGGTGCTTGCCGAGCACGGCCTCGACGTGTCCGCGTTGCCCCCGACGGTCACGGTCGAGCGTCCGCGCAACCCCGAACACGGCGATTACGCGTCCAACCTGGCCCTGCAACTGGCCAAGAAGGTCGGCGCCAACCCCCGTGAGCTGGCCGGATGGCTGGCCGAGGCGCTGACGAAGGCCGACGGCATCGCCTCTGCCGAGGTGGCCGGTCCCGGCTTCATCAACCTGCGCCTCGAAGCCTCGGCGCAGGCCAAAATCGTGACCGAAGTCATCGATGCCGGCGAAACCTTCGGCCACTCCGACACGCTGAAAGCCCAGAAGGTCAACCTGGAATTCGTCTCGGCCAATCCGACCGGACCGATCCACATCGGCGGCACCCGCTGGGCCGCCGTCGGTGACGCGCTGGGCCGGCTGCTCACCACGCAGGGCGCCGAGGTGGTCCGCGAGTACTACTTCAACGACCACGGCGCGCAGATCGACCGGTTCGCCAACTCCCTGGTCGCCGCGGCCAAAAACGAACCCGCCCCCGAGGACGGCTACGCGGGCGCGTACATCAACGACATCGCCGCGCAGGTCCTGCAGAAGGCGCCAGAAGCCTTGAGCCTGCCCGACGCCGAGATGCACGAGACGTTCCGGCAGATCGGCGTCGACCTGATGTTCGCCCATATCAAGGAGTCGCTGCACGAGTTCGGCACCGACTTCGACGTCTACACCCACGAAGACTCGATGCACACCAGCGGCAGGGTGGACGAGGCCATAAGCAAGCTGCGTGATACCGGCAACATCTACGAGAAGGACGGCGCAACCTGGTTGCGCACCAGCGCTTTTGGTGACGACAAAGACCGCGTGGTGATCAAGAGCGACGGCATACCCGCCTACATCGCCGGCGATCTGGCCTACTACCTGGACAAGCGCCAACGCGGCTTCGACCTGTGCATCTACATGCTCGGCGCCGACCACCACGGCTACATCGCGCGCCTCAAGGCCGCCGCGGCCGCCTTCGGTGAGGACCCGGCCACCGTCGAGGTCCTGATCGGCCAGATGGTCAACCTGGTGCGCGACGGCCAACCGGTCAAGATGAGCAAGCGGGCCGGCACCGTCATCACCCTCGACGACCTGGTCGAGGCCATCGGCGTCGACGCCGCGCGGTACAGCCTGATCCGGTCCTCGGTGGACACCCCGATCGACATCGATCTGGCGTTGTGGTCCTCGGCGTCCAACGAAAACCCGGTCTACTACGTGCAATACGCGCACGCCCGGCTGTCGGCTCTGGCCCGAAACGCCGCCGAACTCGGCCTGATACCTGACACAGAACACCTGGAACTGCTCAGCCACGACAAAGAGGGCACGCTGCTGCGCACCATCGGCGAGTTCCCGCGGGTTCTGAAAACCGCAGCGGCCCTGCGCGAACCGCACCGCATCTGCCGCTACCTGGAAGACCTGGCCGGCGATTACCACCGCTTCTACGACGCCTGCCGAATCCTGCCGCAGGGCGACGAAGAACCCACCGACCTGAACACCGCGCGGCTGGCGCTGTGCCAGGCCACCCGCCAGGTCGTGGCCAACGGATTGGCCATCCTCGGAGTGAGTGCCCCGGAGAGAATGTGAACGTCCACCCCGCCGGACCCCGGCACGCCGAGGAAACCCGGCCCGTCAGCAGCCCGCCACGCCCGCAGTCACCCGAGGAGCTGTTGCGGCTGGCACTGAACGTGTGGCCGCGCAACACCATTCGTGACGACGACGGGATCGTCCAGATCGCCGGCGTCAAGCTGACCGACCTCGCCGGGGAATACGGCACCCCGCTGTTCGTCATTGACGAAGACGATTTCCGCTCCCGCTGCCATGAGACGGCCGCGGCGTTCGGCGGTGGGGCCAATGTGCACTACGCCGCGAAAGCGTTCCTGTGCACCGAAATCGCCCGGTGGATCGAGCAGGAGGGCCTCTCGCTCGACGTCTGCTCGGGTGGTGAGCTGGCCGTCGCGCTCAACGCGGACTTCCCGCCGCAACGAATCACGTTGCACGGCAACAACAAATCCGTGGCCGAACTGACCGCGGCGGTGAAAGCCGGTGTCGGCCACGTCGTCCTGGACTCGATGATCGAGATCGAACGGCTCGATGCGATCGCAGGTGAGGCCGGGATCGTCCAGGATGTGCTCGTCCGTCTCACTGTCGGCGTGGAGGCGCACACCCACGAGTTCATCTCCACCGCGCACGAAGACCAGAAGTTCGGACTGTCGGTGGCCAGCGGAGCGGCCATGGCGGCGGTGCGCAAGGTGTTCGCCGCCGACCACCTGCGGCTGGTCGGACTGCACAGCCACATCGGTTCGCAGATCTTCGATGTCGCCGGCTTCGAAATCGCCGCGCACCGGGTCATCGGGCTGCTGCGCGACATCGTCGCGGAATTCGGCGTCGACAAGACCGCGCAGGTATCGACGGTGGATCTCGGCGGCGGCCTGGGCATCTCGTATCTGGCGCCCGACGATCCACCGCCGATCGCCGAGCTCGCCGACAAGCTGAGCGCCATCGTGAGCAACGAGTCGGCAGCCGTCGGGCTCCCCACACCAAGACTGGTCGTCGAACCCGGGCGTGCCATCGCCGGCCCGGGCACCATCACGCTCTACGAGGTCGGCACCGTCAAAGACGTCGACGTGAGCTCGAACGCCAACCGGCGCTACGTCAGCGTCGACGGCGGCATGAGCGACAACATCCGTACCGCGTTGTACGACGCCCAGTACGACGTGCGATTGGTGTCGAGGCTCAGCGACGCGCCCGCGACCGCGGCCCGTCTGGTCGGAAAGCATTGCGAAACCGGCGACATCCTGGTGCGCGACGCATGGGTCCCCGAAGACGTTGGGCCCGGTGACCTGGTCGCCACCGCCGCGACCGGCGCCTACTGCTATTCCCTGTCGAGTCGTTACAACATGATCTGCCGTCCCGCGGTGGTCGCGGTGCGAGCGGGGGAGTCCCGCTTGATCCTGCGCCGCGAGACGGTCGACGATCTGCTGAGTCTGGAAGTGAGGTGACCGTGCCCGATAACGACAAGCAAGCCATCGGCGTAGCGGTGCTCGGGTTGGGTGTGGTCGGCAGCGAAGTCGTGCGCATAATCAACGAGAGCGCCGACGACCTGGCGGGCCGCATCGGCGCCCCGCTGGTGCTGCGCGGCGTCGGGGTGCGACGCCTCGGGGGCGACCGCGGCGTGCCGCTCGAACTGCTCACCGACGACATCGACGAACTGGTCTGCCGCGATGACGTCGACATCGTGGTGGAGGTGATGGGTCCGGTCGAACCGGCCCGCAAGGCCATCCTGGCCGCACTGGCCCACGGCAAGTCGGTCGTGACGGCGAACAAAGCGTTGATGTCGATCGCCAGCGGCGAACTGGCCGCCGCCGCCGAAAAAGAAGCCGTCGACCTGTATTTCGAGGCCGCGGTCGCCGGGGCGATCCCCGTCATCCGCCCGCTGACCCAGTCGCTGGCCGGCGACACCGTCCTGCGGGTGGCCGGCATCGTCAACGGCACCACCAACTACATCCTCTCCGAAATGGGCAGCACCGGAGCCGATTACCAACAGGCGCTGGCCGACGCGAGCGCCCTCGGCTATGCCGAAGCCGACCCCACCGCCGACGTCGAGGGATACGACGCCGCGGCCAAGGCGGCGATCCTGGCGTCCATCGCCTTCCACACCCGGGTCACCGCCGACGACGTCTACCGCGAGGGCATCACCAAGATCACCCCGGACGACTTCGAGTCCGCCAAATCCCTGGGCTGCACCATCAAGTTGCTCTCCATCTGCGAGCGCATCACCACTGACGAAGGGCAGCAACGGGTTTCGGCTCGCGTGTATCCCGCGCTGGTGCCCCTGACGCATCCGCTCGCATCGGTCAACGGCGCGTTCAACGCGGTGGTCGTCGAGGCCGAGGCGGCTGGCCGGCTGATGTTCTACGGTCAGGGAGCGGGCGGTGCGCCCACCGCATCGGCCGTCACCGGCGACCTGGTGATGGCGGCGCGCAACCGGGTGCTCGGCAGCCGGGGTCCGCGCGAGTCCCGTTACGCCCGGCTTCCGGTGGCGCCCATGGGATTCATCGAAACGCGCTACTACGTCAGCATGAACGTCGCCGACAAGCCGGGCGTGTTGTCCGCCGTGGCAGCCGAATTCGGCAAGCGCGAGGTGAGCATCGCCGAGGTGCGTCAGGAAGGCGTGGTCGACGAGGGCGGTCAGCGGGTGGGTGCCCGCATCGTGGTGGTCACCCACCGGGCGACCGACGCCGCGCTGTCGGAAACCGTTGACGCGCTGGCGGACCTGGACGTGGTGCAGAGCGTGCAAAGCGTGCTGCGGCTGGAAGGAACTGACGAATGAGCGCCCCACATACGGCGGTCCACCAACCGTGGCCGGGCCTGATCGCGGCCTACCGGGACCGGTTGCCGGTGGGCGACGACTGGACCCCGGTCACCCTGTTCGAAGGCGGCACCCCACTGATCCCGGCGCCCCGGTTGTCCGAGAAGACCGGCTGCACAGTCCATCTCAAGGTCGAGGGCCTCAACCCCACCGGGTCGTTCAAGGACCGGGGTATGACGATGGCCGTCACCGACGCTCTGGCCCGCGGCCAGAAAGCGGTGTTGTGCGCGTCGACCGGCAACACATCGGCATCTGCCGCGGCATACGCCGCTCGCGCCGGCATCACCTGCGCCGTGCTGATTCCCACGGGCAAGATTGCGATGGGCAAGCTGGCGCAGGCCGTCATGCACGGCGCCAAGATCATTCAGATCGACGGAAACTTCGACGACTGCCTGGAACTGGCCCGCAAGATGACCAACGACTTCCCGACGATCTCACTGGTCAACTCGGTGAACCCGGTGCGCATCGAGGGGCAGAAGACGGCGGCGTTCGAGATCGTCGACGCGCTGGGGACGGCGCCGGATATCCACGCGCTTCCCGTTGGCAATGCGGGCAACATCACCGCGTACTGGCGCGGTTACACCGAATACCATCGCGACGGCGTCATCGACAAGCTGCCCCGGATGCTGGGCACCCAGGCGGCCGGCGCGGCCCCGCTGGTGCACGGTGAACCGGTCGCGAACCCGGAGACCATCGCCACCGCGATCCGCATCGGCGCACCGGCGTCGTGGACGTCGGCGGTCGAGGCGCAGCAGCAGTCCAACGGACGCTTCCTGGCAGCCACCGACGAGGAGATCCTGGCGGCCTACCACCTGGTGGCCAGCACCGAGGGTGTCTTCGTCGAACCGGCGTCTGCCGCGAGCATCGCCGGCCTGCTCAAGTCCGTCGAGGACGGCTGGGTGGAACGCGGCTCGACTGTGGTCTGCACCGTCACCGGCAACGGCCTCAAGGACCCCGACACCGCCCTGCGGGACATGCCGCACGTGTCGCCGCTGCCGGTCGACCCCGTCCTCGTCGTTGAGCAGCTGGGGTTGGGCTAGTGGAACCTGGTTCGGCGGGTGCGGTTCTGCCTGCGGGGCTGACGGCCAGCGCCACGGTGTCGGCGTCCAGTGCCAACCTGGGCCCGGGTTTCGACAGCCTCGGGCTGGCTTTGAGCCTGTGCGACGAGATCGTGGTCGAGACAACGGATTCCGGCTTGGTCGTGACGGTCGAAGGCGAGGGTGCCGGCCAGGTACCGCTGGGGCCCGAGCACCTCGTGGTGCGGGCCATCCAGCGCGGCCTGCAGGCCGCCGGGGTGTGCGCTGCCGGCCTGGTGGTGCGCTGCCGCAACGACATCCCGCACTCCCGCGGCCTCGGATCCTCCGCCGCGGCCGTGGTGAGCGGCCTTGCCGTGGTCAATGGTCTTGTCGCGCAGACGGATTCGGCTCCGCTCAGCGAAGCTCAGCTGATCCAGCTGGCATCTGAATTCGAAGGTCATCCCGACAACGCGTCGGCCGCCGTGCTCGGTGGGGCAGTAGTCTCCTGGGCTGACCACCGCAGCGGCCGCCCGGACTACTCCGCGGTTCCGCTGCGTCTACACCCCGATATCCACTTGTTCGCTGCCATTCCCGAGGAACGCTCGTCCACGGCCGAGACCCGGGTGCTGCTGCCCGCGCAGGTCAGCCATGAGGACGCGCGGTTCAACATCAGCCGGGTGGCGTTGCTGGTGGTCGCGCTGACCCAGCGGCCCGATCTGCTGATGGCCGCCACCGAAGACGTGCTTCATCAACCCCAACGTGCACCGGCGATGCCGTCCTCCGCGGAATATTTGCGGCTGCTGCGGCGTCATAGTGTTGCGGCAACGCTTTCCGGGGCTGGTCCTTCGCTGATCGCGCTGAGCACCGAGCCGGAGTTGCCTGCTGAAGCGGTGGAGCACGGAACCGCGAATGGATTCATGATCAAGAAGATGACGGTCGGCGGCGGAGTTCGCTGGAAGCCTGGCGTAACCGTCCCAGGTTGATCCACAGCGTGGCGGGCGGGTTTGCTTGCTTCCCGCCAGGAAGCGGGCTATCCTCGGACCCGTCCAGCAATTGCAGCATCTGCTCTGCACAAACTGCCTTGACGCTGAGACAACCACCAATTCTTCTCGTGAACTCGGTTCGCTGTTCGATCACCGTTTCAGAGTCGATTATTGGGCGCACTCAGCAATTTGCCTGAATGCTTGACCTGATGCAGGAATCCCCGTTTGACGTGATCAGCGGGGCAAGAAAGGAAATCCGTGACTGATACGGACCTCATCACGGCTGGCGAAAGCACCGACGCCGACAAGGTGTCGAACTCCGTGACCCCCGACGCTTCCGATGTTTCGGACGTCAAATCCAATGCGCCGTCCAGCTCGCTGTCCACCATGGTGCTGCCTGAGCTGCGCGCACTGGCTAACCGAGCCGGCGTCAAAGGGACGTCAGGCATGCGCAAGAGCGAGCTGATCGCTGCGATCCAGCAGACCAGGGGACAGGCGAACGGCAAGTCGGCCGGTGACGCCGAGCCGCAGCAGGAATCGGCCAAAGCCGATGCGCCGACCCAGAACGACGCCGCGCAAGAACCTCCCACCGCCCAGGTGACCACCCCGGAGGCTGCGCCCGCAGAGGCGCCCGACGCCGCGGAAACGCCGCGTCGCGAACGCCGTGGCGCGTCCCGGCAGGCGGGGTCCGCCGGTGGTGGCAACAAAGGCGAGAACGCCGACGACACCGACAAAGAGCCGGCCCGCGACCGCGGCGAGCGCGACAAGGGTGAGCCCAAGGGTGAGCGTGGTCAGGGTGACCGCGAGCGTGGCCAGGGTGAGCGTGGCCAGAGGAAAGCAGACACCGACGACCGCTCGGCGGACTCGGGCAACGACCAGTCCGGCGACCAGCAGGGCAACGGCCAGCAACGCGGCGGCGGCGGTGGCGCCGACGACGACGGCGACGGACGGCAGGGCCGGCGGGGACGCCGGTTCCGCGACCGCAGGCGCCGTGGCGAGCGCACCGGCGAGGCCGGGGAATCCGAACTGCGCGAGGACGACGTCGTACAACCGGTGGCCGGGATTCTCGACGTGCTGGACAACTACGCCTTCGTGCGAACCTCCGGTTACCTGGCCGGTCCGCACGACGTCTACGTGTCCATGAACATGGTGCGCAAGAACGGCTTACGGCGCGGCGACGCGGTGACCGGGGCGGTGCGGGTGCCCAAAGACGGCGAACAGCCCAACCAGCGGCAGAAGTTCAACCCACTGGTACGCCTGGACAGCGTCAACGGCGGACCCGTCGAGGACGCCAGGAAGCGTCCCGATTTCCAGAAGTTGACGCCGTTGTACCCCAACCAGCGCCTGCGTCTGGAAACCACGCCGGACCGGCTGACCACCAGGGTCATCGACCTGATCATGCCGATCGGCAAGGGCCAGCGCGCCCTGATCGTGTCGCCGCCCAAGGCGGGTAAGACCACGATCCTGCAGGACATCGCCAACGCGATCACCAAGAACAACCCCGAATGCCACCTCATGGTCGTGCTCGTCGACGAGCGCCCCGAGGAGGTCACCGACATGACCCGTTCGGTCAAGGGTGAGGTCATCGCCTCCACCTTCGACCGGCCGCCGTCAGACCACACCTCGGTCGCCGAGCTGGCCATCGAGCGCGCCAAGCGCCTGGTGGAGCAGGGCAAGGACGTCGTGGTGCTGCTTGACTCGATCACCCGGCTGGGCCGCGCGTACAACAACGCGTCGCCTGCCTCCGGCCGGATCCTGTCCGG
Organism: Mycobacterium sp. Z3061; assembly: GCF_031583025.1. NCBI lineage: Bacteria > Bacillati > Actinomycetota > Actinomycetes > Mycobacteriales > Mycobacteriaceae > Mycobacterium > Mycobacterium pumcae. The sequence continues at coordinate 5,044,536 of NZ_CP134062.1, read as the reverse complement.
TGGTGTCGACTCGACCGCGCTGTACCCGCCCAAGCGTTTCCTAGGTGCGGCCCGCAACATCGAGGAAGGCGGCTCGCTGACCATCATCGCCACGGCGATGGTCGAGACCGGCTCCACCGGTGACACGGTCATCTTCGAGGAGTTCAAGGGCACCGGTAACGCCGAGCTCAAGCTGGACCGCAAGATCTCCGAACGGCGGGTCTTCCCCGCGGTCGACGTCAACCCGTCGGGTACCCGGAAGGACGAGTTGCTGCTGTCCCCGGACGAGTTCGGCATCGTGCACAAGCTGCGCCGGGTGCTGTCGGGTCTGGACTCTCACCAGGCCATCGACCTGCTGATGTCGCAGCTGCGTAAGACGAAGACGAACTACGAGTTCCTCGTCCAGGTGTCCAAGACGACACCGGGCAACATGGACAACGACTAGTTCTGTTTCGCGGCGATCTCGCCGAGCAGCGCCGCCACCACGCCGAAGGCGAAGTACAGCGGAACCAGCCATGGCGCGACGCCGAACAGGCCGTCGCTGCCCTGGGTGTAGCGAAATACGTCGAGGGCTTCGATGCCGACCTCGGCCGCGGGCCCGACGATGGCGACCGCGACTCCGCCCACCACGGCGAGCCGATCGCCGAGCACCGACCAGGTGATGGTCGCGATCGCGCAGATCAGCACCGTGCTGACGAACACCGGCGCCGTATGCGCCAACGCGGTGACGGCGTAGGTGCCCACCACGGCCGCGACCCCGCCGAGACCTTGGCGCGCCGTCACAGCCGTGCGTGCCGCCCCGAGGTGCAGCCGCAGCTCGGCCAACAGGACGGTGGCACCACCCACGAGTGCGGGAAACCAGATCGGGCTGGTCCATACGAACGGGACCCGATGCGACGCCGGCAGGTACACCAGAGTGCCGGTGACGACATGACCGTGATCGCCGATCAGACCGGCGATGCCCCCGATGGCGAACAGCAGAGCGATGCTGGGTATCCGCAGTTGCATCAGGTTCTCTTACGCCAATCCCGCCGCCGTTGGCAACGGTTGACAGCGGACCGGGCGGCGTGGAAGCGAGGCTCCGCGGCGGGAATAGGCATCCCCACCCCGGCGTTTAGGCTGACGTAGGTTGACCTGGCATAATCGACGGTCGATCACTCGGAACCACTTCAGGTTCGCGGTCCGGGCCGACCAGGGGCCCCGAGTGGCATATGACGAAGAGGAAAGCATGAAAACTGACATCCATCCCGCCTACGAGGAGACCACCGTGGTCTGCGGTTGCGGGAATTCCTTCACCACCCGCAGCACCAAGCCGGGTGGCCGCATCGTGGCCGAGGTCTGCTCGCAGTGCCATCCCTTCTACACCGGCAAGCAGAAGATTCTCGACAGCGGTGGCCGGGTCGCGCGCTTCGAGAAGCGCTACGGCAAGCGCAACGCGGACAAAGCTGCGGCCGACAAATAGCTGCCTTTCCGACGCCCGAACTGTGCGATACCAGCGCAGGCCGGGCGTCGGTTCGCGTTCGGGGTTCGAAGCGGCTACCAGGGAGGTGACATGACGCAGCCGGTGCAGACGATTGACGTCCTGCTCGCCGAGCACGCAGCTCTCGAGAAGGCGCTCGCCGATCCCGAACTGCACAGCAAGCCCGACGAGGCGCGCAAAGCCGGACGCCGCTTCGCGCGGTTGGCGCCGATCGTCGCGACCCACCGCAAGCTGGTGTCGGCCCGCGACGATCTGGAGACCGCCCGCGAACTGGCCGTCGACGACGCATCCTTCGCCGAGGAGGTCACCGAACTGGAGGCCCGGGTCGCGGAGCTGGACACCCAGCTCACCGACATGCTGGCACCCCGCGACCCGCACGATGCCGACGACATCGTGCTCGAGGTGAAATCCGGTGAAGGGGGCGAGGAGTCGGCCCTGTTCGCCGCCGACCTGGCCAGGATGTACATCCGGTACGCCGAACGCCACGGCTGGACGGTCACGGTGCTGGGCGAGACCACGTCGGATCTGGGCGGCTACAAAGACGCGACGCTGGCCATCGGCAGTAAGGGCGACAGCGCCGACGGCGTGTGGTCGCGGATGAAGTTCGAGGGCGGCGTGCACCGCGTGCAGCGGGTTCCGGTGACCGAGTCACAGGGCCGGGTCCACACGTCGGCCGCCGGCGTGCTGGTCTACCCCGAACCCGAGGAAGTCGGCGAGGTACAGATCGACGAGTCCGACCTGCGAATCGACGTCTACCGATCATCGGGCAAAGGCGGCCAGGGCGTGAACACCACCGACTCCGCGGTGCGGATCACGCACCTGCCCACCGGCATCGTCGTCACCTGCCAGAACGAACGCTCACAGTTGCAGAACAAGACCCGGGCGCTTCAGGTGCTCGCCGCCCGCCTGCAGGTGCTGGCCGAGGAGCAGGCGCTCGCCGACGCCTCGGCCGACCGCGCCAGCCAGATCCGCACGGTCGACCGCAGCGAACGCATCCGGACCTACAACTTCCCCGAGAACCGCATCACCGATCACCGCATCGGCTTCAAGTCGCACAACCTCGACCAGGTTCTCGACGGCGACCTGGACGCGCTGTTCGATGCGCTGAGCGAAGCCGACAAACAGGCGCGGCTGCAACAGGCGACATGACCGGGACAGTTCGGCAATCCCTGCGGCAGGCGATCGACTCCGCTGCGGCGCAACTGGCCGAAGCGGGAATCGACTCCGCCCGCTGGGATGCCGAGCAGCTGGCCGCCCACGTGGCCGGCACCGACCGCGGCCGGCTCCGGTTTGTGGATCCTGCCGACGAGTTCTTCGAACGCTTCCAGCACGCCGTAGCGGCACGCGCCCAGCGGGTGCCGTTGCAACACCTCATCGGGACGGTCGGTTTCGGGCCGGTGCTGCTGCACGTCGGCCCGGGGGTGTTCATCCCGCGGCCCGAGACCGAGGCGATGTTCGAATGGGCTGTCGGACAATCACTTCCGGCGCAGCCGGTCATTGTCGACGCATGCACGGGCTCCGGTGCGCTGGCAGTCGCCCTGTCGCGGCGCTGGCCGGGCGCCCGAATTGTCGGCATCGACGACTCCGAGGCGGCCCTGGAATACGCCCGTCGCAACGTCGAGGGCACCGGCGTGGAACTGGTGCACGCTGACATCGACACGCCCGGCCTGCTGCCGGAACTCGACGGCCGGGTCGACCTCGTCGTCTCGAACCCGCCGTACGTCCCGGCCGATGCAGTGCTGGAACCCGAAGTGACACAACATGATCCGTCGCATGCGGTGTTCGGCGGACCGGACGGGATGGCGGTGATACCCGCCGTTGTCGCGCGCGCCGCGAGTTGGCTGCGCCCGGGCGGTCGGTTCGCCGTCGAGCATGACGACACCACGTCGGCGCTGACCGTCGCATGCATCAACAGGACTGGGCTTTTCAGTGACGTTGTGGCCCGCGACGATCTGGCCGGACGGCCCAGGTTCGTGACGGCCCGGAGGGGAAGCGCCGATGAGTGAGGTTTTCGACTGCGCCGACCCGGATCGTCGGGCGCGTGGAATCACCGCCGCGGTGGATGCGCTCAAGGCCGGCCGGCTGGTCGTCATGCCGACTGACACCGTCTACGGCCTCGCGGCCGACGCTTTCGACAGCACCGCGGTGGACGCGCTGCTGGCGGCCAAGGGCCGCGGCCGCGACATGCCGGTGGGCGTGCTGGTCGGCTCCTGGCACACCATCGAGGGCCTGGTGTACGGGATGCCGGACGGGGCGCGCGAACTGATCCGGGCATTCTGGCCCGGCGCGCTGAGCCTGGTGGTGATGCAGGCGCCGTCGCTGCAATGGGACCTCGGCGACGCGCACGGCACCGTGATGCTGCGGATGCCGTTGCACCCGGTCGCCATCGAGTTGCTGCGCGAGGTCGGGCCGATGGCCGTGTCCAGCGCCAACGTCTCCGGCCAGCCCGCCGCCGTCGACGTCGACGAAGCCCAGCGTCAACTCGGCCCCCGCGTGGACGTCTACCTCGACGGCGGGCCGGCCGCGCAGCAGGCCGCCTCGACGATCGTCGACCTGAGCGGAAAGGCCCCACGCATCCTGCGTGAGGGGCCGGTCAGCACCGCCCGCGTCGCTGAGGTGCTCGGCGTGGACGCGGCGAGCCTGATCGAGTAGCGCTTCGGTCGCCGACCGTGATCTGACGGCGAAAATCCGGCCCGAATCTCACCGTGGTTTCACGTTCGGCGATGACCGCGGGCGCACCGGTCTCAGGTTGGTGAAGTACGGTCTCGAGGTGTCCAGCGATGTGGCCAGCCTTGCCGGTGGTTTGCTCGCACTGTCCGACCGCAGCGCCGGAGTCCCGCTGCGCGAGCTTGCTCTGGTCGGGCTGACCGCGGCCATCATCACCTATTTCGCGACCGGGCCGGTTCGCGTGCTGGCCACCCGCCTGGGCGCCGTCGCCTACCCCCGCGAACGGGATGTGCACGTGACGCCGACGCCCCGCATGGGCGGGTTGGCGATGTTCCTCGGCGTCGGCTCGGCCGTCTTCCTGGCCTCCCAGCTGCCGGCGCTCACCCGCGGGTTCGTCTACTCCACCGGCATGCCCGCGGTGCTGGTCGCCGGCGCGGTGATCATGGGTATCGGACTGATCGACGACCGCTGGGGCCTGGACGCGCTGACCAAGTTCGCCGGCCAGATCACCGCCGCAAGTGTGCTGGTCACCATGGGTGTCGCGTGGAGCGTCCTGTACATCCCGGTAGGCGGCGTCGGCACCATCGTGCTGGACCAGGCATCCTCGATCCTGCTGACGCTGGCATTGACGGTCTCGATCGTCAATGCGATGAACTTCGTCGACGGGCTGGACGGGCTGGCGGCGGGGCTGGGCCTCATCACAGCCCTGGCGATCTGCATGTTCTCGGTGGGCCTGCTGCGCGACCATGGCGGCGACGTGCTCTACTACCCGCCCGCGGTGATCTCGGTGGTTCTCGCGGGTGCCTGTCTGGGGTTTCTGCCGCACAACTTCCACCGGGCCCGGATCTTCATGGGTGACTCCGGTTCGATGCTGATCGGCCTGATGCTTGCGGCGGCCTCGACGACTGCCGCCGGACCGATCTCGCAGAACGCCTACGGCGCCCGCGATGTGTTTGCTCTGCTGTCGCCGTTCCTGCTGGTGGTCGCCGTCATGTTCGTGCCGATGCTCGACCTGCTGCTGGCGATCGTGCGGCGCACCCGCGCGGGCCGCAGTGCCTTCACCCCCGACAAAATGCATCTGCACCACCGGCTGCTGCAGATCGGCCATTCCCATCGCCGGGTGGTGCTGCTCATCTACCTGTGGGTCGGCATCGTGGCCTTCGGCGCGGCGAGCACGATTTTTTTCGACCCCCGCCACACCGCCGCGGTGATGCTGGGAGCAATCGCCGTCGCGGGCGTCGCAACCGTGATTCCGCTGTTGCGCCGTCGCGACGAGTACTACGACGATCAGTAGTAGGTCAGGCTGTCCTATGGTACGGTGCTGGTAGAACCCCGAAATAAACCTCGCGGGTTGCCGGCTCCCCGGCCCGTCGGATGGGTTTCCGGTGCCGCCGGCGCAAGACCGACACAGGGAGCTACCCCTTGGGTAAATCCAGCGTGACCCTTGCGATACGCTCGGCGGGCCACGGATCAGTCGGTCGCGTGGTTTTCGCCCCACCAACCTGGGATTGAGGTGCTGCAGTGACGACACCAGCGCAGGACGCGCCGTTGGTGTTTCCCGCTGTTGCGTTCCGTCCCGTTCGGCTGTTTCTCATCAGCCTGGGGGTGACGGCGGTAGCGACTTTGATCGCCGGCTACGCCGGTCACCCCGTCGTCGGGGGGTTCTTCGGAATCGGGTTGATGCTGGGTTTGCTCAACGCGCTGATGGTGCGTCGTTCGGTCGAGTCGATCACCGCGCGCGATCATCCGCTGAAGCGTTCGATGGCCATCAACTCGGCCTCACGCGTCGCGCTCATCACGATCCTCGCGTTGATCATCGCTTTCATATTCCGGCCCGAAGGTCTGGGCGTGGTGTTCGGCCTGGCACTCTTCCAGGTGTTACTGGTGGCATCGACTGCGCTGCCGGTGTGGAAGAAGCTGCGGACCGGCGACCCGGACGGACAGCTCGAGGGCCAAGAAGGTGCGGTTGTGACGGGATCAGAAGGCACGGAAGGGAGGAGCGCCGGCGATGACTGAGTCGATCCTGGCCGCTCAGATCGAGGTCGGCGAGCACCACACCGCCAAATGGCTTGGTCTGACAGTCAACACCGACACCATCATGTCGACGGCGATCGCCGCGGTGATCGTGATCGGGTTGGCGTTCTACCTGAAGTCCAAGGTGACCTCGACCGCCGTGCCCGGCGGTGTGCAGCTGTTCTTCGAGGCGATCACCATCCAGATGCGCAGCCAGGTCGAGGCGGCCATCGGCATGCGGATCGCGCCGTTCGTGCTGCCGCTTGCGGTGACCATCTTCGTGTTCATCCTGATCTCGAACTGGTTGTCGGTGCTGCCGCTGCAGTACACCGACAAAGAAGGCAAGACCACCGAGCTGCTCTCGTCGGCGGCTGCCGACATCAACTACGTGCTGGCCCTGGCCCTGTTCGTGTTCGTCTGCTACCACGCGGCCGGGATCTGGCGTCGCGGCATCATCGGCCACCCGATCAAGGTGCTCAAGGGCCACGTGGCGATCCTCGCGCCGATCAACGTCGTCGAAGAGCTCGCCAAGCCGATTTCGCTGTCGCTCCGACTCTTCGGCAACATCTTCGCCGGCGGCATCCTGGTCGCGCTGATCGCGCTGTTCCCGCCGTACATCCTGTGGCTGCCGAACGCGATCTGGAAGTCGTTCGACCTGTTCGTCGGCGCCATCCAGGCCTTCATCTTCGCCCTGCTGACGATCCTGTACTTCAGCCAAGCGATGGAACTAGAAGAGGACCACCACTAAAAAAATCCTGGTAAACCGCTACCAGAGTTATCAAGGAGGATAAAAATGGACCCCACAATCGCAGCCGGCGCCCTCATCGGCGGTGGATTGATCATGGCCGGTGGCGCCATCGGCGCCGGTATCGGTGACGGTGTCGCGGGTAACGCGCTGATCTCCGGCGTCGCTCGCCAGCCCGAGGCACAGGGACGTCTCTTCACCCCGTTCTTCATCACGGTCGGTCTGGTCGAGGCGGCCTACTTCATCAACCTGGCGTTCATGGCGCTATTCGTCTTCGCCACGCCCGTCAAGTAATTCGCTGTGATGGGTGACCCGACCTCTCTTGCTTCGGCTGTGAAGTTTGCAGCAGAGGAAGGCGGCCAAAGCAACTTCCTCATCCCGAACGGCACCTTCTTCTTCGTGCTGGCCATCTTCCTGGTGGTGCTCGGGGTCATCGGCACGTTCGTCGTGCCGCCGATTCTGAGGGTGCTCAAGGAACGCGACAACATGGTCGCCAAGACCCAGGCCGACAGCAAGAAGGCAGCCGAGCAGTTCGCGGCCGCCGATGCCGACTACGAGAAGGCCTTGAAGGAAGCCCGGGTTGAAGCCGGCGCCTTCCGCGACAACGCGCGGACAGAGGGTCGCAAGGTCATCGACGACGCACGAGCTCGCGCCGAGCAGCAGGTGGCAGAGATGTTGGCCCAGGCCAACGAGCAATTGAAGCGGGAGCGCGACGCCGTGGAATTGGATCTGCGCTCCAACGTCGGCACCATCTCGGCGACGCTGGCATCCCGCGTGCTCGGCGTCGAGGTCAGTCCCGCAGCCGCGACCTCAGAAGCGACTTCGAAAGCCACGAGGTAGCCACCATATGTCGACATTTATCGGACAGCTGATCGGTTTCGCGGCGATCGTGCTGCTGGTCTGGCGGTACGTCGTGCCGCCGGTCCGCAAGCTGATGACCGCGCGCCAGGAGACTGTGCGCCAGCAGTTGCAGGACTCGGAGAAGGCCGCCAAGCGCCTCACCGAGTCGACCACGGCGCACAGCAAGGCCGTGGAACGCGCCAAGGGGGAGGCCGCGGAACTCGTCGAAGAGGCGAAGTCCGACTCCGAACGCATCGAGGAACAGATGCGGGCGCAGGCCGAGAGCGAGGCCGAACGCATCAAGGCGCAGGGAGCGCGTCAGACCGAGCTGCTGCGGGCGCAACTGACCCGGCAGCTCCGGTTGGAGCTGGGCCACGAATCAGTGCGCCAGGCAAGCGATTTGGTGCGCAGCTATGTGGCCGACGCCGAGCAGCAGGCATCGACCGTTGATCGGTTCCTTGACCAACTCAGCGAGATGGCGCCCGAACCGGTTGAGGTGGAATACCCGGTGCTGGCCAAGATGCGTTCGGCGAGCCGCAGCGCGGTGAGCACGCTGGTGGATCGTTTGAACGCCCTCGCGGACGACCTGGACAACGACGCTTTGACCACTCTCGCCGATGAATTGGTGTCGGTAGCCAAGATGTTGGGCCAGGAGATCGTGGTCACCCGGTACCTCACCGTGCCGACCGAGGATGCGACAGCGCGGGTCAAGTTGCTCGAACGACTGCTCGAGGGCAAAGTCGGCGACACCACCCTCGACGTCCTGCGCACCGCCGTATCGGAGCGCTGGTCGGCGAGCGGGGATTTCATCGATGCCATCGAACACGTCTCACGCCAGGCGTTGCTCGCGGTCGCCGAGAAAGACGGCAGCGTCGACGAAGTCGAAGACCAGTTGTTCCGGTTCTCGCGCATCCTGGACGCACAACCTCGACTCGGCATTTTGCTCGGTGACTACACCGCAGACGCTGATCGGCGGGTTGGCTTGCTGCGCAACGTACTTGAGAGTTCGGGCAGCGACGTGAACCCGGTAGCTCTCGCACTGCTGTCCCAGACGGTCGAGTTGTTGCGTGGCACACCGGCCGAAGAGGCCGTGCTGCTGCTTGCACAGGTAGCGGTAGCCCGCCGCGGTGAAGTCGTGGCCCAGGTCAGTGCTGCGGCAGAACTCAGCGACGCCCAACGCACTCGGGTCAGTGAGGTGCTGAGCCGCATCTACGGCCATCCGGTGGCGGTTCAGCTGCAAGTCGATTCCGACTTGCTCGGTGGGCTGCAGATCTGCGTGGGTGACGAAGTGATCGACGGCACGCTCAAGTCTCGGCTGGCCGCTGCTGAAGCACAGTTACCCGACTAACCCGAAGCCCGACGGAAACCCGACCTAGTCAACACAACGAAGTAGGAAGACGAAAAGCCATGGCCGAGTTGACAATCTCCGCTGATGCCATCCAGAGCGCGATCGAAGAATACGTAGAGTCCTTCACCGCTGACACCTCGCGGGAGGAAGTCGGCACCGTGGTGGATGCCGGTGACGGCATCGCGCACGTAGAGGGATTGCCGTCCGTGATGACCCAGGAGTTGCTGGAGTTCACCGGTGGAGTCCTGGGCGTCGCCCTGAACTTGGACGAGCACAGCGTCGGCGCCGTGATTCTCGGTGATTTCGAGAAGATCGAGCAGGGCCAGCAGGTCAAGCGGACTGGTGACGTGCTGTCGGTGCCCGTCGGTGACGCCTTCCTTGGTCGTGTGGTCAACCCGCTGGGACAGCCGATCGACGGCGGCGGCGACATCGAGACCGATGCCCGGCGCGCGCTGGAACTGCAGGCGCCGTCGGTGGTCGAGCGGCAGAGCGTGAAAGAGCCTCTGCAGACCGGCATCAAGGCCATCGACGCGATGACCCCGATCGGGCGTGGCCAGCGTCAGCTGATCATCGGCGACCGCAAGACCGGCAAGACCGCCGTCTGCGTCGACACGATCCTCAACCAGCGGCAGAACTGGGAGACCGGCGACGAGAAGAAGCAGGTTCGCTGCGTTTACGTCGCAATCGGGCAGAAGGGCACCACGATCGCTTCCGTGCGGCGCGCACTGGACGAAGGTGGCGCGATGGACTACACCACCATCGTCGCAGCGCCCGCATCTGACGCGGCCGGCTTCAAATGGCTTGCGCCGTATACAGGTTCGGCCATCGCCCAGCACTGGATGTACGAGGGCAAGCACGTCCTGATCGTCTTCGACGACCTGACCAAGCAGGCCGAGGCTTACCGCGCGATCTCGCTGCTGCTGCGCCGTCCGCCGGGCCGCGAGGCGTACCCGGGTGACGTGTTCTACCTGCACTCGCGGCTCCTCGAGCGTTGCGCAAAGCTGTCCGACGAGCTCGGTGGCGGCTCGCTGACCGGCCTGCCGATCATCGAGACCAAGGCCAACGACATCTCGGCCTACATCCCCACCAACGTCATCTCGATCACCGATGGGCAGTGCTTCCTGGAAAGCGACCTGTTCAACCAGGGCGTCCGGCCCGCCATCAACGTCGGTGTGTCGGTGTCCCGCGTCGGTGGTGCGGCTCAGATCAAGGCGATGAAAGAGGTGGCGGGCTCACTGCGCCTGGATCTGTCGCAGTACCGCGAATTGGAATCCTTCGCCGCGTTCGCCTCCGACCTCGACGAGACGTCGAAGAAGCAGCTGTCGCGCGGTGAACGTCTGGTCGAGTTGCTCAAGCAACCGCAATTCTCGCCGTTGCCCGTTGAGGAGCAGGTGGTTTCGATCTTCCTGGGCACGGGCGGTCACCTCGACTCGGTACCGGTGGAAGACGTAAAGCGGTTTGAGGCCGAGCTGCTGGACCACATGCGGGCATCGGAAGAGAAGTTCCTCGAAGGCATCCGCAGCAGCGGGAAGCTCGGTGAGGAAGAGGAAGAGAAGCTCGTCGAGATCATCAACAAATTCAAGAAGGGCTTCGCAGCCAGCTCTGGCGAATCGGTGGTACCCGACGAGCATGTCGAGGCGATGGACGAAGAAGAGCTCGGCAAGGAATCGGTGAAGGTCAAGAAGGAGAAGCCCAAGAAGGAGTCGAAGGACTCCAAGAAGGATAAGAAGTAGCTAACAATGGCTGCCACACTTCGCGAACTACGCGGGCGCATCAAGTCGGCGGGGTCGATCAAAAAGATCACCAAGGCTCAGGAGCTGATCGCGACATCGCGCATCGGAAAGGCGCAGGCGCGACTGGAATCCGCACGGCCGTACGCCTTTCAGATCACGTCGATGCTCACCACGCTTTCGGCCGAGGCTGCGCTGGACCACCCCCTGCTCGTTGAGCGGGAGGATCCCAAGCGGGCCGGCGTGCTGGTGGTGTCGTCCGACCGTGGTTTGTGCGGCGCCTACAACTCGAGCATCTTCCGTCGCTCCGAGGAGCTCTTCTCTCTCCTGCGAGAAGAGGGCAAGGACCCGGTGCTATACACCGTCGGGCGAAAAGCCTTGAACTACTTCTCATTCCGGAACTGGGACATCAGAGAGTCGTGGACCGGCTTCTCCGAGCAACCCAAGGTCGAGAACGCCACCGAGATCGCCGACACCCTGGTCGACGCTTTCATGGCCGGTACCGGCGATGACGAGGACGACGAGGAACGGGGCGTCGACGAACTGCACATCGTGTTCTCCGAGTTCAAATCGATGATGTCGCAGCAGGCGGCCGCCCACCGTATTGCTCCGCTGGTGGTGGAGTACGTGGAGGAGGACACCGGTCCGCACACGCTCTACTCGTTCGAGCCGGATGCGACGACGCTGTTCGATGCGCTGCTGCCGCGGTATCTGACCACCCGCGTGTACGCGGCGCTGCTCGAATCGGCGGCCTCGGAGCTGGCGTCGCGCCAGCGTGCGATGAAATCGGCAACCGACAATGCCGACGACCTCATCAAGGACCTGACGCTGCAAGCCAACCGGGAGCGGCAGGCCCAGATCACCCAAGAGATCAGCGAAATCGTCGGTGGCGCAAATGCGCTCGCCGACGCCTCCAAATAGGCCCACGAGGAAGCGAAAGACTATGACTACCACTGCAGACGAGAAGACGGACAAGAAGTCGGGAGGCTCCGACACCAACGGCCGCGTGGTTCGGATCACCGGCCCCGTCGTCGACGTCGAGTTTCCGCGGGGTTCCATTCCGGAGTTGTTCAACGCGCTGCACGCCGAGATTCCCTTCGAGGCGATGAAGAAGACCCTGACGCTGGAGGTGGCCCAGCACCTCGGTGACAACCTGGTGCGGACGATCTCGATGCAGCCCACCGACGGGCTGGTGCGGGGCGCCGAGGTCACCGACACGGGCGCCTCGATCTCGGTACCGGTGGGCGAGAAGGTCAAAGGCCACGTCTTCAACGCGCTGGGATATTGCCTGGACGAACCAGGTTACGGAGAAGACTTCGACCACTGGTCGATTCACCGTAAGCCGCCGGCCTTCGAAGACCTGGAGCCTCGCACCGAAATGCTCGAAACGGGCCTCAAGGTCGTCGACCTGCTGACTCCTTACGTGCGTGGCGGCAAGATCGCGCTGTTCGGCGGTGCCGGCGTGGGTAAGACGGTGTTGATTCAGGAGATGATCAACCGTATCGCCCGAAACTTCGGCGGTACCTCGGTGTTCGCCGGTGTGGGGGAGCGAACCCGTGAGGGCAACGACCTGTGGGTCGAGCTGAAGGAAGCCGACGTGCTCAAGGACACCGCCCTGGTGTTCGGCCAGATGGACGAGCCGCCCGGCACCCGTATGCGGGTGGCGCTGTCCGCGCTGACTATGGCCGAGTGGTTCCGTGACGAAGCCGGCCAGGACGTGCTGCTCTTCATCGACAACATCTTCCGGTTCACCCAGGCCGGCTCGGAGGTGTCGACCCTGCTCGGTCGTATGCCTTCGGCGGTGGGCTACCAGCCGACGCTTGCCGACGAGATGGGCGAGCTGCAGGAGCGCATCACCTCGACGCGGGGCAAGTCGATTACGTCCATGCAAGCCGTCTACGTGCCTGCCGACGACTACACCGACCCGGCGCCGGCGACGACGTTCGCACACCTGGACGCCACCACGGAGCTGTCCCGTAACGTCTTCTCCAAGGGCATCTTCCCCGCGGTGGACCCGCTGGCATCCAGCTCGACCATTCTGGACCCCAGCGTCGTCGGCGACGAACACTACCGGGTGGCGCAGGAAGTCATCCGAATCCTGCAGCGCTACAAGGACCTTCAGGACATCATCGCCATTCTCGGTATCGACGAGCTGTCCGAGGAGGACAAGCAGCTGGTCAACCGGGCGCGACGGATCGAGCGGTTCTTGTCACAGAACATGATGGCGGCCGAACAGTTCACCGGTCAGCCGGGTTCGACCGTGCCGGTCAAGGAGACCATCGAGGCGTTCGACAGGCTGTCGAAGGGTGACTTCGACCACGTGCCCGAGCAGGCCTTCTTCCTCATCGGTGGACTCGACGACTTGGCCAAGAAGGCCGAGACCTTCGACGTCAAGCTATGACGCGGGATTTCCGGCTGACTCGAGAGGTGGTGTGGCATGGCTGAATTGAACGTTCAGATCGTCGCCGTCGACCGTGAGATCTGGTCGGGCGAGGCGACGTTCCTCTTCACCCGCACCACCTCCGGGGAGATCGGCATACTGCCGCATCACATCCCACTGGTCGCACAGTTGGTCGACGACGCCATGGTGCGGGTCGAACGGGAGGGCGAAGACGATCTGCGAATCGCGGTCGACGGTGGCTTCCTCACGGTGACCGAAGAGGGCGTGAGTGTGCTCGCCGAGTCTGCCGAGTTCGAGAAGGACATCGACGAGAGCGCTGCCAGGCAGGATTCCGAATCGGACGATCCCCAAGTCGCCGCCCGGGGGCGCGCAAGGTTGCGCGCCGTCGGCGCGCTCGACTGATCCCACGATGAGCGCGCCCATGGTCAGCATGGTCGTGCTCGTCGTCCTGCTGGCAGCGGCGGTGCTCGCGCTGAGTTTCCGGCTGTGGAAGCTGCGGCGGGGCGGGACCGCGGCCATCATGCGCGATATCCCCGCGGTGGGGGGTCACGGCTGGCGTCACGGCGTGATCCGTTACCGAGGCGGTGAAGCGGCGTTCTACCGGCTGTCCAGCCTGCGGCTGTGGCCGGACCGGCGGCTGAGCCGGCGCGGGGTCGAGGTGGTGGCCCGGCGTGCGCCGCGCGGTGACGAGTTCGACATCATGACCGACGAAATCGTCGTGCTGGAACTGCGCGACAACACCCAGGATCGTCGGCTGGGATACGAAATCGCCTTGGACAGAGGGGCTTTGACGGCCTTTCAGTCGTGGCTGGAGTCACGGCCCTCGCCGCGCGCCCGTCGCCGCAGCGTCTGAACGGCCGAGCTGGCGACTCACTTCTCGCCACCCTTGGCGCCGCCACCCGGGCGCCACAGCACGTCGCCGCCGGGGTTGGCCACCCGCGACAGGATGAACAGCAGGTCCGAAAGCCGATTGAGGTATTTCGCGGGCAACACACTCATGTCGTCGGGGTGCGCCTCGACGGCTGCCCACGCCGCTCGCTCAGCCCGCCGCACCACGGTACGGGCCACGTGCAACAACGCCGACAGCGGCGAACCACCCGGCAGGATAAAGGAATTCAGTGCAGGCAGGCCTTCGTTGTAGGTGTCGCACCAGCCCTCGAGCCGGTCGATGTAGGCCTGGGTGATACGCAGCGGGGGATGTTCCGGGTTCTCTACCAACGGCGTCGACAGGTCGGCGCCGGCGTCGAACAGGTCGTTCTGGATCTGCCGCAACACCCCCGCGATTTGCTCCTCAGGAGCGCCCAGTGCGACCGCCACCCCGATCGCCGAGTTGGCCTCGTCGCAATCCGCGTAGGCGACCAGTCGCGGGTCGGTTTTGGCCACTCGTGAGAAATCGCTCAATCCCGTCGTACCGTCGTCACCCGTGCGGGTATATATGCGGGTCAGGTGGACTGCCATGGGCAAAACGGTACCTGGGGCCGGGTCGGCTGACTGACAAGGCGATACCGCTTCACTAGACTGACCCGGGTGGCAGAGCGATTCGTGGTGACTGGTGGCAACCGGTTGTCAGGCGAAGTCGCTGTTGGGGGCGCCAAAAACAGCGTGCTGAAGCTCATGGCCGCGACTCTGCTGGCCGAAGGCACCAGCACCATCACGAACTGTCCCGACATTCTCGACGTCCCGCTGATGGCCGAGGTGCTGCGCGGCCTGGGCGCCACCGTCGAACTCGACGGCGACGTCGCCCGCATCACCTCCCCGGACGAACCCAAGTACGACGCCGACTTCGCGGCCGTGCGGCAGTTTCGGGCTTCGGTCTGTGTGCTCGGGCCGCTGGTCGGCCGGTGCAAGAAGGCCAGGGTGGCGCTGCCCGGCGGCGATGCGATCGGATCCCGGCCCCTGGATATGCATCAGGCGGGGCTGCGGCAGCTGGGCGCGCAGTGCAATATCGAGCACGGTTGCGTGGTCGCCGAGGCGGAGACGTTGCGCGGAGCCGAGATTCAACTGGAATTTCCCTCGGTGGGGGCCACCGAGAACATTCTGATGGCCGCGGTGGTCGCCGAAGGCGTCACGATCATTCACAACGCGGCGCGCGAACCCGACGTGGTCGACCTCTGCACGATGTTGAACCAGATGGGCGCCCAGATCGAGGGCGCCGGCTCGCCGACCATGACGATCACCGGCGTCCCGCGGCTGCACCCGACCGAGCATCGCGTGATCGGGGACCGAATCGTGGCCGCGACCTGGGGTATCGCCGCGGCGATGACCCGCGGCGATATCACCGTGACGGGAATAGATCCCTCGCATCTGCAGTTGGTGCTGCACAAGCTTCATGACGCGGGTTCGACCGTCACGCAGACCGACGACAGCTTCCGGGTGGTGCAGTACGAGCGTCCGAAAGCGGTCAATGTCGCGACATTGCCGTTCCCAGGATTCCCAACTGACTTGCAGCCCATGGCGATTGCGCTGGCCTCGATCGCCGACGGCACCTCGATGATCACCGAGAACGTGTTCGAAGCACGTTTCCGGTTCGTCGAGGAGATGATCCGGCTGGGTGCGGACGCCCGCACCGACGGACACCACGCTGTGGTGCGCGGGTTGCCCCAGTTGTCGAGCGCGCCGGTGTGGTGTTCGGACATCCGGGCCGGAGCCGGCCTTGTCCTCGCGGGTCTCGTCGCAGACGGAGACACCGAGGTCCACGACGTTTTTCACATCGATCGGGGCTATCCGTTGTTCGTTGAGAACCTGGCGATTTTGGGAGCGGAGATCGAGCGGGTACAGTAGCCGAGTCACGCCCGATCGGCGCGATCACCTCCCCAAAGAAGTTGATCGAAACCAGGGCTTGACTCTCCTGCCGGATCTGTATTAAGCTGGCAGGGTTGCCCCGAAACGGGCGAAGACAGAGCGAGAAGTGTTGTTTGAGAACTCAATAGTGTGTTTGGTGAATTGTTTTGTTGTTGTTTTTTTGACTGCACCTAGCACTCCCCGTGTGTGGGTGTAGTCGCAATCATTGATGCCAGTTTTGGTGTCTTTTTGTTAGATCAGATTATCTCTGATAGTGAATTCACCTCGTTAGCGAGGGGTTTTTGTTTGGAGAGTTTGATTCTGGCTCAGGACGAACGCTGGCGGCGTGCTTAACACATGCAAGTCGAACGGTAAGGCCCTTCGGGGTACACGAGTGGCGAACGGGTGAGTAACACGTGGGTAATCTGCCCTGCACATCGGGATAAGCCTGGGAAACTGGGTCTAATACCGAATAGGACCACAGAACACATGTCCTGTGGTGGAAAGCTTTTGCGGTGTGGGATGGGCCCGCGGCCTATCAGCTTGTTGGTGGGGTGATGGCCCACCAAGGCGACGACGGGTAGCCGGCCTGAGAGGGTGTCCGGCCACACTGGGACTGAGATACGGCCCAGACTCCTACGGGAGGCAGCAGTGGGGAATATTGCACAATGGGCGAAAGCCTGATGCAGCGACGCCGCGTGGGGGATGACGGCCTTCGGGTTGTAAACCTCTTTCACCATCGACGAAGGTCCGGGTTTTCTCGGGCTGACGGTAGGTGGAGAAGAAGCACCGGCCAACTACGTGCCAGCAGCCGCGGTAATACGTAGGGTGCGAGCGTTGTCCGGAATTACTGGGCGTAAAGAGCTCGTAGGTGGTTTGTCGCGTTGTTCGTGAAATCTCACGGCTTAACTGTGAGCGTGCGGGCGATACGGGCAGACTTGAGTACTGCAGGGGAGACTGGAATTCCTGGTGTAGCGGTGGAATGCGCAGATATCAGGAGGAACACCGGTGGCGAAGGCGGGTCTCTGGGCAGTAACTGACGCTGAGGAGCGAAAGCGTGGGGAGCGAACAGGATTAGATACCCTGGTAGTCCACGCCGTAAACGGTGGGTACTAGGTGTGGGTTTCCTTCCTTGGGATCCGTGCCGTAGCTAACGCATTAAGTACCCCGCCTGGGGAGTACGGCCGCAAGGCTAAAACTCAAAGAAATTGACGGGGGCCCGCACAAGCGGCGGAGCATGTGGATTAATTCGATGCAACGCGAAGAACCTTACCTGGGTTTGACATGCACAGGACGCCGGCAGAGATGTCGGTTCCCTTGTGGCCTGTGTGCAGGTGGTGCATGGCTGTCGTCAGCTCGTGTCGTGAGATGTTGGGTTAAGTCCCGCAACGAGCGCAACCCTTGTCTCATGTTGCCAGCGGGTAATGCCGGGGACTCGTGAGAGACTGCCGGGGTCAACTCGGAGGAAGGTGGGGATGACGTCAAGTCATCATGCCCCTTATGTCCAGGGCTTCACACATGCTACAATGGCCGGTACAAAGGGCTGCGATGCCGCGAGGTTAAGCGAATCCTTTTAAAGCCGGTCTCAGTTCGGATCGGGGTCTGCAACTCGACCCCGTGAAGTCGGAGTCGCTAGTAATCGCAGATCAGCAACGCTGCGGTGAATACGTTCCCGGGCCTTGTACACACCGCCCGTCACGTCATGAAAGTCGGTAACACCCGAAGCCAGTGGCCTAACCCTTTGGGAGGGAGCTGTCGAAGGTGGGATCGGCGATTGGGACGAAGTCGTAACAAGGTAGCCGTACCGGAAGGTGCGGCTGGATCACCTCCTTTCTAAGGAGCACCACGAAGAGCACTCCAATTGGTGGGGTGCGAGCCGTGAGGGGTCATCGTCTGTAGTGGACGAAGACCGGGTGCACGACAACAAGCAAAGCCAGACACACTATTGGGTCCTGAGGCAACACCCTCGGGTGCTGTCCCCCCATCTTGGTGGTGGGGTGTGGTGTTTGAGAATTGGATAGTGGTTGCGAGCATCAAAATGTATGCGTTGTCGTTCGCGGCAACGTGTTCTTTTTGTGCAATTTTATTCTTTGGTTTTTGTAGTGTTTGTAAGTGTCTAAGGGCGCATGGTGGATGCCTTGGCATCGAGAGCCGATGAAGGACGTGGGAGGCTGCGATATGCCTCGGGGAGCTGTCAACCGAGCGTTGATCCGAGGATTTCCGAATGGGGAAACCCAGCACGAGTGATGTCGTGTTACCCGTACCTGAATATATAGGGTGCGGGAGGTAACGCGGGGAAGTGAAACATCTCAGTACCCGTAGGAAGAGAAAACAATTGTGATTCCGCTAGTAGTGGCGAGCGAACGCGGAAAAGGCTAAACCGCATGCATGTGATACCGGGTAGGGGTTGTGTGTGCGGGGTTGTGGGAATGATCTTCTCAGCTCTACCTGGCTGGGAGGCAGTAAAAAAGTGTCGTAGTTAGCGGAAGTGGCCTGGGACGGTCTGCCGCAGACGGTGAGAGCCCGGTACGCGAAAACTCGACACCTGCCTTGATCAATCTCCCGAGTAGCAGCGAGCCCGTGGAATTTGCTGTGAATCTGCCGGGACCACCCGGTAAGCCTAAATACTTCTCGATGACCGATAGCGGATTAGTACCGTGAGGGAATGGTGAAAAGTACCCCGGGAGGGGAGTGAAAGAGTACCTGAAACCGTGCGCCTACAATCCGTCAGAGCCTCCTCGTGGGGTGATGGCGTGCCTTTTGAAGAATGAGCCTGCGAGTCAGGGACATGTCGCGAGGTTAACCCGTGTGGGGTAGCCGCAGCGAAAGCGAGTCTGAATAGGGCGTATCCCGTAAGGGTGTAGTGGCATGTTCTGGACCCGAAGCGGAGTGATCTACCCATGGCCAGGGTGAAGCGCGGGTAAGACCGCGTGGAGGCCCGAACCCACTTAGGTTGAAGACTGAGGGGATGAGCTGTGGGTAGGGGTGAAAGGCCAATCAAACTCCGTGATAGCTGGTTCTCCCCGAAATGCATTTAGGTGCAGCGTTGCGTGGTTCACCACGGAGGTAGAGCTACTGGATGGCCGATGGGCCCTACTAGGTTACTGACGTCAGCCAAACTCCGAATGCCGTGGTGTCAAGCGTGGCAGTGAGACGGCGGGGGATAAGCTCCGTACGTCGAAAGGGAAACAGCCCAGATCGCCGGCTAAGGCCCCAAAGCGTGTGCTAAGTGGAAAAGGATGTGCAGTCGCAGAGACAACCAGGAGGTTGGCTTAGAAGCAGCCACCCTTGAAAGAGTGCGTAATAGCTCACTGGTCAAGTGATTGTGCGCCGATAATGTAGCGGGGCTCAAGCACACCGCCGAAGCCGCGGCACATCTACGCAAGTAGGTGTGGGTAGGGGAGCGTCCCTCATTCAGCGAAGCCGTCGGGTAACCGTAGGTGGAGGATGGGGGAGTGAGAATGCAGGCATGAGTAGCGAATAGGCAAGTGAGAACCTTGCCCGCCGAAAGACCAAGGGTTCCTGGGCCAGGCCAGTCCGCCCAGGGTGAGTCGGGACCTAAGGCGAGGCCGACAGGCGTAGTCGATGGACAACGGGTTGATATTCCCGTACCCGTGTGTGCGCGCCCGTGATGAATCAATTGTGCTAACCACCCAAATGGTCGCTGATCAATCCCTTCGGGGTGCGACGGTGACCGGCTGCGTGGGACCCCAGTTGGTAGTAGTCAAGCGACGGGGTGACGCAGGAAGGTAGCCGTACCAGTCAGTGGTAATACTGGGGCAAGCCCGTAGGGAGAGCGATAGGCAAATCCGTCGCTCATTAATCCTGAGAGGTGACGCATAGCCGATTGAGGCGAATTCGGTGATCCTCTGCTGCCAAGAAAAGCCTCTAGCGAGTTCACACACGGCCCGTACCCCAAACCAACACAGGTGGTCAGGTAGAGAATACCAAGGCGTACGAGATAACTATGGTTAAGGAACTCGGCAAAATACCCCCGTAACTTCGGGAGAAGGGGGGCCGGCACATCGTGAACACCTTTTCGGTGGGAGCGGAAGCCGGTCGCAGAAACCAGTGAGAAGCGACTGTTTACTAAAAACACAGGTCCGTGCGAAGTCGCAAGACGATGTATACGGACTGACGCCTGCCCGGTGCTGGAAGGTTAAGAGGACCCGTTAACTCGTAAGGGTGAAGCGGAGAATTTAAGCCCCAGTAAACGGCGGTGGTAACTATAACCATCCTAAGGTAGCGAAATTCCTTGTCGGGTAAGTTCCGACCTGCACGAATGGCGTAACGACTTCTCAACTGTCTCAACCATAGACTCGGCGAAATTGCACTACGAGTAAAGATGCTCGTTACGCGCGGCAGGACGAAAAGACCCCGGGACCTTCACTATAGCTTGGTATTGTTGTTCGGTACGGTTTGTGTAGGATAGGTGGGAGACTGTGAAGCTTCGACGCTAGTTGAGGTGGAGTCGTTGTTGAAATACCACTCTGATCGTATTGGACACCTAACGTCGAACCGTATATCCGGTTCACGGACAGTGCCTGGTGGGTAGTTTAACTGGGGCGGTTGCCTCCTAAAATGTAACGGAGGCGCCCAAAGGTTCCCTCAACCTGGACGGCAATCAGGTGTTGAGTGTAAATGCACAAGGGAGCTTGACTGCGAGACTTACAAGTCAAGCAGGGACGAAAGTCGGGATTAGTGATCCGGCACCTCTGAGTGGAAGGGGTGTCGCTCAACGGATAAAAGGTACCCCGGGGATAACAGGCTGATCTTCCCCAAGAGTCCATATCGACGGGATGGTTTGGCACCTCGATGTCGGCTCGTCGCATCCTGGGGCTGGAGCAGGTCCCAAGGGTTGGGCTGTTCGCCCATTAAAGCGGCACGCGAGCTGGGTTTAGAACGTCGTGAGACAGTTCGGTCTCTATCCGCCGCGCGCGTCAGAAACTTGAGGAAACCTGTCCCTAGTACGAGAGGACCGGGACGGACGAACCTCTAGTGCACCAGTTGTCCCACCAGGGGCACTGCTGGATAGCTACGTTCGGACAGGATAACCGCTGAAAGCATCTAAGCGGGAAACCTTCTCCAAGATCAGGTTTCTCACCCTCTAGGAGGGATAAGGCCCCCAGCAGAACACTGGATTGATAGGCCAGACCTGGAAGCTCAGCAATGGGTGCAGGGAACTGGCACTAACCGGCCGAAAACTTACCAACACAACCAATCGCAACCACTATTCGTTCCTCGACCGCAAGGTCGAGTAACACCGCACCCCGCCACCAAACACAAATTTAAATAGAGTTACGGCGGCCACAGCGACAGGGAAACGCCCGGTCCCATCCCGAACCCGGAAGCTAAGCCTGTCAGCGCCGATGATACTGCCCTCTTCGGGTGGAAAAGTAGGACACCGCCGAACATACACAAAAACACCCCCATTAATTTGGGGGTGTTTTTGCATTTCCGGGGACTCACGGTTCTCGGCGAGCAGACGCAAAATCGCGCGAATTCGCGTTCGAAAGGGCGATTTTGCGTCTGCTCGCGCGGGCTTAGTCGAACAATGTCAGATCTGCCGGCGCCCGCCGCTTCTCCAACGAGAGCAGCGTTTGTTTGCGATCGAGCCCGCCGCCATATCCGGTCAACTTGCCGGCCGCCCCGATGACGCGATGGCAGGGCACGATAATGGCGATGGGATTGTGCCCATTGGCCAAACCGACGGCCCGCGCAGCACCAGGAGCGCCGATCTGCTCGGCGATCTGTCCGTAGGACCGGGTCTCACCGTACGGAATGGTCAGCAGCGCTTCCCACACCCGCTTTTGGAATTCCGTGCCGCGCATATCCAGTCGCACGTCGAAATCGCACAGCTCTCCCGCGAAATAGGCGTCGAGTTGGCGTACCACCTCGGGGAACCCGCCCTCGTCCGGTGTCCAGTCGGCACGACTCGGCTCATAAGTCTGGTCGACCATCCGCAGATTTGTCAGCGTGCCGTCGCGTCCGGCCAGCGTCAGCGGCCCGATCGGGCTGTCGATAGTGCGGTAATTGATCATGCGACCTCCTTGGGTGGCCATTGGTTCACGGAATGATCGAGGGTGGCCCAGAGATGCTGGGTGACGTAGGACCGCCAAGGGCGCCAGCGAGCGCTGTGCTCCACCAGCGTCCGCTCGTGCGTCGGCAACCCCAGCTGCTCGGCGGCGAGCTTCAGTCCGAGGTCGGTGGCCGGAAATGCGTCCGGATCGCCCAGCCCGCGCATCGCGATCACTTCCGCGGTCCACGGACCGATTCCCGGCAATTCGAGCAGTTGCCGCCGCGCCCGCGCCCAGTCGCATCCGGCGTCCAGGGTGATACTGCCGTCCGCGAGAGCCCCGATGAGCCCGCTCAGCGTTCGCCGTCGCGACTTGGGCACCGCGAGGTGGACCGGATCGATCTCGGCGAGTTCGTCGACGGACGGGAAGGTATGGGTCAGCGTGCCGGCGCCGTCTTGCACCGGTTGCCCGTACGCCGCGACCAGCCGGCCGGCGTGGGTGCGTGCGGCCTTGGTCGAGACCTGCTGCCCGAGCACCGCCCGCACGGCGAGTTCGGCTTCATCGACCGTTCGCGGGATGCGCTGACCGGATGCCTTGGTGACGACGGGTTCCAGGTCCGGGTCGGCACTGAGCGCTTCGACCACCGCTTCAGGATCTGCGTCCAGATCCAGCAGACGTCGGCATCGGGCGGTTGCGGCGGCGAGGTCCCGGAAGTCGTCCAGCGCCAGCACACACCGCACGTGGTCCGGCGCCGGAGTCAGAGAGACCAGGCCGTTGCCCCAGGCGAGGCGCAGTGTGCGCCGGTAGGCGCCGTCGCGGACCTCCTCGCACCCCGGTACGGCCGTGGCGGCCAGATGGCCGAAAACTCCCTCGTACGCGAACGGGGTGCGAACCGGCAACCGCAGCGACAGCGCCCCGGCGGACGTGGCAGAACCGAATCGCGCGGCGGTCCGCTTGCGCAGCAGCGACGGGGTGCTGTCGCACACCAGCCGAACGGTGTCGTTGAACTGCCGGATGCTGGAAAATCCGGCGGCGAAAGCCACGTCGCCGAACGGCAGGTCGGTGGTCTCGATCAGCACCCTGGCGGCCTGCATCCGCTGCGCTCGGGCCAGCGCCAGCGGACCCGCGCCGACCTCCGCCTGCAGCAGCCTCTCCAACTGGCGGGTGGTGTAGCCGAGGTGGCCGGCCAGCCCGGTCACCCCTTCGCGGTCCACCGTGCCGTCGGCGATCAGGCGCATGGCTCGCGCGACGACGTCACCACGCACATTCCACTCCGGCGAACCCGGAGAGGCGTCAGGGCGGCACCGCTTGCAGGCCCGGAAGCCCGCACGCTGGGCTGCCGCGGCCGTCGGGAGGAATTGCACGTTGCGGGCGAACGGCGGTCGCACCGGGCAACTGGGCCGACAATAGATCCGCGTGGTCAGGACCGCGATCACGAACCAGCCGTCGAACCGGGCGTCCTTGGCCTGGACCGCTCGGTAACAGCGTTCGAAATCCTCGTGCACGCTTTCCACAGTTACACCCCCGCGGCGACAAGACTGGCGGAAAACCGACATCAATGTCGCCTAGGCGGCCTGGACTACCTGCGCGGTGTGGCCGGCTCCACCGGAGAGGCCAGCTTCGTGCGCTGATCATGCCCGCGGAGTTTGACACTCTTGCCCACTGTCCACCGGGCGCGCTCGGCCTCGCCTGCGCCTTCCAGGGTCTGCTCGGTGGTCAGTAGTTTCCCGGGTCGCGACTTGGCCAGTTCGCACAATCGGGCCGCCTCGTTGACCGGCTCGCCGATCACCGTGTACTCGAATCTCTCTTTCGCGCCCACATTTCCGGCGACGACAGTGCCGGCCGCGACCCCGATGCCGGCCTGGAGTTCGGTCATCTCGTCGGCCAGTCGGTCGGCGATGGCACGCGCGCAGGCCAAGGCCTCGTCTTCGGGCGAGTCCAGGTGATTGGGAGCACCGAAGATGGCCAGCGACGCGTCTCCTTCGAATTTGTTGACCAGTCCATGGTGACGGTCGACCTCCTCGACGACGATCGTGAAGAACTGGTTGAGCAGATCAACGACCTCCACCGGGGGCCGGCTGGTCACCAGCTTCGTCGAACCGACGACGTCGATGAAGACGACGGCGACGTGGCGTTCCTCGCCGCCGAGTTTGGGCCGCTCCCGTTCGGCGGCGAGCGCCACGTCGCGTCCGACATGCCGGCCGAACAGGTCGCGGACGCGTTCGCGCTCGCGCAGGCCGTCGACCATGGCGTTGAAGCCCCGTTGCAGTTCCCCGAGCTCGGTGCCGTCGAACACCACCAGGTCACCGCGCAGGTCGCCCTGCTCCACCCGCTTGAGCGCCGCACGCACCACCCGCACCGGCGTCGCGGTCAACCACGCGAAGATCCACAACAGGATGAACCCGAAGATCAGGGTGGCCGCGGAGATGATCAGCACCCCGACCGCGAATTGGGTCTGAGTCAGGTTCTTCAAGGTCATCTCGAAGAAGGCCATCAGCCCGATGCCCACGACCGGAACCCCCGAACCGAGCAGCCACACCATCATGGTCCGGCCCATGATTCCGGGCGCCAGTCGCCGCGGCGGCGGCCCGGCCTCCAGCGCCTGGGCGGCCACGGGTCGCAGAGCGAACTCGGTGAGCAGGTAACTGCCGGTGGAGACCAACAGACCACAGAAGCTCACCGCGACCAGGAACCGGGGGATGAACATGGTGTTCGCCATGCCGTAGAGGACGGTCGTCAATACCGTCCCGATCCCCCACAGGATGAGGTGGCCGACCGCGACACGCCACGGCGCCATGAATGTGTTGCGCTCGTCCCTGTCGGTCGGCTTGCGTTCCTCGATTGCCCAGCGCAGCGCTTCGACGGTGCCGCGGGTGATCGTGTAGGCGCCGACGACCAGCGCGGCGACGATGTAGGCGGGGACCGCAATGACAGACACCCACAGCGGGGCGTCGTCGAACACGCTGGGCACCGGTACCGCAACCGTCACCAGCAGAACGGCGACGGCGATACCGATCAGGTTCGCGGCCACGATGAGGACGGTCATGATGACCTGGATGCGGACCCGCCGGCGGTGCTGGTCTTCGGAGACCCGCCCGAGCAACCAGGAGCCGTACGCGGGAGTGTCCGGCAGCCGACCGCTCTGTCGGGTCACCTTCTCCAGGACCCGGCCCAGACGCTGCGCGACGCTCTTCTTGGGGGCCGTATTAGGAGACATGGTGGCGTCAGCCTAATTCTTGCGAGGCGATCCGGATGACGTCGGGTATGCCCCGCAGGCCTGGTCATCCGGGTCGCCGACCGGACATCTCGGTACGTGAGCGAGGGCCGCCGGGGCGATCCGACTGCGAGCGACGTAGCGGGGGTGAGCCAGCCGAAAGGGCTCGTCCCGGCAAATGTTGGGGTCAGGGGAAGCGAAGCTGATGATCAGCGCGATGGTGTCAGCTTAATTCGCTAGACACGGTTTTCGGCCGGGTCGGGTGAAGGAGATGCGCCAGTTGCGTTGGCTGGTCGTGGCCACGAAGGGTCACCGTTCCGACGGGCGCCCATAAAGCGCACTCGTCTTCGCTTGCGCTGTGCAGCATTTCGAAGCTCGCCAGCAGCCTGTCATCGTGGGATTTCGCCAGCTCGCACAGTCGAGCCGCCTCGTTGACGGGCTCCCCGATCACGGTGTATTCAAATCTTTCCTTGGCGCCCACGTTGCCGGCCACGACGGTTCCGGCGGCCACGCCGATGCCTGCGTGGCACTCGGACATCTCGGCGGCCATCCGATGGGCGATCGCCCGTGCGGTGGCCAGGGCGGCGTCTTCGGGGCAATCCAGATGATTCGGGGCACCGAAGATCGCCAGCGACGCGTCGCCCTCGAACTTGTTGACCAGTCCGTGGCGGCAGTCCACCTCCTCGACGACGATCGTGAAGAATTTGTTGAGCACATCGACGACTTGGGCCGGTGGCCGGCTGCGGACCAACTTGGTGGACCCGACGATGTCGATGAAGACCACAGCGACGTGGCGTTCTTCGCCGCCGAGTTTGGGTCGCTCACGTTCCGCGGCGGCGGCGACTTCGCGGCCGACATGTCTGCCGAACAGGTCGCGGATCCGCTCGCGCTCGCGCAGCCCGTCGACCATGGCGTTGAAACCTCGCTGCAGTTCCCCGATCTCGGTTCCGTCGAAGACGACCAGCTCGCCGTCCAGGTCGCCCTCCTCGACGCGTTTGAGCGCCGCGCGCACCACTCGGACGGGAGTCACGGTCAGCCAGGACATGATCCACATGACGATGTATCCGAAGACCAGCGTGGCCAGCGAGATGATCAGGACCGCGATTTCCAGCTGGGTCTCGGTCAGATCCCCGACCACCAGCGCCATCACCGATATCAGAGCGTTGCCGGCCAGCGGCACACCCGAGCCGACCAGCCAGACGTTCATCGTCCGGGTCATCATGCCTGGGTTGAACCGTCTCAGCGTGCGGCCGGCCTCCAGTGCCTGCGCGGCCAACGGCCGTAACGCGAACTCCGTTGCCAGGTAGCTGTTGGTGGCGACGAGCGCGCCGCAGATCGCGACCGTCAGATAGACGATCGAGAAGAACACGCGATCGATGGTTCCGTAGAGCGCACCCAGCGACGCGGCCGCGATATTCCAGAGAATGAAATGGACGACGGCTACCCGGAACGGGGCCACCAGCGTCCTTCGCCCGTCGGCCGTGGTGGGCTCATGTTCCTCGACCGCCCACCGGCTGGATTCGGTGAGAATCCGTGCGGTGATCCACAGGGTAGCGCCGAGCATCGCGCACATCGGCGCCAATCCGAAAGCCAGCCAACGGGATCCGTCGATGTATATGTTGGGTGCCGGAAAAGCGAGGCGCAGGATCAGCACGACAAATCCGACGCCGGTCAGATTCGCCAGCAAGCTGTAGAGGCAGGCGATCAGCTTGATGCGCCGGCGCCGGCGGGACTGAGATTCGGTGACCTGGCCCAGCAACCAGGTGCCATACGCATCCTTGGCCGACCTCCGCTCACCCCGCGGGGCTACCCGCTCGAGGAACCGGCCCCAGAGCGACGGGTCCTTCTCGAGAGTGCGCGTGGTCGACATGGTGGCGACAGCCTAGTTCTTCGTTTTCGGGATTAGTCTCATTTCGTCGGGGTGGCCAGGCTCGCGGCTGATCGCGGGGGCACGTCTTAAGGTGGTCGGGTGCGTCTCGTCATCGCCCAGTGCACTGTTGACTACGTCGGCCGTCTCACCGCGCATCTGCCGTCCGCGCGCCGACTGCTGTTGTTCAAGGCCGACGGATCGGTCAGCGTGCACGCCGACGACCGCGCGTACAAGCCACTGAACTGGATGAGCCCGCCGTGCTGGCTGACCGAGGAGCCGGGCCCGGTGTGGGTGGTCGAGAACAAGACCGGTGAACAGTTGCGCATCACGGTCGAGGGCGTCGAGCACGACTCCAGCCACGACCTTGGTGTGGATCCGGGACTGGTCAAGGACGGCGTCGAGGCGCACCTGCAGGCTCTGCTCGCCGAGCACGTGGGCCTGCTCGGTGAGGGCTACACGTTGGTCCGCCGGGAGTACATGACCGCGATCGGACCGGTCGACCTGTTGTGCCGTGACGAGAAGGGCGGCTCGGTTGCGGTGGAGATCAAGCGGCGCGGAGAGATCGACGGCGTCGAGCAGTTGACCCGCTATCTGGAGCTGCTCAACCGCGACACCGTCTTGGCGCCCGTCAAGGGCGTGTTCGCCGCGCAGCAGATCAAGCCCCAAGCCCGGACGCTGGCCACTGACCGTGGAATTCGTTGTCTGACACTGGATTACGACAAGATGCGGGGTATGGACAGCGACGAGTACCGGCTGTTCTGAGATGGCCCGGCGTCGCAGACCGCCTCCCCGGCAGCACTTGCGACTACCGCCGCGGGTGGAGACCGGAGCTGACGGCTACCAATACGAGGTTCGGCCGATTCCCGCGGCGCGCGCCGTCAAGACCTATCGCTGCCCCGGCTGTGACCACGAAATCCGTTCCGGCACTGCGCACGTGGTGGTGTGGCGGATCGGTGCGGCAGCAGCGGTGGACGACCGTCGACACTGGCACACGCCGTGCTGGGCCAACCGCGCTAACCGCGGGCCGACCAGAAAATGGTCTTAGTGGTGGGCCGGCTCGACCAACTCGATCAGCACGCCGCCGGCGTCCTTGGGGTGGATGAAGTTGATGCGTGAGTTCGCCGTGCCGCGGCGTGGCTTCTCGTAGACGAGTCGCACGCCCTGCGAGCGCAGCTGCTCACACATGGCATCCAAGTCCCTGATCCGGCAGGCCAGCTGCTGGATACCGGGGCCGCGCTTGTCGATGAACTTCGCGATCACCGACGTCTCGTCGAGCGGCGCCATCAGCTGGATCTGCGCGCTGGTGCCCGGGACCGCCAGCATCGCTTCGCGAATGCCCTGGTCATCGTTGATTTCTTCGTGCACCAGGATCATGCCCAGGTGGTCGTTGTACCACTCGATCGCAGCATCAAGATCGGCGACTGCAATGCCGACGTGATCGAGTCCTGTCACCAGTGACGTAGCCAGGGTGGGACGGGCGTCAACTTGATCGGTCGTCATTACATAACGGTAACCTCATAGGAAAGAATCCGCTTCTCCGGGTTGGCCCGTTCAGCCGTTCCCGTGCCGTTTAGGAGGTTTCATGACGACGTCGGTGATCGTTGCTGGGGCTCGGACGCCCATCGGCAAGTTGATGGGGTCGCTCAAGGACTTCAGCGCCAGCGACCTCGGTGCCATTGCGATCAAGGCCGCGCTGGAGAAGGCAAACGTGCCCGCATCGCTGGTCGAGTACGTGATCATGGGCCAGGTGCTGACCGCGGGCGCCGGGCAGATGCCGGCCCGCCAGTCCGCCGTCGGGGCGGGTATCGGCTGGGATGTGCCTGCGCTGACCATCAACAAGATGTGTTTGTCCGGGATCGATGCCATCGCCCTGGCGGACCAGCTCATTCGTGCAGGCGAGTTCGACGTGGTGGTCGCCGGCGGCCAGGAGTCGATGACGAAGGCGCCGCACCTGCTGATGGACAGCCGGGCCGGCTACAAGTACGGCGACGTCACGGTCCTCGACCACATGGCCTACGACGGCCTGCACGACGTGTTCACCGATCAGCCGATGGGGGCACTGACCGAGCAGCGCAATGACGTGGACAAGTTCACCCGTCAGGAGCAGGACGAGTACGCCGCGCAATCCCACCAAAAGGCCGCTGCCGCATGGAAAGACGGCGTGTTCGCCGACGAGGTGGTCCCGGTCGATATTCCCCAGCGCAAGGGCGATCCGCTCCAGTTCAGCGAGGACGAAGGCATTCGGGCGAACACCACCGCCGACTCGCTGGCCGGCCTGAGACCCGCTTTCCGCAAGGACGGCACCATCACGGCGGGTTCGGCGTCGCAGATCTCCGACGGCGCCGCCGCGGTGGTGGTGATGAACAAGGAGAAGGCGCAGGAGCTGGGGTTGACCTGGCTGGTCGAGATCGGTGCGCACGGCGTGGTGGCCGGTCCGGACTCCACGCTGCAGTCCCAGCCCGCCAATGCGATCAAGAAGGCGATCGACCGCGAGGGCATCTCGGTGGACCAACTCGATGTCGTCGAGATCAACGAAGCATTTGCGGCGGTGGCTCTGGCCTCCACCAGGGAGCTCGGAGTCAACCCGGACATCGTCAACGTCAACGGCGGCGCGATCGCCGTCGGGCACCCCATCGGAATGTCGGGAGCACGCATCACGCTGCACGTGGCACTGGAACTGGCACGCCGCGGATCGGGCTACGGCGTCGCCGCGTTGTGCGGGGCCGGCGGGCAGGGCGACGCGCTCATCCTGCGCGCCGGGTAGCCGCCCCGGCGAGTTTGCTGGCGGGGTGCGGTGGCGGATACTGTCGTGGTTACTGTGAGATTGGTCATATCGTCCGGTTCCGGGATGCGAACCCGAATTCCGCGCACTGTTTGTCCGCCCGGGAGGCCGCCGAGAGCAGGGTGTGACGGCGTGACAGACTTGACGTCGTGACTCGTCCCCGACCTTCGATAGGGCCGGCCTTGGCCGGCGCGGTCGACCTGTCCGGTCTCAAGCAACGCGCTCAGCAGAAGGCCAGTGCGCCCCCGGGCGGCCCCGGTGGTCCCGGCGGTCCCGGTGGCCCTGTTGGCCCGGGCGGCTCCGGTGGGCCCGGGATCATTCAGGTCACCGAGGCCAATTTCGAGGACGAGGTGATCAACCGGTCCGACGAGATTCCGGTCGTGGTGTTGCTGTGGTCGCCTCGGAGCGAGGTGTGCGTCGACCTGCTCGAGACGCTGGCCGGCCTGGCCGCAGACGACAACGGCACCTGGGCGCTGGCCGCGGCCAACGTCGACGCCGCGCCCGGCATAGCCCGGATCTTCGGCGTGCAGGCGGTTCCAACCGTGGTGGCTTTGGCTGCCGCGCAACCGGTTTCAAGTTTCCAGGGTCCGCAGCCCCCGGATCAGTTGCGGCGCTGGATCGACTCGCTGATCGACGCCACCGCCGGCAAGCTCCGAGGCGCACCGGGTTCCGGGCAGCCGGAGGAAGTCGACCCGGTGGTCGCCCAGGCGCGTCAGGAACTCGAGGCCGGTGACTTCGACGCGGCAAAGCAGTCCTACGAGGCGGTCCTGGCGGCCGACCCGGGCAGTGTGGAAGCCAAGGCGGCCATCCGCCAGATCGAGTTCCTCACGCGCGCGACCGCGCATCCCCCGGACTCTGTCGCGGCGGCCGATGCGGCGCCCGACGACATCGACGCGGCCTTCGCCGCCGCCGACGTCCAGATCATGAACCAGGATGTGACCGGCGCGTTCGACCGTCTGATCGCGTTGGTGCGCCGGACATCGGGTGATGACCGCAGCACGGTGCGCACCCGGCTCATCGAGCTGTTCGAACTCTTCGACCCGGCCGACCCTGAGGTGGTCGCCGGCCGTCGCAACCTCGCCAACGCGCTGTACTGACGGGTTCCCCGCGAGCAGACGCAAAATCGCCCCGGAACATGCGTTCCAGGGCGATTTTGCGTCTGCTCGGCGCAGGGGCCGGGCGGGCGGCACACCCGCTATAGCCCATTGATGCCTGGCAGTCCGAGGAATCCTCCGGCGCCGCCGGCACCGCCTGCTCCCTTGGTCACCCCGAGCCCACCGTTTCCGCCGTTCCCGCCGTTGCCGATTCCTTGGGCGTCGCCGCCGGCCCCGCCCGCGCCACCTGTCGTGGTTATGCTTACGCCGCCGGTCCCGCCGTTGCCTGCGTCGCCGATCAGTCCGGCGTTGCCGCCGCGACCTCCGGTTCCGGCGCTGGCAAAGCCGAGCCCGCCAGTACCGCCGCTGCCTCCGCTTCCGTAGAGGAGACCGGCATTGCCGCCCGCTCCGCCGTTTCCTCCCGCGGTAATACCAAACCCGCCGAAACCGCCTGCCCCTCCCGAACCGCCGAGAAGGCCTGCGTTGCCGCCGGCCCCGCCGACCCCGCCAACCGCGCCGGTGTCGATGGCGGCTCCGCCGGTGCCGCCGGAGCCACCCGAGCCGAACAACCCGCCGGCACCGCCGGCACCCCCGGCACCGGCGACGGTTTTCTGGGTGTAGCCGCCCGCGCCGCCGGAACCGCCGGTACTGAATAACTGGCCGGCGCCGCCGGCGCCGCCGGCGCCGCCCAAGCCGTCGGTCGAGCCGGTCCCGCCGGCTTGTCCGCCATATCCGCCCGTACCCCCGGATCCCCCGGGCCCGAACAGCCCACCGGCCCCGCCGGTGCCGCCCACCCCGCCCGCCCCGGCGGTCGAGCCGTCCCCGCTACTTTGCCCGCCGGCTCCGGCCGCCCCGCCTGAGCCGCCCGATCCGAACAGGCCGCCGGCACCGCCCTGACCGCCGGCGCCCCCGGCACCGGATACGCCGCCCACCCCTGCGGTGCCGGTGCTGAATCCACCACTGCCCCCGGCGCCGCCGGCACCACCCGAGCCGAACAAGCCACCGGCGCCGCCGGCGCCACCGGCCCCACCGGGAGTGCCGTTCGAACCGCTGCTGCCAACTGCGCCACTGCCGCCGGCGCCGCCGGAACCGGTCAGCAGACCGCCCGCCCCGCCGGCCCCGCCTGCGCCGCCGGCTACGTCCTCCGTGGCGGCCCCGCCGGCCCCGCCGGCACCGCCGTTGTTGAAAAGTCCGCCGGCCCCGCCGGCCCCGCCGGTACCACCAGCACCGGTGTCGCCACCCAACCCGCCGACGCCGCCGGCGCCACCGGTGCCGAAGAGTTCGAGGAATCCGCTGCGCCCGCCGGCCCCGCCGGCCCCGCCACCGGTGTCACCTCCGCCGCCGGCACCGCCCATGCCGCCGGCACCGAACAGCAACGAGGCCCCACCGGCACCTCCCACGCCGCCGAAGCCGGTAAGGCCGATACCTCCGGCCCCTCCGGTGCCGCCCGCACCCCACAGCAGCCCACCGGCTCCGCCGGCGCCGCCGGCCCCACCGGTACCGGTGGCGGCGTTGCCGCCGGTTCCACCGGCGCCACC
This sequence comes from Mycobacterium sp. Z3061, assembly GCF_031583025.1. Taxonomy (NCBI): domain Bacteria; kingdom Bacillati; phylum Actinomycetota; class Actinomycetes; order Mycobacteriales; family Mycobacteriaceae; genus Mycobacterium; species Mycobacterium pumcae. Next base: position 5,012,037 of record NZ_CP134062.1, on the reverse strand, counting down.
GGTGCCGAACAATCCTGCCGCCCCACCCGCGCCGCCGGCCTGACCGGCAGCACCCGATCCGCCGGCGCCGCCGTTGCCGTACAACAGCCCGCCCGCGCCACCGGGCTGGCCAGTGCCCGGCGCGCCATTGGCGCCGTTGCCGATCAAGGGGCGTCCCAACAGCAGTTGCGTGGGCGTATTGATCAGGTTGATCAGACCTTCCAACGGTGAGGCGCTGGCGGCCTCCGCCGCCACATATGCGTTTGCGCCCACGCTCAGGGTCTGCACGAACTGCTCATGAAACGCCACCGCCTGCGCGCCGAGGGCCTGATAGCCCTGGGCGTGAGAGGAGAACAGGGCGGCGATCGCTACTGAGATGTCGTCGGCCGCGGCGCTCGCTACGAGGGTGGTGGACGACGCCGCCGCGCTGTTCGCCGTTCTGATCGCTGACTCGAGACCGGCCAGATTCGCGGCTACCGTTGACAGCGCCTCAGGCGCTGCGATCAGGTACGACATCCTCACTACCTCCCGACTAGGCAATTGGTCGGGACAGTATGGGTCACCCAAAGCTGCCGCGGATACGTTTCCGCGCACAAGGTCAAGAACGGAATCTAGGCGGGTTCCAGCCAGATGGCCGACGACGGCGGCAACACCAACACCGCTGACGCCGGGCGACCGTGCCACGGGTCGTCAGTAGCATCCACACCGCCGAGGTTGCCGATTCCCGAACCGTTGTAGACGGTCGCGTCGGTGTTGAGCACCTCTCGCCAGCGTCCGGCCTGCGGCAGGCCCAGCCGGTAGTTGCTGTGTTCAGCTCCTGCGAAGTTGAACACACAGGCCAGCACCGAGCCGTCGTTGCCGTAGCGCAGAAAGCTCAGCACGTTGTTGGCCGAGTCGTTGGCATCGATCCACGAATAACCCTCGGGTGTGGTGTCCCTGCTCCACAGGGCGGGGTGGCTCGAGTAGATCCCGTTGATGTCGCGCACCAGGCGCAGCACACCGTTGGAGAATCCCTGTTCGTCGAGCTGCCACCAGTCCAGACCGCGTTCCTCCGACCACTCGGCGCGCTGCCCGAACTCCTGGCCCATGAACAGCAACTGCTTGCCGGGGTGGGCCCACTGGTAGGCGAGCAGACTGCGCAGCCCGGCCGCCTTGGCATGGTTGTCACCGGGCATCCGCCCCCACAGCGTGCCCTTGCCGTGCACCACCTCGTCGTGGCTGAGCGGCAGCACGTAGTTCTCGCTGAATGCGTACAGCATCGAGAATGTCATCTCGTGGTGGTGGTAGGTGCGGTAAATCGGGTCACGGCTGAAGTAGTCGAGCGTGTCGTGCATCCAGCCCATGTTCCACTTCATCGAAAAGCCAAGTCCACCAAGGCTTGTCGGGCGGGTGACGCCCGGCCACGAGGTCGACTCCTCGGCGATGGTGACGATGCCGGGTGCGGCCTTGTGGGCGGTGGCGTTCATCTCCTGCAGGAACTGCACCGCCTCCAGGTTCTCCCGGCCGCCGTAGATGTTGGGGGTCCAGCCACCCTCGGGGCGCGAGTAGTCCAGGTACAACATCGATGCGACCGCATCGACCCGCAGACCGTCCACGTGAAATTCCTGTAGCCAGTATAAGGCGTTGGCTACCAGGAAGTTTCGCACCTCGGGCCGGCCGAAGTCGAATACGTAGGTGCCCCAGTCCAATTGCTCGCCACGCCGGGGGTCGGAGTGCTCGTAGAGCGGAGTTCCGTCGAAGCGGCCCAGCGCCCAGGAGTCTTTCGGGAAGTGCGCCGGCACCCAGTCGACGATCACGCCGATGCCGGCCTGGTGCAATGCGTCGACCAGCGTCCGGAACTCATCGGGGGTGCCGAAGCGGGACGAGGGCGCGTAGTACGACGTCACCTGGTAACCCCAGGAACCGCCAAAGGGATGCTCGGCGACCGGCAACAGCTCGACATGTGTAAAGCCCTGTTCGACAACGTATTCCGTGAGCTGCGTGGCGAGCTCCCGGTAGCTGAGTCCGGGGCGCCATGAGCCGAGGTGGACCTCGTAGGTGCTCATCGGTTCGAAGACGGGGTTACGCTGCGCGCGCTGCTCCAGCCACTCCTGGTCGTTCCAGGTGTACTCGCTCACCGTCACCCGCGATGCGGTCTGCGGTGGCACCTCGGTGCCGAATGCGAACGGGTCGGCACGATCGGTGACGGCACCGTCGGCCCCGTGCACCCGGAATTTATACAGGCCGTCGATCGGGAAATCGGGCCAGAACAATTCCCAGACGCCGGAGGAACCCAGCACCCGCATCGGGGCGTCGGTTCCGGTCCAGCCATTGAACTCGCCAATCAGGCTGACGCCCTTGGCATTCGGGGCCCATACGGCGAAGGACACCCCAGTGACCACGCCGTCGGGTGTGGTGAACGACCGGGGATGGGCGCCCAGCACCTCCCAGAGGCGCTCATGGCGTCCCTCGGCGAACAGGTGCAGGTCCACCTCGCCGAGGGTGGGCAGGAACCGGTACGCATCCGCGACGGTGTGGGGTTCGGACCCGTCGTACGTCACCTCGAGGCGGTAGTCGACGAGGTCGACGAACGGCAACACGACGCCGAACACGCCGGAGTCGATGTGCTCCAGTGGCAGCCTGTCCTCGCCGACGAGTGCCACGACGCTGGTGGCGTGCGGACGGAAGGCCCGGATGACGGTGTGGTCGGCGTATTCGTGGGCGCCCAGAACGCCGTGCGGGTTGTGATGAGTGCCCGCGATCAGGCTGGCCAGTTCGGCGGGGTCGGGCGCCAGATGTGTTTCGGCGAGTTCATCGGTGTGATTCACTTGCCCTCACCTCCTGCGTAGCAACGTGATTCGGGATTCCTCGGGTATGAGCGGCATGTTGATGACGTGGGCGACAGCGCGGCCCGGGTCGATGCGGATGTAATTGGATTGCCCCCATTGGTATTCCTCGCCGGTGATCTCGTCGCGCACCCAGAAGCGCTCGTAGGGCTCCATGCCCAGTGCCGCCATGTCCAGATGCAAGGTCGCTTCTTCGGGACTGAAAGCGTTCAGCGTCACCACCACCAGGACGCAGTCGCCGGTTTCCGCGTCGAACTTGCTGTAAGCCAGTAGCGCGTCATTGTCCACGGTGTGGAAGTGGATGGTGCGCAGTTGCTGCAGAGCCGGATGCAGCCGCCGGATCTCGTTGAGCCGGGTGATGAACGGCTCCAGTGACCGGCCTTCGGCCAGCGCGCCCGCGAAGTCGCGGGGACGCAATTCGTATTTCTCCGAGTCCAGGTATTCCTCGCTGCCTTCCCGTACTGCCCGGTGTTCGAACAGCTCGTAACCGGAATAGACCCCCCACGCCGGACTCATCGTCGCCGCCAGCACCGCGCGGATGGCAAACATGCCCGGACCGTGATGCTGCAGCACCTCGTGCAGGATGTCCGGGGTGTTGACGAACAAGTTGGGGGTGCGGAAGTCGGCGAGTTTGGCGATGTCGTTTCCGAATTCCGTGAGCTCCCACTTCGCCGTGCGCCAGGTGAAGTAGCTGTAAGACTGCGTGAAGCCGAGCTTGGCCAGCCCGTACTGGCGCGCCGGCGGGGTGAACGCCTCGGACAGGAACAGCACGTCCGGATCGACGGCTTTCACCTGACCGATCAGCCAGGCCCAGAAGTCCGGCGGCTTGGTGTGCGGGTTGTCGACCCGAAACACCTTGACCCCGTGCTCAATCCAGTGCCGCACTACGCGCAGCACCTCGTTGGAGAGCCCGGTGGGATCGTTGTCGAAGTTCAGTGGGTAGATGTCTTGGTACTTCTTCGGAGGGTTCTCCGCGTAGGCGATGGTGCCGTCGGGCAGTTCGGTGAACCAGTTGCGGTGGTCACGTGCCCACGGATGGTCCGGGGCGCACTGCAGCGCCAGGTCCAGCGCCACCTCCATCCCCAAATCTCTTGTGGTGGCCACGAAATCGTCGAAATCGTCGATCGTGCCCAGCGCCGGGTGGACAGCGTCGTGGCCCCCCTCGTCACTGCCGATCGCCCAGGGCGATCCCACGTCTCCGGGAGCGGCGGTCGGATTGTTGTTGCGGCCCTTGCGATGCACCTTGCCGATCGGGTGAATCGGCGGCAGGTACACCACGTCGAAGCCCATCTCGGCGATCCGGGGAAGCGTCGCCGCGGCAGTGGCAAACGTGCCGTGCACCGGGTGACCATCGGCGTCCCAGCCGCCGGTCGAACGCGGGAACATCTCGTACCAGGAACCGAAGCGGGCCAGCGGCCGATCCACCCAGACGCCGTGCTGCTGGCCGCGGGTGACCAACTCCCGCAACGGGAACTGATCCAACAGGTCCTCGATCTCGGGGGCCAACGCCAACGCTGTGCGGGTCAACGGATCACCGGGCCTACGCAGCGCGGCGGCGGCTTCGAGGAGCGGGTTGCGCTGCTGGCGCGGCACTCCGGTGGCGGCGCGCTCGAACAGCGCGGCACCCACCAGTAGATCGTTGGAGAGTTCCTTTTCGCCCTGGCCCGCATCGAGTTTGGCGACCAGCCCATGACGCCAGGAATGAATCGGGTCACCCCACCCGTCTACCCGGAAAGTCCACAATCCCACCCTGTCTGGGGCGAATTGTCCGTGGAACACGAACGGCTCCAGGCCCATCGTCATCGGGAAATGCCGCGGCTTCACCTTCTCGGCGACCTCGACACCCCCAGCCTCCTGCTCGGCAACCTGCACCGCCTTCATCCCGCGGCCATCGGCCACCTGCGGGTAGCGCGAACCGAGGTACCGCACCACCAGCGTCGCGGCCACGGCCTCGTGACCCTCGCGCCATACCGCGGCGCTGACCGGGATCACCTCACCGACGACCGCCTTGGCGGGGTACGTACCACACGAGACCACGGGTTGGACGTCGTCGATCTCGATACGACCGGGCACCAATCACTCCATTCGATTGCCCGGCTCCGCGCGGCCCGTCGTTGCGCCACATCGTCGCCGGGGCGTTTCGGATTCATCACCCCAGCCGGCCGCACCGGTCGTCGTTGAGGTGTCGTTCGTCAGCTCGATGTCTGTCGCCTCTTTGCGCCCCATACCCACCCTAGTGTCCGGCTACACCGGCGAGTGCCGAAGCGCACTGGATAAGTGGTCGCTCTGTAACGCTGCACGCAGCCAAAACCGCACTAAGGTTGAGATGCGTGAAAGCCCTCCGCCGCTTTACCGTCCGCGCCCACCTTCCGGAACGCCTGGCCGCGCTTGATCCGCTCTCCACGAACCTGCGTTGGTCGTGGGAGAAACCCACGCAAGACCTGTTCGCGACCATCGACCCCGAACTGTGGTCCAAGTGCGGTAAGGACCCTGTCGCAGTCCTTGGCGCGGTGAAACCGGCCCGGCTCGACGAGCTCGCGGCCGACGAAGAGTTCCTGCGTCGGCTCGATGAGCTCGCGGCCGACCTGAACGACTACCTGAGCCGCCCGCTGTGGTACCAGCAGCAGGAAGCCGCCGGTGTCCAGATGCCCACCGGGATCGCGTACTTCTCGATGGAGTTCGGCGTTGCCGAAGTGCTGCCCAACTACTCCGGTGGCCTCGGAATCCTGGCCGGTGACCACCTGAAATCGGCGTCGGACCTGGGATTGCCGTTGATCGCCGTCGGTCTGTACTACCGCTCGGGGTACTTCCGGCAGTCCCTCACCGCCGACGGCTGGCAGCAGGAGACCTATCCGTCGCTGGATCCGCAGGGGTTGCCGTTGCGGCTGCTCACCGACGCCACCGGCGATCCGGTGCTGGTCGAGCTGGCGCTGCCGGACTCCGCGCGGTTGCGGGCGCGGATCTGGGTCGCGCAGGTCGGCCGGGTGCCGCTGTTGCTGCTGGACTCCGACGTTCCGGAGAACGAGCACGAACTGCGCAGCGTCACCGACCGCCTCTATGGCGGCGACCAGGAACACCGCATCAAGCAGGAGATCCTGGCCGGCATCGGCGGAGTCCGGGCAATACGCGCCTTCACCGCCATCGAGGGGCGCCCGGCCCCCGAGGTGTTCCACATGAACGAGGGCCACGCCGGGTTCCTGGGCGCCGAGCGCATCCGGGAGCTGGTCACCGACTCGGGATTGGACTTCGACACCGCGCTGACGGTGGTGCGATCCAGCACTGTCTTCACCACTCACACCCCGGTACCCGCCGGTATCGACCGGTTCCCGGTGGAGATGGTGCAGCGCTACTTCGACGACGAGGGCGAGAGCGTGACCACGCTCCTGCCGGGCGTGCCGACCCAGCGCATCCTCGCCCTGGGCGCCGAGGAGGACCCGACCAAGTTCAACATGGCCCATATGGGCCTGCGGTTGGCGCAGCGCGCCAACGGGGTATCGCTGCTGCACGGCGAGGTCAGCCGGGCGATGTTCAACGAACTCTGGCCGGGTTTCGACCCCGGTGAGGTGCCGATCGGGTCGATCACCAACGGCGTGCACGCCCGTACCTGGGCCGCGCCGCAGTGGCTGCAGCTGGGGCGCGAGCTGGCCGGCTCGGACTCGTTCAGCGAGCCCGCCGTGTGGTTGCGGCTGCAGCAGGTCGACGCCGGGCATCTGTGGTGGATCCGGTCCCAGCTGCGCGAGTTGCTGGTCGAGGATGTCCGGGCCCGGCTGCGTCAGTCGTGGTTGGAACGGGGCGCATCCGAGGCTGAATTAGGTTGGATCGCAAAGGCTTTCGATCCGAATGTACTCACGGTCGGGTTCGCCCGGCGAGTCCCGACGTACAAGCGGCTGACCCTGATGCTGCGTGATCCGGGCCGGCTGGAACGGCTGCTGCTCAACGAGGAACGGCCGATTCAGCTGATCGTCGCCGGCAAGTCGCACCCTGCCGACGACGGTGGCAAGGCGCTGATCCAGCAGGTGGTGCGGTTCGCCGACCGCCCGGAGGTGCGGCATCGCATCGCCTTCCTGCCCAACTACGACATGTCGATGGCGCGGTTGCTGTACTGGGGCTGCGACGTGTGGCTGAACAACCCGTTGCGGCCGCTGGAGGCGTGCGGCACGTCGGGCATGAAGAGCGCACTCAACGGCGGGCTGAACCTGTCCATCCGCGACGGCTGGTGGGATGAATGGTACGACGGTGAAAACGGTTGGGAGATACCGTCCGCGGACGGTGTCGCCGATGAGGACCGGCGCGACGACCTGGAGGCGACGGCTCTCTACAACCTGCTGGAGCAGGCGGTGGCGCCGAAGTTCTACGAGCGCGACGAGCATGGTGTGCCGCCGCGCTGGATCGAGATGGTCCGCCACACCCTGCAGACCCTCGGTCCGAAGGTGCTGGCCTCCCGGATGGTCACGGACTACGTCGAGCGGTACTACACCCCGGCGGCGCAGTCGCGGCGCAACACCATCGCGGGCGGCACGTTCGAGCCGGCTCGCGAACTGACCGCGTACCGGCGCCGGGCCGAGGAGGCATGGCCGCGCATCGTCATCACCGATGTCGACAGCACCGGACTGCCCGATTCTCCGCTGCTCGGATCGAAGCTGACCCTGACCGCGACCGTGCAGTTGGCCGGGTTGGCACCCGACGAGGTGACGGTGGAGGCGGTGCTCGGGCGGGTCGACAGCGGCGACGAGCTGCTGGACCCACTCACCGTCGAGATGACGTACACCGGCAGCGCCGAGGGAGGCAATCAAGTCTTCTCCACGACGACGCCGCTGCCGCTGGCGGGCGCACTGGGTTACACGGTGCGGGTGCTGCCGCGGCATCCGATGCTGGCCGACAGCAACGAACTCGGCCTGGTCACGCTGGCCTAGTACGAGCGCGAGCAGCCGCAAACTCGCACGATCTCAAGGAGATCCGTGCGAGTTTGCGTCTGTTCGCGCAGGGGAGTCGCGCAGCCGGCGCAGGGCGGCGCGGACCTGCTCGGTGTTGGTGGTCTGCCAGAACGGCGGCAACGACGCCCGCAGGTACTCCCCGTACCGGGCCGTCACCATCCGCGAGTCCAGCACCGCCACCACGCCGCGGTCGGTGACCCGACGCAGCAGCCGGCCCGAACCCTGCGCGAGCAACAGCGCCGCATGACTGGCCGACACAGCCATGAAGCCGTTGCCGCCGCGGGCGCCCACCGCGCGCTGCCGCGCGCTCAGCAGCGGGTCATCGGGTCGGGGGAACGGGATGCGGTCGATCAATACCAACGACAGCGACGGCCCGGGGACGTCGACGCCCTGCCACAGCGACAGCGTTCCGAACAGCGAGGTCTCGGGGTTGTCGGCGAACTGCTCGACAAGCGCGGAGGTGCTGTCGTCGCCCTGACACAGCACCGGGGTGGACAGCCGCTCGCGCATCGCCTCGGCCGCTGCCCGGGCCGCGCGCATCGACGAGAAAAGACCCAGCGTGCGCCCGCCCGCGGCGGTGATCAACTCCGTGATCTCGGTCAGCTGCTCGGCCGAGCCGGTGCCGTCGCGACCCGGCGGCGGCAGGTGCGCGGCGACGTAGAGGATGCCGGATTTGGCGTGACTGAACGGCGAGCCGACGTCAACACCCCGCCACGCCGTGTCCGCACCCGTCAGACCCCACGCCTGCGCCATCGCGTCGAAGGCCCCGCCGACCGTCAGGGTCGCCGACGTCAGCACCGTCGTGGCACGCGAGAACACCTTGCCGGCCAGTAGTTCGGCCACCGACAGGGGTGCCACGCGGAGCACCGCGCGCGGCGTACCCCGGTTCTCTTCGTGATCCAGCCAGACGATGTCGGTGCGGTCGGGAATGGCCGGTCCGAACGAATCGAGGATCCGCGCCGCGGTATCGGAGATCTCGATCAACGCCGAGGCAGCTTCCGCGCGCGCCGCCGCCGCCCGCGCGTCGCTGGTGCTCTCGATCGCCGAACGGGCCGCATTGGCGGCATCGCGCAACGCGGCCAGGTACGTCGCCAACTCGTCGTCGAGGTGGTCGATGCGCCCGGGCTGGGCGTCGTGGATCGCGGAGGAGAAGGTGGCCGACGCCGCTTCCAGGCGATCGACCAGTTCCGGGCTCACCAGCCGGCCCAACCGCCGTGCGGCCACCCCCAGCGTCGCCGACGTCAGCTCTGCGGTGGCGACCGAGGTCACCCGGTCGGTCAGTTCATGGGCTTCATCGACCACCAGCAAGGAGTGCTCCGGCAACACCGCAGAGTCGGACACGGCGTCGATCGCCAGCAGCGCGTGGTTGGTGACGACGACATCAGCGGTTCCGGCCCGCGCCCGGGCTCGCTCGGAGAAACACTCAGCGCCGAACGAGCAGCGCGCGACCCCGATGCATTCGCGCGCCGAGACGCTGACCTGAGACCAGGACCGGTCCTGCACACCGGGCTTCAGGTCGTCACGGTCACCGGTCTCGGTTTCGGCCGACCACTCGGTGAGCCGTTGGACGTCGCGGCCCAGCGCCGTGACCGCCATCGGGTTGAACAATTCCTCCTGCGGCCGGTCATCGGTATCGTCGCCCGCGCTACCGTTGTGGATCTTGTTCAGGCACAGATAGTTTCGGCGTCCCTTCAGCAACGCGAAGGTCGGCCGGCGCGGTAACGCACTCGCCAGCGAATCGGCGAGCCGGGGCAGGTCGCGGTCGACGAGTTGGCGCTGCAAAGCGATCGTTGCGGTGGACACCACGACCGGCTCGTCGTCGCTGACCGCCCGGACGATCGAGGGAACCAGGTAAGCCAACGATTTGCCGGTGCCGGTGCCGGCCTGCACGACCAGGTGCTCACCTGTCTCGAAGGCCCTTGCCACCTCGGTGGCCATGTCCACTTGTCCGCGGCGTTCGCTGCCGCCGAGCGCGGCCACCGCGATCGCCAGCAACTCCGGCACAGACTCGGTCACGGCTCAGGCCGGAATGGTCTGTGTCGGGATCGCCGGATCGCCGGGCGACAACGCCAGTCCCTCCCAGGGCAGGCTGCGCAGCCCCGACGCCACCAACTCCCGCGCCGCCGTGAGGTCGTTGTCCACCAGGACCTCGCCGCCGCGGACGAGCTGTGTCGTCAGCACCCGGTGCGGATCCCGAGCCGAGGGCGGGCGCCCGAAAGGATGCACGATCTCTTCGGTGACGATGCCGGTGGGCCGGGACAGCCGCAGCGCCGCTTTGCGGCCGCCGTGCGACCCCTTCTGGCTGCTGCGCTTCTGCACCGCGATTCCGTCCACCTCCACCAGCTTGTAGACCATGCTTGCCGTCGGGGCACCCGAGCCGGTGACCAGGGAGGTACCCACGCCGTAGCTGTCCACCGGCGCTGCGAGCAACCCGGCGATCGAGAACTCGTCGAGATCGCTGGACAGCACGATCCGTGTGTTGGGGGCACCCAGCTCGTCGAGTTGGGCACGCACCTGATGAGCCAGCACCGCAAGGTCGCCGGAGTCGATCCGGACGGCACCCAGGTCCGGACCGGCGGCCGCCACGGCGTTGGCCACTCCCGTGGTCACGTCGTAAGTATCGACCAGCAGCGTGGTGTCCGGCCCCAGCGCTTCGACCTGCGCGCGGAACGCCGCCAGCTCATCGGGACCCTCAGCGGTGGTGTGCAGCATGGTGAACGCATGCGCGGCGGTGCCCACCGACGGCACACCGTAGCGCCGCTGGGCCTCGAGGTTGGATGTGCCGGCGAATCCGGCGATGTAGGCGGCTCGTGCGGCCGCCACCGCGGCCCGCTCGTGGGTGCGCCGGGAGCCCATCTCGATCACCGGGCGACCGCCGGCCGCGCTCACCATGCGTGCCGCCGCCGACGCGATCGCCGTGTCGTGGTTGAAGATCGACAGGATCAGGGTTTCGAGCAGCACGCACTCGGCGAAGCTGCCGTGCACCGACAGCACCGGCGAGTGTGGAAAGTACAGCTCGCCCTCGGCGTAGCCGTCGATGTCGCCGCGGAAGCGGAATTCCCGCAGATACTCCACCGTGTCAGCGTCGAGAAATTCAGCCAGCAAGGCACAGGCGGCGTCGTCGAACCTGAACTGCGGCAAGGTTTCCAGCAGCCGGCCGGTTCCGGCGACCACCCCGTAACGCCGGCCCGCCGGAAGCCGCCGGGCGAACACCTCCCAGCTGGTGCGCCGGTGCGCGGTGCCGTCGCGCAGGGCCGCCGCCAGCATGGTCAACTCGTATTTGTCGGTCAGCAGCCCAGCAAGTACCGAGTCGTTCACATCGCAAAGGTATCGGCTGGCTGCAAAGTAAGCCTGGCTCGGTATCCTTAGCGCCATGGTTGTAGCGATCGCGCCGGCCAAGCCGGGCAGCACCGGGCAACGGGAATCCGCTCCGGTCGAAGCTACGACGAGTCCGTGGGTGACCATCGTCTGGGACGACCCGGTCAATCTGATGACCTACGTGACCTACGTATTCCAGAAGTTGTTCGGTTACAGCGAGCCGCATGCCACCAAACTGATGCTGCAGGTGCACAACGAAGGAAAGGCCGTGGTGTCGTCTGGCAGTCGGGAGTCGATGGAGGTCGACGTGTCCAAGCTGCATGCCGCCGGGTTGTGGGCGACCATGCAGCAGGACCGCTGAGTTCTGATAGTGCGCAAATGGAAGCGCGTCGAAACCCGTAACGGACCCCGTTTCCGGTCGTCGCTGGCCCCGCACGAGGCGGCTCTGCTGCAGAACCTGGTGAGCGCGATGGTCGGCCTGCTCGACGAGCGGCAGGCCTCGTCGCCGTCGGACGAACTCGAGGAGATCACCGGGATCAAGACCGGGCACTCCGAGCGCCCGGCCGATGCGACACTCGGACGCCTGTTGCCGGACTTCTACCGCAACGACGAAGGCGATCCGTTGACTCTCGATGCGTCCGAAGCGCTGAACTCGGCGCTGCGCAGCCTGCACGAGCCGGAGATCATCGACGCCAAACGTGTTGCGGCCCAACAGTTGCTGGACACCTTGCCGGCCAATGGCGGCAGGTTCGAGCTGACGGAGGACAGCGCCAACGCCTGGATCTCGGCCGTAAACGATCTTCGGTTGACCCTGGGAGTCATGCTCGAGATCGGCCCGCAGGGCCCGGAGCGGCTGCCCGCCGACCATCCATTGGCCGCGCACTTCGACGTCTATCAGTGGCTGACGGTGCTGCAGGAATACCTCGTGCTGGTGCTGATGGGCAAACCGGCCGGATGAGCTCCATCACCGACGTCGGCGGCATCCGCGTCGGCCACCACCACCGTCTGGACGCCGATGCGTCTCTGGGCTCCGGGTGGGCCTGCGGGGTCACCGTGGTGCTGCCGCCGCCCGGCACGGTGGGTGCGGTTGATTGCCGTGGCGGCGCACCGGGCACCCGGGAGACCGATCTGCTCGACCCTGTCAACAGCGTGCGCTACGTGGACGCGGTGTTGCTCGCCGGCGGCAGCGCGTTCGGGCTCGCCGCTGCTGACGGCGTCATGCGCTGGCTGGAGGAACAGCAGCGCGGCGTGGCCATGGGCGACGGCGTGGTGCCGATCGTGCCGGGTGCGGTGATCTTCGATCTGCCGGTCGGGGCCTGGAATTGCCGGCCCACGGCCGAGTTCGGCTACGCGGCGTGCGTGGCGGCCGACGCGTCCGGCGACGCGGCTGCGGTCGAAACCGGGACGGTCGGCGCCGGCGTCGGCGCACGGGCCGGAGTGCTCAAAGGCGGCGTGGGGACGGCGTCGGTCACTCTGCCGTCCGGAGTGACCGTCGGCGCGCTGGTCGTGGTCAACGCCGCCGGTGACGCCATCGACCCGGCCACCGGGTTGCCCTGGATGGCCGGGTTGGCCGGTGAATTCGGCCTTGCATCACCACCATTCGAGCAGATTGAGGCGCTGGCGCAGTTGCCGTCCCCGCTGAGCGAGCTGAACACCACCATCGCGGTGGTGGCGACGGATGCGGCCCTCAGCCCTGCGGGGTGCCGTCGGGTCGCGATCGCCGCACACGACGGTCTGGCCCGGACGCTGCGGCCCGCCCACACCCCGCTGGACGGCGACACCGTGTTCGCACTGGCGACCGGCGCCGTCGAGGTGCCGCCGTCGGCCAACACCCCCGCCGCGCTGTCACCCGAGACCGGTCTACTCACCATGGTGGGCGCGGCCGCGGCCGACTGCCTGGCCCGGGCCGTGCTCGACGGAGTGATCGCCGCCGAGTCGGTGGCTGCGATACCGGCATACCGGGATGTGTTGCCGGGCGCGTTCGGGAGCTGAAGGTGTTCCGGTGTTGGTGATCCGTGCCGACCTGGTGGAGGCGATCATCGCCCATGCCCGCCGTGATCACCCCGACGAAGCCTGCGGTCTGCTGGCCGGCCCGGACGGCTCGGATCGGCCGGAGCGGCACATCCCCATGGCCAACGCCGAACGCTCGCCGCGCTTCTACCGATTCGACTCCGGCGAGCAACTCAGGGTGTGGCGGGCTCTGGAACGAGCGCACGAGGTGCCCGTCGTCATCTACCACTCCCACCCGGGCACCGAGGCATATCCGAGTCGCACGGATATCGACCTCGCGGCCGAACCGGACGCGCACTATGTGTTGGTGTCCACCCGCGATCCGCACCGGAGCGAGGTGCGCAGCTACCGCATTGTCAACGGTGTCGTAAGCGAGGAACCTGTTGACATCGTCGAGCAGTACTGACCGCGCGCCACAGAAAGGCCAGCATGACCGTCACCGTGTCCATCCCGACCATCCTGCGACCCCACACCGGTGGCGAGAAGCGCGTCTCTGCGAGCGGTGACACGCTGGGCGCGGTCATCAACGATCTGGAAGCCAACTACTCGGGAATCTCCGATCGGCTCATCGACAACGGCCGGCTGCACCGGTTCGTGAACATCTACGTCAACGACGAGGATGTCCGGTTCTCCGGCGGCTTGGACACCGCCGTCGCCGACGGCGACTCGGTCACCATCCTGCCGGCGGTCGCGGGCGGGTAGTGGCGTGCTGTACCGGTAACCTGGACGTTTGGGGTAGGCGATGAGGAGGAGCGGATGAACAAGCGCGCCCCGGCAACCCAACCGGACAAGAAGCCGGGCTGGGTGATCGGCGCGACGACGATCATCACCTTCGTCGCGCTGCTGTACGTCGTCGAGCTGATCGATCAACTCAGCGGAGGCCGGCTGGACCGCAACGGCATCCGGCCACTGACCACCGACGGCCTGTGGGGCATCGTCTTCGCCCCGGTGTTGCACGCCAACTGGCAACATCTGATCGCCAACACCGTCCCGATGCTGGTGCTGGGTTTCCTGATGACGCTGGCCGGACTGTCCCGGTTCGTCTGGGCCACCGCGATCATCTGGATCCTGGGTGGGTTCGGGACCTGGCTGATCGGCAACGTGGGTAGCAGTTGCGGCCCAACCGACCACATCGGCGCCTCCGGACTGATCTTCGGCTGGCTCGCCTTCTTGTTGGTGTTCGGCATATTCGTCCGCCATGTCTGGGACATCATCATCGGGCTGGTGGTGCTGTTCGTGTACGGCGGCGTGCTGCTCGGCGCGCTGCCCGTCCTCGGTGTGTGCGGGGGCGTGTCCTGGCAGGGCCACTTGTGTGGTGCGATCGCCGGTGTGGTGGCCGCGTATATGTTGTCGGCCCCCGAGCGCAAGGCTCGCGAGCGGAAGAGGGCTCTCCGCTCGCCGCACCCGCAGTCATGAGTTCGCCGCTGGCTCCCATCGGAGTCTTCGATTCCGGTGTCGGAGGGCTCACAGTCGCGCGGGCGATCATCGACCAACTGCCCGACGAGGACATCATCTACGTCGGCGACACCGGCAACGGCCCGTACGGGCCGCTGGCCATACCCGAGATTCGCGCACACGCGCTGGCCATCGGCGACGACCTGGTCAGCCGCGGCGTCAAGGCTTTGGTGATCGCGTGCAACTCCGCGTCGGCGGCCTGCCTGCGGGATGCGCGCGAACGGTACGACGTGCCGGTCGTCGAGGTGATCCTGCCGGCGGTCCGACGCGCGGTCGCCGCCACCCGCAACGGCCGCATCGGGGTGATCGGCACGCGGGCGACCATCACCTCCCACGCCTACCAGGACGCCTTCGCCGCCGCCCGGGACACCGAGATCACCGCCGTGGCCTGCCCCCGTTTCGTCGACTTCGTCGAGCGAGGCGTCACCAGCGGACGGCAGGTGCTCGGCCTGGCCGAGGGTTATCTGGAGCCGCTGCAGCGCGCCGAGGTCGACACACTGGTGCTGGGTTGCACCCACTACCCGTTGCTGTCCGGACTGATCCAGCTCGTGATGGGGGAGGACGTCACCCTGGTCTCCAGCGCCGAGGAGACCGCCAAGCAGGTGGTCCGCGTCCTCACCGAACTCGACCTGCTGCGCCCGCATGAAGGGCCGCCGGCCACCCGGGTGTTCGAAGCCACCGGCGACCCCGAGGCGTTCACCAAACTCGCCTCCCGATTCCTCGGCCCCGCGGTGGTCGGCGTCGAACCCGCTCGGCAGACTCCCGTCTCGTGAAAAAGCCGATGATTCTGACGGCCCAATGCGGCGATGTTTTCCCCATCGTGGTAACGGGCATGGCACAGTGGTGTCCGTGCGACTAACCGTGCTCGGATGCTCCGGCAGCGTCGTGGGTCCGGATTCGCCCGCGTCGGGTTATCTACTTCGGGCACCGGACACTCCACCGCTTGTTATCGACTTCGGCGGGGGTGTGCTGGGCGCGCTGCAGAGACATGCCGATCCGGGTTCGGTCCATGTGTTGCTGTCGCATCTGCACGCGGACCACTGCCTGGATGTGCCGGGTCTGTTCGTCTGGCGGCGGTACCACCCCACGGCCAAGCCGAACGGCAAGGCGTTGCTGTACGGGCCGAGCGACACGTGGTCGCGGCTGGGCGCGGCCTCGTCTCCCTACGGCGGCGAGATCGACGATTGCTCGGACATCTTCGATGTGCGCCACTGGGTCGACGGCGAGGCGGTGAACATCGGCGCACTGAGCGTGCTGCCCCGGGTCGTCGCGCATCCCACGGAGTCGTTCGGACTGCGTTTCACCGATCCGAGCGGAGCCTCCCTGGTCTACAGCGGGGACACCGGTGAGTGCGACCAACTCGTCGAACTGGCCCGAGGCGCGGACGTCTTCCTCTGCGAAGCGTCGTGGACGCACTCCCCGAAGCATCCGCCCGCCCTGCATCTGTCCGGCACCGAAGCCGGGCGCGCCGCGGCGGCGGCGGGCGTGCGGGAGTTGCTGCTGACTCACATTCCGCCCTGGACCTCCCGCGAGGATGTCATCAGCGAGGCCAAGGCCGAGTTCGACGGGCCCGTGCACGCGGTCGTGCCCGGCGAGACCATCGAAGTCCGGCGGGCGGGCTGAGGTTGCTACTCCTTGTGCGGTGACCGTGCGATTTGCGGCGGATCGCCGCGGTGACCGCACGCCGAAAGCAGTGCCCGCACACTCAATGCCGTCCGTGCGCACAAGACGCCCGGCGATAGGGTGGATCTCGTGTCCAAAAGAGAAGACGGCCGCCTCGACGACGAGCTTCGCCCGGTAACCATCACCCGCGGTTTCACCGACCACCCGGCGGGTTCGGTGCTGATCGAATTCGGCGGCACGAAGGTCATGTGCACTGCCAGCGTCACCGAAGGGGTGCCGCGCTGGCGCAAGGGATCCGGCCTTGGCTGGCTCACCGCGGAGTACGCGATGTTGCCGTCAGCCACTCACACCCGATCGGACCGGGAATCGGTCAAGGGCCGCGTCGGCGGGCGCACACAGGAGATCAGCCGGTTGGTCGGCCGGTCGCTGCGGGCGTGCATCGACCTGGCCGCCCTCGGCGAGAACACCATCGCCGTCGACTGCGACGTGTTGCAGGCCGACGGCGGTACCCGGACGGCGGCCATCACCGGCGCCTACGTCGCGCTGGCCGACGCCGTCACGTACCTGTCGGCGGCCGGCAAGCTCTCTGACCCCCGGCCGCTGTCGTGTGCGATCGCGGCGGTGAGCGTCGGCGTCGTCGACGGGCGCGTCCGCGTCGATCTGCCCTATGAGGAGGACTCCCGCGCCGAGGTCGACATGAACGTCGTCGCCACCGACACCGGCACCCTGGTCGAGGTGCAGGGCACCGGCGAGGGCGCGACCTTCCCGCGCTCGACCTTGGACAAGCTGCTCGACATGGCGTTGGGCGCGTGTGACAAGTTGTTCGCCGCCCAGCGTGAGGCGTTGGCGCTGCCGTACCCCGGCGTGCTGCCCGAGGGGCCGAAGTCGCCGAAGGCGTTCGGAAGCTGAGCGTGCTCTTGGTGGCCAGCCGCAACCGCAAGAAGCTGGCCGAGTTGCAACGGGTGCTCGACGCCGCCGGACTGTCCGGGGTCACTCTGCTGTCGCTGGATGACGTGCCGCCGTTCGACGAGGCGCCCGAGACGGGTGCGACATTTGAGGACAACGCACTCGCCAAGGCGCGTGATGCGTTCTCCGCCACTGGATTGCCGAGCGTCGCCGACGACTCCGGGCTGGAGGTCGCCGCGTTGAACGGCATGCCCGGCGTGCTGTCCGCGCGCTGGTCGGGTAGCCACGGCGACGACGCCGCCAACACCGCACTGTTGTTGGCGCAGATGCGCGACGTGCCCGACGAGCGGCGCGCCGCGGCGTTCGTCTCGGCCTGCGCGCTGGTCTCCGATGCGCATGAGGTGGTCGTGCGCGGCGAGTGGCCCGGGACGATCGCCCACGAGCCGCGCGGAGACGGCGGATTCGGCTACGACCCGGTGTTTCTGCCCGCCGACGCCGACGGCCGGACGGCCGCGCAACTCAGCCCAGCGGAAAAAGACGCGGTGTCCCACCGCGGCCGCGCGCTGGCCTTGTTGTTGCCGGCGCTGCGGACGCTGTAAGTCAGACCGGGAAGTTGGCCTTGACCTCTTTGGTCTGCCGGTGTTCGACGATGATGCCGAGCAACGGAATGGTGCCGGCGAGCAGCACGCCGATGGTCTTGCCGATCGGCCACCGGACCTTGATCGCGAGGTTGAACGCGGCCAGCACGTACACGAAGTACACCCAGCCGTGCACGACTTCGATCCACCGGATCTCGTGGTGGTAGACCAAGTGCGAGACGACCTCGCCGCACAGCACAATGAGCCAGATACCAGTCGTCCACGCCATCACCCGATAAGCCAACAACGCCGTGCGGATCTTTTCGGCGGGGAACGCCGAAGCGCTGCGCTCGGGCGTCTCGGGGGTGCTCATGCGGTCGTCCTTTTCTGCTGTGCAGCATCGTCTTTGGCGAGTTCGGCCAGGTAGGCGTTGTACTCGCGCAGTGCGGGATCAGCGGGCTGTTGCGGTTCGGGTTTCGGGCGTTCGGGAAGCAGGCCGGGCGGAATCTCGGTGGCGGTGTCCCGCGGAGCGGGCGGGACGTCTTCGTAGCGAACGAACTTACGGTACGCATAGACGCAGAACGCGGCGAACATCGGCCACTGCAGCGCGTAGCCGAGGTTCTGGTAACCGCCCGACACCGACTGGAACCGAGTCCACTGCCACCAGCCCAGTGCCAGGCAGCCGCATGCCGCAAAGACGACCAGGACAATCAACGCGGGTCGGCGGCGCCTCGTGCGGACCGGGGTGGACACCCTACGACGGTACCGCGTGGGGATACGGCGTCGTCCAACGTGAGCTGAGGGCGGCGAATTCGCCGATTCTCCGCCCAGGTTTCACGCTCGGCGTCCGCAACGGCTCGGCTCAAGCCGAGCGGTACGATCGAGCAACGCAGCGGGCGTGGCGAAATGGCAGACGCGATGGCTTTAGGTGCCATTGCTCGAAAGAGCGTGTGGGTTCGAGTCCCTCCGCCCGCACTCAGCCCCTAAGCACTTCGCTCATTTCAGCGAACAAGTGTTTATCGAAGGCCCGGATCGGGAAGTTTGATAGTTACCGTGCTTCAACCGTCTCACGGAAGCCTCTGACGCCACCGGGGAGAACTATGGGTTCGACACTTCGCAGTGTCTTGCAGTGGAGTAAAGCGCCGGCCGAAGGTGTTCAAACAGCATCGACGCCCTGGGCGAACGTCGCGCGCGGGCTGGCCGCCCGAGCGACCACGCCGCTGTTGCCCGATGACTACCTGAAGTTTCTCAACCCCCTCTGGTCCGCGCGCGAGCTTCGTGGGCTGATTGTGGGTGTACAACCGGAAACTGAAGACTCGGCCACCGTGACGATCAAACCGGGGTGGGGATTCTCCGGGGACTACAAAGCCGGTCAGTACGTCGGCATCGGTCTGCGGATCGACGGTCGCTGGCACTGGCGTTCGTATTCGTTGACCTCGGTTCCCCGCCGGGACAACAAGCACATCACCATCACCGTCAAGGCCACTCCCGAGGGATTCCTGTCCACCCACCTGGTGGAGGGCGTCAAACCGGGCACCATCGTCCGGCTCGCCGCTCCCAAGGGGGATTTCGCGCTGCCCGAACCGCCACCGGAAAAGATCCTCTTCATCACCGCCGGCAGCGGTATCACACCGGTGATGGCCATGCTGCGGACCTTCCAGTCACGCGGGCAGAAGGCCGATATCGTCCATATCCACTCAGCGCCCAGCGAAGCCGACGTGATCTTCCGCGAAGAGCTGCGCGAACTGGAGAAGTCCCAGCCCGGTTACCGACTTCATCTGCAGCTCACCGGAACTGATGGCCACCTGGAATTCGGGAAGCTGGCCGACATCGCCGCGGACTGGAAAGAGCGACCGGCCTGGGTCTGCGGCCCATCTGCTCTACTGGATGACGCTGAAAAGCTCTGGGAGAAGGCTGATCTCAGCGACCAGCTGCACATGGAGCGCTTCACGATCGCCGCCACCGACAAAGGCGGCGAAGGCGGAACGGTCACCTTCTCGGTCTCCGACAAGACGATCGAAATCGATGGTGCCACCTCGCTGCTGGACGCCGGTGAGAAGGTCGGCATCCAGATGCCCTTCGGTTGCCGGATGGGAATCTGCCAAACCTGCGTACTGCCATTGGAAGCGGGGCATGTCCGCGACTTCCGGTCGGGAACCGAACACCGCGAAGGCGACCGCATTCAGACCTGCATTTCCACCGCGTCCGGCGACTGCACGCTCAAAATCTGAAGGAGTAACAGATGGCCATCACCGACATCAAGGAATACGCCCACCTGACCGCCGAGGACGTCGAACAGCTTGCGCAAGAGTTGGACGCGATCCGTGCCGAAGTCGAGGAGTCCCGCGGCGAACGCGACGCCCGCTATATCCGTCGCTCCATTCAGTTGCAGCGTGCGCTCGCCGCCGGTGGCCGAATTGCGTTGTTCGCCAGTAGAAACAGGTTCGCCTGGCTGGCCGGAACCGGCATGCTCGGCATGGCCAAGATCATCGAGAACATGGAACTCGGCCACAACATCACCCACGGGCAGTGGGACTGGATGAACGACCCGGAGATCCATTCCACCGAGTGGGAGTGGGACACAACCTGCCCGAGCGTGCAGTGGAAGCACTCGCACAATTTCGTCCACCACAAGTACACCAACGTCGTCGACCTCGACGCCGACGTCGGCTACGGCATCATGCGGGTGACTCGCGACGAACCCTGGGAGCCCTACTATCTCGGCAACCCGATCTACAACATTCTGCTGGGCACGCTGTTCGAGTGGGGTGTCGCATTGCACCACATCGAGTCGAAGAAGCTCCGGAAGAAGGAGAAGACCTGGGCGGAGGCGCGCAAGGATCTGCGCGTGATCGGCACCAAGGTTGCCAAGCAGGCCGGCAAGGATTACGTGGTGTTCCCGGCGTTGACGGGCCGCAATTGGAAGCAGACCATGAAGGCCAATTTCGTGGCCAACCTGATCCGCAACTACTGGTCCTACATGGTGATCTTCTGCGGTCACTTCCCGGACGGCGCAGAGAAGTTCACGGTCGAGGAGTTCGAGAACGAGACGCCGGGGGAGTGGTATCTGCGCCAGATGCTGGGATCTGCCAACTTCAACGCCGGACCGGTGATGGCGTTCATCAGCGGCAACCTCTGCTACCAGATCGAGCACCACTTGTTCCCGGACCTGCCCAGCAACCGTTATGCCGAGATTTCGGTTCGAGTCCGCGAGCTTTGCGAGAAGTACGACCTGCCCTATACGACAGGATCTCTTGGTCGCCAGTACTTTCAGTCGTTCTGGACGATTCTGAAGCTGGCGCTGCCGGACAGCATGCTCAAGGCGACATCCGACGACGCCCCGGAGACGCGCTCGGAGTTGAAGTTTCGCGTGCGCGCCGGCCTGAAGGAGAGCTTCATCGATCCCGAGACAGGCCGGCGCCGCGGTTTACGCACCGCACTGCGCGAATTGCGTTCGACCGCAGCCTAACCGGTGCCCCGGCCGGTTTTCTGCTGCAGCTCGTCGATCAGCGCGGATGCCTGAGCCTTGGTCAGGTCGTCGGGCACATCGGCGCCGGCCTCCTGGGCCAGAGTCTGCACATAACTGCGTTGGGGTCCGGTCATCGGTTCATCGCCGGTCACCCAGTCCGCGGGGTCCTTCTCGGGATTCTCTTGCGGGGCCTGTAGTGCTTCGTTGTTGGTCATTGCTGTCACCTCCGCACCCCGGATAGCCATCGCACAAACTTTCGAAACCTACGGATCTGTGGTGAATGGATACGATCGGGGTTTGCGCAGTACCGCCTGAAACCGACGGGAGATCACGTGTCGATTGCACAACGCGAACGGGCCGCGCTGGTGGAGACCATCCGTGCCGCGGGGCCGGAGGCGCCGACTCTCTGCGAAGGGTGGAAAACCCGCGACCTGGCAGCTCATCTGGTGGTCAGAGAGTACCGCCCAGACGCAGCCCCGGGCATACTCATTCCCTTCTTCGCCAAACACACCGAGAAGGTCCAGAACGAGGTCGCTGAGCACACCGGGTGGGACGAGCTGGTGGGCAAGGTCGCATCCGGTCCGCCTGCCTACTCGCCGTTCAAAGTGCTCGACCCGCTGATCAACGTGGCGGAGATGTTCATCCACCACGAGGATGTCCGTCGCGCCGCCGCGAGCTGGGAGCCTCGCACCCTCGAGCCTGCTCTGAAAAGCAGGCTGGCCCGGACCGTACCGCTGATGGGCCGGCTCACCCTGGCGAAAGTGCCTGGACGGGTTGCGCTGCGCACCACCGAGGGTAAGACGCTACTGACTGCGGGTAGCGGACCGGCCGTCACGGTGACTGGTGAGCCCGAAGAACTGCTGCTGTTTGCGGTGGGCCGGGCAGCCCGGGTTGACTTCGAAGGTGACGAGTCGGCGGTGCGGGCCGTCCGGGAAGCGCCCAAAGGCTTCTAGGCCGCGAGGTACGGAAGCCGATGCCGTATGCCTTACAGTCTCTCCTAGGTAGCTCGTAACCTGGCTGGAGGCGTGTGGTGAGTGCCCTGTTGTCGATCCCGCGTTACCCCACCGACGTGACGCCCGAGTGGTTGTCGACGGTGCTCAGTCGCCGCGGCACGTCGGTGGAGGTTGCCGGCGCAGAAGTGGTGGCGATCGGGACCGGGCAAACCGGGGCCACCTACCGGGTGGCGGCCACCTACGGCTCGGACCCCGGCGGTCTCCCCGAGACGTTCGTGATCAAGTTGCCGGCACAGGATGACGCCGTGCGGGATCGGGTGGTCTTCGGTTACCGCAGCGAATGCTCGTTCTACAGCTCCGTCGCCGACCGGGTGCGGGTGCCGGTACCGGAGTGCTATTACTGCGAGATCACCGATGACGCAATGGAATACGCACTGCTGCTGGCTGACCAGGCACCTGCAGTACAGGGCGACCAGATCGCGGGTTGCGGTGAGCGGGAGGCGCGGTTGGCGGTGACCGCGTTGGCCGGCCTGCACGGACCGACCTGGTGTGATCCGGAGTGGCTGGACCTGCCCGGCATCGCATTCGGGCGCCCCGACCAGGACTCGGCCAAGGGTCTCGGTGACGTGGCGCAGCTGAGTGCGGACATCACACTCGAGAAGCTCGGTGACCGGATGACCGAGCAGGATCGTGAAATCTTCAGCGCCACAATGCGTGTGGTGACACCGTGGTTGCTTTCCGAGCACGACCGGTATGCGTTGCTGCACGGCGATTACCGCCTGGACAACCTGTTGTTCGATCCCGATCGCACCCGGGTGAGCGTCGTCGACTGGCAGACGCTCGGTATCGGGCTCCCGGCCAGGGATCTGGCGTATTTCACGGCCACCAGCCTCGATTCGCCACTTCGCGCGGAAATCGAGCAAGGCCTGGTCGACGACTATCACCAAGGGCTGCTGAGCCATGGCGTCACCGGGTATGACCGTGACACCTGCTGGCGTGACTATCGCTTGGGAGTTGTTCAGGCGCCACTGATCTCGGCGCTGGGGTTCGCGTTCGCGTCCTCAACCGACCGCGGCGACGACATGGTGCTGACCATGCTCACACGCGGGTGTCAGGCGATTCGCGACCTGGGGACCCTGGACCTGATTGGTTGATCACCCGCTCGGGAGAAGTGCCACCATCTTCTCCACCTGCTTGCGGGTGACCACCACTGTCGACCCGTCGGGCAGCCCCAGGATTCGGTCCGTCGCAACGCCGTACAGCTTCAGGCGCCTGACCGCGTCATCGATGGCTTTGCGCCGAGCCCGCGCGTCCGGCGCGTTCATGATGCGAACCAGGTGCGTATCCATGCTGGCGGCGAACCCCTGAATCATGTCACCGACCCCCTCCGGGTCGAAGGTGTCGAACACCCCCCTCGGCGATGAGTCGGTAGGAGCCGGCCGAGAGCCCGCCACGCCGAAACCGACCTGCGTTCCAGGGTGCGGGAGCTACGCCGACGCGGCCTGGCGTGGGCGAAAATCGGTGCAGCGTTGGGCATCAACCGGCAGTCGACGTGGGAGCGATACTCCGGGCAGGAGTAGCTCTTTATCGCTGTGCCGCCTTGACGAGGTTGGACCCGATGATCAGTTGCTGAATCTCGCTGGTGCCCTCGTAGAGTCGCAGCAGTCGCACATCGCGATAGATGCGTTCGACGGGAACCCCGCGCATGTAGCCACTGCCCCCGTGTACCTGCACCGCGAGATCGGCTACCTTCCCTGCCATCTCGGTGCAGAACAGCTTGGCCGCCGACGGCGCGATGCGCCGGTCGGAATTGTCGACCCACTGTCGTGCCGTGTCGCGGACCAGTGCACGGCCTGCCAGCACGCCGGTCTGCTGTTCGGCCAGCATCGCCTGTACCAGCTGGAAGTTGCCGATCGGCGTGCCGCCCTGGGTTGCGGTCGCGGCGTAGGCCACGGATTCGTCAAGCGCGCGTTGTGCCGCACCCACGGCGATCGCAGCGATGTGAACGCGTCCGCGCGCCAGGGAGGTCATGGCCGCGCGGTAGCCGATGTCTTCATTGCCGCCGATGAGCGCGGTGTCGTCGACGCGTACTTCGTTGAAGCTGACATCGGACGTCCACGCACCTTCCTGGCCCATCTTGGCGTCCTTGACCCCGACCTCCACGCCCGGCGCGTCGGCCGGCACCAGGAACACCGCGATGCCCGGACCTTTGTCGTCGGCGGGCCGGGTGCGGGCGAAGACGATGAACAGGTCGGCGACGGGGGCGTTGGTGATGAACCGCTTCTGCCCGTCGATGACCCAGTCCTGTTGGTCACGAACGGCTTTGGTCTTCAGGCCGGCCGGGTTGGAGCCGGCGCCGGGTTCGGTCAGGGCGAAGGAGGCGACGGTGTCCCCGGACGCGATCGACTCCAACCAACGACCCTTCTGTTCGTCGGTGCCGAAGCCGACCAGGACCTGGCCGGCGATGCCGTTGTTGGTGCCGAACATCGACCGCAGCGCCAATGAGGTGTACCCCAGTTCCATCGCCATCTCGACGTCCTGCACCAGGTTGAGCCCGAGCCCGCCGAACTCCTGCGGGATCGCGTAGCCGAAGAGGCCCATCTTCTTGGCCTGGTCACGCAGATCGTCGGGCACCCGATCTTCATCGAGGATCTCCTGCTCACGCGGGACGACGGCGGTCCGGATGAAGTGGCGGGTCTGCGCCAAGATTTCCTGAAAATCCTCGTCAGAGACTTCGGGGACCGCTGAAGTCATGTGAGGCAGCTCCTTCTGGCAGGATTGGCACTGGCAAGGCAATATCATATATGAAATACGATATTGGCCGATGAGTGCCCGACTGCGGGCCACGACGAAGGGGTGCACGGGTGTCGTTGTTGGAGGGTCAGACCGCGGTGATCACGGGGGCAGCGCAAGGACTCGGACTCGCGATCGCCGAACGGTTCGTCGCGGAGGGTGCCCGGGTGGTGCTCGGCGATGTCAACCTGGAGGCAACCCAGGCGGCGGCCGACGAGCTCGGTGGCGACGACGTCGCGGTTGCCGTGCGGTGCGATGTGACGAAAGCCGATGAGGTGCAATCGCTGCTGGACACCGCCCTCTCGCGATTCGGCGGCTTGGACATCATGGTCAACAACGCCGGGATCACCCGTGACGCGACCATGCGCAAGATGACCGAGGAGCAGTTCGACCAGGTCATCAACGTGCACCTCAAGGGGACGTGGAACGGTACCCGCCTGGCCGCCGCGATCATGCGGGAGAACAAGCGCGGTGCCATCATCAACATGTCGTCGGTGTCGGGCAAGGTCGGAATGATCGGCCAGACCAACTATTCGGCTGCGAAGGCCGGGATCGTCGGGATGACCAAAGCTGCCGCCAAAGAGCTCGCCTACCTTGGTGTCCGGGTGAACGCGATCGCCCCCGGGTTGATCCGCTCGGCGATGACGGAGGCTATGCCGCAGCGCATCTGGGACTCGAAAGTCGCCGAGGTCCCGATGGGCCGTGCGGGTGAGCCCAGCGAGGTGGCAAGTGTCGCTTTGTTTCTGGCCTCGGATCTGTCGTCGTATATGACCGGCACCGTCATGGAGATCACCGGGGGTCGGCACCTGTGACGACTGGCGCTCGTCGGGAAGCCGTGATCTGCGAACCCATCCGGACACCCATCGGCCGCTACGGAGGGATGTTCAAGTCGCTGAGCGCCGTCGACCTTGGTGTCGCCGCGCTCAAAGGCCTGCTGCAGCGCACCGGCCTAGCCCTCGACGCCGTCCAGGACGTCATTCTCGGCCACTGCTATCCGAGCAGCGAGGCACCCGCGATCGGGCGGGTGGTGGCCCTGGATGCCGGCCTGCCCGTGACCGTTCCGGGAATGCAGGTCGACCGGCGGTGCGGGTCCGGCCTGCAGGCGGTGATCCAGGCGTGCCTACAGGTCACCTCCGGCGACAACGACCTGGTGATCGCCGGCGGCTGCGAAAGCATGAGCAACGTCGCCTTCTACTCCACCGATATGCGTTGGGGCGGCGCACGTTCCGGCGTCCAGGTGCATGACGGGCTGGCCCGCGGGCGCACCACGGCCGGCGGCCGCCACTACTCGGTGCCGGGCGGCATGCTGGAGACCGCCGAGAATCTGCGGCGGCAGTACGGCATTTCGCGCCGTGAACAAGACGAGCTGGCGGTGCGCTCACACCAGCGCGCCATCGCGGCACAGAAAAACGGCATCCTCGCCGAGGAGATCGCGCCGGTTACGGTGCGCACCCGCCAGGGTGAAGACGTGATCGCCACCGACGAACACCCGCGCGCCGACACCACGGTGGAATCGCTCAGCAAGCTCAAACCCGTGCTCGCCAAGGAAGACCCGGACTCCACCGTTACCGCGGGCAACGCCAGCGGGCAGAACGACGCCGCGTCCATGTGTGTGGTGACCACCCCCGACAAGGCGGCCGACTTGGGCCTGACGCCGCTGGTGCGTCTGGTGTCGTGGGGTCAGGCCGGGGTGGCGCCGAACATCATGGGTATCGGGCCGGTGCCGGCCACCGAAGTTGCGCTGGCCAAAGCCGGGCTCCAACTCAGCGACATCGACCTCATCGAACTCAACGAAGCCTTTGCCGCCCAGGCCCTTGCGGTGATGCGGGAGTGGAAGTTCGGTGCCGCCGACCACGACCGCACCAACGTGCACGGCTCGGGAATCTCGCTGGGTCATCCGGTGGGAGCCACCGGCGGACGGATGCTGGCCACCCTGGCACGCGAACTCCACCGCCGCCGGGCGCGCTACGGCCTGGAGACCATGTGTATCGGCGGCGGCCAGGGACTGGCGGCCGTGTTCGAGCGGGTGACATGAGCGGTCCCACGTTGCCGCTGCATGGCATCACCGTCATCGAGGTGTCCAGCTTCGTCGCCGCGCCGTTGTGCGGCATGACCCTGAACCAGTTGGGCGCGAGGGTGATTCGCATCGATCCGATCGGCGGTGCGGCAGATGTGCAGCGCTGGCCGCTGGCAGACGACGGCACCTCCATCTACTGGACCGGGCTCAACAAGGGAAAGCGTTCGGTCACCGTCGATCTGCGCTCCGATGAAGGACGCGAACTGGTCCAGCGACTGGTCACCGAATCCGACGGGATCATCGTCAGCAACGCCGCCGGTATGACCTGGCTGGGGTACGAGGCCCTGGCGGCAAGGCGGCCCGACGTCATCCACGTCCAGCTGCTCGGGCGCGGCGACGGGTCCACCGGAGTGGACTACACCGTCAACGCCGCCGTCGGCTTCCCGCTCGTCACCGGTCCGGCCGAGCACGCCGGCCCGATCAACCACGTGTTGCCGGCCTGGGACGTCAGCTGCGGCCTGTATGCCGCGCTGGCCGTCGTGTCGGCGGTGCGCCGCCGGGACCAGTCGGGTCACGGAGCCCGCGTCAGCATCGCGCTCGAAGACGTCGCGCTGGCCACCGCGGGAAATTTGGGCCTGCTGACCGAACCGCAGGTGCTCGGGACCCAGCGGCCGCGAGTGGGTAACTCCATTTTCGGCCAGTACGGTCAGGATTTCGTGAGCCGCGACGGGGTCAGGTTCATGGTTGTGCTGTTGACGCGACGCCATTTTCGCGACCTGGTGGAGGTGACCGGCACCGGGGCGGCCGTCGCGGCGCTGGCCGAGGCGCTGCAGGTGGACTTCGGTTCGGAGGGGGACCGCTACCGGTATCGCGATGTGCTGTCGGGTCTGTTCGCCGTCTGGTTCGCCGACCACGATGCCGAGCAGATCGGCGCGGCGCTGGCCGCTACCACCGTGCTGCACGAGAGGTACCGCACCTTCGCCGAGGTGGCCGGGGACCCGAAAGTGACTGACAACCCGCTGTTTTCCCACCTGCACCAGCCGGGAGTAGGCGACTATCTGGCCCCGGCAATGCCGGCCGCCTTCGATGGTGTGCACCTCGCCAGCGCGGCCGCGCCGGCCCTCGGGGCGGACACCGCCGACGTGCTGGCGGAGTACCTGGGTCTGACGGCCGACGACATCACGCGGCTGGCCGGCGCGAAAACCATCGCAGGCTGAGAGGAATCCAGCACATGACCAAACTCGCCCAGACACTCGGCCTCACCGACGTCCAAACCGAGATCGTGGCCACCGTGCGCCAATTCGTCGACAAGGAGGTCATACCCAACGCCCAGGAACTCGAGCACAGCGACTCCTATCCCCAGGCCATCGTCGACGGATTGCGCGACATGGGCCTGTTCGGGCTGATGATCCCGGAGGAGTACGGCGGGCTGGGGGAGTCGCTGCTGACCTACGCGTTGTGTGTCGAAGAGCTTGCCCGCGGATGGATGAGCGTATCGGGTGTGCTGAACACCCATTTCATCGTCGCGTACATGCTGCGTCAGCACGGCACCGACGAACAGAAGCAACGATTCCTGCCGCGCATGGCCACCGGTGAAACGCGCGGCGCCTTCTCGATGTCAGAACCGGAACTGGGGTCGGATGTGGCCGCCATCCGCACCCGCGCCACCCGCAACTCCGACGGGACCTACACCATCGACGGCCAGAAGATGTGGCTCACCAACGGCGGTAGCTCGACGCTGGTGGCGGTGCTGGTGCGCACCGACGAAGGTG
Source organism: Mycobacterium sp. Z3061 (assembly GCF_031583025.1). Classification (NCBI taxonomy): domain Bacteria; kingdom Bacillati; phylum Actinomycetota; class Actinomycetes; order Mycobacteriales; family Mycobacteriaceae; genus Mycobacterium; species Mycobacterium pumcae. Next base: position 4,983,405 of record NZ_CP134062.1, on the reverse strand, counting down.
CGGACAAACCGCACCGCAACCTGACGGCCTTTCTCGTCGAGAAGCCAACGGGATTCGGCGAAGTGGTGCCCGGCCTGATCATCCCCGGCAAGATCGACAAGCTGGGATACAAGGGTATCGACACCACCGAACTCATCTTCGACGGCTATGGCGCCAGTGCCGATGACATCCTGGGCGGCCTGCCCGGTCAGGGCTTCTTCCAGATGATGGACGGCATCGAAGTCGGCAGGGTCAACGTGTCGGCCCGTGCCTGCGGGATCGCGCTCCGAGCCTTCGAACTGGCGGTGCGCTACGCCCAGCAGCGGCAGACCTTCGGCAAGCCGATCGCCGATCACCAGGCCATCGCATTCCAGTTGGCCGAGATGGCCACCAAAGTCGAAGCCGCCCATCTGATGATGGTCAACGCCGCGCGCTTGAAGGACTCCGGGGAACGCAACGACGTGGCCGCGGGAATGGCGAAATACCTTGCCAGCGAGTTCTGTTCCGAGGTGACCCAGCAGAGTTTCCGGATTCACGGCGGATACGGCTACTCCAAGGAGTACGAGATCGAGCGGTTGATGCGTGATGCCCCGTTCCTCCTGATCGGCGAGGGCACCAGCGAGATCCAGAAGTCCATCATCAGCAAGCGGCTGCTCGACGAGTACCGGGTGTGAAGCCATGACCGTTCCCGACTTCGGTGCGCGTCCGCAGCTTTCCGAGGACGTCGCGGCCTTCGTGCGGAAGCGGATCTTCGAGGGCACCTACGCGGCGGGGCAGTACGTGCGGCTGGACCAGCTGGCCATGGAACTGGGCATCAGCGTGACGCCGGTGCGAGAGGCACTGTTCGCGCTGCGCGCCGAAGGTCTTGTCGCCCAACAACCTCGACGCGGCTTTGTGGTGCTGCCGCTGACGCAACGCGACCTCGCCGATGTCGCCAACGTTCAGGCCCACGTCGGCGGACAACTCGCCGCGCGTGCCGCGCTGAACATCACCGATGACCAGTTGCGCGAACTCCAGCAGATCCAGAATCAGCTCGAGGCCGCGTACGCCGCCGACGACGACGAGCGCACGGTGCGACTGAACCACGAGTTCCACCGGGCCATCAATATCGCCGCGGATTCGGCCAAACTCGCGCAACTGATGTCGCAGATCACCCGCTACGCCCCCGAGTCGGTGTTCCCGATGATCGAGCACTGGCCCGACCAAGCCGTCAAGGACCATCGGAGGGTGCTGGATGCGCTGGCCAGGCATGACGCGGAGCAGGCCCGTGCCGCCATGTCGGAACATCTGGCCGCCAGCGCGATTCCGCTGATCGACCACCTCATCGAGCGTGGGGTGGTGGTTCGAGCCGAGCACTGACGGCCTTGTCGTGGCGTGACCGGAGACATACGCTGCCCGTACGGGTCGCAGGACAGGGGAATCAAATGCGCGTATTGCCTACCACCGCGGTGCTCATGGCCTGCGTGTCAGCGATCACGGCGGCGCCGCCGGCCGGAGCCGAGCCGTTGGACCCGATACCAGGCAACGGCGTGTTCGTGGTCGGGCCTGACATAGCGCCCGGTCTCTACCGCACGGCCGGGTCGGCCTCGACGTTCGGGGTGTGGATCAACAACGTGCCGACCCAGGACTCGATGTGCGCGTGGTTCACCTACAGCACGCCCGATGCGAACAAGGAGCATGTGCTGCAGACGAATATCTCGGTCGGCCCGATGTTCGCCAACATCAACACCTCGGTGAAGGCGTTCGAGTCGCAGAACTGTCAGCCCTGGACGCGGGTGCCCTGAGCACTCAGCAGCTCCCGCAGCCGACGGGTGTCGACCTTTCCGGTACCGCCACGGGGCACGTCGTCATCGGAGTTCAGCAAAAGCCACACCGATGGAATCTTGAACGCGCTCAGCACTTCTCGTGCCGCACTGCGCAGCTGGCCGGCGTCCAGTCCGCTACCCAGCACCGCGGCACCAACCTGGCCGTCGACGTCGGTGACGAAGGCGTTGTGGACGCCGACGATGCCGCGGAGTGCCCGTTCGACTTCACCGGGATAGACGGTGGCGCCGCTGACCTTGAACATGTCGTCGGATCGGCCGTGGAAATAGAGAAAGCCGTCTGTGTCGAGGCGGCCCAGGTCGCCGGTGGGGTAGAAGCCGTCGGTGGTGAACACCTCTTCGCGGCTGCGCCGGCAGATGCCGCGCAGCGTGTGGGACCCCCGCAGCTGGATCATGCCGACAGTTCCGGCCGGAACCGGTCGACCTGACTCGAGATCGACGATGCGGACTTCCATGCTGGCGAACGGTTTTCCGCAGCTGCCCCGCGCCGTCACTGGCAGGTCGGTGTCGGCCGGATAGCCGCAGTACGGTCCGAATGCCTCCGTCATGCCGAACAACGTTGCCCGCGAGCCGGGTTGGGCACGCTGCTCGAGGGGCAGCAGCGCCTCCAGGCTGCCGGGACGCAGCGCGGAAAGGTCGACATCAGCCCGATCCGGGTGCCGTGCCAGGGCTTCGGCCTGATCGGGCCAGCCGCGGAACAGCGTGACCCGCTCACGCTCCAACAGCCGCAGGGTGGTGGTGGGTGCGGGCCGTTCCTCGGTCACCAGGGTGGCACCGGCCAGCAGCGCGGACAGGATGCCGCTGCCGAAGCCGCCCACCCAGAAGAACGGCATGGGCAGATACAGGCGACTGTGTGAGTTGATGCAGCGTGCCGCGAGGCCGGAGCGCACCGCGCTCAAAGCACCGCCGTGCGAATGCATGACGCCCTTGGGTGCGCCGCTGCTTCCCGAGGTGAAGATGATGACGAGCGGATCGGCCGGGGTCACCGTCGCAGCCATGGCGTCGACGATCCGGCGGGCCGGTCCGTCGGCGGTGAGGTGCTGCAGCCCCTCGGCTGTCCAGACGCGTTGTAAAGCAGGAAGTTCGGCACGCGAGACCGAGTGGACGGCGTCGAGGTACCGGTGCCCGCGGAACTCCTCGACGCTCACCAGTACCTGCACGGCCGCCGTCCGCAGTTGGGCGATGAGTTCGGCGGGCCGCAGCAGTGTGCTCAGCGGTACCAGGACCGCGCCGATGCGGGTCGCCGCGACGGCGATCTGCACCCAGCGGGTGCAGTTGGGCATGATTAACCCCATCCGGGTGCCTTTACGCACCCCCGAGCGGATCAATGCGGCGGCCAGTTCAGCTGTGGTGGAGTCTATTTCGCGGTAGCTGAGACGGCCGGTGGGGTCGATCACCGCGGCCTTGGCGTCATGAGCGGCGGCCTGCAGTCGCACCAGACGATCGATGGTGTCAGTCATCGAACAGCTTCCTGAGTCGCAGCGTGTCGATCTTTCCGCTGGACAGCAGCGGTATCTGGCCGCGCGGCAGGGCAACGAAGCGACGTGGGATCTTGTAGGCGGAGAGTTCCGTCCGAAGGCGCAACCGCAGCGCCGCCTCGTCGAAGCCGTGCGACGCGTCGGGCAGGACTACCACCGCGGCCACCAGCTGCCCGCGCGTCGCGTCGGGTATCCCGACCACGTGCGCGGTGACGCCGATGCCGGCCATCGCCCTCTCCACCTCGGCGGCAGAGACATTGGCGCCGGCGGTCTTGATCATGCCGCCCAGTCGCCCGGCGAAATAAAAGAATCCGTCATCGTCCGCGCTGAGCAGATCGCCGGTGTGGAACCAGCCGTCTGCGTCGAAGCACTCCTCGCGGGTGCGTTTGTAATAGCCCTGCATGACGTACGGTCCCCGGATCCACAGTTCGCCGACCTCCCCGGGTCGCACTTGCCCGCCGGTATCCGGGTCGACGATCAACGTCTGGAACTCTGGCGCCGCTCTGCCGTACGAGCCGCGCCGCTGCTCCGGTTGATCGGATTCGTCCGCGCTGATCAGCAGGACACTTCCAGCTTCGGTCATGCCCAGCATGTTGTGTCGCAGCTCCGGATCGGATGGGCGGACCTCCGGGGCCATGATCGGATACAGATTTCCTCGACGCAGTGACGAAAGATCGCGCTCGGGGTAGCTCGGATGATCGGTCAGGTGGGCCACCCCGGCGACGAAACCGTTGGTCAGGGTCGGCTTCTCGGTTTCGATCAGATCGAGCACGGCACCCGCGTCAGTCGAGTTGGAACACACCAGAGTCGATCCGGCGACCAGCGTCGCCAGGAGTGCGAACGCGAAGCCGCCGATCCAGAAGAACGGCGAATTGCAGAACAGCCTGTCATCCGGGGTCAACCCGCGGATCGCATTGAGGTTGCGCTGATGGCCGATCAGCGCGGCCTGGGTGTGCACCACCCCCTTGGGGGCACTCGTCGAGCCGGACGTGTAGACGATGGTCAACACGTCGCAGCCGTCGACGTCGTCCTCCATCGCGCGCAACAGTTCCGCGGGGATGTTCGAACTGAGCTGTGACACCCGCTCGATGTCGGTGATGTGGCGCAGCAGCGGCGCGTCGGTGAGGAAGAGCTCACCGTCGAGGTTCTCGCCATCGAAAGCCTCGGCGAGGCGCCGCGCGTAGTCGTGGGATCGGAAAGAGCTGGCGCTCAACAGCATCGCCACATCGGCGTGCACCAGCTGTTCGCGCAGTTCGCGCGCCGTGGCGAAGGTGGAGAACGGCACCACGACCGCGCCGACGCGGGCGGCCGCCAGCGTTGCGACCACGAAGTCGGGACCGTTGGGATAGAGCAGACCCACGTGAGTGCCCTTGCCCGCTCCCAGTGCTATCAGCCCTCGGGCCAGGCGCGCCGAGCGTTCTTCGGCCTCGTCATAGCTGATGCGGTCGGCGTCGCAGACCAGGATCGGGTGGCGAGGGCGCGAATCAGCCTGTTGTCGAAGCAGCTTCGCGATCGTGGCCGGTTCAGCGGGCATGGTCACGCCGGAAAAGCTCGCGGATCGCGCCGAGGTCGGGCTTACCGGAGGGCGTGCGGGGAATCGTCTCGACGACGACGATGTCGGTGGGAATCTCATATCGCGCCAGGCGCTTCCGCAGGTGGGACACCAGGTCCTCGGTGGTGGCGGGTGTCCGCAGTTCCACCACGGCCACCGGCGTCTCGCCGAGCCGCGCGTCGGCGCGTGCGATGACGGCCGCCCCGGCCACCGCGCGGTGGGTCTCCAGCGCGCTGCGCACGTCGTCGGGCATCACCTTGAACCCGCCGCGGATGATGGCCTGGTCCGCCCGCCCCACGATCCAGACGAAGCCCTCCGCGTCGATGCGGGCCAGGTCCGTAGTCTTCATCCACTGCGCCGAGGTGTGCTGCGCGGGCTTGACCTCGAGCCGGCCGACTTGATCGGGGCCGACCACAGAGCCGGTCTCGTCGACGACGCGTAGCTGCGTGCCGGTATTGGCGCGGCCCACGCTGCCGCGCTTGGCCGCCCAGTACCGCTGGTGGTCGGCCAGCGTCCAGCCGGCGACACCCCCACCGAATTCGGTTGCGGCATAGGAGGTGAGCACGGGAATGCCGTACTTCGCGGTGAAGGCATCGGCGTCGTCGGCCGACAACGGTGCCGTGCCGCAGGTGACGGTGCGGACGCCGGCCAGGTCGTCGCGGGTCAGGCCGGAGTGCAACACGGTCCGCAAGGCTGCCGGAACCAGCGACACCGTGCGTGGCCGGTGCTTGCGTACCGCTGCAGCCCAGCTGTTGAGCTCGAAGCGATCCAGCAGAACGAATGGCCGCGCTTCGACCACGCATTGCAATGCCCGGTACACCCCACCGATATGAACCAGCGGCGAGTTGACGACCGCGACACCGCGCCGCACCTCGGCAGGCGGGGATGCGGTGCGGTAGTCCGGGCCCATCACGCTGTGGGCCAGTGTGTCGTAACTGAGGTCGATGCGTTTGGGTGGGCCGGTGGTGCCGCTGGTCAGCATCCGCACCGCGACCCCCGAACGCGGCCCCACCACCGTCATCGACCGGTCGGGCCCGTCGAAGATGCCAGCGAGCGAAATCGTTGCGTTATTCGGGTTTTCGGTGAGTACTGCGGTCAGGTCGTCCGGTTCGCCCAGCACCACGGACAACCGCAACCCTGCGACGTCGGCCCGGGTGCGTTCGTCCCCGCGAGCCGGGTTGATGGTCACCACGGTCGCGCCGCTCATCAGCACACCGAGCAGCGCGGCCACCTGTGCGGGCCGGTTGCGCAACAAGATTCCGACATCGGATCCCGGCAACGACGAACCGATCCGGTGGGCCGCCGTCCCGATCTGCCCCCAGGAGAACCATCGGCCGTCGAACTCGATGGCCGGTGCGTCCGGTTGCAAGGCCAGCGCATCGGCGATGCGCTGGCTGAGCGGGTGAACGGGCACTACCGGATCTGGGGCTTCCGCTGCTCAGCGTCCCCCGCGGCCAGTTGCGCGGTTCCGATCGGGTTGCCCAGACGGGTATAGATCAGGCCCTGCTCCATCGCCACGCGGTAGGGCTTGTCGAGCGATTCCCAGATCGCTTTTACGGTGCCCTGGGTGGCCGCCGGCGGCTTGGCCGCGATAGCCGCCGCGATTTCGCGTGCCCGCGGCCATAAACATTCGGGCTCAACGACTTCCGACACCAGTCCGATACGCAGGGCAGTGTCGGCGCTGACGCGTTCGTCGTTACCCATCAGCGCCATCCGCAGCGTCTCCCCAAGGCCGATGCGGCGCATCAGCCCGATCGGCTCCAGTGCGCACACCAGTCCGGCGGACACATGCGAGTCGAAAAACGTTGCGTCCGTGGAGCAGATGACCACGTCGGATTCATTGACGAAGTAGAACGCTCCCGCGGTGCACATCCCTTGGACCGCGCACACCACCGGCTTCCACATCTTCTGCCACTTGGGGCTCAGAAATTCGCCGGGGTCCTCGTGGTTCCAGATGTTGTCGGGTTGGCCGTAGGGCTCCGTGACATCCAGTCCGGCGCTGAAAGCCCTTGGGCCTGCCGCGCGTAACACCACCGCATGCACAGAGTCGTCGAGCTTGACCGTCCGCCATGCTTCGGCCATCTCCCGGCACATGGTCCGGTTGAACGCATTGAGCCGCGTGGGCCTGTTCAGCGTGATGGTCGCGACATGGTCGGCGGCGTCGACCTCGAGTTCGATCGTTCGAAAGCTCATCAGCGGCACTGCCAATCCGGTTTGCGCTTCTCGACGAAGGCCCTGGGGCCCTCTTGTGCGTCGTCGGTGCGCAGGACCCGCTCGCGGAAGGTCTCGGCCAGTATCTCGGCCTCGTGCAGTGGGACGTTGAGGCCTTTGAGGATGGCCAGTCTGGTCCCCCGGACCGCCAGCGGAGCGTTCGAGTTGACGATGTCGGCGATCTCACGGGCCCGGTCCAACAGGCGATCGTGCTCGACGACCTCGCTGACCAGCCCGAGCTGGTAGGCCCGTTGCGCATCCATCCGTTCGTGCCTGCCCATCAACGCCATTCGCAGCGCGATCGAGCGCGGCAGCACCCGCGATACGCGAACCATCTCCCGTCCCGCCACCAGTCCGATGCTGACATGCGGATCAAAGAACGTGGCCTGCTCGGAGGCGATGACGATGTCGGACGTGGTCACCCAGTCCATGCCCGCCCCGCAGCACAGGCCGTTTACCGCGGTCACCACCGGTTTGGCGGTGCTTCGAAACGGTGGGGTCCCTTCCTGCGGCGCCTCCCACTGGTCGTAGGTCGACAGGTACGGCCGCTCATAGATCACCTTGCCGTCTTCGGGGATAGCCTTGACGTCGGCTCCCGTGCAGAACGCACGGCCGGTGCCGGTGACGATGGTCAGCCAGACCCGGTCGTCATTCTCGGCTTCGTCGTAGGCAGCCCGCAGTTCGGTGATCATGTGCGGACTCAGGGCGTTCAGCGCCGCCGGGCGATTCAGGGTGATGGTGGCCGTATGCCCATCGACTTCGTAAAGGATGTTGTCGAACGCAGGCATGGCCACTTCCCCTCTCAGCTCTCCGGATGCCACTCAACGGCCCCGGAATTCCGGTGCGCGCCGCTGCCGAAAGGCGTCCAGACCCTCTTTGAAATCCTTGGTCCGGCATGACATTTCCAGATTGAAAAGCTCATGAGTCATCGCTTGACCCAGGGTCGCGTGCGCGGCGTAGTTCATGGCCTGCTTGGCCAGCCCGATGGCAACGGTCGGGCCGCCGGCCAGGCGCGTCAGCAATGCGTCCACGGTGTCGTCGAGTGCAGATGGGGCTACGGCGTGATGAATCAAACCCCAGTCGGCCGCATCCGCCGCGCCGACCTTCTCGCCCAACAACAGCATTCGTCGGGCGCGGGCGAGGCCGATCAAGCGGGGCAGCAGCCAGGTAGCACCGGAATCCGGGCTGAACCCACGCTCCACAAATGGCTCCCAGAACATGGCATCGACGGCGGCCACGGTGAAGTCGGCGGCCAGCGCGAGATTGCAGCCCATGCCGACGGCCCAGCCACGCACGCTGCAGACCACCGGTAACTGGATCGTGTGGATCAGCTCGATGACGCGGTGCGCGGCGTGCGGCACTCGCCGCACCAGGGCGCCGGCGCGTGGCCGCTCGTCGCTGGAGTCGTTGGTGGCCACCCAGTCCGCGCCCGCGCAGAAGTCATTGCCCGCGCCACCGAGGTGCACCACCCGCAACGAATCATCGGTGGCGGCCTCGGTGAGCAACTCGATCAGGCGCCCGATCATCCACGGCGTCAACGAATTACGCCGAGCCGGACGGTCCAGGACGATTCGCAGCATCCCGCCGCTGCGCGACGCCGTCACCAAACCTTCGGCAGCTGCCGCGCCGGCGTCCTGGCTCACCCTCGAAACCCGGCCTTTCCGCCCAGCGCCCGATCGATACGGTTACCCATACAGTAGGCGATACGATTGCTACGGTGTATAAGTTAGCAAGGAAACCCTACCGGCGAAAACAGCACCGTGGGAACGCCCGAAACCGGGCAACCCGGAACGTTGAGGAAGCATGACCGACGGCACAGGCGAGGCGGCTCCCGGTAGCGCCAGGTTTGGCGAAGCGCCGCTTGCCCAGACCGTCGCTGCGGCCGGCGCCATCCGCCGCCTCATCTCGCTGCTGCTGTCACTGGAACATCCGTACCCGACTGTGAAAACCATGCTGGGACAGTTCGAAGACTGGGAACGCGAACTGGCCGCCGCGGTGCCGGCAGATCTGGCTCCGCGCATCGGTGTCCGGGCCGATGATGAGCGCCGGGTCTACCTCGACCACGCGACCGACATCGGCGCCTACAACCCGTGCTTTCCCGAGTATCGCTTTGAACGACTCGACCCCGGGTACGCCACCGGTACCGTTGCCTTCCCCTTGGCCTACGAGGGACCACCGGGTTTGGTGCACGGCGGCTTCATCGGTGTTTTCTTCGATTGCGTGATGCAGCATCACAACTGCGTCACCGGGCTCTCCGGCAAGACGCGGTCGCTGACCGTCACGTTCCGGCGCCCGACACCTGTGCTGACCGAGCTGCGGTTCGACATCACCCGGTCACGGGTCGACCGGGCGATCACGTCGACGGCCCGGCTACTGCACGACGGCGCGGTGGTTTGCGTCGGTGAGGTGAACACCGTGGCCGCGCGACCCGATCAGCTCTCCACCACCCAATTCGGCAGACGCCGAAAGGAGTCCGACTTATGACCGCCACGGACACCACCGATGACCGGGTCCTCTTCGATGTCGACCGTGAGCGGCGGATCGCCACCATCACCCTGAACAATCCGGAGCGGCGCAACACCTACGACCCGGCCATGCGCGACGCGATGGCACGGTGCCTGGATCAGGTCGCCGAAGACGACGAACTCACCGTGGTGCTGTTGCGTGGCGCCGGTGGCACATTCAGCACCGGGGCGGATATGGACAACGCCTACGGCTGGTACGGCGAAGCCGCCGGTGACGATGGTGCGGCTCGGAAGAAGCCCAGTCAGCGTCGTCGGCTCACCGTGGACCGCAAGTCATTCGGCTTCTATCACTACCTGATGGGCTTCCCGAAGGTCACGGTGGGAGAGATCGCCGGTTACGCCCTGGGCGGTGGATTCGAGATGGCGTTGATGACCGATATCTCGGTGATCGCCGGTGACACCAAGATCGGCATGCCGGCGACACGCTTTCTCGGTCCGGCTCTGGGCAGTCTGCACATGTTCTTCCACCGGTTGGGTCCGGTACTGGCCCGGCGCCTGCTGCTGACCGGCGATGTCATCGAGGCCGGTGATGTCGCGCATCTCGGGATCTTCACCGAGACATGTGATTCCGGGTCAGTGACGGCACGTGCGCGGTACTGGGCGCAGAAGGCGGCCAAGATGCCGGCCGACGGGGTCGTCATCGCCAAGGAGGCTTTCCGATTGGTGGAACAGAGCCAGGCCTATCAGGGCGAGGAAGTCGCCAGTTACCTGTTCCACGCGTTCGGCACCAACCTGCAGTTCGCGCCCGATGAGTTCAATTTCGTCAAGACCCGCGCGCAGTACGGCACCAAGGAGGCATTCCGGTTGCGCGACCAACACTTCCACGTGCCGGAACCCGAAGGCTAGCAACCAATTCGGACCTTAACGAGCGGTCTTGCGCCCGGCGGCCTTGCGCGGTGCGGACTTCGCCGCCTTTGATGTGCCCGCCTCGATCAATTGACCCGCGTGGTCGAGGATGCACTCGAGGCCGTATTCGAAGTTCGTCTCATCGGGGGCGGCGATGCGGTGGCCCTTACCGGTGACCTGAGCGATCAGTGGCGTGGTCTGCGGGTCCACGGCCACCGCTTCTTCGATGGAGCGCGTGCCGTCCTGCGAGGATTGGTTCTTCTCGTGCAGGCGATGCAGCACCACGGATCCGCGGACGTGCAGCGAGATTGCGGAGTAGGTGTCGAACGCATCCTCGGGCGACAGTCCCGCCTCGACCAGGTTGGCGATCGCCTTCTCCATCTCTTGGGCTCCGACGCGAGCCGCCTTGGGGCTCAGCGCCGCCCGGATCAGGATCAGGTCGCAGAGAATGGGGTTGCCCATGAACGTCTTCCGCATCAGCCGCGCGTGGTTGCGCAGTGTGTCGCGCCAGTCGTTGGCCTCGACGTACGGGGTGGCGAACACGTACTTGCTCAGGGCGCGGTCGGTCATCGCGTTGAGCAGGTCGTCCTTCTTGCGGAAGTACCAGTAGATACTGGTGACTCCGACCCCCAGGTGTTTGCCGAGCAGTGGCATGCTCAGGTTGTCAATCGAAACCTGTTCTGCCAGTTCGAAAGCGCCGCTGATGATGTCGTCGGGATTGATGGACCCGCGTTCGCGCCGCTGCCGCTTCTCCGCGGTCGCCTGCTTTGCCACTCCGGGGTACCTCCACTGATATCTGCCCCGCTCACGGGTTTTCCGTCTGCTACTGTAATACCTATCGTAGGCTTTTTGATATAGATCGCCGGGCGGGCGGACTCAGAACGTGCTGCACCCATCGAATGAGCCACAGGCTAGGCCATGGAGCCCGGCCTGGCGAATGCCGTCGCCCGCGGCGGTGACCGGAAAGGCCGCCGATGGCGACCGCAAGTGAGGCGCGGGCCTGGGCGCGCGGTGCCTTGCGGGGCATCGGTGATTCCCTGTACACGCCGTTTTCTGGCACCGACGGAGACGATATCGACTGGGACGCCTACCGGACGCTGGTGCGCTACTGCGTCGGCGACCTCGGCCACCCGATGCTGTGGTGTACCTCCGGGCTCGCGGAGTTCTGGGCGCTGACCCTCGAGGAGCGAAAGCGCTTGCTGGAGGTGGCGATCGAGGAGGGGCGGCGGGCGAACCCCGACGTCGTCGTGCAGGCCTGTACCGCCGCCATGAGCGCCAAGGATTGTCTGGATCTGACGCTGCACGCTCAGCAGGCCGGGGCGGACATCGCCTACATTCAGACGCCGATGATGGAGGCGCACGGCGGCGAAGGCGTGCTGCGTTTCTTCTCCTACATCGCCGCGCGAACGGATATCGCGTTGGGCATGTTCAATTCCCCGTCGTCGGGGTACGTGCTGACTGCGGCCGAAAGTGCGCGGATCTACCACGAAGTGCCGGCGGTGTGCGCCACCAAGGAGGGCGCCTTCCGTCCCGAGAGCAGTCGGCGACTGCATGAACTGGCGCCGGGTCTGGTGCTCTGGGAGTGCGACCGCACGGTGTATCGGGCCGGATGGCTGCGCGCCGGCATCGTCTGTCCGGCGCAGCTGGGTACCGCCGGCTATCTCTTCGAAACGCCGCAGCGCCGGTTGTTCTCTGAGTACTGGGATTTGGTGATGGCCGACAAACTCCTCGAGGCGATGGACTATGGCCGGGAGTCGGGGCTGGACCAGTTCGACTTGGACGTCGGCTCGTGGTGGACCTGTTATCCCGGGCGTCCTGACTACTTCACCCACTGGGCCGGGGCATTCAAATACGCGGCGTCTCTGCTGGGGCTGCCGATCGGGTCGTACCCGCATTCGCGGCCGCCGCAGGCGAAGTTGCCCGCCGAGGCCAAGTCTCAGATCGAGGCCGCATACCGTCGGCTGGGACTGCTCGACTAGTTCCAAAGGTATTGCGCCACAGGTCTATTGCATGCGGAAGGCCCGGTCGGCTGACCGGGCCTCCGCACACTCGTCGGCTACCTACTGGTGTGCCTCTTGGCGTGCTTCCTGCACCTTGGCCTCGCCACGGGCAGCCTCGGCCTGAGCCTCGTACTTGGCGGCGTCGCGCTGGGCCTCGGCCTTGTCCTGCTGGGCCTTGCCCTCGTCGACCAGGTCGTTGCGGCCGGTCACCGTGCCGACGACCTCTTTGGCCTTGCCCTTGACGTCCTCGACGACACCCTTGATGGCCTCGGCCGGACCGCTGTTCTCGTTCGCCATTGCGCTCTCCTTTTCGTTTGTTGTCGCTGCCGGTCTTTTCCCGGTGGGAGGGTCAGCGCAAACGATCTGGCGATGTGTCGCTCGTCACGGACGGCGGTGCCGACGGAGTCGTGGACGCGGCCGCCGTCTGCGCGCCGGCGGTGAGCCGGCGGCGGGCCCACAGCGCGACCGCAGCCACCCCACCGATCAACGACAGCCAGAACAACAGCTGGGTGAGCATCCACGCGAGCTGGGCGCGCAACGCCAGCCCGCGCGCCTGTCCTACGCGGTGGGCGACTGCTTTCGTCGTGGTCATGAGTCCTCCTGAGGCGAGTTTCTGCTATCCGGTAACCCCGCCAGCCGTCTGCCAAACCCGGATCAGCCCCTGGATTACCGCCCTGGAAAGGCGGGCATACCCGTCCGGATCAAATGTGACGGCAGTCGTCGCTTTCGAAAGGACTGAAAAATGCTCACTCTCGGCGTAATCGGCTGGATCGTCATCGGCGGCCTGGCCGGCTGGATAGGCAGCAAAATCATGAAGACCGACGGGCAGATGGGTCTCTTCCTCAACATCGTGGTCGGCGTCATCGGAGGGTTGTTGGGCGGTTTTCTGCTGCGTGGCTTCGGTGTGAACGTGGCGGGTGGTGGACTGCTCTTCTCGTTTCTCACTTGCCTGTTGGGCGCGGTCATCCTGCTGGCGATCGTCAAGCTGGTCTCCGGGCGCCGAGTGTCCCGTTAGTTAGCCGAACGCGCTGCGCGCGACGTCTTCGCACGCTTGCCGCTGCTCGCGGAACCAGATACCGAGAGGTATCGAAAGGTATACGGTATGGGTGAACAATCCGCCGGCATTCCGCGAGGAGTCACTGATGAGCGCAGCAGACGCCGAAAACGCGGTGCTGTATGAGGCCACTCCGACCGGTGTCGCGATCGTCACGCTCAATCGTCCGGATCGGCTCAACGCCTGGGGTCCCGACATGGCGGGGCCCTTTTACGCGGCGGTAGATCGCGCCGAGCACGACCCCTCGATCAAGGTGATCGTGGTGACCGGCCGGGGTCGCGCGTTCTGTGCCGGCGCCCACCTGGGTGCGCCCGGATCGGCGGGCCGCGTAGGCGAGTCGCTGGAAAATGCCGGCGGCAAGAGCGTCGCGGATCTGGTGGGGGAACGGCCGCCGCACTTCGTGACCGAATTGCGCAAGCCGGTCATCGCGGCGATCAACGGGCCGTGCGTCGGAATCGGATTGACTCAGGCACTGATGTGCGACGTCCGATTCGCCGCGGCCGGAGCCAAATTCGGCGCGGTGTTCGCCCGCCGCGGTCTCATCGCCGAGTTCGGCATCTCCTGGATCCTGCCGCGTCTGGTCGGTTGGGGTGTCGCACTGGACCTGCTGCTGAGCGGCCGCACATTCCTGGCCGACGAGGCGGCCCAACTGGGTCTGGTCAAGGAAGTCGTACCGCCGGAAAAGCTGATGGCGCGGGTCCTCGAATACGCCGACGACATCGCCGCATTCTGTTCTCCGACGGCGATGGCGGTGATCAAGCGCCAAACCTACGGAGACACCACCCGAGATGTCGTCACCGCGACCGCGGACGCCGAAGCGCTGATGTGGGAGGCCCTTCCGCGGCCTGATGTCGTGGAAGGCATCGTCAGCTTCCTGCAGAAGCGGTCACCGCACTTCCCGTCGCTCACCGACATCTGACCCGCCTCTTCTCGTAGCCGTCCACGCGGTCGTCGACCGCGCGGCATCTTTCACACTCCGCAACCTTGGACATTTCGTTGGCTAATGCCATACCCGGTAGGGTATATTTCGATCAGGTGTACGACCGAAGACCGTCGCAATCAAGGTCAAACGACCCTTCCGGCGCTTCGGAACCGGCGCGAGACTCACAGCAGGCAAGGCCGATAGACCAGGGGAACCGTCATGCTCACCTTTCTCAAGCGAGCCTGGATACCGCTTGTCGTCGTTGTCGCTGTCGCCTTGGGCGGCATCGCCGTTCAGCGACTGCGCGGCGTCTTCGGCTCAGACAAGCTGTTCTCGACGACCGGGAGCGCCGCCGAAACGATTGTGCCCTTCAACCCGAAGACCGTGACCTATGAGGTTTTCGGGCCTAGTGACACCAGAGGAAGCCTGAGCTACCTGAACAAGGATGCGGTGGCCGAGGAAGCGAAGTTCAGCAGCTTGCCCTGGACATACACGATTTCGACGACCAACCCGGCCGTCATCGCCAACGTCGTGGCGCAGGGAGACAGCGACCGTATCGGCTGCCGCATCACCGTCAACGGCGATGTCCGGGACGAACAGTCATCCACCGGGCATCACGCCCAGACCTTCTGTCTGGTGAAAGCCGCATGAACACCAACACCGACAGCCGTCCGCGCTTCATGCGCTTTGTCCGGGCGTTCGCCATTCCGATCATCCTGGTCTGGCTCCTTTTGACGCTCGCGGTCAATCTCCTTGTGCCGCCGATCGAGTCGGTCGCCCGCACCCACGCGGTGACGATGTCGCCGCAGGACGCACCCGCGATGATCGCGGCCAAGCGGATCGGCGCGACCTTCCACGAGTCCGATTCGGACAGCATCGTGATGGTCGTCCTGGAGAGCAACAAAGACCTGGGCGACCAGGCACACGCCTACTACGACGGACTGATCACAAAGCTGGCGGCAGACACCAAACACGTTCAGCACGTTCAGAATCTGTGGGGCGACCGGATCACCGCCGCGGGTTCTCAGAGCGGGGACGGCAAGGCGGCCTACGTCCAGCTCAACGTCGCCGGCAATCAGGGCAGCACGCTGGGAAACGAGTCCGTCGACGCGGTCCGCAAGATCGTCGACGAGTCCAAACCGCCGCCCGGGCTCAGGACCTACGTGACCGGCCCGGCGGCGCTGACGACGGACATGAACGAAGCGGCCGACAAGAGCATGTTCAAGATGATGGGCGTGACCGGTGTGGTCATCATGATCATGCTGTTCGTGGTCTACCGCTCCGTCGTCACGGTGCTGCTGGTTCTGGTCATGGTCGGCTTCGAAATGGGCACGGCCAGAGGAGTGATAGCGCTTCTCGGACGCTACGACCTGTTGGGCTTTTCGACGTTCGTCGTCGCCATGCTGTCGTCGCTGGCCATCGCGGCCGGCACGGACTACGCGATCTTCCTGATCGGCCGCTATCAGGAGGCGCGTCAGAACGGCCAGGACCGGGAAACGGCCTACTACACCATGTTTCGCGGTACCTATCACGTCATTCTGGGATCGGGCCTGACCATCGCCGGCGCGTCCTTCTGCCTGCACTTCGCGCGACTGTCGTACTTCAAGGCCCTCGGCATCCCGTCGGCGCTGGGCCTGCTCATCGTGATCGCGGGCGCGCTGACCGCGGCGCCGGCGATCGTCGCGGTGGCGACCCGATTCGGCCTGCTCGATCCCAAGCGGATGATCAAGACGCGGGGATGGCGCCGGATGGGCACCGCGACCGTCCGCTGGCCGGGACCGATTTTCGTGGCGTCACTGCTCATCGCACTGGTCGGGCTGCTCATCGTGCCGACGATGTCGATCAGCTACAACGACCGTTACTACATCCCGTCGAATCTGCCGTCCAACGTCGGATACAACGCCGCGGAAAAGCATTTCAGCGCTGCCCGGCTCAATCCCGACATCCTCATGATCGAGGGCGACCATGACATGCGGAACTCCAGCGACATGATCATCCTGGACCGGATCGCCAAGGACATCTTCCGGACGCCCGGAATCGCCCGCGTCCAGAGCATCACCAGACCACTGGGCGGGCCGATCGAGCACAGTTCGATCCCGTTCCAGGTCAGCATGCAAGCATTGCCGATTCAACAGAACCTGCAGTTCATGAAGGACCGGATGGCCGACATGCTCACCATGAGTGACGATCTCGGCGTCATGATCGGCTCAATGCAACGCATGCAGGGCCTGATGAAGCAGATGAGCGGCACGACTCACCACATGGTGGGCGATATGGGTGCCATGAAGGCCACGCTCGACGAGATGCGGGATCATCTGGCGGACTTCGACGACTTCGCGCGGCCGTTCCGCAGCTACTTGTATTGGGAGCAGCACTGTTTCAACATTCCCGCGTGCTGGGCGGCGAAGTCGGTGTTCGAGGCGATCGACGGGGTGGACAAGTTCAGTTCCGACATGACCACGCTGATCGGCGACATGAACAATATCGACGCGCTGTTGCCCAAGATGCTGGCAGAGTTCCCGCCGATCATCGCGGTCGCGCAGTCGATGCAGGGGACCCTGCTGACGCTGCACAGCAGCTTCTCCGGTCTGGTCACGCAGATGTCGCGGATGACCGATACCGCAAGCGCGATGGGTCAGGCATTCGACTCCTCCAAAGCCGACGACTACTTCTATCTGCCGCCGGAGGCGTTCGACAACCCCGACTTTCAACGGGGCCTGAAGCTGTTCTTGTCGCCGGACGGCAAGGCGGCCCGGTTCATCATCACCCACGACTCCGACCCGGCGACGCCCAAAGGCATTGCGGCGGTCAAGCCGGAACTCAATGCCGCACACGAAGCCGTCAAGGGCACACCGCTGGCCAACGCCAAGTTCTATCTCACCGGCACGGCCGCGGTCTACAACGACATCCAGACCGGCTCCCAGTTCGACCTTTTGATCGTCGGAATCGCGGCGCTGACACTGATTTTCGTGGTGATGGTGGTCATCACCCGAGCGCTGGTGGCATCGCTGGTCATCGTCGGCACGGTCTTGTTGTCGCTAGGAGCGGCGTTCGGGCTGTCGGTCCTGGTGTGGCAGCACATCCTCGGCCTGGACCTGAACTGGATCGCGCCGGTGTTCGGCCTGATCATCCTGCTGGCCGTCGGGTCCGACTACAACCTGTTGCTCGTCTCGAGATTCCAGGAGGAGATCGGCGCGGGGTTGCGGACCGGGATCATCCGCTCGATGGGTGAGACCGGTGGCGTCGTCACTGCCGCGGGTCTGGTTTTCGCGTTCACCATGATGTCGATGGCGGCCAGTGATCTGAGCTCAATCGGCCAGGCCGGCAGCACGATTGGGCTCGGCCTGCTGTTCGACACCCTGATCGTGCGATCGCTGATGACACCCTCGATCGCCGCGCTGCTCGGCAGGTGGTTCTGGTGGCCGCTCAAGGTGCGGCCCCGCCCGGCCAGCTCGATGCTGCGGCCCTTCGGCCCCCGCAGATTGGTGCGCTCGCTTCTGCTGGGTGAAGAGGCCGATGCGGCGAAGCCCGTCGAACACCGGGAGCCGGTGCGGGTGTAGGCCCGTCCTTGTGGGAATACCCATAGGGGTATAAGGGTTGAATGCTGTAGCAGCGGTCAGAGACCGCCGATGTCCCTACAGCCGAAGGAGTAACCATGACCGTCAAATCCCTCACCGCAGACGATTTCGAAGCAACAATCGTGACCAACCCCATTGTGCTGGTCGACTTCTGGGCGCCGTGGTGTGGTCCGTGCCGAGGGTTCGCACCGGTTTTCGAGCGGTCCGCGCAACAGCACGTCGACGTGGTGCACGCGAAGGTGGACACCGATGCCGAGCGGGAACTCGCTGCGACGGTGGGAATCCGCTCGGTGCCCACGATCATGGCGTTCCGGGACGGCATCCTGGTGTACAGCCAGGCCGGGGCGATGCCGCCCGCGGTCTTGGAAGACCTGATTGGCAAGGTCAAAGGCCTGGACATGAACGCGGTGCGCGCCCAGATCGCCCAGCGCAAGGCGGCCGCCAGCGCCTGACCGTCCGTCAGGCGATGGCGCCGGCGTCTTTCAGTGCGGCGATGCGGTCCCAGTCCATGCCAATCTCCATCAGGACGATCTCGGTGTGCTCGGAGGCCTGAGGCGCACGGGTGGTCTCCAACGGCTCGTGATTGAACTGGACCGGACCGCGCACCACCTTGAAGGGCGCTCCGCCGCTGGCCACTTCGACCTCGGAGATCATGTCGTTGGCGATCGCCTGCTCGTCGTCGGCCAGGTCCAGCAGGCTCTGGAACGGTGCCCACTGGCCCCTCATGGTCTTCAGATGCTGTCGCCAATAGGCAAATGGCTTGCCGGCGAACGCATCCGCGATGAGCTTGGCGGCCGCGTCGGCGTTCTGGATCAGCGGTAGTACCTCCGAGAAGCGGGGGTCGTCGGCGGCATCCGGGATCCCGAGGTGCTCGAATGTATCCCGGATCAACCCGGTAGGGCTGATGATGCAGAGATTGATGGTGCCGCCGTCTGAGGTCAGGTAGTTGCCCATGAACGGGTTCACCGAAGGCGCCAACGAACCGGGCATGGGTGTGCGCATCACCTCGCCGGTCTCCATGCCCTGGGTGACGCTCGCGCCCGCCGCCCACCATGCGGTGCTCAGCAGCGACACGTCGAGTTCGACGGCTTCACCGGTACGTTCCCGGTGCAGCAGTGCCGCCGAGATGCCCCCGGCGATGAACATCCCGCCGATGGAGTCGCCGAATGCGGGAATGCCCTGTCCCAGTGCGCCGCCCAGTTCCGCGGGGGTCAGGGCGTAGCCGACGCCGCTGCGCGTCCAGAACGCCGTCCCGTCATATCCGCCGGTCTGGCGTTCCGGGCCCTTGTCGCCGTACGCCGAACCGCGGGCGTAGACGATGTCGGGATTGGCCGCACGGATGTGTTCGACGTCGAACTTGTTCTTCTGCCGTTGCGCGGGCAGGTAATTGGTGAGGAAGACGTCGGAAACCTTGGCCAGTTCGTAGAGCACCTCCTGGCCGCCGGGTGTGGACACGTCGACGCCGACGCTGCGTTTGCCGCGGTTGGGATGCTCCATCAGGGGATGACGGTCCGGGTTGATCTGAATGCCACCCATGTTCAGAAACCCCCGCTGGGTGTCTCCCCGTGCGGGGTGCTCGACCTTGATGACGTCGGCTCCCCAGTCAGCCAGGATCGCGCCCGCGGCCGGAACGAAGGTGAACTGTGCAACCTCGAGGACGCGAATGCCCTGCATCACTTTGATCATCTGCCAGCCTGCTTTCGTGGAGCGTCTGCCACCGGGTCCCCTACTGTAATTACCACAGTAAGAAGGCGCCCGGGTGTCGGTGCGCTTATCGAGCTGGGCCGGGTTGCCGAAAGTCGCCACTGGCAGGCGGTTTGAGCAGGCATTCACCCGTTCCGCGAGGGGCTCGAGGAACATTGCAGAAAGCAGTACCGATAGGTATACAGTATCTACTGTGCGCTCGTCGTGCGGCGGCCCGCGCAGCAGTACGGACAGGGATTGGGAGGACGTCCACGATGGCAACCCTGGGCTACCGGGCGATCGACGTCGACAATCACTATTACGAACCGATCGACTCGTTCACCCGTTACCTGCCGAAGGAATTCAAGCGGCGTGGGGTGCAGATGCTGCGCGACGGCAAGCGCACCTGGGCGGTGATCGGGGAGCGGATCAATCAGTTCATCCCGAACCCGACCTTCGACCCGATCATCGAGCCGGGTTGTCTCGATCTGCTGTTTCGCGGTGAGATTCCCGACGGCGTCGAGCCGGCGTCGCTGATGAAGGTCGACCGGCTGGAAAACCATCCCGAATACCAGAATCGCGATGCCCGGGTGCGGGTGATGGACACCCAGAATCTCGAGACGGTGTTCATGTTGCCGACCTTCGCCTGTGGCGTCGAGGAAGCCCTCAAAGACGACATCGACGCCACCATGGCCTCGGTGCACGCCTTCAATCAGTGGCTCGATGAGGACTGGGGGTTCGATCGTCCCGATCACCGGATCATCTCAGCGCCGATCATCTCGCTGGCCGACCCGCGGCAGGCGGTCGAGGAGGTCGAGTTCGTGCTGGGTCGGGGTGCCAGGATGGTGCTGGTGCGTCCGGCGCCCGTGCCGGGCCGGGTCAAGCCGCGCTCGCTGGGCGATCCGTCGCACGACCCGGTCTGGGCCCGCCTTGCCGAAGCCGGCGTCCCGGTCGGGTTCCACCTCAGCGACAGCGGCTATCTGGCCATCAACGCGCTGTGGGGTGGAAAGGCCACCTTCGAGGGATTCGGCAAGAAGGATCCACTCGACCAGGTACTGCTGGACGACCGGGCGATCCACGACACCATGGCGTCGATGATCGTGCATCAGGTCTTCACCCGGCACCCGACGCTGAAAGTCGCCAGCATCGAGAACGGTTCCTACTTCGTCTACCGGTTGATCAAGCGGTTGAAGAAGGCGGCCAACACCGCGCCCCACCATTTCAAAGCGGACCCGGTGGAGCAGCTCAGAAACAACGTCTGGATCGCGCCGTATTACGAGGACGACGTGAAGTTGCTGGCCGAGACGATCGGGGTGCAGAAGATTCTGTTCGGTTCGGACTGGCCGCACGGTGAGGGCCTGGCCGATCCTATGTCCTTCACCGCCGACATTCCGCAATTCCCGGAGTTCAGCGCCGAAGACACCCGGAAAGTCATGCGCGACAACGCTCTTGACCTGCTAGGCGGGACCGGCGCGGGAGCGACTGTGAATTCCGCGACGCGACACGCCGCTGCGGCGTCGCCAGATTCGCACTCGCGGCGCGCGTCGGTGTAGCAAGCCCAATGAGCGAATGGACCATCGGAGCGGTACTGGACGCGGTCGCCGAGGAAGTGCCCGATCGGGTGATGACCGTCTGCGGCACCCGCCGAAGCACCTTCGCCGAATCGGCAGACCGGACCCGCCGCCTCGCTGACTACCTGGCCGGCAAGGGTTTCGGCGCACACACCGAGCGCGACGCGCTGGGCAACTGGGAATGTGGCCAGGACCGGGTGGCGCTCGTCATGCACAACGACCTCTATCCCGACATGGTCATTGCCTGCCTGAAGGCGAGGGTGGTTCCCGTCAACGTGAACCACTACTACACGCCGCGCGAAGTCGCCGACCTGCTGGCCTACGTCAAGCCGCGCGGGGTCATCTACCACCGATCCCTCGGCGGCAAGGTCGCAGGAGCAGGCGTCGAATTGCTCGTTTCGATCGACGACGGCAGCGACGCTCCGGAACTCGACGGCGCCGTCAGCCTCGAAGAGGCACTGGCACAGGGCGATTCGGGCCATCTCGGGACGCCGTCACCGGACGATCTGCTGATGATCTGCACCGGCGGCACCACCGGCCGGCCCAAAGGCGTCTTGTGGCGGCAGGCCGACATGTACGTCGCGTCGATGAATGGTGACGACCACGCGGGAGTGGACGAGATCCACCAGCGGGCGCGGCGCCCCGGCGCGCCCTGGTTCGCGGTGTCCCCGCTGATGCACGCCGCCGGTCTGTGGACCGCGTTCTCCGCGATCCTGTCCGGGCAGACGGCCGTCCTCTACGACACGCAACGCAAGTTCGATCCGGCGGCGGTGCTCGAGATCGCCGAACGCGAGAAGGTCGGCCTGATGACGATGGTGGGCGACGCTTACGCGGGGCCCCTGGCCGACCAACTCGGGCGGCGCAGCTATGACCTGTCCGCCCTGTTCGCGATCGGCACCGGCGGAGCGGCGACCAATGTCCGTCACCAGCAGGCGCTGCTGAACTACCTGCCGCATATCACGGTGATCAACGGCTACGGTTCGTCGGAGACGGGCAACATGGGTTTCGGGCACAGCCGGCACGGCATTCAGGCCGACACCTTCACGATCCGGACAGGCGGCCTGGTGCTGGCCGAGGACTACAGCCGGTTCCTCGAACCGGGCGAACCGCAGATCGGCTGGGTGGCCCGCACCGGTCGTATTCCGTTGGGCTACTTCGCCGATGAGGCCGCGACTGCCAAGACGTTCCCGGTCGTCGATGGGCAGCGGGTGGTGATCTCGGGCGACCGTGCCTCACTGGAGGCCGACGGCACGTTGCGCCTGTTCGGCCGGGATTCGCTGGTGGTCAACACCGGCGGCGAGAAGGTGTTCGTCGAAGAGGTGGAAGAGGTGCTGCGAGCGCACTCCGCCGTTGCCGATGCGCTGGTGGTGGGTCGCGCCAGCGAGCGGTGGGGGCAGGAGGTGGTCGCGTTGGTCGAGCCGCGCGACGGCGGCGAGGCCGACACCGACGCATTACGTGCGCACTGCGCGGCGAAGTTGGCAGGGTTCAAGGTGCCCAAGGCCTTTATCGTGGTAGACCGGGTACGTCGGCTCGGCAACGGCAAGGCCGACTACCGGTGGGCCGCGTGCCACGCCGAAACCGCCAGCAGCGCAAGGACAGTGCAGCAATGACGTCACCTTATGCCCGGCCGGTCATCGACTGCCTCGTCAACGTGCATTTCGGTGAGACGGAGACCCAGCCGGAATTCATGAACAAGGTGCGCGACGACTACTTCAAGGGTCCGCAGTCGATGTTCGACCCCGTCGATCTCGCCGCGCTGCTCGACGAGATGGACGAACACGGGGTGCGCAAGGCCATCCTGATGGACAACCTGACCAAACCGTCGGTTACTGCGCGCAAGTTCGTCGACGAACGGCCCGACCGGTTCGCGCTGGCCATGGGCGGGATGAACCTGCTGCGCCCGGTGAAGTCGTTGCGGGAGTTGACCTCGGTGGCGGCCGACCTGCCGGTGGCCTATGCGGTGGTCGGGCCCAGTTTCTGGGCCGACGGCCAATATCCGCCGAGCGATGCCGTTTATTACCCGCTGTACGCCAAGTGCGCAGAGATCGAGCTGCCGCTGTGCGTCAACACCGGCCTGCCCGGACCACCGATCCCCGGCGAGGTGCAGAACCCGATCCACCTCGACCGGGTGTGCGTGCGCTTTCCGGAACTGAAGTTGTGCATGATCCACGGTGCCGACCCGTGGTGGGACATCGCGATCCGGATGCTGATCAAATACCGCAACCTGCGGCTGATGACCTCGGCATGGTCACCGAAGCGGTTGCCGGACAGCCTGATTCACTTCATGCGCACCCGCGGTCCGGACAAGGTCATCTTCGCCTCCGATTGGCCGGTGCTGCGCCAGCACCGGGTGGTGCCGGAGGCCCGGGCACTGGACCTGCCTGCAGATGTCCTGGACAACTACCTCTTCAACAACGCCAGTGAATACTTCTTCGGCGCCGACACAGATCAGGAGCGCTAACGCATGGATCGCTACGAACTACGCCGAATCGACTACAGCCTGACCGAGGATCACAAGGCTCTGCAGGCCGCCTACCGCCAATTGCTGGACACCCATTGCCCGATCGAGACGGTATGGGCAGCCCAGGAGACCGGTTTCGACAAGAGCCTCTGGGAGCGTTTGTGCGCCATGGGCGCCACCTCGATGGCAGTGGGTGAGCACGCCGGTGGCGACGGGGCGACGCTGGTGGACCTGGCGTTGGTCGCCGAGGAACTGGGGCGGGCGCTGGCACCGGTGCCGTGGATCGACCATGTCTGTGCGGCGCGGCTCGCCGAGCGGCTCGGTGCCGTGACGTCAGACACGGTCGACGGCAACCGGATTCTGGGCCTGGACATCGCCCCGGAACCCGTTGCGGGCCGGCGCCTCATTCCGTCCGCGGCGGTCGCCGACGGTCTGATCGTGCGCGACGGCGACCAAGTGCTCCTGGTCAGTTTCGCCACCCGGCCCGAGCGCGTCCCCAATCTCGGCCAGCTGCCGATGGCCTGGGTTGATCCGGGAACAGCCGATTCGCGCACTGTCCTGGGTTCGGGTTCGCAGGCCGTCGAGGCGTACCGCCGGGCTATCGACGAGTGGCGGGTGCTGACCGCCGCGGCACTGACCGGTCTGGTCGAGCAGACGATGACGATCGCGGCCGAGTTCGCGAAGTCGCGCTACACCCTCGGAGTGCCGATCTCGACGCTGCAGGCGATTTCGCACCCGCTGGCCAACATGGCGATCGCCGTTCAGGGCGGCCGCAACCTCGCCCGCCGCGCGGCGTGGTTTCTCGACAACGAACCCGGGGAGCGGCCCGAACTGCCGGGGTGTGCATTCGTGTTCATGGCCGAGGAGGCGCCGAAGGCGGCGACCATGGCGGTACACATCCAGGGCGGACTGGGAGTCTCGGTGGAGGCGGCCGCAACGGCCTATCTGGTCCGGGCCCGGGGTTGGGCGCTGGCCGGCGGCGATCCGGGCCTCACGGCCCGGCAGGTGGGACGGATCGTGGCCGAGCGGGAAAGCGCGTAGCGGCAATGGATTTCAGCCTTGTCGAACTCAACGACGATGACCAGGCCTTTCACTCCGAGGTCCGCGCGTTCCTGGCCGAACACGTGACCGACGAGGTCCGACGGCGTGACCGCGAAACCGGAGACAATTTCGATGAGGGCGTACATCTGGCGATCGGCGCGGCCGGGTACCTGGAAAAGGAGTGGAAGCCGTTGTCCGACGGCGGTTTCACTCGGGTCCGTCGCCGAATCTGGGAATTGGAGAAGCGCCGTGTCCATACCCCCTGGGTGACGTGGGGGACCACGGCCATGGTGGCGCGGGCCGTCGCCGCCTTCGGCAAACCCGAACTCGTTGCGGAGGTGATGCCGAAGGTCTTCACCGGTGAGGTGCGAATGTGCCTGGGCTACACCGAGCCCGAGGGCGGCTCGGACATCGCGACGTGTAAGACGCGCGCGGTGCGGGATGGCGACCAGTGGGTGATAAACGGCTCGAAGATGTTCACCACCGGTGCGCACAACTGTCAGTACGTCTTCCTCATCACCAACACCGACCCGGATGCGCGAAAGCACAAGAGCCTGACCATGTTCCTGGTTCCCCTCGACCTGCCCGGCATCGAGATCCAGGGCATCCGCACCGTCGACGGCGACCGGACCAACATCGTCTACTACAGCGACGTCCGGGTCGACGACAAATATCTACTCGGTGAGGTCAACGGCGGCTGGACGGTGCTGCGCGGGCCACTGGACGCCGAGCACGGGGCCGTCGCGGCGGCGCCGGACGGGTTGCAGGACGTTGCCATCATGCAGCATCAGACCGGGTTCATGTCCGCGGCACTGGACGCCGTGGCTGCCCGCGTCGCACAACCCGACGCGAGCGGTACGTGCCCGATCGACGACGGATCCGTCGCATATCGGTTGGGTCGCAGCGCCGCTCGCTTGGAGGCGGCTCTGTCGACTCCGAGCATCTTCGGCCGGGTGGCGCAGGCGCAGACTATGCGCGACATCGGCCCGGACCTGATGGACATCGCCGGGCCGGCCTCAGTGCTGCCCTTCGAGACCGACGGTGCCGCCGATCACGGGACGTCGGAATACCTGTACCGCTTCGCTCCGCTGGCGGGGATCTACGGCGGCACGCTGGAGGTGTTCCGCAACATGATCGCCCAGCACGTACTGGGCCTCGGCAAGCCGAACTACTCACCTCCCGTGGCTCCTGTGGCGAGCAGACGCTAACTCGCATAGAAATGCTGACTTTTGTGCGAGTTTGCGTCTGCTCGCGGGTGGTCAGGTGTGCGAGGTGGGGCTTTGGGCGGACTCCCACTTCGATTCCAGTGACCTTGTGACGGCGGTGCCGGCCGCGAGGTCGATCTGGAACGTTTCACCGTTGTCGCCTTCGAGCGTGACGACGTACCCGGAGTCGGTGGCGTCCTTGAACACCACCTTGTAGGGCTTTTCACCCGATCCGCGGTCGACGGCGATGACGTCGCCCGGCGCGACGTCGTCGATTCGATCTTTTCCCGAGATTTCGGCCATAGCTTCGACGGTAGACGACGGGAACAGCGGTGGTGGCACCGGCGTTGCACCGTGCAACGGCTTCTGCTGCGCTGGCCGATCGTCTTCTGGATATCCGGCGGGTCTACCACGAACCTGGCATTGAGCGCTTCCGCGTGCCCGCGACGTCCTTGACGGCTGTCCCGTACGCAGAAGGCATTTACTGCCCACGCCACCGTTGGATCCCAGACCTGGAAAGGGTGCTGGGTGCAACAGCAAACCGGTGCGCAATACGCGTTCTGAACCTTGGTCATTGTTATTCGCGATGGCCGCGGGTGCGCCGTAACCACCGGCCGCGCCGGACGTCCTTGCGCTCGGCGGCCTCGCTCTTCACGAGTACGCGAGTGTCCTTGGGAGGCAGTTGCAATTCGTGTTCAGCCTCGATTCCGGCCTGCAGTTGCCGTCCCCGCTCGAGTTCGGCATCGAGTTCGGCGCCGAACAGCAGCGCGAGATTGGTGATCCACAGCCACAACAGGAACACGATGACGCCGCTGAGTGCGCCATAGGTCTTGTTGTAACTGCCGAAGTGGCTGACGTAGAAACCGAAGTGGCTGACGTAGAAACCGAACCCGACCGAGGCGGCGGCCCACACCAAGATGGCTACCGCGGCACCGATGCTGATCCAGCGGAACCTCGGCTGTTGGACGTTGGGTGTGGCGTAGTAGAGGATCGCCACCACGAGCGTGACGATCGCCAGTATGGCCGGCCACTTGGCGATCGCCCACGCTGTCTGGGCGGCACTCCCCACGTGGGCGGCCCGTCCGACGGCCTCAGTGACCGGACCGCTGACCACCAGCATGAAAGCCACCGCGGCGGCCAGCACCAGACCACCCAGCGTCAGCACCAACTGCAGCGGCCGCAGCTTCCACACCGGGCGGCCTTCGCCGATCTCGTAGACCCGGTTCATCGCGCGCCCAAATGCGCCGACATACCCGGACGCCGACCACAGAGCGGCGAGCGCGCTGAAAATCAGCGCCAGGCCGGCCGACGGATTGTCGACCACCTGCTGAATCGGTTGACGCAGCATGTCGACCGCCGATGCCGGAGCCACCCCGGCCACCACCTCAAGCAGGGCGTCGGTGGTGCGGCGGCCCTCGCCGAAGACGCCGAGCAGCGACACCAGCACCAGGAGCGCGGGAAAGAGTGACAGCACCGCGTAGTACGTGAGTCCGGCGGCCAGATCGAGACATTGGTCTTTGTTGAACTCATACGCGGTCTTGCGCAGCACGAACAACCAGGACGCCCTGGTCAGGTCGTCCGGGGAATCCGGTTTGCTGGGGTCGTCGGGGTCGGGCGCGTGTTTGCGCTCCACCTGCGGCGTGTCACGGGCGTCAGATCGGGCCATACCATCCGGTTCCCGCCGCGGCGCCCGTCCACACCGGCAATTTCGCTGTGCCGCGCCAGTAATCGTCCAAGGATCCTCCAAGGCCGCCGCCCCAGCATGGACGTCAGGCCACTGGCAGCGCTGACCAGCGTTCGTAACGGTTCACAGGGGAGGAACACGAATGTCCACCGATGCCGCGCAGGAAAGCAGCCCGCCGACTCCGCACGGGCGGCTGCTCGGTTTCTGCGCGGCATTGGCGTTCAACGCCGGGTTGGTGAATGCGGTGGCGATCATGATCCTGGCGGTGCCGGTGGGCAACCTCACCGGTGTGACCACCCAACTCGGCATGGACACCGCCAACCCGTGGCGGTACCAGAGCCACGTGCTGATCGCCATCTTGCTGGGCTTCCTGCTCGGCTCGGCCGTTGCCGGCGCGCTGGTCACGTCAAGCCGAGTTGCATTGGGCGCGCGTCACGCCGCGGTGCTGACGATGCAGGCGACACTGCTGTTGCTGGCCGCCGCCGGGGTGGAGGAAACGGCGGTGGGCACCGGAATACAGGCGCTGTTGGCCGCGGCCGCGCTCGGTCTGCAAAACGGCCTGACCTCCAGCTTCCGTGGAATGGCGGTCCGCACAACGCATTTCACCGGAACTATCACTGATCTCGGTCTGATGATCGGCCGCAGCCGCAAACAAGGCATCGACAGGGAGAAGGCCGCGATCCTCGCGGTGACGCTGCTGCTGTTCCTGGGCGGCGGCGTGGTGGGGATACTGGCCGGCGCCCGATTCGGGGGATATGCGCTGCTGATTCCCGCCGCGGTCTGCCTGGCTCTGGGCGGCGCGTACCTAATGCAGAACCGAGCCGTCAACGAGCATGCACCGCAGTCTGTAGCAGGTAAGTAGGCGGTTGCTCATTTCCCGCGCGAGCCGGCAGGTAAAGCGCCTGGCCCTGCGCGAGCAGTCGCATAATCGCGTTGGAGCGCCGGTTCCGGTGCGAGTTTGTGTCTGCTCGGCTTTGCGCAGTCACCTGTTCGTATTACTGTAATCGTTACCGTAAATGGGCCGAGCGGGAGATGAAGCGTTAATGACCACTGCCACGGTGGTTTTCGATCCGTTCTCCGAGGACTTCTTCAACAGTCCCTACGAGACGTACCGACGGATGCGCGACGAAGCCCCTGTCTACTACAGCCGGCAGTGCGACTTCTACGCGTTGACCCGCCACGAAGACGTGGCCGCGGCGTTCAAGGACTACGCGACGTACTCGTCGGCTTACGGCGTGGATCTCGCACAGGTGCGCAAAGGCCACGTGACCGAGCACGGTTCGATCATCGCCATGGACCCGCCCGCCCACCGCCGCATGCGCGGACTGCTCAACAAGGTCTTCACCCCGCGGGCCATCCAGGCGCTGCGGCCGTTGGTGACCCACGTCGTCGACACTTACCTCGCCGCGGTGGACCCGAGTGGTTTCGACTTCGTCCAGGACTTCACGGCGCTGTTTCCCGTCGACGTGATGACCACGCTGCAAGGTGTGCCGGAACAGGACCGGCAGCAGATCCGGTTGTGGATCGACGACCTTCTGCACCGCGGGCCCGGCGAAGTCGAGATGGGCGAGACCGGACAGAAGTCGGCCGTCGACATGGCCGTCTACTACTACCGGCTCACCAGACAGCGACGCAAAAATCTCGGCGACGATCTGTTGAGCAGGCTGATCGAGGCGGAGATCGAACGCGACAACGGCGAGACCGGTCCGCTGAGCGATGTCGAAATCACGGAATTCGCAACTCTGTTGGGCGGTGCGGGCGCGGAGACGGTGACCAAGCTGATCGGCAACGCCGCGGTGGTGTTCGCCAAGTATCCGATCCAGTGGCGCCAGCTGCTCGACGACCGCTCCAAGATCCCGCTCGCGGTCGAGGAACTGCTCCGATACGAGGCGCCCGCGCAGTACAACGTCCGGCGCTCGACGCGCGAGGTCACGCTGCACGGTACCACCATCCCGGCGGGCAAACCGGTATTCCTGGTAGGGGCCTCCGCCAACCGAGATCCGTTGGCGTGGAACGATCCCGACACCTTCGAGATCGATCGCGACCGCACGCAAGCGCAGAACCTCGGCCTCGGCTACGGCATCCACAGCTGCCTGGGTGCGGCGCTGGCACGGCTGGAAAGCGCCATCGCGCTGGACCGGATGCTCGACTTCATGCCGCGCTACGAGGTCGACTGGGCCGGCTGCAAACGGGTGAACATGCAGAATGTGGCCGGCTGGAGCCACGTTCCGGTGCGGGTGTCGCGCTAGCGGTCGCGGCGCCAGACCAGCGTGCTGTGCGTGGAGCCGCCGTCGGCCGAGGTGACACGAGCGGACAGCGTCAACCGGTCGCCCTCGACCTGTGCGTGCCGAATCTGGGGTTCCCGCAACAACTCCGGCATCGTGGCGATCAGCACGTGGTGGGTGACCGTTCCCGCCGTCTCGTCGACCTCGAATCGTCCTCCGTAGGAGACGAATTCGTGGCCCGGACCGGGCGTCAGCTGCGCCGACATATGGCCGTCGGTGGTGTAGAGGATCAGACCGGAGGGTTGGTCACCGAACGGGTGACGGACCGGGCCGGTGTCACGCCGGGAGACGAAGGACTGCAGCAGCCAACCACCGGGCAGCGCCTGCCGCAGGGTCACGGGTTGAGGGCCTGCTCGCGCGCCCACCGGTAGTCGGCCTTGCCCGACGGGCTGCGCTCGATCACGCTGCGGAACACTACGGCCTTGGGCAGCTTGTAGCGGGCCAGGGATTGACCGGCATGAGCCACCAGTTCCTCGGCCTCGACGCCGGCGCCTTCGGCAAGTGCGACCACGGCGACCACCTCCTGGCCCCAGCGCTCGCTGGGCCGGCCGGCCACCACCACGTCGGCCACCGCGGGATGCGACGCGATCGCCGTCTCGACCTCCTCGGCGAAGATCTTCTCGCCACCGGAGTTGATGGTCACCGAATCGCGTCCCAGCAACTCGATGTGCCCGCCCTCGTGATGGCGGGCACGGTCACCCGGAATCGCGTACCGCACGCCATCGATCACCGGGAACGTCGCGGCCGTCTTGACGGCATCGCCCTTGTACCCCAACGGGACATAGCCACGCTGCGCCAGCCAGCCGATACCGTCGTGCCCCGGGGCCAGGATCGTCGAAAAGTCCTCGGCCGCAACAAATGTGTCCGGCCCGGCATTGAATGTGCCGGTCGACACCGCACCAGAGGTCGACAGGTGGTGCATCTGGGCGCCGGTTTCCGAAGACCCGACTCCGTCGACGATCATGGCGTTGGGCAGGGCGTCGATCAGGCGTTGCTTGACGTAGGGCGTCAGCAGGGCGCCGCCGTTGGCGACGACGAACAGAGACGACACGTCGGCGATACCCTTCTCGATCGCGGCGACCAACGGGCGGGCGATGGCGTCGCCGACCACCGACACCACCGCCACGCCCTCACGCTCGATGGTGCGGACCACGTCGTCGGCGTCCAGATGGTCGACCACCGTGGGGAAGACGATGGTCTGTCCGGTGTTCACCGCCATCATCACGGTCCACTGCGCGGCACCGTGGATCAGCGGCGGCAACACCATGACCTTGGTGCCGGGACCGGCGCTCACCCGCGCCACCACCTCGTCGACGGAAGTCACGAACTGCCCGGTCATCAGGTCGCGGCCACCGAAGGAGGTCATGAAGATGTCGTGCTGGCGCCACAGCACGCCCTTGGGCATGCCCGTGGTGCCGCCGGTGTAGAGCACGTAGAGATCATCGGGTGAGTGCTGCACCGGCGGCGGGTCGGCGGGCTTGGACACTATGCTCTCGTAATCGACTGCCCCGTAGAGCAATTCGTTGCCCGAGGCATCGGCGATCTGAATCAGCACCCGCAGGTTCGGCAGTTCGGGCAGCACCTCGGCCACCCGTGGCGCGAATGCCGCGTGGTACACCAGCGCGGTCGCCCCGGAGTCTGACAACAGGTACTGCAGCTCGTTCTTGACGTAGCGGTAGTTGACGTTGAACGGAGCGACGCGCGCCGCGAAGCTGCCGAACAGCGCCTCGACGAACTCGTTGCCGTTGTAGGCGTACAGGCCCAGCAGATCCTGGCCGGCCTCGTGGCCGGGCAGATCGGCACGCTCGGTGTGGCAGCCCAGCCCCCGCGAGTGCAGGTAGGCGGCCAGCCGGTTCGATCGCTCGATGATCTGCGCGTAGGTGAAGCGCTTGTCACCCTGGATCACCAGTTCGCGGTCGGGTACCGCCGCGGCCACCGCCGCCGCGACCTCCGGCACAGTGAATTCAGGCACGTGGTTCCTTCCTGCCGAGCAGTCGCAAAATCGCACGCGTGGGCCCCGACGGGTGCGATTTAGTGTCTGCTCGCGCCATTACGGTTGGTGGGGGAGCAGGCGGACCATCAGCCCGCTCGCTTCAGTGAGTACCGCACCATCGGAGCTTGTCATGCTCGCGGTGATGAACACTTTGCGACCCTCGATTCGGTCGATGCGGCCGTGAGCGGTCAGCGGCGCGTCGATCGGCGTGATCCTGCGGTAGTCGACATGCAGGTAGGCCGTGCGGGTGGGACGGATGTCCGCGCCGGTGACCACCATGCCGAACAGCCAGTCGTAGAACAACGGGATCATGCCGCCGTGCACCGCGTGGTTTCCGCCGACGTGGGAGGCGGTGAAGTGTCCGTGCATGCTGACTCCGTCGGACCTCATTTCGGTGAGTGTCCACGGTGGCATCAGGGGATGGCCCAGTCCGGGGATCTCCAGGACCCGCCCGGCCGGCACCTCGACCTCGGGTGCCCGATGGGACTCCAATACGGCGCAAGCACATTCAAGCTGCTCACTGGCCGTGTCCCACGCCGCGGCGTCCGGTTTGGTGGAGACGGTCAGGTCCTGCAACCGGCGCAGGGCGGTGATGTAGCGCTCCAGCCCGGGTGGCGCGTCCAGTGGCCGCACGTCGGGGAAACCGCCCCGGATCTCGCTGGCTGTGTGTGTCATGGTGTCCCTTCAGCCCAGGCCTCGAGCAACTGGTCGGTGGTGGTGATCACGGCGTCGGGGCCGCCCGGCATGCGGGAGCTTCATGCGGACGCCGTAGCCGGCAGGTCGTAGCACCCTCGGGCCGACTTCGGTAGCGGCGCATACCCGCCGGTGGCCTTGCAGGTGAACGGAACCCTCATGCCGGAGACCTCCCGCCGTCTGATACTAAAGTCGTTACAGTATAGATTTCAGCAGCTCGGCACCACTCGCCGGCTACACCGGTTTCAAAGCTGAGGTAGGTGATCGGTCATGTCGTGGGCGATGCGTGGGCTGGGGATCACCCGGGAACTCGGCATGGTGCTGCCACGGACAGTGGCCGGCTTCAACGAGTCGACGCGGTCGGGCCCTGCGACCGCGCGAGGTGTGCGCCAGTTCGGTGAAGTCTTTCTGGACGAACTTGTGCTGACCGGGTTTTCGGTGCTCGGGGGCAGCACGCCGCGCAACATCCGATCGCTGGACGCCTGTGTCGAGGCGGCTGAGGAGTTGTCGGCGCTCGGCATCGACGGTGCGCACGCCGAGCCGGCTCCGTTGCGGGTACGGTCCATCCGGCGCCACCGTATTGCTGGACTTCCCTATGAGCGGATGTCCTTCGAGCACGACCCCGTGCTGCCGCAGACGCTGGTCGACGCGGGGTTCGGCGGCCCGTCCCGGGCCGCGGTGCATCTGTGCCGGCATCGCTCACCCGGTCCGGATGGCCGTCGGCCCTGGCTCGTCTGGATACACGGCGCCGGCCAGGGCGGGGCCGAGGACATGTTGATGTCGCGCATCGACCGTATCTACCGAGGGCTCGGCTACAACGTCGCGATGCCCATCCAGCCGGGCCACGGAAGCCGCCGGGGCTATTGGCCGAGCTATCCGGACATGGATCCCCTGGGCAACGTCGCCGGCATGATGCGGTCGGTCTCGGAGATCCGCGCGGTGGTGCGCTGGGCGCGGCGGCAGGCCAGCGCGGTTGTGGTGGCCGGAGTTTCGATGGGCAGCCCGGTCGCCGCGCTGGTGTCGCACCTCGAGCGGGACGTCGACGCGGTGGCGCTGTATACGCCGATCCTGGGGCTCAACTCGATGATCGCGCGACACCTCGGACGCTCGGGGTCGGCGCACGGCGAGTACCGGCGGTTGCTGCGGTCGGAAGTAGTCTCCCAACTCACGACGGTGATCGACCCGCTGATGGCTGACCCGGCGCCCCCGCCGCAGCGGCGGCTGATCGTGGCCGCGCGCCACGACCGGATGGCGATGCTCGAACCGGCCCTGATGTTGCAGGAGAAGTGGGGCGGTCAATTGCACTGGTACGGGGGCGGCCATGTCAGCCATGTGTTCTCCCGCCGGGTGCAGGCCGTTTCCGAGCGCTTCCTGCGTGAGGTCAGAGACGATATGGCGCTGCGGACGGCCGATTGATGGGCGCGGTGCGCACCGCGCGCGAGGTGGTGGAGCTCTACAACCTGGTCGTCTGGAACGAGCGTGACCTGCGGCTCGCCGAAGAGTTATTCGCCGACAACGTCATTCGGCACGGCGTCGATGCATCCCAGACGTTGACCCACGATCAGGCGGTGCAACGTGTCGCCGACATGTGGCAGGTATGTGACTCGCTGCGCTTCGACCTCAATATCGTGATTGCGGGCGATGACGGCGAGCACGTCGCCATCGTCTACGACTCGACCATCATGGCCAACGGCGCCGAAACCAACGTGGCCAGCATCGAGGTGTTCCGCGTCGTTGGTGGCCGGATCGCCGAGGTCTGGAATTGCGGCTACCAGCAAGGGGTTTGGAAGTGACTGAACGGGTGCTCGACGAGTTGGGCTACTACCTGCTGGCCGGAGCCGGGGGTGAGGGGCCGGCGAGCCTGATGGACGAGGCGCGCCGCGGCGAAGAACTGGGCTTCGGCACCGCGTTCATCTCCGAGCGCTGGAACGTCAAAGAGGCGTCGTCTCTGGTCGGGGCGGCCTGCGCAGTGACGAGCCGCATGCAGATCGCCACTGCCGCAACCAATCACAACACCCGTCATCCCCTGATCACCGGATCGTGGGCGACCACCATGCACCGCCTCTCCGGTGGACGTTTCACGCTGGGCATCGGTCGAGGCATCGCCGCGATCTACGGGGCGTTCGGCATACCCGCGGTGACCACGGCGCAGATGGAGGACTGGGCCCACGTGATGCGCCGGTTGTGGCACGGCGAGGTGATCTTCAACCACGACGGGCCGATGGGCAAGTACCCCATCCTGTTTCTGGACCGGGACTTCGACGAGGACATCCGCCTGGCGCTGGTGGCCTTCGGTCCCAAGACACTGGCGCTGGGCGGGCGCGCGTTCGACGATGTCATTCTGCACACCTACTTCACGCCGGAAACACTGCAGCGCTGTGTGACAACGGTGAAGTCCGCGGCCGAGAAGGCCGGCCGCGACCCGGACAGCGTGCGGGTGTGGTCGTGCTTCGCGACGGTGGGCGACCACCTGCCCGAGCCGTTGCGGCTGAAGAAGACCGTCGCCCGGCTGGCCACCTACCTGCAGGGCTACGGCGACCTGATGGTGCAGACCAACAACTGGGATCCTGCTGTGCTGCAACGATTCCGCGAGGACTCGGTGGTCACGTCCATCGCCGGGGGAATCGATCACAAGGCCACAGCGGAACAGATCGAACACATCGCGACGCTGATCCCCGACGAATGGCTGGAGCCGTCGGCCACGGGTTCGGCCCAGCAGTGCGCCCAGCGGATCCGGCGCGAGTTCGACTACGGCGCCGACGCGGTGATTCTGCACGGCGCCACGCCCGACGAACTCGAACCGGTGGTCGCGGCCTACCGCACCTAGCCCGCCAGCAGACGCGAACTCGCACGGATTCCGAAGGAATCGTGCGAGTTCGCGTCTGCTCGCGCAACACAATCAGGGCAGGATCACCGTCCGCGTAACCGGCTCGGCGGCCACCTGCCGCGCGTACAACGCGCGCTGCAGTGAGGCCAGCAGCGCGTCCCGCGTCTCCCGCGGGTCGATGAGTTCGTCGAAACCGAAACCCTCGGCAGACCGGAAGGAGGCCTGCAACTCGGCGTCGCGCAGCTTGGCGGTCAGGTCCTCACCGGCATGGGAGGCGCGGCTGAGGGCAGCGGCACTCATCGCTCCCATCGTGGCGCCCGGATAGGCGAAGGTGGCGGACTGGTGGTCGAAACCGAGTAGCGACATGACCATCGAGCCGAAGCCGTAGGCCTTGCGCAACGTGAGATGCAACTTGATCGTCGTCGCGGCCGTCTGCGCCGCGAACATCCGCCCGCCGCTTCGCAATACGCCGGTGCGCTCGGAGCGGCTGCCGGGCAGCATGCCCGGGTTGTCGGCCAGAAAGACGACGGGCAGATGGAAGGAGTCGGCGACCAGGATGAAATGCGCGGCCTTGTCCGCGGCATTGGCGTCGATCGAACCGGCCAGCACCTGCGGCTGGTTGGCGACGACGGCGACCGGATGCCCGCCCAGATGCGCCAGTGCGCAGATGATCGCCTTGCCGAACGACGGCTGCACCTCGAACCAGTCGGGACGATCGAAGACCACGTCGAGCACCGCACGCATGTCGTATACGCGCCGATTGTCGCGGGAGACGATGTTGAGCAACTCCGGGGTCGGCCGTGGCCCCGTCGTTTCGTCGGCGGGCAGGCCGGCCGGGTAGGACCAGGCGCTGGACGGAAAGTACGACAGGTAGCGGCGGATCTCGTCGAGCACGGTTTCGTCGTCCTCGGCGACGTTGTGAATGACCCCACTGGGCAGCGCAACGTCCGGCCCGCCCAGGTCTTCTTTCGAAATGTCCTCTCCGGTGGATTCTTTCACCACTGGTGGCCCGGCAGTGAAGATGGTGCCGTGCCGGCTCATGATCCGGAAGTCGCAGACCGGGGCAACCAGCGCGCCGTGTCCGGCTGACGGGCCCAGCACCGCGGCGACCGTCGGCACCCGCCCCGAACACTGCGTCTGGGCCAGCAGATCGGTGGGCGTGCGCCCGTAGTGCCCACCGGTGGGCCGGAAACCCGCGCCGTCGAGCAGCATCACCAGCGGAACCCGGTCGCGCACCGCCAGTTCGGCGATCCGGTAACGCTTCGAATTGCCTCCCGGGCCGATGCTTCCGGCCAGCGTCGTGAAGTCCTCGGCCCCCACCAGCACCGGCTTTCCGTGCACCAGGCCCGAACCCGTGACGATCGCGTCGGCGGCGACGTCACCGCCGACCAGGGTGCCGATTTCCCGGAACGAACCCGGATCGACGAGTCGCTCGATGCGCGCCCTCGCGTCCAATTTGCCCTTGCCGCGGTGCTTGTCGAGGCGCTCGGAGCCGCCCATGCCGCGCGAGTGCCGGCGGCGACGGTCGAGATCGTCGAGCGTCTCCTGCCAGTCCTGAGAGTTGGCCATGTCTGCGGTCTCCCTCGTTGCCGAGCGGTCGATGGCTCACTGTAGCGCCGCGCTGACGTTGACCCTACCGAATCGCTTACTGTAGCTTTTGCCTCATGGTGCTCGGGGGCCTCAAGATCGACGGTGGCATACCCAACAGGCTGGACCGGGTGGTCGATGCGGCCGGCGCCCTGGAAGAACAGGGTTACGACGGCGGCTGGACCGCCGAGACCAGCCACGACCCGTTCCTGCCGCTGTTGCTGGCCGCCGAACACACCGCGCGCATCGAGCTGGGCACCAATATCGCGGTGGCGTTCGCCCGTAACCCGATGACCGTCGCCAACCTTGCATGGGACCTGCAGGCCTATTCGCAGGGACGGTTCATCCTGGGGCTGGGCACCCAGATTCAGGCCCACATCGAGAAGCGGTTCAGCATGCCGTGGAGTCACCCGGCCCGGCGGATGCGCGAGTTCGTGACCGCCCTGCAGGCGATCTGGTCGGCCTGGAAAGACGGCACGAAGCTCCGGTTCGAGGGCGAGTTCTACACGCACAAGATCATGACGCCGATGTTCACGCCCGAGCCGCACCCGTATGCGTTGCCGAAGATCTATCTCGCCGCCGTCGGAGAGGCGATGACCGAGATGTGCGGCGAGGTCGCCGACGGGCATCTCGGGCACCCCATGGTGTCCAAGCGCTACCTGACCGACGTCACCCTGCCCATCCTGCAGCGCGGCATCGCGCGTTCCGGTCGTGAACGCGGCGACTTCGAGGTGTCGGCCGAGGTGATGGTCGCCACCGGCACCAACGAGGACGAGCTGAAAACCGCCATGGCGGCCACCCGCAAACAGATCGCGTTCTACGGTTCCACGCCCGCCTACCGCAAGGTGCTCGACGTGCACGGCTGGGGTCACCTGCATGACGAACTGCACCGCCTCTCCAAGGAAGGCGAGTGGGACGCCATGGGGTCGCTGATCGATGACGAGATCCTCGGCACGTTCGCGGTCGTGGGCCCGGCCGACGAAGTCGGTGCCGCGCTGCGCGCCCGCTGCGAGGGTGTGGCCGACCGGGTGCTACCCATTTTCTACGCCGCCTCGCAGGACTGTATTCGTCTAGCGTTGAAAGATTTTCGCCAGTGAGCGCACCGACGATGGAAGAGGCTGCCAGACTGCTGGCCGACCCACAGGCCTACACCGATGAACAATGGCTCCACGCGGCCCTCACCCGGCTGCGGGCCGACGCCCCGGTGTGCCGCGTCGACGTGCCGGGTTACCGGCCGTTCTGGGCGATCACCAAGTACGCCGACGTCATGGACATCGAGCGCAACAACGCGCTGTTCACCAACTGGCCCCGGCCGGTGCTGGCGACCATCGAGGGCGACGAGCTGCAGGCCGCCTCCGGCGTGCGCACCCTGATCCATCTCGACGACCCGCAACACCGGGTGGTGCGAGCCATCGGTTCGGACTGGTTCCGCCCGAAAGCCATGCGCGCGCTGAAGATCCGCGTGGACGAGCTGGCCAGGATCTACGTCGACAAGATGATGGCGGCCGGCCCGGAATGTGACTTCGTCCAAGAGGTCGCGGTGAATTTCCCGCTCTACGTGATCATGTCGCTGCTCGGCATACCGGAGGCGGACTTCCCTCGCATGCTCAAGTTGACCCAGGAGCTGTTCGGCAGCGACGACAGCGAGTACAAGCGCGGCACCACGGCCGAAGACCAGTTGCCGGCCCTGCTGGACATGTTCAGCTACTTCAACGGTGTCAC
The DNA here is from genome assembly GCF_031583025.1 of Mycobacterium sp. Z3061. Taxonomy (NCBI): domain Bacteria; kingdom Bacillati; phylum Actinomycetota; class Actinomycetes; order Mycobacteriales; family Mycobacteriaceae; genus Mycobacterium; species Mycobacterium pumcae. The sequence goes on along the minus strand of NZ_CP134062.1, from coordinate 4,944,685 downwards.
AGCCGCGCGCCGCGAGAACCCGACGGAAGATCTGTCGTCCGCTATCGCCAATGCCCGCATCGACGGCGAACCGCTGTCGGATATCGAGACGGTGTCCTACTACCTGATCGTGGCCACCGCCGGTCACGACACCACCAGCGCCACCATCTCCGGTGGGCTGCATGCGCTGCTGGAAAATCCGGACCAGCTGCGGCGACTGCGGGACGACCCGGGCCTGATGCCGCGTGCCACCGAGGAGATGATCCGCTGGGTCACCCCGGTCCGGCATTTCATGCGCACCGCCGCCGCTGACACCATGGTGCGCGGAGTCCCGATCGCGGCCGGCGAATCGGTGCTGTTGTCGTATGTGTCGGCCAATCGGGACGAGGACGTGTTCGACGATCCGTTCCGCTTCGACGTCGGACGCGAGCCCAACAAACATGTGGCCTTCGGGTATGGCGTGCACTTCTGCATGGGCGCCGCGCTGGCCCGGATGGAGGTCGGCAGCTTCTTCACCGAGTTGCTGCCGCGGCTGAAGTCCATCGAGTTGGCCGGCGATCCGCAACTGGTCGCGGCGACGTTCGTCGGGGGTCTCAAGCACCTGCCGGTCCGGTACTCGCTTTCCTAGGATGCCTTCGATATGACGCGTAAGACGATTGTCATCACCGGCGCCAGTGACGGCATCGGCGCCGCGGCCGCGCGGCAGCTGACCCGCGGCGGCGCACACGTTGTCGTAGTGGGCCGCTCGCAGAGCAAGACCACCGCGGTGGCACAGGAACTCGGCGCGGACTACTACGTGGCCGACTTCGCCGACCTGTCGCAGGTGCGGGCGCTCGCGGACAAGATCCGTTGCGAGTACTCACGAATCGACGTGCTGGCCAACAACGCGGGTGGCATGTGCCGGGAGCTCGAGATGACCGCCGACGGCCTGGAGAAGACGTATCAGGTCAACTACCTGGCACCATTCCTGCTCACCACGCAGTTGATGGACATGCTCGTCGACTCCCGCGCGACCGTCGTCAACACCACCAGCTCGTCGCAACGGCTGCTGCCGAAAGTCACGATCTCCGACCTCGAGCACACCGCCCAGCGCCGGCCCGGCATCGCCTACGCGCTCACCAAACTGGCAATCGTGTTGTTCACCAAGGAATTACACCGCCGCTACCATGACAGCGGCGTGTCGGCGGCCACCTTCCATCCCGGCTACGTCAACTCCAACTTCGGCGACGCCTCAGGCTCGCGGTTCCTGCTGTTCATGAAGAACTATGTTCCGGTGACGGCGCGATTCACCGCCACCGTGGACCAGGGGGCCGAACAGCTGGTCTGGCTGGCCTCAAGCGCTCCCGGTGTCGACTGGCAGCCAGGGGAGTACTACTCCAAGCACAAGGTCGCCAAGGCCAATCGCGCGGCGTACGACCCCGTCCTGGCCGGCGAACTGTGGGATCGCACGCTGGCCGCGCTGTCCCGGACTTAGGGTCGCTGTCCGACTGCCGCCGCGGGGGCGGTAATACTGGTTGCGCTACCGGAAGGGGAATTCGTGCTGGGTGTTCATCACGCCGCCATCTGTACCGCCGACGTGGGGCGTTCGCTGCGCTTCTGGCGGGACGGGCTGGGGCTGACCGAGTTGTTCGACCACACCTTCACCGGCGACTGGCCAGAGTTGTTCGGAGCCAAGACGGATCAGTTGAGATCGATCTTCCTCGGGGACCCGCAGGCGCCCGACGGCGGCATCGTCGAGTTGGTGGAGTTGTCCGGCGCGGGCGAGGCGCCGAGTGACTACTCCGGGCCCCGGCACGGCTTCTTTCTCCTGTCGTTGCAGCGCGAGGTGGACGCCACCCTGTCCACGCTGGCCGACCTGGGATTCACCGACGGCGTTCGCCAGATCACCATGCCCGCCCCGGCGGGCAAGACCGTTCCCATGGCGGTGATCACCGCACCGGACGGCGTGCTGGTCGAGTTGATCGGACCCGCGGCGTGAGCGCCACCGGCGCCTCGGTGGCCCTGGTGACCGGCGGCGGTTCCGGCATTGGGAAAGAAACCGCCGCCATGTTGCGCGACGCCGGCCACGACGTCGTGGTGTGGGACGTCGCCGGAGGCGACATCGATTGCGACATCAGCGATCTCGATGCAGTGCAGGCGGCGATGGAGCAAACCGTCCGGGAGCACGGGGTGCCTACCCGGGTGGTGGCCTCGGCCGGTATCGGTTCGTCGGGTCTGCTGCTGGCCATCGATCCGGCCGAGTGGCAGCGGGTGCTGGCCGTCAATCTCACCGGCACCTTTCACACCATCCGGGCGGCTGCCCAGGCCATGGTCGACGCCGAAGTCCAGGGCTCGATCGTGGTCGTCTCCAGCATCAGCGGCACCGTCGCGGACCGGGACATGGGGGCCTACTGCGTATCGAAGGCCGGCCTGGACATGCTGGTCAAGGTCGCGGCCGTCGAGTGGGGTGTGCACGGCATCCGCGTCAACGCCGTCGGGCCCGGCGTCACCCGGACCCCGATGCTCCCCGACGCCGAGAAGTGGCCCGCCTGGGTGGAGGGGATGTCCAAGCGCACCGCGCTGCGCCGACTGGGAGAACCCGGCGACGTGGCGCAGGCGATCGTCGGGGTCCTCGAAATGTCCTGGGTGACAGGCCAAGTGCTGCACGCCGACGGCGGGCTGTCGCTGCACAGCCCGATCGACGCCTACGGTCAGGTGGAGAAGCTGATGCGGCTCAAGAAGCTACAGGAACTGCACAAGGCGAAGCAGCAGGCGAACGACTCCTAGCCCGCGAGCGTGAACGCCACGACGCCCCGGCGGCGTGTCGCGTCGCCATGTTCACAATCGGCAGCGGGGCCTACGAAAGTCCGTAATCGATCACGCCCCTGACGATTTCACCGTTCAGCAGGTCGGCATAGGCCTGGTTGATGTCGTCGAGACGGTAGCGCCTGGTGATCATCTCGTCGAGCTGCAGCTGACCGGTCTGGTAGAGCCGGGCCAGCCGGGAGATGTCGGCCTTGCCGTTGCACGAACCGAAGATGGTGCCCGCCAACGTCTTGTTCATCAGGATGAAGTCCTGCAGGTTGATGTTGACCGAATGCGTCAGTTGCGAGGTCATGCCGGTGAGCACACACGTGCCGCCCTTGCGGGTCAGCGCCACCGCGTCGCGTACGTCGTCGGCGGTGATCAGCGACGGCGACACCACCACCGAGTCCGCCATCACCCCATAGGTCAGGCCGCGCACCAGGTCGGTGGCCTCGGCCACCGACGCGACGGAGTGGGTAGCGCCGAACTGCAGGGCCGACTTCTGTTTGAACTCCACCGGATCGACGGCGATGATCTGCGCGGCGCCGTTGATGCGGGCGCCCTGGATCGCACCGGTGCCGATCCCGCCGGCCCCGATGACGACGACGGTGTCGCCACCGCGCACCCCGGCCCGGTTGGCGGCCGAGCCATACCCCGTCGGGATCGCGCAGGACAGCAGGGCACTGGGTACCAGGGGCAGGTCGCGCTCGATCTTGATCAACGAATTCACGGACACCACAGTGTGTTTGGCGAATGCACCGACCTTGGCCAGGTGGCCCAACGGCTTACCGTCGGCGGTGTGATGACGGAAGGTGCCGTCGGTCGGCATGCCCGGGATCATGGTGCCCATGCCCTGATCGCAGATGTACTCCATGCCGCTGGCGCACCAACGGCACTGCCCGCACACGGCGACGAAGGACATCACCACGTGGTCACCCACCGCGAAATCGGTGACGCCGGGACCTACTTCGCGCACGACGCCCGAACCCTCATGGCCACCGATCATCGGGAACATCGTCGGCAGTCCCATGGCCTTCATCACCTCGTTGGGCGCCGACATGTCGCCCTTGAGGATGTGATCGTCGGAGTGACATAAACCCGCCGCGGCCATTTCGACGAGGGCCTCGCCGGCGCGCGGCGCGTCCAGTTCGAAGTCCTCGACCGACCAGGGTCCGCCGATACCGTGCAGGATCGCCGCGCGGCTTTTCATGATGCGGGGCTGAAGGTGACGGGAAGCTTGTTGGGGGAGCGGAAGACCAGTCCGACGATCTTGGACTCGACGCCGGTGCCGTCGTCGGGGACAAACCGCAGATCTTGGACTCTGTCGAACAGGCTGTTGAGCATCACCCGCGTCTCCAGCCGGGCCAGGTGCATGCCCAGGCACATGTGAATGCCGCCGGCGAAGGCGATGTGGGCCTGCCGCGGGCGGCGGATGTCGAAGGAATTCGGGTCGCTCCAACGGGTTTCGTCACGGTTGGCCGAACCCATACACATGTCGATCTGTGCGCCGGCCGGAATCGTCTTGCCGCCCAGTTCGATTTCGCGGGTCGTGGTGCGCATGACCATGGTCAGCGGGGTCTCGTAGCGCAGGCCTTCCTCCATCGCCACCGGGATCAGCGACCGGTCCTGATAGACCATCTCCAACTGCTCGGGGTTGGTCAGCAGCGCGTGCAGCAGATTCCCGGACGAGCGATAGGTGGTTTCCAGCCCTGCCGGCAACAGCAGCCGCAAGAACGCGATGATGGCTTCGTCGGTCAGCTTCTCCCCGTCGATCTCGGCGGCCACCAGGTCGCCGATGATGTCGTCGGTGAGCTTGCGGCGACGCTGCTCGACCTGGTTGAGGAAGTAACCGTGCAACTCGCCGGCCGCTGTCAAACCGGCCATGATGTCGGTCGAAATCGAGATGAGATCCATCGACAGTCGACGGAACATGTCCAGGTCTTCGCGCGGCAGCCCGAGCAGTTCGGAGATGATCCGGGTGGGGAACTCAAAGGTCAGTGCCTTAACGAGATCGGCGTGTCCGTCCTTCTTGATCTCGTCGATGAGCTGGTCGCACACCGGTCCGATGACCGACGGCTCCCAGCGTTCCAGGGCGGTGGCCCGGAAGGCCTTGGCCACCAGGCTGCGGTGGTCATGATGCTCCTTTCCGCCCATCGCCAGGATGGTGTGGCCCATCACCAACCCAATTGTCTCGTCGTACTTGGCGGAGGTGAACGTCGCGTCGTCGCGGAAGCCGTGGAACACGTCGTCGTAGCCGAAGAAGACCCATTCGTCGCTGGGCCGCAGTTCCTCCGGCACCTGCTCGGTGTCCATCAGCCCGCCGTGCCACACCGGGTCGGTGCGGCGCATGTACTCGAAGAACGGGTACGGACTGTTCTCGCCGGTGAAGTCGAGCGCGACGGGCGCACCCTCTTGGTCGGTGCTGACCGTCATCAGCGCTCCTCCCTGAGCAACCGAGTTTGCCCGGGCACGCGGGCAGGACAGTGGAATGTCGCTATCATAATATAAATAGCAACGAAGCTGAACGACGGGCCGGAAGGCGGTGACACCGGGAATGCCGCAGCGTCGATTCGTCTGTGCCGTCGACGAGTTACCGCCGGGCGCGATGAAGCTGGTCGACATCGGGAAATTCGGGGTGGGCGTGTACAACGTCCGCGGTTCGCTGTACGCGATCGTGAACTACTGCTCGCACGAGGGTGCGCCGCTGTGCCTGGGCCTGCTGGGCGGAACCAACGAGCCCGCGCCCGATCAGCCCGACGGGGTGCGCCGGGTGCGTGACGGCCAGATCGTCCGATGTCCTTGGCACAATTGGGAATTCGACATCACCACCGGGCGCAATGTGGCTGACCCGTCCCGGCGCGTCCGTACCTACCAGGTTGACGTCGCCGATGGGGAAGTGTTCGTGACCGCATGACCGGCCCGGTAATCGACGCCAACGTCCAGCCGCATTTCCGCTACAACGCCGAGATCCGGCGCTATCTCCCGCCCGCCCACAAGCTGCGGTCGATACCCGACGTCGAACAGCAGTGGTACCAGGCGCCCGGCGGCGATTACCGCGCCGATCTGTACGGCGACGGGTATCCGGGGTCGGATCCGGAGACCGTGAGCCGCCACCTGTTCGACGAAGGTGGGTCGGCCTACGCCATCCTGAACCCGCTCACCCGGGGCAACATCGCCGACTACCTGCTGAACAGCCGTATCTGCGCCGCGGTCAACGACTGGCTGCTGGACCGCTGGCTCGAGCCGGACAAAACCGACCGGTTCCGGGGGACCATCCGGGTCAACCCGGAAGATCCCAGAGGCGCGGTCGCCGAGATCGAGCGCCTGGCCGGCCATCCCAAGCTGGTGCAGGTCGGCGTACCGATGCAGTCCCGCGAGCCGTTCGGCAAGCCGATGTTCGAACCCATCTGGGAGGCCGCCGCCGCCCACGGGCTGCCGGTGGCGGTGCACATCAATGGCGGCAACGGCGTCGACCATGCGCCCACGTTCGCCGGGCATGCGCACACCTATCCGGGCTACGCGTCCTTCATGCCGCTGAACTACTTCGTGCACCTGGCCACGTTGATCGTGGAGGGCGTGTTCGGACGGCATCCGGGGCTGACGTTCGTGTTCGCCGACGGCGGCTACGACATCCTGACGCCGCTGATGTGGCGGCTGGACACCTTCTGGCTGTCGATGCGAGACCAGACCCCGTGGGTGGACCGCTACCCGAGCGAATACCTGCCGGGACATGTCCGGTTCTGCTCCTCGGCGCTCGACGGGCCGGCCGACACCACGCACGCGGCCCGGTGGTTGGACTTCTCCGACAAGGCGGACCTGGTGATGTACGGGTCGAGTTATCCCCATTGGTCGACGTCTTACCCCGACGACGTGACGGACGGGCTGACCAGCGAACAACGGGAAAAAGTTCTGTGGCGCAACGCCTCTGAGCTGTACGGGTTGCCGGTGAGTGAAGGAAGCACGTTATGACAATTGTCGAACGGTCCGAGTCGGACATCACGCAGGACGTCGCGGTCACTGTCATCGACACCGATGTGCACCCGCTGCCGGTCTCCGCCGACGTGCTCAAGTCCTACGCCCCGGCCGAGTGGGTGGACAAGATCTGGCCGACCGGGAACGCCGTGACGCCCGTGCCGCATTTCTACGACACCCCGGACTCGTACAAGACAATGTCGATGCGACTGGACGCCGCACCGCCGGGCGGCGGATTCGCCGGCAGCGACCCCGACTACGCCGCCAAGCAGTTGCTGGTCGACGCCGGCGTCAGCATCGCCTCGCTGGAGCCGATGTGCGATGCGCAGTTGCCGCAGGCCGAGCACGTGCTGAAGTCGACCTATAACGACTGGCTCGCCGATGTGTGGCTGGGCAAGCACAACTGGCACGGCCGCTGGCGCGGATCGATCAGTGTCAGCGCGCAGACGCCCGAGCAGGCGGCACGGGAAGTCGAGCGGTGGGCGGGCCATCCGCATATGCACCAGGTGCTGATGACGCCGCAGACCCGTGGAATACCTTTCGGCAACCCGCATTTCGACCCGCTGTATGCGGCGGCCGCGAGACATGGCCTGCCGGTGGCCACCCACCTGATGGGTCAGACGCCGTTCGAGCTGATTCCGCTGTACCCGGTCGGCAACCCGGCGCACTGGCACGACTTCTTCGCCTCCTGGCCGCTGTTGTACGTCTCCCATCTGATGAGCCTGGTCTTCGACGGCGCATTCGATCGTCATCCCGATCTGCGGGTGGTGTTCATCGAGGGCGGCTTCACCTGGGCCATGCCGGTGATGACCCGCATGGACCGGATCTGGGAGGCTCGCCGCGGCGACCTGCCGCATGTGCGGCGGCGCCCGTCGGAATACGTGCGCGAGCACGTGCGGTTCACCACCCAGCCGCTGGAAGACGCCGACACCGTGCAGTTCCGCGAGTATCTGGAAATGATGGACCTGGGCGACAACCTGATGTTCTCGACGGACTACCCGCACTGGAGCTACGACTCCCCGATGTATGCCATCAACCGGTTCCCGCGCGAGCAGCGGGAGCGGATCATGCGCGGCAACGCGACCGCTCTCTACGGTCTGCCCGCGACAGTCAAGGCCCTGCCCGGCGAGCGCGTCGACGGCGGTACGGTTCTCGATTAGCCGTACAAGTCCGTTTTCAGGTCGAGCCGGAAGATCAGAGGGCATGACACAAACGAATCTCACTCGGCCGCAGGGCCTGGGCCGTATCGATCCTGAGCTCAGAGACGCCGCCTCGGCGCTCGCCATGGTCGAGTTCAGTGCCGACACGCTGCCGGCCGAGCGGGAGCGTGCCGACCGGGAGGCCGCCGAACGGGCCGCCGCGGTCGACACCACCGGAGTCACTGTTGAGTCGCTTGCGATTCCCGGTCCGGACGGCGGCGAACTCAACCTACGGCTGTATCGCGGTGCCACCGGAACGGGCGTGCCGCTGGTGATCTACGCCCACGGCGGCGCCTTCGTCACCGGCAATTTGGACACCGACCATGCGCACTGCGTCGAGTTGGCCCGCGACGCCGGCTGCCTACTGGTGTCGGTCGATTACCGGCTCGCTCCCGAGAACCCGTGCCCGGCCGCACTCGACGACGTCGAAGCGGCGCTGTGGTACGCCATCAAGCACGCGTCCGAGCTGGACATCGACGCTGCTCGCCTGGCCGTGATGGGCCGCGATGCCGGTGGTGCGCTGGTCGCTGGTGTGGCCCAGCGCGTGTTCGACGCGGAGGGCCCACGGATCGCGGTGCAGATCCTGCATCAGCCCATGCTCGACTCCGACGCGACGCCCTCGCGGCGGGAGTTTCAGCGCACACCGGGGCTCAACGGTCCGGCGGTCAGCCGGGCGTGGGGACACTACCTCGAGCACGCCACCGCCACCGGGCAGTTGGTGCCCGCGCACCGCGCGAACCTGGAGGGGCTACCGCCCGCGTTCGTCAGCTGCTCAGACGTCGACCCGTGCCGCGACGAGGCCATCGACTACGCGAACCGGCTGCTGCACGCCTACGTGCCCGCCAGCCTGCACGTCATCGCCGCGACGTTCCACGGCTTCGACTCCGTGGTACCCGATTGGGTTGTCTCGCAGGAGAATCGGGCACTGCACGCCCAGACACTGCGGCGCGCGTTCGCCGTCTGACCGCGCGCCCAGCGTGAACACGGGGCGAATTTCGGCGCTGTTTCCCGCCCTCAGTTCACGCTCGGCGACATGGGTCCGGCTAAACCGGCGTGAACTTGGTGATCAGCCACTTGCCGTCGACCAGGGCGAGGTTCACCAGGGCACTGCTGGCCGCCATCGACGGCTCCGGGTTGTCCTTGCTGGTGGTGCTCTGGTCCACGAACACCAGCACGACCGCTGAGTCGGGGTGCAGTTCCTGCACCGCGGCGCGCATGACGTGAGCCGAGGTCTTCAGCGACTTCTGCTTGGCCGCGGGCGCGACGATCTGCTGGGTGAACTGGTCGTAGTAGGACAGGAAGTCACCGGTCAGGTGCGAGCGGGCGGCGGCGAAGTCCTTGTCGAGGCTGTCGGGAGAGTAGGACAGCAACGCGACCGTGCCGTCGGAGGCCGCGCTGACCGCCGCGCGTGCCACGCCGGGACTGGTCCGCTGGTCCGGCTTGTGATAGTGGGCGTATAGCCAGGCCGTCACCCCACCGGAGATCAGGACCAGCACGATCAGGATCACCGGGACGGGTTTGACGGTGATCTTCCGGCTCCAGATGTCGCGCCGCCAGTTTCGCTTGGGCTCGGCGGGCCGGGCTTCCTCGACGGCCGCAACCTCGGTTTCGTCGTCGACGTCGGCTGCGGCGGGCCCGTCGACGTCGTCCACATAGGCGTCGTCGTCCACATAGGCGTCGTCATCCGTGTAGGCATCGTCGGCGTCCGGGTAGGCGTCGTCGGCGTAATTGTCGGGATGGTCGTCGGCGTAGTTGTCGAGCTCCGCGTCGGGCTCTTCGCCGACGGGGTCGATCACCGCGGTTTCGGCGTCTTTGTTCGCGTCCCGGTCGCGTTCGTCGTCGCTCACGGCACGAACTCAACTTTCGACATCTTGTACTGTCCGTCCTCTTCGGTCACGGTCACCCGCAGACGCCAGGCGCGTGGCTCGTCCTTGGCGCCGGCGGAATTGGTCACGCGGGAAGTCGCCGACACCAGAACCTGGGCGGTGCGGCCGTCCATGGATTCGATCGCGGCCGCGTTCACCGTCCCCTCGGTGACCACCTTGGACTGTTCGACCACCTTGGTGAAGTCGGCGGCGCGTTGCTGGAAATCATCACGGAACTCGCCGGTGGAACTGTCGATCACCCGCTGGACGTCTTCCTTGGCTTTCTTGAAGTCCAGCGAAGTCATGTTGACGACGCCCTTCTTGGCGCCGGCGATGAAAGCCGCTGCCTTCTGCTCACGTTCGGTGGCTTCGTGGTGCTGCCACATGAAGTACGTGCTGAGGCCGCTGAAGCCCAGGATGAGCAGTACCGCGACCACTTTGGCGATCGTTGACACACGCGGGAATCGCACGGCACTGCGCATGCGTTCCCGGCGTGACGGCTTGGCCGCTACCTCGGGTTCGGCCTCGCTGTAGTTCTCCGCCTCTTCGTACTCGCCGGACTCTTCGTATTCGTCGGAGTCTTCGTACTCCTCGGACTCGTCGTACTCGTCGTCGTAGTCCTCGTACTCGTAGTCCTCGTCGTCTTCGTCGTCATCGTCGGCCGCGGCGAGCGCTTCACGGCGGAGCCGGGCGGCGCGGGCCTTGGCGCGTGCCGCGGCAGCCAGCGCCTCTGCCTCCGCGGCCTCCGCCTCAGCCTCCGCGGCCAGGGCCAGCACGTCGGCCTTCGACGGCACCGCATCGTCGTCTGTGTCAGCCATTACGGCCACCGCTCGTCATTATCGACTGAACTCCGGTATCTCTTACGGTATCGCCCATTGGTAACATCGGAGTCGCCAGCGAACTCCGACGAGGACCGATCAGGCGGATGATCAATCACCCAATCATTTCCCCCAGCTTCCCTCGCGACCGCGAAGGAATGCCGAGGAAAGTCCGGCCGGCATCATGACCGCTGTCGACTCTCCCGAAAAGATACTCTTTACCACCACCAGCCAAGCCTTTCTGTCCAAAGAAGCGTCGCTGCGTCATGTCCGGGAACTGCACGCCGCGGGCTCATCGTGGGATCCCGCGTGGTGGCGGCGAGCCGCCGAACTCGGCTGGACCGGCCTGCTGGTTCCCGAGGAACTGGGCGGCGGCAGCGTATCGGGTGACGGGGTCGCGGATCTGGCCGTGGTCGCCGAGCTGCTGGGCAAAACGGTCGCGCCGGGGCCGCTCTATCCCGTCAGCACGGTGCTCGCCGCGCTGGTGGACTGCGCCGAGCGGGACACGCACGCGGCACTGATCGATTCGCTGATCTCCGGGGAGACGGTGGCGTCGTGGGCCGTGTCGGAGCCGCGGCGGGGATGGGCCCCTCAGGAGCCGACGGTCACCGCGACCGCCGTCGACTCCGGGTACCGCCTTGACGGAACGAAGGACCGGGTCGAGGCCGGCGCGCAGAGCGCGGTGCTGTTGGTGGTGGCACGGAGCGCAGAGGGTGTGCGTCAGTTCCTGGTCCCGACGGATGCGCCGGGCGTGCGGATCACCCCGGTGCAGTCGGTCGACCTGGTCAAGCAGTATGCGCGGGTGGAATTCGACGGCGCGGTGGCATCCGGGGTGGTCGGCGACGTCACCGAGACCCCCGCCCTGATCGACCGGCAGAGTCAGATCGCGCAGGTGCTGCAATGCGCCGAGTCGGTCGGCATCTTGCAGACCGTCTTCGACTTCACCGTGCAGTGGGCGCTGGACCGGCACAGCTTCGGCCGCCCCCTGGCGTCGTACCAGGCGCTCAAGCACGGGTTCGCCGACATGAAATTGTGGCTGGAGGCGTGCCGCGCGACGACGGCCGCGGCGGTCGCCGACGTCTCGGCGCGCGCGCCCGACGCCGGCCTGTCGGCCAGTGTCGCCAAGTCCTATGTCGGTGAAGTGGGCGGCGAGATCGTGCAGCGGTGCGTGCAGATGCATGGCGGTATCGGCGTCACGTGGGAGCACGACCTGCACCTCTATCTCAGGCGAATCACGTTGTACCGCTCCATGTTCGGCACGCCCGAAGAGCACAACGTCCGGGTGTATCAGGCGGGTGTGAAATGAGTCCGACGGAGACGGTCGTAGAATTCGCCGCCCGCGCCAGAAGCTGGCTGGCCGAGAACATGCCCAGCATCGATCCCGATTCGCCGCCGGCCGTGCCGCGCGATGCCGAGCAGTCCTGGCAACGGGCCCGCGAGCTGCAAAAGCGGCTCTACGCAGGCGGATTCGCGGGCATCTGTTTTCCGCGTGAGTACGGAGGCCTCGGGCTGGACTACGAATACCAGCGGGCGTTCGACGTCGAATCCCTCAACTACGAGATGCCGCTGATCCTCAACGTGCCGACCTTCACCATCTGCTGTGCCACCCTGCTCGACACCGGCAGCGAGGAGCAGAAGAAGCAGCACATCGGCGCGGCGCTGCGCGGCGAGGAGATCCTGGTGCAGCTGCTCTCCGAACCCAGTGGCGGCTCGGATCTGGCCGGTGTCATCACGCGTGCCGAGCGTCAGGGAGACCGCTGGGTCATCAACGGCGCCAAGACCTGGAGCACCAGCGCGTTCGCGGCCGACTACGGACTGTGCCTGGCCCGCACCAACTGGGACGTGCCCAAGCACGACGGGCTGACCATGTTCCTGGTGCCGATCAATCACCCCGGCATCACGCTGCGGCGCATCACCCAGGTCAGCGGCGGCGCCGAGTTCTGCGAGGAGTTCCTCGACGGGGTCGACGTCGGCGACGACGCGGTGGTCGGTGAGGTGAACAAGGGCTGGGCGGTGGCGTCACGGCAGCTCTATCACGAACGACGCGCCGTCGGGCAGGGCTCGGAGTTCGCCAGCGGCTCGGGCAGCGAGGGCGGACACACCACGCCGGTGGACTATGCCGATCTGCTGGCACGCACCGGGCAAGCAGACAGCGAGCGTGCGCAGGAGATGGCCGGCCGGGCGTTGGTGCATCGCGCCGTCGCCGAGCAACTGATCAGTCACGTCTATCGCAGTGTCAGGGACGGCGCGCTGCCGCCGGCCGGCGGGACGCTGATCAGGCTCTTCCATGCCGAGACGGTGATGCTGGAAATGGACACCGCCCTGGCGCTCGCGGGTGCCGCCGGCGTGGTGGGCGAGGTCGGAGACGGGCTGCAATCCGGGCTTCGTTACCTGTCTCGCCAGTCGGTCGCCATCGGCGGCGGCACCACCGAGATGGCCCGCAACGTCATCGGCGAGCGGGTGCTGAACTTTCCGCGGGAGTACGCCGCCGACCGCGGCGTGCCGTTCAACCAGGTGCGGCACGGCAAGACGCGGTAGGCGCCGTCAGTCCTCGACGAGGATGTCCTCGGAGTCTCCGGTGCTGACGGGAATCTGAACCAGCGACAGAACGTGGTGGGCGGGGCTGCCCGGCGGTGCCACCAATACGCAGTCGCCGCCCTGCTTACGGGCTCGTTCGCGCGCCGCGGCCAGCGCACTGACGCCGGCTGAGCCGAGATGGGTGACCGCGCTCAGGTCTATCGTCAAAGACGCTATGCCCGAGCGACTTTCAACCGCAATCTGCCGATCCAGGGTGGACGCGGTGTTCGAGTCGACCTCGCCGCGTACCACGATCCGGCCGCCGTCGGTGACCAGCGACACGAACTCGCTGTCGATCTCGCGGGGGTGCCCGACCCGGTTGGGCACCGGGTCGCTGACGAAGTTGACCGGGCGGCTGAGCCGGTGAACGATTGTGGCGGTGGTGCCGTCGAGGCTGTGCCTGACGTGAGATTCAGTTACCAGTGCCTCGGCCATCGCCAGGCCGCGTCCGCGGCCCTTTTCGCCCTCACGATGGTCCTTCCACTCGCCGCGGTCGATCACCGATGCCCGCAACCTGCCGTCGCCGCCCAGTGACGCTTCAACGATGAGCCCCCCGGAAACCTCAGTGCCATAGCCATGTTCGACCGCGTTCTCGACGAATTCGGAGATCGCATGCACCACGTCGGAGATGTCGGCGGAGTCGGCGCCGTTCTCGGACAGCCATTCCCGCAACTTGGCGCGGATGCCCCGGGCGGCATGAATGTTGGCATCCGCCATGATGTGCAACGGCGGTGCCGGTGTCCGCCGCTGCACCGCAAGGAGGGTGACGTCATCGGTGTAACCCGTTGAACGCAAGAGCAATTCGAGCGTTTCCGAGCACAGCCGGTCGATCGGCCGGGCGGGCGAGTCGAGCACGAAGCCGCGGGTGCCGGCGGCGATGCTGCCCGCCAGGTCGGCGAACTCCGCGGTGCTGGCCACCAGCGGACGCCCCGGGCGTTCGATCAGGCCGTCGCTGTACAGCAGCACAGAGTCGCCGATGTCGAGGGTCTCGGTGCGGACCGGAAAACCCGTGCCACTGCCCAATGGTCCGCCACCCGACGGTTGCACGTACCGCGCGCTGGCATCGGCCGCGACGATCAGCGGGGGCGGGTGCCCGGCGGTGCAGTACTGAAACTCGCCCGTCGCCAGGTTCAGTGAGCCGACGCAGACCGTGGCCGACTTCGATCCGGGCACGTGCTCGTGGAAGTCGTCGAGCGCCTCGAGCGCCTCGGCGATCGGGCGTCGGGCGGTGAGCTGCATGCGCAAAGCGGTGCGCAACTGCGACATCACCGCGGCAGCTTCGACGCCGTGCCCCACCACGTCGCCGACGACCACCACCAGGCGGTCGCCGAGCGCCAGGGCATCGAACCAGTCCCCACCGGCCGCGGTGTCTTCGGCGGCCACCAGGTATTCGGCCGCGATGTCGGCTCCCGGCACCACCGGGACCGAGGGGGCCAGCAGCGTCTGCTGCATCAGGATCGCCGAGTCGCGGACGTTGCGGTACCGCTTAGACAGCTCTTCTACCCGGGCTTCCGCGGCCAACCGTGCCTGTACGCGAGCGGTGACGTCGTCGAATACCAGCTGCACACCCTCGATGGATCCGTCCGGGGCGCGCCGGGGCGTGACCAGGAAGTCGAAGTAACGCTCTTCGAGCCCGGAACCCTGCAGGTCCACCTGCAGACGCCATTCGGAACCCGACTGCGACTCGCCGGTCTGATAGACCCGGTCGAACATCTCGTAGATCTGTTGGCCTTCGAGTTCGGGATAGATCTCTTTGGCCGTCTTGCCCACGGTGTTCAGCGATGGATTGAAGGCGCGGAAGGCCGCATTGACCGCGATGAAGCGGTGATCCGGCCCATGCAGGCCGACCACCATGGCCGGGATGTTCTCGAAGATGCGACGCACGTCTTCAGCCGCGCCCACCGTGTCATCCCAGTCCTTTTCGGCCGACATATGGCCGTACCTCCCGCGGACCGATGTAGCAAACTAGTCGGGTGCGCTGACGACAGCGCCAAGCAACACCAACAAGACTAGCAATGTGCGGGACATGCACCACGCACCAAAATTTTTGAGCGGCGCGCGGGCCGCGCAAGCTACGCCGCGGCGAGCGCCGATTCCGTCGTGGGGTGAACCGGCAACATGTGACCGAACCCGCACGCATCCACGATGCGGGCGATGCCGGGGTCACTGCTGACCAATCGCAGTGTGATCCCGCGGCGTCGGCACCGCTCCGCTTCGTCGGCCAGCACGGCGAAGGCGCAGCAGCCCATGAAGTCGAGTCCGGTGACGTCCACGATCAGCGGGCCGGGCCGGGCCGCGACCGCCGAAGCCTCGACAAGCAGGCCCCGCCAGGTGTGCTCGTTTGACGCGTCGACTTCGCCGCCGGCGCGGATGACCACCGCCGAGCCGCTGCGCACCGTGGTGGCCCGCAGCGTGCTGTTCGGTTCACCCAGCTCCAGGGACAACCGGTCGCTCAATGGCACCGGGATGGAGAAAGAGTCGGATGGACCCAGGTTCATC
The DNA here is from genome assembly GCF_031583025.1 of Mycobacterium sp. Z3061. Classification (NCBI taxonomy): domain Bacteria; kingdom Bacillati; phylum Actinomycetota; class Actinomycetes; order Mycobacteriales; family Mycobacteriaceae; genus Mycobacterium; species Mycobacterium pumcae. Next base: position 4,928,992 of record NZ_CP134062.1, on the reverse strand, counting down.
GTGCACCCCCAATGAGGGCCGCGCGGAAAAATCCCCCCGATGGAATGTCCACTGCGCGTGCCCGGAAGACAAAGTGATGCCTTGTGTATAGCAGAAACTGTTGCCGGATTAGGCCGAATGGAAAGATCGGTAGGAGCCCGATACCGCCGGCTCCCACCGATCGATTTCGTGGTCAGGCGGAGACCGGTTTGGCGGCCGGTGCTGAGACCTTCATCAGCTTCATCAGGTTGCCGCCCATGATTTTCGCGATGTCGGCCTCGTCGAAGTCGGTGAGTTCGTCGACGAAGGAGATGGGGTCCTTCAAGCCTTCGGGGTGCGGCCAGTCCGAGCCGAACAACACCCGGTCGGTACCGACCATCTTTACGATCTCGGTGAACCTGTCCTCCCAGAACGGGGTGATGTAGACGCAGCGCTTGAAGGCTTCGACCGGGTCCTCGCTGAACGCCTGCGGCATCTTCTTGTAGACGCCCTTGAGGCCCTTGAAGAGGTCCGGCACCCAGTCGGCGCCGTTCTCGATCGAGAGGATCCGCAGCTCCGGGTTGCGGGACAGCGCGCCGTGGCACACCAGTGCACCCATCGCGTCCAGGATCGGCCGATGCCCCATCGCGAAGCTGCGGAACGGGGTCGGCTTGAACGGCAGGAACTCATCGCCGGGTTCCCACACGTTGGCGAACTCCGAGTAACCGCTGTCCGAGGCGTGCATCGACACCGGCAGCTCGGCTTTGACGCAGGCCTGCCAGAACGGGTCGAACTCCTCGAGCCCGAACGAGCGGCTGCCCTTGTAGCCGGGGACCGGCGCCGGGCGGACCAGCACGGTGCGAGCACCCCGCTCCAGACACCATTCGAGCTCTTCGAGCGCCCGCTCGACGATCGGCAGGGTGATAACCGGGGTGGCGAAGATGCGGTCCTGGTAGTTGAACGACCACTGCTCGTACATCCACTGGTTGAGCGCGTGGATGACGTCGTGGGTCATCTCCGGGTCGTCCTTCATCCGCTCCTCGACCAGGCTGGCCAGGGTGGGGAACATCAGGGCGTAGTCGATGCCGAGCTCGTCCATCACCTCGAGACGCGCTCCCGGCTCGCGGAAGGCGGGAATGGCCTTCATCGGCTCGCCCAGGATCTCGCGGTAGCTCTTGCCCTGTGCGCCGTTGCGGAAGTAGTCCTCCTGGGCGCCGGGGCGTGCCACCACCTCGAACGTCGGATTGGGGATGTACTCGCTGATGTGGCCGCGCACCACGATCTTGGTGCGGCCGCGAACCTGCACGTAGTCGATGACCCGCTTGCGGTTTTCCGGCAGGAACTTGGTCAGTGCCTCCTGCGGCTCGTACATGTGGTTGTCGGCGTCGAAGACGGGGAAGGGAAGTTCGCGGGACGGCATGGCGATCTCCTGTAGAAGTCTTGATCTCACTGTGCGGTAATGACGTTACCACTTTGGGCAGGGTGCGGGTATCAGCGGTCGGCGGGGGCGGCACCGTCCGGGCTGCCGATGATGGCGAAATTCACCGTCGCGGTGGCTGCCAGTTCGCTTTCGCTGTCGCCGTAGATGTCGATCTGCATGACCAGCGACCGGCGCCCGGCCCGCAGGACTTTCGGGACGGCCAGCGCGGAGCCCTGCCTGATCGGCCGCAGGTACCGGATCACGAGGTCGGAGGTCGTCATCGCGGTGCCCGGCTGCAGGTACTGCAGGCCGAGTTGTCCGCCCGCCACGTCGGCCAGGGTGGCGATCAGCCCGCCCTGTAGCGCGCCCGATGTGTTGACGACCTGAGGGCTGACCGGCATGGTCATCGCGAAGCCGTCGTCGTGAAAGCTGGCCGGGCGCAGGCCGATCCGTGCGAACAGTTCGGCCAGCGAGGGATCGGGGCTGTCGTCGTCGGCCTCGCGGATACCGAGGGCGCGGCTGCAGAAGTCGTAGAGTTGGCCGGAGTCGATCGGCGTCCCGTTCAATTCGGTTCCCAGCCAATGCAATCGGAGCGCGCCGACCATGGTCTGCATGACGATCGCGGCGGCAGCGCCGACGTCCAGGCCCGGGTTGAAGACACCCTCGGTGATGCCCTGCCCGATGATGTCGCGCATCAGTCGGTGCAGAGGCGAAAGAACCCGGGCATACTCACGGGGCCGGGTTTCGGCCAGGTTCTGGTTGTAGAGGCTCAGCGCACGGTTGAGGCTGTCCTGAGTGCTGGACTCCGGCTGGGCGCCGACCCGGTCGATGATCAGTTTGAGCGCCGCGGTGCTGTCCAGGCCGGCGGTCTCGGCGCGCCAGGTCTGTGCCGCCTGCGCCATCGTCCGCTCGAAGAGCGCCAGTAACAGTTCGTCCTTGCTGCCGAAGTGCTGGTAGAAGGCCCGCAGCGAGGTTTTGGACCGGGCAACGACCTCCTGCACGGTGAAGTCCGTGCGCCCCGTCTCGCCCAGGATCTCGACCGCGGTCTTGATGAAGCGGTCGGCGCGGGTGACTTCGGCTTCATCGGTGGGGCCGGCCATGGGCGGTCTCCTCCTCCTAGGGCGTGGCACACGCTGTGAGAATGAGATTACCGCCACGCTGTTCGATAGGGTCGGGCGGTGAGCGTCGGCGCCGCTGGTGGGGGAGCGGTCGATGATCGTGGCCTGGTCGAGCAGGCTGTTTCCCAGTTGCTTGGCGAAGCGCCGCCCGGATGGACGCACCTGAACATCGCGTTCGACGCGGCGTCGTCGGGGGTGACGGTGACGGCGGACGGACGGGTGGTGGCAATGACGGTGCCTCCGCCCGCGGTCGAAGCGCTCAGTGAATACCACCGCCAGGCCGTGTCCAATGGTTCGTCGTGGCGGCGCCTGTCGATCGACTGCCGGTCCGACGGGACACTGTCGATGCGCAAAGATGATGGTGCGCGCGGTGTTTCGCGCCGGTGGCCGCAGCGCGTGCTGGCTGCGATCACGGTGTCGTGTCTGGCCGCCGCCGCGGTGGTGTTCGCGGTCGGATGGCGGTGGTCTCCGCCGCCGCGAGCGTCGATGATCGCGGTGCCCCCGCCGTCGCCTCGTGAGGGGCAGGTGTTTGAGGTGCTCAAGCGCTGGTATGACGCGGAGGATCGCGGTGACGGCGCGGCCATGCGCGCGCTGGCGTGCGTCCACGTCGGCAAGAATGTCGAGGACGAGATCGAAGGCGTTGAGCAGAGCGGAATCCGCGACGGCGTCACCTACCCGGAAACGATCACCGGCTTTCGCGACGAGGGCGCGCACGTCTGGGCCATGGTCGCGATGCGTGTGCACCCACTGAGCGACCGGCAGCGGAACGCAGTCGAAGAGAACCTGAAGCATGGCGGTTTTTTCTTCGATTCGTACACGTTCGTGCAGGAAAGCGGTGCATGGAAAGTGTGCGACGCAGACACGCCGCCACTGACATGGTGACGGGCGGGTCGGGGCGATGAGGAACGCAAGCGGGACGCGGGACCGCCGGCGCGGTCGGGTCTGGATCGGTATCTGGGCGGTTGCAGCGGTGGCGTCATCAGCACTGTTGGTAGTCGCCATCCTAGGTCGTGCCCACGGTGATGGGCCGAGCCTGCGACCGATGGCTGCGAGTGAATCGATGTCCGATGACGAGGCCCGCGCGGTCGCCGCCAACACCGCGCGGGTATGGATGCGAGAGCGCAACGACCGTCACCTGGCCAACCTGGAAGCGTTGTCGTGCAGCGAAACCCACGATGGGGCGTTGGCACGCGAGATCGGCTTCGTCCGGAATGGTGAACCGTTCCAGAAGTTCGAGCCGTCCGCGGTCGCGAGATTCACCCGCGACGGCCCGGTCTGGACACTCGACGTCTTCCACGCCGGCGGCGGTGGCGAGATGTTCACCTTTCGGATCCGAAACGGCGAACTCCTGGTGTGCCAAGCAGATTCGGCTCCGATTCCGTAGTGCCCGCGTCTCATAAATCTCGCGACTGCCGCAGCACGGCGACATCGTCGGCGATCAGCTGATCGATCCGTTGCCTGAGATCCTGACGGTTCACCGGCTTGGCGCAGCTGTACCCGGGGACGTAGGCGTAGTCTCCGTCGTCAACCAGGCCTACGAAGACCACCGCATTTCGCTCTTGGACGACACCCCAGTCCCGGGCCGGGAGCCGATGACTTTGCACGGTCGCATAGGCCCTCACCTCGGCGCTGGACACCGTCACTGGCGACGCGGCGGCCCAGGGCTGATCGGCGCCGCCTTCGTCCGCCACGTCAAGGACCGTCTGCGGCACATATTCGGGAATCACGACAGCCGGTCGGGCACCTGGCCGGGTCATGTCCACCGATCCCGCGATCGCCGGGCCCAGGTCGTATGGCGACAGGGTGAAGATGTCGACGACATCGTCTGCCCCCTGCAGCGCCAGAAACCCCAGTTGGCCTGTCCGGTGGGCGAGCATCCGCTGCGCGGGGATGTCGGTGGCGTAGTACTGCACGCGACATTCCACCCTGAGGTCAGCCTCGGCCAGGCTCGCAAACCACTTCTTGAAGACCACCAGATCGCCGTGGTTGAACCGGTCTGGGACGGACCTGGCGTGGGCTGCGTACTCGTCGAAGTAGGTGAAGCGGTTCGGCAGTGTCGGAATCAACGGGAAGGGCAGGAATTCACGCCCGAGGTACTCGTTGATGGTAGCGAGATCATGGATATCGATGCGGCCGAGCCGCTTCAAATCCACTGTATCCGTGTGCATTACGTTGCGTATGCCCTCTCGGCGCGGATTGCCTGACGCTATGCCTTGGGATCCGGTGAGACCTTACGCGGTTCGTCGCCGATCACTGAGTTGATAGCGTCGGCCTCACCGATCACCTCCTCGCCGTTCTTGGTCAGTCGTAGCGCCTTGCCCGCTTTATGTGTCTTGTCCCCGGCGGCGCCGCGATGACCTGCCGCCGGGGCACCGGCCGCTCCGGGTGCCCCGCTGCCACTTACTCCGGCGCGAGAGGCCGGAGTCGAGGTGCCCGCAACATTCGGCGACGACGCCAACTTCGCCGGAGTCTTGGCGACCACCGGTTCCCGCCCGCCGGCACCGCGCCCACCCCCTCCGCCGCCCGTCTTCGCGGCGCCCTGCAGGCCTTTCGGACCGAGTCCGAGCACACCCTCGGGAAGGCCGGCCCCGGTGGGGGCTCCGCCGAGCGCACCCAGTGCCTTCTGGGCCGCGTCGGCGCCCTGCCCCGCGGCCTTCTGCGCCTGGTCGCCGGCCTGTTTGGCGGCGTCGGCGGCACCATTGGCTGCGTCCGTCGGAATCTGTGGCGGCGACGCCGATTTCGCTTGATCGGGCTGCGCCCGGTCCGGCGTCGCGAGGTTTGCCATGCTCCCGGTGTTGAGTCCGCCCCGGGGCAGTCCGACCGGTCCTCCGCCCGTACCCCCCTGCGATCCGCCGCCTCCACCGCTTCCCACCGACCCGGGTGAGCCCACACTGGGTAGGGCGCTCGTGATGCTGGGATGGCTTTGCGCGATCGTGTCGATCGGCGGCCGGTACTGCGCCATGATCGGGCCGACCAACGCATTCAACTGATTCAACGTCTCTTTGTTGGTCGGGTCTTGCGGGTCCTGGATGGCCTGTCTGTACAGTTCCCAGTTCCTCGCGAAGTTGTCCTTGGTGGTCTGCAGATCGTTGAAGAACGCGTCGATGAGCGTCTCCATGGTGCGCGCATGGTTGCTCAGATCATCGAGTACACCGAAGGATCGCTCCAGGTTTGCCCGGAGCGCGTTTCCGAATTGGCCCTCGATTCCACTGTTGATGGTGGCGAGTGCCTTTTTCAGCCGTCCGCGCAGACCGTCGATGGTCGCATTCCAGCCGGTGTTTCCGGGTCCGTGTGCGGTCACGTCCTGGACGGCTTTGTAACCGTCGATGTATGTCGGGATGGGATCGTAGGGAACCGCTTTGCCGGCTTTATGATTGCGGCCCGGCATTCCCTGAAATTGGTCCAGATGATTCTGCGGCGCATTGATGGTTCGGTCGACGGGTTTTCCGGGCGCCGGGCCGGGAATGATCGGAGGCGCCCCGGGCGGTGCGCCCGGGGGAGGCAGATTGGGCGCGCCTTTCGGTGCGCCGGCGAGTTGCCCGCTCGGGCTGAACGCGCCGGGCGGGGCCAATTGCCGGAGTGTGGCGAACAGCTCGTTCGGCGCCTCTTGCTGCAAACTGTGATGCTGGCTCAGTGCGTCGTTGAAATTGTCGACGATTGCATTCGTGCCCGGGAGCGGGACGTGTCGTGGGTCCCAGTCCGGATAGGCCTTGCGGATCGCGTCGACGGCGGCCAGCAGGTCCTCATAAGTAGCCATGAATCGGCGCCTCTGGTGGCGTGCCTGCTAGCCCGCGGGCGTGTCTAGAGCCAGAAAGTTCTTGCGGGCAGCGTCGGTGGTGGCCTCGACCGCGTTGAGATACCTGTTGAACTCGTGCAGCGCGGTAATGAACTCGCGGACATCGTCCTGGAGATGTCCGCGAGTCGCCACGGCCGACTCGAACGTTCCGACGCTTGCAGCCGAAAGCCAGTCGTGCAGGCCGCTGGCTCCGGCAAGCTGACTTCTGAGGTCATCCTTGGCCCTGCCGACCTCACCCAGAAAAGCGGTCACCAGCGCGTCGTTCAGGTAGAGCTGCTCGGCGTTGGCCGAGCCGAATCTGGTCATTTCCCTGGTCAGGTCTCCAAGACCGCGATCGTCTTGCCCCATACGTCCTCCCTCGTCCAACCGCCTGAGCCAGACCCGCTGGGCGCCTCCGACCAACTGTCCGCCGCCGGATTGCGGCCACGTGTTAGCGGACCCTGGCACTCGGTCTTTCTCAGCCTAAGGGATCGCCGACGGCAATTAACCGGCAAATCCGAGCGGTTGCCGGGTGGCGGCCTGGTATGGCTAGCCTGGCCGTGACGTCGTTGACGGGTCGGGAGGTGTCGGGTGTCGGGTGCGGGCGCACCGCCGGGGGGGTATCGCTGGGTCGACTCATCCGGGTCGAGCGGTCCGGTGGCACAGCGCCGTCGCCGTCGGTGGTGGGTCGGCGCCGCCGTCGTTGTGGTGGTGCTGATTGTTGTGGTCGCGTGGTGGATGTGGCGTCCTGGGGCAGGAGAGGGCCACGGCGGGCCGGCAACCGCTGGACGGTCTGCGCCGCCGCTCGGCACCCCGAAAGAGCTGCTGATCGGGTTCCCGTTGAGCCGTCCGCTGACCACGGTTTGGCAGTCCGAAGCCGCGAAACTGGGGTTGCCGGCCGATGCGCCGCTGGGCGATCTGTTCGCCAGCACTGGTGACAGGGCGTACTTCCTGTCTCAGTTCGTGGATCTGCATTGTTCGGGTCGGTGCCGGCCGCAAGCAGCCTGGGTCTACGGCGTCGACACCCGAACGGGCGCCCGGCTGTTCAATCCCGTGCAATTACCGAACTACCAGTTCGCGGTGACGTGTTTCGGCAACGGTCCGGCGACAGCCGTGTGTCTGAAAGCTGACCCCCCGTTGACGGCGTGGGTAATCGATCTGGACCAGGGCAGGCTGACCTTCACCGGACCCACCGATGTCGCCTACAGCGCGTACGCGGGACAACCCGAGGCTCATCCAGTCGGCACCAGCGTCGGGCAGAGCCGTCTGGTCTCGACCGTCCGGGGTAAAGGTGTCTACGGCATGGGTTCGCACGCCGAACGCACCTGGTTCGTCCCGGGAAGCGGCTTCCTGTCGCCGGGCGACAATGAGGTGGCCGACGATGTACCGGCAACTCCTATCGCCGTCTCGACGGGCGGCGGCAACGATTCCGACCGGGTTTTCTCGGTCATCGACGGCACCGACCTGACGCCCGCGCCTCCGGCGGGAGCCACCCTGAGCCGGGCCGTCGTGTACAACGGCGGTTTCGCTTACGCCTACCAGGACCCCGGCACCCGGGCCACCGGTGTTCGGTTCTACGACACCGGTGGCAGGCTCATCAGCGACCGCTCGTTCGGCACGTCGTTCGTGAAGTTGCTGAACAACCCGGCCATGCCGATCATCGCGGCCGATGGCACCTTTCAGGTCTACACCGCCGACGGCAGACAACTCAGCCAGTTCGGCGCTCCGGAGGTCGCCCCGGATCTACGCACCATCGGCACCAAGCTCTACGTGAACATCGGCGAGCCGAGTCAAAAACGTTGGCAACAATTCGATTTGGTGACCGGGCAGCCCGGACCAACCTGCACAGGTTGGCAGCTGAAGGGGACGGGTCCTTCCGGTGGTGGTACGTACGTTGCCTCCGACGGCGCGAACATCCTGACCGAGACCGAGGAACTCTCTGGACAATTCGAGGTCACCGATGCCGCCACGTGTCAGGTCCTGTGGCAAACCCCCGCCGACGCCAAACTGCAGATCTGGAAGGTCGGAACCGGGCTACTGCAGATCGACAAAGGCAGCAACGTCATGACATGGCTGCGCGCACCGGCCTGATCGGGGTCGCCCGGCTAGAGATTCTTGATCCACTGTCCGATGCCACCGATGATGCCGAACCAGGCCGCAGCGCCGAGCCCAAGCGCGACGAGCGGGTAATAGAACGTCAATCCGGAAGCCAGACATGCCAATACGATCGCAGCGAGGTAGAGCCCGATGATTACGACCGGCGGCAGGGCGATCGCTGCGAGAACCAAGTAATGATGGGTGGGCGGCGATTGCCGGTCCGCTGAGTCGCCGAACATGAACCACGTCGGTGCGGTGCCGACGACGAAGATCACGCCGGGCAGCAGCAGGACGAACCCGACGACCGTCAATGTGGTGTCCAGTCCGGGGCTCATGAAGTGGTGAGTCCGGCAAGGCTGAGCTGGTTGAATGCTGCATCGAGGTCGGCGTCGGCGACATGGGCGAACACCAGGGCGAGGTGCCTGCGGGTGGCGCTGTGCCCGGCCGCCGCGTCCAACAGTTCCTGACAGGCGTTCTGGGTGTCCGGGCCGGCGAGGTCGAGCATCGCCGTGACGGTTTCTTGCGGGGTCCATATCGGGGGCAGCGGGGCGTCGAGCTCGTCGAAGGTGTCGGTGGCACCGCGGTACCACTGCCGGTCGAAGTGCCAATAGCAGAAGCTGAGTAATCCGTTCTGGTTGCGCGTGTTCAACACCGAGTCGTTGACCCAGGCCGGGGCCCCGGCGTAGAGATCGGGCAGCGGTCGCTGTTTCCCGTACGCATCGGCCAGGATCGGGGAATCCCACCGTCCACCAGAAAGCACCGCACGGTCGCCGGGCAGTACGTACAGCGTCGACCCGCTGCGCGCATCGGATTCATACCAGGCCAGGCCGGGGAAGATGCGGGGTCCCCAGGAAGAGCGCGCTCCGACGTGGACGGCGGCCAAAACCGCCCACCGCGTCCAGGTGTCCTGCAGCGGTTCGATGTCGTCGGTCTTGGTGGCGATTCGCCCGGCGGCCTCATCGGCGGCAGCGGCCTCGGCCGCTTGTTGCGGTGTGCGCCCCTGCGCGGCCGGCCCGGCGAGGTAGCCCGCCAGCCAGACGGGCAACCTGGGCCGTGGGAAGGCGGCGATGTCGTCGCGGTAGTTCTGCGCCGGCTGCAACTGGTCCGCGGGGAACGGGTCGTCACCGTAGTCGTAGCTCACCGACATTCGGCCCTGACTCGTGACGGTCATGATCAACCGCCACCATGGCCCCGCCGACATCTGGGCGGTGAATTCCCTTTGGCGGCGCACCATTTCGACGATCGGCTCGGGGATCCGGCTGGGCTGGACGCCATCGGGGGTGGTGAACTCCAGCTGGGCGACCCCGGCGCGCACGGTCAGCGCGAATGTCGCACGGTATCGTTGCCAGCCCGGTGGGCCGAGGTAGGCCAGTTCCTGTGCCACCGGATCCAGCATCGTCGAGGCTTGAGCGCGAATCTGTTCGTCGCGACGGGCCACCTCCGGGTCACCCGGTGCGTCGTCGACGATGGTGAATCCGCTTGCCACAGAGGATCCTCCGGCGTCTTCGAATGCTTGGGCAACATTTGCCAGGAAGCCCCGCTCCCCGTCTTGGGCGAACAGGGGCCGTCCGGCCGGATCTTCGAAGGACCGCATTATCTCGTCGGCAGAGGCCTTCAGATACAGCCACAGAGGCGCCAGTTCCCATGTCCCCGAGAGGACATCGCCAGAACTGATCGCGACCACACCGCCGGCGGGATCGACCAGCCCTCGACACCGTCGACCGTCGAATTCGACGTCGGCAAGGGTGAACCCGTCACCGATGTCGTCGGCGGAGGCCGGTAACCGCACATCGGGTAAACCCTGGTTTCCCCGCCATGTCGACCCGAACACGCCGAAGAAGTACTTTTCGATGACGTCCAATGACCGTGCGGCAAGGACCAGGTACTCCGCGCTCATGCGATCGGATTCCGTGACGGTGAACCAGCCGTCCGAACGTAGTCCGACGAAGTAGCGCACCTCGCCGCCGCTGTTGTAGAAGATCGCGCGACCGTCGTCGGTGACCGGTCCCGGCGTGCACGTGTAGCCGGCCAACGCCGCCCATCGTTGCAACGTGGACGAGATCTCGATGTTGTGTCCCATCACAGCCAGCCTCTCTTCAGTAGTGCGGCGGCGGGGTTGGTCAGGGTCTGAACCTTCTGGGCGCGGCCGTTGCTGTCGAAAATGAGGACCTGCAGTCCGCCCCCCGGTTGTCCGAGTCTTGGGGCGATCTCCGATATTTCGATCTCCCAACCGGGAGGCAGGTACTCCAAGGTGTAATCAAACAACGGATCACGCAAGGATTTGACATGCAACGCCCGCTCTTCCCAACTTGCCCGCTGACCGATCGGCGCCAGCCCCAGGTACTTGCCGTCTTCGCCGCCGATCCGATCGAAGTGGCGGCCGTAGTCGGCGAAGAACTGGTCGATGTCGGTGTACCGGACCCTGGTCCGCGGCACGGCGCCGTCATTGCCGGGGAAGTTGTTCCACTCCTGTCCGTTCGGGCCCAGCGTGTTGAAGCGTTCCGCGTATTCGGCTTGCGTATAGGCCTTTCCGTCTTGGTCGCGACCGAACGGTGCGGCGGGATCGGAGATCAGGCTCGCGACGGCCGGGGTCGTATGGCCCGGGTCGACGGGGTTGCCCGGATAATCCCAGTGCCGCGGCAGCGGCTCACCGTAGTGCGGATCGATGTTGTCGGTGTCCGCGGCGCGGTGCCACCCGGGACCCGACGGTTCGGCCGAGTGCACGGGATCCGGGGTGCCGGGCAGCCAATGAGGGTCCCAGAACTGGCGTCGCAACGAGTCAGGGTCGCCGGTGTCATGCTCCAGCGGACGGCTCATGGCCGGTTCGTGGGTGCGCCATCCCGGTATCACGCGTGGCCGATCGTCGGCGAAGCGGTGTGCCTCGGTGTGTACCTGGTCGGACTCGCCCGCGGCGATGCGGCCGAAATTGGCGAGCGACTCGCTGCGCACACCGGATCGGGGGTCGAATGCGTAGTACGCACTGTGGGTGGCGGCGGTGCCAACGAGATCGTCCATATGGCGCGGGAACTCGGCGTTGATGCGGTGCGCGCCGAACCCGCGCATCGCCGGGTCCATCCCGAGCCCGAGACCGAAGAATCGTCCGGCGGAACCGGCTGTGCGTCCCCCGAGCATTGTCACCGGGTCACGCGAGGACGACGCGACGAACACATTGTCGCCGATCCCGAATGCGCTTGCGTGGCGCAACGGTCCGGCGCCCGGTGAACCGAGCAGTGTGACAGTGCGGACGTCGTCGGCCATCCGGCCGCCGTGCCCTGCGTGACTCGTAGTGGTCGACCCGTAGGAATGGCCGAACACATGGTTGTCGGCGAAATGGCCAATACCACCGGTCGCGACATCACGCGCGGCGTTGAAAGCCGAGATGTCGTTGTGCAGGATGACGCCACCTTCTCGCGCCAGTCCCGGGAACATGACACGGAAAGATGCCCGGCCGCTCGGCGCGTCGTAACCGATCCAGGCGATGGAGGCGGCCTTGCTGCCTGGTTTCGCCGCCTGGATCGAATCCAGATGATTCAGTGCGTTTCTCAGGTTTCCTGCGAGCTTGCCGATGTCGTTCCCGAGCCCCGGCACATGCCAGGACACCGATTCCGCACGATAGGGATCGTGGCCGACGCTGACCACCATCCGGCCGTCACCGTGAAAAGCGTGCGGCTCGAAGGCCAGAATGTGCACCTCGCCACCGAGGCGCGCGACCTGCGCCCTCGCCTCGTCAAGTGCTCTGCGAATCTCGTTGTAGCGCTTGAGCTCCGACTTCTCGCCACGGCTGAGGTTTTCACCCGACTCTATGCGTGCCTGCAGTTGATGATGTAGCCGAGTGAGTTCGTACTCGCTGGCGGCCGTCCGGGCCCAGGCCGGAATCCCTTCGGCGTTGCCGATTTCGCGAGGGTAGGCGTCGATCAGTGCGCGCTGTTCCTCGCCGCTGAGCTCGCGCCACCACGCGGCGTTGTCCCTGGCCCGTTGATCGCTGAATACATCGTCGGTCGGGTGGTGCTGGATCTCGCTGGGATGAACCGGCGGAATGCGGTTCCACAGAGCCTGATTCGCGATCTCGGCCGCGTGCGCGGTATCCGCGTGTGAGGCAACGTAACGCCCGCGGTCGCCGGGATCGATGTCGCGCCGGTCGGCCGCATCACCGGGTTCATGCGGCACCGACCCATCGTTCAGAACTCCGTCGTGGTCTCGGCCGGCCAGACGCCCTGGTTTTGCCGGCTCATCCACTCCGCTTGCGACGTCGCCACGCTCGACAGGGTGTCCGGGGGCTCGCTCAGGAGCGTGTGTTTGTTGATGGTCAGCGGGTGTTCCCGGGTGGGTTCGGGTGGGTCTTTCAGTGACACCGCGGTCATCTGATACGTGATGACCTCGGGGTCCTCCCGCAGGCGCCGGATGGCGATCCTCCACTGGTACGGATAGATCTGGCCTCCCGTCGGTGGGCGGCCGGTGCGCCTCGCCTCCACGTAGTCCTCGGCCACCATGTTGGTCGACCAGCTCGGATACTCCGTGACCACTCCGGTCTGCGAATCGATCACCAGTTTCGTCGAACCCACCGCCGGTCCGGTGGGGTTCTCCTGCGGCAGGATCGGCGAACCCACCCAGCCCAGCTCGAACGGGACCACCCGGAAATTGCTCTCGGGGAAGATCTGCGCCAGGTAGGCCAGTGCTTGCTGCTGGGTGTCCAGTTCCACCATGGTGGGCTCCTTGCTGGGATGGTATCGGCCCGAAGTGATCCGGCGCGACGGGCGTGAACCACAGGGAAGCCGAATCGTCGACCAACCATGACGGCGGATGGTCTGATGTGAGGCTTCGTTGCGGATCCCACCACACGGGTCCGGACGCGTCGCGCGGGTAGACGATGACTGTCGCGTGAGCGCCGTCGGTTATCGGTGCGCCGTATCTGTCGAACATCGGCCTGCCGTTGGCGTCCGTGGCGTGCCACTCGTTGACCACCAGCGCCGAAGCGCCCGGACCCATCTGCTTGATCTGCTGGTGTAGAGCGTCAAACCGCTCGGGCACTGAGAGTTTCAGGTCCGTCGCGCGCAGGCCCTCGCGGAGCCAGGCCTTTGCTCGGGAGAATCCGCTGGCCTCGCCGCTCGTGGAGTCGATTCTGCCGCCGGGCAATCTGTCGAGAAATCGCGGGGCGGAGACAGTGGGATGCCCGTAGAACGATGCCAATGCGGCCAGCGCGCAGTCGGTGCAGTTGTTTCTCCGCCCGGGGACACTGGGCCCGCCGTCGTTGACGAGGCTTCCGTAGGGATTTGTGCGGGGGTCGGCCCAGGTGGTGTATCCCCCGGCGGAGTCTTCGCATGCCTGGCGAACCGCTGCCTGATGGGCCGGGTCCTCAACCGCGCTGAGTTCGTGCGGTCCGTAGATCCGGTGGTTGGCCGGGTTGTCGAAGCCGGTGGCATCGGTGGGTCGGTCGCCCTGGGCGTGTACAGCACCGGATGGATCGTCAGGGTCGCGCCGGAAGCCCGCGGGTTCCCGTTGCGAAGCGTGTTGGCCGCCGGGCCTTTCCGCGCCGTATCCCGGTTCGGGGGATACGGAGGATATGACGCCGAGCGGTGCGGCGTCAGTGTCGTGCGCTGTGTCATGACCCGACCGCGGTGGTGAATCATCATGTCCGGCAGCAACTTTGCGCTGCGCCGATGACGCCTCCGGGTGGCCGGCGCGTTCGGCGTGTGGGTGCCTGCCGGGACGGCCGTCGTGGCCGGTCGGCCGTGCGCGCTCGGTCGCCTCGGTAGCCCCCGTCCGGTCGGTTTCGGAGTGGCGGTCACCGCGTCCGGTGCCGTCGCGGAACGGTTGAGCGTCTCTCGGTGACTGAGCGTCACGGGTGGGTGCGGCATCCCGTGACGGCTGGCCGTCGCGTGCGGGTTGGTCCTCGCGCTGCGGTATCCCATCGCGGCGGGTTTCGCGGGCGAGTTGGACCTCACGTGGCGGCGGGGCGTCATGCGGCGACGGGGCGGGATCGCGTGGCGATGTCAGCGGCTCGCGCTGCGGCGAGACGTCCCGGGGGGGCTGGTCACGCGGTGAGATAGCCTCTCGCTGCGCAGATTCGGCGTCGCGCATCGGATGTGTCGACGGTTCGGCGCCGGGGGACGGACGCATTGTGTCGGCGCCCGCGGACGCCGCGGCGGCATCCGCCACTCCGGCTCGCGCCGACGGGACTTGCGGAGTGCCCGCCAACGGCGACGCATGACTCGCCGGGGGTGCGCCGGTGTGAGCGGCTGCCGGGGCGCTCGCGAGAGGTGACGCGGCAGACGGCGGCGACCCCGCCGCGTCGGTGACGGCGGGATGGCTCCCGGTCGGTGGGGCGGAGGTATGGGGTGCGGTGGCGGTGTCGGGCCCGGCGAAGCTGATGGGCGCCACGGCGGCGACGTCGTGCCCGCGGCTTTCGAGGTTCAGCGGGACATCGACATTGCCGGCCGGGGAGGCGATGTCCTCGGGGCCGCGGCCGGCGAGGGGCGGACCGGCGTCAACTGGTGGCGTTTGTGAATGTTGTTCGGACGGGAGAGGTTCCACCGTCAAAGAACCGGTCCGGTCACCCGCTAGGGGGGTGGCTTCCGGACCGCCGCCGGCGTGTCCACCCGGACTGCGCACCCCGTCGACCGCGCCGAAAACGGCACCGGCGCCCAGGGCGTCGCCGAGGTTGACCTGCCCGGTCAGGGCCTGTTGAGCCGCCAGGGCGCCACCGGCGTTGCCGACGAACGAAGCGCCGAAATTCTTGGCACGGTTGCCCAGTGCCGAACCTGCGTCGAAATCGTGCGCGCCCTTGAGGATCGGGCCCATCACCGCCCCGGAGATCGCGCCGGATTCCACGTCGTCCCAGAACGAGCGGGAATCGAACTCGTGCCGGTTGCCTTGCAGGGCCTGCTGGCCCTGGATACCGGCGTTGAGCGCGCCGGACATGAGCGCGTTCGCGGCTGCGCCCTCGAGCGCGCGCAGCGCAACCTGGGCGATTACCCGGGCCACGGCTTCGGAAGCCACTTTCGAGACGGCAGCACGAATGACCTGAGATATCGCCGCTTCGGCCAGTGCCACCGCCCCGGCGATCTCCGCCGGCGCCGTCCAGTTGATCCACGCGGTCGCGATCAGCGCCGTGACTGCCGCTGCCAGCGCCACGAGGTTCGCGATGAACATTTCCTTGGCGAACTCGATCTCTGTCGCCACCCCGTCGACCGCATCCGCCAGTTGGCGCAACTGCCCGGCGATCTGATCGACCGACGACGCGAACGGTCTGAGCCGCTCGTCCAGCTTGTTGTGAATCTCGCCGGAACTGAAGCCGGACAGCGTGGTTTGGGTAGCGGAATCCAGCTCATCCGTGAGGCCTTCCAACTGCTCGGCGAAATGGCGCCACCGATCCCGCTGCCGCCGGCATGCGGTCTCGTCTCCCTCGGGAAACGGCTCGCCGATCATGTCGCCGACCCATCGCAACCAGCCGGGAAGTTCAATACCCACGGATCACGCGCCCAGCTGCAGCCGCGTCAGACCCGCTCGAGCCCGCGGCTGCCAGCGTGTCACGGCAATACGTCCCGACGCATCGCGGCGCGGCTAGCCGGCGACGCCGCCGTCCTGCGCGAGGATGGCATTGGCGGTCTCGGTGAGTACCGGTGCGACGCTTGTGACCGCCTTCTTCAGATCGTCGGCGTGTCCGATCACCGTTGACCGATCCGGGTCGAACTTTCCAGCGAAACTCGAACCGATCTTGTCGTGCGACCACGGCGAGTCCCCGGCGAGTTCTGCACGCAAACTGTTCACCAAGGAGCCGACCTGCTTCGCCACGGCGTCGAACTTGTTGATTCCCGTTCGCGCTGTGCCCTCGTCGTATTCGAAACTCTCTGCCATGGTCTTCTCCTCACCTGCTTGGCGCCCGGCGCCACCTGATCAGTCCGTGTCGCGAATTGCAGGCCAAGGTTCCTCCGCCTCGGACTCGCGCGCGGCGGGTGGGCGGCCGATTTCGTCCGCGACCGCGCGTCGCTCCCGCGAACCGGGGCCCGACAGCGGCACCTGCGGTTGCATCGCCTTGAACTCGTCGATCTCGTTGATCGGCCGGACGCCGAACTGAGCCACCTGCTGCCACAACCCGGTCTGAAATTCGTCGGTCTTCGCCCGCATCTTGGCAGCGGCCGCCTGCGCGGCCTGCACGACTGCGACACCTGCCTCGGCGCCGGTTGCTTCGGGGAATAGGCGGTCGTCGAACTCGACCTGAACGACGACACCCTGGGCATTCACCCAGACGTGCGCCAGGTCGTCCTTCGACCAGGCGTCCGCGGTCTCGATCGCCATCCGCTGCGCGGATTGGGCTGCCGCGCCGGTGAACTCCTGCAGATGCGACAGCAGCTGCTCGACATCGAGCCCGTCGGAACTGACGCCGCCGAACAGGTCACCGAGACCGCTCACTGCTTCCCCCATAACGATCTGAGCTGTGCCGATAGTTTACGGTGCCGCCGGCGGACAAACATGCGCGAGTTCCCCCTGCCCGGGGCTCAGTTGCGCGATCCGCGGGGCCGCCCGCGACGGCGCGGCCGAACGTGGTAGCCGCCGCGTTCGGCCAGAGCGCGCAGTCGGCGCAACGCAAAATCACGTGCCCGTCCGGACTCGGGGATCACCACTCCCGCCCACAAACCCTCGACGCCGGTGACTTGGTAGGCCTCGCTGGCGCACAGCCACCGCCGTGGGCACGCAAGACAGAGCGCTTTGGCATCCTCATCGGGCTCGGTGGTAGTCCATCGCTCGGGCTCGCTGGTGCACGCCGGAACGTACTCGTTCAGCGGTGTGGACAACGGAATTGCCGCAGCAGTCATCGCTTTCCTCCCAGTTCGGGCGCGCACGCGCCGTCGATGCGACGACATAACCACAAATCTAGCATCTACGCAACATCTAAACCGTAGCAGCTACAACTTTAAGTCCAGCTTGTCGGTGTTAGACACGTGTACTACAACTGAATCGTGGCACTTGTCCCGTTCGGATTATTACCGGACATGGCCGACTCGCGCGGAAAAAGCGCAGATAAGGCGGTAAAAATATGTTCAGGGTGTGATGTCGGCTGCAGAGCCGTAGCGGGAAAGATGTAGCGTCTACAAACGTAGTGCCGACGGAAGGCTTTTGCGACGTGCCCGAGACTTCTGGGTTCGAGCCGGGGGAGAAGCGCAGTGACGTCTGACCAGGCGGTGTACAAATGGCCACCTGCTCTGGTGGTGCGACTCGGAGATGAGGTCCACACTCTGGACCCGCGGGCGGGTATCGCCATCATCGGCCGGGACAACTCGGCCACCGTTCGTCTCGCCGACGACCGGATATCGCGCTGGCATGTTCGTCTGGAACCCCACCGCGAAGGCTGGCAGGCCATCGACACCAGCACCAATGGCATGTATCTAGACGGCGTGCGGCGCAGTTCGGTGCTGGTCTCCGGCGCGACAACCCTGCACCTGGCCAACCCAGAGGGTTTCCCCGTCACGCTGACGCCCGAGGCCGACGATGTCACGGGCGTGATCGACCTCCCCGAGCCCGACGAGGACGAGTGGTGGGATGCCGACCTCGACCCGGGTGTCGCGCGCGCCGGGCAGGCGGTGGCCGCGCGCCGCAGCGAACTCGAGATCACCCAGCGCGGCCTGGCCAAGGACAAGATCATCAACGCCGGCACATTGATCGCCTTCGAGAAGGGACGTAGCTGGCCGCGGCGCGGCACGCTGGCCAAGCTCGAGAAGGCGTTGCAGTGGTCGCCAGGCACCATCGCCCGCATCCGGAGCGGATCTGCGGTGATACCGATCTCGGGGCCGGCGACCGCGCCGGCCGAGATGCCGGGCGTCACCGACGAGGCGACCGAGTCGCTCACCGACACGGTTCGAGCGCCGCTGATGGCCGAGGCGGTCGAACTGGCGATGCACTCCATCAGCGCCGCCACCCAAGAGCTTCCCGAACCGTCGGAACCCGCGTTCACCCCGAAGGTCACCAAGATCCTGGCTGACTTGCGCAAACTCGAGAACGTCGCGGCCAGCGCGGCCCGCAACGCCAAAGGCACCCCCTCGGTGGTGCTGGCGTTGAGCACGGTGCGCCGCACCTACAACGACGTGATGGCCAAGGCCGCGCAATCTCCGAATGCGACGCTGGGGCAACGGCTTTACCAAGCTCGCCACCGCGCCGCCCTGAGCCTCGACGAGGCCGCGGCCGCCGCGGGTCTGCACGCTGACGCACTGGCTGACGCCGAGGCCGAACGGCCCATCCGTGACGACGTGGCAGCCGCGATCACCACGCTGATCGGGCAGCTCTCGGTCAGTTAGACGTGCGGTACTCCGGCTCGCTCGCAACGTGCTGCTGTTCGGCGGGCGCCGCCGAATGCCCCATATTCGGCAGGCCGGCCGCCGGTGGTGCCGCATGCGGGGTTGACGCCTGCCCGGGCTGTGCGTGGCCGAAGAAGTCGTCGTAACTCGCCTGCTGCGGTGCCACGGCCCGTCTGGGTTCCGGGGCGGAGACCTGCTGCGCCTGTTGGGCGTGTGCGGTTCCGCTCTCGTGTCCGGCCTCGGGTGGGTCCTGGTCTGTGTACTCGCCGTAATACTCGGCCGCGGCCTGTGCGTACTGCTCGGCGTATGCCGCGTACCAGGCTTGCTGCTCATCGGACGCGCTCGGCTGAGTCAGCAGTGCGCCGACGGCCGCGCCGGCCTGTAAACCGTTGAGCACCAACACAACCCACATGGCCCAGCCGGGCTGAACGCCCTCGGGAAGGACCAGCACGCGGGACAGGGCATCGAGGAATCCGATCGCCGCCAGCGCGGCGACGACCTTGCCGGACTGACCAGAAGGTGACGTCTGCCGGGGTAGAAGTCCAAAACCGGCGAGCAGCCCGGCCAGGACGGCGAAGCGCACATCCCAGTCGATCCCGAAGCCGTTGAGCATCGGCCCGAAACTCACCAGATAGGAACACCCGCCCAGGAGCAGGACGGCCCAGGTCAATTGGCGGTGTGAAACCTTGGTGCCGGTCTCGGGTTCCGGGGTCCACTGTGAATAGCCGCCGGCATGGTCGGAATAGCCGCCGGCATGGTCGGCCGGGTGATAGCTCTGGCTGCCGGGGTAGGCCATGATCGCTCCTCTGAGTCAGTCTTCGGCGGCGAACGACGCTTTGAGGTAGCGCATCTCTTCGTCGGTGGCGACCATGGTCACGACCGACGAGCCGGTGCGCGTGCTCACCTTGACGGTATCGGTGTCTATGTTCAGCGATTCCAGCGCGACGTCGGCGTTGGCCGTCACCGGCGAATTGGGCGGGACCACCACGATCGCGGTCACACCTACCCGCACGGATTCCTCGGCCACTCCGTCGAACATCTCGACCGAGTAGTTGCGATCGGCGCCGGCCTGCATGGACCCGCGGTTGAAGTCCGACACCCACAGCAGATCGTGGTCGTCCACCTCGTCGACCATGGTGCGCCACTTCGTCGGACGCCGGCTGTGCACCAGCACGTGCGCCCCCAGCGCCAGCGAACGCAACACCACCTGCTGGGCCAGATGCAAGGTGCCGGCGATCTCGACGCGCCGGATCTGCGGGCCGAACAGCGACAGCGCCACCGCGCGCCCGAGGTCGTCCGCGCCGATCACCTGCCCGCAACCGGAGGCGGGTATTCGCAGGTCCTGAAAATCGGCTGGATCGCTTGCGTACGACCACCTTTCAACCGGCCGGGGTGGCGGGGGCACCGGTAGGCTGGCGGCCAGGGCGGAGTACTGCTGCCCACGCAAGGGGGTCAGGCCGCGCAGCTGGATGCGGGCGCGGCCGTGGGTGTCGAATCGGGCCATTCCCCGGATCTGGATCGGCCCACGAAGATCGTCGTGGCGCAACGAGAGCGTCATGGTGGTCGAGTAACTGGGGATGGTCCACAGCAGTCCGAGCCCGGCCGTCGTGAGCATGCGTGGTCTGATCGCGAAGCTGCGCAATCGGAAGCGGCCTTCCCGGCAGGTGCGCCAGGTCTCCTCGACGGTGGTCAGATCCACGCCGTCGGTCAGTTGGTTGGTGGCCTGCCCGATCTCGTCGGCGGTCAACACCCGGGTACGCAGGCCGCCCTCGGTCAACCTGTCGGCCACCCGGCGGGTCGCGGTGCCGGCGGTGCGGATGATCCCGTTGCGGCCGCCGCCGCGCCGGCGCACCGCGGCGGCACACCGTGACGGGTCGAGACGGATGGCGATCCATACGTTGCGCTGGGCGATCGCGGGAAGCGGGCCCAGGACCGCGTCGTACACCGCGGCGACCTGACTGTGGCCCTGCGACCGGGCGCCCTGACTGATCACGTCGATCGAATCCAGCGTGATGTCGAACTGCCGCAGGCAGTCCACCAGAGCCTGCACCGGGACGGTCTCCCCGGACACCGTCATGCCCGGCTCCATGATCGTCATCGCCTGCGGGTTCTCTTCGATCTGCAGCAGCGACATCAAAGTGCTTCCGTCCCAACGAAAACCGATCAGGGAACCGTCAGCCATCGGCACGTCGAAGGGTTCGGCCGGTGTGGTTTTCCGGATTCGTCGACGTCGCTGCCACCAGAACCCGGTCCGTGACGCGACCAACCGCGGCAGCGTGGTGCCACGAAGCCGGACCACCAGGACCAGAGCGAGCGCCAACCCGGCGATGCTGCCCTGCCAACCCGGGAAACCAAGAAGCGGCGCCGTCACCGTCCCGGCGGCGACGATCAGTTGCAGGACCAGCAGGTCGGGGAGGGGCAGCAGACGCGCGGCGGCGATGTCGGTCGTCGACCGCAACTCGTTTTGTTCCGAGGGCGCGCCCTTTGCGGGCGTCGCCGCTGGGTGGGCGGGACGACGCGGCACAGAGCGATCCTATCCACAGCGGTGGGCGAAAATTCGCGCGGATTTGGCCGCTGACGTTGTTATACGCTACCGAGGCTCGGTGCTTGCCCGACGCTGATGGGGGTGTTTATGCCCGCGCAAGTGACTACGCGCGCGCAGGTCAATGGCTATCGGTTCTTGATCCGCCGGTTGGAGCATGCGCTGATTCGCGCCGACTCCCGGATGATCCACGACCCGATGCGCGGCCAGATCCGCTCGCTCCTCGTCGGTCTGGTGATCGCCATCCTGATCACCGGAGCGGCCGGGGTGCTGGCCTTCTTCAAGCCGTCACCTAACATCGGAAATGCGCAGATCCTGCTGAGCACCTCCAACGGCGGCCTGTACGTCCGCATCGGCGATCGCCTGCACCCGGTTCTCAACCTCGCGTCCGCACGCCTGATCACCGGGAAGCCGGACGCCCCGAAATCCGTCAGCGACAAATGGCTGAATCAGCTGCCGCGCGGTCCCATGGTGGGAATCATCGGCGCCCCCAACAGCATTCACGGTGGGGCGGACATGCGGACCTCGGTGTGGACCGCGTGTGACGCGGTCACCACACCGGATGTGGCCAAGAGCGTCGGTGTGGCGAGCGTGCAGACCACGGTGATCGCCGGCGACCTCACGCTCAACGAAGACATCGGCAAGGCGTCGCCGGCGCAGATGCTGCTGGTCCGATCGGGCGACACCTCCTATCTGATCTACGGCGGCGTGCGCGCGGTGATCGACCCCAACGACTCGGTGGTCCTCAATGCGCTGCACCTGCAGAACGCCCAGACCCGCCCGATCTCCGGAGCCTTGCTCAACGCCTTTCCGCTGGTGCCACCCATCCGGGCGGTCACGATCCCGGGTGCCGGCACTGCCATTCCCGGCCTGCCCGCCGGATACCCGGTGGGCTCGATCGTCAAGACCGTCGACTCCCGCGGTGAGCAGCTGTACGTCGTGCTGCCGGACGGGTTGCAGCCGGTGTCCTCGGCGGCGGCCGACATCATCCGCTACAGCAACCCCGGCGAAGCCTCCTCGCAGGGAGCGCGGGAAGTGGCGCCCTCGGTGATCAGCCGCGTCCCGCTCGTGCATTCACTGGCGATCGACCACTACCCGGCCGTGTCGCCGCAGATCGTCAACACCGAACCGGACCGGGTGGTGTGCATGACGTGGGAACGGTCCAACTCCGCCGCGCAGGCAGCAGTCGGGTTGCTGGTCGGGCATCGGCTGCCGATTCCGGACGGTGCCCAACCCGTCGGGCTGGCCACCGGAGACGGCAACGGGCCGGGCGTCGACTCGGTGTACGTGAAGCCCGGCAGCGGCGAATACGTCCAGGCGACCGGAGGAGAAGCGGACAGCCGCGCCCTGGGGCAGCTGTTCTACGTCTCCGACGCCGGGGTGCGGTATCACATCAAGGACCTGCCGACGGCCGCCGCGCTCGGGGTGACCGGTGTGCACGATCCCCGCGCCGACGCCGACGTTCCGCAACTGGCGCCCTGGCCGGTCGTTTCACTGTTACCGGCCGGTCCAGAGTTGTCCCAGGAGGCGGCGCTGGTCGCGCACGACGGGATGGGCGCCGACCCGCGCGGATTGAAGGTCGAACCGCCGAAGTCGTGAGCCGGCTACAGGCGCAGCTCGCGGAATACCGCGTAGAGCCGCACGATCCAGAAGCACAGCGGGAATACCAGGACGATCGCGAGGTATTCCAGGATCTCCACCTGCCGACGCATCACCGGTGAGAACTCGAGTCGCGGCGCGATGACGCCGCAGGCGACCATCAACACCATCAGAACCACCAGCGACAGCGTTGCGTAGACCTGCCACCCGTCGAGGCCGACCGCAATCTCGACGATGGACAGCAGCGCGATCGCCGTCCCGGCGGCGATCAGCGTGGCGGACTGCACCAGATCGTGATGGCTGCGACCGCGCAGGCACAGCACGGTGGCCACCGCGACCGCGAAAACGGTTCCCTGCCAATAAAACCCGTCACTGAGATCGAGCGCCAGATAGCAGCCGGCGGTCGCCGTGACCGCGGCCGCGGCCAGGATGCCGGTCAGGTACTGGCCGGCCCGGCGGACCCGCACGATCATGCCCTCCTCGGTCGGGATCACCTGTTTGCCGACGGCATTGACGCCTTCGACGGTGGTGCCGCCCTGGGTCTCGATGTCATCCAGCGGCTCGCCGGCGGTCGGTACCCGCGGCACCGGCAGCTTGGCCAGCAGGATTGTCACGCGGGGTGACAGGTAGACGACGATCACCGACACCGTCGCCAGCACCGCTCCGACGGCCCGCGGCGCCGGATCCCAGAGCAGGTCGGCCGCTCCCGCGGCGCCGCCGATGACGGCCAGCGAGATCACCGCGGTGTGCAGGGCGCGACCGCGTCCGGTGACCAGCAACACCAGCAGTGAGGCGAGCCCGGTCAACCCGAACGCCATCGGCAGTGACTTCGCGCCGAAGCCGTCGGGAACCACGTACAGCGCGCCGCCGAACAACAGCGGGGTGGCCACCGCCGCCAGCCATTCCGAGCGCCGGGCGCCCGCCGAACGGTGCGCGATCACGCACGCGGCGATCACGGCCAGGACACCGACACCGAGGGCGGTCGCCGGCACGTAGAACTCGGTGGCGCGACGCGGCAGCAGGAAAGCCGCGGTGAGAGCGGCGACCAGTCCGACACCGAAGCAGGTGACCAGACGTGCGTCACGGGACAACCAGTCCAGGGCGGGGTGCTCTTCGTGGCGGGCCTCGTCTTCGACATCGTCGAACAGCATCCGGCGGCTCGGCTGGTCCAACGCCCGGATCATCAGCAACTCGCCGTCGTAGACGTTGGCTTCGCTCAGCGACCGGCTGGGATCGATCGCGTCGTCACCGAGGCGGGCCAGGGTCCACTTTCCCTCGGTGGTGTCGAACATGAGGTCGTCGGCGCCAGGGTGTGCGGCGAGTTGCTCGTTGGCGATGTCGATGACGTCGTCGATGAACCCGGCGATGCTGTTGTCGGCCGGTAACCCCACGTCAAGTCGTAACTCCCCGACCACCAGGGTGACCCGGCTGAGCGTGGGCTCGGCCTCAGATTCCGCGTCTAATTCCGACAGCGACGGCGGTAGAGTCATCGCTGTCGGCCTCCTGGGGGTTGTGTCATTTGCTGGTGACATTACCTAGGCACCGGGGGCCAAATCTGAGCCAATTTTTGAGTTTCGGGGAATTTGGGGAGATTTCAAGGGATGTGGCGTTGAGTACGCAGGGTTTCGTGCGCCGCCTGCGGGTTTCGCCGCCACGGATGCCGGGCGGCGAGGTCAACCTGCAACCGCCACCGGAGGTGCCGCGGGTCATACCCGGCAGCCTCCTGATGAGGCTGCTGCCATTCGTGATGATCGTCGCCGTCATCGGGATGATCGCGCTGATGGTGACCGTCGGCGGGCGGGATCTGATGAAGAACCCGATGTTCCTGATCTTCCCGATGATGATGGTCATGTCGATGGCCGGCATGTTCATCGGAGGTGGTGGCCGATCCGGCAAGGCCGCCGCGGAACTCAACGAAGAGCGCAAGGACTATTTCAGCTATCTGGCCAATCTGCGCGACGACGCCGACATGACCGGTGCGGGTCAGCGCACGGCGCTGGAGTGGAGCCACCCCGATCCGCGGGCGCTGGCCGACGTGGTAGGCACCCGCCGCATGTGGGAACGCCGTCCCACCGACACCGACTTCTGCCATGTCCGGGTGGGTATCGGCACCCACCGCCTGGCCACCCGCTTGCTCGCACCGGAGACCGGCCCGCCCGAGGATCTGGAACCGGTGTCGACGGTGGCGCTGCGCCGGTTCGTCAAAACCCACTCGGTGGTTCACGCCCTGCCCACCGCGGTGTCGCTGCGGGCGTTCCCGGCCATCACCTTCGAGGGCGACCGGAAGTTGGCTCGGCAATTGGTGCGCTCGATGGTGTTGGAGCTGTGCGCATTTCACGGACCCGACCACGTCCAGGTCGCCGTGGTTACGGCCAATCCGGATGGCGAGAACTGGAGCTGGGTCAAGTGGTTGCCGCATGCCCAGCACGCGACGGCCCGGGACGGCATGGGTTCGATGCGACTGCTGTTCCCCGGATTGGAGCTGCTGGAGCGTTCGCTGGCAACGGATCTGGGGGAGCGGGGCCGGTTCAGCCGCAACGCCGAGCCGACCAAGGGCCTCAAGCATCTCGTGGTGGTGATCGACGACGGATACATCACCGGAACCGAACGTCTGGTGACCGACGCAGGCCTGGACAGCGTCACACTGCTGGACCTCAACGGCGCCGACGCTCCGGCCAACCGGCGTGGCCTGCAACTCGTGGTGGACGGTGAGGACGTCGGGGCGCGCACCGCGGTCGGTGTCGAGCGTTTTGCCACGCCGGACACGATCACGGTGGCCGAGGCCGAGGCGACGGCCCGCCGGATCGGCCGGTACCGGCTGGCCAGCGCCGCGCACATCGTCAACCTGGAAGCCGACGCACGCGCCACCGACCCGGGCCTGATGGCGCTGCTGAAAATTCCCGATGCCGCCGAGATCGTCCCGGAACAGGTGTGGCGCAAGCGCTCTCCGCGTGAGCGGCTTCGCGTGCCCATCGGGTACACGCCCAACGGCCAGCCTCTGGAACTGGACATCAAGGAGTCCGCTGAGTCCGGCATGGGCCCGCACGGGTTGTGTATCGGCGCTACCGGTTCGGGCAAGTCGGAGTTCCTGCGCACGCTGGTGCTGTCGATGGTCACCTCGCACTCGCCCGAGGTGCTCAATATGGTGCTGGTCGACTTCAAGGGTGGCGCAACGTTTCTCGGTCTGGAGGGGGTGCCGCATATCGCGGCGATCATCACCAACCTCGAGGACGAGCTGATCCTGGTCGACCGCATGCGCGACGCACTGGCGGGTGAGCTGAACCGCCGCCAGGAGCTGTTGCGATCGGCCGGCAACTTTCCCAACGTCAACGAGTACGAGCGCGCCCGCGCCAACGGCGCAGAACTGGATCCGCTGCCGGCGCTTTTCGTGATCGTCGACGAGTTCTCCGAACTGCTCTCGCAGAAGCCGGATTTCGCCGAGCTGTTCGTGATGATCGGCCGCCTGGGCCGGTCGCTGCATGTGCACCTGCTGCTGGCGTCCCAGCGGCTGGAGGAAGGCAAGTTGCGCGGCCTGGATTCGCACCTGTCCTACCGGATCGGACTCAAGACCTTCTCGGCCGGGGAGTCGCGCAGCGTACTCGGTGTGCCGGACGCCTATCACCTGCCCAGCGTCCCGGGCTCGGCGTTCCTGAAATGCGATGCCTCCGAACCGGTCCGGTTCAACACCTGCTATGTCTCCGGTGAATACGTCCGGCCGCGCCGGGCGCAGTCCGGCCGCGGCAGGCAATTGGGCGCGCTGGCGCCGAAGCTGTTCACCGCGACCCCGGTAAAAAAGGATGCGTTGCCCGCGGCACCCGCGGTCGAGCCGG
Source organism: Mycobacterium sp. Z3061 (assembly GCF_031583025.1). Classification (NCBI taxonomy): domain Bacteria; kingdom Bacillati; phylum Actinomycetota; class Actinomycetes; order Mycobacteriales; family Mycobacteriaceae; genus Mycobacterium; species Mycobacterium pumcae. The sequence continues at coordinate 4,902,364 of NZ_CP134062.1, read as the reverse complement.
AAGCTCCCAGCGTCTCGTCGACCCCGGTGCGGACCACGCTGCTCGACGTCGTGGTGTCGCGGTTGCGGGGTCACGGACGCCCGGCGCACGAGGTGTGGCTCCCGCCGCTGGATGAGAGTCCCGCGGTGAATCAGCTTCTGGCGGATGCCGATTGGTCGGCCCCGGAGAATCTCGACGGGCGGTTGTGGCTACCCATGGGGGTGGTGGACCGGCCCTACGATCAGCGTCGCGACGTGTTGATGGTCGATCTGTCCGGCGCCCAAGGCAACGTGGCGGTGGTCGGGGGGCCGCAGTCGGGCAAGTCGACGGCGTTGCGCACCCTGATCATGTCGGCCGCCGCTACCCACACCCCCGAGCAGGTGCAGTTCTTCTGCCTTGACTTCGGCGGCGGTACGCTGGCGAGCCTGGTCAACCTGCCGCACGTGGGCGGGGTCGCGGGCCGCATGGACGCCGACGGGATCCGGCGCACCGTGGCCGAAGTGGCCGGGGTGCTGCGGGCCCGGGAGGTGCGGTTCCGCGATCTGGGCATCGAGTCGATGCGCGACTTCCGCCAGCGCAAAGCGCACCTGGCGACGCTGCCACCCGAGGTGGCGGCACGGGATCCGTTGAGCAAGGACAAGTTCGGTGACCTGTTCCTGGTGATCGACGGCTGGGCCTCGATCCGCAGCGACTTCGAGATACTGGAGCCCACCCTCAACTCACTTGCCGTCCAAGGACTTTCCTACGGCATTCACCTGGTGATCTCGGCGACGCGCTGGATGGAGATGCGGGCCGCCGTCAAGGACATGCTCGGCACCCGCATCGAGCTGAAGCTGGGTGATGCGCTCGACAGCGACGTGGGCCGCAGGTTCAACGAGCTGATCCCGGTCGGCCGGCCGGGCCGGGGGATGAGTCACGAACGGCTGCACATCCTCGTCGCGCTGCCACGCCTGGACTCCAGTTCGGGGGTCGAGGATCTGCCCGACGGAGTGTCGGCCGCGGTCAAGGCAATGCGGACGCACTACGGCAAACGGCAGGCGCCACGCGTGCGGATGCTGCCGCACAAGGTGGACCGTGCGGCGGTGGTCCGGGTGGCGGGATCGGCCCGAATGCTCGGCAAGGCCCGCTTCGCCATCGGCATCAACGAGGCCGAATTGATGCCCGTTGTACTCGATTTCGACGCGCAACCACATCTGGTCGTGTTCGGGGAAGCGGAATGCGGCAAGACCGGTCTGCTGCGCAACATCGCCACCGGCGTGATGGAGAACGCGAGCCCGGAGCAGTGCAAGATCGTGCTCGTCGACTACCGCCGCTCGATGCTCGGCGTTGTCGCGAACGACTATCTGGGCGGCTACGCCACCGCGTCCCAGTCCTGCACGGAACTGATGGGCGCCCTCGCCGAGACATTGCGGGAGCGGATCCCGCCCAGCGACATCACCCAGCAGCAACTCAAGGAGCGGTCGTGGTGGTCGGGTCCGGACATCTTCGTGATGATCGACGACTACGACCTGGTCGCAACCGGTTCCATCAGCAGCCCGTTGAGCCCGCTGGTCGAGTTCCTGCCGCAGGCGCGTGATATCGGATTGCGCATCGTGGTCGCCCGCCGGATCGGGGGAGCCGGACGCGCGATGATGGACCCCTTCGTCGGGCGGCTCAAGGACCTGTCCTGCAACGCGTTGGTGATGAGTGGAACCAAAGACGAAGGGGCATTGTTCGGCTACAAGGCCACTGAAATGCCGCCCGGCCGTGGAATGCTGATCTCGCGTACGACCAAGAGCGGTGTGATCCAGCTGTCCAGGATGCCGGACCTGTGACCGGTGTCAGCGAATTGCGACGGGTCCGGGTGGTCTCGGCCGCGCCCGACCATATCCGGGTATCGATCTTCGGTGGCCGGACGCAGCTGGATATCGCGCTGCCACTTGATGTTCCCGTGTCGGGCTTCGTCCCGGAGGTGGCGCGGCTGGTCGGCTCCCGGGACGCCGAAGACGAGACGTCCAAAGACGAACGCCGCACGTTCTGGGTGCTCAGCCGGTTCCACGGCGGCACCGAGCTGCGACCCGAACAGACGCTGCGCGAGGCCGGGCTGGTCAGTGGGGAACTGCTGCGGCTGTCGCCGCGCCAGGCACTGACGCCACCGACCCTCTACGACGACGTGGTCGACGCGGTCGGCCGGCTGAACAAGGCTGCTCATGCCGCCTGGGGTTCGGTATCCGCGCGCTGGATGGCTTTCGCCGGAGTGCATTTCGCGGCGCTGGCGGTCGCCTACTGCCTGGTCGGCAGACCCGGCGCGGCGAATCTGTACGTGATGGTCGGTGTGGCCGGCGCGGCGCTGCTGGCGCTGGTCGGCGGTGCCACGATGGCGCACCGCTCTTACCGTCTTGACGACGTGGCCGCCGCGCTGGGGTGGGCGGCCATCCCGATCACCGCCGGGATCGCCTTCGCGCTGCTGAGCGGTTACGGGTACTTCGGTCTGGCCGGCGCCTGTGGTGCGGTGCTGGTGCTGTGCGTTGTGTACGACCGGGTGATCGGCACCGGGCACTGGGCTTATCTGGCCGGTGCGTTGACCTTCGGGTTGGTTGGCGGCGCGTTAGTGAGTCGAGCCCTGAATGCACGTGCCGACATCGTCTTCGTGACGGCGTCGGTGGTGGTGATCCTGGGCTGCCTGTCGGTGCGACGGTTGACGGCGCGGTTGGGCCGATTTGAGACGCCGACCGTCTCCGTCGAAACCAACCGCGAGGACTGGGATTTCGAGAATCCGTTCGAGCCGTCCGCCGCAACCGAGGATGGGGACTCGGGTACGGCGATGCCGACAGCCGAGGCCGTGTGGAACAGAGCGAAGTCGGCTGCCATCACGCGGTCGGGGCTGCTGACCGGATTGGCCGCCGCCGCCGCGGTTTACGCGGTGCTGCTGCTGCGCAGCGGCACGGTTGTGGACTGGCCGGTATTCGCGTTCGCGCTCACGCTCGCCGCGGTGCTGGCGTTGCGCGCTCGCACGCTGCGCACCTGGTTCGAGCGCGCCGCGGTAGCGGTGCCGGCGGTGGTCATCCTGGTCGGCACCTGCGTAATGGCGCAGGACGGATTCGCGCCGATGCCTGTGGCGGCGCTGGGCGTACTGCTGGCCGCCGCCGGTGGTGCCACGGCTGCCGGCCTGGTCATCCCCGCGGACGGCACGCGACACCGCGTCGTCACGTTGCTGGCCTACCTCGACTACCTGGCCGTCGGATCGCTGATCCCGCTGGCGCTCTGGGTGGTGGGTGTCTACCAACGGCTGGGATTGTGATGAAACGGTTGCTCGCGGTGTCGGCCGCGCTGATCCTGGCGGCCCTGATGGACCCGGCGCCGGCGTGGGCGATCCGGCCGCCGGTAGTGGAGCCCGGACCGCCGCCGAACGGGCCGCTCGGGCCGATCGAGCCGACCGACCTCAAAGCCATCTGCGGCGTCCCGACCGGGGTGCTGCCGCAGACCGACTTCACCCTGCAGACCAGCGCCGAAGCCATGCTCAACTACACCGATGCCTGGCGGTTCTCCCGCGGCGCGGGCCAGAAAGTCGCGGTGATCGACACCGGTGTCAACCGGCACCCCCGGCTGCCGCTGTTGGAGGGCGGCGGCGATTACGTGTCCAGCACCGACGGCCTGCAGGACTGTGACGCGCACGGAACCCTGGTGGCCGGACTCATCGCCGGTGTGCCCAGTCCCGCCGACGGCTTCGCGGGGGTGGCACCCGAGGCGACCATTCTCTCGATCCGGCAGAACAGCACCGTCTACGGCGTCAAAGAGGGTGGGTCCGGGCAGGCCAACGACCCCAACGCCACCTCGCCGGGCTACGGGAACACCGTGACGCTGGCATATGCCATCACGCGTGCGGTCAGCCTGGGCGCGACCGTCATCAACCTCTCCGAAGTGGCGTGCAGTCCGGTCGGCGGCGGCCTGGACGACGCCCAACTCGGGCGCGCGGTGCGCTACGCCTATGAGCACAACGTGGTGGTGGTGGCCGCGGCGGGCAACTTCAACAATCAGGGATTGTGCAAGCTCCAGAACGCGATGCCCGATCCGAACATGCCGCTGAAGAGCGGCTGGGACTCGGTACGCACCATCGCCAGTCCGGCCTGGTTCAGCGATTACGTGCTGACCGTCGGCGCGCTGACGACGTCGGGCGAGCCCGCCGATTTCAGTCTGCACGGGCCTTGGGTCGGGGTGGCGGCGCCGGGCGAGCGGATCCTCTCGCTCGATTCCAACGGGGCGGGGCTGATCAATGCCGTCATGAGCCAGCAGGGGTTGGCGCCGGTCAACGGCACCAGTTTCGCCGCGCCGTTCGTGTCCGGGGTGGTGGCGCTGATCCGGTCGCGCTTCCCCGAACTGAGCGCGGGTCAGGTCATCGATCTGGTCAAACGCACCGCTCACATGCCGGGCGCGGGTCCCAACGAGGCCACCGGGTACGGCGTGGTGGACCCTATCGCCGCGCTGACGTATCGGGTTCCCGCGCCCAATGAGGCGCCCAACCCCGAGGCCGCGACGCCCATAGCCGGACGTCCTCACGTCGACCCCCGCAGCCAGCGCGCCCGCGTCATCGTCCTCTCGGTGACGGCGGGTGCGGTAGCGCTGGCCGCGGTGGCGTGGGCTTTCTCGGTGGCCCGACGGCGGCGGGATTCGAGCCGCTTGAAGTAATCGCGCTTATCGAACTAAAAATTATGCGATTTGCGCTACGTAGAATTGAATACGGCGAATAACACGTTCTTGGTGCGGAAAGGGGGGACGACGATGTCGAAGCAATCGCCTGAGCAGAAGCCCGACGAGGACGAGCGCGGGTCGCTGGCGCGTCCTCCTTGGTTGACCGGCGAGAAGAAACGCCGCCGGGTTCAGATCGGTCGCGGGAAGCGGCACGAGGACGCCGACGAGCCCCGGGATCGACCGGTGAAATCTGAACAGGAGACCGTCGACACCGGCCCGCAGCGCGTTCCGGTGTCTCGCCGTGGGCCGGACGCCGAGTCCGAGGCTCCGGCGGAGCGTTCGGACGAAACGCCGGAAATACGGCCGAAGCGGGTCGCGGTGCCGTTCGACCGCACCCGCCGTCTGCAGCAACCGGAGCCCGAACCGGCGCCGCCGGCGCCTCAACAGATTTTCGCTCCGGTGCCGCACAATCCGGCCGCGGACGCCGAGGTGTCGGAGGTAACGCCTGACGAGGAACCGGAGCTACCGTTCGCACCGGACCAAGTGCCGCCCGCGTCGGAGCCCATACCGGAGCCCGTGCCGGAGCCGATGCCCAAGCCTGTGCCGCCAATCGAAACGGCGCCGGAATCGGTGGAGTGGGTGTCCGAGGCGCTGGCGCGATTGGAATGGCAATACGATTCGCTGCTTGCCGAGTCGTTGGTAAAACCCGAAGCGCCGTCCGAGCCGACGGTCGACTCCGAATGCGAGTCGGCTGCCGAGGTTTCGGCGGAACCGGATCCTGAGTCCGTGATCGAAGTGCCGAGTGAAATCGCAGGTGCCGCTCATCCGGATCCGGAGCCCGAGCTAGCCGAGGTGCTGCCCCCGCCGGAACCTTCGGCGGAAACCGAGCTGGACGTCGAGTTTCCAGGCGAACCCGTTGCCCCGCTGTCTGTTTCCGCGGCCGCTTTTGCGGCTGAGCCGGACTTTGAACTTCGGGACGAGCCCGAGCTACCCGAGACGGCGACAGAAGCCGAGCCTTCATCGGATGTGTCAGAACCGCGGTGGGACCCGCCGCCGACGGAAACCGAGGCAGTGGTTGAGGTTTCGGCGGAGCAGGTGGCGGAACCCGAATCGGACGGCGATCACTCGATCGAACTTGCTGCGCCAGTCCTTAATCCGGAGGATGTTGTCGAGGACGCGACCGACTTTGAACTCCGGGAGGAGCCTGAGTTGCCTGCGACGGTGACGGAACCCCCGCCGGTCCTGGAATCCGAGCCCGTCGCGCTTGCGTCGGAACCGGAGTGGGTAGCACCGCCGCTGCCGGAACCCGAGGCGGTGGTTGAGATTTCGGCGGAGCGTGGCTGGACGCCTGAGGATGAGCCAGCGCCGGTGGAACCCGAGCCGGCCGAGGAATCGACGCAGGAGTCCGGATCCGGGGAACTCGACGAGATCGAGTTGAGAGCCGCGGCCTTGCTTGACCGGATGGCCGCCAAGAGGGCGCAGGCCACGGGCGCCCCGCAGGAACCGGAGGTTGACCTCATCGCTGACGACGAACGGGACGCGGAAGGCCCGGACCGGATACCTGTGGCACCCACAAAAGAATTCGGACCGCCGCCAGAAGAGGAACACGCCGCCGAGGCGCTGCCGACGCAATGGCTGCCGGCAGATCTGGTGGGCGACGTCCAGCAGGCTGCGGTCGAGCCGAAACCTGACGCCGAACCGCTCGACGACGACGCAGTCGTCGCCCCGACCGAATCTTTCGTGGCTGCGCAGCCGACGGAGGACGTCCAAGAGACCGCGCCCGTCGCCCGGGAGCGAACGAAAGAACCTCGTCGTCCGGCACCACCCCCGTGGCAGACGCCGAGCTCCGCCATGGCGGCGGAGATCGAAGAAGTGGTGATGGATGCTCCTGTCGCGCAACAGGAGCCGGTGCCCGAGTCGCATGAGCCTCCAACACAACAGGGGCCGTTGATTCCCGGACCGCGACCGCCCGCGCCACCGTCGCCGCCCAGAAAACGACCCCGCACGGGAGCCCGGCCTCCCTTTCCGCCTCCGCCGCCGCCCGGACCATTCCCGCCTCCGCCCTGGTGGCCGGGACCGCGGCCCGGGCAGCGTGTGCCCCCCTCGGCAAGGCCGGCGGCGTCGGCCGCACCGCTGCGGGCTCCGCAGCCTGCACCGCCGCCGGGCCGGCCCCAGCCGCCCCCCGGAGGTCCGCCCCAGGGATACCAGCCTTTCCGGATGCCGCCGTCGATCGACGAGGCGGAGATCGCCAACCCGGATCGCTTTGCGCCGCCATCAGGTTGGCGCCGTGCGGTGCACAAAGCCACCGGCGGCCACGTCAATCCGGGGGCGTCGCGCAAGGAGCGTCAGCAGGACCACCTTCTCGCCGAGATCCGGCAGCCGATCGTCGGTGACTTCCGAATCGCGGTGCTCTCCATCAAAGGTGGGGTCGGAAAGACCACCACTACGTTCGGGTTGGGATCAGCTCTGGCGACGGTGCGACATGACCGGGTGATCGCCGTCGACGCGAATCCCGACCGTGGCACGTTGGGGGAGCGGGTCGGCGACCTGTCGACGCGATCGACCGTGCGTGACCTGTTGTCGGATCCCAACATCAATCGTTATGCCGACGTCCGCAATCACACCCTGATGGCGACCAGCCGACTGGAAGTGCTTGCCAGCGAGCAGGATCCGGCGGTATCCGAGGTCTTCGGTGCGGACGATTACCGGCGGACCGTCGATATCCTGCGGCACTACTACAACATCATCCTGACCGACTGCGGCACCGGCATCATGCATTCGGCGATGTCGGCGGTCTTGGACCTGGCGCACACCATTGTGCTGGTAAGCTCGCCTGCCATCGACGCGGCACGCAGCGCGTCGGCCACGCTGGATTGGCTTATGCAGCATGGACATTCGGGTCTGGTGCGGGAAGCGCACGTGGTGCTGAGTGCCTCCCGGCCGGGCTCGGCCGCGCTGAAACTCGACAAGGTTTACGAGCACTTCCAATCACGTTGCCGTTCTATCCATCTCATCCCGTTCGATCCGCATCTGGCCGAGGGTGCCGACGTCGACTTCGGTCGCTTGAACCCGGCCACCAGGCAGGCTTACCTCGAACTGGCCGGCTCGGTGGCGGAGAACTTCGGGCGGTTGCGGGCGCCCCGAGAACAATCTTGACCCCCGCCGGCGCCGGCATCGTGGTGGCCGACACCGGTCGTGTCGCAGGCAGCAGGCGTTTTCGACGGCGAGCACCCGGCTAGGAGCCTCGAGCGGAGGAAGTTTTCCGGTCGGCAGCGCGTAGAGCACCTCACCTCCGGCGGCAGATGCGAGGTATCGGCCACCGTTAGACCCCCGGTGTATCGGGCCACCCCGGGGTGGACGCCGGACTTTTGTCCACTGGCGGCGGATCGGTCGCACAGTCCGGATCCATTAATGGGTACTGGGTTGTGAATGTGCTTGTGTACCAGTCACCGAACAACGACACCAATGGTGCCCGGGCCGGCCCCTTTTGGTAGGCAGGCGGCGCCTGTCCCACCCGCTGGAAGGTGAGGGTGCGCTTGAAGATGCCGTAGTTGTCCGGCAAAGAACCGTTTACCGATACTTCGCCGGCGTAGCAGACCACAGCCGTCGCCGACCCGTCGGGAGCTGCGGTGAGTTCGTGCACCCAATTCGTGTGAAAGCCCTTCGCCGGAAACCCAGTCCCGGTCCAGTGATAGCTGCGGTCCCGGGCAGCCTTGGCGAAACCCGGATAGGATCCGTCAGCGCGGTCCACGTTGTAGTCTGCGACGTGGTCGGCTTCGATGTAGGCGCGGAGGTAGGTGCCCTCTCGGCTCATCAGATCCACCGCGGGCGTCGTCGCCCAATGCTCGGAGAACATCACATTGCGCGGCACCTGATAACCCGCCGGCGCCGTCGCCGAAGGGGTGACCGACACCGGTGGTGTCGCAGAAGGTTTCGACGTCGAGCATCCGCTGACAACCGCTACGACGCAGCCGGCCACCCACCCAGCCGCAATTGCGGCGGTGCCGCGCTTCATCGGACGCCCACGACTATCACCGCCCGGTCGGCGATTGAGAAACATTTCCAGGGTCTGGCAGTCGGACGTGCGGCAGACAGATTCGCTGATGCCGCCACGTAGGCCCGGACTCACCGAATCCAGCGAGCCCGGGCCACGGTCAGATCGCCGGAACGATCAGCAGCTGATGTTGGCAGCCTGGCTGTTGTCGAGGTCCTGAACCTGCTGGTTCTGGTCGACGGCACGCGCCCGAGTGGTGTGCAGATCGTTGATGATCTCGTCCATCTCGTTGGAGAACTGCGTGCGCAGCGCGTGGATCTCTTCCGGGGCGTGGCCGGTGTAGGCACCCGAGGTGAGCGCATTGAACAATTGGTCGACTTCGCTGCGCATCTGCTCGGCGTCGGAGGTGATACTGCCGATCAGGTCCAGCGATTCGTAGTTCGCCGCGAAGTTGTACTTGATGCTGTGCGTCATGATTTCTCCTGAATTCCTAGCCGTCGAGGTTCTGGTGGGCCTGGATGTATTGCATCGAGCTTTCCGCGAGATTCTTTGTGCGCTGCTGGATTTGGGTCAGGTGCTCGAGGTGCTCTGTCATGCGGCCGTGGAACACCTGGGCCTGGTTGCCGGCCCAGTTCGGGCCGACCATCAGATTGACTTCGTCCTCCATCTTGCGCAGCAGCCGGTCGGTCTCGACGAGGTGCTCGTGGATCGACTTGACTTGTGGTGGTGCGTCTTCGGTGACTTCAAACTGCCCTGGAACTGCCATGTTTACTCCTTTGTCGGGTGCCCTGGATGGTCGGGCACGACGGGTCTGGTCTCATCGAAAAACCGTGCTACACCAATGACGCCTCCCACTGGTCCGTCGAGATTTCGACAAGCTGGCGGATCGCCTGGCCGACCGCGTGATCCGAACCCGGCTTCAACGTGGTCCACAGCTGGCCGCTCGGTGAGGCACTCGGTGCGGCCACGATGCGGCCCTTCCTGGTGTAGAACACCCCCGCCGCCGCGGGACGACGGGTGAACCGCTCCTGTTCGGGGCACCGTGCGTAGTAGACGATCTCCGCGAACGCCATTCGTGACGAAAGTGCGGCTCCCAGAACCATTGCCGCGCGCGGCTCGGCGCCCAGGGCACGGACCCGGTCGGCCAGCAGCCGTGCGTCATGAGTGCCGATGAGGTTGCGGGTGACGATTTCCGTCGGCGCTCCGACCGGCGTGACGTCGGCGGCTTCCGCTCGCGGCAGCGCACCGATCAGCGCGTGCGTGGCCCAGGAGAGACTCGCGGCATCGTTTGCCGCCTGCAGGCTGATGTTGTTGCCCACCCGTCGCGCAATCACACCCGAAGCGCCGCAACGAATTACGCACACCCGGGCGATGCCGTCCGGGGTGACCAGCCGCATCGCGAGCTCACGCTCCGGCCGGCGCAGCGCCCGCAGTAGCGGCACCAGATCGGGATCGATCGCACCGTCGGCGATCAGTCCGCGTGCGATGAGGCTGCGGGTGGCCGCGTCGAAAGCCGCCTCAAGGGTGTCGACGCGTTCATACCGCGGCCGCACATCCAGCACGGTGGGAAACCCCTGAACACCGGCCCGCTCACCAACGACCTGCAGCTCGTCGTCGGTCAGCGTGAACCCGGACGTCACGGCGGCGGTCACAGGCTCACCTCCTGCTCAGCGCCGATCACTGGCGGGGAGACCCACCGATCGGACACCTGCTGCAGCGTCCGCTCGGGTTCGTCGGCGAAGCCTTCCGGCTGCTGCGGATCGGGCGCGGCGAGGTCGTCGAAGATCGCGGTGTTGGGGCCCCAGCTGACGTGCGAAACCTCAAAGGGTGCGTCGCTTTGCTGCGCGGCCGGCAACCAGGACTGGCCGCCGTCGGACAGGCCCGCTCCGGCTTCGCCAGCCCCTTCCAGCGTGCCCGCCTCGCGGAACGACTCGTAGGACTGGCCGCTGCCGTCGCGCCGGTTCCCGGCCATCGGCGCATAACCTCCGCCGCGGCCCATCCCGGAGCCACTGGAGCCGTCAGATTTGAAGCTCGTCTTCTTCAGTTCCTTGGCCTCGGCGCTGGCCGCGACCGGGGTGGCCAGCATGGGCGACAGCTGCCGCGCCGCGCCGCCACCACCACCGCCACCGCGCGACCCGCCGCCGGACTTGCCGTCCTTCTCGCCTTTGAGCGCAGCGGAATTGGTGACCTGCGGCGGCACCGGTTGTTCCCACGGTTCGGCCAATTCGGAGACGGCGTCCTCGTAGCGATGCATCACCGCGGCGGCGTCGGCCTGCTGCGCGGAGGCCGCCTCCTCGAACTCGGCGAAGTTGCCCTGCACGATCGCGCCGTTGTAGGCCGACAACGACGCCATCATGTCCTGAGCCGCTTTGGCTTCGATGGCCTCAGACACGCTGGGCATCGACAGGATGGCGACGGTATTCGCGACGGCGGCCTCTTCGGCCCGCCGGCCGTTGGCGGCGGCGCTCAGGCTGGCCGCCTGCAGCCACTTGCCGAACGCCTCCAATTTGCGGACGGCAGCTTCGGAGGCGTTGCTTTCCCATGAGCCCCGGACGCTTTCGACCAGCCGGTCGTAATCGGCTGAAATCCTGGCGAACTCGTTGGCCACCCGGATCCACGCGGCGCCGGCCTCACCGACCGAGGAGGGGCCGGGACCCTCGGTCAGATCCCGCGCCAGCTGCTCGGTGCTGCGCGATTCCCAGACCACGTTGGTGAATCCCATTGCCGTCACCCCCTTTCGGTGTCTTCTAGATGTGCCGCTGCTGGTCGGTCCGAATCAGTCCGCGAGATCGGTATCGGAGATGCGTCCCGCGTGGGTGCGCATGGTCGCCGAGACCTCGCGAATCTCGTTGGCGCCCTGGTCGGATGCCTTGGCGAACGACCCGTGCACCTCGTTCAGGGTGTGGGCGACGCGCTGAGACACCTCGTCCTGACCGGAGGCGATGGTGGTCAGGTTGGGTCGCTCGGTGTCCAGCACGTGCTGCATCCGGTTGGCGAGTTCGTCGAGTTGCCGGGTGACCTCGGTGACCTCGTCGGGCCGGATCGAAAGGCGGTTGTAGTCGGTCATGTCAGTGCTCCTAGATTCGAAGTTTGATGTCGGGGCTGTCGTCGGGATCGATTGTGGTGTCGCCGATTACGGCCGGACTGGCATGGCCGAGGTCGCCCACGATCTCGCCGCCCTGATCGGTGGTGTGCAGGAACGAAGCGGCGGTGTGGTTGCCGCCGGCACCGGCCTTGCCGCCATGAGCGCCGGCCGCGCCGCCCATCATCCCCGCGCTGCCCATGCCCATCCCGGCGGCACCGCCCCCGACCGAGGGTCGCGCGGCGCCGATGGAGCGTGCCGCGGCGGCGCCGCCGTTCTCGTTCTGCACCAGCGGCGAGGACGCGGGGCTGCGGGCCGGTGTAGTCGAACCGATCCCACCGCCGCCGCCACCGTGCCCGCCGCCACTGGGATGTGTCGCGCTGACCATCCGGCCCGTGTGGCCCAGCGCCGAGGCGGGCGACGCGGCGCCCTGCCCGGCTTGGCCCAGACTCGAGATGAGGCCGGTGCCGGCCTGCATGCCCGCCTGCAGGGCCTGGGTGCCGGCCTGGACGCCCATCGTCAGCGGCATCATGCCCATCTGCATTGCTGGGCCGATCATGCTCATGCCCACCGACATCATCGGGCCGAGCATTCCCATGGCCATCTGGGGCCCCTGCGCGATGGCAACCGGAGCACCGGTGGCGGTGGTGGTGGCGGCCTGGCTGGTCAACGTGCTTTCCAGTTCGGTGATGCACTCGGTGGCCAGCGCGCTGGCCCGGGATGCGGACTCGACCATGTTCGCGGCGGTCCACGGCAGCCCGGCGGCCAGGCCTTCCAGCTCGTGCTGGCACTGCTGCAGGATCTCCAGCAAGCGCGCCTGGCCCTGGGCGACATTGGCGGCCGCGGCGCTGTACTCGCCGCCGAGTGCGGTGCCCTGGGCGGCGACGGCGGCGCCGTTCGCCAGGGTCTCGCCGGTCTTGGCGGCGGCGGCACCGGCCCCGGCGCCGGACCAGCCCTGACCGCCCATGCCGCCCATCATCTGGCTCATGGCCTGCTGGACACCGCCCGCAGCTTGCTGGAAGGCCTGCGTGATCCCGCCGAACATCTGCGTCGGATTGAGGCCCTGGAACAAGCCCGGTCCCAGGGTGCCCAGCATGTCGGTGACGGGCTTGAGCAGCCCGCTGGTGAAGTTGCTGCCAATGCCGCCGGGACCGGCGGCGCCGGCGAGTTCGGCCGGGATGTCTTCGCCGGGTACGCCCGGGCCGCCGGCGGGGAGCTGCCCCAGGTTGAACTGGTTCAGGATGTCCTGAACGGGCCGGTTCAGCCACGCCTGCAGGTCGTTTTCCATCTGGTTGACGACCGGGGCGTGATCGAAATCGGGAATCGGCCCGGGTTGCGGCGCCGGGTCGGTGGTGGCCACGACCTGCGACCTAGACGTCGGTGGCGTCGATCGCGGCGTGGGTCGCGCCGACGATGTGGGTTGCCGCGCCGAGCGCCCCGTGCTTGGCGGCGGTCATCATCCCGCTGGCGACATTGTTCGCCGTGGATTCGAACATCGCCGGGATCATGTTCGCCGCGGCGATCGGGCCGAGCGCCATCGAAAACGAGCTCAGCTGCGCCGGTGTGACCGCACTGAAAGCGGTGGTGATGGCGGTGCCCGCGGCCTCCTGCGCGTCGGTGAGCGCCTCCATGAACTCGGGCTGCAATTCAAATGTCATAGTCGGCTTCTTTCCCCCAGGATTCCCGTTGAGCTGCCGCTGGCGCTGGTCTCTCAACCTTAAGCGCCGTCGCCACCAATAAATTGCACGAAATTTAAGCAGACTTTCGGAATGACCGCAGTTCACGTGTGTGCAATAACGCGAGGATAGTGCTCGACATATGTTCAATAAGACGCGGAAGTCGGCTATCTCGGTTCGATAACGGTGCCATCAGAGCGGGTCAGCGGGGCCTTTTGGAGCTCGTCCATGCGGGTCATGAACTCCTTCAGCAGGAAGTTGTACCGCTCGGCGGCCACCTTGGCCGCGGCCTGCGCGGTCTCCACGATCAGGGCGGCCAGCGCGTCGGGGTCCAGGCGGCTCGCCGGGGGGCCCAGCCACAGTCCGGTGAGACTGCCGAGCCCGTCCACTTCGGCGCTCACCGCCCGGTCGCGGCTGGTCACCCGCGCCGTGATGGTCTTGGACTGCTCGGTCATCGCCTGCATCAGGTCGCGTTGTTTGATGGCCCGCGCGATCACGGACTGCGCCAGGCTGGTCATACCGACCTCATCCAGGTAGCCGGGCGGTCGTCGTCTTCCCCGAACAGTTCTTCCTCGGCGCGCGCCAGATCATCCTCGGTGGGCAGGCCGATTTCGCGGAGCGTCGAGGCGGGGTAACCCTTGCCCGACAATTCCCGGCGGAAGGCGACCTGGGCGCGCAGGGCCGACAGCTTGCACAGTGCGAGGATTTCGTTGGCCAGTTCCTGAGGGGGTCGGGCGAGTTCGGAGCGGTCGAGCTTGAGTGCCATAGGCAGTCCGCGCTCCGTCGTGACGACTGCGATGGTCCCGGTGCGGGACCGCACCGGCGGCCGCTGTTGCGGCTGTTGCTGTTGTGGCATGCGGCCTCGTTTTGGCTGGCGTGATTTGACGACGAATTGAAAGTCGTCAAATCGGTACAATAACGTTCTACCGCTATGTCGTGGCGCCGGACGTTTACGTGCATGATTACGCGGGACACCTCGAGGGGCAGCGGATTTGCAGGCGCGGCAAGACCACCGCGCGGCAGCCGCTAGAAGTAAGGACACCGAGTAGATGCCTGGCACCAGAGACGCGCAGCGGGTCTTCGACGCCGGCGTGCTGTCACTGGGAATCCCCATCGACGGCTTGGAAACCGACCGCGATGTCGCCTATGCGGCACTGGCTTTCAAGCGTGCGACCGAGCACGACCCGCAGATGAGCGACGCCTGGTTGGGGCGTGCCGCCGCCGGCGACGTCAGCAGTGAGGTGCTCTACCACCTGTGGCGCACCAGCAAGGACAACCTCAACCGCGAGCAGCGCCGGCTCGGGCTGCCCCGGCACGCGCTCAGCGGCCGGTTTCAAACCGGCCTCTACCTGGACTACACCCTGAGCACGCTCACCGAGGTGTGGCTCGCATACGCGGCCAGCATGATCGCGGGCAAGGACTACGACGAGGCCGAGCACGTGCTCGACGAACTCGAAACGTTGCGACGCTCGATGCCCGGCGGCGACGCGGGCAACAACGAGATCTGCGCCTACATCCGGGCGGTACTGCACTTCACCACTCAGCGCTGGCCGGATGTGCTTACCGCACTGGCTAATTCGTCCTCATTCAGCGACGAGTACATTTCCGCCGGGGCGCATCTGATGGTGGGTTCGGCCTGTGCTCAGATGGGTTTGTTCGGCGAGGCCGTTCGCCGGCTCGACCAGGCCATCGAGGGGCCGATTCCGGCGGCGAGCCGGGCGGCCGAATTCTGCAAAGGGCTCACCCTGCGCGAGATGGGCAAGGAATCCGAAGCGCGGACCATCTTCGAGCGCATCTACAGCGAGGAGCCCGGCTTCGAGGCTAATGCGGCCGCGCTGCACGACCCGAAGTACCGCCTCATCGTCAGCACCAGAGACGACATCGACTCCCGCACCGACAAGTGGGATCCCTCGACCGCGCGCAGTGCCAGGGACGTCAGCGCCGAGAGCCTGACCGAACGCGGCAACGAGTACCTGCGTGCCGCCCAGATCGAGTTGGACCGCCAAATCGGCCTGACCGACGTCAAGTTGCAGGTGGCCAAGCTGCGCTCGGCCGCCAAGCTGGCCAAGGTGCGGGAAGGCAAGGGACTCAGCGCGGCCGCGCGCAGTCTGCACCTGGCGTTAACCGGCCCGCCCGGCACCGGCAAGACCACCATCGCGCGTGTCGTCGCACAGGTGTACTGCGGACTGGGCCTGCTGAAGACGCCTGCGGTCATCGAGGCCAAGCGCAGTGATTTCGTCGGCGAACACCTTGGTAGCACGGCGATCAAGACGTCGGCCCTGATCGACTCGGCGATGGACGGGGTGCTGTTCATCGATGAGGCGTACAGCCTGATCCAGACCGGGTTGTCCGGTGGTGACGCCTTCGGCCGTGAAGCCGTCGACACCCTGTTGGCCCGGATGGAGAACGACCGGGACCGGCTGGTGGTGATCATCGCCGGATACGACGCGGAGATCGACCGGTTCCTGGCATCCAACGAAGGCATGGCGTCGCGATTCACCAAGCGGATCCGGTTCGCCTCCTACAACCCGACCGAACTCGGCGACATCGGCCGCCTGATCGCCAAGACCAGGGATTCCGAGCTGACCGAAGCGGCGTACGACGAACTCGTCTCAGCCTGCGAAGTGCTCTACCGCAACCAGTCGGCGGACGACACCGGAGCCCTGCGCCGCGAGATCGACCTGATGGGCAACGGGCGCTTTGTCCGCAACGTCATCGAATCGGCCGAAGAGGAGCGGGAGTATCGGTTGAGCGAGCGCGCCGACGTCGACGTGGAGGATCTCGACGAAACCGAACTGATGCGCATCGAGCTCGGCGACATGCGCGCCGCGCTGGAGAACGTGCTCGGAATGTCCACCGGCCAGCTGATGTCGAGAACCCGATAGTGAGCGGATCCGACGCCCCGAAGTTCAAGCGCAGCAGCGACGCGGACACGAATCCTATTCCGGTGCGCGAGATCCGGGCCAAGCTGGCCCAGGAGGCTGCGGAGTCCGAGGCGCCCACCGTTGTCGAGGACGTGCCGGTGGCGACGGGCCCGTCGACCGCGGGGACCAAGGTGATGGACGTGCCACCGCTGCCCGAGCCTGAGCCTGAGCCTGAGCCCGAGCCTGAGCCGGTGGTCGAGGCTGAGCCGGTGGTTGAGCCGGTGGTTGAGCCGGGACCCCACGCGGCCCCCACCACCGAGGGCACCCGGGTGATGGACTTACCGCCCTTGCCGCGGCGTCCGGTGCTCGAGTCGCCAAAGGAAGCGCCGCCGCCCCGTCCGGCTCCGGTGTTCAGCAGGCCACCGGTGTTCAGTGAGCCGCCGCCACCACCGGAGCCTCCGAAGGCGGAAGCTACGGCCGTCATCGAGGTCCCGGAGCAGCCGCCGGTTCGCCCGGCGCCGATTCCGGGCCGGCGCGTTCCCGAACCGCCGCCGCCGGCACCACCGCCGCCGGCACCACCGGCGCCCGCACCGCCTGCTGCGGTCACCCAGCCGCCGCCCGATCCGAGGCTGAACCCACCCGCTCCGCCGCCGGTGGCAACACCTTTCACCCAGGCCGCTCCGAGTGCTCCCCCGCAGCACTACCAGGACCCGCGGATGCCCTCGCACACCGACCTGGGGCTGGTCCGTCGCGTCCGGCCGCTGCCGCAGAGCGGATGGCGCAAGGTGGTGCACCGCGTCACCGGCCTCAATCCCAAAGAGTCCGAACAGGAGAACACCCGCCAGAAGCTGGTGGCGAGGGTGAGCCAGCCGGTGCGCGGCGACTACAGCATCGCCGTCTTGTCGATGAAGGGCGGCGTCGGGAAGACCACGACAACGGTCGGCCTGGGATCCACCTTCGCCGCGATCCGGGGTGACCGGGTCATCGCGGTCGACGCCAACCCCGACTTCGGCACGCTGGCGCAGCGCGGTCCCGATCAGAGCCGCTCCACGGTTCGGGATTTGTTGCTGGACGACAACATCTTTCGCTACTCCGACATCCGCCGGCATACCTCGCAGAGCACCAGCCGACTGGAAATCCTTGCTTCCGAACGCGATCCGGCGACCTCCGAGGCGTTTTCCGAGGCCGACTACCGGGTGGTGATCCGCCTGCTGCAGCGGTTCTACAACCTGATCCTCACCGACTGCGGCACCGGGCTGGTGCATTCGGCGATGTCCGCCGTGCTGGACGAGGCCGACGCGATCGTGTTGGTCGCCTCGCCGGCCATCGACTCCGCGCGCAGCGCGTTCGCCACGCTGGACTGGCTGGAACACCATGGCCGGGGACATCTGGTTCCCAACGCGACGGTGGTCATCAGCGCGGCACGACCCGGGAAGTCGTCGGTGGACCTGGACAAGCTGGCCGCACAATTCCTCACCCGAATTCGCGCGGTCCATGTGATCCCCTTCGACGACCATCTGGCCCAGGGGTCGGAGATCGTCCTGGATCTGATGGGCGGCCGAACCCGGCAGGCGTTTCTGGAATTGGCCGCATCGATCGCGGACGGTTTCGCCCGCACCAAACGCACCGATCGGACGTCCCGTGGCTAGACCGTCGGCGCGACTGCACGCTCCGCTTGTCTACCCGCCCCGTGCTGCGACCATTGCGGACCGGTTCACCTTGGTGGCCGCGGTGCGCGGGATGCTGTCGACGAATTCCACCGTCTTGGGGACCTTGTAGGGCGCGAGCCGGCTCTTGGCGTACTCGATCACCTGCTGCTCGGTCAGGGGACCCGCGGCATGTATGACGGCGTGCACCCGTCGTCCCCATCGTGGGTCGGCCAGGCCGATGACCACGACATCGGCGACGCCCGGGTGCCCCGACAGGGCCGACTCCACCTCTGCCGGAAAGACATTCGCGCCGCCGCTGATGATCATGTCGGCGCGCCGGTCGGTGATGTGCAGGTAACCGTCCTCGTCCAAGTGGCCGATGTCGCCGGCCGAGCGGAACCCGTCCTCGGTGGACGGCAGCGGCGGCGCCCCGCCCAGGTAGCGGTAGCCGGCGCTCATCGGAGCCCGCAGATAAATGTCCCCGTGTTCGCCAGGCCCGAGGGGCCGCTTGTCGGCGTCCAGAATCCGGATCTCGGTGTCCCGGAAGCCACGACCAACGCTGCCGGGATGGCTCAGCCACTCGTCGCCGCGCAGTGCGGTGAGTCCCAGGTTCTCGGTCATGCCGTAGGCCATCACGATCTGTTCCGGGCTGAGCAACTCGAACCAGGTGTGCAGCAACGACGGCGGCATCACTGCCGCGCCCTGCAGGATGAACACGATGCTGGACAGATCGCGCCGCCCGATGTCCGGCAGCGCGGCGACGCGGGACAGCATCGTCGGCGTCGCCGTGAAGTTGGTGATGCGGAAGCGCTCGATGGTGTCGACAAACGTTGGTGCGTGGAACTTTTCGAGGATCACCAGGTGATCGCCGCCCAGCAGCATCAGCAGCGGGGCGAAGCCGTTGGTGTGATACATCGGCGCCGGCACCATGATCCGCTGCGGCTTGGGCACCGGTGCCCAGTTCTCCATGAACGGCTCGCCCTGCTGTGGGATCCACAGCGACGGCGCCAGGTTGAGAATGACCTTGGGCACGCCGGTGGAACCGCTCGAACAGATGCCGTTGGCGGTCGGGGACACCGCGGTCGGCAGCGGGCTTGCGGGTGCGGCGGCCGCGACTGCGTCCAACTCCCAGCGGGTGGAATCGTCGACCACCACGGTCGGGTTGATCACCGCCCGCACCCGCTCGCGTTCCCACTCAGGCAGGTCCCAGTGCATCGGAATCGGAACGGCGCCAACCTTCCAGCAGCCGAGTGTGGCCAGCACCAGGTGCATCGAGTTCGGGATGGCGATGGCGACCAGCGAACCCGTCTCCGCACCGCGGGCCGCCAGTGCCCGACCCCACTGATTGGCCCGGGCGTCGAGTTCGCCGAAGGTCAGCGCATGGACGCTGCCGTCCAGCGAGACGACCGTGACCGCGGTGTCGTCACGTTGTTGTTCGGCGAGTTCGGTCAGCTTGGTCGCGAAGGGGACGCCGTCTTCGAACGGATTGGGGGGAACCTCTTCGGTGACTGGCTGATTCATGCCGGGACTCGACCGTTGAACAGCGTCTCGAACGATCCGTCCCGCACGTCGGCAACCAGGCGCAGGGCCAGGGCCTCAGGGCCCACTGGCAACCGGATCAGCGGCTGGGTGTGCCGGTCGAGCACGCTGATGTCGGACTCGTCGCAGAAACCCAGCGCGCCGAGCAGTTGGTGCGCGGTGCGCAACACCTGTCGTGCCGTCTCGGCCGCCTTCAGTCGCAACACCAGCGCATCTGCCGAAAGAGTCTGCGCCGAAATCGATTTTGGCCGGCACAGGGTGTACTTGGCCAGCTCGTGCAACCCGCGCACCGCGACCGCGGCATCAGCGACGGTGAACCGGACGGCCTGGAAATCGGCGAGGGGCTTGCCGAACTGCACCCGCGCCTGCACGTGCTGCGTCGCGATGTCCAGCGCCTGCTGCACCGCACCCAGAATCCGCCATGATCCCAGCACGAGATGAAGGTTAACGTCGGTGGCCGGTACCGTGCCGTCCGGTGCCGACAGTGTGGCCGGCACCAGAAACGGTCCCAGCTTGGCGGCTGTCCGCGACGCGGGCCGGAGCTGGTAACTGTTGCCCTCGAGATCGGCGCCGAGCCAGGGGCCGGGCAGGTCGCCATGATCGACGCGCGGCGCCTGCGGGTTCACCAGGCTCAGCCGGGCACCGTCGACCGTCAGCAGTTCCTCAACGACCGGATAGGGCAGGGCCGTCGCTCCGGCGGCCTGGCACAGTACCGCGGCGGCCAGCAGGTCGTCGGATCCCGACCGGACGTCAAGATCGAATGCGCCGACCTCGGTCAGCGCGTCGCGTGCCGCAAGCCGGATGCCGTCGTCGGTCTCGGCGCGCAGCGCCGCCGGCGGACCGCCCAGCCGGCCCAGCCGCTTGACGGCAACGGCGGCGAAGTCGGTGATGTCCTGTGGCAGTTCGGTATTCACCGGTGCTCTCCCAACACGTCACGCGCCACCATCATCCGCTGCACTTCGATGGTGCCCGAGGCGACGGTGGCGGCCTGCGCATAGCGCCAATGGTCGTCGACCGCGCCGTATAGTGCTGCCGAGCTGCCGCTGTCCAGCGCGGTGGGGCCCAGCACGTCGAAGAGCAGCTCGGCGACCAACTGATCGCAGGTGGTGGTGGCGATGCGCGCGGCGCTGGCGGCCGCCCCTGCGGCCGGGTCGTCCTGCAGTGACACGGCGCGGTAGGCCATCAACCGGGCCACGCGCAGATCGACCAGCGCCCGAACCCATCGCACCCGAATCGATTCGGGCAACTGGTCCCAGTCCGGGCCGAGCTCGTCCTGCATCCGGTGCAGCAGCGATTCGCAGCGCGCGTAGCGCGCGATGCCGACGCGCTCGAAGGCCAACGCCTCCCGCATCACCCGCCAGCCGTCGCCCGGCTCACCGAGCACGTCTCCGGGGTAGGCCGGCAGGTCGTCAAGAAACACCTCGTTGAGGTGATGCGGTCCGAGCATGGACGGGATGCCGCGGACCGTGAAGCCGGGCCGGTCCATTGGAATCAGAAACAGGCTCAGCCGCTTGGACTTTGGCGCGTCTGGGTGGGTGCAGGCGGCCAGCACGCACCAGGACGCCATCCGGGCGTACGACGTCCACACCTTCTGGCCGGTGATCCGCCAGCCGTCACCCTCCGGGACGGCGCGGGTGCGCAACGACGCGAGGTCGGTTCCGGCCTCCGGCTCGGAGAAGCCCTGGCACCAGATCACTTCTCCGGATGCGATGCCGGAGAGGTGTTTGGCCTTCTGCTCGTCGGTCCCGTAGCGCATGATCGCGGGGCCGACCCAGTTGATGCCCATGTACTGCGGTCCCCGGGGCTCGTAATTGGCCCACATCTCCTCGCGCAGCACGGTCTGCTGCCAGATCGAACCACCGCCGCCACCATGTTCTTTCGGCCATGCCAGCGCCAGCAACCCCTCGGAGGCCAGCAGCTTGCAAAAGGATTCGGTGGTGGCCAGGTCGTCGGGATCATCGGTGCACGCGCCCAGGAAGTCAGCAGGGATGTGTTCGGCGATCAACTGCCGCAACCGGTTTCGCAGTTCACCCGCGTCGTCTCCGAGGTCATAGTCCATCCTGGTCATCCATCCTCGTCATCCCTTCGGCAGCCCGAGCAGTCGCTCGGCGATGATGTTGCGCTGAACCTCGGAGGTCCCGCCGTAGATGGTTGCGGCCAGGGCGTCTTGCCGCTCGAACAGCAGATCGGGGTCCGCCGCCGAGGCCGGTCCTGCCGCGGCCGCAGAAAGTTCCCAAACCCGTTGCAAAGTAATTGATCCAAGCAATTTCATGGTGTCGGCTTCCGGGCTGGGGCGGCCGGCGAGCTCGTTCGCCAGGGCACGGTATCCGGTGGCCCGCAGAGCTTCGGCGTCAGCGATCAGCGCGCCGAGTTCGGAGTAGATGTCCCCGGTTGCCGCACCCCGGATCGAGTCCAGTCCACGCTGGATCTCAACCCAGTTCATGATCCAGATCATCTGGCGCTCATGGTGAAGCGACGACATCGCGACGGTCCAGCCGCCGTTCAGGGGACCCAGCAGGTTGTCTACCGGCACCTCGACGTTGTCGAGGAAGACCTCGCAGAACGTCTCATCGGAGATCGAGGCCATTCGGATCGGCTCGATCCGCACGCCGGGCGACTGCAGATCGAGAATCAGGCAGGAGATGCCGCGGTGTTTGGGTGCCTCCGGGTCCGTGCGGGCATACAGGGTGCACCAGCGCGACTCATGAGCCTGAGTGGTCCAGATCTTGTGGCCGTTGACGCGGAACACATCGTCGTCGCGCTCGGCGCGGGTGCGCAACCCGGCGAAATCGGACCCGGCTTCGGGTTCGGACATGCCCAGCGCCCACCATTCGTCGCCGCGCAGCAACGGCACCAGCAGGCGGTCGACCTGGTCGGGCGTGCCGAATTGCCGGATCCCTGGCGCAGCGACACCCGGTCCCGCGACGTTGGGCAGCTTGGGTGCCGACCGCAGCGCGGCCTCGATGCGGATCTCCATCGCGTCCCGCAGGCCCAGAGACCGGCCGCCATGTTCACGGGGCCAGGTAGGTTGCAGCCAACCGGCTTCGAAGGCGGCCCGCTGGTAGTCGCGGCGCAACGGGATGTCCCAGCGGTACTCGCGATAACGGTCGTAGTAGTCGCCCGGCAGGAGGTCGCTCAGCCAGGCTCCGAATTCCGCTGTGATGGAAGTCATTCGGCACCTTCCGCGTACCGCCGGCCCACTTCGTGGTACAGCGCGCGGCTGTCGCCAAGTAGGGTGGCCCCCTGCCAGGCGTGCCGGACATAGAGGTGCGCGTCGTGCTCCCAGGTCTGTCCCAACGCGCCGTGCACCTGGACCATCGTGCGCGCGCAGGCGCTTGCGGCATCGGCGGCAGCGGCTTTGGCCAACGCGGCCGCGGTCCATGAGCCGGGTTGCTCGAGTCGGCCCGCGGCAGCGTAGGTGAGACTGCGGGCGCGCTCAACGCTGACGTAGTTGTCCGCCAGCGCGTGTTTGACGCCCTGGAACGCGCCGATGGGGCTGCCGAACTGACGACGAGTCTTGGCGTGCTCGACGGAACGCTGCAGGGCTGCCGAGGCCACGCCGAGGAGGTCCGCGGCGATCGCCACCAGCGGTGCCGAGAGCGCGGATGCTACGGATTCCACCGGCGCCACGGCCAGGGGGACGGTGTCGATCTCGACCTCGGCGACGGGCTGGGCGGGGTCGGTCGATTCGGCGGCCACCACGGTGACGCCGTCACCGGCACGTACGACCGCGGCCACCGGGCCGCGCTCGCCGGCGTCGGCCAGGGTGACGATCAGCTCCGCGCGGGCCGCGTGGGGGACGGCGACCGCCCGCCCGCGTAACCGGCCGTCGCGCAGCGTCGTAGCCGTACCCGGCAGCCGGGCGCCAGGGGAGTGCACCGCCAGGGTCGCGACGGCTCCCATGGTTATCTCGGCAAGCAGCTCATCGGTCTCCGGGCCGGCCGCGCGCAGCACTCCGGCGGCCAGGCCCACGCTGCTGAGCAACGGAACCGGCGCGAGGGCGGCGCCGCATTCTTCCAGCACCACCGCCAGCTCGAGCGGCCCGAACTCGCCGCCGATCTCGTAGGCGGACAGTTCGGTCCAGCCCAGGTCGACGAACGTCTTCCACAGGTTGCTCCACCGGTCCGGGTCCGCACAGGCCTGACGGGCGGCATCGGGTGGACACTCGGCGCGCAGGATGCCGCGCACGGTGTCACGCAGCGCCAGCTGCTCCGCAGTCAGACCAACATCCATAAGACCCCTAACATAATAAAAATAGTAAACTAGCGAGCGGCACGCAATCGCAGCCACCGGGAAAGGGTCGGTTCGGATGGTCGAGTGGTATCTGTTCCTGCCGCAGGTGCGATTATCGGTCGCCGACATCGTGGATCGCGCCCAGTGTGCCGAAGCGGCCGGATTCGACGGAATCGCCTTCATCGATCATCTCGAAGCTCCGGGGCAGCCCGATGAAAACATCTGGGAGGCAATGGGCATTGCCAGTTGGGTTGCCGCCCGGACCCAGCGGCTGCGCATCGGTCACCTGGTGCTCTGCGACGCGTTCCGGCATCCGGCGGTGCTGGCGAAGCAGGCAGTGACGCTGTCCGCGGCCTGCGGCGGGCGCTTCGACCTCGGCCTGGGATCGGGCTCGTGGCCCGCGGAGTTCACGAAATTCGATGTCGGCCAGCAGGATCCGGTGGCACGGGTCGAACAACTCGGACGCCATCTCGAGCTTCTCACCAAGTACTGGGCCGGGGTCCAGAGTCCGCCGCCGGCGCACCCGATACCGCTGGTCCTCGGCGGCAGCGGCCCACGAATGATGAAACTCGTTGCCAAGTACGCGGATTGGTGGAATCTGCAGGCCAATCACCTGGATCGGCTGCCGCGGCTGGCCGATTCCACGGGATCGGCCCGGATCTCGGTTCAGCAGATGGTCGGCTTCGCGCGGGCGGGAACCGACCCCGGCGCGGTGCGGAAGGTCAGCGTCCGGCGATTCGGCCATCTTGGACCGGGCCTGGTCTGCGGCGATGCCGACGAGTTGATCGCCCATTTCGCGGGCCTGGCCGCGCAGCGGGTCGAACGCTGCTACGTCTGGTTCGCCGACTTCGCGGCACCGCAGACTCTCGAAGACTTCGGTGAATCGGTGATCAGGAATTTTCCGAACGACGCCGGCGCACTTCGGTAGGCACCACCGGCGGGCGGGCATAGGGTCCGCGCTGCACCGCGCTGAGCCGGATCTCCGGCAGGTCGACCGACGGTTCGACGGTGTCCAGCCATGCCACCGCGTTGGCGATGTCGGAGACCTGAATCGCGTACATCTCGAACGGAACATCCTGCAGCATTTCGGTTTCCACCGGACCCGGGGTCACCAGATGCACGGCGATGCCGTCGCGGTCGACCTCCATCGCCAGGGCACGGGCGAACGCGTTCATGCCGGCCTTGGACGCCGAGTACGCCGTGCGCGCCATCATCGGTTCGTGCGACGCCGACGACGAGATGAAGATCAGACGAGAGCCCGGGCGCATCCGGGGGAGCACCGCGGAGGTCACCACGAAGCAGGAATCGAGGTTGGCCGAGATGATCGTGCGCCACTGCTCGAATGTCTGCTTGCGCGCGTAGGTTCCACCCAGCGCCCCGGAGGCGTGGACGACGAGGTCGACATGTTCGAGCGGACTGATCGCAGCGGCGAATCCGTCGGGGTCGGACGCGTCGGCCACGATAGCGCGGGCGCCGATCTCGTCGGCCGCCGCGCGCAGGGGTTCCGCCCGGCGCGCCAGCACCACGACGTCATAGCCGAGCTGACTCAGCTTGGCGGCACACGCTTTTCCGATGCCACCGCTACCGCCGGTGACCAACGCGGTTCGCGGGGTCGTCAAGGGCGCCGGACGTCCCGCGGGCGCGACAACGCCTGCGGGGACAGTGCGTAGATCCGTTGTTCCGGCCGGCCGGAGAGCACGTAGGTCTGGGTGTCGGCGAGGTGGCGGCCGGCGATGCGCCGGGCCCGGTCAACGTCACCCTCGGCGATCGTCTCGGTGAGCTTGATGTGGGTGTTGAGGGCCGCACGGCGCTTGGCCAGCGAGGGATAGGTGCCGCGGGCGGAGCTCTCGTCCGCCCACTGTTGTTCGTGGCTGCTCCACAGTGTTTCGAGGCTGCCGACGACGGCGATGATGGTGTGGTTGCCGCAGCCTCGGACGATGAGATTGTGGAATTCGCGGCCGATCTCGGTGAACAACCGCCCGTCTTCCAGGTTCTCGGCCATGGCGTCGTTGACCCGTTTGAGTTCGGGCACCAAAGTGTCGGCGCGGTCGGGGCGCTGGGCGGCCAGCGCGGCGCAGGCGGGCTCCAGCTCCTGCAATGCCGCGCCGAGGTCGCTGACGGCGACGGACTCACTCTGCAGGACCAGGCCCAGCATGTAGGCGGCGCTGGTCTTGGCCGGTGCGTGTACGACGGCACCGCCGCGGTTGCCCCGCCGCACCGAGACCAGCCCTTCGGTCTCCAGGATTCTCAGGGCCTCGCGCAGCGACACCAGACTGACCTTGAACTGCTCGACGAGCACTTCCTGGCGCGGCAGCAGATCGCCGTCGGCCAGTTCACCGTCGATGATCTGGCGGCGCAACTCGTCGGCTACGATTTCAGCGATCCTGGGCGCCGACAGCCGGCGACGGGCGTCGGGTCCAATACCCAAGGCGGTCATCCGGTTCCTCGCAACCTGCAGCAGGAGAGAGCGCACGGTGACTGACCCGCGAACTCGGTTGGCTTAGCTATTTTAGCAGTAATGGTATAAATAGCCGCGTGAGTCACCAGGCCGATAACCGGCCGCCGCCCCTGGACGAACTTCGGGTCGTCGAGATCAGTGACCGCCTGGCCGGCAGCTACTGTGGGAAGCTGTTGGTGGATGCTGGCGCACAGGTCCGCAAAGTGGAGCCGCCACAAGGGGATCCGCTGCGTGGCTACTCGGCGACGTGCTCGCCCGTGCCGCCCGGTGCCGCCTCGCCGCTGTTCTGCTACCTCAACGCCGGTAAGAGCAGCCTGAGCGTGTCGCCGGAATCACAGCGATTGCAAGCCGAACTGGCTGGGGCCGACGTGGTGATCGTGGCCGTGGCACCTACGCGCGCCACCGAGTTGGGCATCGACCCGCAGCGACTGGTGGCCGAGTCGCCCCGCGCAGTCGTCGTCACCATCTCAGACTTCGGCTGGTCCGGTCCGTTCGCCGACCGCGCCGCCACCGAGTTCACGCTGCAGGCCTGGTCGGGCTGCACCGGTTTCCGCGGTGACCCGGCGGGTCCGCCGATCTCGATCGGCGGCGAGCTCGGCGAGTACATGGGTGGTGTTTACGCAGCGTTCGGAGCGCTGGCCGTGCGCCGTCGGGTCCAGCGAGGCGGTCCCGGCGAGCACCTGGACCTGTCCATGCTCGAGGCGATCACCGCGATGCAGAGCAGCGAATGGCTGCATTCCCAGCTGCTGCGTGTCCCGCCGATCCGCCGCACCCTGGAGGTGCCGTCGATCGTGCCGGCCAAGGACGGTTACGTCGGCATCACGATGGTCACCGGACAGCAGTGGCTGGATTTCGCCGCGATGGTCGAATGCCCGCAGTTCGAGGAGATTCCGCAGCTGCGGTTTCAGATCGGCCGCTGGGAATACCGCGACTTCATCTACGAATCGATCGGTCCCTGGTTCGCCGAGCGGACGGTCGCCGAAATAGTCGAACTGGGTCAGCTGTTCCGGCTGCCGATCGCGGCCCTGGGCAACGGCGCCACCATCCGTGACATGGAGTACATGACCGAACGTGGGGTGTTCGTGCGCAACCCCGCGGGATTCCATCAGCCGCGTCCGCCGTGGCTGATGGCGGAGTGCGGGCCCGCGCCGGTTCGCGAAACCCCCGCGCTCGGTGCCAATGATGACGAATCACCATGGCAGCCAAGCGAGCACGCGTCTTCGACCGCGGATGCCGAACTGCCGCTGCGGGGTGTCCGCATCGTCGACCTGACCGCCTTCTGGGCCGGGCCCGCCGCCACCCACCTGCTTGCCGCGTTCGGCGCCGACGTGGTGAAGGTGGAGTCCATCCAGCGTCCCGACGGCATCCGCTATTCGGGCGGCATGCGCACCGATGTGGACGACTGGTGGGAGTACGGCTGGGTCTTCCATGCGATGAACACCAACAAGCGTTCCGTCACACTCGATTTGGGAAGCGAAGAAGGCCGGGGCCTGTTCCGCACGCTGGTTGCCGGCGCCGATGTGGTGATCGAAAATTTCTCGCCGCGTGTGATGGACCACTTCGGTCTCACCGCCGACGTGCTGCTGAAGATCAATCCCGCACTCGTGGTCACCCGGATGCCGGCCTTCGGACTGGCCGGGCCGTGGCGCGAGCGGGTGGGATTCGCTCCCACCATGGAGCAGATCGGCGGACTCACCTGGGTGACCGGACTGCCCGAAACTCCTCCGGTGACGCCGCGCGGCGCCTGCGATCCGCTGGCAGGCGTGCACGCCGCGTTCGCGGTACTGGCCGCGCTGCATTTCACCGAGCGCACCGGAACCGGCCAGCAGGTCGAATTGCCGATGCTGGAGACGGTGCTGAATACCACGGCGATCCAACCGATCGAAGCCGAGGTATTCGGTAAAACGTTGAGCCGGAGAGGAAATCGCGGACAAGGCGGCGCACTGCAGAACATCTACCGGTGCGCGGGGGAGGACGACTGGATAGCGGTCAGCGTGCGCGACGACCGTCAATGGGCGTCCCTGGTGGACGTGATCGGCGCATTACGCCACGAGGAATTGACCAGCGAGGCCGGTCGCCGGGAACGGGCCGACGAGATCGACCTCGCGCTGCAGGAATGGTTCGCCGCACAGCCGCTCGATGCGACGGTGGAGTTGCTGGCGGCGGCCGGTGTTCCGGCCGCACCGGTCGGGTCGCCGTCGCTCGTCACCGAGAATCCTCAGTTGCGCGCTCGGGGCTTTTTCGAGTCGCTGGTGCACCCGCGAACCGGCCCGGGCCTGTATCCCACCCCGCCGTTCGCCCTGCTGGCCGGTCAGCGGCAATGGCTCTTGCGTCCGCCGCCGACGCTGGGCGAGCACAATGAAGACATACTGCGCGATCAATGTGGGCTGACTGAGACTGAACTCGCACATCTTGCCGCCGGCAAGGTGATCGGGACCCGCCCAGTAGGGCTCTGAGGAGGAAGGGGCATCCGATGCGGGTGATCGTCGACCCGGATATGTGCGAGGCCAACGGTTTTTGCGAGTCCATCGCCCCGGACATCTTTGAACTGGGGGATGAGGACGTCGTGCAGATTGCCGATGGTCCGGTGCCCGCGGAACGCGAAATCGACGTGCGCGCCGCAGTCGAACAGTGTCCGAGGGCGGCGCTGCGCATCGTCGAGTGACATCGAACTGAGCGCGCTGCGTCAGGGCGCGACCGACATTTAGCCTGTGGGTGAGTGGCGCAACCCATGTCGAATCGGGGCTGAGGCAGCCGCGTTGACGTTCAATGTCTAAAATAGTAAAAATAGACATACGCGCCGAACCGCGGTGAAGTGTGAGCGTCCTCATCGCTGCACCGCCGCGTGGGAAACGGAGAATTCGTGACGGACATATCTTCAGACCTGGCATCGGCCGACACCGAGGACCCGTCGGAACAGGAGTTCGGACCCTCCGGGATCGCGCTGTCCACCTACCGTTTCCCGACCGGCTGGTTCATCGTCGGCTTCGCTTCTGAACTCGCGGCCGGCGAGGTCAAGAGGGTGCACTACTTCGGCGAGGAGTTGGTGCTGTTCCGCACCAAGTCCGGAAAGGTGCATGTGCTGGACGCCTACTGCCAGCACCTCGGCGCGAACATGGGCGTCGGCGGCACGGTGGAGGGTGAGCACATCGTCTGCCCGTGGCACGGCTGGCAGTGGCGCGGTGACGGCACCAACGCGCTGATCCCGTACAGCAAGATCGGTTGCAAGAACAACGTCCGCATCCGTACCTATCCGGCCGCCGAGTGGTACGGCTTCATCCTGGTCTGGCACGAACGGCACGGCCGCGCGCCGTACTGGCAGCCGCCGGTGCTGCCCGAGCTGGAGACCGACGAGTACTACCCGCTGCATCCGCACACCCGCATGGTCAACCGGGTCAAGGTGCATGCGCAGATGATCATCGAGAACGCGGCCGACCCGTATCACGTGCAATACGTGCACAAAGCGGCAAATCCCGCCAACACCGCCTCGTTCGAGGTGTCCGGCTATCACCTGCACGCCACGGTCAACGCCCACTTCGGCGGCGGCCGGGCCAAGACGTGGTTGACGCCGAACGGCCCGGTGGACGCCAAGATCATCTACGACAACTACTCGCTGGGACTCGGCGTCGTCCGCTTTCCCAGCGACCTGGTTGCCACCTGTCAGGTCACCGGGCAGACCCCGGTCGACGAGGATTACACCGACTACTTCTACACCCAGGCCTCTATCCGTGAACCCGGTGACAGCGGCGACGCGCCGACCGGTCGTGCGGCCAAATTCCTGGCGCTGCAGCAGGAAGTGATCAAGCAGGACTTCTTCACCTGGGAGAACATGAAGTACCTGGAGAAGCCGAACCTGGCGCCGGAAGAGGCGCACGATTATGCGGCACTCCGGCGCTGGGCACACCGCTTCTACCCGGGCAAACAACCGTCGCCCAACGACTTCGGCTACACCGCCGACGGCGAGCCGGACCCGGCGGCTGCCAAGGCCTGATGGCAGCCTGATGGGACGCCCGCGGCCCGACGACTTCGGTGTCGACAGCTTCACCGTGGCGGCAGTCCTCGATCGCCGCGCCGAGCAGTATCCCGACCGGGTCATGCTGTCAGTAGCCGGGACCGACATCACCTTCGAGCAACTACGGCAACGGTCCTGCGCGGCGGCGAACCTGTTGCTGGATCAGGGTATCGGCTCGGGCGATTGTGTCGCGTTGTTCACCGCGACCTGCCCGGAGTGGATCTACTTCTGGTTGGGGGCGGCCCGGATCGGCGCGGTGAGCGCCGCGGTGAACGCGGCCAACAAGGGTGACTTCCTGCTGCACGCTCTGCAGTTGTCACAGGCCAAGCTGGTTATCACCGATGTCGAGCGGCGCGTTCGTGTCGATGAGATCGTCGATATAAAAACCGTTGTGATCCAGGATGATTGGGTAGCCGAGGCGCTGTGTCAGGACGTTTCGGTGCCGGCCGTCGGGACCCCTGAAATGTTGACGTTGTTCTTCACCTCGGGCACCACCGGCCCGTCGAAAGCGGTTGCCACATCGTGGCAGTACCTCTTCACCGTGGCGGCTACCGCGGTCGCAGCCTGGGAGTTCGCGGCGGGGGAGGTGCTGTGGACCGCGATGCCGCTGTTCCACCTCAGCGCGGCGCCCAGTGTGCTGGCGCCGCTGCTGGTGGGCGGAACGACCGTGCTGGCCGGCGCTTTTCACCCCGACGCCGTATGGGACGCCGTGCGGGCACACGGTGCGGTCGGCTTCGTGGGTGCCGGTGCGATGGTGTCGATGCTGCAGAACCTGCCACCGGATCCGCGTGACGCGCAGCTTCCGCTGCGGTTCATCTCGGCGGCCCCGATCGACGCGAAGTCCTACCGGACGATTGAAAAGCGTTACGGCTGTGCCGTTGTCACCATGTACGGGATGACCGAGGCCTTTCCGCTGGCGGTCAACGGCGTCGCCTATGACGGGGTGCCCGGCACGTCGGGCCAGATCAATCCGAACTTCGAGGTACGCATCATTGATGCCGCCGGGGCGGAGTTGCGGGCCGGATCCGTCGGCGAGATCACCTGCCGCGCCCGGTACGGCGGCGTGATGAGTCATGGGTATGTGCGCGGGGGCGACGGCCCGGATCTGCAGGTGGATCCATACCCGGACTGGTTCCGCACCGGTGACTTGGGCTCGCTCGACGCCGACGGAAACCTCACGTACGTGGACCGGGTCAAGGACTCGCTGCGCCGACGTGGCGAGAACGTCTCGTCGGTGGAAGTGGAGGCGGTGGTGACGAGTCACCCGGCCGTTGCCGAAGCCGCCGCGGTTGCCGTGCCGAGCGACCTCGGTGAAGACGACATCCTGTTGGTCGTGACGTTACGTGGCGGCGCCGCACTGGATTGCGCGGAGCTGCTCGATTACTGCGCCGCCCGGATGCCTTACTTCTGCGTGCCCCGATACGTCGATACCGTTGATGAACTTCCGCGGAACGTCATCGGGCGGATACGCAAAGACCTGTTGCGCGCCCGCGGGTTGTCGGCGGGCGCGTGGGATCGTGAACGCCACGGATACGTACTGAGTCGGTGACAGACAGGTTGGAGAAACAACGATGACAATGACCTATCAGGAGCAGCAGATGCTGCAGGCCGCGACGGGACGTGCGGGCATCCTGGACCTGACCGCGCGGCACAACCGGGCGTACTCGCTGGGGAACCGCGAGGCGTGGATCACCACGTTCCGCCATTCCGGCGCCCGCTACATTCGCGGGGGTGAGTCATTCACCGACCTGTGGTCGGCCTTCGACGGCGGCGACGGACAGCGGCTGGTCTCGGTTGACCATGAGATCCACATCGACGGCGTCAATGCGACACAGCATTGTGTGGCAATACTTTTCGCCGCCGTGCACAACGACACTACGCTGCAGGCCACCGGCACGTACCGGGACCAGCTGATCTACGAGCGGGGCGGCTGGTATTTCACGTCCCGCGAGCTCGTCTGGGATTCGGTGCCGAGCCGCCACCTCGTCATGTGAGTGCCGACGTGGAGCTGAGCTACCAGCTGGCCTTCGGCACCTACGAAGACGCGTTGCGGATGGTCGGCATGGCGGGTGAACCCCGCACGGCGGCAACGCCGATCAGTGGCGCGCGCATCCAGTTGTTCGCCGCGATGGTCCGCGACGGCAACCGCTCTTACTGGGATGTTGAGTTCGCTCGCGAGCGGTGGGGCGGCCTGGCGGCGCCACCGGCGCTGTTGATGGGATGGCTGATACCGCCGCCCTGGCAACCGGGAGGGCGCCCGCCGAGCGCCTCACTGGCCCTGCGTGTTCCGCTGCCGGGTACCACATTCATCAACGCCGCCAACGACGTTGAGCTTCTGCACCCGATTCTGGAAGGCGATCTGTTGACCGCGGTGGAGGAGTTGGTGTCGGTATCGCCGGAGAAGCGGACCCGACTCGGTGTCGGACACTTCGTGGAGACCTTGGAGACCTACCGCCGGCAGGACGGCGCCGTCGTTGCCGCATCCCGTAACACGCTGTTCCGATTCACGCCCGAGGCGGCCCCGTGAGCGAACTGGATTGGAACGCGATCAGCATCCCCGCCGACCTGCCCGACGTTGTCGACGAGATCAGCTATCAGCGGGTGGTCGAGAACGCCGGCGCCACCTGGGACTACTTTCCCGGCCACTTCGACCCGGCCTACGCGCAAAGCCAGGGCAATCCAACGATTTTCGTCAACACCATGCACCTGGCCGGATTTGCCGACCGCATCGCCACCGATTGGGCCGGTCCGAGCAGTCGCGTGGTGCGACGCTCGATGCGACTGGCCGGCTCCATCTATGCCGGCGACTCCATGGTGGGTCGGGGGCGGGCGGTGGCCAAACGCTGCGACACCACGACGGACCCCCCGCGCTACCTCGTCGACCTGCAGATCGAGGTGCGCAACCAGCACGATGTTTTGTGCTGTCCGGTCGAGATCACGGTGCAGTTTCCCCAACCGCGTTGAGCGGCGGCAACTTTCCGTTGCAGGCGACCGACTGCAGCTCCACGTACTCTTCCAGGCCCTCGGGCCCGAACTCACGGCCGATGCCGGAGTGCTTGAAGCCACCGAACGGGGTGCTGATGTCGAGCATGTACATGTTGATGCCGTAGGTTCCCGTGCGCACCCGCGCCGCGATGTCGAGGCCGTGGGCGGTGTCCGCGGTCCACACCGACCCGGCCAGCCCGTAATCACTGTCATTGGCGATCGCGACCGCGTCGTCCTCGTCGGTATAGGTCAGCACCGTCAGGACCGGGCCGAAAATCTCCTCGCGCGCGATCCGCATGTCGTTGGTGGCATCGGTGAACAGCGTCGGGCGCACGTACCAGCCACGGGGCTCCGGAGCGTCCGCGCCGCCGACCACCAGGCGCGCACCTTCCTGCTGCCCGGACCGGATGTAGTCCTGCACCCGCTGCTGTTGGCGTTGGGCGACGAGCGGTCCGATGTCGGTCTTGTCGTCGGTGGGATCGCCGACATTCAGGCTCGACATCATGTCGGCGAGTGCCTCGACCAGCTCGTCATGGCGGCGTTGGCTGACCAGGATGCGCGTCTGCGCGACACACGCCTGCCCGTTGTTCATCAGGCCTGCCGTCTTCAGGCCGGCCACCGTCTTACCGATGTCGGCATCGTCGAGAACAATCGCCGCCGATTTGCCGCCCAGCTCCAGGCTCACCCGCTTCAACTGCTCGCCGCACAGGGCCGCGATGCGTCGTCCCGTGGCGCTGGATCCGGTGAACGCGACCTTGTCCACGCCGGGATGCCGGACCAGGGCCTCGCCCACATCCGGGCCGCCGGTCACGACCGACACGACTCCCTCCGGCAGGTCGAGCTGTTCGATCATCTCAGCCAACCACAGTGCGTCCAAAGGGGTTTCGG
Source organism: Mycobacterium sp. Z3061 (assembly GCF_031583025.1). Taxonomy (NCBI): domain Bacteria; kingdom Bacillati; phylum Actinomycetota; class Actinomycetes; order Mycobacteriales; family Mycobacteriaceae; genus Mycobacterium; species Mycobacterium pumcae. Next base: position 4,868,337 of record NZ_CP134062.1, on the reverse strand, counting down.
GTGCGGGCTTGATGATCACGCTGCAGCCGGCGATCAACGCGGGAATCAACTTGGGCATGATCAGGCATTGCGGCACGTTCCACGGCACGATCGCCCCGACCACACCGACCGGCGCGCGGCGCAGGTGTGCCTCGCCCAGCACGCCTTGGCGGCGCTCCACCCAGGGGAAGTCACGGGCCGCCGCGAGTGTCAGATGGATCATGGAGGCGGCGCCGGCCGCCTGACCGAGCCGGCTGAAACTGCGCGGCGATCCCATCTGCGCTGTGATCAGGTCGGCCATCTGCTCGATGTGCCGACCATAAACCGCGGCCAGTTCTTCGATTTTGCGCATCCGCTCCTGCGGTTGCAGCCGCGGCCACGGACCCTCGTCGAACGCACGGCGGGCGGCCCGGACGGCCGCGTCGACCTCATCGGCAGAGCCGGCGGGGACTTCGGCGATCGGTTCCTCGGAGTGCGGCGAGATGACCTGCAGACGCTCCGGTCCGGACGGCGTGCGCCACCGGCCGCCGATGAACAGTTGGTCATAGGAACGCAGACTCGCCGTCATCGGGGTAACCACCTCAGGGCAGGCGACGGTAATTTCACTATTGATGCTAACATAGCCAAAAAAGCGGGCTTTTCCTTCGACGCGAGGCGTGACGTGACCGGCGATTGGCGTAGCTACCCGTTCGAATTGGTGCCCGGGGACAGCCAACTGGATTTTCCCGCGGCGGAAGGTCAGCACCCCGACCAGGAGTCCGATACGTGGTTCATCGCCGGTGAACTCGCGTCGGCCGACAGGTCCTTCGCGTTCCTGACCATCTTCAACCGGAACCGCCCCGGCGGCAGCATCGTCGCCGATTTCTACACGCTGGCGTTGTTCGATCTCGACAGCGGCGAGTACGGCACCTACACGGACTACGACATGCCTCCGGCCAGCACGGAGCCCGGGGCGAAACCCAAACTGTCCAGTGCGGTAGGGCATCTCGACGTGTCGTACGACACCGGTGCCGGCACTGCCCGGTGGGCCACGGTGCGCGACGCTGACGGCGCATTGCGGCCTTACACCTACGAGATCAGCCTGACGGGCACCGACCAGGCGGGCCAGTCGATGCACCTGGACCTCACGGTCACGCCGACCCGGGCCCCGACACCGCTGGGCGCCTCAACGTACAAGGGCAAGATCGCCTGCTTCGGCCAGGACGACACCTACTCGTACTTTCAGACCGGCATGGCCATGACCGGGACCCTGCGTTGGGGCACGACCACGGAGCAGGTCAGCGGCAGCGCTGGGCATGTGGATCGGCAATGGTTCCCGAAGTACGCCGGCGGCGGAACCGGCGAGCCGCCGCGCACCAGGTCGCACGAGTGGCGCACGATCAATTTCGACAACGGTGTGGACATGAGTATCTGGCGGCAGTTCCTGCGCACCGAAGGCAATGCGCTGCAACCGTTTACCGGCATCACGACGAGCTATCCCGACGATCGGCCACCGCAGTGCGCCGAGGATTTCGATGTCACGATCAGCAGCTACGTCCGCTGGCCGGACGCGATCCGGACCCTCATCCGGCCGCCGAGCAAGCCGAGGTACATGCCGGACCGGCATCGGATCACCTGTGCCGCTTTACAATTGGATATCGTCGGGGAGCCGTTGGTGGCGGCCCCGGCGCACGGCCTGCCGATCGAGTACATGGAAGGCCCGTACCGCTACCGCGGGATGCTCGGGGGTGAGGCGGTGACCGGGTTCGCGTTCAACGAGCGTTCGCTGGCCATGTATCGGGACTGGGAGCTGGTGGATGTGCTGGCGTGCGCCGGCGCCGATGATCCCGACGTCCAGGCTGCGGCGAATCAGTTGAGGTCGCTGTTGAGCGCCGGCCGGCAAGACGAAGCGCTGGCGCTGGTGCCACAATTGCGTACCGGTCAAAGCGCCGCTTTTGCAACACTTTTCGACGACCTGGCCGGCGTCCTGTCCAGCGGCTAAGGCAGACCGGCGTTTCCGTGCTGACCCAAGATCAGCCCGGCACGGCCGCCTGCGGCGCCGTTGCCCGCGGTGCCACCACCGGCGCCGGGGTTGCCCCCGTTGCCGCCGCCGCCGCCGTTGCCGATCAGCACGGCGCCACCGCCAACGCCGCCGGTGCCGCCGTCTCCGGTGTCGTGGCCGTCCCCGCCGGCGCCGCCAGCACCGCCGGCGCCCAATAGCTGTCCACCGGTTCCGCCGGCCCCGCCGTTTCCGGCCACCGATCCTCCGACACCACCCGCGCCGCCTGCCCCGCCGCCGCCGAACCAGCTCGCACTGCCCCCGCCGCCGCCGTTCCCGCCAGGCGTTGCGGCAAGGCTTGCGCCGCCGGAGCCGCCCTGGCCGCCGCCGCCGAACAGCAGCCCGGCATTGCCACCGATGCCGCCCTGGCCGCCTCCAGCGCTGCCGAGTAGGCCCAAGGTGAGACCACCCTGCCCGCCGGCTCCGCCGCTTCCGAACAACTGGCCACCGGATCCACCCGTCCCACCAAGTCCGCCGTTGCCAGCAGCTGAAGTACCTCCGCTGCCACCGGCCCCGCCTGGACCACCAAACAACCCAGCGCTGCCGCCGGCTCCGCCGTCACCGCCCGGGCCGCCACTAACGCTCGCCCCGCCGTCACCTCCGCCACCGCCGCCGGCGCCCAGCAAACCACCGAATATCCCGCCGGTCCCGCCAGCCCCGCCGGCGCCTGGCGAGCCGATACCAGCGTTCGTCCCGCCGGCACCGCCGGCACCCCCGGCACCGAATAGCCAGGCAGACCCGCCGCGACCGCCGGCGCCTGCACCAGCGATTGCTGAGTTAACGCCACCGGCCCCGCCCCCGCCGCCATTGCCGAACAGCCAGCCACCGGTGCCGCCGGCTCCGCCGGCACCGTTGCCGTCACCCGCAGCGATGTTCGCACCGTTGCCTCCGGCACCTCCGGCGCCGAACAACCCGGCGGCGCCACCGGTCCCGCCTGGTTGGCCGGAACCCGCCGCCCCGGCGCCGCCCGCGCCTCCATCGCCGAGCAGCCACCCGCCCAAACCACCGTTGGCTCCGGTTCCGGCAGCGCCTGGCGCGCCGTTGCCTACCAAGGGGCGGCCGGTCAGAGCCTGGACCGGCGCATTGACGGTGTTGAGCACCAGCTGTTGCAGGCTGTGCAGGGGTGAACTACTGGGCGAGGCATTGAAACCATCCAGGCCCAGAATCGGCCCGCCGACGCCGCCGACGCCGCTGTTGCCAGTGGTGAGTCCGGTGCCGCCCGTCCCGGCGTTGCCGCCATTGCCTATCAGCATCGCGCTGCCGCCACTGCCGCCGGCGCCTCCGCTGGCAACCGTCGATGCGCAGCCACCGGAACCGCCAGCACCACCATTGCCGAAGATCAGGCCGCCCCGTCCACCGCTTCCTCCGATACCGCCCGAGTTCACGATGCCGGACCCGCCGGCGCCACCCGTGCCGCCGAAGCCGAAGAGCCCAGCGTCGCCGCCCGCTCCACCCGCGCCGCCAGATGCTGTTGAGACACCGGCGCCGCCGGTCCCACCAGCCCCGCCGGAGCCGAACAGCAGGCCGCCCTGACCGCCGGACCCACCAGAACCCCCCAGGAGCAGCGGGCTGCCGCCGCCGTCCCCGCCGGCACCGCCGTCACCGATTAATCCGGCCGCTCCGCCGGCGCCACCGGCACCTGCGCTTCCGCTACCGCTGTATCCGCCGTCGCCTCCGGTTCCGCCGGAACCGCCCAGCAAGCCGGCGTCGCCACCAGCACCGCCGTGGCCTCCGGCGCTGGCGCCGTATCCACCGGCTCCGCCCTGGCCGCCGCTTGCGCCGACCAGCCCGGCGAGCGGCCCGCTGGTCCCACCTGCCCCACCGCTGCCACCGGAGCCCGCGGGGTTGCTACCACCGGCCCCGCCGGTTCCGCCTCCACCGAACAACCCCCCGGCGCCACCGGCTCCGCCTGGTCCGCCCGCATTACTCGGGTCCGAGGAGAACCCGCCGGCGCCACCGGCTCCGGCGTTGCCCGACAGCCACCCTCCGGCACCGCCAGCCCCACCGGTCCCGCCCATCCCGATCGCGGAGCTTCCACCAGCGCCGCCAGCGCCGCCATTGCCGACGAACCCGGCGGCGCCGCCGGCGCCACCCTTCTGGCCGGTTCCCGCCGCGCCGGACCCGCCGGCTCCACCATTTCCGAGCAACCACCCGCCGGGCGCGCCATCTTGCCCGGTGCCGGGTGCGCCGTTGGCGCCGTCGCCGATCAGCGGTCGGCCGGTCAGCGTCTGCACGGGAGCATTGACGGCTGCCAACAATTGCTGCAAGGGGGAAGCATTGGCGGCTTCGGCGGCCGCGTAAGCGCCCGCTCCGGCGCTCAACGCCCGGGCGAACTCCGCATGGAACGCTTGTGCTTGCGCGCTGAGCGCCTGATAACTCTGGGCGTGTCCGGAGAACACGGCCGCGATGGCGGCCGAGACCTCATCCTGGGCGGCCGCCAGTAACCCGGTCGTCGGGCCCGCCGCAGCAGCGCTGGCCGCAGTCAGCGTCGCACCCACATTCTCCAAATCCGTTGCGGCCAAAGCCACCTGCTCTGGGATAGCAATCACAAACGCCATCTGACACCTCCAGGTGAGCACAACTCGGCAGGAGCCCGACTACCCTGCGCGGGGCGTGCGTCAGATTGCAGCACATATCCACGAGCAATAGTTAAGTATTCACAAACCATTCACATGACTCATAAGGGCAGTCAGCGGTGGGGTGGGGCAGTCATTCGCCCGTTTCCAGCGCCCGCTGCCACGCGATGTGACGGTGCTGCAGCCCAGGCTCGTTGCGCCCGAACACAAGTCGCGCCCGGGCGCCCGATTCGAGGTTGGCCTGCAGCCCCTCGACCAACCGGTAGTCCTCGTCGCGCACGGTGGCGTGGGCGTACTCGAAAACGGCTTGCGCGCCCGCGGCCATGGATTCATCGGACATGTCCAGAGGTGTCGAATTCTGGTGAACCGTGGTGGATCGGCCCGGCCGGTCGCCGGGGTACACGCGGAACAACTCGCCGTTGGCGATGGTCACCGAGATGACGATGTTCGGGAACAACGCGTAGATGACGACCAGATTGTTCAGCGGAACCCACTGGTCCTCGGCGGTGTCGTCGAGGTCCAGGATCGTGTTGAGCGGGAAGATCAATCGGTGGTGCGGCCCGTAGGCGTCGAACACGGTGCAGTTGCTGCGCGCGATCGTCGCGAAGGTCTGCTGGTGGACGGTCGCGAAGTGATAGTTCTCGGCGAAGGTGTCAATGGCGAGCTTCCAGTTGATGGGGGAGTCGAGCACCTTCTCGCCCAGCGGTGACCAGCGACCGATGCCCCACGAGTCGAGTTCTTCGGCCAACGGCCCCAGATGCGCAGCCACGTCCAGATTGGTGCCGGGTTCCATTGCCACCCAGAGGAATCCGGCGAACTCGGTGGCCGGCAGCTCGGTCAGGCCATCGGATTTCGGCATCACATCCGGAAAGCCTTCGCGGCCGGGAACGGCGAACAGGCGGCCCGTGTTGTCGTACGTCCAGGCGTGGTACGGGCAGGTGAACCGCTTGGCCACGCCGCATCCCGATACGACCTGCGCCTGCCGGTGCAGGCAGACATTGTCGAATGCCTTGACCGAACCGTCGGCGATTCTGGTCAGCAGGATCGACCGGCCCATCACCGTCTTGGTGCAGTACGAACCCGGCTCGGGCAACTCAGAGACATAGCCGACCAGTTGCGGGCTGGCCAGCACCAGGGAGCGGTCCCGCTCGTGCCGTTCGGCCGAGGTGTACTCGCGCGCGTCGACCAGGTGCTGTGCGGGCGCGAGGTCGGTCGTTTTGTCCCGCGCTAATTTCAGCGCGCGGCGGGTGAGGTCGATGAGCTGGTCGTGTTGCATCGTTCCATTACAGACCTTCCGACGGTTGTAAGGTCAAGGAGTGGCTGGGCAGTTGCTGATCGGCGACGTTGCGGCTTTGACCGGGATCGCCTCAGGCCGCATCCGCCACTACGAGAAAATCGGGTTGTTGCGCGCCGAGCATCTCAGCAACGGATATCGGGTCTTCGGCGTGGAGCAGGTCCTCGATCTGTTGCGGATCGATCTGATGAGAAGTCTCGGCGTCAGCATCGATGACATTCAGCGGTTGGTTCACGGCGGACAGACCACGCTGGCAGATCTTCTCGACGAGCACCGGGCGTTGCTGGTGCGCCAGCGCGAACGGCTCGACCAACTCATCTCGGCAATCGACGCGGCAACAGAGCATCCGGGCGCCGATGTCGACGAGAAGATCTTGCGCAGGCTGGCGACAACGCACCGCGACAGCATCGGTGTCATCGGACGCCTGAGCACCCCGCTGACCGCCCCGGTCGCGGCCATGTACGCCGAACTGTTCGAAGAATGGGAGTTGCCGGTTCCGCCGCTGTTCGGGCAGATGGTGCTGCCCGCACCGGCCAGCACCTTGTTGGCACAGCTCGCGGTGACCCCGGGTCGCGAGGTGCTGTTCGACCGGCTGCGCAAGCTTGCCACCGAAGTGGTCGCTCTGGATGAAGACCGTACGGCGGCAACCCAACTCGCGGTCAAGTGGATCGAGGAGCAGGTGGCCGACCCGCTGCCGTCCGACGTGGCCGAAGCGCTGCGGTGCGTGCACCCGCTACTGGCGCACGATCCGGTGATCGTGCAGGGCTTTCGGGCCTGGGCCGCGACGATCAACGGGGCTGCGGCCCATTTCATCGACGAGATGGCGGTCCAAACCGCCGAGCGCGGTCTGCAGGCCGTGAGTGTCATCGTGCTTCCTTGACTTGCGGCCCCGCAGCGGGGCCAAAAGTGACCCATCTGTGACTGTTGAGGTCCACGAGTCTGCTGGGGTTGTTGCGTACCCTGTCGCATGTGTCAGTCTCCCGACGTGACGTGCTCAAACTCGCGGCCGCGATGCCGGGGCTGCTGGGCCTCGGCGTGGCGGCGTCGCTGAGTGCCGCCCCGGCGTCGGCGTCCCTCGGGACCTTGCTGGACTACGCGGCCGGTGTCATCCCGGCCAGCCAGATCAGGGCGGCGGGCGCGGTCGGGGCGATCCGGTACGTCTCGGACCGCCGGCCCGGCGGCAACTGGATGCTGGGCAAGCCGATGCAACTCGCTGAGGCCCGCGACCTGCACGGAAGCGGCCTGAAAATTGTGTCGTGCTATCAGTTCGGTAAGGGCAGCACCTCAGACTGGCTCGGCGGTGCCGCGGCCGGGTTGCAGCACGCCAAGCGTGGCGCGGAACTGCATGGCGCGGCCGGAGGGCCCGCCGGTGCCCCGATCTACGCGTCGATCGACGACAACCCGTCGCTGGAGCAGTACAAGAACCAGATCGTGCCGTATCTGCGATCGTGGGAGTCGGTGATCGGGCACGAGCGCACGGGCGTATACGCCAACTCCAAGACCATCGACTGGGCGGTGAACGATGGACTCGGCGCCTATTTCTGGCAGCACAACTGGGGCTCGCCGAGCGGCTACACCCACCCCGCGGCCCATCTGCACCAGGTGGAGATCGACAAACGCACGGTGGGTGGCATCGGGGTGGACGTCAACGAAATCCTCAAGCCCCAATTCGGGCAGTGGGCCTGACGCGCGGAGTTCCTAAGACTCTGACAAACATTCCAGCAAACACTCGTTCGCTCAGTCCGCGCCGTCGGCTACATCGATGAATCCGCGCGGCCGCGGCATGTCACACCAAGGGCGGCCGACACAACAGAATTTTTTCGGATAACGATTTGGTAACAATGCTGCTTTGAACAGCGCCGTTATAGCTACTCGACCGTAACCACCTACATGCAGGACGTTTGTTCGAGACGCTCGTGCCAGTTGTTTGAGCCGGTGTTACCCGTGACACGGTTACCCGTGCGTAGAACTCGTCAGTAACCTTCCGACGTCAAGAAAACGTACAGACCCTTATGACACTCTTATGGGGTCCGATGCAGGTAGACGGCGCCTCGTCACGGAGGGATCGGGCGCCGACGAAGCACCGGTCAGACGACTATCGGCTGCGATTCGGTGTGGAATCGCCCGGATTGTGACGGGGCCTTCTGGCAGGGGCCGGCCCGAACGACCCGACACGTGGCTCACGCAGACGCGCGACACAGACGCATACAGGAGATTAAAAGGTGACGATCCACGAGCACGACAGGGTGTCAGCAGACCGCGACGGCAGTGGACCGCACAACGCCCATGCTCTGGTTGATCGGCTGGCGGCCGGCGAGCCCTACGCGGTCGCATTCGGTGGCCAGGGCAGCGCCTGGTTGGAGACGCTTGAGGAGCTGGTCTCCGGTGCCGGCATCGAACCGGAACTGTCCGAGTTGGTCGGCGAGGTGCAGCTGTTGCTGGAACCGGTGGCTAAAGAGCTGGTCGTGGTGCGTCCGATCGGCTTCGAGCCGCTGCAGTGGGTGCGTGCGCTGGCGGCCGAAGACACGGTTCCCTCGGAAAAGCACCTGACCTCGGCGGCGGTCTCCATCCCGGGCGTGCTGCTGACCCAGATCGCTGCCATCCGGGCACTTGCCCGTCAGGGGATGGACCTCGCCGAAACTCCGCCGGTTGCGCTGGCGGGTCACTCGGCGGGCGTGCTGGCGGTCGAGGCACTCAAGGCAGGCGGTGCCCGCGACGTCGAGTTACTGGCCATGGGCCAGTTGATCGGCGCGGCAGGAACTCTGGTGGCGCGCCGCCGCGGTATCTCGGTGCTCGGCGATCGCCCGCCGATGGTGTCGGTCACCAACGCAGACCCCCAACGGATCAGCCAGCTACTCGACGAGTTCGCTCAGGACGTGCGCACGGTACTTCCGCCGGTGCTCTCGATCCGCAACGGTCGCCGTTCGGTCGTCATCACCGGGACCCCCGAGCAGCTGTCGCGCTTCGAGCTCTATTGCCAGCAGATCTCGGAGAAAGAAGAAGCAGACCGCAAGAACAAGGTGCGCGGGGGCGACGTCTTCGCGCCGGTCTTCGATCCGGTCAAGGTCGAGGTGGGCTTCCACACGCCCCGGTTGTCCGATGGCATCGACATCGTCGGCCGCTGGGCCGAAAAGGTCGGCCTCGACGTCGAGCTGGCCTGCCACCTGGCTAACGCCATCCTGGTCCGCAAGGTCGACTGGGTCGATGAGATCGCCAAGGTGAATGACGCCGGAGCTCGCTGGATTCTCGACCTGGGGCCCGGAGACATCCTGACCCGGCTGACGGCCCCGGTGATCCGTGGTCTGGGCATCGGCATCGTGCCCGCGGCCACCCGCGGCGGCCAGCGCAACCTGTTCACCGTCGGCGCCACCCCGGAGGTGGCCCGCGCCTGGTCGAGTTATGCGCCGACCGTCGTGCGCCTGCCCGACGGCAGGGTCAAGCTGTCGACCAAGTTCACCCGGCTGACCGGCCGGTCGCCCATCCTGTTGGCCGGCATGACTCCGACCACCGTCGACGCCAAGATCGTCGCCGCGGCGGCCAACGCCGGCCACTGGGCTGAGCTGGCCGGCGGCGGTCAGGTCACCGAGGAGATCTTCGCGGCCCGCGTCGCGGAGCTGTCCGGTCTGCTGGAGCCCGGCCGCACCTACCAGTTCAATGCGCTGTTCCTGGACCCGTACCTGTGGAAGTTGCAGTTGGGCGGCAAGCGGCTGGTGCAGAAGGCCCGCCAGTCCGGCGCCGCGATCGACGGCGTCGTGGTCAGCGCCGGCATCCCCGACCTCGAGGAAGCCGTCGAGCTGATCGAGGAGCTCAACGACATCGGCATCAGCCACGTCGTTTTCAAGCCCGGAACCATCGAGCAGATCCGCTCCGTGATCCGCATCGCCACCGAGGTGCCCACCCGGCCGGTGATCATGCACGTCGAGGGCGGCCGCGCCGGCGGCCACCACTCCTGGGAGGACCTCGACGACCTGCTGCTGGCGACCTACTCGGAGCTACGCTCGCGCGCCAACATCACCGTCTGCGTCGGCGGCGGCATCGGCACCCCGGAGCGGGCCGCCGACTACCTGTCCGGGCGCTGGGCGCAGGACTACGGCTTCCCGCTGATGCCGATCGACGGCATCCTGGTCGGCACCGCCGCAATGGCCACGCTGGAGGCCACCACGTCGCCCTCGGTCAAGCAGATGCTGGTGGAGACCGGTGGCACCGACCAGTGGATCAGTGCCGGAAAAGCTCAGGGCGGCATGGCTTCCAGCCGCAGTCAGCTCGGCGCCGACATCCACGAGATCGATAACAGCGCCTCGCGCTGCGGCCAGCTGCTCGACGAGGTGGCCGGCGACGCGGATGCGGTCGCGGAGCGTCGCGACGAGATCATCGCCGCGATGGCCAAGACCGCCAAGCCTTACTTCGGCGACGTCGCCGACATGACCTATCTGCAGTGGCTGCGGCGTTACGTTGAACTGGCTATCGGAGAGGGCGATTCGACCGCAGACACCGCGGCACCCGGCAGCCCGTGGCTGGCCGACACCTGGCGCGACCGCTTCGCGGAGATGCTCAAGCGGGCCGAAGCGCGTTTGCACGCACAGGATTTCGGTCCCATCGAAACCCAGTTCGCCGACCCGGCGCTGCTGGAGGACCCGGAACGCGCTGTCGCCACGCTGATCGCGCACTACCCGGACGCCGAAACCGTGCAGCTGCATCCGGCAGATGTGCCGTTCTTCATCTCGCTGTGCAAGACCCTGGGCAAGCCGGTGAACTTCGTGCCGGTCATCGACAAGGACGTCCGGCGCTGGTGGCGCAGTGACTCGTTGTGGCAGGCTCACGACGCCCGCTACGACGCCGACCAGGTGTGCATTATCCCCGGACCCGCCGCCGTCGCCGGCATCACCCGACTGGACGAGCCGGTCGGTGAGCTGCTGGACCGCTTCGAGCAGGCCGCCATCGACGAGGTGTTGGGTAGCGGCGCCGAGCCGCAAGATGTCACCGCACGCAGGCTCGGCCGCGCCGACATCCGCGGACCCCTGGCCGTGGTACTCGACGCGCCCGACGTGCTGTGGGCGGGCCGCACCACCATCAACCCGGTGCACCGGATCGCCGAGCCCGGCGACTGGCAGGTGCACGAAAACCGCACCGCGACACACACATCCACCGGATCGCGACTGCAGGTGACGGCCGACGGCGTCACCCTGAGCGTGCCGGTCTCGGGCACCTGGATTGACATCCAATTCACCTTGCCCGCCAACACCGTCGACGGCGGCATTCCGGTGGTGTCCACTGAAAATGCCACCGCCGCCATGCGTTCCGTGTTGGCGATCGCCGCCGGAGCCGACGGCCCGGAGTCGCTGCCCGAGGTGGTCGACGGCACCGCAACGCTGACCGTGGACTGGGACCCCGAGCGGGTCGCCGACCACACCGGTGTCACCGCCACTTTCGGTGAGCCGCTGGCGCCGAGCCTGACCACCGTGCCCGACGCGCTCGTCGGACATTGCTGGCCCGCGGTTTTCGCGGCCATCGGGGCGGCGGTGACCGACACCGGCGTGCCCGTGGTGGAGGGCCTGCTGAGCCTGGTGCACCTGGACCACGCCGTGCGGCTCGCCGGTCAGCTGCCGAAGGAACCGGCCCAATTGACCATCGCCGCAACCGCATCGGACGCCACGGACACCGACATGGGCCGCGTCGTACCGGTCACCGTCACGGTTACCGCGAGCGACGGTGGCGCTGTCGCGACCCTCGAGGAGCGGTTCGCGATCTTGGGCCGCACGGGCACGGCCGAGCTCACCGACCCGGCCCGGGCCGGCGGCGCGGTCTCCGAGAATGCCACCGACACCCCACGTCGGCGGCGCCGCGACGTCACACTCGGTGCCCCGGTCGACATGCGTCCGTTCGCCGAGGTGTCCGGGGACCACAACCCCATCCACACCGACAAGGCGGCCGCGCTGCTGGCCGGTCTGGAATCGCCGATCGTGCATGGCATGTGGCTGTCCGCCGCGGCACAGCACGCCGTGACCGCTACCGACGGGCAGGCCCGGCCGCCGGCCCGGCTGATCGGCTGGACCGCCAGGTTCCTCGGCATGGTGCGCCCCGGCGACGAGGTGGAATTCCGGGTAGACAGGGTTGGAATCGACCAGGGCGCAGAGGTTCTGGAGGTTGCCGCCCGCATCGGATCGGATCTGGTGATGTCGGCGACCGCCCGGTTGGCCTCGCCGAAGACGGTCTACGCGTTCCCCGGGCAGGGGATTCAGCACAAGGGTATGGGCATGGACGTCCGGGCCCGTTCCAAGGCGGCCCGCAAAGTGTGGGACGAGGCCGACCGCTTCACCCGCGACACCCTCGGCTTCTCCGTGCTGCACGTGGTCCGGGACAACCCGACCAGCATCATCGCCAGCGGTGTGCACTACCACCACCCGGACGGTGTCCTGTTCTTGACGCAGTTCACTCAGGTTGCGATGGCGACGGTCGCGGCCGCACAGGTCGCCGAGATGCGCGAGCAGGGCGCCTTCGTGGAAACCGCGATCACCTGCGGGCACTCGGTCGGCGAGTACACCGCGCTGGCCTGCGTCAGCGGCGTGTTCGAACTGGATGCGTTGCTGGAAGCCGTGTTCCACCGCGGCTCCAAGATGCACGACATCGTGCCGCGCGACGAGCTGGGACGTTCCAACTACCGCTTGGCGGCCATCCGGCCCTCCCAGATCGACCTGCCCGATGACGAGGTGACCGACTTCGTCGCCGGAATCGCCGAGCGCACCGGGGAATTCCTGGAAATCGTCAACTTCAACCTGCGTGGCTCGCAGTACGCGATCGCCGGCACCGTGCGCGGTCTGGAGGCGCTGGAGGCCGAGGTCGAACGGCGCCGCGAAATCACTGGCGGCAAGCGCTCATTCATCCTGGTGCCGGGTATCGACGTGCCGTTCCACTCGCGGGTGCTGCGGGTCGGGGTGGCCGAGTTCCGGCGTTCGCTGGAGCGTCTGATGCCGCGGGACAAGGACCCCGACGTGATCATCGGGCGTTACATCCCCAACCTGGTGCCGCGGCCGTTCACCCTGGACCGCGACTTCATTCAGGAGATCCGGGACCTGGTGCCCGCCGAGCCGCTCGACGAGATCCTCGCTGACTACGACACCTGGCGTAACGAGCGCCCGCGCGACCTGGCCCGCAAGGTCCTGATCGAGCTGCTGGCCTGGCAGTTCGCCAGCCCGGTGCGCTGGATCGAGACGCAGGACCTGCTTTTCATCGAAGAGGCCGCCGGCGGCCTGGGCGTGGAGCGGTTCGTGGAGATCGGTGTGAAGACGGCGCCGACCGTCGCGGGTCTGGCAACGAACACCCTCAAGCTGCCCGAATATGCCCACAGCACAATCGAAGTGCTCAACGCCGAGCGCGACGCCGCGGTGCTGTTCGCCACCGACACCGACCCCGAGCCGGAAGACGAGGTGGTGGAAGAGGCTTCCGCCGACGTTCCTGCGTCCGAGGCCGCGCCGGCCGCCCCGGCGGAGGCGCCAGCCGCGCCGTCGGGCGGCCCCCGCCCCGACGACATCGGGTTCGACGCCGCCGACGCCACCCTGGCGTTGATCGCCATCTCCGCCAAGATGCGCCTGGACCAGATCGAGCCGCTGGACTCCATCGAGTCCATCACCGACGGCGCGTCGTCGCGGCGTAACCAGCTGCTGGTGGACCTCGGCTCCGAGCTGAACCTGGGTGCCATCGACGGTGCCGCGGAGGCCGATCTGGCCGGTCTGCGGGCGCAGGTCACCAAGCTGGCCCGCACGTACAAGCCTTTTGGCCCAGTGCTTTCCGATGCGATCAACGACCAGCTGCGTACGGTGCTCGGGCCCTCGGGCAAGCGGCCGGCGGCGATCGCCGAACGCGTGACGAAAACCTGGGAGCTGGGCGAGGGGTGGGCCAAGCACGTCACCGTCGAGGTGGCGCTGGGCACCCGGGAAGGCACCAGCGTTCGCGGCGGTGCCATGGGTCACCTACATGAAGGCGCCCTGGCTGACGCCGCGGCCGTCGACAAAGTCATCGACGCCGCGGTGGGTGCGGTCGGCGCGCGGCTCGGTATCGCCGTGTCACTCCCGTCCGCGGGTGGAGGCGGCGGCGCGACCGTCGATGCGGCCGCGCTGAGCGAGTTCACCGACCAGATCACCGGCCGCGACGGCGTGCTGGCTTCGGCGGCCCGGCTGGTGCTGGGTCAGCTGGGTCTCGACGACCCGGTGTCCGCGTCGCCGACCGCCACCGATGCGGAGCTCATCGACCTGGTGACGGCCGAATTGGGCGCGGACTGGCCACGTTTGGTGGCGCCGACGTTCGACGGCAAGAAGGCCGTGGTCTTCGACGACCGCTGGGCCAGTGCCCGCGAAGACCTGGTCAAGCTGTGGCTCACCGACGAGGGCGACATCGACGCCGACTGGTTGCGGCTGTCCGAACGCTTCGAGGGCGCCGGGCACGTGGTCGCCACCCAGGCCACCTGGTGGCAGGGCAAGTCGCTGGCTGCGGGCAAACAGATCCACGCCTCGCTGTACGGCCGCATCGCCGCCGGTGCCGAGAACCCGGACCCCGGACCGTACAACAACGAAATCGCAGTTGTGACAGGCGCTTCCAAGGGCTCCATCGCCGCTGCGGTGGCGGCACGGCTGCTCGACGGCGGCGCCACCGTGATCGCGACGACCTCCAAGCTCAACGACGAGCGACTGGCGTTCTACCGCACGCTCTACCGCGACCACGCCCGCTACGGTGCGGCGCTGTGGGTGGTGCCGGCCAACATGGCGTCCTACTCCGACATCGATGCGCTCGTCGAGTGGATCGGCAACGAGCAGAGCGAAAGCCTTGGGCCGCAGTCGATTCACATCAAGGACGCGCAGACTCCGACGCTGCTGTTCCCGTTCGCGGCACCGCGTGTCGTCGGGGATCTGTCCGAGGTCGGTGCGCGCGCCGAGATGGAGATGAAGGTGTTGCTGTGGGCCGTGCAACGGCTCATCAGCGGGCTGTCGAAGATCGGCGCCGAGCGAGACATCGCCTCGCGGTTGCACGTGGTGCTGCCGGGCTCGCCCAACCGTGGAATGTTCGGTGGGGACGGCGCCTACGGCGAGGCCAAGTCGGCGCTGGACGCCGTGGTGAGCCGCTGGCACGCCGAGACGTCCTGGGCGGAACGGGTCAGTCTTGCGCACGCGCTGATCGGCTGGACCCGCGGCACCGGACTGATGGGCCACAATGACGCCATCGTCACCGCCGTCGAAGAGGCCGGCGTCACCACCTACTCGACCGATGAGATGGCGGGGTTGCTGCTGGGCCTGTGCGACGTGGAATCCAAAGTCGCCGCCGCCAGTTCGCCGATCAAGGCGGACCTGACCGGCGGCCTGGCCGAGGCGAAACTGGACATGGCCGAACTGGCGGCCAAGGCGCGCGAGGAGATGACCTCGGAGGCCGCGGGCGCGGAGGATGACGCGGCCGAGGGCACCATCTCAGCGCTGCCGTCACCGCCGCGCGGCTACACCCCGGCACCGCCCCCGGAGTGGGCGGATCTCGACGTCGACCCCGCCGACCTGGTGGTGATCGTCGGCGGCGCCGAACTCGGGCCGTACGGTTCGTCGCGCACCCGCTTCGAGATGGAGGTCGAGAATGAGCTGTCGGCCGCCGGCGTCCTCGAACTGGCCTGGACCACTGGCCTGATCCGTTGGGAAGACGACCCCCAACCGGGTTGGTACGACACCCAATCCGGCGATCTGGTCGACGAGTCCGAACTGGTCGAGCGGTATCACGACACCGTCGTGGAACGTTGCGGCATCCGCGAATTCGTCGACGACGGCGCAATCGACCCCGATCACGCCTCGCCGCTGCTGGTTTCGGTGTTCCTCGACAAGGACTTCACCTTCGTGGTGTCCTCGGAAGCCGAGGCCCGATCCTTCGCCGAGTTCGACCCCGAGCACACCGTGGTGCGCCCGGTGCCCGACTCGGGTGACTGGCAGGTCACCCGCAAGGCCGGCACCGAGGTGCGGGTGCCACGCAAGACCAAGCTGTCGCGAGTGGTGGGCGCGCAGATCCCGACCGGGTTCGACCCGACGGTGTGGGGTATCAGCCCGGACATGGCCACCTCGATCGACCGGGTGGCGCTGTGGAACATCGTGACCACCGTCGACGCCTTCCTGTCCGCCGGGTTCAGCCCGGCCGAGGTGATGCGCTACGTGCATCCGAGCCTGGTGGCCAGCACCCAGGGCACCGGTATGGGTGGCATGACGTCGATGCAGACCATGTACCACGGGAACCTGCTCGGCCGGAACAAGCCGAACGACATCCTGCAGGAAGTGCTGCCGAATGTTGTTGCCGCGCATGTGATTCAGTCTTACGTCGGCAGCTACGGGTCGATGATCCACCCGGTCGCCGCCTGTGCCACGGCGGCGGTCTCGGTCGAGGAGGGCATGGACAAGATCCGGCTCGGCAAGGCCGAGTTGGTGGTGGCCGGTGGCCTGGACGACCTGACGCTGGAGGCCATCATCGGCTTCGGCGACATGGCCGCCACCGCCGACACGTCGATGATGCGGGGGCGCGGCATCGAGGACTCGAAGTTCTCCCGGCCGAACGACCGGCGCCGGCTCGGCTTCGTCGAAGCCCAGGGCGGCGGCACCATCCTGCTGGCACGCGGCGACCTCGCCCTGCGCATGGGACTGCCGGTACTGGCCGTCGTGGCCTTCGCGCAGTCCTTCGGCGACGGAGTGCACACCTCGATCCCGGCACCGGGCCTCGGCGCCCTGGGCGCTGGCCGCGGTGGCAGGGACTCGGCACTGGCGCACGCGCTGGGCAAGCTGGGTGTGACCGCAGACGACATCGCGGTGATCTCCAAGCACGACACGTCGACGCTGGCCAACGACCCCAACGAGACGGAACTGCACGAGCGGCTCGCGGACTCCCTGGGGCGTTCAGCCGGTGCACCGCTGTTCGTGGTGTCGCAGAAGAGCCTGACCGGTCACGCCAAGGGCGGTGCCGCCGTCTTCCAGACGATGGGGCTGTGCCAGATGCTGCGGGACGGAGTGATCCCGCCCAACCGCAGCCTGGACTGCGTCGACGACGAGCTGGCCGGTTCGTCGCACTTCGTCTGGGTTCGGGACACACTGCGGCTCGGCGAGAAGTTCCCGCTCAAGGCGGGAATGCTGACCAGTCTCGGGTTCGGCCACGTGTCGGGTCTGGTTGCGCTGGTACACCCGCAGGCGTTCATCGCCTCGCTGGAGCCTGGGCAGCGCGCGGACTATCAGCGTCGGGCCGACGCACGGCTGCTGGCCGGTCAGCGCCGGCTGGCCTCGGCGATCGCCGGCGGCGAGCCGATGTACCAGCGGCCGCCGGACCGTAGGTTCGACCACGACGCGCCGGAGAAGCGGCAGGAGGCGACGATGCTGCTGAACCCGGCCGCGCGGTTGGGTGACGACCAGATCTATGGGGCCTACCAGGCCCCTGCCGGGTGACCCGTCGGATCCGTTAACCTGGCCACCCATGGGAATCGTCGGAATCGGGATTGACCTTGTCTCCATACCTGATTTCGCCGAACAGGTGGACCAGCCGGGAACGGTGTTCGCGGAGACCTTCACTCCGGGTGAGCGCCGCGACGCCTCGGACAAGAGTTCGTCGGCGGCGCGTCACCTGGCGGCCCGTTGGGCGGCCAAGGAGGCGGTGATCAAGGCGTGGTCGGGGTCCCGGTTCGCCCAGCGGCCGGTGTTGCCGGAGGACATCCACCGCGACATCGAGGTGGTCACCGACATGTGGGGCCGCCCGCGGGTCCGGTTGAGCGGTGAGATCGCCAAGCATCTGGCCGACGTGACCATCCATGTCTCGCTGACCCACGAAGCCGACACGGCAGCCGCGGTCGCGATCCTGGAGACCTCTTAGGGCGAGCAGACACAAAATCGCCGTGGAGCTCGCGCTCCAACGCGATTTTGTGTCTGCTCGCGCGGGCGGGTTGGGTTTTTCTGCCGCGCAACTCTTTTCGCCACGCCGCACTGCGCAGATGAATGAATTCATTTACACGCGGAGCTCGAAGTACTACCCTTTGTGGTACTACCGAACGTAGTAATACGCGCGACAGCCGGCTCGCAACGGCGCGGGTCCGGTGGTGAGGGGATTATCGCCATGACGGCCCATGCCATTGACTCCCGCTTCCATCCGTCGGCGACGCTGCGCCGTCAGCTCAACAAGGTGTTCCCCACGCACTGGTCATTCCTGCTCGGCGAGATCGCGCTGTACAGCTTCATCGTGCTGCTGATCACCGGCGTGTACTTGACGTTGTTCTTCGACCCGTCGATGGCGGAGGTGACCTACCACGGCGTCTATCAGCCGCTGCGCGGCGTGGAGATGTCGCGGTCCTACGAGTCGGCGCTGAACATCTCCTTCGAAGTCCGCGGAGGGTTGTTCGTCCGCCAGGTCCACCACTGGGCGGCGCTGATGTTCGCCGCGTCGATCATGGTGCACCTGGCGCGGGTGTTCTTCACCGGCGCGTTCCGGCGCCCGCGTGAGGCGAACTGGGTGATCGGGTCGCTGTTGCTGATCCTGACGATGTTCGAGGGCTACTTCGGCTACTCGCTGCCGGACGACCTGCTCTCCGGCATCGGTCTGCGCGCAGCGCTGTCGTCAATCACGCTGGGATTGCCGGTGATTGGCACTTGGCTGCACTGGGGACTGTTCGGCGGTGACTTCCCCGGCACGGTCCTGATTCCGCGGTTGTACGCGCTGCACGTACTGCTGATCCCAGGGCTGCTGCTGGCTCTCATCGGGGTGCACGTGGCGCTGGTGTGGTTTCAGAAGCACACCCAGTTCCCGGGTCCGGGCCGTACCGAGCACAACGTGGTCGGCGTACGGGTGATGCCGACGTTCGCGGTCAAGTCCGGTGCCTTCTTCGCGTCCATCGTCGGTGTGCTGGGCCTGATGGGCGGGCTGCTGCAGATCAACCCGATCTGGAACCTGGGACCCTACAAGCCATCTCAGGTGGCGGCGGGTTCGCAGCCGGACTTCTACATGATGTGGCCGGACGGCTTGCAGCGACTGTTGCCGGCCTGGGAGCTGTACATCGGGCACCACACGGTGCCGGCGACGGTCTGGGTGGCCCTGCTCATGGGGCTGGTCTTCGTGCTGCTGATCGTCTATCCGTTCCTGGAGAAGCGGTTCACCGGTGACTACGCGCACCACAATCTCTTGCAGCGCGCGCGGGATGTGCCGGTGCGCACCGCAATCGGCGCCATGGCGATCAGCTTCTACCTGGTCCTCACCCTGGCGGCGATGAACGACATCATCGCCTTCACGTTTCACATCTCGTTGAATGCGACGACGTGGATCGGGCGTATCGGCATGGTGATCCTGCCGCCGCTGGTGTATTTCATCGCCTACCGGTGGGCCGTGGGCCTGCAGCGCAGTGATCGCGCGGTGCTGGAACACGGCGTGGAGACCGGCATCATCAGGCGGCTGCCGCACGGCGCCTACATCGAGTTGCACCAGCCGCTCGGCGGGCCAATTCCGTTGAGCTATCAGGGCGCACCGCTGCCGAAGCGAATGAACAAGCTGGGCTCCGGCGGCTCACCCGGCAGCGGCGGCCTGTTGCTGGCGGATCCGGTGACCGAGGACTCGGCGTTGCGCGAGGCGGGTCGGCGGGCCCACCAGCGTGCTTTGGCCGCATTGCGTGACGCAAACAGCTAGGCCGAGCAGACGCAAAATCGCCTTGGAGCTTGCGCTCCAAGGCGATTTTGCGTCTGCTCGCGGGGGGTCTACCGGGCCAGGCTGCGGGCGTAGCCGGCGCCCATGCTCAGCAAGACCAGGCCCACGATGATGAATGCGGCGACCCGGAAGATGCCGTCCAGGGTGGCGAGGTCGAACAGGAACAGCTTCCCTGTGGCCGCCGCGGTCAGCGCCAGGCCGGCGGTGATCGACTCGGTGCGACGCTCTCGCTCGCTGCGCAGCGCGTGGACGAAAAGGCCTGCCGCCATGGCGATCCAGCAGATGGTGGCAGCCATGTGACCGGCCAGGAATCCGCCGCCGGTGCCACCGATGACGACACCGGCGGTCACCGTGAAAGCCGTGACGGCGTATACGACCAGCGCTGCGGCCGAGGCCACCAGCAACCCGGCGGCCTCGGACTCGAGCCACGCCCGGGTCATCACCACGGCGAAGGCGATGACGAGCAGGCTGGCGGCCAACGTCGACACCGCCACTGAGGTCGGTATCGCGGTGGCCCGCAGCAACGCCTGCAGTGGCGCATAGCTGTAGAACAGTCCGCAGCCGATGACGCCGAATCCCAACGCAATCCAGCGGGCAACGGTGTCCCGGCGGCCCACGATGGCGGTGACGATGGCCAGCGCCAACAGCACCGGGCCTTCGACGTAGCCGGTGCAGGCGACGCTGAGGGCGACCAGCGCCGAGATCGCCGACCACACCAGCCAGATCTGGGTGACGATGCGGGGGTGCCGGCCGATCAGCGCGGCCGCCAAGATGCCCACCGCCAGAGCAGCGGTCAGAACGGCGGCCAGCACACGATCCACCGAGATTGCACTGGCCAGTATCGGGGCGGTGCCGACCGAGGTCAGCAGCGCCAGTGTGCCGGGATTCTTGGTGGCCGGCAGCAGCACGAGACCGGTGGCGATCGCCAGGATCGCGGCCACGGCGCAGGCGCCGCCCAGCAGCCACGCATTGTCGTGCGGGCCGGCTGCCGGCAACGCGACCAGTAGCGGCAGTGTGGCCGCCGCGATCCGGGCAGCATGCATCCACGTCCAGTCCTTGCCCAACTGCACCGGCAGCGCAGCGGCGGACAGGGCGAGCATGAAGCTGATCAGCAACAGGTCCACCCCGTGGGTGATCTCCGGAGCCAGCACGATCAGCGGCACCAACACCAGCAGGGCGAGGTGTTCGGAGTCCCAGCGGCGGGCCAGCGCCAGCCCGGCGCCGCCCACGACGGCGGCCAGGACCAGCCCGACCGGCGCAACAACCCAGCTGTAGATAGTCACTACGGCAATGACGTCCAGGTAGGCGGTGGCAATACCCGTGGCCGCCAACGCAATTGCGCCAGTCCGGCCGCCGGGCCGGCCGCGCAACCGGATTGCCGCGCCGACCAGTGCGCCCGCCAATGCCATGCCACCGGCTACCCGGATCTCCGGCCGAAGCAGACCGGCCTGCGCGGCCAGCACCAGCAACAGCACGACACCGATCAGCGTCACGGCGACGCCGGCGACGGCGAGCAGCTTGCCGATCCAGCTCGACTCGCCCTTTTCGGACACTGTTTCCGGGTGCTGTGGGGGAGGGGTCGCGTCAGGCCTCGGTGTGGATCGGGGCTGAGGTCGGGGCACCGCGGGCGCGACGGCCGCCGGCTGCCAGTACTGCCAGTAGTTCTGCCAATACGATGCGGCCTGCTGCTGAGGTGTCTGCGGCTGCGGGGCGACGGGCGGTGGCGGTACGAAGACGGGCGCCGGCCGCGGCGCCGGGGTGGGACGGGCCTCGGTGGTGGCAAGCAATCTGTCCAACTGCGTGAGTTCACCCGAGACCCGGGACATTTGCCGGGCCAGGGCGTCGAACTCGTGCGAAAGCCGGCTGATCACAGCCTGATGCGATTCGGTCATGGTGACCCACCCTGCCGGGACCGCGGCGCGACCGGATGAGTAGGACTACCTGAATGGCGCTATTGGTCGAGCCCGTGCTCGATCGCGTAGCGCGTCAGTTCGACCCGGTTGGCGACCTGCAGCTTGCGGAAGGTTGCCTGCACATGGTTTTCCACGGTCCGGTGGCTCAACGAGAGCCGCTCGGCGATCTGTTTGGCGGACAACCCTTTTGCGACAAATCGCAATACCTCGGTCTCCCGTTCGGTGAGACTCGGGGTGGCCGGGCCGGTGTTTGGGCTCGTCGCGATACGCCGGTACTCGCCGAGCACCAGCCCGGCCAGACTCGGCGTGAAGACGGCGCGCCCGGCCGCGGTGGCCCGCACCGCATCGGCCAGCTCGGCCTTGGACGCGCTCTTGACCAGATAACCGGCCGCCCCGGCCTTGACCGCTTCCAGCACGTCGTCGCGTTCATCGGAGGCCGAGAGCACCAGCACCTTGGTGGACGGCGAAACCTCGAGCACCTGCATCGTCGCTTCAACGCCGTCACCGTCGGCCAGGCGCATGTCCATCACCACCACATCGGGTTTCACCACCGCTGCCCGCCGCCGAGCGGACGCGACGCCGTCGGCGGTAGCGACCACGTTGAAGCCGTCGTCGGCCAGATCGCGGGCCACCGCGTCGCGCCAGATGGGGTGGTCGTCGACGACCATCACCGTAGGTTCGGCCGCCTCAGTCATGACGGGGCACGCTCAATTCCCATTCCGTTCCCTCTCCCGGGCTGGTATGCAGTTCAGCGCTGCCGCCCAACGACTTCAACCGTCCCACAATCGACTTCGAAATTCCGACATGTCCCTGGCCGGCCGCTTCCTGCAGGCGACCGGGGGCGATGCCCACGCCGTCATCGCGAATGCTCACTGTGACCGAATCGCCCAGGTCCTCCAGGAGCACGAAGGCGCGCGCTTCAGGACCGGCGTGCGCGCGCACGTTGTCCAAAGCGTTGCCCACCGCGGCGTCCAATTCGGTGGCGATACCGCCGTCCATCAGAACAGCGGTGCCCGGCAGGCTCATCGAGACGCGCTCGCCTTCCCTGCGACGGAGCAGGGCGCGAACATCGACGGTCTTGTCGGTGTCTACTTCCATCTCGGTGGAGGTCACCCAACTACGCAGCGCCCGTTCCTGTTCGCCGGCGAGGGTAGCGAGTTCGGCTGCGGCGCCGCCGATTTCGTGGCCCCGTTTGGCAACCAGCGCCAGCACCTGGATGACACCGTCGTGCACCTGCCGCGACAATCGCTCTCGTTCCTCCACCGCTGCCGACAAGCGCGCGGCGCGCTGCAGTTCGTCATGCGCGCGGCGGGCCGTGCTGGCCGCCAGTCCCACCGCGAGGCCGGCCGCCAACTCGACGATGATCGTGGCGTTCCGCCCCAGGTTGACGTTGATATAGCCCTTGACGAATTCGCTGGCGGCGGTGACCGCCACGCCGGTCAACATGCCGCCGGTGGGGCCGAACTGCAGTGCCGCCGAGATCGTGGCGTTGCTGGCCCACAGGGTCGTCGGCCAGGTCTGATTGTTGTGCGCCCACTGCCCGGAGGCGACCACCTCGGTGGACAGCATGAGCGCCACCACCACGATGAGTTCGGCGATCACCCAGGCCGGTCGCCGTCCGAAACCTTGCAGATAGGCGAAGGCGCAGGCCGCGCTCCAGCCGATGAGCACCGCGAACAAGGCCCAGCCCAGCGCGGGATGGCGCAGATCAGAGCTGACGGCGACGTGAAAACCCAACGCGTACAGGCAGCTCAGCAGCCGGAACAGCTGTGCCGCCCGCCACAGCGGTGTCGTCGGGTCAGGGCCGGTGGTCGCCATTACGGGCTCAGCATAGCCAGCGCCGGAGGCCTGACCGATCTGCTTCGGTGGGCTGGTGGTCATGTGGTTGCTTCGGCCGACACCTATTGCGCACGCATGGAACAGCGGTTAGCCTGCCAATGTTACTCAGCGGTAGGTTAAGTGGGGTTTCGCTCGAGGAGTCGGTCTGCGAGTCACCCCGGGGGCGGTGCGCTGACCGGGTGATCAGATTGGCGGAAGTGGTACCCAGCTAACTCCGCTCGCTCGCGGAACTGTGAGCTCAGTTCGTGCATCATCGTGACCCTCAGTGGTTTCTCTGAGGGAAAAATTTCCTGCCTGAAAACTATTCTTGGTGCTTAAGTACAGCTTGCTGTCAATTAGCTGAGAGTTACCGACGCCCCGCGATCTCATATTAAATTCATCTTCGTGCAGCGACCGCTGGTCGCTTCCCTCAGCTAATCAAAGGAGACGTAGATGTCATTTGTGATCGCCGTACCGGAGCTGGTTGAGGCGGCCGCCGACGACTTGGCCGGCATCCAAGAAGCCCTGGGGGAGGCGACCGCGTCCGCGGCGGCCCAGACGACGTCGGTGTTGCCTGCCGGGGCTGACGAGGTTTCGGCGGCGATCGCTCAGTTGTTCGGTGCCCATGGCCGGGACTTTCAGGCACTGACTACGCGGGTAGCGTTGTTCCACAACGAGTTTATGAGTCTGCTGAGCTCCGGCGCGACGCAGTACGCCAGTGCCGAAGCGACCGCTGCGGCGCTGCTCGCCGGCTCGGCTGCAGGTGCGGCGACGTCGCCCATGCAGGGACTGGTGGCATTCGCCAGTGCTGTCGCGGCGCCCTATCAGACGCTGTTCGCGAACACCGCCGCCAACCTGCAGAATCTGGGTACCGCCATCTCGGCGAATCCGCTGCCGTTCCTGCGTCAGTTAATCGCAAATCAGGGCGGTTATCTGCAGACGGCGGCCGCTGCGGTGGCCGAAGCGGTGCAAAATCTTCCCGTCACAGTAGCCGATTTGCCGCTCTCCATTCAGAACGGCATACACGCCATAACAAATTTTCAGCCCGGTGCTCTGGCGCAGTGGGTCGTCAACAACCAGATCGGCTATTTCAACACGATTGCGACCTCACTCCAGGCTGCTGGCAAAGACTTCATGACCGGCTTGCAGGCGTTGCCGGCCAGTTTTCAAGCTGCCGGCCAGGCCTTGCAGGCAGGCGACTTTCAGGGCGCGGTCGACGATGTCTCGACCGGCTTCGTGAACCTGTTCCTGACCGGCTTCAGCGGCGAACTCGACTTCGACACCGGCTTCGTCAACGTCGCGGCGACGGGTGCCTTCGGTGATCTGACACCCATCTTTTCCATTCCCGGACAGATGGCACAGAACTTCACCAGCCTGCTGCCGACCGGGTCGATTCCGGCCATGATCTCCCAGAACTTGACCAACCTCATCGACACAGCCACCGACACGTCGCAGTGGATAAATCTCGGTGTGAGCAGCCTTCCCATCCCTCTGCATGTCGGGTTGCCCGTCGTTCTGGCGCTCGATGCGATCGGTCCGGTGCTCACCACCGGCGATGCAGTGCAATCGAGCCTGGCCTCGTTGACCGCAGCGGTGCAGACCGGTGATGTCGCGGGGGCGGCGGCGGCAATCCTCGGTGCCCCCGCAACCGTCGCCAACGGTTTCCTCAACGGGCAGACCATGCTGCCGCTGAATGCTGGGGTCAGTTTCCCGGGCGGTAGTGGGGTTCTCAATTCGACGACGTACCTGCCGCTGGGCGGAATTCTGACCCCGCTTCAGGGCGGCGAACTCGTTACAGACATCACGCCGGGCGTGCCGTTCCCGCTCGGTGGCGCCGAGTTCGGCGGCATCATCCCCGGCCTGCTGACCTACCTGCCCGAACAATTCGCGCAGGCCATCGGGGCCCTGCCGCCGGCGCTTTAGGCGTTTCGGCGGGCCGTGCTGGGCTTGGCTAGCCTCGAACCCATGACTGATCTGGTTGAGCGGGTGCGCGAGGTGTTGCCTTCGGTGCGGCGCGATCTCGAGGATCTGGTGCGGATCGAATCGGTGTGGGCCGACCCGGATCGGCGCGACGAGGTGCGTCGCAGCGCGCAACTGGTCTCGGACCTGTTGTCGCAGGCGGGTTTTGACGACGTCCGGATCGTCAGCGAGGGCGGTGCTCCCGCTGTAATCGCGCATTACCCAGCGCCGCCGGGAGCGCCCACCGTGCTGCTGTATGCCCACCACGACGTGCAACCCGAGGGCGACCGCAGCCAGTGGCACTCGCCGCCTTTCACGCCGACCGAGCGTGACGGGCGCCTGTACGGCAGGGGCACCGCCGACGACAAAGCAGGCATTGCAACACATTTGGCGGCCTTCCGGGCGCACGGTGGGCGGCCGCCGGTCGGCGTGACGGTGTTCGTCGAGGGCGAGGAAGAATCGGGTTCGCCGACGTTGGGCCAGTTCCTGGCGGCGCATCGCGACGAGTTGGCCGCGGACGTGATCGTGATCGCCGACTCCGACAATTGGACCACCGAGGTTCCGGCGTTGACGGTGTCGTTGCGGGGGATGGCCGATTGCGTGGTGGAGGTCGCCACCCTGGATCACGGACTGCACTCCGGCCTGTGGGGCGGCGTGGTGCCCGATGCGCTGAGCGTGCTGGTACGGCTGCTGGCCAGCCTGCACGACGACGACGGCAACGTCGCGGTGCAAGGGTTGCACGAGAGTAAGGCGGCCGATGTCGAATATCCGCCGGACCGGGTCCGGCGGGAGTCGGGTTTGCTGGACGGGGTGACCGAGATCGGCTGCGGCTCGGTGCCGCAGCGGCTGTGGGCCAAGCCGGCGATCACGGTGATCGGGATCGACACGACGCCGGTGGCCGCGGCGTCGAACACCCTGATCCCGCGGGCGCGGGCGAAGGTCAGCATTCGGGTGGCTCCCGGTGGTGATGCGGTGCAGCACCTGGACGCAGTGGAAGCTCACCTAAAGCAGCACGCCCCCTGGGGTGCTCAGGTCAGCGTCGTCCGCGGCGACGCAGGTCAGCCGTATGAGATCGACGCGAGTGGGCCGGTGTACGACGCCGCACGCGCGGCATTCCGACAGGCCTGGGGCGTGGACGCGATCGACATGGGCATGGGCGGGTCAATCCCGTTCATCGCCGAGTTCGCCAAGGCGTTTCCGCACGCCAAGATCCTGGTCACCGGCGTGGAAGACCCGGCGACTCAAGCACACAGCATCAACGAAAGCCTGGATCTCGGCGTGCTGGAACGCGCTGCGATAACGGAGGCGCTGTTGCTGGCGAATCTCGCTACGTGAGTTTCGGGTTGAGGTAGACGTAAAGGGTCGCGATCTTGTCGTCCCGCACAACGACGACGTCGAGGCCGGTGTATGCGGGCGGCTCGCCCTGCGGTCCGGACCCCCAGGCGAAAATTCCTCCGTTGTGCAGTGCCTGCGGCTCTCCGCGGTGGGTGTAGACGAAGTCCGGGTGACTGGCGCGGAGGTCCCCGGCGAAGCGGTCCACTGCGTCACGTCCGACGAGGACATCGCCCGGAACGTAGAGCACGCAATCGTCGGTGTACAACTCGTCGACGGCGGCGCGCCGGCGGGCTGCGTCGCCCTCGCCGAACACGTCGGTCAGATTTCGTTGGAGAAGCTCGATCACGCGCTCGTCAGTCGTCATGCCGGGCTAAACGGACTGCAGTCCGATTTCATTCCACTGGCGGGTGCCCCGCCGGGTCAGACCGACAGATCCCGCCGCAACTTGGCCACGTGCCCGGTCGCCTTGACGTTGTACTGCGCGACCGCGATCTTGCCCTTCTCGTCCACCACGAACGTCGAGCGGATGACCCCGGTCACCGTCTTGCCGTACATCTGCTTCTCGCCGAAGGCGCCGTATGCCGTCAGCACCTTGCGCTCCGGGTCGGACAGCAGCGGGAACGTCAGCCCCTCGGCGTCGCGGAACTTCGCCAGCTTCTCCGGCTTGTCGGGGGAGATCCCGACGACGTCGATGCCGGCCTCGTTGAGTTCGGCCAGGCTGTCGCGGAAGTCGCAGGCCTGTTTGGTGCAACCGGGTGTTGAGGCGGCCGGGTAGAAGTACACGACGACCCGGCGTCCCTTGTAGTCGGAGAGCTTCACGGTGTTGCCGTCGGCGTCGGGCAGGTTGAAGGCGGGCGCCTTGTCGCCTGGCGCCAGCCGCGTGGTCTCGGTCAAGGTGCATCCCTTTCTTGTCGCCGAAGCGTCGGCACTAGGGTAGTTCCTCAGTGCATCAGCCTGACTTGGAGGACAGACACGTGGCGGACCGCGATCCCGACACCATCAAGCAGGAGATCGACCAGGCCCGCGAGCAGCTGGCGGCAACCGTCGACTCGCTTGCTGAGCGGGCCAACCCTCGCCGCCTCGCCGACGACGTCAAGGCCAAGGTCATCGAGTTCCTGAACAAGCCCATCGTGACGGTGTCGCTGACCGGGATCGGCGCGGCCGCCGTCGTGGTGGTGATCTACCGGATCCGGAAGCGCTGACACCCATCGCCGCGAGCGCGACGCCGGCCGCTACTCAGTTGCGCGTCACGAAGTAGCCCGACACCGCGGCCTTCAGCCGCCGCGACGGTGACAGCGTCGATGCCACCCGCATCACTTTGGTCCCGAACCCGGGCATCACCGTGACCTGGCCTGCCCGCATCGCCGCATAGCCCGCCTGGGCCACCGGGGCACAGTCCGCGATGAAACGGTCCAGCCTCGACCACTCCCCGACGCCGGCGGTGTGCCCGAACTCGGTGCGGGTCGGTCCGGGCGCCAGATGCGTGCACGTCACGCCCGTGCCGCGCAGATCGTCGGCGACCGCCTCCGAGAAGCTTCTGACGTACGCCTTGCTGGCGGCGTAACCCGCCTCCAGGCCGTGCGGGATGATGTAAGCGGCGACCGAACTGACATTCAGAATCGCGCCGTGGCCGGCTCTGACCATGCGGGCGGCATACAGCGTCGTCAGGTCGGTCAGCGTCACCACGTTCAGCTGGACCATCTTTGAGACGGCAACCGGATCGGACTCCTGGATCTTCAGACCGAGGATTCCCACTCCGGCGTTGTTGACCAGGTACTCGACGTCGACGCCGAGGTCGTCGACGCGGGCCACTAGGTCGGCTGCGGCACCCGGCGCCGCCAGGTCCATCGTGATCTGGTCGACGCGGACGCCGTGGCGTGCCCGCAATTCCCCGGCCAACTCGTCCAATTGCGCCGCGCTGCGCTCGCTGGACACCACCACCACATCGATACCGTCGCGCGCGAAGAGGCGGGCAAACTCCCGACCCAGGCCGGTCGAGGCGCCGGTGATCAGCGCGGTCGTCATGCGGGCAGGCCTTGCCTGCCCGGCGCCTGGCTGGTGACGTGGATCGGGATGTCGTCGTCCCAGGGCTGTGCGTCGGCCATATCGGCGACCTCCACATAACCGCGCTCGAACTCGCCCGTCGCGGCGTCGACGAGCCGGTACTCCTGCCGCTGCGTCTGAATGGGCTGGGAGTCCAGAATGACCACGCGCACCTCGCCCGGTTCGAATCCGCACCGCTCCTGCAGCGCCGCTATCAGGCACTCGTTGTGCAGATGCCCGTCGCCGAAGTTCCAGCCCAGCACCATGGCGCACAACACCTCGCCCTCACACAGGTTGTAGTCGTCCTCGTCGTATCCGGACAGCGCCCGGTGCGCGAGGGTGAACAGGGCGCGCCCGTGCGTGTTCATCCCGCGGAATGCGTACGCGAGGTGAATGGGAACCAGCGTGGCCTCTTTGCTCTTGTACAACCGCTCGAGCTGCAGATGCTGCATCGGGCCGAGCGCGCGCGAGCCGATACGGATCTTCTCGTCGGCCGACGGCTTGACGCACCACACCGTGGTGTCCCAGTTTCCGGCGTAGTACCGCATGCCCGGGAGGAAGGAAACCTTGCGGGGGAACAGGTTTCCGACGACGACGGTACCGGCGACCACCGCGAACAACAGTGCCACCAATACCGGCTGGTGCGCGTCGGACAGGCCGATGCCCGCGTGCGCGACGAACAGCCACAGCACCCCGAACATCATGAAGACGTTCCACTCCAGCGGAACTCCCATCGGGAAGGCCAGCAGAATGTTCAGGTGGAACACGATCATCACGAATGCGGCAATGGCCGTGGGCCATCCGCCGTGCGAGAAGAGCAGTACCAAAGGCACCAAACCCTCGATTGCGGTGGAGAAGTGCGCAATGAATCCCGACAAGGCACTGGGCCGCAAATCATCCGGGTACCGCTTGAACAGTGACCGCTTGAGGAATCCCGACGGAATGAACGGGTTGTTCGCCAGCATGGTGGAGATCACAAAGGGAAAGTGCCTGTTCAGCTTTGACGTGGCCGCTCCGAGCCAGATGACCATGAAGACGACCTTGGCCCCGACGACGATGTCGGTCCCGGAGAACAGGAAAGCCACCGTCAGGGGCGCATACACCTCGCCGCGGGCGGCCAGAAAGATGATCTTGTCGCGCAGGCTGACCACGGCCAGGACCGCGAGGATCGCCACCGGTTGCCACCGGGGCAGCACTCCGATCGTTGTGCCGAGCGCCGGAATCGGCCCGGTGCCGTCGGAGACCAGCGCGGTGACGAGCAATACCAGCAGGGCTGCGTAGAGCAGAGCCTCGAAAGGGGTCCTGTTGGTGCCCCTGGTCAGCGGTACCCGTCCGGGCCACGGCGGCAGCCGGATGGTCCCGGGGCGCAGCCAGTACAAGGCCGATCCGATGGGCGGGAAGTACCGCCCGGCCAACGGCCCGAAGCAGCAGCCGAGGCCGACGACTTCGAACAGCATCGTGTAGAGCACGGCCTTCTGGAAGACGATCGGCTCGGTCCACCACGAGGCGACGTCGGTGAAGCCGCCGATGCCCGTTGTGGTCCAGGCGAATACCCAGGCCCCCAGGATGTAGAGTCCGATCTTCACGCCGTACATCACGTGCATGATCAGCGGGGTGCCGAATCCGTTGGCGGCGATGTGCTGCATCATCGGGATCACGCGTCGGGCCCGCGGAAGTTTGCTCCATTCGGCTGTCTCCACGACGGGCAGGTTCGGCTGGATGAACCCCATTGCTGCTCCTTCGAACTGTGTGCGCACGAGCGCCCGCACGTTGCCAACGACACGCCGCCGTGGCCGGCAATTTGGGGACGCTCGCGAGCGAGGGTCGGGCCCGAGAAAAAACTACCTGCGACGCGGGTGCTGCAACAGACCTGCGTCGACTCACCGGGACAGAATCTGCCGGTTCCGCGGGCCGGTTGCGATCAGCGCGATCCCATCTCGCCGGGCCGCCGGGCTCCGCCGGGGAGCGACCGCGTGGCGTCACCGTCTTGGATGGTGAGTATTGTTGGGCGACAGTGCTATTCAGTCCCACCGGACCAGCACGCGCTCGACGGTACCGCCGCGTGGCGGTCTACCGCGCCGCCCTCGCCGGCGCGCCGGTCCGCTTGGACAACCGGCGGCGAGACCGGGAAATGTGGGGAACACAGGTCTGCCGAGAGGAACGCGAACGTGGGAACTGCCACTGTACGAATAGTCGGTGGCCACAAGCGCTTTGATGCCGACAGTCATGCCCTCAACGACATCAACCTGACCATCGACGACGGCGACTTCCTGGCGATTCTCGGGCGCAGCGGCAGCGGCAAGTCCACCCTGCTGCGGGTCATCGCCGGGCTGGAGACGCTCACCGCGGGCACCGTCGAGTGGTCCAGCGCCAACGGTGTGGCGCGACCCCACACCGGCGTGGTTTTCCAGCAACCCCTGCTGTTGCCGTGGTTGACCGCCGGCGAGAACGTGACGATCGCCGGGCGATTCGCCGCCAACAAAGCGACATTCCAGCCGGGATACGCCCAGGAACTGCTGCAACGTTTCGACCTGCAACGGGTGGCCGACCGCTACCCCGATCAGCTCTCCGGCGGCCAGGCGCAGCGGGTGGCGATCATCCGCGCGGTGGCCACCCGGCCGCGATTGTTGCTGCTCGACGAGCCGTTCAGCGCCCTGGACCCCGCGATCCGGGCGGACCTGCAATCCTGGCTGGCCGTCCTGGCCGCCGAGCTGGGAGTGACCGTGGTGCTGGTCACCCACGATGTGGACGAAGCCCTGCTGCTGGCCGGCCGCGTGGTGCTGCTGGGACCCGACGGCAGGATTCGCCGGGAGTGGCAACCGGCCGTCACCGCCGCGGTCCGCACCGGCGACGATCAACTGCGACAAGAGATCCTGGACCAGTACCGCCTGGTCGAACAGTGACCGGACTGTTCACCCGGCGCCGTCTGCTGATCGGCGCGGCCGCGGCCGGCGGGCTGGCCGGAATCGCCGACCTCGCCCACGCCGCGAGCATCGACCGCACCAACACCAGCGGGCAACTGCGAATCGGGTATCTGCCCATCACCGACGCGGCGCCCCTGTTGATCGCGCACGCTGCCGGCCTGTATCAACCAGGCGTGGTGAGTTCGGCCAAACCGGTGCTGTTCCGCAGCTGGGCCTCGCTCGCCGAAGCATTCGTCACGCGTCAGGTGGACGCGGTCCACATGCTGATGCCCACCGCGATCCAACTGCGCTTCCTGCTGCGCAGCCCGGTGCGGGTACTGAGCTGGAATCACACCAACGGATCGGCCCTGACCGTCGCGCCCGGCGTCACCGATCTGGGGCAACTTGCCGGCACTCAGGTGGCGATCCCGTTCTGGTGGTCGATCCACAACATCATCCTTCAGCAACTGCTGCGCGCCCACGGCCTGACACCGGTGGTGCGCCGCAGCGCCTCTCGAAGCGCGCGCACGGTCGAGCTGATCGTCATGAGCCCCTCAGACATGGTGCCGGCGTTGGCGAACCGGTCGATCAGCGGTTACGTGGTGGCCGACCCGTTCAACGCCATGGCGCAGGTACGCAAGATCGGGCGCATCCACACCTTCCTCGGTGACGTGTGGCGTGACCACGCCTGCTGCGTGGTGCTGGCCCACCAGGACCTGATCGAGCACCGGCCGGACGCGGCTGCGTCACTGGTCAATTCGATCGTGGCGGCCCAGCAGCACATCAACGCGGATCGGCCCGCGGCAGCCGTGGCGCTGTCCAACGGTGCCTACCTGCCGCAACCTCAGCCGGCCATCAAGACCGCGCTGACCTACCGCGCCCAGGACTACCGCTTCGCGCACCCCGACTGGCAGCCACAACGGTTGGGGTATCAACCGTTTCCCTTCCCGAGCTTCACCCGCCGCCTCGTCGAGGCCATGCATGACACCGTCGTCGACGGCGACCGCGCCTTCCTGGACCGGATCGATCTGGCGTCGGTGCATTCCGAACTGGTCGACGACACGTTCGTGCGGAGGGCGCTGGTAGCGCATGGCGGACCCGCAACCTTCGGAATCCCCGCAGATCTGACCCGAGCCGAACAGGTGCAGCCGCAATGACTCTGAACACCTCGACAGCCGAAGCGCCGGCGCCGGCCCGCCCCGCCCGGCAGTGGTGGCCGCCCGCCCTGGCCATCGCGACCGCAATCGGGGCGTGGTGGCTGGCGACCGCCGTGCTGGCCCCGTCGCAGTCCCTGCTCCGCGAGACGACGCCGGTGAAAGTGGTCAAGTCGCTGGTTGATCTGTTCAACCGCGGCGTACTGCTACCCGACACCGGGGTGAGCCTGTGGCGGCTGCTGGTCGGGTTGCTGGTCGGTGCCGTGATCGGCATCCCCGCCGGGCTGTTGATCGGGCTGAACGACACCGCCGATCGCGCCACCCGTCCCGTCGTCCAATTCCTGCGGATGATCTCGCCGCTGTCGTGGGCGCCGATCTCGGTGGCGCTCTTCGGGATCGGCAACGAGCCGGTGATCTTCCTGATCGCCGCGGCATCGGTGTGGCCCATCCTGATCAACACCGCAGCCGGTGTGCACGCCATTGACCCTGGCTACCTGCAGGTCGCCAAATCGTTCGGCGCCACCCGCCTCGAGCAACTCACCGTCGTCGTGCTGCCCGCGATCCGCGGCCACCTGCAGACGGGTCTGCGAGTGGCGTTGGGTATCGCCTGGGTGGTGTTGGTCCCAGCCGAAATGCTGGGCGTGCGTTCGGGTCTCGGCTACCAGATTCTCAACGCCCGGGACCAGTTGGCCTACGGACAGGTGGTTGCGGTGATCGTGGTGATCGGCGTGATCGGCTACCTGCTGGATCTCGTTGCACGGCGGGCGTTGTCGGGCTCGCGCCCGGCATAGGTCACGCGACCGCGCGCGACCACGCCAGCGGGTTGAGTTCCCGGAACGGGTCGTCGGCCCGCAACGCCAGCAGGTCGCGGAGTATGACTTCGAGTTCGCGCTGAGCGTTGTCGCGGACCCTGCTCACCCAGGTCTCGGCCGACACCCGGGCTGGTCTGCTGGTGTCGATCGGGTCGCCGAACCGCAGATACATCCGCTGCGGGCGGGGGATGAGGGTGGGGCCGACTCCTCTGATCAAGGGCATCGCCATGTCCGCATCGCCCGTGAGCCTCTTGCTCACAGCTTGGCTGAGACGGCCCAGCCTGCTGTCCCGCGTGACCAGGCTCTTGTAGACGTCGTCGCCGCCAACCAGTCCGACCGGCACGATGGGGTAGTCGTGTTCGGCGGCCAGGCGCGCGAAGCCGGACCGGCCCTGCCAGTTCAACCGGTATTCCTCACCCTTGAATTTCCCGATCTCGCGGCCCCCTCCCGGGAACACCAGGATGGTCTCGTTGTGGCGCATCAACTCGCGGGCGGTCTCCGGGGCGCCGACGACGCCGCCGTAGGCGGCGATGAGGTCACGTCCCAGCCCTTTCGCCTCACCGAACTTGCGATCGGCCAACGGCCGCACCCGGGTGCCCGTCACCCGCCGCACGTAGTGCGGAACGAGCAGGATTTCTGCGAATGCCTGTTGAGTATGGTTGCCCACCAACAAGAATCGGCCATCGGCGGGCAGCTTCTCCAGCCCGCTGACATAGGGCCGGTACAGGTCGACGACGGGTTGGATCCCGCCCTGGATCTTCTGCAGTGCCTCACTCAGGATCTGCACGCGGCGGGGGTGGTTCATCACGGTTTCACGTGCTTCGGTCATGGATTCTCCTCTGTTTCGCTGCTCACTATACCGAACGAACTAGTTCGTATGGTAGCTTTTGGAGGTGCGCACCACAGATGAGCTTCGTGACACGATCTTGGGTGCCGCGCGATCGGAGTTCGCTCAATTCGGGCTGGCCGGTGCGCGGATCGACCGCATCGCCCGAGCGGCGAGTGCCAGCAAGGAGCGTCTCTACGCGCATTTCAGGGACAAGGAGACCCTGTTCCGCAGCGTCGTCGCCGCCGACAGTGCGGAGTTCTTCGCCGCCGTCAGCCTGCGGCCCGAGGCGGTACCCGACTTCGTCGGCGACATCTTCGACCTGGCCTGTCGGCGGCCCGAGCACCTGCGCATGATCACCTGGGCAAACCTGGAGGGGCTGACCCTCGATCCGCCGCCCGCGCACGAGTGGGATTCGGTGCCGGCCCGCGACATTCGCGCCATTGAGGAAGCTCAGGCCGCGGGCTACGTCGACCCGACCTGGCAGCCCATGGAACTGCTGGTGATGTTGTTCGGCGTCGGGCTGTCCTGGGCGCAGTCACCGCACCCGGACGCTCAGACGTCCGATCCCGAGATGCTGGCGGCACGGCGCGCGGCCGTCGTGGAGGCGGCCCGGCGAATCATTGCGCCGCGAGAATAGCCTCGGCCGTGCGGCGCCCGCTCACCAGGGCGCCTTGAATCGAGGCGGTGTCGCGGTGGTCGCCGCACAGCCATATCCCTGCCGACGTGCGGATCGGTCGGCGCACGCACAACGGTGGGTGTTGTGCGGGCAGTGCCTTGGGAATCACGTGTCTGGTCAACGGCTTCCAACCGCGAGGGTCGGTTTGCATGATGTCTGCGGCGTGCTCACGCACGACGCTTTCCGACGGCACGGCGCCGTCCCGCTCAACCACCGCCGACGCCGCGACGAGGTGCCGTCCCGGCGGCGCGTACGTCGGGGCGGCCGCACTGATCACCGCGGTGTTCACCACCGGCCCCGGGGGATTGCGGCGGCCGTCCACCCGGAGCATCGGTGGCCCGGGCACCGCCTGGTCGGATTCCCACCAGTCGGTCACGACCCCGTGCATCTGCGGTGCCGTTTCGGTGGTCAGCCACGCCGCCGCGACCGCGTCTGTCGCAACCACCACATGCTTCGCCTGGACGTGCACACCCTCCGCATGGACGAGGTATCCACTCAGGTCGGGATCGATACGAAATGCCCGGTGCTCGAACGCTATCCGATCACCGATCCGAGCGGCCAACTGCTCGGGCAGGGCCTGCATGCCATTGGCCGGCAGCGCGGGGACGCCGAGGGCGAACATCCGTGCCAGCAGTAAAGCGAACGCGTTGGACGTGGCCCCGGTCGTCTCGAGCAGGACGCCCGCGAAGAAGCGGTCCACCACCCTGCGCACCTCGCCGCGCAGACCGGCCCGATCCAGCGCCTCCCTGAGGGTTATGTCCCGATTGCTGTGTTCCTTGAGGTGTTTCGGCCGCAAGGCCGGCCCCGCCCAGCGCGCCAGGGCCACCACATCGCGCGGGCTGATCGCTCCCGAGGACAACATCGCGGGCACCCGACCGGGGGCGCGCAGCGGATGCACCCACACCTGCGAACCCTTTTCGGAGCGGACCATGACGCCGGCGCCGAACGGTTGCAGGCGCAGTTTTGCCAGATCGACCGCCTCTCGCAGCTCCGGGTACGCCGG
Source organism: Mycobacterium sp. Z3061 (assembly GCF_031583025.1). Classification (NCBI taxonomy): domain Bacteria; kingdom Bacillati; phylum Actinomycetota; class Actinomycetes; order Mycobacteriales; family Mycobacteriaceae; genus Mycobacterium; species Mycobacterium pumcae. Next base: position 4,832,325 of record NZ_CP134062.1, on the reverse strand, counting down.
ATTGAGCACCTGAAAGCCGCGGTCGCACCGGAACCCGTCGATGTTGTCGGTACGGATCCGGCCGCCGACCGCGCTCTTGGCCTCCCAGACCCGTACGTCGCGACCGGCGGCCACCAGCACGTCAGCACAGCGCAGGCCGGCCAGCCCGGCGCCGATGACCAGAACTTCCACTTCGTCCATATCAGCTCACCCTTTCGGCGGAACTGGAACCTGACCGGTGATCGGCGACCATACCCCGGTGCATGACGCGGTCGCCGATCACCCCGCTGTGGTCGGCGCAGTGCAGCACGCAGCGGTTGTCCCACATCACGAGATCACCGTCCGTCCATTCGTGGCGGTAGACATTGTCCGCCCGCGTGGAGTGCCGGAACAGGAAGGCGACGGTCGCGGCCGCGAGCTCCGGCGACATGCCGCTGACCGCGGCGCAGCGCTGCGGGGCGGAGAGGTACAGCGCCGTCCGGCCGGACTCCGGGTGCCGGAGAAAGACGGGGTGCAGTGCCGTCGTCTCCTGGTCGGCGTCGAGGTCCAGACCCGTCATGATGTGGGTGATGGTGCGTCCGTCGAGCCGGTCGCGGACTTCGCCGGGCAGTGATTCGTAAGCCGCGTACTGGTCGGTGAACAGCGTGTGCCCGCCGCGGCTTGGCACCCTGACCGCGCGTAAGGCGGTGTAGGCGGGCGGATTTCGCACGTAGCTGGTGTCGGTGTGAAACGTCGAGCGGGGCGGTCGGTCGCGCCCCACATTGCTGACCACGTTGAGGTCCGGGAATCCCGGCACGGGCGATTCGCCGACGGTGAACACGATCTCACCGAAACGTCGCAGGAAATCCACGAACTGAGTGTCGTCGATGGCCTGGCCCGGCAGGACGACGACACCGTGGCGGGCAAGCACCGCGCGCAACTCACACACGTCGCGATCAGTCAGAGTGGTGACCGACAGGCCAGTTATCAAGGCCCCCAGCGGTTTCAGCGTCGTGTAGTCAGGCACGGCACCCCTTCGAGACCGATCTCGCGAAGCTGGTCGGCGAACAACTCCGTGACGTCTATGCCGGCCGCCGCCGCCATGACGGCGATGACGCTGGTGGGAGCGAAGGAGCAGTAAAGGCCGGCCTCGAGGAACCACGGCTTGCCGGCCGGGTCGATGCGGAAGTCGAACAGGCTGTAGTGCCGGCAGCCCAGCGCCTGATGACAGCGTCGCGCCGCCTCCCAGACCACTTCGGTGACCGGGTCGTCGGTGGGGACGATCCACGCATGGCGGGTGTCCTTGGCGACGAGGTAGAGGCCACCGTCGTCGGTGCGGCGCAATTTGTCGGCTTGGTCCCGGATGGGTTTGGTCGTCGCACGCACCGCGTACTCTTCCAGCGGTAGGCACACCAGTTCGCCATCGCGAACGACGATGCCGCACCGGACTTCCCGGCCGAGCTCGACGTAGGACTCGACCAGTGCCGACTCGCCATGCGCCAGCGCCCGGTCCAACGCGCCACCGAGTTCGGCCTGCGTGTCTACCAGTGAGACACCGACCGAGTTGTCGGCCATGACAGGTTTGACGACCACCGGCAACGGCAGGGTGGTGCGTTCACCGGCCCTCACCACCTCACCGGCGGGCACCGCGACGCCCGCTGCGGCGACGATCGCCCGAGTCGTCGCCTTGTCCGCCGCGATCTCCATCACATCTGGCGCGTTGCCGATGTATGGCAGCCGCAGTGCGCTCAGCAACCGGCGGTAGGAGGTCATGCCGGGCAGGCAGAACATCTGCGGCACCACGACATCCACACGCAGCGCCCGCAGCTGGGTGATCGCCTGTGAGACCGGCAAGGGCCTGGCCGAACTCAGCGCGCGGGCACTGAGGTCATCGGGAAACCGCCATGACCCGTCCGGGGACACGTACGCCAGCAGAACGTCGTAGCGGTCGGCGGCAGCGAGCGCGTCTAGGCAGGCGCGGGCATAGAGCCGGGACAACTCGGCATGGAAGTCGTCGACCGCGGACCCCACGAGGTGCAGGACCGAGACGCGGGGCGGTGCGGTCATTCAGTCCCCGCCGTTCTCGACGAGCTTTCCGATATTGAAATCGATTCGGCTCCAACCCTTTCCGGCACGGAGATTGGCCCACAACAGAGCCGGGATCTGCAGGTGGTGCACCATCAGATAAGGCACCGGATCCCACCCGGTGAAGATCGCGTCCGTGCCTCGCAGGATGGTCGCCAGCCTGCCAAGCCGTCCCGGATGCCGCAGCAGCCGCCACAGCTCGTGATAGATCCAGTAGGTCGGACGGGAGTTGTGCTTCGGGGTGATGAGGGGATGCCCGTCGTTCAGGTAGGCGGCGGCAAGGTCGGGGTGGTCGTGAAACATGGTGATCGCCGAGTGGGTCCGCGGATTGCATTCGATGGCGTATACCTGACCGTCGCGCGCCTCGATGAAATCGAAGGACACCTGCCCGCTCAGGTTGAGATTCTTGACGAAAGTCTCGACCCACCGCCGGATTTCGGGCTTGTCTACACTGCGGTAGTTGACCTGGGCCGCCGAAGACTCGCAGCACCCGTAGACCTGGAGCCGCCCGCTTCGGGCGGTGCCGTGCGTGCAGTATTCGCGTCCTTCGATGAATTCCTGCAGTATCCAGGGGTCGTCCTCGGAGATCGACAGGGATCGCGCGTAGGCGGCATTGCGATCCGGCGTCGCCGCGGAGAGCCGGGTGAGGTTCATCCGTCCTACCGGGTTGTAGGCGATGCGTTTCAGGATGTAGCTGCGTCCGGGTGGGAACGGGAAGTCCGCGACCTGCCGGGCGTCGGTGATGCGGTGCGAATCGGGCACCTGCAGGCTCAAAGATGCCGCGGTCGAGGCGAACTCGGCCTTGTCGTCGAGCAGCTGCACCGTCTTGGCGTCGGAATGTACGACGTCACAGGCGCCGTCGAGCAGTTCCCTGGCGACGGCATCGGGGACGCTCCCGGCCGGGCTGGACACCGGCACGTAGACGTCGACGTTCTCGTACCGGACGATGTTGAGCAGCGCCGGGGCGTAGCCCGGTGTGGCCGGTTCCGGCACGCAGTAGAAGGCGTCCACGGCACGGGAGAACCGGTGCCCGGTCCAGCGATATTTTGCGGATTCGACGAGTATCACCCGATGCCCGGCGAGGTGAAACGACCGCGCCAGCTGCAGCGCCTTCGTCATCTTCCCGCCATTGAGCAGGATGGTTCGGCGTGCCTCGGCCGGGAGGCGGCCGCGGGGAGGTTGCCGACCCACCAGGAGTGCAACCAGCACCACTGCCAGGTCCACGGGAAGGGTGGCGCACAGAGCGGCGAGCGCGGCCACCGTGCGGCCCGCCCCGGCGTCCCAGATCCGGTGTACCCGAACACCGCTCATGGGCGCGCCTGCGTCCAGCGTCGCCGTCACCGCCGCGCAGGCCCCGATGCCGGCACCGCGAACACGTCCACACCGTCTCCGGCGCGGGGAAACTCGAGGCAGATCTTCTTGTGCAGCAACAGCGTATCGGCAAGCTCGCCGGTGGTGACGTCGTTGAGGAAACGGCAACGGCCGATCGGGTCCGGTATCGCCGCGCGGAGCAGGCCGTCGCGTGTCTTGAGGATGGCTGCCGTCGCCCGCTCGAGCAGCTCCGCGGTCAGGTGTTCACTGTCCAGAGCCAGACCCAGCGCGCTCATCACGCTCAGGATGCGATCGCGATCGCTGACCGACAGGTGACCGCGCTGCTCGGCGAGGGTGGTCGACAACGCCATGTCGATGTTGATGGCGTGGCCGTGAAAGAACGGGGTCGGTGGGGTGAGTTCCAAAGTGGGACTCCACGTGTGGCCGAACGCGATGACCCGGTCCAGGTCGATCTCGTGCAGGTTCGGCGCCTCCAGGTCGAGCATCGTGGCGATCGCCTGATAGGTCAGCCGGTCACCCACAGATCGCAACTCCGGGGTGCCGTCGAGATGGCCGAAACGTGTCCGCAGCAGCTCGGCGCCATAGTCTTCCAGCAGCTGGAAGATCTCGGCGTTGCCCACCACGGCGATCTTGATCAGCTCGGCCATGCCGTTGCGCACCTGATCGTCGGGCAACGTTTTCAGGAAGGAGAAGTCCAGCAGCACCTTCTCGGATGCGTGGTAGGCGCCCAACCGGTTCTTGTGCTTGCCGTGGTTGACGGCCACCTTGATCGACACACTTGCATCGATCAGACCGATCAACGTGGTCGGAATGCGGATGTAGGGGGTGTTGCGCCGGTAACTGGCGCAAGCGAATCCGGCGACGTCGGTGGTCAGCCCGCCGCCGACGACCAGCACGGGTTCGGTGCGCACCAGACCGAAGGCGTCGAACCGGCTGACGATCTGCTCGTAGGTCTCCAGCGATTTAGCCGTCTCCCGGATCTGGACCGGGATCACGGTGAGTTCGATTCCGTGGTGGTCGAAATAGGCGCGCATCGCCTCGCCGTAGATGTCGTGCACGGTCTCGTCCACCACGGCCAGCGCGCGCCCGTGCAGGCGGTAGCTGTCCGCGAGCTCGCTGTTGTCCGGAGCGAACACGCCGTCCACGTAGAGCAGGTCGTATTCGATTCGTTCATATCCTTCGACGTGAAAGGCTCTGTCGCCGGCCGTCACTCGGGCTTGAAGATTGCTCACGGTGCTCCTCCTCGGGGCAGGGTGGCTCGGTGGGGAGAGGGTCAGGATGTGGCGAGACCGAGAACCGTTGCCGGTTCCAGTGATTCGACGATCTGGATCGCAGCGGTGAATTCGGCCTGGCCCGCTCTGCTGGTGTTCTCGTTGGGAAACGCGATGCACGCGATACCGGCTTGCACCGCGGCCGCGACACCGCCCACGTTGTCCTCGATCGCGACGACGTTCTCGGCCCGCTCGCCGAGCTTTTCCAGCGCGAACTCGTAGGACTCCGCGCTGGGTTTCGCCGCTGACACTGAATCCCGGTCGACGATGAGATCGAAAGTCTCGGCGCTGATCTCAGGCTCGAGCGCGGACAACAGCGCGTCGATGTTGGCCTGCGAGGTGGTGGTCACGAAGCCGACCTTGTGCTGGTTCTTCTTTGCCTCAGCGATCGTGGCGGCGACTCCCGCGCGCGGTGTCACGGTCGAGTCACCGAGCAGGCGCTGGAAGATCTGCGATTTGAGCGTGTGCACGGCCGCCGCATCGACGTCCTGTCCGCGCGACTGTGCGTAATCCTGGATCCGCTGGGCGCCGCCGTTGGAGCCCAGCATCGCGATGTAGTCGTCCCGCGACCACTCCCAGTCGAGCCCGGAGTCGGCGAATGCCTCATTGAAGGCACGGCGCTGCAGTTCCGAGGTGTCGGCCAGGGTGCTGATGGATCCGAAGAGGACAGCTGGCATGAGTTTCCTTAAGTCGAGTGGGCAATGCTGTGTTGGTTCCCCCGTCCACTACTGATCTAAACGTACAGTAATGGTTGGATCTGCGGATAGTGGATATACAGTTCAAGACCGCATAGCCTGCGACATGCAGAGATGCCCTCGCGTCACGCACGAGGGACCGGTTGTTCAGTAGACTTCTGGCCCGAACGAGCCAGCGGGCGGAGAGGGGCCACTGCAAGAAGCGTGGCAAGAACAGGGGCGCGGCAGGCATGACTCCGGTACCGGCTGACCGGCCGTCCGACGGCGAAGACGCACGGGTCGCGCGGACCCGTGCCGACGTAGCCCGGGCCACCCTCAAGATCCTCAATGGTGAAGGCTCCGAAGCGATTACGCACGCCCGGGTCGCCGAAATGGCCGGGTATTCCAAAACCACGGTGTACACCCACTGGCCCGCGCGCGTCGACCTGATCACGTTGGCCATCGAGTCGCTCGGCGAGATGCCGCACCACGAACGCTCCGGCGATCTGCGCGTGGACCTTGTGGAGGAGCTCAAGGTCTTCCGTTCGGGCATCATCGAACTGCGGCTCGACCGCGTGCTCGCCAGCATGGCGCAGTGGGCATCTCAGGAACAGGTCAGAGAGCTCAGGGACAAGGTCAACAGCGACGGTCAGCGTCAGATGTACGCGATGCTGGGCGAGGTCTTCGCGGGCGCGCAATTGGACGCGTCCGTCTCCATGCTGACGGGTGTCGTCGCGTGCCCCTCGCTGATGTACGGCACCCTCCCGGACGACGACATCATCGAAGCCGCCGTCGACATGGTCTTGAGAAGCGCCGGCTCGCCGCCTCGTACCGTGGAAACATGACCATCTCGATGCCTGGCTTGCAGGCCGTGAGCGCGGTGCGGCGCGACCTGGGCAGCAGATTGTTCGGCATGGTGGCCGGACCCGACGGGCCGGCGAATCGAGAGCGCATTCACCGCACACCGGGTGATCGCTGGTTCGCGCCGGACCGTCCCGTCAGGCAGGTGAACGCCGATGCGTCGATGTTCGTCGGCGGGTTGCGGGCACTGCTGTTGCAATCGTTGCATCCCCTTGCCATGGCCGGTGTCGCCGAACACTCGGACTACCGGGGCGATCCCTGGGGGCGGTTGCAGCGCACCAGCACGTTCCTGGCCACCACCACCTTCGGCTGCGCCGCCGATGCGCAGGCCGCTGTCGACCACGTCCGTCGCATCCACCGCTACGTGCACGGCGTCGCGCCGGACGGGCGGCCCTATGACGCATCTGACCCCCATCTGCTGGAGTGGGTTCACATCGCCGAGGTGGACAGTTTCCTGCTCGCCCATCAGATGTACGGCGCGGCGCCGCTCGACCAGGCCGGCCGGGACGGCTACGTCGCCGATATGGCCGTCGTCGCGACGGCGCTGGGAGTTCCGGATCCGCCGCGCTCCGAGCAGGAACTGCACGACCGCATTCAGGACTTCCGCCCTGAATTGCGCGGAACGCCGGCCGCCCGGGAAGCCGCCCGGTTCCTGTTGTTGACGCCGCCGTTGCCGCTGCCGGCCAGGCCCGCCTATGGCGTATTGGCGGCCACCGCGGTGGCGATGCTGCCCGCGTGGGCGCGCCTGCCCCTGCTGCTGCCGTACGTCCCGGTGCTGGAGACGACGGTGACCCGCATGGCCGGACGACTGCTCGTCGGAAGTATTCGCTGGGTCATGACCCCGGGTGCGGACGCGGCGGCGTCTGAGGTGTCAACGTCCCCGGCGTGACCGGAAGATCTGTCTGCGGCGTGTTGGCGGGGCGGTGCTCTGCGAGCGCTCCAGGGCCTTCGGCGCCCACACCGGATGGCCGGACTCGACCGCCCGCCGGAAGGCCGCCTGCGCGGCCGGCATGTCGCCGTGCTCGGCCCACAAGGTGCCCAGCCCGAATTCCGCGGCGGGCCCGGACTCGGCATTTCCCGAGTCGACTGCCGCTTGGAACGCGGCCGCCGCGCGTTTGACCTCGCCCTGCCCGGCCCACAGGATCCCGAATCGGAGTGCGGCTGCCGGCGCATGATCGGAGTGGCCTGAGTCGAGCGCGAACTGGTAGGCGGCCGTGGCACCCTCGACGTCGCCCAGTCCGGCTCGCAGCATCCCGAGTGAATTCGCGGCGTCCGGCGCATGCTCGGGATGCCCGGAATCGATCGCCGACTGATAGAACGCCGTGGCCCCGGCGAAGTCGCCGTCCTTCTCTTGCAGCTTCGCCATGTTGATCGCGGCCTTCGGCGCCGCCTCGGCGTCGCCGGTGTCGATCGCTGACCGATACGACGCACTGGCTTGCTCGACATCACCGGATCTCTCCCGCAGCTGCCCGAGATTGACCAGGGCCTTGGCCACCAACTCGGGGTCTCCGGAATCGATGGCGGCCTGACAGGCGGTCGCCGCGCCGGCCAGATCACCCTGCTTTTCCAGCAGGGTGGCCAGGTTGAATTCCGCGATGGGCGTCAGTTCCGGATGGTCGGTGGCGATGACGATCTGATAGGCCTCCACGGCTCCCTCGACATCGCCCAGCGCTTCTCTGGTCAGCGCCAGGTTGATTGCGGCAGTCGGAATCACCTCGGGCTTCCCCGATGCAACGGCGATGCGGTAAGCCACCTCGGCGCCGGCCGCATTGCCGCGGCCGGCCCGCAATCCGCCCAGTTGGAGGAGGGCGATCAGAATCGACTGCTCGTGATCGGATTCGATGGCCACGCGGTAGGCCGCCTCGGCCTCATCAGGGTCGCCGTGTTCGGCCAGCAGGTTGCCGAGGTTCAGTGCCGCCATCGGAGCATGCTCGTCGTGACCGGACTCGATCGCCTGCTGGTAAGCCGCTGTGGCGCCCGCCGTGTCACCCTGCCCGGCCAGCATGAACCCGAGCGCGAACGCGGCTGCCGACGCCCAGTGCGGGTGGTGGGAGTCGACCGCCCACTGATACGCCGCCAGGGCACCCTCGGCGTCGCCCTCGGCGGCCCGCTGCCGCCCGAGGTTGAAGGCCGCCGGCGCGGCCTGTTCGAGGTCGCCGGAGTGGAGTGCCCGCTGGAACGCCGCCTCGAGGTCATCGGTTTGGGCCGACGCGTCCTGCGGTCGCGTGTTCTCGGATGGAGAGGTTGGCATGTGGTGCGCCGTCAGGGTTTCGAACCCCGGACCCGCTGATTAAGAGTCAGCTGCTCTACCAACTGAGCTAACGGCGCGTGCTCGGCCTGAGACCGGCTATCGACAATAACAGGCATCGCGTCGCAGAGTGAAATCCCCGGGTCAGGGGCCGGATGAGGATGCATAACTTCGGAGCACCAATCGGTCCGCATGTCCACGCCGAGTGGTGGTGAGGCACTACAATACTGGAAACAATCCAGGGTCAGCGGTGACCGTAATTTGCGAACAGAATGTGAAGGTCACTTGATGGCGCCTTTGCGCAGACGTCGATCGTGGCTGGCTGCCGCCATGGTCTTGGTTGCTGTGTTCGGTGTTGCCTGCAGCAGTGGGCCCAGTGCGCCCGTCGCTGCCAAAGTCATCGAAAACAAGGGCACACCGTTTGCCGACCTGCTGGTCCCCAAGCTCACCTCGTCGGTCACCGACGGCGCGGTCGGGGTCACCGTGGACGCGCCGGTGACGGTGACCGTGGCCGACGGCGTGTTGGCGTCGGTCGCCTTGGTCAACGACAACGGCCGCGCGATCGCCGGACAGCTCACCCCCGACGGTCTGCACTGGCAGACCACCGAGCAGCTCGGCTACAACCGGCGCTACACGCTGAACGCGAAGGCGACCGGGCTGGGCGGCGCGGTGACGCGCCAGATGACGTTTCAGACCAGTTCGCCTGCGCACCTGACGATGCCTTACGTGGTGCCCAGCGACGGTGAGGTGGTCGGCGTCGGGCAACCGGTCGCGATCCGATTCGACGAGAACATCGCCGACCGCGCCGCGGCCGAGAAGGCGATCAAGATCACCGCCAACCCGCCCGTCGAGGGTGCGTTCTACTGGCTGAACCGCCGCGAAGTGCGTTGGCGCCCAGAGCATTACTGGAAGCCCGGCACCAACGTCGACGTGGCGGTCAACACCTACGGCGTCGACCTGGGCGAAGGGATGTTCGGCGAGGACAACGTCAAGATGCACTTCACCATCGGTGACGAGATGATCGCGAGCGTCGACGACAGCACCAAGATCATCACGGTGCGGATCAACGGCGAGGTCGTCAAGACCATGCCGACCTCGATGGGCAAGGACAGCACTCCGACCAACAACGGGGTGTACATCGTCGGCGCCCGGTTCAAGCACATCATCATGGACTCGTCCACCTACGGCGTGCCGGTCAACTCGCCGAATGGTTATCGCACCGACGTCGACTGGGCCACGCAGATCTCCTACAGCGGCATCTTCGTGCACTCGGCACCGTGGTCGGTGGGCGCGCAGGGGCACTCCAACACCAGCCATGGCTGTCTGAACGTGAGCCCCAGCAACGCGGTGTGGTTCTACGACCACTCCAAGCGCGGCGACGTCGTCGAGATCGTCAACACGGTGGGCAGCATCCTGCCCGGCACCGACGGCCTGGGTGACTGGAACATCCCGTGGGATCAGTGGCGCGCGGGTAACGCCAACACCGGAGATCGCTAGCGGGCCCGATCGCCGGTATCAGGCGTCACACCGGCACCGTGGGGAAAGGCATGACTCCGTCTGAAATGTGATAGCGCACGCGATATCACAGTCAGCGGCATCTACACCCGCAGCGCCGACCCCAGCGCCGACAGCGGGATATGTGCCTCGACGGTGCCCCCGTCCATGTACCACTGCTGGGCGCCCGGAGTGAAGTCGATCGGTTCGTCATGGCCCACCGGATAGTCGGGCATGTAGAGGATCAGCTCGTCCGGAGTGAGCGCCCACGCCCGGTACGCACCGGAGTAGACCTTGTCCGGGGTCCAGCGGTCAGTGAGAAACGGGTAAGTTCCCGGGTCATGCGGTGGCGCAGCCTGATTGAGCGCGGTCTCGATGTACGGCTGAGCCAGCGGCGGTATGGCGGTCAGCGTGTTGCCGTTGGTCAGGTCCGCCAGTTGCACCCGCCGCCCGCCGGCCATGTCGAAGGTGAAGGTGCGGTAGGCATTGTTCGGCCGCGGGCCGTCGGCGTGGTAGTCCTCGTGGAAGACGGCGCTGAGCAGGTTACCGTGCTGGAAGACCTGAAAGTTCTCCTCTCCGTAACTGTCGGCGACCATGTGCGCGTTGGCATTTCGCCAGTTGCCGACCAGGTTCCGCAGGTAGTCCCGGATCACCGGTCCGGTTGTGGGATTGTCCACCAGGTCCACGGGCACGGCAACCTTGATGTCGCGCACGGCGTTGCGTTCGGAGGTCGCCGCGGCATGGCAGTACTGCCCGTCCCAGCCGCCGCCGAGTTCGCCGCAGAAGGACTCGGCCGACGCGTGCGCGGGCGCCGCGCCCAACAGGGTTGTCGCGGCGGTCAGTAACGACGCCGAGAGAATTCGTCCGATCACCGTTGGCTCCGAATCGCTTACAGCAGCTGGACTTTGCTGGCGCGCCAGCGACCGTCGACCTTCTCCATGGTCATCTTGATCCGGCTACGGTCGATGCGCGGATCCGGCACGGCCATGTTGGCGACGGTCTGGTCGATGAACACCAGCACCACAACCTTGTTCGCGGATTCCGAGGCGATCGCCGAATCCACCACCACCCCGTGCGCGGTGGCCTTGTTGTCGATCAGCAGCTGGCGCAGTTGCACACTCGACTGCGTGTACATGTCCTTGAACTCGCCGGTGGCGCCGTCCAGCACCTGACGGAAGTTCTCGTCGACGTTGTTGGAGTCGATGCTGGTCAGCACCCCGGCATACTTGACCGCCGCCTGCTGTGCTTCCTGGCCGGCCACATGCACCTGGTGAGCCTGCCATTGCAGCCAGCCCAGATAACCCGAAACCCCCAGGGAGGCAGCCAATAACACCGGCATGATGCTGCGACGCAGGTAGTGGCGCCAGGGTCGGTTGAACCGCTTGGGCTTCTCCTTGCGGCTCAGCAGTGGCCCGTCGTCTTCTTCGTCAGCCGCGTCTTCTTCGTCAGCCGTGTCTTCTTCGTCTTCCTGGACGGCGGCGTCCTCCTCGGTTGCTTCATCGGCAACCTCGGAGTCCTCGGCGTCGGTGTCGGTCTCGGTAGCGGCGGTCACTGTCATCTCCTCGTGCTGGATGGGCTCAATGTGGCGGTTCGATCGGCAACGGCGGACCGCCGTAGGGCGTGGGAATCGTGAAGCGGCCCCGCGGTGTCGGATCGGTCCTGCGTCCCAGGTCCGCCCCGGGTGGGGGGCCCGCGGTGTCGTCGCCACCCGGTCGCGGCGCGTTCTTGGCGCCCCGGATCCCGACTCCCGGGTCGTCGTCGCGGCAATAGGTGTACATGAACGGCTCGTAGTAATCGGCGGCCGACGGCGGATGCGACGGCGTGCCGTAGTCGCACGCATACCGGGGGTAAAGCTCGGCGGTCGCCCACACCCCGTGGTCGTGGAAGGAGCTGGCCACCGCATCGAGCACCGAGCCGCGGTAGTCCGGGAAGAGGGCGTTCAGCGCGGGCACCCGCAGGTAGAGCAATTGCGAAGCGGTGGCCAGGCTCCCCAGCAGCGCCACCATGGTCTCGGAGTTGTCGGCGAACAGGCTGTCGATCGCGCTGAGCGCCTGCGGCGTCTGCGCGGTCAGGCGCCGATAGCCGTCCTGCATTCTGGCGATGCCGGACAGGGTGCGGTTGAGGTCGACGGTGGTGGCGGCCAGCCCCGCGTTCTTGTCCGCCGCCAGGGTCAGCACGACCCGGCTGGTGCGCAGAATGCTGGTCGTCTCGGGCAGCACCGAATCCAGTGTCGACAACAGCATGGTGCCACCGTCGACGATGGCGGCCAGCTTGCCGGGCCCTTCCTTGCTGAGGCTCAGTTCCTTCTTGATCAGCTCGAGCTTGCGGGGATCGACCTGGGCCAGCAGCCCGTCGGCGTCGCCCAGCAGCTGCGCCAGGCTGACCGGGACGCTGGTGCGGTCGAGCCCGATGACGCTGCCGTCGTGCAGATAGGGGCCGGCGTCGGATTCGGCTTCGAAGTTGATGTACTGCTCGCCGGCCGGTGACAGCGCCGATACGTGCACCGCGGCGTTCGCCGGGATGCGCACCTGCGAGGTGATGCTGGCGACGGCGTTGACACCGTGGTCGGTGATCTGCAGCGAGTCCACGCTGCCGATCCGGACACCGCGCAGGGCGACGTCCTGATTGGGCAGCAGGCCACCGGATTCCGGCAGCTGCACGGTGACTCGGTATGACGAGGCGAACGGCGTCACCCGCAGCGCGCCGATCAGCAGATAGGTGGAGGCGACCACCAGGGTGAGTACCAGGCCGGCGACCGACAGCCAGACCTGGCGGCGATGGGCGGCCCGCACCCCGCGGACGATTGCGCTTGCCGCGGAGTCGATCACGGCGGTGGCCCCGGCAACTGGGGTCCGGGAGCGACGATGAGTCCACCCGGCACATTCGGGTCGGGCATCACCGGCACCTGTGGCGAGTTCGGCCCGCGCCCGACGACGCGTTCCTGCAGCCGCCACAAGGTGTACTTGAGGGAGCCGATGAATTCGTTCCAGGTGAACCGGGTCGGCCCGTGCAGACCCCGGTCGCCCGGGAAGCCGATGTCGGGGATCGATCCCAGGATCAGCTGGTCGACCACAACATGCACCGAAATCGCGTTCCCGGCAGTGGATTTCACCAGAGCCGGAATCATCCGGTTCAACGGCAGCCAACTGGTGTCGGGGCTCACCGCCACGTCGTTGGCGGCTCCGGCGATGGTGTTCAGGTCACGGACCACGCTGCGGCCGCTGGTGTCGGTGCCACCCAGGGAGGGGAACCGGGCCAGCAGCCGGCTGGTGTCACCGACCTGCACCACCAGGTTGGACAACTCGGTGGTGTTGGCCGCTAAGGCACTGGTGGCCGGGTCGGCGGCCGCCATCACGTCGCTGAGGGTCTGGTTCTTGGCGTCGAGTTCCTGGCTCAGGCGCGACAATTCGGTGAGGGCGTTGGAGATCTGCCCAGACCGCGCGTCCATGGTGCCGAGCAGCCGGTTGGACTTGCGGACCAGGTCGCCGAACGCGTGGCCCTGGTCGCCGGTGGCCTTGCCGAAACCGTTGATGATGTTGGTGAAATTGCGCACCGCGCCGCCGTTCACCAGAATCGCGGCCGAGCTCAGGACCGACTCGACGGTTGCGGCCGCCGCGGTCGAGTCCAGCCCGATGGTGTCGCCGTTGGTCAACATCGGTGCGTTCGGCGCGATCTCGGCGGGCGGGCGCACCGACACGAACACGTCTCCCAGCGGGGTGGCGGTGCGCAATTCCGCGGTGCTGCCTTTGGGCAGCAGCACGCCGTCGCGGATGCGCAGCGTGGTGACCGCCGTGTAGTTGCGGGCCACCATCGACTCGACCTGCCCGACGTCCGCGCCGGCAAGCTTGACCTTGGCGTTCATCGGCAGGTTCAGTGCGTTGGCGAAGACCGCGGTCAGTTCGTAGCCGCCCGATCCCAGGCCGGGAGCCGGAAGGGGAAGGCTGGCAAGGCCGTTGGTGGCGCATCCCGAGGTGAGCAGCACCGCCGCGGCGATCGCCGCGGCGGCCCGTGTCCTGGTGCTCGTCATTTCTGGCCCATCGCCGCGAGGCCGTCCAGCACATACGTCAAGCCGAAGTCGGGTCCGAAGTCCTGCACCGTCCCGGTGCTGCAGCCGAGCTGGCGCAGACCCATCAGGTTACAGACTTCCTTGGTCAGCTGGCTGTCGAACAGCATCCGGTCGGTGAGGAAGTGGGCGCGCACCGCGCCGTTCTCCCGGTCGACCATGTTGTAGGCGTTATCGGCCAACATCGGTGCGACATCCAGTGTTTCGGCGAGTTCCCGCCGCCGGTCGACCAGGGTCGTGGCCAGCTTGTTGCCATTGAGAGCGGCCTGCCTGATGGTGTCGCGGTTGGCGTCGAGCAGGTCGCCGGTGCGCTGGACCAGTTGATCGAGCTTCCGACCGGTGCTGCCGGTACCGAGGTCCTCGTCGGCCAGGATCTGGCTGACCTGGTGGATGGTGGCGGCGAAGTCCCGAAGCTTGCCGTCGTTGTTAGCGGCGGCCTCGAACAGGGAGCTGATGTTCTTGACGATCGTGGTGATCTGTTCGCGGGTCTGCGCGCCACCGTCGCTGCTCAGCCGCAGCGCCCTGGATAATTCGTCAAGCGCGCCTTTGATTTTCCCGCCATTGCCGTTCAGGACCTCGCTACCGCCGTTGAGCACATCGGCCAGCGGACCGCCGCCGTGTCCGTCTCCCTCGAGCGACTTGGTCACCTTGTCCAGAACGGCCAGCACGCGGCTAAATTCGACCGGAGTCCGGGTGCGGGTCAGTCCGATGGTGTCGTGGTTCTCCAGCGCCGGACCGCCGCGGTAGGGCGGCGTCAGTTCGATCTGCCGGTCGGTGAGGATCGACGTGGACACGGTGACGGCTTGCGCGTTCGCCGGGACTTTGACGTCACGGTCGACGGTGAACTGCACCTCGACGTAGCCGCCCTTCGGCGTGATCCTGGTGACCTTGCCGACCGGCATACCCAGCACCGCCACCACGTTGCCCTCGTATAGACCTGAGGCGCTGTCGAATTGAGCGGTGACCGTGATCGGTTCCTTCTTGCCGGCCAGGTACCACCAGAAGCCGCCGACCGCGGCGACCACCACGGCCAGGATGGCGACGACGGTGATGACGCGGCCCCTCACTTGCAGTCCTTGTAATACGGAATCATGCCGAACTGCTGAGCGCGGCCACTGATGGCGCACATCCAGGAATCGACGAGCAGTGCACTGGGGGCGTTGAAGCTCACCGCGTTCGCGTCGCCGGTCAGGTTCGCCGCCTCCCGCATGAAGATGGGCGTGGTCTGCAGCAGGTCGCGCAGCAGATCGTCGTGCTTGGCCATCATGTCGGTGAATTCCCGCATGTCCCTGAGTAGTCCGTCGACCCCCGACCGATCGTTGACCACGATCTGGTGCATGGTGTCGACCAGGCTGGTCAGGGACCGCATCATCGCGTGGAACACGGCGCGACGGGCCACGAACTGCCCCAGCAGGTCCTGCGCCTGGTTCACCACATTGCCGATGCTGGACTGCTGGCGACGCAAGGTGTTGGTCACCTGTTCGGTGCTGCGCAGGAGCTGGCCGAGCTGGTCACGGCGCTGGGCGATGATCGAGGATAGCGTGTCGATGTTCGACATCGCCTGGGGTACCACGGCGGGCAGACCCTGGAGCTGCTTGCCGAGCACCGCCAGTGACTGGGCGAAACGGTCGGAGTCGACCTGCTCGAAAGTCGTTGTGGCGTCCTGCAATGCGGCCTGCAGGTCGTAGGGGACCTCGGTGTGGGTCAAGTCGAAGGTGCCGTGGGGCAGTGAGCCCGGACCGTCTGGCTGCAACGCGAGGTAGCGCGACCCGAGGATCGTGGTGACTTTGATCGAGGCCCTGGAATCCCGGCCCAGCGCCACGTTGTCGCGAATCTTCAGGCCCGCCTCGACGTGGTCGCCGTCCAGCCTCATGCTGGTGACCTCACCAACCGGAATGCCTGCCACGGTGATCGGGTTGCCGGGCCGTAGCGAGGCCGCCTGCAGGAATTCCGCGGTGTAGTGCTTATACCCGGCGCCCACCGCATGCACGACGAGCATCGACCCGATCACTGCCGCGACGACGACGACGGCCGACAGACCCAGCCACAGCGGGTTGTAGTTCTCCAGCGGACGCTTCTTCCGTTTCGGCAATGACTCAGCCACCGGGAGCCCCGTTCGTATTGCGGCAGCGGGGGGTGTGCCACGCTTGGTTGCCGGGCGTCGCGGCGTTGACAATGATCGGCACCACGTCGTTGAGGCCGGGGAAGAACCCGAACATGTTCAGGTCGCACAGGTAGGCGTTGCCGTAAGCGCCCTGGTTGCCCACCCGCACAAGCCCTTTAAGCAGCAGCGGGATGTTGTCGCCGAAGAACGCCACCTGAGGTTCCACATCCATCAGGTGGCGGGCGACGCCCGGCCGGCGATCGATGAATTCCCGTAGTGCCGGATAGTCCTGTTCGGCCGCGACCGACAGGTTGCTCACCATTCGCGACAGGGAACCCATGGAGGACACCAGCTCCGGCCGGCGCTGGTCGAGGGCGGCGACCACGTCACGGGCCTGCGTGATCACCCCGTCAAGGTTTGCGTTCTGCGCGGCGAGGTTGGTGACAACCTTGTTGAGGTTGGTGATCACGTCACCGAGCGCCTGATCTTTGCCGGCGAAAGTCTCGGTGAGCGTGGATGTTTGGCTGATCAACGTGGCAAGGGATGAGGTGTCGCCCTGCAGCGACTCGATGACGCCCTTGGTGAGGTTGTCGGCGTCGCGCGGATTCAGCAGGCTGAACAGCGGCTCGTAGCCGTTGAGCAGCGCCGTGACGTCGAAGGACGGATCGGTGCGTTCCAGGGGAATGGTGGCTCCCGGCGCCAGCTGGGCCTGACTTCCCTCCTTCCCCAGAGACAGTCCGAGATAGCGCTGCCCGACGATGTTCTGGTAGGTCACCGAGGCGACCGTGTTGCCGAACAGGTGCTGGTCTGTCTGCACCACGAACGAGACCCTCGCGAGCTTGCCGTCGAGTTCCACCTTTTCGACCCGGCCGACGCGCACCCCGGCCATCCGGACGTCGTCACCCTCGCGAAGCCCATACACATCGGTGAATATCGCCGAGTAGGACGCCGTGGTCCCGGCGACGTCACGCCGCAGGCTCACGTACACCAGCCACGTCAGGGTGAGCGCGATGACCATGAACAGCGTCAGGCCGATCAGGGGTCCCCGGAACTTCACTTGGCACCCCCGGTCACCGACACGGTGGTGCCGCGCGCCACGGGGCCGAGCAGGATCTCGGTGGCGGCAGTGGCCGGGCGTCCGGTGATCACGCCCAGCATCGTGCGCTCGTAGTCGCTGCCGACCGGACCGACGGTGCCTCCATAGGACGAAGGCAACGACCCCGCGGCGGGGGGACCCAGCAGCGGCGGTGGCGGTAGCGGGCCGTGCGCCGGGGGAGACGGGTCCGGGTCGTCCGGGTTGGCGCCGGTCCGTATCGGTGGCGACGGCGAGATGAACGGCGGCAGTGGCGGATTGGGGTCGGTGAGGTTGGGTGGCGGATTGACCAGCGGTGGGCCGACGGCGACCAGGTTCCCGTCGGGACCGACGACCGTCCCCGGCGGCGGGGCCAGATCCTTGGGTGGCTGGTAATTCTGCGGCAGCAGCACATCGGGCAGATCGGGCTTGTTGGGGACCAGCGGTGCGGTGTAGCAGCTGGGGCCTTTCAGCTCGCCGTAGTGCGGGCAGTCGGCACGGGAATAGGCGAACGTCTGGGTGAACGAGATCCTGGTTCGCATGTTCCCCACGCCGAGTTCGGGTATCCAGACTTCTTCCATGAACTTACGGGCCAGGTTGTCCAGTTTGGTGACGGCGGGGACGAAGTTGTTCGACCGCATCGCCAGCACGCCCAGCACCGGCGTCATCTCGGAGGAGATCCGGATGAGTTGATCCATGTGATTGTCGAACGATTGATAGGTGGTGCCGATGGTGCTCTGGGCACCGGCGAGCAGCGACGTCAGCTGCCCGCGCGTCTCGGCGAAGGTCCGCATCGGTTCGACCGCTTCATGGAGCGCGTCGATCAGGTCGGGCGCGGTGGACTGCAGCCCCCGCGTCGCGTCCAGCAACGCCGACACCGTCGAAGGGCCGGCGTCGGTGCTCACGATCGAATTGAGTTGGTCGATAAGCCGATTCAGCTGGGTTCCGCTGTTGAGCAGGGATGCCCGGCGGTGGTCGGTAGCGGCCGCCAGCGCCGCCAGGATGCCGACCGATCGGTCTTCGCGGCCCCGGCCGGCCGCGGCGAGCAGGTCGCGCAGCTTGCTGACGGTTGTCTGGAACAGCACGGTCGGCAGGTTCTTGTCTTCCTGGATGTGGGCTCCGGGGCGGATGATCACGCCTGGGCCGTTACCCACCAATTGCACCGACGACACCGCGAACACATTGCTGGGCACCACGCGGGCGGTCACCGCAGCCGGAATCGACTGGGCGTATTCGGGTTTCAGGTCGATGTGCACGAAGTTCGGTTGACCGTGCGCCGCCGGTACCACGCTGTTGACCATGCCGACCAGCACGCCATGGTATTTGACGTCGGACTTCTGCGGCAGGCCGTCGCCCACGTTGATCAGATCGGCGACCACCCGCACATAGTCGTTGAGCCGGCCCGTCGACTTGTACAGCAGGCCCACGGTCAGCAATGTCGCCACCAGTGCAACGGCCACTCCGCAACCCAGTAGCTGACGATCCGAGGGGCCGCGCCCGTCGGTGTCGAAGGAATTGCCTTTCAACGCAGTCAAACTCAGCCACCGAACCTTGCGCCGGCGTCGACTCCCCACAGCGCCATGGTGAGCAGCATGTTGACCATGATCATCACGGTGATGCTGGCCCGCATGCCGTGCCCGGCGGCCACACCCACACCCTCGGGTCCGCCGCTGGCGTAGAAGCCGTAGTAGCACTGGATCGTCGATGCGATCCAGACGAAGATGACGGCTTTGACCAATGAATAGAGAATGTCTTTGCCGGCCAGCATCATCGAGAAGTAGTGCAGGTATGACCCGGTGGAACCGCCGCTGCTGATCTGCACCACCACCTGGGTACTCAGATAGCCAATGGCCAGGCATGCGGCGTAGAGCGGGATCATCGCCATCACCGACGCGATGAGCCGAGTGGTCACCAGGTACGGAATCGGCCGAATCGCAATCGATTCCATCGCGTCGATCTCCTCGGCGATGCGCATCGACCCGAGTTGGGCGGTGAATCGGCAACCGCCCTGCATCGCGAAGGCCATGGCGGCCATCAGCGGGGCCAGCTCTCGGGTGTTCACCAACGACGACACGAAGCCGGTCGCCGGCCCCAGACCAAGCAGGTCGAGAAAGTTGTATCCCTCGATACCGACCAGCGCTCCGACCGTCATGCCGAGAACCACGGCCACACCGGCGGTGCCACCACCCACCACAATCGAGCCGTTGCCCCAGGTGATGTTGGACAGCAGGCGCAGGAACTCGCCGTTGTACTGCCGCAGCGTGAGTGGAACGGCAACCAGCGCCCGCACAAAGAACACCAGCATGTGGCCCAGCCGGCTGATCGGTTTGGTTCCCCTGCGGTACAACCGGATCAGGCGCCCGGTGACGGGCGCCAGTGGCATGTAGGGCGACGCGGTCACGTTACAACCCCGTCCGGGGTGACAGCATGATGTAGAGCTGGCTGATCGCGACGTTGACGATCATCAGCAGCAGAATGGACTCCACCACAGCGGCATTCACCGAGTTGGCCACGCCGGTCGGCCCGCCCTTGGTGGACAGCCCCTTCTGTGCCGAGACGATGGCGACGATGGCCCCGAATATGATCGCTTTCAGCAGCGCCAGAATCATGTCGCCGGTGGTGGCGAACGAGGCGAAGGTGGAGACGAAGCTGCCCGGGGCGCCGTTCTGGAAGTACACGTTGAACAGGTAGCTGGCGAAGAACCCGACGAAGCACACCACGCCCGTCAGCGCGACACCGATCATGATCGCGGCGGCGAAACGCGGCACCACCAGGCGGCGGATCACCGACACCCCCATCACTTCCATCGCGTCGGTCTCTTCGCGCATCGTCCGGGAACCCAGGTCGGCGGTGATGGCCGAGCCCACCGCCGCCGCCATCAGTACCGCAGCCACCAGTGAGGCGCCCTGCCGGATCACCGCCAGCCCACTGGCCGCTCCGGCCAACGAGGTGGCGCCCACCTGTCCGGCCAGCAACGCGAACTGAATCGACAGGGTGACGCTGATCGGCAGCGATACCAGGATCGTCGGCAACACGGCGGTGCCGGCCATGAAGGCGCCCTGGCGGACGAACTCCTGCCACTGGAATCGGCCGGTGAACAGGTCGATGAAGAAGTACTGGGTGGTGCGGATGCCGAGCACGAACTGTTGGCCGACGGTCCGCAGCGATGCCAGCGGGTGACGGTCGACGTAGCCGACACCCCATTCCTGAATGGCGGTGACGCCGTCATCGCGCACTGCGGGTTCGGATTCGGTGGTCATCGTGGCGCGACCGGAAGGTATCGCAGCAAACCCAGAGCGCGAGTCATCGCGTACCTGGAATCGTCGTCATAGACGCACTCCCCACCCGTTGCTCCCTGAGCGCCGAGCGGAAGGGGTTGGGTGCCATCGAGTAATCCCTGCCCTGCAGGTGCCCGTGATCCCACAACTCTGCAGCTCAATCCGGTTTGCGGTATCACGCTAGCCTACTTGATAGGCACTATCAATAGTGTAGAGTCACTCATCTGCGAGCTGCACTTCCAGGTTCCGGAACTGCACGGTCGTGGTGGAATGTCAGGCGCACGAAGGTGATGGCATGTCCTCAGCAAACATCGAATCGCTGCGCGACCGACGCCGGGCCGAGCTGCTCTCGCAGATCCAGCACACCGCGCACGAGCTTTTCGCGGAGCGCGGATTCGATGCCGTGACCACGGAGGACATCGCGGCGGCCGCCGGAATCTCGATCAGCACCTACTTCCGGCACGCGCCGACCAAGGAAGGTCTGCTGGTGGATCCCGTCCGCGAGGCCATCAGCGAGATGCTCGACTCGTTCAGCACCAGGCCGGCGGACGAATCAGCGGTCGAGGTGCTGATCCAGTTGTTCGTCACCCATGCCAGGGATGCCGGCGAGTCCAGCCATCTCGACACCTGGCAACGCGCGATCGTGACCGCCCCCCACCTGTTGAGCAAGTCGACGCTGGTGCGCGAATCCGATCAACGCAAGTTCGTGGAACTCGTTGCGTCGCGGATGGGCGTCGACCCGGCGACCGACATGCGCCCCTCGCTGCTGGTCTATACGAGCCTGGCCACCGTCAAATTCGTGATCAACCGCTTTTTGACCGAGGCCACCGTCCCATCCGAGCCGTTCCATGTGGTGATGGACGAGGCGCTGCGGATCACCCTGGCCGGGTTTGGACGTTGATTCTGCGCTTAAGGCGGAAAATCGCGCGGAATCCCGCCCTGGACGCTGAGTCAACGCCGCTGAAAAGCACAAACCCCGGCGCGTGGCCGGGGATTGTGAGTGGGGTGAGTGACGGGACTCGAACCCGCGACATTCAGGATCACAACCTGACGCTCTACCAACTGAACTACACCCACCATGGCCGCATGCGCGGCGACGTCGATACTAACCGCTTGAGCGCTCGTCGGCCGAATCGATTTCCTCTTCGGTGTCCGTTTCGCCCTGAAGATCGGCCACGACGGCGGCGATTTCGCTGGTAGCGGGCCCGGGCTGGGGGACGAACGCGGTTCGCCGGTAGTACTGCAATTCGCGGATCGACTCGTGAATATCGGCGAGCGCGCGGTGCGCCAGCCCCTTGGGCGGCTGCCCGAAGTAGATGCGCGGATACCAACGCCGGCACAGTTCCTTGATCGAGCTGACGTCGATCATCCGGTAGTGCAGGAAGGCGTCCAGCGCCGGCATGTCGCGGGCGATGAAGGACCGGTCGGTAGCGATCGAATTGCCGGCCAGCGGCGCCGTCTTGGGCGCTTTGACGTGCTTGTGAATGTAGTCGAGGACCATGGCTTCAGCGGTGGCCAGGTCGACGACGGACGCCCTGACCTCGTTGGTCAGCCCGGATCGGGAGTGCATGTCCTTGACGACGTCGATCATCGATGACAGCGCCGCGTCGTCGGCATGGATCACCACGTCGATTCCGTCGCCCAGAACATTGAGGTCCGCGTCGGTGACCAGCGCGGCGATTTCGATCAGCTTGTCCGACCCCAGATCGAGCCCGGTCATCTCGCAGTCGATCCACACCAGTTCGTCACGCACACGGCACACACTAAGCCCATGCGCAGCTCAAGTTAGCCCTGACCCTGCCAGGCACGGCGAAGTAGGGTGATGCTTTCCCACCTAGCGAGGGGCGAGGATGAGCACTGAATCAGAGCCGGGACCCGCGCAGCGCATCGCGGCGGGTTATGCCGTACAGGGCCAGGCGCTGGAGCTGGGCACCGTCGTCGTCGACGGCCAGTCCGACCCGACGGCGCAGATCCGGATTCCGCTGGCCACCATCAACCGGCACGGTCTGGTGGCCGGGGCCACCGGAACCGGCAAGACCAAGACGCTGCAGCTGATCGCCGAGCAGCTCAGTGCCGCCGGAGTGCCGGTATTCATGGCCGACGTGAAGGGCGACCTGTCCGGTCTGTCCCGTCCCGGAGAGGCCAATGACAAGACCGCCGCGCGCGCCAAGGACACCGGGGACAACTGGGAGCCGACGGGTTACCCGGTGGAGTTCCTGTCGCTGGGCACCGACGGCATCGGCGTGCCGGTGCGCGCGACGGTGGACAGCTTCGGGCCGGTTCTCTTATCGAAAGTGTTGGGCCTCAACGCTACTCAGGAGTCGACGCTCGGACTCATCTTTCACTGGGCAAAGGAGAACAACCGCCCGCTGGTCACCCTGAGCAATCTGCGGACGGTCATCAGCCACCTGGCCGGAGACGAGGGCAAGGCCGACCTGAAATCCCTGGGCGGGGTGTCGGCGACGACGGCGGGCGTCATCTTGCGGGCGCTGGTGAACCTCGCGGGCGAGGGCGGCGACACCTTCTTCGGTGAGCCGAAGCTGGACCCGAACGATCTGCTGCGCACTGACAACCAGGGCCGCGGCACGATCAGCCTGCTGGAGTTCAGTGGCCAGTCGTTGCGGCCGGTGATCTTCTCGACGTTCCTGATGTGGTTGCTGGCCGATCTGTTCGCGCAGCTGCCCGAAGTCGGCGACATCGACAAGCCCAAATTGGTGTTCTTCTTCGATGAGGCGCATCTGTTGTTCGCCGACGCGTCCAAGGCGTTCCTCGAGCAGGTCGAGCAGACCGTCAAGCTGATCCGGTCCAAGGGCGTCGGTGTGTTCTTCTGCACGCAGTTGCCCACCGACCTACCCAACGACGTGCTGTCGCAGCTCGGCGCCCGTGTCCAGCATGCGCTCCGGGCATTCACCCCCGACGATCAGAAGGCGCTGAGCAAGACCGTCCGCACCTACCCGAAAACCGATGTCTACGAACTGGAATCCGCGTTGACGTCGCTGGGGATCGGCGAGGCCGTGGTCACCGTCCTGTCCGAAAAGGGCGCGCCGACGCCGGTGGCCTGGACGCGCATGCGCGTGCCCCGGTCGCTGATGGGGGCCATCGGCACCGATGAGGTCACCAAGGCCGCCAAGGCAAGTCCGTTGCAGGCCAAGTACGGGCAGACGATCGAGCAGCCCGAGCCCCCGTTGATCACGACGGGCGGTCAAGCTCCGTCGATACCCGATTATCCGGGGCTGCCGACGGACTACGAGTTGCCACCCATGCCCGCGCCCGCCGAGCCGAAGGGGCCGGCCGTGTGGGAGGAAGTGCTCAAGAACCCCACGGTGAAGAGCGGGATCAACACTGCGATACGCGAAGCGGTGCGCAGCATCTTCGGCTCCGGACGCCGCCGGCGCTGAAAGCTATCCGCCGCCGAGCTTCTTGTAGAAGGCGCCCACGATCGGCGCCACGATGGCCCGGGGCGCGTATCCGCTCGCCACCGACATCGCCTTCGATGTCAGCCCGGGGACGATGCGCATCTTGTTGCGCTCCAACGCATCCAGCGACACCTGCGCGGTGTGTTCGGTCGAGATCCACAGGAAGTCGGGCACCAGTTTCTCCACCAGCGACCGTTCGTCGCCTTCGGGCAGATCCGTGCGCACCGGACCGGGGGCGAGCAGCGTGACGTGCACGCCGTGCTTGCGGACTTCGCCGCGCAGCGATTCGCTGAAGGTGTTGGCGAAGGCCTTGGTGGCGGCGTAGGTGGCGTTGTACGGAATCGGCGAATTGCCGGCCGCTGAGCCCGAAATCAGGATTCCGCCGGCGCCGCGTTTGATCATGCCCGGCAGCACCGCCAGCGTAAGGTCATGCACCGCAACGGCATTCAGCTGCACCTGGGCCTTCTCGCCGGCCGGGTCGAGATCGGCGACCGGACCGAATGTCGCGGTGCCGGCGTTGGCGCACAGGATCGAGATCGGCCGGGTGGCCAGTTCATCGCAGAGCCTGGCGCGCTCGGCGGGGTCGGCGAGGTCGGCCGGCCGCACCTCGACGGTGACGCGGTACTTGTCGGCGAGCCGGGCGGCAAGCTTGTTGAGCAGGTCCTCGCGTCGCGCGGTGATGATCAGGCTGTGGCCGCGGGCGGCCAGCTCGGTGGCCAGCGCCTCGCCGATGTTCTGCGAAGCTCCGGTGACAACGGCGCGTGCGTCGGGGCTGGGAGCGGGAATCGGCATGACGACGATCGTAGACAGTGCACGGGAGCGGGCGGGCGGAGCGGGTGTGCGGCGCCAAGCAATAAAGTTCTGTGCATGAGTGACCCGGGGGCGGGCGCGGCGGATCGCCAGAGCGCCGAGCCTGAAGATTCGCAGGCTCGGCGCGACGAGCTGTGGCCCGCCGCGAAACGCTCCCGGATCGCGGCCTGGGCGCTGTGGGACTGCGGCTCCACAGGCCTGAACGCGATCACCGCGACCTTCGTGTTCTCCGTCTACCTGACCAGCAGCGTCGGGGAGGGCACCCCCGGCGGCGCCACGCCGGAGAGCTGGCTGGGACGCGCCGGAGCCGTCGCGGGGATCGTCGTGGCGTTGCTGGCGCCGGTCGTCGGCGTATGGGTGGCGTCGCCGCACCGAAGGCATGTCGCGCTGGGCGTGCTGACCGGTCTCGCGGTGGTGACGACGTGCGGAATGTCACAGATTCGCGATCAGCCCGGCTACCTGTTCGCGGGCCTGGCGCTGCTGGCCGCGACGGCGGCGTGCGGCGACCTGGCCAGCGTTCCGTACAACGCGATGCTGCGGGAGTTCTCGACGCCGGCGACGGCCGGGCGCATCTCCGGCTTCGGCTGGGCGGCGGGCTACGTCGGCAGCGTTCTGTTGCTGATCCTGGTCTATCTGGGCTTCATGACCGGCGACGGCGAGCAGCGCGGCCTGCTGCACCTGTCCACGCACGACGGGTTGAACGTGCGGGCGGCGATGCTGCTGGCCGCGGCATGGCTGGCGATCCTGGGACTGCCTTTGCTGCTCGTCGCCCGCCGGTCGACCGATCCGGTAACCGCAGCGGTCGTTCCGCAGACCAGCCTGCTCGGTGGCTACCGCAAGCTGTGGATCGACATCTCCGCGGAGTGGCGGCGCGACCGCAATCTCGTCTACTTCCTGGTGGCCAGCGCGATCTTCCGGGACGGCCTGGCGGCGATATTCGCGTTCGGCGCGGTGCTGGGCGTCAACGTCTACACCCTCTCGAAGGCCGACGTGCTGATCTTCGGGGTCGCCGGGAGCGTGGTGGCCGCGATTGGTGCGGTGCTGGGCGGGTTGATCGACCACCGGGTCGGCTCCAAGCTGGTCATCGTGGTGTCGCTGACGGCGATCCTCGCCTCGGGGCTCAGCTTGCTGGCCCTGTCCGGTGCGCTGGCTTTCTGGGTGTGCGGGCTGCTGCTGTGTCTCTTCATCGGCCCTTCCCAGTCGTCGGCGCGGGCGCTGCTGCTGCGCATGGCGCAGGACGGCAAGGAGGGTGTGGCCTTCGGGCTGTACACGATGACGGGCCGCGCGGTGGCCTTCCTCGGGCCGTGGTTGTTCTCCGTCTTCGTCGACATCTTCGGCGTGGCCCGGGCCGGTTTGGGCGGCATCTGCCTGGTGCTGCTGGTGGGGCTGCTGGCGATGCTGAAGGTGCGTGTCCCGAATTAGCGCGGGGCGTCGCAGATGGTCAGACCCTGTCCGGTGCGCTGTCTGACCTGCACCCCGGCCACCGTGACCGAGCAGGTGATCTCGTGGCCGATGTTGACGACCGTGACGCTCGCCGGGGCCTTCGCCGAGGTGGACAGGCTGACTTGTTTGGTCCACGGCAGGGCCACGTTGAACTCGGTCTGGATCATGTCGCCGGCGTCCATGTACATCACGCTGATCGCGCGGCCCTCACCGGAGACGGTGTAGACGACCGTCTGCATGGCCCCCGGTGTGTTGGGCGCCCCGGGCGGCGTGGTCGTACCCGGCGGCGCGGTCGTGGTGGTGCGTGGCGGTCTGCGGGTGGTCGAGGGCGGCGACGTCGTGCGGGTGGTCGGGGGAGCGACCGTGGTGCTGGGCACCGGCGGCAGGGGTTCGATCGCGGTCTGCTGCTTCAGCGATCCGTTGGCGATGACGAGCGCCACGACCAGACCGATGACGAGCAACACCGCCGCGCCGGCCACGAACCACAACCAGCGCGGTGAACGCGGCGGGCCCTCCGGGGGTTGTTCAGCCTTCGGCGGCCCATCCTGCTGCCAATACTGCGGCGGCAACTGCTGGGTGGCGTTGGGTTGATAGGGGCCGGGCGACCATGGCGAACCGCCACCGCCGCCGTAGCTGGCGTAGGGCATCTCATCGGCGTATGCCGGGTAATCGACGGGTTCCGAATCCCCGGGGTGCTGCGCCCACGCCGAACTAGACCCCGGTTGAGGGGGACCGAATTGCTGGGTGCGACGTGGATCGTTCATATCCACTTCGAAGGGTACCGGGCATCGCGCCGTACGGGTTTCAGGACCGGCTCAACCCCGCGGGTGGCTACTGACCGCCGGTGGTCAGCGCTGCGAGGGTCATCGCCCGCATGACGGCGCGCGACCGGAGCGTGCGGGCAGGCTTGGTCTCGGCCGACTTCATGCTGTGCGGCGTGGAGTTCAACAGCCCGAATACGGCGTGTGCCATCAACCGGGCGTCGGCTTCGGCGAGGGTGGGGTGGAGGTCGCGCAGCACTCCCACCCAGATCTCCACGTACTGCCGCTGGGCCCTGCGTACCTGCCGTTCGGCGGCCGCGGGCAGGTGGGCAAGATCACGGTCTTGAATCCGGATCAGGTCAGGTTCGCCGAGAGCGAAGTCGAGGTGGAAATCGATCAGGCCGTCCAGGGTCGCGGCCGCGCCGGCGCCACGGTCCTGCACGGCCCGCGCGCCGGCGAGCAACCCGGCGCTGATGCCGACCAGCAACTCGACCAACAGTGATTCCTTGTTGGGGAAGTGGCGGTAGATGGCCGGCCCGCTGACGCCGGCGGCGGCGCCGATGTCTTCCAGCCGCACCGCGAGGAATCCGCGCTCGGCGAACAGCCGCTCAGCGGCCGACAACAGTTGCTGGCGCCGGTCGGACTTCAACTGGCTGCGGCGATTTGGCGGCTCGGGCTGGCCGGGTTCATTGTCCGGGGCGGACGCAGGCATGACGGCCTCCTGGACATGTCGGTTAATCGTCACTAACGTAGCACCCAATCACCGGCCGGAGGAACCGTGGCAACCACCGACGCCGCAGAACGCAAACCGCTTTCCTACGAACGCGGTCCGGCCGTGCCCGCGCTGCTCGAGAAGACCATTGGCGCGAATCTTGCCGATACCGCAACGACGTTCGGGTCGCGCGACGCACTGGTCGATGTCGCGGCGGGCCGGCGGTGGAGCTACACCGAATTCGTCGCCGACGTGCGCCGGTTGGCGAGTGGGCTGTTACGGGCCGGAATCGGTGTGGGGGATCGGGTAGGCATCTGGTCGCCCAACCGGTGGGAGTGGGTTCTCGTCCAGTACGCCACCGCCGAGATCGGGGCGATCCTGGTGACCATCAACCCGGCCTATCGGGCACGCGAATTGGCTTACGCCTTGCAGCAGTCCGGGATTTCGATGGTGGTCGCCGCCCCCGGTTTCAGGGACGCCGATTATCTGTCGATGCTGAGCGAGGTCAGGCCGGACTGTGTCGATCTGCGCGACGTGGTGATCATGGGAACCGATCGCTGGAATGAGTTGGCCGCCGCAGACGCCGACCTGAGCGTGCTGGCGCGGGTCGCGGCGACGCTGTCGCCCGCCGATCCGATCAACATCCAATACACCTCTGGCACAACGGGTTACCCGAAGGGCGTCACGCTCAGCCACCGCAGCATCCTGAACAACGGCTACCTGGTGGGGGAGCTGCTGGAATACACCGAACACGACCGGATCTGCATCCCGGTGCCCTTCTACCACTGCTTCGGCATGGTGATGGGCAATCTGGCGGCCACCAGCCACGGCGCCTGCATGGTCATCCCGGCGCCCGGTTTCGATCCCGCCCCGACCTTGCGGGCGGTGCACGCCGAACGCTGCACCAGCCTGTACGGAGTGCCGACGATGTTCATCGCCGAACTCGGCCTGCCGGACTTCGCCGACTACGAGCTGAACAGCCTGCGCACCGGAATCATGGCGGGTGCGCCGTGCCCCGTCGAGGTGATGCGTCAGGTGATCGGGCGCATGCACATGCCCGGGGTCTCGATCTGCTACGGAATGACCGAGACAAGCCCGGTGTCAACGCAGACCCGCACCGACGATGCGCTGGAACGGCGCGTCTCTACCGTTGGCCGGGTGGGTCCGCACCTGGAGATCAAGGTGGTGGACCCGGGTACCGGCCAGACGGTGCCGCGCGGTGTGTCCGGTGAGTTCTGTACCCGCGGCTACTCGGTGATGTCGGGTTACTGGAATGACCCGGCGAAGACGGCCGAGGTGATCGACGCGGACGGATGGATGCACAGCGGGGACCTGGCCGCGATGGACGCCTGCGGGTACGTGCAGATCACCGGACGCATCAAGGACATCGTCATGCGCGGTGGTGAGAACATCTCGCCGCGCGAGATCGAGGAGTTCCTCCACACCCATCCCGCCATCGTCGATGTACACGTGATCGGAGTGCCGGACGAACGCTACGGAGAGGAGGTCATGGCCGTCGTCAAGCTACGCGACGGGGCCGCGGAGTTGACCATCGACGAGCTGCGGGAGTTCTGCGCCGGCCGCATCGCCCGGTTCAAGATTCCGAGGTATCTGCGGATCGTCGAGGAGTTCCCGATGACGGTCACCGGCAAGGTACGCAAAGTCGAGATGCGCGAGGCGGCGATCGAGTGGCTCCGCGGCAGTCCGTAGCCGCTGCTGAGCGGCCCACCCGCCCTGGACGCACCCGGTCGGGAATGGTATTCTCACTGACTTAGTTAATGATTATTAACTGAAATCGGAGGCGCTGCGACAAATGGACAAGGTGGTGGCTACCGCCGCGGAGGCGGTCGCGGACATAACCGACGGCTCGTCGCTGGCCGTCGGGGGATTCGGGCTGTGCGGCATCCCGGAGGCGCTGATCTCGGCGTTGGCCGACCTCGGAGTCACCGACTTGGAAACCGTGTCCAACAACTGCGGCGTCGACGGCATCGGTCTGGGAGTGTTGCTGCTGCACAAGCGAATTCGTCGCACCATCTCGTCATACGTAGGCGAGAACAAGGAGTTCGCGCGGCAGTTCCTCTCCGGCGAACTCGAGGTGGAGCTGACCCCGCAGGGCACCCTGGCGGAGCGGCTGCGGGCCGGCGGCATGGGCATTCCCGGTTTCTACACCCCGGCCGGAGTGGGAACCCAGATCGCCGACGGTGGGCTGCCGTGGCGCTACGACGCCTCGGGCGAGGTCGCTATCGTGTCGCCGCCCAAGGAGACTCGCGAGTTCGACGGTGTGACCTACGTACTCGAGCGGGGGATCCGCACGGATTTCGCGCTGGTGCACGCCTGGAAGGGCGACCGGCACGGCAACTTGGTGTATCGGTACGCCGCCGGCAATTTCAACCCCGAGTGCGCACCGGCCGGGCGCATCACCATCGCCGAGGTCGAGCACCTGGTCGAGCCCGGTGAGATCGACCCGGCCACCGTGCATACGCCCGGCGTGTTCGTGCAGCGCGTGGTGCACGTGCCCAACCCGGAGAAGCGGATTGAGAAGGAGACGGTGCGGTGATGGCGGTCGACGGCGCCGAATGTGAGGCTGGCCGCACGCTCGGCGACGAATGTGAAGCTGGCCGCACACTCGCGGGGGAAAGGGGCAAGCAGTGACCTGGAGCAGAGATGACATGGCGGCCCGGATCGCCGCCGATTTCGAGGACGGCCAATACGTCAACCTCGGGATCGGAATGCCGACGCTGATCCCCAACCACATTCCCGACGGCGTCCACGTCGTGCTGCACTCGGAGAACGGGATCCTGGGCGTCGGGCCCTACCCGCGGCGCGAGGACGTCGACGCCGACCTGATCAACGCCGGCAAAGAGACGGTGACCGTGCTGCCCGGCGCGTCGTTTTTCGGCTCCTCGACCTCATTCGGCGTGATACGCGGTGGCCACCTCGACGTGGCTGTCCTTGGCGCCATGCAGGTTTCGGTCACCGGCGACCTCGCCAACTGGATGATCCCCGGCAAGATGGTCAAGGGTATGGGCGGCGCGATGGACCTGGTGCACGGCGCCCGCAAGGTGATCGTGATGATGGAGCACGCCGCCAAGGACGGGAGCCCCAAGATTCTGGAGCGCTGCACACTGCCGCTGACCGGCGTGGGCTGCGTCAACCGCATCGTCACCGAACTGGCCGTGATCGACGTCCGCGACGACGGCCTGCACCTCATCGAAACCGCCCCGGACGTCTCGGTCGACGAGGTGCTCGCCAAAACTCAGCCGCCGCTTATTCTTTCGGACTCGGTGGCCCGGTGACGACGATCGCCCCGTCCTTCGCCGACGAACACCGCCGGTTGGTCGGCGAACTCAACGCCAAACTGGCCGCGGCCGCCCTCGGCGGTAACGAGCGCGCCCGCGAGCGTCACGTCAGCCGCGGCAAACTCCTGCCCCGCGAACGGGTGGACCGCCTGCTCGACCCGGGCAGTCCGTTCCTGGAACTGGCCGCGCTGGCTGCCAACGGCATGTACGGCGACGAATCTCCGGGTGCGGGGATCATCACCGGCATCGGGCGGGTGTCGGGACGCGAGTGTGTGATCGTCGCCAACGACGCCACCGTCAAGGGCGGCACCTACTACCCCATGACGGTCAAGAAGCACCTGCGCGCGCAGGAGGTTGCACTGCAGAACCTGCTGCCGTGCATCTACCTCGTCGACTCCGGCGGCGCCTTCCTGCCCCGCCAGGATGAGGTGTTCCCCGACCGGGAGCACTTCGGCCGCATCTTCTACAACCAGGCGACCATGAGCGCCAAGGGGATTCCGCAGGTTGCCGCGGTGCTCGGGTCGTGCACGGCGGGCGGCGCCTACGTGCCCGCGATGAGCGACGAAGCCGTCATCGTGCGCGAGCAGGGCACGATCTTCCTGGGCGGCCCACCCCTGGTCAAGGCGGCTACGGGGGAGATCGTCACCGCCGAGGAACTCGGCGGCGGAGATCTACATTCCCGGGTCTCCGGCGTCACCGACCATCTGGCCGACGACGACGAAGACGCGCTGCGGATCGTGCGCTCGATTGCGGCTACCTTCGGACCGCGCGAACCCGCGCAGTGGGACATCGTCCCGGCGGTCGAGCCCAAAGGGTCTCAGAGCGAACTCTACGATGTGGTCCCCCCGGATCCGCGGGTGCCTTACGACGTGCACGAAGTGATTGTGCGCTTGGTCGACGGCGGCCAATTCAGCGAGTTCAAAGCCAATTACGGCAAGACGTTGGTGACCGCCTTCGCGCACATCCACGGCCACCCGGTGGGCATCATCGCCAACAACGGCGTGCTGTTCAGCGAATCCGCGGTCAAGGGAGCGCATTTCATCGAACTGTGCGACAAGCGCCGGATCCCGCTGCTGTTCCTGCAGAACATCGCCGGGTTCATGGTCGGCCGCGATTACGAGGCGGGCGGAATCGCCAAACACGGCGCCAAGATGGTCACCGCTGTGGCGTGTGCGCGGGTCCCCAAGCTGACGGTGGTGATCGGCGGATCCTACGGCGCAGGCAATTACTCGATGTGCGGGCGGGCGTACTCGCCGCGGTTCCTGTGGATGTGGCCGAATGCGCGCATCTCGGTGATGGGTGGCGAACAGGCCGCCTCGGTGCTGGCAACCGTGCGCGGTGAACAGCTTTCGGCTTCCGGCAAGCCCTGGTCGCCCGAGGAGGAAGAGGCGTTCAAGGCGCCGATCCGCGCGCAGTACGAGGACCAGGGCAACCCCTACTATTC